>CAWDMS010000005.1:0-83097 GCA_963803465.1 uncultured Actinomycetota bacterium
CGCGTGCGCCGCCGAGTGCCGCCGGCACGACAGCGACCACTGCCGGGCGTGCGCCGAGGCGTGCGAGCGATGCGCCGAGATGTGCGAGGCGGCCTGATCCGGCCCGGACACGACGAAGGCCCCGGCTGCTGCCGGGGCCTTCTGCGGTGGGCGATACCAGACTCGAACTGATGACCTCTTCGGTGTGAACGAAGCGCGCTACCAACTGCGCCAATCGCCCGTGCCCGCCAGCGATGCTCGCTGTGCGGACCGGACAAGTCTGCCACATCCGCGGCCCGAGCGTGACCGATGCGACGCATCCGCGACTCTCCCTCGACGATTTGGTGCTGGGCTCCCGGCGTGGGTATAGTCATGCGAGTGCTCAGCGATGAGCCCCGCGGATGTGGCGCAGTGGTAGCGCATCACCTTGCCAAGGTGAGGGTCGCGAGTTCGAATCTCGTCATCCGCTCGACAGCAATGTCAGTGACAGCAATGTCACATGTGTGAATCTCACACCACCTGGTGGGGTGGCCGAGTGGTGAGGCAGCGGCCTGCAAAGCCGTCTACGCGGGTTCGAATCCCGTCTCCACCTCGAGCGAACACTGCAAGGGCGATTGGCGCAGCGGTAGCGCGCTTCCCTGACACGGAAGAGGTCACTGGTTCGAACCCAGTATCGCCCACCAGAGAAACCCCCGGTCTCCCGGGGGTTTTCGCATGTCCGGGTCAGAGCGTGCGTGCCCAGGCGCCGTCGACGAGGCTGAACTCGACCCACCCGCCGCCCGGTGCCTTGCCGGTGAGCCGCACCGAGCTGAGCGCCCTGCCGGCCCGCACGAGCGCGGTGCGGACCTCGCGGCGTCCGGCCCAGCGACGCAGGCTGAGCGGGTCGGTGCCGCATGCCTGCAGCTCCGCGAGCACCTCCGCGATATCGGCGGCGGAGTAGACGGTGTGCTGCGTGGGATGCTCCATGACCTGAGCGTACGCCGGTGCGGCCCGCCACGCGGACCCGGGTCTGGGCGCAGGAGTAGCCTCGCGGTGTGCTCGCAGCCTCCGCCTCCACGATCGAGCTCGGCTCGCGCTTCGCGCGCGAGCTGCCGGAGCTGGCCGTCCCCTGGCGGGCGGAGGATGCGCCGGATGCGTCGCTGCTGGTCCTGAACGCGCAGCTCGCCGTCGAGCTGCGGCCTCGACCCGGATGCGCTGCGGCGCCCCGACGGCGTGCGCCTGCTGACGGGGCAGGGTGTGCCCGAGGGCGCGACGCCCGTCGCGCAGGCCTACGCCGGACATCAGTTCGGCGCGTACTCGCCGCGCCTCGGCGACGGCCGAGCGCTGCTGCTGGGCGAGCTCGCGGACGCGCGCGGCGGGCTGCGCGACCTGCACCTCAAGGGCTCCGGCCGCACGCCGTTCGCGCGCGGCGGCGACGGGCTGGCCGCGGTCGGGCCGATGCTGCGCGAGTACGTCGTCAGCGAGGCGATGCACGCGCTCGGCATCCCGACCACCCGATCGCTCGCCGTCGTCGCGACGGGGCGCACCGTGCGCCGCGACGAGCCACTGCCCGGCGCCGTGCTCGCCCGCGTCGCGAGCAGCCACCTGCGCGTCGGCACGTTCCAGTACGGCGCGCCACCGGCGACCTCGAGCTGCTGCGCCGCCTCGCGGACCACGCCATCGACGGCACGCACCCGGCGCGTCGCGCCGGAGCAGCCGCACCTCGGCCTGCTGCGGTCGGTGGTCGCAGCGCAGGCGGCGCTCGTGGCGCAGTGGATGCTGGTCGGCTTCGTGCACGGCGTCATGAACACCGACAACATGACGATCTCCGGCGAGACCATCGACTACGGCCCTTGCGCGTTCATGGAGGGCTTCGACCCGGCGACGGTGTTCAGCTCGATCGACCATCGCGGCCGCTACGCCTACGGCAACCAGCCCGCCATCGCGCAGTGGAACCTCGCCCGGCTCGCGGAGGCGCTGCTGCCGCTGCTGGCCGACGACCAGGACCGTGCGGTCGCGCTCGCGATCGCCGAGCTGGAGGCGTTCCCCTCGCTCTACCGCACCGCGTGGTCGGACGGCATGCGGGCGAAGCTCGGCTGCTCAGCGGCACCGCCGACGGGACGACGGCCCTCGCCGACGAGCTGCTGGCGCTGCTGGAGTCCGAGCGGGTCGACCTGACGACCGCCTTCCGCGCGCTCGGCGCGGCCGCGCGCGGCCGACCGGACGCCGCCCGGAGCCTGTTCGTGCATGGCGACGCCTTCGAGGCCTGGTCGCAGCGCTGGCTCTCGCTCGGTCCGGACGCCGACGCGATGGACCGCGTGAACCCCGTCTACGTGCCGCGCAACCGCCTCGTGGAGGAGGCGCTCGACGCCGCCACCGAGGGCGACCTCGACCCCCTCGCGGCGCTCCTCGACGCCGTCAGCCGGCCCTTCGACGAGCGCCCGGGCCTCGAGCGCTACGCCGCGCCGGGCCCCGAGCGCAGCTTCCGCGCCTACCGCACGTACTGCGGCACCTAAGGCCGCGCTCAGCTCGACGCGCTCGGGCCCCAGACGTCGAGCGCGTGCGCCCGGGCGTCCGCGGCCGCCGCGGCGGCGACCGCGCCGGTCACGACCACGTCGGGGCCGAGGCTCGAGACGACGCAGCTCGGGCGCCGGGCAGGTCGAGATCCGTGGGGAGGGATCGGCGCGGCCGCGACGACCACATCGGCGAGGCCCGCCGAGATCGCGCCCGAGATGACGACGAGCTCGCGGGTCGAACATGCTGCCGAGCACGCTGACGATCCGCGCGAGGACGCCGCCCACGCGGTCGACGATGGCGCGCGCATGCTCGTCGCCGTCGGCGGCGAGCTCGAGCACGGCTCGGCCGTCGAGCTGCGCCGGCGGGATCGACGCCAGGCGCTGCCGGCCGCGTCGCCGCTGGCGACGGCCGCCGCCGCCCACGCCGCGGCTCGAGCGCCCAGGCCGTCGGCCGTGCCGACGCCGTCGACGTGGTCGAACGCCACCATCTCGCCGACCCCGCCGTGGGCGCCGCGCAGCACGTGGCCGTCGACGACGACCCCGGCGCCGAGGCGGCCCCCGCGAGCAGCGTGATGTAGTCGCGATGTCCCACGCGCGGCCCCGACCGCGCCCTCGGCCACGGCGGCGAGCGTCGCGTCGTTGTCGACCCGCCGCAGCGGCGCCCACGCGAGGGCATCGATGAGTCGGGGTTCATGCGCTCCCAGAACCGGCGGGGTGCCGCGGCGAGCGGCCCGCGGCGTCCACCGGCGCGGGCACGCCGACGCAGACCGCGAGCACGTCGCTCCGCGAGCGCCCGGCGTCCCGCAGCGCGGCGTCCACCGCGGCGAGGATGCGCTGCCGACCGCGCCGGGGGAGCGTCCCGGTCCATCTCGAGCGTCATGCGGTGCGTCGCGAGCGCGCGCGAGCGGAGGTCGGTGACCGTCGCCGTGATGTGCACGTTGCCCGGCGTCGACGCCGACGAGCACGGCGGCGTCGTCGCGCAGCGCGAACCTGCGCGCCGGCCTGCCCCTGCGGTACTCGCCCGCCTGGCGGGCATCGGGCAGCTCGCGCAGCAGCCCGATGCGCTCGAGCGCACTCCATCGCGTCGATGGCCGTCGGTCGGGTCAGCCGGTCGCCTCCATCACCTCCGTGGCGGTGAACTCCTCGGCCGCCCACGCGTGCGAGAGCACCGCGTCGTAGCTCGGCGGGCGCGACTGCGGCGGGGGGAGGACGGATGGCGACACGGGTCTTGACCTTCCTGGAGCGGCGATGCAATACTCCCGCGCATAGATTGATTTGGCGACTTAATCTAATCAGTCGCCGTGTCTGGATCGCAATGGCGCGAGCGGAGGACACGATGTCTGGGACCGGGAGACGATGGCGGCGGCTGCTCGCGGCGGGCGGCGACCCTGGCGCTCGGCGGGAGCCTGCTGGTCGGGTGCGCGGGGGATGGGCGCGAGACGATCCGCTTCACGTTCAGCAAGCGCGAGGCGATCGACTTCATGACGGCGCTCGTCGCCGACTACAACGCCTCGCAGGACGACGTGCGGGTCGAGATCGACACGTCGGGCGTCGACGTCGTCTCGGCGAGCTTCGTGCGCGGCAACCCGCCCGACATCATGCTGGCCAACTACAACTACGAGGTCGCCCGGTTCGTGCAGCGCTGCGCGCTCATCGATCTCGCCGGCACCGAGGCCGCCGCCACCATCCGCGACGACCTGCAGCCGCTCATGGAGCAGTACGGCACGCTGCGAGGGCCGGATCAGCGCCCTGCCGTACTCGGTGATGGCCGCATCGGTGATCTACAACAAGGAGATCTTCGCCGAGCAGACTCGAGGTGCCCGAGACCTGGAGCGAGCTGCTCGCGGTGTGCGACGCGCTCGAGGCGGCCGGCATCACGCCCTTCTACGCGACGTTCAAGGACGACTGGACCGTCGCGCCAGGGCTGGTACGACTACGCCGTCGGCGGCTCGCTCGACGTCCTCGACTTCTTCGACGGGCTGGCCGAGGCCGGCACGGAGGTCGGGCCCGACTCGGCGGTCTCGTTCCAGCAGGACTTCGCCGAGCCGATGGAGCGGATGTCGAGCTGACGAGCAGCTACGTCAACGACGATGCGCCCAGCCGCGGCTACGGCGACGGCAACCTCGCCTTCTGCCAGGGCGAGGCCGCGATGTACCTGCAGGGGCCGTGGGCGTTCGGCGAGATCGCGAAGACCGCGCCCGACCTCGACCTCGGCACCTTCCCGCTGCCGATGACCGAGGACCCCGCCGATCTCGCCGTCCGCGTCAACATGGACCTGGCGGCGATGATCCCCGAGGAGTCGCGGCACCCGGAGGCCGCGCTCGACTTCCTCGAGTACCTCTACCTGCCCGAGCACATCGAGGCGTACAACGACGTCGCAGCTGGGCTTCACGCCCACGACGGCGCCCCGCGCCCGGACGACCCGCGCATCGAGGGGATGACCGAGTACTACGAGGACGGCCGCATCTACCAGGGGCCGTCGGTGCTCGTGCCGAGGACCATCCCCGTCTTCAACTACTCGCAGGCGATGGTGCTCGGGGTCGGATCCCGCCGCGGTGCTGCGCACGATGGACGCGGACTGGGCGCGGCTCGCGTTCCGCGCGCCGGCGCCGACCACCAGACCGAAGGAGCGGAGCGATGAGCCGCTACCAGCCGCACAGCCGCGAACGGCGACGATCGCGCGTCCGCCGCCGCACGCGCCGCGTCGAGCCCGATCTACTACCTGTTCCTGCTGCCCGAGCCTGGTGCTGTTCACGCTCGCGATCACGGTCCCGGGCGTCATCGGCATCTTCTTCAGCTTCACCGACTCCATCGGCATCGGCGAGTGGAGCTTCACGGGCTCACCAACTACATCGCGCTGTTCAGCGATCCGGCGATCCTGCAGAGCTACCTGTTCACCTTCGGCTTCTCGGTCGCGACGGTCATCGTCGTCAACGTCATCGCGTTCCTGCTGGCGGTCGGGCTCACCTCGCGGATCCGGATGAAGACCGGCGCTGCGCACGATCTTCGTGATCCCGATGGTGATCTCGGGCATCGTCATCGCCTACGTCTTCAACTTCCTGTTCTCGAACTCGCTCCCGGCGGCGGGGGCGGCGCTCGGCATCCCGTGGCTGTCGACGAGCCTGCTGGCCAACGCGGACCTCGCCTGGGTCGCGATCGTCATCGTCACGGCGTGGCAGGCGATCCCGGGCACGCTGCTCATCTACATCGCCGGCCTGCTCTCGGTGCCGGGCGAGGTCTACGAGGCGGCCGATCGATCGACGGCGCCGAGCAAGCTCCAGCAGCTCGTGCGCATCACGCTGCCCCTCGTCGCGGGCTACGTGGTGATCAACGTCATCCTCGGCTTCAAGGGCTTCCTCAACGCCTACGACATCATCGTCGGCCTCACCAACGGCGGCCCCGGCACCGCCACCCGCAGCATCGCGATGACATCATCGCCGGCTTCAACGGCGGCGACTACGCCTACCAGATGGCGAACGCGACCATCTTCTTCATCGTCGCCGTCCTCATCTCGCTCCTCCAGCTCTCGCTCACCCGCGGAAGGAACGCACTCTGATGACCACCACCAGCCAGCCGACGCCCGCCGACGCACCGACACTCCTCGACGCAGCCGCAGCCGGCGCGGCCAGCCGCGCTTCCGGATGGAGCGGCGTCAACTGGTCGGGCACGATCATCCTCATCCTCTGCGCCGTCACCGTCCTGCTGCCGCTGTACGTCACGATCTCGATGGCGTTCAAGACGCCGGGCAGGCGGTCGACGGCAACGCCTTCTCGCTGCCCGCGCCCGTTCAGCATCGTCACGGCTTCGTCCACGGCGTGGGACCTCACGAAGTTCCCCATCGGCGCCGGCATCTCGCTGCTCGTCACCGCCGGCACCGTCACCGCGACGATCCTGCTCGCGGCCTTCGCCTCCTACGCGATCGTCCGCAACTGGGACCACCGGCTGTTCCGCTACTCGTTCTTCTACCTGCTCGCCGCGATGTTCATCCCGTTCCCGGTGGTCGCGCTGCCGCAGATCCAGCTGACCGGCCGCTCGGGCTCGACAACCCCGTCGGCGTGATCATCCTCGCGCACCATGTTCCAGCTGAGCTTCAGCGTGCTGCTGTTCACGGCGTTCCTGCGCTCCATCCCGCTCGAGCTCGAGGAGAGCGCCCGGATCGACGGCGCGACCACCTGGCAGACGTTCTGGCAGCTGATCTTCCCGCTGCTCGCGCCCATGAGCGCGACGGTCGGCATCTTCGCCTTCCTCTACGCCTGGAACGACTTCATGATGCCGTCGCTCATCATCGCCGACCCCGAGCTGCAGACCCTGCCGGTGCGGCAGAACCTGTTCCAGACCCAGTTCAGCAACAACTACAACGTGGCCTTCGCCTCGTACCTCATGGCGATGGCGCCCGCGATCGTCGCCTACCTCTTCACGCAGCGCTGGGTCATGGAGGGCGTCACCCAGGGCGCCGTCAAGGGCTGACGCGCCGCCACGCCCGCATCGACCACCGAAGAGGAACCCACGCCCGTGACCGAGCTCCGTCGCACCCCATCGCAGACGCCGCGCCCGACGACGACCGACTCGCCGTGGTGGCGCCAGGCCGTCGTCTACCAGATCTACCCCCGCAGCTTCGCCGACGCGGACGGCGACGGCCTCGGCGACCTCCGGGGCATCACTGTCCCGCGTCGACTACCTCAGCCGCGCTCGGCGTCGACGCGGTCTGGCTGAGCCCGTTCTACCCGTCGGCGCTCGCGGACGGCGGGTACGACGTCGCCGACTACCGCGACGTCGACCCGCGCCTGGGCACGCTCGACGGACTTCGACGCGATGGTCGAGGCGCTCCACGCGCGCGGCATCCAGGTCGTCGTCGACATCGTCCCCAACCACACCTCCGACCTGCACGCCTGGTTCCAGGAGGCGCTCGCCGCCGGCGCGGCTCGGCGGCGCGCGAGCGCTACATCTTCCGCGAGGGACGGGCCGACGGCGCCGAGCCGCCGACGCGACTGGATGTCGCTCTTCGGCGGATCGGCCTGGGAGCGCGTCGACGACGGCCAGTGGTACCTGCACAACTTCGCCAGGGAGCAGCCGGACCTCGAACTGGGACCAGCCCGGAGGTGCGCGCGGACTTCCTGACGACGCTGCGCTTCTGGTCGGACCGCGGCGTCGACGGCTTCCGGATCGACGTCGCCCACATGCTCACGAAGGACCTCACCGAGCCGCTCCCGTCGCGGGCCGAGCTGGACGCAGCTCCCGGTCGACGGCATCCACCCGCTCATCGACCGCGACGACGTGCACGAGATCTACGCCGAGTGGCGCACGGTGTTCGACGCGTACGACCCGCCGCGCACGGCCGTCGCCGAGGCGTGGGTGCGACCCGACCGCATCCACCTGTACGCGCGCCCCGAGAGCCTCGGCCAGGCGTTCAACTTCGACCTGCTCGAGGCCGACTTCGACGCCGGGCAGTTCCGCGCGCATCATCACCGACAACCTCGCCCTCGCCGCGCGTCGGGCTCGTCGAGCACCTGGGTGCTGTCGAACCACGACGTCGTCCGGCACGCGACGCGCTACGGCCTGCCGAAGCCCGCCGTCGCGCGGCGCGCCGACGCGAGCACGGCGGCGACTGGCTGCTCGGGGGCGGCGACGAGGCGAGCTCGACCGCGAGCGCGGCCTGCGCCGAGCGCTCGCGGCGACGCTGTTCATCCTCGGCCTGCCCGGGTCGACCTACCTCTACCAGGGCGAGGAGCTGGGGCTGCACGAGGTGGCCGACATCCCCGCCGCGCAGCGGCAGGACCCCACCTTCTTCCGCACCGGCGGGGCGGAGATCGGGCGCGACGGCTGCCGCGTGCCGCTGCCGTGGACGCACGTCGTCGGCGTCCTTCGGCTTCGGGGGGCCGCGCGCACCTGCCGCAGCCGGCATGGTTCGCCGCGCACGCCGTCGACGTCCAGGATGCCGATCCGTCCTCGAGCCTCGCCCTGTACCGGCGAGCGCTGCGGCTGCGCCGACGGCTGCAGTCGGGCGAGCAGCTGGAGTGGGTCGACGACCGGCCGCGCCGACGTGCTGCGCGTCGTGCGGCCGAACGGCTGGCGGATCATCACGAACTTCGGCACCGAGCCCTTCGAGCTCGGCCGCGACGCCGCCGCCGCGGCCGTGCTGTCGAGCCGTCCGCTCGACGGCACGGCGCTGCCCGGTGAGGCGACGGTCTGGCTCGCGGCACCTACGATGGAGCAGTGACCACCGGATTCGATCTCTTCACCGACCGTGCCATCGTCGCCATGCGCGTCGACGGCGAGCTGCAGGACCTCGCCCGCGAGGTGACCGACACGCAGACGGTCGAGCCGGTCGCGATCGACAGCCCCGACGGGCTCGACATCCTCCGCCACTCCGCCGCGCACGTGCTCGCGCAGGCCGTGCAGCGCGTGAACCCCGAGGCGCGCCTCGGCATCGGCCCGCCCGTGCAGGACGGCTTCTACTACGACTTCGACGTCGACCAGCCCTTCTCGAGCGACGACCTCAAGGCGCTGCAGAAGGAGATGGAGCGGATCATCAAGGCCGGCCAGCGCTTCGTGCGCCGCGTCGTCAGCGACGACGAGGCCCGCGCGGAGCTCGCCGACGAGCCGTACAAGCTCGAGCTCATCGGCCTCAAGGGCGGCGCAGGCTCGGCCGCGGAGGGCGCATCCGTCGAGGTCGGGGCGGGCGAGCTCACGATCTACGACAACGTCGACATGAAGACGGGCGAGGTGGCGTGGAAGGACCTGTGCCGCGGCCCGCACCTGCCCTCCACGCGGCTGATCGGCAACGGCTTCGCCCTCATGCGCGTCGCGGGCGCCTACTGGCGCGGCAAGACCGACCTGCCGCAGCTGCAGCGCATCTACGGCACCGCATGGCCGTCGAAGGACGAGCTGCGCGCCTACCAGCTGCGCCTCGAGGAGGCCGCGAAGCGCGACCATCGCAAGCTGGGCCGCGAGCTCGACCTGTTCTCGTTCCCGGAGGAGATCGGCTCCGGCCTCTCGGTGTGGCACCCGCGCGGCGCGATCGCGCGCGGCGAGATGGAGCAGCACGCCCGCAAGCGCCACATCGAGCAGGGCTACAGCTACGTCTACACGCCGCACATCACGAAGCGCGACCTGTTCGTCACCTCCAACCACCTCGTCACCTACGGCGAGGGCATGTGGCCGCCCATCCACATGGACGAGGAGCGCGACGAGGCGGGGAACGTCACCCGGCAGGGCGTCGACTACTACCTCAAGCCGATGAACTGCCCGATGCACATCCTCGTCTACAAGAGCAGCGCGCGGAGCTATCGCGACCTGCCGCTGCGCCTGGCCGAGAACGGCACCGTCTACCGCAACGAGCTCTCCGGCGCCCTCCACGGACTCACCCGCGTGCGCGGGTTCACGCAGGACGACGCGCACCTGTTCGTCACGCCCGAGCAGCTCGAGGAGGAGACCACGAAGGTCCTCGAGTTCGTGCTCTCGCTGCTGCAGGACTTCGGCCTCACCGACTTCCGGCTCGAGCTGTCGATGCGCGACGACGAGAAGGAGAAGTGGATCGGCGACGAGGCCGTCTGGGCGACGGCGACGGATGCGCTCCGCCGCGTCGCTCGCGCATCCGGCCTCGACGTGGTCGAGGAGCCCGGCGAGGCGGCGTTCTACGGACCCAAGATCGACCTCAAGGTGACCGACGCGATCGGGCGCTCCTGGCAGCTCTCGACCGTGCAGCTCGACTTCAACCTGCCGGAGCGGTTCGAGCTCGAGTACACCGCCGCGGACGGCTCGAAGCAGCGGCCGATCATGATCCACCGCGCGCTGTTCGGCTCGATCGAGCGCTTCTTCGCGATCCTCGTCGAGCACTACGCCGGCGCGTTCCCCGTCTGGCTCGCTCCCGTCCAGGTGGTGGGGGTGCCGGTCGCGGCCGACTACGCCGGCTACCTCGACGACATCGCCGCGCAGCTGCGGGCGAAGGGCGTGCGCATCGAGGTCGACCGCAGCGACGAGCGGATGCAGAAGAAGATCCGCACGCACACGCTCATGAAGGTGCCCTTCCAGCTCATCGCCGGCGAGAAGGACCGCGACGCGGGCAGCGTCTCGTTCCGCTTCCGCGACGGCACGCAGGACAACGGCGTGCCGGTCGACGAGGCCATCCGCCGCATCGTCGAGGCCATCGAGACGAAGGCCCACGTGTGACCGAGCCGCGAGACACGGACGAGCCGGCGGAGCGCGCCGCGGTCAAGCGCGACGCGCTGCCGCCGTTCGACCCCGCGGAGCCGCAGGAGCCACCGCTCGTCGGCGAGCACGCGTGGGGCGCACCGACGCAGATGTCGAGCGAGCTGGCCGGCGTGCCCGACCACTTCCAGCGGCTCTGGACGCCCTACCGGATGGTCTACATCCAGCAGGGCCAGATGCCGGAGCAGGACGCGTGCCCCTTCTGCCGAGCCCCGGAGCTCGCCGACGACCAGGGGCTCATCGTCCACCGCGGCGAGACCTGCTACGTGCTGCTCAACCTGTTCCCCTACAACACCGGCCACCTCATGGTCTGCCCCTACCGGCACGTCGGCATGTACGACCAGGCGACCACCGACGAGGTGGCCGAGATGGCCGTGCTCACGCAGACGGCCATGCGCGTGCTGTCGCAGGTCACGCGCTGCCAGGGCTTCAACATCGGCATGAACCAGGGCCGCATCGCCGGCGCCGGCATCGCCGACCACCTCCACCAGCACATCGTCCCCCGATGGTCGCTGGACTCGAACTTCTTCCCGATCATCGCGAAGACGAAGGCGCTGCCCATCCTGCTGGAGGACATGCGCCAGGACATCCAGGCAGCCTGGCCGGTCTGACCGGCTGAGGCCGGAACGGCGAACGAGAGACATGACCGAGTCCACCACCGCGATCGGCCCGCGTCAAGCGCGGGCTGGCCGAGATGCTGAAGGGCGGCGTCATCATGGACGTCGTCACCCCCGAGCAGGCGCGCATCGCCGAGGACGCCGGCGCTGTCGCCGTCATGGCGCTCGAGCGCGTCCCGGCCGACATCCGCGCGCAGGGCGGCGTCGCCCGCATGTCGGATCCCGACCTCATCGACGCCATCAAGGCGGAGGTCTCGATCCCCGTGATGGCGAAGGCCCGCATCGGCCACTTCGTCGAGGCGCAGGTGCTCGAGGCGCTCGAGGTCGACTACATCGACGAGTCCGAGGTGCTGAGCCCCGCCGACTACGTCAACCACATCGACAAGTGGCCCTTCACCGTGCCGTTCGTCTGCGGCGCGACCAACCTGGGCGAGGCGCTCCGCCGCATCACCGAGGGCGCCGCGATGATCCGCTCGAAGGGCGAGGCCGGCACCGGCGACGTCTCCGAGGCGACCAAGCACATCCGCACCATCAACGGGCGAGATCCGCAGGCTCCAGACGCTGTCGAAGGACGAGCTGTACGTCGCGGCCAAGGAGCTGCAGGCACCGTTCGACCTCGTGCGCCGAGGTCGCCGAGCGCGGCGCGCTGCCGGTCGTGCTGTTCACCGCCGGCGGCGTCGCGACGCCCGCCGACGCGGCGCTCATGATGCAGCTCGGCGCCGACGGCGTCTTCGTCGGCTCCGGCATCTTCAAGTCGGGCAAGCCCGAGCGCGCGCGCGGCCGCGATCGTCAAGGCGACCGCCGCGTTCGACGACCCGAAGGCGATCGCGGATGCGTCGCGCGGGCTGGGCGAGGCGATGGTCGGCATCAACGTGGCCGACCTGCCCGCGCCGCACCGCCTCTCCGAGCGCGGCTGGTAGCGATGGGCGACCGGCGCCCCGCGTCGGCGTCCTCGCCCTGCAGGGCGACGTGCGCGAGCACGTCGCCGTGCTCGAGGCGCTGGGCGCCGCCGTGTCGCTCGTGCGCACGCCCGCGCAGCTCGCCGCCGTCGACGGCCTCGTGCTGCCCGGCGGCGAGTCGAGCGTCATCGACAAGCTCGCGCGGCTCTTCGGCGTGCGCGAGCCGATCCGCGAGCGCATCGCCGACGGGATGCCCGTCTACGGGACGTGCGCCGGGCTCATCCTGCTCGCCGACCGCATCCTCGACGGGCTGCCCACGCAGCTGCCGTTCGGCGGCCTCGACGTCGACGTGCGCCGCAACGCGTTCGGCAGCCAGGTCGACTCGTTCGAGGCGGAGCTCTCGGTGCCGCGCTGGGGGAGGAGCCGGTGCGCGCGACCTTCATCCGCGCGCCGGCGGTCGAGCGCGTCGGCCCCGGCGTCGAGGTGCTCGCGAGCGTCGACGGCCGGGTCGTCGCCGTCGAGCAGGGCGCGCTGCTCGGCACCGCATTCCACCCGGAGGTGGGCGGCGAGCTGCGGTTCCACCGGCGGTTCCTCGCGCACGTCGCGCGTGTCAGCGGTGCGTGATCGGATGAGGCCGTGACGAGCGCGACGACCCCACGGGGCACGGCAGGCGCCGCCCGGACCGTCGGCGCCGCCGTCGGCCGCTCCGACGGCGCGATGGGACGGGTGCCGTGGCAGGTGCTCTGGATCGGGCTCGCGGTCATCTGGGGCTCGTCGTTCCTGCTCATGAAGCTCGGCCTCGAGGCGCTGCACCCCATGCAGATCGCGACGCTGCGCATCGGCATCGCCGCAGCCACGCTCGTCGTGCTCTCCGTCGTGCTCCGCACGCGGCTGCCGCGCGACGCGGGCACCTGGGGGCTGCTGGCGATCTGCTCGTTCTTCCTCACGACGCTGCCGTTCACCGGCGTTCGTGGTGGCCGAGACCCGCATCTCCTCCGGCCTCACCGGGCTCGCCAACGCGTTCACGCCCCGTGGCGACCGTGCTCTTCGCCCTGCTGCTGCTGCCGAGCGACCGGCTCACGCCGCGCAAGCTCGTCTCGGTGCTGCTCGGATTCGTGGGCGTCGTCCTGATCGCGCGAGCCCTGGACGACGCGAGCACGGCCCCGACCTGCTCGGCATCGCCATCGCGGTGCTCGGCGCCGCCTCCTACGGCGTGGGCTGGACGCTCAACCGCCGCCTGCTCGGCCGGCGCGAGGTGCCCGGGCTGGCCCACCCGACCGCGATCATGATCACGGGGCTCCCGATGACCGTGGCCGCGCTGCTCGGCTGGGCCGCGCTCGAGGGCTGGTCGCCGATCGCCGCCCACGGGCCCGTCGCCGCGCTGCCGCTCGCCCTCGCGGCGGTCGCCGTGCTGGGCATCGTCGGCACCGGGGTCGCCTACATCCTGCAGTTCGAGGTCGTGCGCGCCGTCGGCCCGACGGTCGCGGCGACCGTCACCTACCTGATCCCGGTGGTCGCGGTGACGCTCGGCGTCGTCGTGCTCGGCGAGCGGGTCGGCCCGTGGCAGCTCGCCGGTGCCGCGATCGTGATCGGCGCCGGGGTGCTCGTGCAGGCGAAGCCCCGCCCGCGCCGGGCCGCCGCCTGACGCGACCGGCTCCGTCCGACCTGTTTGACTGACCCCATGCAGCTGTACTCCACCCGCCCGGGGCAGGCCGTCTGGCAGGCGGCGGGCGACCTCGTCGCCCTCTGCACCATCGTCGCGGCCGTCTGGATCTCGCAGCAGGTGGGCGCGGCGATCTCGTCGCTCGGCGCCTTCGGCGAGCAGATCGAGACGGCGGGCAGCGGATTCTCGACGACCCTCGGCGACGCGGGCGAGGCGCTCGCCCAGGTGCCGCTCGTGGGCGAGGGCGTCGCCCAGCCGTTCCGCGACGCCTCGGGCTCCGCGACCGACCTGGCCGAGGCGGGCACCGCGCTGTCGAGCGCCGTCGACATGCTCGCGGCCGTCGTCGCGCTCGCGCTGTGGGTGCTGCCGGTGCTGCTCGTCGTGCTCGTCTGGCTCGTGCCGCGGCTGCGCTTCGCGAGCCGCGCACGGGCGAGCAGCGCCCTGGCCCGCTCCGCAGGCCGGCCGCGACCTGCTCGCCATGCGCGCGATCGTCGGCCAGCCGATGGCGACGCTGCTGCGCGCGGTGCCCGATCCGGTGGCGGCGCTGCGCACCGCCGACGAGCCTGCCATGCGGGCGCTCGCGGCGCTCGAGCTGCGCAGCGCGGGCGTGCGGGCCCCCCAGGGATAGCGGCCGAGGAGCGACGCCGCATGGAGCTGGACGACGCGCTGGCCCGGAGGCTCGCCACCCAGCACCTGACGGGCGGCGACCGCGACGTCCTCGCGGTCGTCGAGCACCTCCTGGCGGTCCAGGCGCAGGACGCGCCGCTCGCCCGCTGGTCGCTCGCGATGCGCACGGGCCGCGCGGGCGACCGGGCCGTGTGCGACGTGCTCGACTCGGGCGCGGTGCTGCGCACGCACGTGCTCCGACCGACCTGGCACTTCGTCGCGGCAGCGGACCTCCGGTGGCTGCTCGCGCTCACCTCGCCCGCGGTGCTGCGGGGGATGGGGGCGCGCAGCCGCGCGCTCGGGCTCGCGGAGCCGGCGGTCGTGCGCCGTGAGGCCGACGCGGTGCTCGCGCTGCTCGCCGACGGGCCGATGACGCGCCGCGCGCTGCAGCAGCGGCTCGACCGGGACGACCTCCGCGGCGAGCGACTGGGCCACCTGCTGCTCATCGCCGAGCTCGAGGCGCTCATCTGCTCCGGGCCGCTCGCGCGCGGCCAGCACACCTACGTGCGCCTCGACGAGCGGGTGCCGCCCGCGCCCGCGCGCGGCAGGGCGGAGGCGATCATCGAGCTCGTCGCGCGATTCCTCACCGGCCACGGCCCCGCCTCGGTCGCCCACCTCGCGCGGTGGACGACCGTCACCGGTCGGGAGGTCGCCGCGGCGCTGCACGACCTCGGCGACCGCTTCGCAGCCGCCGAGGTCGACGGCGAGCGCCTGTGGTTCGATGCGGACGGGCCCGGCCCAGCACGAGGGCGCGGCGCGCTCCTGCTGCCGGTGTTCGACGAGGCGTACCTCACCTATCCGACCACGGGCTTCCCCCGCTCGCCGAGCCATCCCTGGGGTGCGCGGTCGCACGCGTTCGCCGAGGCCGGGGGAGGCGCCGTCATCAGCGACCTGCGCGACGTCGGCTGGTGGAGGCGCACCGAGACCGGCCGGCGCACGCGCGTCGCGCTCGGCCTCGATCCGGCGCTGCCCGCCCGCCGGCGCCGCGCCGTCGAGGCCGAGGCCGCCGCGCTCGCCGCGCACACCGGCCGGTCGCTCGAGCTCGTCGTCGGCTGAGCGCGACCCCGTCGCGGCGCATCCCCACCGACCGCGCGTAGGATGGGTCCTCCCCGTCTCGCGAAGAGGAAGCACGCATGTCCGGACATTCCAAGTGGGCCACGACGAAGCACAAGAAGGCCGTCATCGACGCCCGCCGCGCGAAGTCGTTCGCGAAGCTCATCAAGAACATCGAGGTCGCCGCGAAGATCGGCGGCGCCGACATGTCGGGCAACCCGACCCTCGTCGACGCCGTGCAGAAGGCCAAGAAGACCAGCGTCCCGAACGACAACATCGACCGCGCGATCAAGCGCGGCGCCGGCCTCACCGGCGAGTCGATCGACTACACGACGATCATGTACGAGGGCTACGCGCAGCACGGCGTCGCGCTCATGGTCGAGTGCCTCACCGACAACAAGAACCGCGCGGCCGCCGAGGTGCGCACGGCGATGACGCGCAACGGCGGCACGATGGCCGACCCCGGCTCCGTCGCCTACAACTTCACCCGCAAGGGCGTCGTCTCGGTGACGAAGACCGACGACGTCACCGAGGACGACATCCTGCTCGCCGTGCTCGACGCGGGCGCCGAGGAGGTCACCGACCAGGGCGGCGGCTTCGAGATCCTCTCGGACCCGAGCGACCTCGTCGCGGTGCGCACGTCGCTGCAGGAGGCGGGCATCGACTACGACGCCGCCGACATCGAGTTCGTGCCGAACCTCAAGGTCGAGGTCGACGCCGAGACCGCGCGCAAGGTGCTGCGGCTCATCGACGCCCTCGAGGACAGCGAGGACGTGCAGAACATCTACGCGAACTACGACCTGAG
Source organism: uncultured Actinomycetota bacterium (assembly GCA_963803465.1). GTDB lineage: Bacteria > Actinomycetota > Actinomycetes > Actinomycetales > Microbacteriaceae > Agrococcus. The sequence continues at coordinate 16,386 of CAWDMS010000005.1, forward strand.
CCCCGAGGTGCAGGCGCAGCTCGACGAGGACGAGTAGCCGGTGCCGGCGTCGGTGCGCGTGCTCGGCGTCGACCCCGGACTGACGCGCTGCGGCGTGGGCGTCGTCGACGTCGAGCGCCGCACGCCGACCCTCGTGCACGTCGACGTGGTGCGCTCCGATCCGGCCGACGCCGATCGAGCAGCGGCTCATGCGCATCGGGCGCGGCGTGGAGGCGGCGATCGACGCCCACCGACCGGACGCGATCGCGCTCGAGCGCGTCTTCGCGCAGGCGAACCTCCGCAGCGTCATGGGCGTCGCGCAGATCTCCGGCATCGTGCTGCGGGCGGCGGCGGAGCGCGAGATCCCGGTGGCGATGCTCACGCCCACCGAGGTGAAGGCTGCCGTCACCGGCTACGGCGCGGCCGACAAGCAGCAGGTGGCGGAGATGGTGCGGCGGCTGCTCCGCCTCGACGTGGCCCCGAAGCCGGCCGACGCGGCGGATGCGCTGGCGATCGCGATCGCCGAGGGCTGGCGCACGCGCGTGCCGCGCGTCGGCACGAGCGGTGCGGGCGCGCCCACGCGCGCCCAGCAGGCGTGGGCCGCGGCAGAGGCCGCGGCGCGCGGTCGTCGCTAGCGGCGTCGGAGGCCGGCGCGGCCGATCTCGACGGCGCCGAGGATCGAGCCCATGAACATGGCGAGGCCGACGATGAAGACGATCGCCTCGAGCCCGGGGGCCGAGAACGCGTAGCCCATGACGATGAACGAGCCCACGAGCAGCAGGAAGAGGAGGACGAACTGGACGACGTGCATGGGAGCTCCTGGTCGATGGGCCGCGGGTCGGGCCAGGCTATCAGCGGGCGCTGCCCGGCGCGGCAGGCGGGCAGGGGTGCCGCGCAGCCCTAGGCTCGGACGGTGATCTCGAGGCTCGATGGAACCGTGCTGTCCGCGCGCGGGCAGCGGCTCGTCGTCGGCGTCGGCGGTGTCGGCCTCGCGGTGGCGGTCACGCCGCAGACCTCCCTCACGGCCGTCGCGGGCCGCACGATCGCGCTCCACACGCACCTCGTCGTGCGGGAGGACGATCTCGCCCTCTACGGCTTCGAGACCGAGCCGGAGCTCGAGGCGTTCGAGCTGCTCATCGGCGTCACCGGGGTCGGCCCGAAGTCGGCGCTCGGCGTGCTCGCGCACCTCACCCCCGACGAGCTGGCACGCGCGGTGGACGCCGGCGACGAGCGGGCGTTCAAGGCGGTCAGCGGCATCGGCCCGAAGACGGCGAAGCTCCTGATCCTGCAGCTCAGCGGCAAGCTCGTCGTCTCGCCGGTCGCGCGCAGCGCCGCGGCGCCGGATGCGCGTGCCGACGTGCTCACCGCGCTCACGGGGCTCGGCTGGCCGGAGCGCACGGCTGCCGACGCCATCGAGCGGGCCGCCGTCGCGGCCCCGGAGGCCGCCGCATCCAGCGGCGCGCTGCTGCGCGCCTCGCTCGCCATCCTCGGCCCGGCGGCGCGACCGTGAGCGACCCGCTGATCGACCCCGCCGTCACGCCCGACGAGATCGCGTTCGAGGGTGCGATGCGGCCGACGAGCCTCGCCGAGTTCGTCGGGCAGCCGAAGGTGCGCGGGCAGCTCGAGGTGCTGCTGCAGGCCGCGCGCATGCAGGAGCGCGCGCCCGACCACATCCTGCTGGCCGGGCCTCCCGGGCTCGGCAAGACCACGCTCGCCATGATCATCGGGCACGAGACGGGCAGGCCCATCCGCTTCTCCTCCGGTCCCGCGATCCAGCACGCGGGCGATCTCGCCGCCGTGCTGTCGGCGCTCGTGCCCGGCGAGGTGCTGTTCGTCGACGAGATCCACCGCATGGCGCGCTCCGCCGAGGAGATGCTCTACCTGGCGATGGAGGACTTCCGGATCGACATCATGGTGGGCAAGGGTGCGGGCGCGGCGTCGATCCCGCTCGAGCTCGCCCCCTTCACGCTCGTCGGCGCGACCACCCGCTCCGGCATGCTGCCGGCGCCGCTGCGCGACCGGTTCGGGTTCACCGCGCACCTGGAGTTCTACGAGACCGCCGACCTCGAGCGCGTGCTCTCCCGCTCGTCGCGGCTCATGGACCTCGACCTCGAGGCCGCGGCGCTCGCCGAGCTCGCCAGCAGGTCGCGCGGCACGCCGCGGATCGCGAACCGGCTGCTGCGCCGCGTGCGCGACTGGCTGCTCGTGCACGCCGGCTCCAGCGACATCGACGGCGTGCGCGCGGCGCTCGAGCTCTACGACGTCGACGAGGCCGGGCTCGACCGCATCGACCGCGCCGTGCTCCACGCGATCGCGCACCGCTTCGGCGGCGGCCCGGTCGGCCTGTCCACCCTCGCGGCCGCCGTCGGCGAGGAGGCCGACACGATCGAGTCGGTCGTCGAGCCGTTCCTCGTGCGCGAGGGGCTCATCGGCCGCACGCCGCGGGGCAGGATCGCGACCGCGAGCGGCATGCGACACGTCCGCGCGGTCGCGCAGGACGACACCCTCGACGGGGTATGATCAGTCCTTGGTCCTGCGCGCAGCCGCGCAGGGCTCACACACCCTGAGAGGCCCTCCGAATGCTGTTCCTGCAGACGACGACCACCGCCGCCCCGCAAGGGTTCGTGCTGGACCCGCTCACGATCATCATGCTCGTCGTCCTCGCGGCGATGATCTTCTTCATGTTCCGCAGCAACAAGAAGCGGAAGGCGCAGGCCGAGGACCTGCAGACGAAGATGGTGCCCGGCGCCGAGGTGATGACGAACTTCGGCGTCTTCGGCGAGCTCGTCTCGATCGACGAGGAGCGCAACGAGGCCCACGTCGAGATCGCCCCCGGCACGGTCATCCGCGTCCACCGCCAGACCCTCGCTCGCGTGGTCGACGACCACGCCGAGGTCCTCGACGACCGCGCGGACGACGCCGGCGACGCGGACGAGCCGCGCGACCGCGCCTGATCCGTGGCGAAGGCTCGCACGCGGGGCGGTCGCGCCCTCATCTGGTTGATGGTCCTGATCGCAGGACTCGTCGCCGTCAACTTCTCCGCCGTCCAGTGGGGCGGCGGCTCCTGGTCGCCGAACCTCGCCCTCGACCTCGAGGGCGGCACGCAGATCGTGCTCGAGCCGCAGCTCGCCGAGGGCGCCTCGGTGACGCAGGAGCAGCTCGACCAGGCGGTGGCGATCATCCGCCAGCGCGTCGACGCCTCCGGCGTCTCTGAGGCCGAGATCACCACGCAGGGCGGTCGCAACATCGTCGTCGCCCTGCCGGGCGAGCCCGACGCCGCCACCATGCAGCGCATCCAGGCGAGCGCCAAGATGGAGTTCCGCCCGGTGCTGCAGTCCGCGGCGGCCAACGTCCCGGGCGCCGAGCCGACCGCCGAGCCCGTGCCCGAGAGCACGGAGCCCGCCGCGACGCCCGCGAACGCGTGGGACCTCGCCTGGATCACGCCGGAGGTGCAGAGCGCCTTCGACGCCTTCCAGTGCACCGACGTCGACACCACCCAGGTGGCGCCGGCCGACCAGCCCTACGTGACCTGCTCGACCGACGGCACCGCGCGCTTCATCCTCGGCCCCGTGGTCGTCGAGGGCGCCGACATCGCCGACGCGCAGGTCTCGGCGGCGACGAACAGCCAGGGTCAGGCGACCGGCGGCTGGGGCGTCAACCTCGAGCTCGACGGCGACGGACCCGCGTCGTTCGACGCGGTCACGCGCGCCATCACCGGCCTCCCCGAGCCGCAGAACCAGTTCGCCGTCGTGCTCGATGCGACGGTGCTCATGCCGATCACGTCGAACGCCGTCATCACCGACGGCAACGCGCAGATCACCGGCGGCTTCACGCAGGAGGGCGCGCAGAGCCTCGCCGACCAGCTGCGCTTCGGCGCGCTGCCGATCGGCTTCGAGGTGCAGTCCAACGAGACCATCTCGCCCACGCTCGGCGCGAGCCAGCTGCAGGCGGGCCTGCTCGCGGGCCTCATCGGCCTCATCCTCGTCGTGCTGTACTCGGTGCTCCAGTACCGCGCGCTCGGCCTGGTGGTCGTGCTCTCGCTCGGCGTGGCAGGCATCCTGACGTACCTCGTCGTCGCGTTCCTGTCGAGCACGGAGGGCTACCGCCTCTCGCTCGCCGGCATCGCGGGCCTCGTGATCGCGATCGGCATCACCGCCGACTCGTTCATCGTCTACTTCGAGCGCATCCGCGACGAGCTGCGCGAGGGCAAGCACCTCTCGAGCGCGCTCGAGACGGGCTGGTCGCGGGCCTTCCGCACCATCCTGATCTCGGATGCCGTCAGCTTCCTGGCCGCCGTCATCCTGTACCTGCTGTCGGTCGGCAACGTGCGCGGCTTCGCGTTCACGCTCGGCATCACGACCTTCATCGACGTCATCGTGGTCGCGCTCTTCACGCATCCGCTGCTCCGCCTGCTCTCGCGCACCGACTTCTTCTCCGGCGGCCACCGCTTGAGCGGCCTCGACCCGCAGGCGCTCGGCGCGGTCTACCGCGGTCGTGCGAAGTTCCGCGAGCCGGTCGTCGCGGGCCGCGCAGCGCGCTCGTCGAAGGAGGCGCAGAAGCGCCAGACCATCGCTGAGCGCAAGGCATCCGTCGGTGCCGGCACCGGCACCGGCAAGGAGAACTGATGGCCAACCTCACCACCATCGGCAACGAGCTCTACACGGGTCAGCGGTCGCTCCCGGTCGTGCCGAGGCGCCGGTTCTGGCTGGCGATCGCTGCCGGGATCCTCATCCTGCTCGCGATCGGCACCGTGCTGCGCGGCGGCTTCGTGTTCGGCATCGAGTTCACCGGCGGCAGCGAGTTCCGCGTCGCCGGGCTCTCGGCGGCGACCACCGAGGGCGCATCCGAGGCGGTCGAGTCGATCGTCCCCGACTCGGAGGCCCGCGTCGCGACGCTCGGCGCCGAGACCGTGCGCGTGCAGACCGACGTCGTCACCGAGGAGCAGGCCGCGGCGATCCGCGCCGAGCTCGCCGAGCTGTACGGCGTCGAGACCGGCGACGTCGCGTTCTCGTTCGTCGGGCCGTCGTGGGGGCAGGACGTCACGCAGCAGGCGCTGCAGGCGCTCGTCACGTTCCTCGTGCTCGTCTCGATCGTGCTCGCGATCTACTTCCGCACCTGGAAGATGTCGGTCGCGGCGCTCGCGTCGCTCGCCTTCGACCTGCTCGTCACGGCGGGCGTCTACGGCATCATCGGCTTCGAGGTGACGCCCGCCGCGGTGATCGGGTTCCTGACGATCCTCGGCTACTCGCTGTACGACACCGTCGTGGTGTTCGACAAGGTGCGCGAGAACACGGCACCGGGCATGAGCGGGGACCTGCTCGACAACATCAACCTCGCGGTGAACCAGACGATCGTGCGGTCGATCAACACGTCGATCGTCGCCACGCTCCCGATCGCCTCGATCCTGTTCATCGGCGCCTTCCTGCTCGGCGCCGGCACCCTCCGCGACATCTCGCTCGCGCTGTTCATCGGCACGATCGTCGGCACCTGGTCGTCGATCTTCGTCGCCGCCCCGGTCTACGCCTGGCTCCGCCAGGGCGACACGATCGCGGCGGAGACGGTCAAGCCGCAGCGCGAGCGCGGGGCGGTCGTCTGATCCGCTGAGGCGAGAGGAGGACGGGCATGAGCGAGACACAGCCATCCGGCGGCTTCCGCACGCTGCTGCCCTTCCTCTTCTCGCGCTCGCACCGCGCGGGCGCGATCGACGAGCTCATCCGCTCCGTCAAGTCGCAGCATCCGAAGGCCGACACCGGCCTCATCCAGCGCGCGTACATCGTCGCGGAGGAGGCCCACAAGGGCCAGTACCGCAAGTCCGGCGAGCCGTACATCACGCACCCGGTCGCGGTCGCGCAGATCCTCGCCGACCTCGGCATCGGCGCCATCACCGTCGCCGCGGCGCTGCTGCACGACACCGTCGAGGACACCACCTACACGCTCGAGCAGTGCCGGGCCGACTTCGGCGACGAGATCGCCATGCTCGTCGACGGCGTGACGAAGCTCGACAAGCTGAAGTACGGGCAGAGCGCGCAGGCCGAGACGGTGCGCAAGATGGTCGTCGCGATGTCGAAGGACATCCGCGTGCTCGTCATCAAGCTCGCCGACCGGCTGCACAACGCCCGCACGTGGGGCTTCGTCTCGGACGAGTCGGCGCAGCGGAAGGCGCGCGAGACGATCGAGATCTACGCGCCGCTCGCCCACCGGCTCGGCATCCAGACCATCAAGGTCGAGCTCGAGGACCTCTCGTTCGCGGTGCTGCAGCCCAAGGTGTACCTCGAGATCAAGAACCTCGTCGAGGCGCGCGCGCCCGAGCGGGAGCGCTACCTCGACGACGTCGTCGCGGGCCTCACGGAGGACATGCGGGCGGCGAAGATCCGCGGCCGCATCGCCGGGCGACCGAAGCAGTACTACTCCATCTACAACAAGATGCAGCTGCGCGGGCACGACTTCGCCGACATCTACGACCTCGTCGGCGTGCGCGTGATCGTGCCGTCGGTGCGCGACTGCTACGCCGTGCTCGGCGCGATCCACGCCCGCTGGCAGCCGATGCCCGGTCGCCTGAAGGACTACATCGCGACGCCGAAGTTCAACCTGTACCAGTCGCTGCACACCACGGTCATCGGTCCGCGCGGCCACCACGTCGAGATCCAGATCCGCACCGAGGAGATGCACCGGCGCGCGGAGTACGGCGTCGCGGCGCACTGGAAGTACAAGCAGGGCGGCGGCGGCATGTCGTCGACCGACATGGCGTGGCTCGCGCACATCAACGACTGGCAGGAGGAGACGACCGACCCCGGCGAGTTCCTCGACTCCCTGCGGTTCGAGATCGGCGCGAAGGAGCTCTACGTCTTCACGCCGAAGGGCAAGGTCATCGGCCTGCCCGCTGGCGCGACGCCCGTCGACTTCGCCTACGCCGTGCACACCGAGGTCGGGCACCGCACGATGGGCGCGAAGGTGAACGGCAGGCTCGTGCCGCTCGACACGAAGCTCGTCACCGGCGACATCGTCGAGGTGCTGACCTCGAAGAACCCGGATGCGGGCCCCAGCCAGGACTGGCAGGGCTTCGTCACCTCGCCGCGCGCGCGCAGCAAGATCCGCCAGTGGTTCCAGCGCGAGCGCCGCGACGAGGCGGTGGAGGTCGGCAAGGAGGCGATCGCGAAGGCGATGCGCCGGCACGACCTGCCGCTCCAGAAGCTCATGGGCCGGGATGCCTTCGCGCAGGTCGCGGCGCAGCTGAAGTACGACGACGTCACCGGGCTGTACGCGGCCGTGGGGGAGGGCCACGTCTCGACCCAGTCGGTGCTCGAGAAGGTCGTGGCCGCGATCCGCGCCGAGGAGGGCGCCGAGGACGACGAGCCGGAGGCGACGCTGCCGACCCGCTCGGCAGCGCGCGTGTCGACGAGCTCGTCGGGCGTGCTCGTGCGCGGCGCCGACGACATCCTCGTGAAGCTCTCGAAGTGCTGCACCCCCGTGCCCGGCGACGACATCGTGGGCTTCGTCACCCGCGGCCAGGGCGTCAGCGTGCACCAGCGCTCGTGCCCGAACGTGCAGGGCCTGCTCGCCGAGCCGGAGCGCATGATCGAGGTCGAGTGGGCGCCCACCTCGAAGGGGCTCTTCCTCGTCAACATCCAGGTGGAGGCGCTCGACCGCTCGGGGCTGCTCGAGCGACATCACGCGGGTGCTCACCGAGCACCACGTCAACATCCTCTCGGCGAGCGTGCACACCGGCACCGACCGGCTCGCGCTCAGCCGCTTCGCGTTCGAGATGGGCGACGTCACCCACCTCGACCACGTCCTGAACGCCGTGCGACGCATCGACGGCGTCTACGACGTGTACCGCATCACCACCGGCTGCAGCCGACGACGGGGGCCGGCGCGATCGCGCCGGCCCCCGTCGTGTCGTGGTGCGGATCAGCCGGCGGCCGCGACGACCTCGAGCCACGAGCGCTTCGTCGCCAGCTCGGCCTCGAGCTCGGCCTTCTGCTTCGCGTCGGTCGCGGCGGCGACCTCCGCCTCGAGCTTCTCGATGGCGTCCTCGAGCTGGCCGGCGAGACCCTCGGAGCGCGCCTTCCGCTCCGGGTTCGACGTCTTCCAGTGGCGCTCGTCGAGCTCGCGCACGTGCGTCTCGATCGCGCGCATGCTTGTCCTCGACCTCGCGCAGCGCCTCGCGCGGCACGCGGCCGATCTCGTCCCAGCGGCGCTGGATCGGCAGCAGCGCCTCGCGGGCGGCGCCCGGTCGGTCAGCTGCAGGATCGGCGCCGCCTCCTCGAGGAGCGCGCGCTTCGCCTCGAGGTTGGCCGTGTACTCCTCGTTCTCGACCGCGGACTGCTCGGTCTTCGCCTGGAAGAGGACGTCGCCCGCCTCCTTGAACTGCGCCCACAGCGCGTCGTCGATCTTGCGGCCGGCGCGGCCGGCGTTCTTCCACTCGTCGAGCAGCGTGCGGTAGGCGGGGATGCCGTCGACGCCCTTGGGCGCGAGCGCCTGGGCCTGGTCGACGAGCGCCTGCTTGCGGGCGCGGACGTCCTTGTGGGAGGCGTCGAGGTCGGCGAAGAACCGGCGGCGGGCGCCCTCGAGCGTCGCACGCGCGTCGCGGAAGCGCTTCCAGAGCGAATCCGCCTGCCCTTCGACAGGCGCGGGCCGTCCTTCTGGAGGCGCTGCCAGTCGGCGAAGAGCTCGTCGACGCGCTGCATGGTCTGCTTCCACTGGACGTTCTCGAGGTCGGCGGAGGCGAGCTGCTCGATGGACTCGACGACGCGCGTGCGCTCGGCGATGGCCTCGTCGACCTCGGCCTTGCTCGCGGCCTGCTGCTTCGCCTCGAGCTGGCCGAGCTCGCCGCGGAGCGCGTCGAGCCGGGTCAGCAGCGAGGCGATGTCGCCGACCGCGTTGGCGGTCGAGACGGTCGTGTGCAGGTGCGCGGCCGCCTTCGCGACGTCGCGCGCGTTGGCGCCCGCCGCGGATGCGCTGCTCGAGCAGGCGGACCTGGCCCTCGAGGTCGGCGAACTTGCGCTCGAAGTAGCCGAGCGCCTCCTCCGCGGTCGACGTCGGGGAACTGGCCGACCACGCGCCAGTCGTCGCCGTCCTTGACCGCGACGGTGCCGGTCGGCGTCGACCGCGCCCATGCCGCGCTCGATGACGGGCTCGCCGAACGTCGGGCCGGCCGGCGCGGCCGGCTCGGCCTCCGCCGCTGCCTCTGCAGGAGCCGCCTCGGCGGTCGGGGGCTGCTCGGCTGGCCGGCCGGCGCCGCGTCCGCGAGCTCGGCGCGGCCGCCTCGGCGGGCTCCGCCTCGGCGGGCGCGTCGCCGGCTGCGGCCGGCGTCTCGCCGGCTCCGCCGCAGCGGGCTCGAGCCGCGTCGCGGGCTCTGCCGCCGCGGGCTCGGGGGCGGCGTCGGTGCTCGCCTCCGGGGCCTCGGCGGCGGTGGCGTCCGCGACCGCGGCGTCCGGCGTGGACTGCTCCGAGGTCTCGGGAGTCGGTGGGCTGGATGGGCTCGGGCATGACGGAGTCTCTCGTACGAGGGAACGGGCAGGTCGAGCCTAGCGCGGTGGAGCCTGGGCAGAGGCCATCTCTGGCGCCGGACGATGCCCTACTGCAGGCACGAAGTCGTCGATCGCGACCGGCGTGCGGGCGCGCCGTCGGGGACGCCGCCCTGGTGCCGAGCGAGATGACGTCGGCGGTCAGCTGGTCGAGCCCGGAGGTGACGCGGCCGATCACGCTGTAGCCGCCGGCGGCGTCCGAGGGGATGGTGGTGTCGCCGTAGACGATGAAGAACTGGTGGCCGTTCGATCGGCGTTGTTGCCCTGGCGCGCCATGGCGATGGTGCCCTCGGCGTAGACGTCGTCGGCGGGGGCGTTCTCGATCGGGCCGTACATGTAGGACGGGTCGCCCGAGCCCTGGCCGTCGGTCGAGCCGCACTGCAGCACGCGGAAGCCCTCGCCGTGGTGAGGCGGTGGCAGGTCTTGCCGTCGTAGTAGTCGCCCTGCGTGTCGGCGAGCACCGCCGAGACCGCCTGCGGGGCGGCGGCGCCGTCGAGCTCGACGCCGAGCTCGATGCCGTTGATCGTGAGCGAGCCCGTCCACGTGCGGCCCTCGGCGAGCGAGGGGTCGGGCACGGCGACTCGGCGGCTCGCGGGCGGCGGTCGGTCGCGGCGGGGGCGGCGGTCTCGGCCGGGTCCGCGGGCGGCTGCACGGTCGAGAGCAGCGCCGGTGCCGCCCGCGAGCACCACGACGCGCGGCGAGGGCGCCGACGATCGAGTCGCGACGCTGGCGTCGCTGTCGGCGCTGGTGCACCGTCTGCCGTGCGCGATAGTCGCGCACGCGGCGCTCCTGCTCCTGCTTCGTGACCACGGGCTCTCCTCGGGGACGGCTGCCGCGCGCCCGCGCGGCCGCGGATCAGGCTCCCGCCTCACGGACGCGTGGGCGGCGCCGCCTAGCATGGAGGCATGGCCAGGGGGACGACAGCGCCGCTCGCGGTGCGCATGCGCCCCACGAGCCTCGACGAGGTCGTCGGGCAGCGCCACCTGCTCGGCCCCGGCTCGCCGCTGCGCAGGCTCGCCGCGTCCGGCTCGGACGGCTCGACCGCGAGCGGCCAGAGCGTCATCCTCTGGGGTCCGCCCGGCACCGGCAAGACGACGCTCGCCCAGTCGATCGCGCACTCCTCCGCCCGTCGCTTCGTCGAGCTGAGCGCCGTCACCGCCGGCGTCAAGGACGTCCGGCAGGTGATGGAGGAGTCGCTGAACGAGCGCGACCTCTTCTCCCGCTCCACCGTGCTCTTCCTCGACGAGATCCACCGGTTCTCGAAGGCCCAGCAGGATGCGCTGCTGCCGGGCGTCGAGCAGGGCTGGGTCACGCTCATCGCCGCGACCACCGAGAACCCGTCCTTCAGCGTCGTCAGCCCCCTGCTGTCGCGGTCGCTGCTGCTGACGCTCGAGCCGCTCGGCGACGACGACATCGCCGAGCTCATCGCGCGCGCCATCGCCGACCCGCGCGGCTTCGACGGCACGATCGAGGTCGAGGCCGACGCGCTGTCGCAGCTCATCCGCCTCTCCTCCGGCGACGCGCGGCGCGCGCTCACCGCGCTCGAGGCGGCCGGGGCGCACGCGCTCGAGGCGGCCGGCGATGCGGACGGGCCGGCGATCGTCACGGCCGACGCGGTCGCCAGCGCAGTCGACCGCGCGCTGCTGCGGTACGACCGCCAGGGCGACGAGCACTACGACGTCATCTCGGCCTTCATCAAGTCGGTGCGCGGATCCGACCCCGACGCGGCGCTGCACTACCTCGCGCGCATGATCGAGGCGGGGGAGGACCCGCGGTTCATCGCGCGCCGCATCATCGTGCTCGCGAGCGAGGACATCGGCATGGCCGATCCCCAGGGGCTCGTGATCGCGACCGCCGCCGCCACCGCGGTGCAGATGATCGGCATGCCCGAGGGGCGCATCCCGCTCGCGGAGGCCGTCGTCTACCTCGCGACGGCGCCGAAGTCGAACCGGTCGTACCTCGGCATCGACCGCGCGATCGCCGACGTGCGCGCCGGCGACTTCGGGCGCGTGCCGAACCACCTGCGCGACGCGCACTACGCGGGCGCGAAGCGGCTCGGGCACGGCAAGGGCTACCGCTACGCGCACGACGCGCCGCACGGGGTCGCGACGCAGCAGCACCTGCCCGACCCGCTCGTGGGCCGCCGCTACTACGAGCCCGGGCAGCACGGGTTCGAGCGCGACATCGCCGCCCGGCTCGAGCGCATCCGCCGGATCCTCGCGGGCGGCAGCTGATCTGGTAGCCTTGTCGCTGGTCCACTGGCCGGCATCGCCGCGCCGCAGGGCCCGCCCCCCTCCTTGAGTCCCGGCACTGCGCCGGGACAGCCGCTCGCGCGGCAGCGACTGAAGCAAAGGAAGTCATGTCCACGAAGTCCCGTACCCGGTCGAAGACGCGCCTCTCGCGCGCCCTCGGCATCGCCCTGACCCCGAAGGCGGCGCGCTACCTCGAGAAGCGCCCCTACGGCCCCGGCCAGCACGGCCGCACCAAGCGCAAGGCCGACAGCGACTACGCCGTCCGCCTCCGCGAGAAGCAGCGCCTGAGGGCGCAGTACGGCATCCGCGAGGCGCAGATGCGCACCACCTTCAACGAGGCCCGTCGCCAGTCCGGCCTGACGGGTGAGAACCTCGTCGAGCTGCTCGAGATGCGCCTCGACGCGCTCGTGCTCCGCTCCGGCTTCGCCCGCACGATGTCGCAGGCGCGCCAGATGGTCGTGCACCGCCACATCATGGTCGACGGCCAGCGCGTCGACCGCCCGTCGTTCCGCGTCAAGGCGGGCCAGACGATCCACGTGCACGAGCGCTCGTCCGGCATGGAGCCGTTCCAGGTCGCCGCCGCCGGCGGCCACGCCGGCGTGCTGCCGCCCGTCCCGCCGTACCTCGAGGTGCAGCTCGACCGCCTGCAGGCGCGCCTCGTGCGCCGCCCGAAGCGCGCAGAGGTGCCCGTCGTGGCCGAGGTCCAGCTCGTCGTCGAGTACTACGCGGCTCGCTGATCCGAGCGCACGCATCGAGAGGGGTCGCCGGAAGGCGGCCCCTCTCGTCGTTAGACTGTCGAAGCCCCGCGCCGACCGGCCCGGGGGAGAGCGTGACACGAGGAGACCCCGCTGTGAAGAAGCTCCTGTTCCTGGCGATCGGCGTCGTCATCGGCGTCTTCGCCGCCCGCCGCATCGAGGAGACCGACAAGGGGAAGGCGCTGCTCGACGGCGTCGACGCCCGCAGTCGCGAGTTCACCGATGCCGTCAAGGACGGCTACCAGGCTCGCGACCGCGAGCTGCGAGGCGAGTGACCGCACGACCCGACGAGCCCGGGCGCGACGCGCCCGGGCTCGCACTGCCGCCTTCCCTGACCCCACGGCCCGGAGAGACCCGAACCTCATGCAGACCGCAGACATCCACAGCCGCTTCCTGAGCTACTTCGAGCGCCGCGACCACCAGATCGTGCCCTCGGCGTCGCTCGTGAGCGACGATCCGGCGATCATGTTCACGATCGCGGGGATGGTGCCGTTCATCCCGTACCTCTCCGGGAGGGTGCCCGCGCCCTGGCCGCGCGCCGCCGACGTGCAGAAGTGCATCCGCACGAACGACATCGAGGAGGTCGGTCGCACCCCGCGGCACGGCACCTTCTTCCAGATGGCGGGCAACTGGTCGTTCGGCGACTACTTCAAGCGCGAGGCCATCGGCTACGCGTGGGAGCTGCTGACCGGCTCCGAGGCCGACGGCCACTACGGGTTCGACCCCGACCGCCTGTGGGTGACGGTCTTCGAGACCGACGACGAGGCCGAGCGCCTCTGGCTCGAGGTCACCGACATCTCCGCCTCGCGCATCCAGCGGCTCGGGCTCGAGGACAACTACTGGATGACCGGGCAGCCCGGCCCGGCCGGCCCGGACTCCGAGATCTTCTACGACCTCGGCCCCGAGTACGGGCCCGACGGCGGCCCCGCCACCGGTCACGACCGGTACGTGGAGATCTGGAACCTCGTCTTCATGCAGGACGAGATCGCCGACGTGCGCTCGAAGACCGAGTTCACGATCGTGCGCGAGCTGCCCAGCAAGAACATCGACACCGGCATGGGGCTCGAGCGCATCGCGTTCCTCAAGCAGGGCGTGCCGAACATGTACGAGATCGACCAGGTGCGCCCCGTGCTCGACCTGGCGAGCGAGCTCTCCGGCCGCCGCTACGGCGCCGACCACGAGGACGACGTGCGGATGCGCGTGGTCTCGGACCACGTGCGGTCGTCCCTCATGCTCATGGGCGACGGCGTCACCCCCGGCAACGAGGGACGCGGCTACATCCTGCGCCGCCTCATGCGCCGCTCCGTGCGCGCGATGCGCCTGCTGGGCGTGCACGAGGCCACCTTCCCGACGCTCTTCCGCGCGAGCTACGACGCGATGTCGACCGCCTACCCCGAGCTGCAGCAGTCGTTCGGCCGCATCGAGCGGCTGGCGATCGCGGAGGAGGAGACGTTCCTCAAGACGCTCGAGTCGGGCTCGACCGTGCTCGACCTCGCGATGGACGGCGTGCGCCGCGACTCGGGCCACGTCGTCCCGGGCAAGACCGCGTTCCTGCTGCACGACACGTACGGCTTCCCCATCGACCTGACGATGGAGATCGCCGAGGAGGCCGGCCTGCAGGTCGACCGACCCACCTTCGAGACGCTCATGAGCGAGCAGCGCACGCGCGCCAAGGCCGACGCGAAGTCGCGCCGCACGCCAGCTCGCCGACCTGTCGGTCTACAGCGACCTGCGGGCGAAGGGCGAGACCGCGTTCCTCGGCTACGACGAGCTCGAGGCCGACGGCGAGGTCATCGGCATCGTCGCGGACGGCGCGCAGGTCTCGACCGCGGGCGTCGGCCAGGAGGTGGAGGTCGTGCTCACCGCGACCGCGCTCTACGCCGAGTCCGGCGGCCAGGACAGCGACCAGGGACGACTCGTCGGCCCCGGCTTCGAGGCCGACGTGCTCGACGTGCAGCGGCCGATCTCGGGGCTCGTGAGCCACACGGTGCGCATCACGTCGGGCGAGCTCGCGGTCGGCGACGTCGCCCACGCCGTCGTCGACCCGCTCTACCGCCGCGCCGCCAACCAGGCGCACTCCGCGACGCACGTCGTGCACGCGGCGCTGCGCCAGCTGCTCGGCCCGGACGCCCACCAGTCCGGCTCCTACAACAAGGCCGGCTACATGCGCCTCGACTTCTCGTGGTCGAGCGCCCTCTCGAGCGACATGCGCCAGGAGCTCGAGGGCATCGCCAACACGGCGATCCGCGACGACCTGCCGGTGGAGACGCGCGTCATGCCGATCGACGAGGCGAAGTCGCTCGGCGCGATGGCCCTGTTCGGCGAGAAGTACGGCGACGCCGTGCGCATGGTCGACATCGGCGGGCCGTGGTCGCGCGAGCTGTGCGGCGGCACCCACGTGGCGAGCTCGAGCCAGATCGGCCTCATCTCGATCACGAGCGAGGCGAGCGTCGGCTCGACGAACCGTCGCGTCGAGGCCGCCGTCGGTCCGGACGCGTTCCGCCAGCTGGTGGCGGAGCGCTCCCTCGTGAGCGAGCTCACCTCGATGCTCAAGACGCCGAAGGAGCAGCTGCCCGGCCGCATCCAGGAGCTCGTCGCGTCGCTCAGGACGGCTGAGAAGCGCATCGCGCAGTTCGAGTCGCAGCAGCTGGCCGGCCGCGTGCAGCCCATCGCCGACGCCGCGACGCGGCTCGGCGACGTGCGGTTCGCCGCCGTCGACCTGGGCGCCGTCGGCTCGGCGGACGACCTGCGGTCGCTCGCGTCGCAGGTGCGCGAGCGCCTCGGCGCCGAGGCGGCGGTCGTCGCGATCGGCGGCGCCGTCGACGGCAGGCCGGCGATCGTCGTGGCGACGAACCAGGCCGCGCGCGACGGCGGCGTCGCCGCCGGCCCGCTCGCGAAGGCCGCGGCCGGCGCGCTCGGCGGCGGTGGCGGCGGCAAGCCCGACATGGCGCAGGGCGGCGGTCAGGACGCGAGCCGCGATGCCCGCGGCCATCGCCGCCGTGCGAGCCGGCGTCGAGCGAGCAGGGACGGACCGCTGAGCGGCGGGAGCATGCGGCGCGGCGTGCGGATCGGCGTGGACGTCGGCCGCGCGCGCGTCGGTGTCGCCCGCAGCGACCGCGACGGGCTGCTCGCCACCCCGGTGGAGACCATCCAGCGGGCGTCGACGGATGTCGTCGCCCGGCTGCGCGAGATCGCTGCGGAGCTCGAGGCGGTGGAGGCCGTCGTCGGCCTGCCGATCTCGCTGTCCGGCGGCGACACCGCCAGCACGCAGGACGCGCGCGACATGGCGGCGCTGCTCGCCGCATCCATGCCCGTCCGGCTCGTCGACGAGCGGCTGTCGACCGTGACCGCATCCGCGGGCATGCGCGCGGCCGGCAAGTCGAGCCGGCAGCAGCGCTCGAGCATCGACCAGGCGGCGGCGGTCGTCATCCTGCAGCACGCACTCGACAGCGAGCGGGCCGCGGGACGCGCGCCCGGCGAGCTGCTCCACACCGACGACCACCGCGGCACGGCTGCCGCCACCCGGGAGGACTGACATGGCTGGACGTCGAGCGCGCGAGCGCAAGCAGCGGGGCCGCAGGCGGCTGATCGGCGCGATCATCGCGCTCGTGGTCGTGGCGGGCGTCGGCATCGCCGCCGCCTGGGGCATCCCCAAGGTGCTCGACCGCTTCAGCGGCCCGGAGGACTACCCGGGGCCGGGCACCGGCGAGGTCGTCGTGCAGGTGCAGTCCGGCCAGAACGGCTACGACGTCGCCGCGACGCTCGTCGAGCAGGACGTCGTCGCGAGCGCCGAGGCGTTCACCGACATCCTCGTCGCCGACTCCTCGATCCAGCTGCAGCCCGGCGCGTACCGGCTCATGCAGCAGATGTCGGCGCAGGGCGCCGTCGACGCGCTGCTCGACCCCGCGAACAAGGTGGAGCTGCGCGTGACCGTGCCGGAGGGCTACACGCTGCAGCAGGTCTACGAGCGCCTCGAGCGCGACCTCGGCATCCCGCAGGCGGAGTTCCTGCAGGCCGAGGGCGACCTGACGCAGTTCTCGCTGCCCGAGAACGCCGTCTCGCTCGAGGGCTGGCTCTTCCCGGCCACGTACACCTTCGACGAGGGCGTCACCGCCGTCGACGTGCTGTCGACGATGGTCGAGCGGCAGCGGCAGGCGCTCGACGACGCGGGGGTGGCGGAGGAGGACCAGGAGCGGGTGCTCATCTTCGCGTCGCTCGTGCAGCGCGAGGCGCGGCTGCCCGACGACTTCGGCAGGGTCGCGCGGGTGTTCCAGAACCGGCTCGACATCGGCATGAACCTGCAGTCCGACGCGACCGTCGCGTACGGCACCGGCAACTTCCACGTCGTCACGACGACCGCCGAGGAGCGCGCGGACGCCACGAACCCCTACAACACGTACGCGAACCCCGGCCTGCCGGTCGGACCGATCGGCGCGCCCGGCGACGTCGCCATCCAGGCGGCGCTCGCGCCTGCGGACGGCGACTGGCTGTACTTCGTGACCGTGAACCCCGAGACCGGCGAGACGGTCTTCTCGGAGACGTTCGAGCAGCACCAGGTCGGCGGTGCAGCAGTTCCAGCAGTTCCTGCGCGACAACCCGGGCTGGGGCGGCTGACGTGACGGCCCGCCGACTCGCCGTCGTCGGCTGGCCCGTCGAGCACAGCCTCTCACCCGTGCTGCAGGGCGCTGCGGCGCGCCAGCTCGGGCTCGACTGGGACTACCGGCGCAGCGCCGTGCCGCCGGGGGAGCTCGCGCGGTTCGTCGACGGGCTCGGCGCGGAATGGCTGGGCCTGTCGGTGACGGCGCCGCACAAGCACGACGCGGCTGCGATCGCCGACGAGCTCGACGAGCTCGCGCGATCGACCGGTGCCGTGAACACGCTGCTGCTCGCGGATGCGGCCGACGGCGGCCGAGCCGTGCGGGGCTGGAACACCGACGTCGGCGGCATCGTGCGCGCCTTCGCGGGCGCGGGGATCGAGCGCGCCGGCACAGGCGCGATCGTGGGCGCCGGCGCCACCGCGCAGACGGCGCTCGTCGCACTCGCGGCGATGGGCGCCGCGCGCGTGACCGTCGCCCTGCGCACCCCGGCGAAGGCGGACCGGCTGCGCGAGCTCGCAGCCTCGCTCGGCATCCGCCTCGACGTGCAGGCGCTCGACGCGCCGCTGCCCGGTGTGGACGCGGCCGTCTCGACGCTGCCGGCCGCCGCCGACGTCGTGCCCGTGTTCGCCGCGCCGCCCGCGCGGCTCCTCGACGCCGACTACGCGCGGCCCGCGGGCTCCCGCTACCTCGCCGCGCTGCCGCCGGGCACCGTCATCGACGGGCGCGAGATGCTGCTCGGGCAGGCCGTGCTGCAGGCGCGCATCTTCGCGCTCGGCGCGGTCGACGCGCCGCTGCCGGACGAGGTCCGCGTCGCCGCCGCCATGCGCGCGGCGCTCGACGCGCGACCGACCGGCGCCGAGGCATCCGACTCTCTGGAAGAATCGTGAGCATGCTGCGCTGGCTCACCGCTGGGGAATCCCACGGACCCGAACTGATCGCCCTGCTCGAGGGGATGCCCGCCGGTGTGCCCATCACCGCCGAGCAGATCCAGGCCGACCTGCAGCGCCGCAAGCTCGGCGCCGGGCGCGGGGCGCGCATGAAGTTCGAGCAGGACGAGCTGTCGATCTCCGGCGGCGTGCGGCACGGCCGCACGCAGGGCGGCCCGATCGCGCTGCGGATCGGCAACACCGAGTGGCCCAAGTGGACCGAGGTGATGAGCCCCGCGCCGCTCGAGGGCGAGCTCACCGGTGCGCGCGCCGCGAAGCTCACCCGCCCGCGACCCGGCCACGCCGACCTCGTGGGCATGCAGAAGCACGGCTTCGACGAGGCGCGGCCCGTGCTCGAGCGCGCGAGCGCCCGCGAGACCGCTGCGCGCGTCGCGCTCGGGGCGGTCGCCCGCGCGTTCCTCGGCGAGCTCGGTGTGCGGCTCGTGAGCCACACGCTCTCGATCGGCCCGGTGCGCGTGCCCGAGGGCTCCGCGCTGCCCGTGCCCGACGACGTCGACCGGCTCGACGCCGACGAGCTGCGCTGCCTGGACCAGGCGACGAGCGCGGCGATGCTCGCCGAGGTCGAGGATGCGCGGCGCGCGGGCGACACGCTCGGCGGCGTCGTCGAGGTGCTCGCCTACGGGCTGCCGCCGGGGCTCGGCTCCTACGTGCACTGGGACCGCCGCCTCGACGGCCGGCTCGCCCAGGCGCTCATGAGCATCCAGGCCATCAAGGGCGTCGAGGTCGGCGACGGCTTCGAGACCACCCGTCGCCGCGGCAGCGTCGCGCACGACGAGCTGCTCGTGGGCGAAGGCGGCGTGCACCGCGAGACCGGCAGGGCGGGCGGCATCGAGGGCGGCATGTCGACGGGCGATCCGCTGCGCGTGCGCGCGGGCATGAAGCCGATCGCGACCGTGCCGCGCGCGCTGCGCACGATCGACGTCGCGACCGGCGAGGCCGCGCAGGCGCACCACCAGCGCAGCGACGTGTGCGCGGTGCCCGCCGCGGGGGTCGTCGCCGAGGCCATGGTGGCGCTCGTGCTCGCCGACGCGATGGTCGAGAAGCTCGGCGGCGACTCGATCGCCGAGACGCGCAGGAACCTCGACGCCTACCTCGCCGCGATCCCCGAGCAGCTGCGCACCACCCCGTGACGGTCGACGGCCAGCGGCCGGGCGGCCCGGACGCCGGCCCGCGGCCGGGCGACGAGGCGGGCACCGTCCCGCCCATCGCGCTCATCGGCCCGATGGCCGCCGGCAAGTCGTCGCTCGGCCGCAAGCTCGCATCGCGCATCGGTCGCACGTTCGCCGACACCGACAAGCTCGTCGCGCTCGAGCACGGACCGATCCCGCAGCTCTTCGCCGAGCACGGCGAGCCCGCGTTCCGCCGCTGGGAGGCGGATGCGGTGCGACAGGCGCTCGTGCCCGGCGCCGTCGTCGCGCTCGGCGGCGGCGCCGTGCTCGACGAGCGGTCGCGCGCCCTGCTGGCGCACGCCACCGTCGTGCTCGTCACCGTCGACGAGCAGACGGTGGAGCGGCGGCTCGCCGGCGGGGGCCGACCGCTCGTGGCCGACGGCATCGCGGCGTGGCGGCGCATCGCCGCCGAGCGCGAGCCGCTCTACCGCGAGCTCGCAGACACCGTCGTCGACACGTCGAGGACGCCCATGGCCCAGCTGGTCGACCGGCTCGAGGCCTGGCTCGCGGAGCGCGGGCTGTGACACACCAGAGGGGGAGCGCATGACCACCATCCGCGTCGAGACCGAGGCGCCCTACGAGGTCCACGTCGGCCGGGGCATCCTGGTCGACCGCATCCGAGCGTCGCTCGGCGACGCCACCCGGCTGCTCGTCGTCCACCAGCCCGCGATGAGCCGCATCGCCGACCACCTCAAGGCGGAGCTCGACGGCGTCGAGGTGATGCTCGCCGAGGTGCCCGACGCCGAGGCGGCGAAGCGCATCGAGGTCGCGCAGTTCCTGTGGCAGATCATGGGGCAGGCCGACTTCACCCGCACGGATGCCGTGGTCGGCCTCGGCGGCGGCGCCGTCACCGATCTGGCCGGCTTCGTCGCCGCCACCTGGCTGCGCGGCGTGCGCATCATCCAGGTGCCCACGAGCGTGCTCGGGATCGTGGATGCCGCGGTGGGCGGCAAGACCGGCATCAACACCGAGCAGGGCAAGAACCTCGTCGGCGCCTTCCACCACCCGGCCGCCGTCGTGGCCGACCTCGAGCTCGTCGACTCGCTGCCGCGCAACGAGCTGCTGACCGGGTTCGCGGAGGTCGTGAAGGCGGGGTTCATCGCCGACCCGCGCATCCTCGAGCTGCTCGAGGGGTCGCTCGACGCGACCACCGATCCGTCGACCCCCGAGTTCCAGGAGGTCATCGCCCGCGCGATCGACGTGAAGGCGCGCGTGGTCGCGAACGACTACCGCGAGCACGGCGAGCGCGAGTTCCTCAACTACGGCCACACGCTCGGGCACGCCATCGAGCACACCGAGCGCTACCGCTGGCGGCACGGCGCCGCCGTCTCGATCGGCATGATGTTCGCGGCGGAGCTGTCGCGGCTCGCCGGCCGCCTCCCGGAGTCGGTGGTCGACCGCCACCGCGCGATCCTCGAGTCGCTCGAGCTGCCGACCACCTACCCGGTCGGGCGGTGGCAGACGGTGCTGGGCACCATGCGCCGCGACAAGAAGACGCGCGGCACGATGCTCCGCTTCGTCGTGCTCGACGACGTCGCCAAGCCGCGCATCCTCGAGGGCCCCGACGACAGCCTGCTGTTCATGGCCTACCAGTCGCTCGCCGACTGAGCCGCGCCGCGCGCATCCCTCGCACCTGACCGGTCGTTTCCGCGCGTGAGTGGTCACGTCCGCGTGTGAGTGGTCGTGTCCGCGTGTGAGTGGTCACTTCCGCGTGTGAGTGGTCACGTCCGCGTGTGAGTGGTCGTTTCCGCGTGTGAGTGGTCACGTCCGCGTGTGAGTGGTCGTTTCCGCGCGTGAGTGGTCACGTCCGCAGGTGAGTGGTCCGTTCCGGCAGGGACACGAGCGCGCGTCCCGGGTGTCCACTCAGCGGCGGGAGTGACGGCTCAGCGGCGGGAGTGACCGCTCAGCGGCGGGAGTGACCGCTCAGCGCGCGGGAGTGACCGCTCAGCGGCGGGAGTGACCGCTCAGGCGCGCGAGTGACCGCTCAGCGGCCGGAGTGACCGCTCAGGCGCGGGAGTGACCGCTCGGCGCGGGAATGACCGCTCGGCGGGGCCGGGGCGAGCGGGGGCTGGCGGTCCGGCCGCGCGCGGGCCAGACTCCCTGCCATGGCACACGGCGACATCACCCATCTCGAGATCCCCGTCAGCGACATGGCGCGCGCGACCGGCTTCTACCAGGACGTCTTCGGCTGGCAGATCACCGAATCGCCCGGCTACGAGGGCTACCCCATGTGGCAGGCGCCGAACGGCGTCTCCGGGGGAGCGCTCACCGCCCGGGAGGGCAGCTTCACCCAGCCGCGCTCGGTGATCGAGGTCGACTCGATCGACGAGGCCCTCGCGACGGTCGAGCGGCTCGGCGGCACCGTCGTGCTGCCGAAGGGCGAGGTCTCGCCGACCAGCTGGTGGGCGGTGTTCACCGACCCCGACGGCAACAGCATCGGCCTGTTCGAGGGTGAGATGTAGCGGGTCCGTCCACGGGCCTGCGAGCCGATGGGCCAGACTGGCGGCATGCGCATCCTCGTCCTGAACGGCCCCAACCTCGGCAGGCTCGGCACCCGCGAGCCCGACGTCTACGGGTCGGCGACGCTCGCCGACATCGGGCCGCTCGTCGCGTCGGCAGGCACGGCGGATGCGCCGATCGAGCCCGACGTGCGGCAGACGGACGACGAGGCGGAGCTGGTGGGCTGGATCCACGAGGCGGTCGACGCCCGGACGCCCGTGATCCTCAACCCGGCCGCGTTCACGCACTACTCGTATGCGCTGCGCGACGCGTGCGCCCAGCTGCAGGGCGTCGCGCCGCTCGTCGAGGTGCACATCTCGAACCCGCACGCCCGGGAGGCGTTCCGCCACACGTCGGTCGTGTCGGCCGTCGCCACGGGCGTCATCGCGGGCTTCGGGCTCGACGGCTACCGGCTCGCCGCGCAGGCGATCGCGGCGCGCGCGTAGCCGCGGGACGTCACGGCCGCTGGGTCACGCCCGCACCGCGGCGACCGTGAGCGACGCCGGCACGCGCAGCCGCTGGTCCTCCGGCAGCGCGAAGCCGCCGTCCACCGCCACCATGCCCGGCAGCGCCGACCACTCCAGCACCGTGCCCTCCCGCAGCGCCACGATCCTGAGGCCCGCGTCGAGCAGCGCCGTCACGATCTCCCCGACCGAGTGCGGCCACTCGAGCGTGCGCGGATGCGCGACGCGCTCGTCGCCGCCGGTGTACGTCGAGTCGTCGATCCACTCGAGCGCGGTCCCGTCCGCGAAGTACCGGTGCACGAGGCGCAGCTCGCCCGGCTCGGCGTCGTCGAGCGCGAGCATCGCCGGATGCGCGTCGCGGAAGTAGAGCAGCCCGCCCGGCTCGAGCAGCTGCGCGATCTGCGCCGCCCAGCGGTCGAGGTCCTGGAACCAGCAGATGGTGCCGATCGACGTGTAGACGACGTCGACCGTCGTGCCGATCGCCGCCGCCGCGTCGAGCACGTCGCTCCGCACCCAGCGCGCATCCACCCCGCACGCGGCGGAGAGCCGGGCGGCGACGTCGAGCGCCGCCTGCGAGAAGTCGAGGCCCACGACGGATGCGCCCGCGTGCGCGAGCGACACCGTGTCGGTGCCGACGTGGCACTGCAGGTGCGCGACGGAGCGGCCCGCGAGCGGACGCGGGTCGTCGGGCTCGGCGCCCAGCAGCGACGCGAGCACCGGCAGGTCGCGGCGCACCACGTCGGTGAGCGCCGTCGGGTCGGCGGGCAGCAGCCGCAGCCCGTCGTAGTGGCGCTCGTGGATCGGCACGCGGTCGTCCCAGTTCGCGAGGTTGACGGCGGCGGCCTCGGCGTGGGTGACGCGGTGGCCGTCGGAGTGCTCGACGTCGAAGGCGGGCTGCATGGCGCAAGCCTAGGAGCCGGGCGCGCGATCCCGGGGTGCCGCCTCGGTGCGCCACCCGGGGGCTCCGATCGGGCCGCGCCCGGCGCCCGGTACACTCGTCTGTCGGCCCGCGCAGGGCCCTCGAGGCCCCACGGAACGGAACACACGGCATGGCAACCACGAACGACATCAAGAACGGCGCGGTGCTCAACCTCGACGGTCAGCTCTGGAGCGTCATCGAGTTCCAGCACGTCAAGCCCGGCAAGGGCGGCGCGTTCGTGCGCACGAAGCTCCGCAACGCTCGCAGCCAGAAGGTCGTCGACAAGACGTTCAACGCCGGCACCAAGGTCGAGTTCGCGACCGTCGACCGGCGCGACTACCAGTTCCTGTACAACGACGGCACCGACTTCGTGTTCATGGACAACGACACGTACGAGCAGCTGCCGATCCCCGCCGACATCGTCGGCGACAGCTCGCGCTTCCTGCTCGAGAACGGCACCGCGACCATCTCGATGCACGAGGGCGAGGCGCTCCAGGTCGAGCTGCCCACGTCGGTCGATCCTCGAGATCACCTACACCGAGCCGGGCCTCCAGGGCGACCGCTCGAGCGCCGGCACGAAGGCCGCGACCGTCGAGACCGGTGCCGAGATCCAGGTGCCGCTGTTCGTCGAGCAGGGCACGCGCGTCAAGGTCGACACGCGCGACGGCAGCTACCTGGGCCGCGTCAACTGACGTGGGCGAGGAGACGTACCCCTCCCGACGGAAGGCGCGCAAGCACGCCGTCGAGGTGCTCTACTCCGCGCAGGCGCGCGACGAGGCACCCGAGACCGTGCTGCCGCGACACGGCCGACCGCCTCGCGTGGGCCACGCACGGCTGGTTCCCCTTCGCCCGCGAGATCGTCGCGGGCGTGGCCGACGAGGTCGAGGGCATCGACGAGCTGATCGCCTCCTCGAGCGCGAACTGGCCGATCGACCGGATGCCGCGCACCGACCTCGCCATCCTGCGCGTGGGCGTGTGGGAGATCGAGCACGAGACGGCCCCCGTGAGCGTCATCGTGTCGGAGGCCGTGCACCTGGCGAACGAGCTCTCGACCGAGCGCTCCGGCACGTTCATCAACGGCGTGCTGGGAAAGATCGCCGCCTCGCGCGGATAGCTGCGGCCTCGACCGACACGCGGCCCGCCCGCCTCTGTCGGTCGAGCATCGCTCACCGATAGCATCGGGGTCGCTCGCGACGATGGGATGCTCATGCTGGTGCGCGCCATGGCCGCGATCGCGGTCTCGACAGCCCTGATGCTCGCGCTGCTCGTGGGACCGGCGGCCGCGCCCGCGGCCGCAGCCGACGACGCGATCGTGCGCTGCCTCGTGCGCTCCGCCATCGTGCCCGTGGCTCCGGATGCGTCGGCGAGCGCCGCGGAGGCGCGGGACGCCGCGCTGCGCTCCCTCCGCCACGCCATGCTCGTGGCCGATCCCGACGGGCTCGCCGCCGCCGAGCTGCGGGTGGACGGCGCCGGGCTCGCCACGGGCCTCGACGTGCTCGAGACGGTGCCTGGATCGGCGCGGGCCGCCGCATCGGCGGCGATCGCGACGCTGCCGGAACCGCAGCGGCAGCTCGTGGACGCGGACGACGCGATCACCGCCGGGGGCGGCGAGGCGAGCCTGCGCGAGCTGTGCGTCGGCTTCGACCGGGCGCTCGCCGCCGCCGGCCCGGTCGCCGACGCGCTCGTCTCGGTCGCGATCGACCACGCGCGCGGCAGCCTCCGCCTGGGCGTGGAGCCTGCGAGCCGCGCCGCCGCGATCGCCCGCCCCGGCGCCCTGCCGACCGCCGCATCGGGCGCCGACCCGGTCCCCGCCCCAGCGCTCGCCGACGCGCTCGGCCTCGGGGCGGTGCCGCTCGAGGTCGTCGAGGACGTGCGCGACGCGCCCACCAGCCGGCTCGACGACCGCGACGGGCTCGGCGGCGGGGTCGCACTGACCGTCACCACCGCGTCGTGCACGAGCGGCTTCGCGGTGCGGATGTCGGACGGCGGCCGCGCGCTCATGAGCGCCGGGCACTGCACGACGCCCGACGGCACGAACGGCGCAGCCGTCGCGAACGGCTTCCAGGCGTCGCTGTGCGGCACCGCCGGCAGCGGCACCGCGATCGGTCGGGTGTCGGACAACCAGCTCGCCACCGGCTGGGCGGTCGACTCGATGGTCGTGCGCACCACGGCCGCGGTGCCGACGATGTGGCTCGGCGCCCGCTGCACCGGCAGCCGCGAGGTGCCGGTGCAGGGCATCGGCGTGGCCGCCGCAGGCGACCGGGTCGGCTTCTCCGGCACGCGCCAGGGCGAGCAGTACGGCACCCGCACCACCGAGCCGGTCGGCTGCTACGACTTCGGCTTCTGGTCGTGCTCGGTGCATCGCGCGATGTCGTCGAGCAGCACCTACGTCTGCCTGCCGGGCGACAGCGGCGGCCCCGCGTTCCGCCACCGCGCGGACGGCGGCGTGCAGGCGCTCGGCGTCATCAGCGCATCCGGGTACGACCTCGGCATCAACCGCTGCAGCTACGTCGACCTCGCCACGGCCCTGTGGATCACCGGTGCGACGATCGTGACGCAGGCGTCCACGGTCATGGCGCCGCCGATGCGCATCGCCGGCACCGACCGCTACGCCACGGCCGCGGCGATCTCCCGGCACGGCTACCCGAGCGGTGCCGCGCAGGCGTACGTCGCGAGCGGCGAGGGGTTCGCGGATGCGCTGAGCGCCGGCGCCGCCGCCGCGCACGTGCGCGCCCCGCTGCTGCTGACCGGGCGCGACGCGCTGCCGGCCGCGGTGCGGACCGAGCTGCAGCGGCTCCGGCCCGCGTCGATCGTGCTGGTGGGCGGCGAGCCGTCGGTGTCGGCCGCGGTCGAGGCGCAGCTCGCGGCGATCGCCCCCGTGGTGCGGCTCGCTGGCGCCGACCGCTACGAGACGAGCGCGCGCATCGCGCAGCACGCGTTCCCGGGCGGTGCGTCGTGGACCTACGTCGCGACCGGTCGCGACTTCCCCGACGCGCTCGCCGCAGGCCCCGTCGCGGCGCTCCGCGGCACGCCGATCCTGCTCGTCGACGGCGTCGCGACCGGCACGCCGGAGACGACGCTCGCGGCCATGCGGGCCCTCGGCGTGGTGCGCGTGACCGTCGTCGGGGGCACGCCGTCGGTGTCCACCGCCGTCGCCGGCGCGCTCGGCTCCGGCCGCATGCTCGAGCGCGTGGCCGGCACCGACCGGTTCGACACGGCCGTGCGGCTCAACCAGGCGTTCGCGCCGACGCCGCCGGCGCTCTACCTCGCGAGCGGGGAGCAGTTCCCGGACGCGCTCGCCGCGAGCGCGGTCGCGGGCGCGCGCCAGGCGCCGCTCTACCTCACGCGCGGCGCGTGCCTCGTGCCGGCCGTGCAGGCGGAGCACGCGCGGCTCGGCCGCCCGCCGGTCGCGCTCGTCGGCGGCCTGCCCACGCTGCGCGACAGCGTCGAGCGGTACGAGCTCTGCGAGTAGCGCAGCCGTCCAGCGCCGTGCGGATCGCGCCCGAGTGCCCCCTGGCGCCCCGACCGCGGGGCGAGCACGCTGGTCGCGTGAGCGATCTCGCGAGCAGGCTCGACACCGACTGCGTCGTCGTCGGCGGCGGTCCCGCCGGCCTCATGCTCGGCCTGCTGCTCGCCCGGCGCGGCGTGCGCGTCGTCGTGCTCGAGCAGCACGGCGACTTCCTGCGCGACTTCCGCGGCGACACCATCCACCCGTCGACGCAGCAGGTGCTGCACGAGATCGGCCTGCTCGACCGCTTCCTGGCACTGCCGCACGCCGACATGCCGCAGGTGACGATGCGCTTCTCGGGGCGCAGGCTCGTGGTCGCCGACTTCACGCGCCTGCCGACGGTGCGGCGGTGCATCGCGTTCATGCCCCAGTGGGACTTCCTCGACCTGCTCGCCGACGCGGGCCGCGAGCTGCCGGGCTTCGACCTGCGGATGCGGCACGCGGGCGCAGCGCTGCTGCGCGACGGCGGCCGGGTGGCGGGGGTGCGTGCCGACGGCCCCGACGGCCCGGTCGAGATCCGGGCTCGACTGACCGTGCTCGCCGACGGCCGCGACTCGGCACTTCGGGCCGACGCGGGCCTCGAGCCCGTCGGTCGCCCGAGCGCGATCGACGTGCTCTGGTTCCGGCTGCCGCGCACGCCGGGGGAGCGCGTGCCCTTCATGCAGATCGGCGACGGCGCGCTGCTGTCGATCGACCGCGGCGACTTCTTCCAGGCCGCGCACATCGTCCGGCGCGGCGCCTGGCAGGGCGACGACGCGTCGCTCGCGGCGCTGCGTCGCAGGGTGGGCGGCGCTCGAGTCGCGCTTCGCCGAGCGGGTCTCGCGGCTCGGCGCGGACGACGTGCGGCGTGCTGCGGGTGCGCATCGACCGGCTCGAGCGCTGGCACCGCGACGGCCTGCTGGCGATCGGCGACGCCGCGCACGCGATGTCGCCGGCGGGCGGCGTCGGCATCAACCTCGCGATCCAGGACGCGGTCGCCGCCGCGAACGCGCTCGCGCCCCGGCTCGCGGCCGCGCGCCCGACCGAGGCGCTGCTGCGCCGCATCCAGCGGCGCCGCGAGCCGGCGGCGCGCGCGACCCAGGCGATGCAGCGACGGCTCGAGACCGTGCTCGTGCGGATCGCCGAGCCGGGCGCGGAGGTGCCGGTGCCGCTGCCGCTCCGGGTCGTGCAGCGCGCTGCCCGTCCTGCGGCACGCGATGGGCGCTTCATCGGCCTCGGGCTCCGCCCCGAGCACGTCGCCGACGACCCCTCCGCGCCGCGGCGGCACATGCGGACGCGGTAGGGTGGAGGCAATCAGACAACCTTGAAGCCCGTCCAGAGAGACGGAGAAGGGAGTCCCCGTGACTGCACCGCGCACCGTGCTCGGCCCCGACGAGATCGCCAGGGCCCTGACGCGCATCGCCCACGAGATCCTCGAGGCGAACCAGGGACCCGACGACCTCGTGCTGCTGGGCATCCCCACCCGCGGCGCCCACCTCGCGCAGCGCCTCGCCGCTCGGCTCACGAGCATCACCGGCATCGACTTCTCGTCGCGCGTCGGCACGCTCGACGTGACGATGCACCGCGACGACCTGCGCGGCCGCCCGACGCGGGCCTCGCAGCCGACGCGCATCCCCGCCGACGGCGTCGACGACCGCGTCGTCGTGCTCGTCGACGACGTGCTCTACTCCGGCCGCACGATCCGGGCGGCGCTCGACGCGCTCGCCGACCTCGGACGCCCGCGCGCCGTGCGGCTCGCCGTGCTCGTCGACCGCGGCCACCGCGAGCTGCCGATCCGCGCCGACTGGTGGGCAAGAACCTGCCGAGCGCCCGCACCGAGCACGTGTCGATCCTGCTCGACGAGGTCGACGGCGGCGACGCGGTCGACGATCGAGGCCGCCGCGTGAGGCACCTGCTGACCGCCGCGATGCCGCGCGACGAGGCGATCGCGCTGCTCGACCTCGCCGAGGACATGCACCAGATCCAGGACCGCGAGCTGAAGAGCTGCCGGCGCTGCGCGGCCGGACGGTCGTCAACCTGTTCTTCGAGGACTCCACCCGCACGCGCTCGTCGTTCGAGATCGCCGGCAAGTGGCTCTCCGCCGACGTCATCAACGTGTCGGCAAGGGGTCGAGCGCGTCGAAGGGCGAGTCGCTGCGCGACACGGGCCCACGATCGCCGCGATGGGCGTCGACGGCGTCGTCGTGCGCTCGGGGTCGTCCGGCGCGCCCGCGCTGCTCGCCGACTGGATCGGAAGCCCGTCATCAACGCCGGCGACGGCACCCACGAGCACCCCACGCAGGCGCTGCTCGACGCCTTCGCGCTGCGCCGTCGCATCCACGGCGACGCGGCCCGCGGCAAGGGCCTCGACGGCGTGCGCGTCGCGATCGTCGGCGACATCGCCCACTCCCGCGTCGCCCGCTCGAACGCGCTGCTGCTGCCCGGCGCTCGGCGCCGAGGTGACGCTCGTCGGCCCGGCCGCGTTCCTGCCGACGCCCGCCGCCGACGGCACGCGACTCGGGCTCCGCGCCGAGACGAGCCTCGACGCCGTCATCGCCGAGCGGCCCGACGCGCTCATGCTGCTGCGCGTGCAGCGCGAGCGGCAGGCCGGCAAGGTCGGCGCCGAGCGTCGGCGAGTACATCACCGGCTGGTCGCTCACCGACGAGCGCCTCGCGCGCCTCGGCGACGCGGCGATCATGCACCCCGGCCCGATGAACCGCGGCCTCGAGCTCTCCAGCCGCGCCGCCGACGGCGACGCCTCGACCGTGCTCGCGCAGGTCACCGCCGGCGTCTCGGTGCGGATGGCCGTGCTCTACTCGCTGCTCGCCTCCGACCACCGATCTGCCGACGACCGATCATCCGACGACGGAGCTGCCCGATGACGACGCTGCTGACGAACGCCTCCATCCTGGGCGGCGAGCGCCGCGACCTCGCGATCGACGGCGGCGTGCTCGTCGACCCGGCGGCCGTCGACCGCGACACCGCGGACGTCGTCGACGCGACCGGCCTCATCGCGCTGCCCGGCCTCGTCGACCTCCACACCCACTTGCGCCAGCCCGGCGGCGAGCAGGCCGAGACGGTCGCGAGCGGCGTGCGCGCCGCGGCCGCCGGCGGCTACACGTGCGTGTTCGCGATGGCGAACACGACCCCGCCCGCCGACACGCCCGCGCGTCGTCGAGCAGGTGCACCGCCTCGGCCTCGAGGCGCGGCTCGCGACCGTGCGGCCCATCGGCGCCGTCACCGTCGGGCTCGCGGGGGAGCGGCTCGCCGACATGACATGCTCGCCGGCAGCGGCGCGCGGGTGACGCGTGTTCAGCGACGACGGCCAGCTGCGTCGCCGACGCCGAGCTCATGCGCCGCGCGCTCGAGCACGCCGCCTCGCTCGGCGCCGTCGTCGCCCAGCACGCGCAGGACCCGCACCTCACGCGCGGCTCCGTCATGCACGAGAGCCCGCTCGCGGCCGAGCTCGGCCTCACCGGCTGGCCGTCGGTCGCGGAGGCGTCGATCGTCGCCCGCGACGCGATGCTCGCCGAGCTCACCGGCGCGCGCCTGCACGTCTGCCACGTCTCGACGGTCGAGACCGTCGAGGTCGTCCGCGGCGGCGAAGGCGCGCGGCATCGCGATCACCGCCGAGGTGACGCCGCACCACCTGCTGCTCACCGAGGAGCTCGTGCGCTCCTACGACGGCCGCTTCAAGGTCAACCCGCCGCTGCGCGCCGACCGCGACGTGCGCGCGCTGCGCGAGGCGCTCGCCGACGGCACGATCGACATCGTCGCGACCGACCACGCGCCGCACGCGCCGGAGGCGAAGCAGGCGGCGTTCGCGGATGCCGCGTTCGGCATGGTCGGGCTCGAGACGGCGCTCAGCGTGGTGCAGCAGGCCATGGTCGAGACGGGCCTGCTCGACTGGGCGGGCGTCGCGCGCGTCATGTCGACCGCTCCCGCCGCGATCGGCGGCGAGACAGG
This sequence comes from uncultured Actinomycetota bacterium, assembly GCA_963803465.1. GTDB lineage: Bacteria > Actinomycetota > Actinomycetes > Actinomycetales > Microbacteriaceae > Agrococcus. The sequence goes on from CAWDMS010000005.1 coordinate 46,948, forward strand.
CTACGACGCCCCGCTCGACCGGGCTCGCCCGCGCACGTCGTGCTCGTCGACCCCGCGGCCCGCCGCGTCGTCGACGTCTCGCACCTGCACGGCCGCTCCACGAACTCGCCGTTCCTCGGGCTCGAGCTGCCCGGCCGCGTCGTGCACGTCTGGCACGGCGGCCTCCGCACGGTCGCCGACGGGCTCGTCGGCGTCGCCGAGGAGGTCGCCCCGTGACGAAGGAGACGTTCGCGCTGCTGTGCGCCGCGTTCGTGGCCCTGCTCGCGGTGCTCGCCGTCGCCGGCGTGCTCGCGCGCCGCCGCCGCCAGCGCGACATCGAGCCGCCGCTGCCCTGGACCGACGCCGCGTCCCGCGCTCGTCGTCGAGGCGCTCTACGTCGCGACGACGCGCGCCGGCGACCCGTACGACCGCATCTTCGCCCACGGCCTCGGCTTCCGCGGCCGCACGCAGGTCGGCGATCGACGCCGACGGCGTGCAGCTCGTCGCCGACCGCACCCGCGTCCGCATCCCGGCCGAGCGCATCCGCGAGGTCGCGCCGCGCCACCTGGACCATCGACCGGGTCGTCGAGCCCGGCGGCATCGTCGTCATCGCGCACGAGCTCGGCGCCGACGTCGACACGTACCTCCGCTTCATCGGCGACGACCGCGAGGCGTTCGACGCCCTCCGCGGCCTCGTCGCCACCCGCACGCAGTCAACTGGGGAAGGAACCTCGACCACTGCCCCCGCGCCTCCGACGCCGGACGCCGCCCTCGTCCTCGAGGACGGCACCATCTACCGCGGCGCCGCCTACGGCGCCACCGGCCGAGCCCTCGGCGAGGCCGTCTTCGCCACCGGCATGACCGGCTACCAGGAGACGCTCACCGACCCCTCCTACGCGGGCCAGATCGTCGTCCAGACCTCGCCGCACATCGGCAACACCGGCGTCAACGCCGAGGACGCCGAGTCCCGCCGCGCGTGGCCGTCCGGCTACGTCGTGCGCGGCCGCGAGCCGCGTCGTGTCGAACTGGCGCGCCGACGGCGACCTCGGCACGCAGCTCGAGCAGGACGGCGTCGTCGGGATCGCGGGCGTCGACACGCGCGCGATCACCCGCCGCCTCCGCGACGCGGGCGCGATGCGCGCCGGCGTCTTCTCGGGCGACGCCCTCGCCGACGACGAGGCGATGCTCCGCGTCGTGCGGGACAGCCCGCAGATGGCCGGCCGCAGCCTCGCAGAGGTCGTCACGACGCCCGAGGCGTACACGCTGCCCGCGGTCGGCGACCCGCTCGGCACGCTCGCGGTGCTCGACCTCGGCGTGAAGGCAGTCGACGCTCCGGTTCCTGCAGGAGGAGGGCTTCGACCTCGTCGTGCTGCCGCAGAGCGCGACCCTCGAGGAGGTGCTCGCGCACCGAGCCGATCGCCGCGTTCTACTCCAACGGTCCCGGCGACCCGGCGGCGAGCGAGCGCCAGGTCGAGCTGCTGCAGGGCCTGCTGCGCGAGGACCTGCCGTTCTTCGGCATCTGCTTCGGCAACCAGCTGCTCGGCCGCGCGCTCGGCTTCGGCACCTACAAGCTGCCGTTCGGCCACCGCGGCATCAACCAGCCGGTGCTCGACACCGCCACCGGCCGCGTCGAGATCACGAGCCAGAACCACGGCTTCGCCGTCGACGCGCCGCTGCACGAGGAGCTGACGAGCCCCGCGGGCTTCGGCCGCGTCGAGGTGAGCCACTACTCGCTCAACGACGAGGTGGTCGAGGGCCTGCGGGCGCTCGACATCCCCGCCTTCAGCGTGCAGTACCACCCGGAGTCCGCCGCCGGCCCGAACGACGCCCGCCACCTCTTCGGCCGGTTCCGCGAGCTCGTGCTCGAGCACCGCGCCGCCCGCAGCACCGACCCACCGACACGCAGAAGGACGCCTGAATGCCCAAGCGCGACGACATCCGCTCCGTCCTCGTCATCGGCTCCGGGCCGATCGTCATCGGCCAGGCCGCCGAGTTCGACTACTCCGGCACCCAGGCGTGCCGGGTGCTGCGCGAGGAGGGCGTGCGCGTCATCCTCGTGAACTCGAACCCGGCGACGATCATGACCGACCCCGACTTCGCCGACGCGACGTACATCGAGCCGATCACGACCGAGGTGATCGAGACGATCATCATCAAGGAGCGCCCCGACGCGATCCTGCCGACGCTCGGCGGCCAGACCGCGCTCAACGCCGCGATCGCGCTGCACGAGCAGGGCATCCTCGAGCGCCACGGCGTCGAGCTGATCGGCGCGAAGGTCGAGGCCATCCAGCGCGGCGAGGACCGCCTGCTGTTCAAGGAGCTCGCGATCGCCGCCGGCGCGGAGGTCGCCTCGAGCGCCATCGCGCACTCCGTCGACGACGCGCTCGCGTTCGCCGGCGAGTTCGGCTACCCGCGTGGTCGTGCGCCCCTCGTTCACGATGGGCGGCCTCGGCTCCGGCTTCGCGCACGACGAGGCCGAGCTGCGCCGCTTCGTCGGCGACGGCATCCACTCGTCGACGATCGGCGAGGTGCTGCTCGAGGAGTCGATCCTCGGCTGGAAGGAGTACGAGCTCGAGCTCATGCGCGACACCGCCGACAACACGGTCGTCGTCTGCTCGATCGAGAACGTCGACGCCGTCGGCGTGCACACCGGCGACTCCATCACCGTCGCGCCCGCGCTCACCCTCACCGACCGCGAGTACCAGCGGATGCGCGACATCGCCATCCGCATCATCCGCGACGTCGGCGTCGACACCGGCGGCTGCAACATCCAGTTCGCCGTCGAGCCGTCGACCGGCCGCATCATCGTCATCGAGATGAACCCGCGCGTGTCGCGCTCGTCGGCGCTCGCGTCGAAGGCGACCGGGTTCCCGATCGCGAAGATCGCCGCGAAGCTCGCGCTCGGCTACCGGCTCGACGAGATCCCCAACGACATCACGAAGGTCACGCCCGCGTCGTTCGAGCCCGCGCTCGACTACGTGGTCGTGAAGGTGCCGCGCTTCAACTTCGAGAAGTTCCCCGCGGCGGACGCCGACGCTCACCACGACCATGAAGTCGGTCGGCGAGGCGATGGCGATGGGCCGCACCTACGCGCAGGCGCTGCAGAAGGCGCTCCGCTCGCTCGAGAAGCGCGGCTCCTCGCTTCCACTGGGAGGGCGAGCCGGGCGACGCCGAGGCGCTGCTCGCAGCTCGCGAGCGTGCCACCGACGGCCGCATCGTGACGCTGCAGCAGGCGCTGCGCGCCGGCGCGACCGTCGCGCAGGCGCACGAGGCGACCGGCATCGACCCGTGGTTCATCGACCAGATGGTGCTCATCAACGAGGTCGCCGACGAGGTGCGGGCTCCGGCGAGCTCGACGAGGCGCTGCTGCGGCTCGCGAAGGAGCACGGCTTCTCCGACGCGCAGATCGCGCAGCTGCGCGGCCTGACCGAGGCGGAGGTGCGCGAGGCGCGCTGGGCGCTCGGGGTGCGACCGGTGTTCAAGACCGTCGACACGTGCGCCGGCGAGTTCCCCGCCGTCACGCCGTACCACTACTCGAGCTACGACCTCGAGACCGAGGTCGTGCCCTCCGACCGCCGCAAGGTGATCATCCTCGGCTCCGGCCCCAACCGCATCGGCCAGGGCATCGAGTTCGACTACTCGTGCGTGCACGCGTCGTTCGCGCTCGCCGACGCCGGCTTCGAGACCATCATGGTCAACTGCAACCCCGAGACGGTGTCGACCGACTACGACACGAGCGACCGGCTCTACTTCGAGCCGCTCACGCTCGAGGACGTGCTCGAGATCGTGCACGCCGAGCGCGGCGCGGGCGAGCTCGTCGGCGTGATCGTGCAGCTCGGCGGGCAGACGCCGCTCGGCCTCGCGCGCGGCCTCGAGGCCGCAGGGGTGCCCATCCTCGGCACGACGCCGGATGCGATCGACGCGGCGGAGGAGCGCGGCCTGTTCCAGCGCATCCTCGACGACGCCGGCCTCGTCGCGCCCCGCAACGGCACCGCCACGACCGAGTCGCAGGCGATCGAGATCGCCGAGGGCATCGGCTACCCGGTGCTCGTCCGCCCCTCGTACGTGCTCGGCGGCCGCGGCATGGAGATCATCTACGACACGCCGAGCCTGCGCGGCTACTTCGACCGCATCGCCTCGCACGGCATCGTCGGCCCCGACCGCCCGCTGCTCGTCGACCACTTCCTGGACGACGCGGTCGAGATCGACGTCGACGCGATCTACGACGGCGAGCGAGCTCTACGTCGGCGGCATCCTCGAGCACATCGAGGAGGCCGGCATCCACTCGGGCGACTCGTCGTGCACGATGCCGCCCGTCGGGCCTCGGCCGCGCGCAGCTGCTCGAGATCCGCGACGCGACGCTCCGCATCGCCAGGGCCTCGACGTGCGCGGGCCCATCAACGTGCAGTTCGCGTACGCGGCCGGCGTGCTGCAGGTGATCGAGGCGAACCCGCGCGCGAGCCGCACGGTGCCGTTCGTCGCGAAGGCGCTCGGCACGCCCATCGCGAAGGCGAACGCGCGCGTGCTCGCCGGCGCGACGATCGCGCGAGCTGCGCGCCGAGGGCATGCTGCCGGAGGCCGACGGCACGATCCTGCCGATCGACGCACCCGTCGCGGTCAAGGAGGCCGTGCTGCCCTTCCGCCGCTTCCGCACCGCCGACGGGCGCGTGGTCGACTCGCTGCTCGGGCCGGAGATGCGCTCGACCGGCGAGGTGATGGGCATCGACCGCGACTTCCCGACCGCGTTCGCGAAGAGCCAGTCGGCCGCCTACGGCGGCCTGCCGACCTCCGGCACCGTGTTCGTCTCGCTCTCCGACCGCGACAAGCGGCAGGCCGTGCTGCCCGTGCACCGGCTCCAGCAGCTCGGCTTCAAGATCGTCGCGACGATCGGCACCGCCGAGGTGCTCGCGCGCAACGGCATCCGGGTCGAGACGGTGCGCAAGCACTCGGAGAAGGCCGCCGACGGCGGCGGGCCGTCGATCGTCGACCTCATCGACGCCGGCGAGATCGACATCATCATCAACACGCCGACCGGCGGCGCCGCCCGCGCCGACGGCTACGAGATCCGTGCGGCGACGGTCGCGGCCGACAAGGCCCTCTTCACGACGGTCGCGCAGCTCGGCGCCGCCGTTGCCGCGATCGAGGCGTCGCGCGAGCCCTACGAGGTGACGAGCCTGCAGGAGTACCACGCGCGGCGGACCGCATGACGCTGCTCGCGCGGCTGACCGCGGCCGTCGACGCGCACGGTCCGCTGTGCGTCGGCATCGACCCGCACCCGGCGCTGCTCGCGGCGTGGGGCGCGGGGGCGGATGCCGCCGCGCTCGAGCGCTTCGGCCGCGACGTCGTCGCGGCCGCCGGAGGCCGGGTCGGGGTGATCAAGCCGCAGGTGGCGCTCTTCGAGGCGCTCGGCGCCGCCGGCCTCGCCGCCCTCGAGCGGGTGCTCGCCGACGCGCGCGCCGCGGGGCTCGTCGTGATCGCCGACGCGAAGCGCGGCGACATCGGCTCGACGAACCTCGGCTACGCGGCGGCCTGGCTCACGCCCGGCTCGCCGCTCGAGGCGGACGCCCTCACCGTGAGCCCCTACCTCGGCGTCGGGGCGCTCGACGGGCTCTTCGAGGCGGCGGAGCGAGCCGGGAAGGGCCTGTTCGTGCTCGCCGCCACCTCCAACCCCGAGGCCGCCGCGGTGCAGCTCGCGCGGCTGCCCGACGGCCGCACCATCGCTCGGGCCGTCGCCGACGCGGTCGCCGACCGCAACCGCGCCACCGGCGCCGGGCACGGGCTCGTGATCGGCGCGACCGTCGACCGAGCCGCGTTCGGCCTCGAGCCGGCGGCATCCACCCCCGTGCTCGCGCCGGGCTTCGGCGCGCAGGGCGCGCGCCTCGCCGACCTCGCCACGCTGTTCCCGGCCGATGCGCTCGTGCTCGCGAGCGCATCCCGCAGCATCCTGCAGGCGGGCCCCGCCGGCCTCGCGGCCGCGATCGACGCGGCCGTCGCCGAGCTCGGTCCGAGACCGACGCACCGGTGACGACCCCCGACCCCGCGGCCGCCGGGCGCGCGGCCGTCGAGGCCCGCCGCGCGCGCGCCGCGGTGAAGCGAGCGCTGCGCGCCGGGCAGCGCGGTCCGCGCGACGTCGCCGAGCGCGCGTGGCAGGAGCCGGGCAGCCCGGAGGCGCAGCTGCGGTTCCCGGAGTACCTCGGCAGCCTGCGCGGCCTCGGCCCGGTGCGGGTCGAGCGGCTCATGGCGTCGCTCGGCGTCGCGAAGGGCAAGCGCCTCGGCGCGCTCGGCAATTTGCAGCGCGAGCGCGTTCGCGGTTGGCTGGACGACGTGGATCCCTCCCGTCGCCCTCGCCTCATCGTGCTCGCGGGCCCGACCGCCGTCGGGAAGGGCACCGTCGCGCAGTACGTGCGCGAGCACTTCCCGCAGATCCGGCAATCGGTGAGCGCCACCACCCGCGCCGCCCGGCCGGGGGAGATCGACGGCGTGCACTACGCCTTCGTGTCCGACGCCGACTTCGACCGCATGGTCGACGAGGGGGAGTTCCTCGAGTGGGCGACGGTGCACAACCAGTCCCGCTACGGCACCCCGCGCTCGAGCGTCCAGGCCGCGCTCGACGAGGGCAGCTCGGTGCTGCTCGAGATCGACCTGCAGGGCGCCCGGCAGGTGCGCGAGTCGTTCCCCGATGCGGTGCTGCTGTTCCTCGCGCCGCCGTCGTGGGACGAGCTCGTGCGCAGGCTCGTCGGCCGCGGCACCGAGACGGAGTCGGAGCGGGAGCGTCGGCTCGAGACGGCGAAGGTCGAGCTCGCGAGCCAGCCCGAGTTCGACGCCACCATCGTCAACGCCGACGTCGCAGAGGCGGCGCACCGGGTCGTGGACCGCATCCTCGCCGCAGAGGCCGACCAAGGGCCGCAGAGCCGGCAGTGACGCCGTCTGGGGCGGGTGGGAGCATCTGCCTCAGGAGCGACGCATCCCCGCGCGATGCGGATGCGGCACGCACGGCAGAGTGCTTCGGATGATCGACGGCGTCGACCTCGCCTGGCGGGACGCCTTGACAGCCCCAGCGGACGGTCGAACACTGGACGACAGGCAACCCGTGCTCGCCAGGCCTCGGGGCACGCAGCGCCGGCAGATGCCCGATGCGATGCGGGAGGATCAGGATGAGCGGCATCCAGCACAGCTGCACGACGCGCAGCCCGACGGCAGGGGCGGACGACGAGGCCGTGACCGGCGCCCTGCGACCATCCGTGCTGCGGGAGCTGCCCGGCGCGCTGCACGAGACGGTGCGCGACCCGGGCCGCAGCACCAGGTCGACGTGCGCACCCTCGACCGGGGCTCGCCCCGGCCGGCAGCGCGCGCCGCAGCGGCCATGGGCGGCATGAGGCCGCCATGCTCGCGCAGCTGCTCGCGGACCCGCCGACGGCGGCCGTGCAGCTGCTGGGTGCGGGGCTGATGCTGCTCAACGCCATCGCCGCCGGGTGGCTCGTCGTGCGGCCGCTGCGGCACGCCCGCTCCGAGGCGGCGGAGGGCGAGCGGACCGCCCCCTGACCGCCGCGCGGCGCGGCACGGTGGACGCGCGTCCCGCAGGGTGCGCCCGCGCGGTAGGATGGTCTCTTGCGCCCATCGGCGCACGAGCTTCGTGGGGCGCGATCGCACCCCGCCACGACTCTGCAGGAGGCACCCATGGCCAAGGGCATCATCAACCCCCCGATCGACGAGCTGCTCGACAAGGTCGACTCGAAGTACCAGCTGGTCATCTTCGCGTCCAAGCGCGCGCGCCAGATCAACGACTACTACACCGACATCCACGAGGGTTCGATGTTCGACAACGTCGGCCCGCTCGTCGACGCCACGATCGAGGACAAGCCGCTCTCGGTCGCCCTCCACGAGATCCACGCGGACAAGCTCGTCCTCACGCACGACGAGGTCACCGAGGCCTGATGCGCGTCGTCGTCGGGATCTCCGGCGGGATCGCCGCATACAAGGCAGCGCTCGCGATCCGCGAGCTCGTGCAGGCCGGCCACGACGTGCACGTCGTGCCGACCGCATCCGCGCTGCGCTTCATCGGCCGGCCGACGCTCGAGGCGCTCAGCCGCAACCCCGTCACCGACGACCTCTTCGACGACGTCGCCGCCGTGCGCCACGTGATGCTCGGCCAGACGGCCGACCTCATCGTGGTGCTGCCGGCGACGGCGAACACCCTCGCGAAGCTCGCGACGGGCCTCGCCGACGACCTCCTGGGCACGACCGTGCTCGCCTCGCGCGCGCCGCTCGTGCTCGCTCCCGCCATGCACACCGAGATGTGGGAGCAGCCGGCCGTGCAGGCGAACGTGCGCACCCTCGTCGAGCGCGGCGCGACCGTCGTCGGCCCCGTCGCCGGGGCGCTCACCGGCGGCGACTCCGGCCTCGGCCGCATGGCGGAGCCGAGCGAGGTCGTGGCCGCCGCGCTCGCCCGGGTCGCATCGACCGCCCACCGGCCGCTCGCCGGGCGCTCGCTCGTGGTCTCCGCGGGCGGCACGCGCGAGCCGATCGACCCCGTGCGGTTCCTCGGCAACCGCTCGAGCGGCGCCATGGGCGTCGCGCTCGCCGAGGCTGCCCGCGACGCCGGCGCGACCGTCACGCTCATCGGCGCCAACCTGCACGTCCCGTCGCCCCACGGCGTCGAGACGATCGAGGTCGAGACGACCGCGCAGCTGCGCGAGCGGATGCTCGAGCGCGCCGACGCCGACGTGGTCGTGATGGCGGCCGCCGTCGCCGACTACCGCGTCGACGGCATCTCGGACGAGAAGCGCACGAAGGAGTCGTGGGGCGACGCGCCCACGCTGACGCTCGCGCTCAACCCCGACATCCTCGCGGAGCTCGCCCGCCGGCCCCGCTCCGGCCTCGTGGTCGGCTTCGCCGCCGAGACCGAGGCCGACGAGGACGCGCTGCTGCAGCGCGGCCGCGACAAGCTCGCGCGCAAGGGCGCCGACCTGCTGGTCGTCAACCGCGTCGGCCACGCCGAGGGCTTCGGCCACGTCGACACCCGCGTGCGCGTGCTCGACCGCGCCGGCGTGATCGCCGACGCGAGCGGCGGCAAGTCGTCGGTGGCCCGTGCCATCGTGGAGGCGATCGCGCAGCGGCTCGCCGCACGACCCGCATCCACCCCCACCACCCAGGAGCGCCAGTGACCCTTCGGCTGTTCACGTCCGAGTCCGTGACCGAGGGCCACCCCGACAAGATCTCGGACCAGATCTCCGACGCGGTGCTCGACGCCATGCTGGCGCAGGACCCCGAGGCGCGCGTCGCCGTCGAGACGCTCGTCACCACCGGCCTCGTGCACGTCGCCGGCGAGGTGCGCACGACCGGCTACGTCGACATCGCCTCCGTCGCACGCAAGGTCATCGTCGAGATCGGCTACGACTCGAGCGAGGTGTCCTTCGACGGCAACTCGTGCGGCGTGACCGTCTCGATCGGCGAGCAGTCGCCCGAGATCGCCACCGGCGTCGACACCGCCGTCGAGGCGCGCGACGGCTCCGTCGACCCGCTCGACCGCGACGGCGCCGGCGACCAGGGCATCATGTTCGGCTTCGCGACCGACGAGACGCCCACCTACATGCCGGCGACCGCGTGGGCCGCGCACCGGCTCGCCGAGCGGCTCGCCGCCGTGCGGCGCAGCGGCGAGATCCCGTGGCTGCGACCCGACGGCAAGACGCAGGTGACGATCGGCTACGACGGCTTCCGCCCCGTGACGGTCGACACCGTGCTCGTCTCCACGCAGCACGCGCCCGGCGTCACCGACGCCGACATCCGCGCCGCCGTCATCGAGCACGTCATCGATCCGGTGGTCGGCCAGCTCGGGCTCGACGCGAGCGCGATGCGCGCGATCGTCAACCCCTCCGGCTCGTTCCTCACCGGCGGCCCGAAGGGCGACGCAGGGCTCACCGGTCGCAAGATCATCGTCGACACGTACGGCGGCGCCGCCCGCCACGGCGGCGGCGCGTTCAGCGGCAAGGACCCGTCGAAGGTCGACCGCTCGGCCGCGTACGCGCTCCGCTGGGTGGCGAAGAACGCCGTCGCCGCCGGCCTCGCGTCGCGCCTCGAGGTGCAGGCGGCGTACGCGATCGGCATGGCGCAGCCGGTCGGCCTCTACGTCGAGACGTTCGGCACCGGCGTCGTCGACGACGAGACGATCCAGGCCGCGATCCAGGAGGTCTTCGACCTGCGCCCCGGCGCGATCGTGCGCGACCTCGACCTGCGCAAGCCCAAGTACCGCCAGACCGCGGCGTACGGCCACTTCGGTCGCGAGCTGCCGGACTTCACCTGGGAGCGGCTCGACCGCGTCGACGACCTGCGCGCCGCCGCAGGGCTCTGACCTCGATGGCGGCACCGGCGGCCGCACCGCCGGCGGCTGCAGCAGCGGCGGCGAGTGCGGACGCGGCGCCCGCGCGGTACGCCCGCGTCGTCGTCGACTCGCGGCTGCCGCAGCTCGACCGGCTCTTCGAGTACCGCGTGCCGCCGGGGCTCGAGGGCGTCGCGCCCGGCGTGCGCGTGCGCGTGCCGCTGCGCGGCGATCGGCAGGCGACCGGCTACGTCGTCGAGCTCGCGGATGCGCGCGCCTGGGAGGGCGAGGTCGCCGACGTCGACACGGTGCTCTCGCCCGTGCCCGTGCTGCAGCCGGAGGTGTGGGCGCTCGCCCGCGCCGTCGCGGACCGTGCCGCGGGCGGCGCCGCCGACGTGCTGCGCGTCGCGATCCCCGGCAGGCAGGCGCGCGTCGAGAAGGCGTGGCTCGCCGCCGAGGCCGCGCCGCTCGCGCCGCTGCCCGAGCCCGCTCCGGAGGTCGAGGCGCTGCCGGGGCTCGTCGAGGCCCGCCGGCGCATCGCCCTCGAGTGCGCGGGCGGCGTCGCCGCGGTCGAGGCCGCCGACGGCACGGCGTGGGTCGGCCGGTGGGCGATCGCGCTCGCCGCGCTCGCCCGGCAGGCGCTCGAGCGCGGCGAGCAGGCGATCCTCGTCGTGCCCGACCACCGCGAGCAGCGGCAGCTGCGGCTCGCGCTCGAGGCCGCGGTCGGCGCCGAGCGCGTCGTGGAGCTCGACGCCCGGCAGAAGAACCCGGAGCGCTACCGCGGCTTCCTGCGCTGCGTGGCCGGCGAGCCCGTCGCGATCATCGGCCCCCGATCTGCCGTCTACGCGCCGGCCGCCCGGCTCGGGCTGCTCGCCGTCTGGGAGGACGGCGACCCGCTGCTCGCCGAGCCGCTCTCGCCGTGGGTGCACGCGCGCGACGCCGCGCTCGTGCGGCAGGCCCAGTCGGGCTGCGCGCTCGTCATCGCCGGGCACGCCCGCTCCACCGACGCGGAGCGCCTCGTCGACCTCGGCCACCTCGAGCACGAGCGGCTCGGGGCGCATCGCGTGCGCGTGCTGCCCGCCGCGCTCGCCGACGACGGCCGGCGCGTGCCCGCTGCCGCGTTCACCGCAGCGCGCGAGGCGCTGGCGACGAGGCCCGTGCTCGTGCAGGTCGGCCGCCCCGGCCACGCGCCCGGGCTGCGCTGCGCCGACTGCGGCAGCCGCGCGCGCTGCGCCACGTGCGGCGGCCCGCTCGGCGTGCGCTCCCGCACGGCGGCGCCGGCGTGCCGGCTGTGCGGCCGGCTCGCCGCGGGCTGGCGCTGCCCGTCGTGCCAGGGCGCGAAGCTCGTCGCCGCAGGGCGCGGATCGACCCGCATCGCCGAGGAGCTCGGCCGCGCCTTCCCGGGCGTGCCGGTCGTCGTCGCCGACGGCGACCACGAGCGGCTCGCGATCGACGCGCGCCCGCGCATCGTCGTCGCCACCCGCGGCGCGGAACCGGTCGCCGACGGCGGCTACGGCGCCGTGCTGCTGCTCGACGGCGACACGCTGCTCGCGCACGAGGGCCTCCGGGTCGCCGAGGAGGCCGTGCGCCAGTGGGCGTCGGCGCGCGCGCTCGCCGCCGAGGGCGCCCCCGTCGTGCTCGCCGGCGTCATCGGTCCCGCCGCGGCCGCGCTCACCGGCGACACGACCGTGCCGTTCGCGAAGGCGGAGCTCGCCGAGCGGCGGCAGCTGCGGTTCCCGCCCGCCGTGCGCACCGCATCCGTCGTCGGCACGCCCGACGCCGTCGCGGAGGCGCTCGAGGCGCTCGAGGGCATCCCGCACCTCGACGTGCTCGGGCCCGTGCCGGTCGCCGAGAGCCGGCCGGGGGAGGAGGCGGAGCGCGCGATCGTGCGCTTCGCCTACGCGGAGGGCGCCCGCGTCGCGGGCCTCGCCCGAGGCCGCGTGCTCACCGCCGCCGCGCGCCCCCGGCGGCCCGGCGCCCCGTCGCGCCTCCGCATCCGGTTGGATGATCCCGAGCCCTTCGACGGGCTCTGAGCCCCGCGGCCACCGCCTTCGTGCCCCACCCCCGAGAGGAACCATGCGCATCGTCTTCGCCGGCAGCCCCGCCGCCGCCGTCCCGAGCCTCGAGGCGCTCGCCCGCGCCCACGAGGTGGTCGCCGTCGTGACGCGCGCCGCCTCGCCCCAGGGGCGCAAGCGCGTGCTCACGCCGACGCCGGTCGCCGACGCGGCGGCCGCCCTCGGCATCCCGGTGCTCGAGGCGAACCGGCTCGGGGCCGACGCGACCGACGCGATCCGGGACCTCGCGCCCGAGCTCGCCGTCGTCGTCGCGTACGGCGGCCTCGTGCGCGAGCCGCTGCTCTCGATGCCGCCGCACGGGTGGATCAACCTGCACTTCTCGCTGCTGCCCGACTACCGCGGCGCCGCGCCCGTGCAGCGCGCGCTCATCGACGGCCGCGGGGTGACCGGCGTGAGCGTCTTCCGCCTCGTCGCCGAGCTCGACGCCGGCCCCGTGGTGCGGATGCGCGAGGCGCCGGTGCCCGAGGGCGCCACCGCCGGCGCGCTGCTCGCCGACCTCGCCGAGCTGGGCGCCGCCGAGCTCGTGGCCGCCGTCGACGCGATCGAGGCCGGCACGGCGACGTTCGAGCCGCAGTCCGGCGCGCCCACGTTCGCGCCGAAGCTGACGCTCGCGGACGGCGCGATCGACCTCGCGGGCACCGCGCCCGCGGTGCTGCACCGCTGGCGCGGCGTGACCCCCGAGCCCGGCGCCCACGCGACGGCGCTCGAGGAGCACGGCGATGGCGAGCGCGTGAAGCTGCTCGCGCTCGCACGCTCGGGCGCGGAGCCCATCCCGCCCGGCACCGCGCAGCTCGCCGGCCGCACCGCCATCGTCGGCACCGGCAGCGCGCCGCTCGAGCTGCTCGAGGTGCAGCCCGCCGGACGGCGCCCGATGTCGGGCGCCGATTGGCTGCGCGGCCGCGGCGGCACGGCGCGGTTCCGGCTCGGAGCCGCGGCATGAGCGCCCGCGAGGTCGCCCGCGACGTCGTGCTCGCCGTCGCCCGCGACGACGCGTACGCGAACCTGCTGCTGCCCGCGCGCATCCGCGATGCCGGGCTGAGCCCCGCCGACGCCGGCTTCGCGACCGAGCTCGCCTACGGCACGCTGCGCTGGCAGGGCCAGCACGACGCGCTCATCGCCGACGCGGCGGGCAGGCCGATCGACGAGATCGACGCCACGACGCTCGCGACGCTCCGCATCGGCTCCCACCAGCTCAGCCGCATGCGCACCCCCGTCCACGCCGCCGTGCACGAGACCGTCGCGCTGCTCGGCTCGCACCGCGGCCGTGCCGGCTTCGCGAACGCCGTGCTGCGCAGGCTCTCCGAGGTGCCCGCCGAGCAGCGGCTCGCGCGCCTCACCGCGGGCGCGTCGGATGACGACCGGCTCGCGCTCGAGACCGCCCATCCCGCCTGGGTGCTGCGCGCGCTGCGCCGCACCCTCGACCGGGAGGGCGCCGCCGACGAGCTCGGCGCGCTGCTCGCCGCCGACAACGACCCGCCCGCCGTGCAGCTCGTCGCGCTGCCCGGCATCGCCGACGTCGACGCCGAGGACGGCGCGCCGACCGCGAGCCCCATCGGCCGCGTCGCCCCGCCCGGCGACCCCGCGCGCCTGCCGCAGGTCGCGGACGGCAGCTGGCGCGTGCAGGACGCGGGCTCGCAGCTCGCCGCGCTCGCGCTCACCCGTGCACGACCCGTGCGACCGGGGGAGCGGTGGCTCGACCTGTGCGCGGGCCCCGGCGGCAAGGCGGCGCTCATGGCGGCGGAGGCCGCCGTGGCAGGCGCATCGCTCGAGGCGAACGAGCTGCTGCCGCACCGGGCGCGACTCGTGCGCGACGCCGTGCGCGGCATCCAGCCCCGGCCCGACGTCGTCACCGGCGACGCCCGACGCTACGGCACGGGCGACACGGCCGGTGCGTTCGACCGCATCCTGCTCGACGCGCCCTGCACGGGCCTCGGCGCCCTCCGCCGCCGCCCTGAGGCACGCTGGCGGAAGCGCCCGACCGACGTGCCGCAGCTCGCCGCGCTGCAGGGCGACCTGCTCGAGGCCGCGGCCAGGGCCGTCGCGCCCGGCGGGCTCGTCGCCTACGTCACCTGCTCGCCCCACCTCGCCGAGACGCGGGCGGTGATCGACCGCGCCGCCGCGCTCGGCCTCGTGCCGGTCGACACCAGGGCAGTCGTGCGCGAGCTCTCGCCCGGCATCGCGCTGGGGGAGACGGGCGACGCCGTGCAGCTGTGGCCGCACCGCAACGGCACCGACGCGATGTTCATCCAGCTGCTGACGACCGCGTAGCGCGATCTCCGGTACGGATCTGCGGGTGCACGCGTCCGGCACCCGCACATCCGTACCGCAACCGAGCGCCCTCTCGGCCTCCCTGCCGTCCGCTCGGGCAGGCGGGCACCCGCCCCGCGGCTAGGCTGGGGGCATGGTCAGGATCCACCCCAGCATCCTGTCGGCGGACTTCGTGAACCTCGAGCGCGACCTCGAGAAGATCGCGACGGCCGACGGCGTGCACGTCGACATCATGGACGCGCACTTCGTGCCGAACCTCACCTTCGGCCTGCCGATGGTGCAGCGCATCGCCGAGGTCACCCGGCTGCCGCTCGACGTGCACCTCATGATCGACGACCCGGACACGTGGGCGCTGCAGTACGCGATCGACGGCGTCGAATCCGTCACCTTCCACGCGGAGGCCACGCGCGACGCCGTCGCGCTCGCCCGCGAGCTGCGCGCCCGCGGCACGCGCGCCGCGATCGCCGTGAAGCCGGGCACAGCGGTCGACCGCGTGCTCGAGCACCTGCCCGAGTTCGACATGGTGCTCGTCATGACCGTCGAGCCCGGCTTCGGCGGTCAGGCGTTCATGCCCGAGATGATGCCGAAGCTGCGCGTGCTGCGCGATCGGGCCGACGACCTGGGCATCGAGCTCGCGCTGCAGGTCGACGGCGGCATCACCGACGACACGCTGCCGATCGCGGCCGCCGCCGGCGCGGACGTGTTCGTGGCCGGCTCCGCCGTCTACGGCCACCCCGACCCCGCGGCGCGCATCACGGCCCTCCGCGACTCCGGCATGCTCGCGCCCGGTAGCCTGGAGCGGTGAAGACCTTCGACGAGCTGTACGCGGAGCTCGAGCGCACCCTCGCCGAGCGCCGCGAGGGCTCCGGCACCGTCGCGGCCGTCGACGCGGGCGTCCACGAGATCGGCAAGAAGATCGTCGAGGAGGCCGCAGAGGTCTGGATGGCGGCGGAGCACGAGTCGGACGACGACGCCGCGATGGAGATCTCGCAGCTGCTCTACCACCTGCAGGTGCTCATGCTGGCGAAGGGCATCACGCTCCAGGACGTCTACCGACATCTCTGACGCGCCGCCCACCGCTCGTCAGACCCCGAGGAACCATGCTGAAGATCGCCGTGCCCAACAAGGGCTCGCTCGCCGAGACGGCCGCCCAGATGCTCGAGGAGGCCGGCTACCGCGGCCGCCGCGACGCGAAGGAGCTCATCTCCGTCGACGCGCGCAACGAGGTGGAGTTCTTCTACCTCCGCCCGCGCGACATCGCCACCTACGTCGGCTCCGGCGCGCTCGACGTCGGCATCACCGGCCGCGACCTGCTGCTCGACTCCGGATCCCCGGCGGTCGAGGTGCAGGAGCTCGGCTTCGCACGCTCCACGCTCCGCTTCGCCGGTCAGGGCGGCCGCTTCGCGTCGGCGAAGGACCTCGCCGGCACCCGCATCGCGTCGTCGTTCACGATGGTCGTCGAGCGGCACCTCGCGTCGCTCGGCGTCGAGGCCGAGCTCGTGCACCTCGACGGCGCCGTCGAGTCGGCCGTGCGGCTCGGCGTCGCGGATGCCGTCGCCGACGTCGTCGAGACCGGGGCGACGCTGCGCGCCCAGGGCCTCGAGATCTTCGGCGACCCGATCCTGTCGAGCGAGGCCGTGCTCATCTCGAACGGCCACGAGGCCCCCGGCCTCGCGACGCTCAAGCGCCGCCTGGACGGCGTCATGGTCGCCCGCGACTACGTGCTCGTCGACTACGACATCGAGCGCGCCCACCTCGACGCGGCCATCGCGGTCGCGTCGGGCTTCGAGAGCGCGACCGTCAGCCCGCTGCGCGACGCCGACTGGGCCGCCGTGCGGGTGATGGTGCGGCGCGCCGAGACCAACGCGATCATGGACGCGCTCGCCGACGTGGGCGCGCGCGCCATCATCGTCACGCGCATCCACGCCGCCCGGATCTGATGGGGCGCAGCTGATGGTGCCGCCGGATGTGACGACGCTCGCGACCCGCGTCATCCCCTGCCTCGACGTCGCGCACGGCCGGGTCGTGAAGGGCGTGCGCTTCCAGGGGCTCACCGACCAGGGCGATCCCGTCGAGCTCGCCGCCCGCTACGCCGAGCAGGGCGCCGACGAGCTCACGTTCCTCGACGTGAAGGCCACCGTCGACGATGCCGGCACGATGCTCGACGTGGTCGAGCGCACCGCCGAGCAGATCTTCATCCCGCTCACCGTCGGCGGCGGCGTGCGCAGCCGCGACGACGTCGCGCGCCTGCTCGCGCACGGCGCCGACAAGGTGGGCGTCAACTCGGCCGCGATCCGCGACCCGGCGCTCATCGACCGCATCGTCGCCGACTTCGGCTCGCAGGTGCTCGTGCTGTCGCTCGACGTGCGCCGCGCGACGACCCAGCCCTCCGGCTTCGAGGTGACGACCCACGGCGGCAGCCGCGGCGCAGGCCTCGACGCGATCGCGTGGGCGCGCGAGGGCGTCGCGCGCGGCGTCGGCGAGCTGCTCGTCAACTCCATCGACGCCGACGGCACGAAGGAGGGCTTCGACCTCGAGCTGCTGCGCGCCGTGCGCGCCGTCGCGACGACGCCGGTGATCGCCTCCGGCGGGGCCGGCGAGCCCGCGCACTTCGCGCCCGCCGTGGGGGCGGGCGCCGACGCGGTGCTCGCGGCGAGCATCTTCCACAGCGGCCAGTGCACGATCGGCGAGGTCAAGGCCGCCATGCGCGCAGCCGGGGTGACGGTCCGATGACCGCCCTGCGGATGCCGGAGCTCAAGCTCGACGCGGACGGCCTCGTCGCCGCCGTGATCCAGGACGACGCGACCGGCGACGTGCTCATGGTCGGCTACATGGACGCGGAGGCGCTGCGCCGCACCGCGAGCGAGGGCCGCGTGACGTTCTGGTCGCGCTCGCGCCAGGAGTACTGGCGCAAGGGCGACACGTCGGGCAACATCCAGGTGCCGCGCTCGATCGCGATCGACTGCGACGGCGACGCGCTGCTCATCCGCGTCGACCAGACCGGCCCCGCGTGCCACACCGGCGCGCGATCGTGCTTCTTCACGCCCGTCGACATGGCGGATGCGGGGGAGCGGTCGAGCTCGGGGACGGCGCCGAGCGCCGGCACGACCGGGCGCGCCGCGTTCGACGCGCTGCTGCCGCAGCACCGCGTGGTGCCGGTCGTGCGCGAGGTGTTCCTCGACGCCGAGACGCCCGTCGGCGTCTACCGCCGGGTCGCCGCCGGCAGGCCGGGGTCGTTCCTGCTCGAGTCTGCCCAGCAGGGCGTCTGGAGCCGCTACTCGTTCGTGGGCGTCGCCTCGTTCGGCCTGCTCACCGCCGACCGCGGCGAGGTCGTCTGGCGCTCCGAGACGGTGAGCGCCGAGCGGCTGCTCGGCGACGACGTGCCGCGCGCCGGCCTCGAGACCGTCGAGCACGTGCTGCGCCGCTGGTCGACGCCGCGCATCGAGGGCCTCCCGCGGCTCACGAGCGGCCTCGTCGGCCACATCGGCTGGGAGGCGGTGCGCGAGCTCGAGCGGCTGCCCGACGCCCCGCCGCGCGAGGTCGACGTGCCGGCGATCGCGATGTCGCTCGCGGCGACGCTCGTCGTGCTCGACCACCGCACGGGCGCCGCGCACCTCGTCGCGAACGTGCTGAACGACGGCGTCGACGACGCGGACGCGCTCTGGCGCGACGCGCAGGACCGGCTCGACGCGCTCGAGGCCGCGCTCTCGCGGCCCGAGCCCGGATCGCTCGCGGCGCTCGACCGCGACGCCGCGCCGCAGCCGACGTCGCGCGTGAGCGCCGACGACTTCCGCGCGATGGTCGGCACGTCGAAGCAGCACATCGTCGACGGCGACGTCTTCCAGGTCGTGCTGTCGGCGCGCTTCGACCTCGAGACCGACGCCGACCCGCTCGAGGTGTACCGGGTGCTGCGCATGCTCAACCCCTCGCCGTACCTGTACCTGCTCTCGCTCGAGGACGCCGCCGGCGCGCCCTACGCCGTCGTCGGGTCGAGCCCCGAGGCGCTCGTGACCGTCCACGACGGGGCCGCGACGATGCATCCCATCGCCGGCAGCCGGCCGCGCGGCGCGGACGCGGTCGCCGACCGCGCGCTCGCCGACGAGCTGCTCGGCGACCCCAAGGAGCGCAGCGAGCACGTCATGCTCGTCGACCTCGCCCGCAACGACCTCGCGAAGGTGTGCGTGCCCGGCACCGTCGCCGTCACCGAGCTCATGGCGATCGAGCGCTTCAGCCACATCATGCACATCGTCTCGACGGTCGAGGGGCGCATGCGCGACGAGGCGACCGCCGTCGACGCGTTCCGCGCCACGTTCCCGGCCGGCACCCTCTCCGGCGCGCCCAAGCCGCGCGCGCTCGAGCTGATCGACGAGCTCGAGCCCGCGCAGCGCGGCGTGTACGGCGGGGTCGTCGGATGGCTCGACCTCGCCGGCGACGCGGACCTCGCGATCGCCATCCGCACCGTCACGATGCGCGACGGGGTCGCGCACGTGCAGTCGGGCGCCGGGCTGGTCGCCGACAGCGACCCCGAGACCGAGCTGCAGGAGGTGCGCAGCAAGGCCGCCGCACCGCTGCGCGCCGTCGCGGTCGCCTCGTCGATGCGCCGGGCGACCGGCGCCCGCCCGTGAGCGCCTCCGCGAGCGGCCGCCGGGCGGCACCCAGCGGCCGGATCGTGGCCGTCCTCGGCCTGCTGCTCGCGGGCGCGCTCGGGTTGCTCTCCGCGACGCAGCCGTGGGGGAGCGCCACGCTGCTCGACGGCCGCGAGCTCGCCGTCGCCGGGCAGGACGTCGCCGGCGCCATGACCACGCTGTCGCTCGCGACCGTCGCGCTCGCCCTCGTGCTGCCGCTCGCCGGCCGCGCGTGGCGGCTCGTGCTCGGCGCGCTCGCGCTGCTGCTCGGCGGGCTGCTCGCCGTGCACGCCGCCGCGGCCCGCGGCGGCGTCGGCGCCGCCCTCGAGGCGCTCGTCGCCGACGCGACCGGGCTCGCCGGGACCGCGCAGCAGGCGGAGCTCGCCGCCTCCGCCACGACCGGGTGGCCGGTGCTCGGCATCGTCGCGGGCGCGGTCGGCGCGCTCGTCGGCATCTGGGTGCTCGTCACCTCGCGCCGCTGGCCGGAGCGCGCCGCGCGCGCCGCACGCTACGAGCGGAGCGGCTCGGGCCTCGCGTGGGACGTCATGGACGACGGCGACGACCCGACTCGGTAGACTCGAGGGGTGGCGCGTCCGCGCGCCGGCCGATCGACTTGAGGAGCACCGTGAGCGCACGCACCGGCATCACCGAGCAGCACGCAGCTGAGCTGACCAACGCCGAGCAGGACGAGAGCCTCGGCGACCCCGGCCACGGCCACTCGCGCGCCGCGTGGGCGAGCGTCATCGTCATGATCGCCGCCTTCGCGATCGGCACGCTCTTCTTCGTCCTCGACATGCCGCTGCTCGTCTGGGCGAGCGTCGGCCTGCTGGTCGTCGGCATGGTGCTCTGGCCCATCCTCAACCGCGCCGGCTTCGGCCCGCAGGGCCACTAGGCCGTGCTCGACGCGCTCACCGCGGGCGCGCTCGAGGACGCCGCCCGGCGGCGCGAAGCGATGCCCGCCGATCGGCTGGAGTCGATCGCGCACGCGATGCCGACGCCCCTCGACGCCGCCGCCATCCTCGGCGCGCCCAAGCCCGACTCCGCGGGCCCGCACATCATCGCCGAGGTGAAGCGCGCGAGCCCGTCGAAGGGCGCGCTCGCCGACATCCCCGAGCCCGCAGTGCTCGCCGCCCGGTACCAGGCGGGTGGGGCGAGCGCGATCAGCGTGCTCACCGAGGAGCGCCGGTTCCTCGGCAGCCTCGACGACCTGCGTGCCGTCCGCGCCGCGGTGACCGTGCCGGTGCTGCGCAAGGACTTCATCGCCGACGAGTACCAGCTGCTCGAGGCGAGGGCCCTCGGCGCCGACCTCGCGCTGCTCATCGTCGCCTCGCTCGCACCCGCCCGGCTCGCGCAGCTGCACCGCTTCGCGACCGACCTGGGCCTGTCGGTGCTCGTCGAGGTGCACGACGAGCACGAGATCGACGCGGCGCTCGAGGCGGGTGCGCGCATCCTCGGCGTCAACACGCGGGACCTCAAGACGTTCACGATGCACCCGGAGCGGTTCGCCGAGCTTCGCGCGCGCATCCCCGACGGCGTCGTCGCCGTCGCCGAGTCGGGCGTGCGCGACGCGGCCGACGTCGCACGCTACCGGCGGGACGGCGCGGATGCCGTGCTCGTCGGCGAGGCACTGGTCACCGACGGCGACCCCGAGTCGCGCGTCGCAGAGTTCGGAAGGGCATCATGACCGACACCGCAGCATCGCTCCGAGGCCACCACGGACCCTGGTTCGGGGGCTACGGCGGCGTCTTCATGCCCGAGCCGCTGATGGCCGCGATCGACGAGCTCGCCGCGTGCTACGAGGCGTGCCGGATCGACCCGGCGTTCCAGGCGGAGTTCGCCCGGCTGTCGCGCGACTACACCGGCAGGCCCTCCATGCTCACCGAGGCGCGCCGGCTCAGCGAGGTCGCGGGCGCCCGCATCCTGCTGAAGCGCGAGGACCTCAACCACACCGGCAGCCACAAGATCAACAACGTGCTCGGCCAGGCGCTCGTCGCCCAGCGGCTCGGCAAGACCCGGCTGATCGCCGAGACGGGCGCGGGCCAGCACGGCGTCGCGACCGCGACCGCGGCCGCGCTGTTCGGCATGGAGTGCGTCGTCTACATGGGCGAGGTCGACACCGAGCGCCAGGCGCTCAACGTCGCCCGCATGCGCCTGCTCGGCGCTGAGGTCGTGCCGGTCACGAGCGGCTCGCGCACCCTCAAGGACGCCATCAACGAGGGCCTCCGCGACTGGGTCGCGAACGTCGACAGCACCCACTACCTGATGGGCACCGTCGCGGGCCCGCACCCGTTCCCCGAGATGGTGCGCGACTTCCACCGGGCGATCGGCGACGAGGCGCGCGAGCAGACGATCGCGATGACCGGCGGGCTGCCGGATGCCGTGCTCGCGTGCGTCGGCGGCGGCTCGAACGCGATGGGCATCTTCCACGCCTTCCTCGACGACACCGACGTGCGCCTGATCGGGCTCGAGGCCGCCGGCGACGGCGCCGACACCGAGCGGCACGCGCTGTCGATCGAGCGCGGCGAGCCGGGCGTGCTGCACGGCATGCGCACCTACCTGCTGCAGGACGGCGACGGGCAGACGCTCGAGTCGCACTCGATCTCCGCCGGTCTCGACTACCCGGGGGTCGGCCCGGAGCACGCGTGGCTCCACGACATCGGCCGCGCCGAGTACCAGCCGGTCAGCGACGCGGAGGCGATGGACGCGTTCCTCGCGCTCACGCGCTCCGAGGGCATCATCCCGGCGATCGAGTCGGCGCACGCGATCGCGGGCGCGCTGCGCCTCGCGAAGGAGGCGCCCGGCTCGACGCTGCTCGTCTCGCTCTCCGGGCGCGGCGACAAGGACGTGGCGACCGCGGGCCGCTGGTTCGACGTGCTCGACGAGCAGGCGGCGCAGCAGTGAGCCGCACCGAGGACGCCATCCGCGCGAGCGGCGGCCGTGCGCTGATCGGGTACCTGCCGGTCGGCTTCCCCGACCTCGCGACGAGCGTCGACGCGGCCGTGGCGATCGCCGAGGCCGGCTGCACCGCGATCGAGCTCGGCGTGCCCTACTCCGATCCCGGCATGGACGGCCCCGTCATCCAGGCGGCCACGCAGTCGACCCTCGAGCGCGGCTTCCGGCTCGAGGAGCTGTTCGAGGCGGTCGCCGCCATCACCGCGCGCACGAGCGTGCCCGTGCTCGTGATGACCTACTGGAACCCGGTGCTGCGCTTCGGCGTCGACCGGTTCGCCGAGCGGCTCGCCGCCGCCGGCGGCGCGGGGCTCATCACGCCCGACCTGACGCCCGAGAACGCCGACGCGTGGCTCGCCGCCGCCGAGCTGCACGACCTCGACCGCATCTTCCTCGCCGCCCCGTCGTCGTCGGACGCCCGGATCGACCGCGCGGTCACCGCGTCCCGCGGCTTCGTCTACACGGTCTCGACCATGGGCACCACCGGGGCGCGCACCGACGTCGACCAGGCCGCCAGGACGCTCGCCGACCGCATCGCGGCGCGGGCGGCCGCGAGCGGCACGACGGCGCTGCGCTGCGTCGGCCTCGGCATCTCCACCGCCGAGCAGGTGCGCGACGTGCTCTCCTACGCGGACGGCGCGATCGTCGGATCGGCGCTCGTGCGCGCGCTCGGCGCCGGCGGCGTGCCCGCCGTCCGCGAGCTCGCCGCCGCCCTCGCCGCCGGTACACTCGACGGCGGCCCGGCCGCAGCCGCGCCCCAGCCCGACAGCACGAGCCGAGACATCCCGAGCCCGGCCCCCACGAGTCCAGAGAAGAGCGCATCCGCGTGACCACCGTCTTCCAGAGCATCCCGAGCCCCAGCCCCGAGTGGCAGCAGGTGCCGCTGGGCGCGTGGCTCGACGCCATCGGCGTGATGTCGTTCGTGCAGGCCTCGATGCTCAACGTCGTCCTGCTCGGCGTCCTCCTCGGCGTCGTGCTCACCGTCGTCGTGCTGCTCGCCTGGGCGCTCACCGGCCGGCTCACGAAGCGCGACGCGGTCTGGACGCTCATCTGGTCGGTCGTGATCGGCGTGGTGCTCGCCTACCTGCTCAGCGTCGTCGGCCCGACCTGGGCGATCCAGACCTACGCCCTCTGCATCCTCGCGGGCATCGTCGTCGCGACCGTGCTCACCGGCTGGCGGCTCCGCCAGCGCGGCGTCGACGCCGGCTACGTCGTCGACATCGCCGTGTGGGCGGTGCTGCTCGGCATCGTCGTCGCCCGCGCCTTCCACGTCGTGACGCATCCCGACGACTACTTCGCTCCCGGCCGCGACCCGATGACGGCGCTGTACATCTGGGAGGGCGGCATCGCCATCTTCGGCGCCCTCATCGGCGGCGCGGTCGGCGTCTGGATCGGCTGCCGGCAGACCGGCGTGCGCTTCACCACCTTCGCCGACGCGCTCGCGCCGGGGCTGCTGCTCGCGCAGGCCGCCGGCCGGCTCGGCAACTGGTTCAACCACGAGCTCTTCGGCCAGCCGACCGGGCTGCCGTGGGGCCTCGAGATCGAGGCGACGAACCCCGCGTTCCCCGTCGGGCTGCCCGCGGAGACGCTCTTCCACCCGACGTTCGCGTACGAGATCGTCTGGAACGTGCTCGGCGCGGCGCTGCTGCTGTGGATCGACCGCAAGCGCGACGTGCAGTGGGGCCGGCTCGTCGCCCTCTACCTCATCTGGTACGGCCTCGGCCGCTCGGTGTTCGAGACCATCCGCCTCGACCCCTCCGAGCTGTTCCTCGGCATCCGCACGAACGTGTGGATGGCGTTCCTCGCCATCGCGCTCGGCGTGGTCGTCTGGGTGGTCCAGACGCGGCGCCACCCGGGCCTCGAGCCGTCGCCGTGGCAGCCCGGTCGCGAGCCGGGCGCGGAGGAGGGCGTAGACTCTGACGTCTACACGGACCTCCCCGAGTCCCGCACCCAGGACGACGTCGAGACCACCGCCGCACAACCCGCGGCCGCAACCAAGTAGTCCTGCGCGCTCCTGGGCGCGCTCGCGGGCCGACGGCGTCCCGCTCCGACCGCACGCAACACAGCACAGGAGCACGATGCGCACCATCAGCGACCGATCGAGCGAGGCCCCCACCTCGCGGGGCCTCGGCCTGCCGGCTGCCTCCGGGATGTACGACCCGAGGCACGAGCGGGACTCGTGCGGGCTCGCGATGGTCGCGACGACGCGCGGCACGGCGGGCCACGACATCGTCGCGCTCGCGCTCGACGCGCTGCGCAACCTCGAGCACCGGGGCGCGGTCGGCTCCGACGCGGGCACCGGCGACGGCGCCGGCATCCTGACGCAGATGCCGGACGCGTTCCTGCGGGCGGTCGCCGGCTTCGAGCTGCCGGCCCCCGGCACCTACGCGGCCGGGCTCGCGTTCCTGCCGCTCGACGCATCCGCCCGTGCCGCGGCCCGGGAGCGGATCGAGGAGATCGCCGGGCAGGAGCGGCTGCGCGTGCTCGGCTGGCGCGAGGTGCCCACCGTGCCCGACGCGCTCGGCAAGCTCGCTCGCGGCGCGATGCCCGCGATCGAGCAGCTGTTCGTCACCGCCGCCGGCACGCCCGTCGCCGGGCTCGAGCTCGACCGGCTCGCCTGGCGGCTGCGCAAGCGCATCGAGCGCGAGGTGGGCGAGTACCTGCCGTCGCTGTCGAGCCGCACCATCACCTACAAGGGCATGGTGACGACGCTCCAGCTCGAGCCGTTCTACCCCGACCTCTCCGACGAGCGCTTCGAGACGAAGCTCGCGATCGTCCACTCGCGCTACTCGACGAACACGTTCCCGTCGTGGCCGCTCGCGCAGCCGCTGCGCATGATCGCGCACAACGGCGAGATCAACACGGTCGAGGGCAACCGCAACTGGATGCGCGCCCGCGAGTCGCAGCTCGCCTCCGAGCTGCTCGGCGACCTGCGCCCGCTCAAGCCGATCGTGACGCCCGGGCATGAGCGACTCCACCTCGTTCGACGAGGTGCTCGAGCTGCTCACGCTCGCCGGGCGCTCGCTGCCGCACGCGATCATGATGATGGTGCCGCAGGCGTGGGAGAACCAGGTCGACATGCCGCAGGACCTGCGGGACTTCGCCGAGTACCACTCGCTGCTCATGGAGCCGTGGGACGGGCCGGCCGCCATCAGCTTCACCGACGGCACCGTCGTCGGCGCGACCCTCGACCGCAACGGCCTGCGCCCGGGGCGCTGGCTGGAGACCTCCGACGGGCTCGTCGTGCTCGCGAGCGAGACGGGCGTGCTGCCGATCGAGCCGAGCCGCGTCGTCCGGCGCGGCCGGCTGCAGCCGGGCAGGCTCTTCCTCGTCGACACCGAGGCGGGCCGGCTCGTCCCCGACGAGGAGATCAAGCAGGAGCTCGCCTCGATGGAGCCGTGGGGGGAGTGGCTCGAGTCGAGCCGCATCCACCTCGCCGACCTGCCCGACCGCGAGCACGTCGCGCACACCGCCGCATCCGTCGCCCGCCGCCAGCGCACCTTCGGCTACACCGAGGAGGAGGTGCGGATCCTCATCGCGCCGATGGCGAAGACCGGTGCCGAGCCGCTCGGCGCGATGGGCTCCGACACCCCGATCGCCGCGCTCTCGAGCCGGCCGCGGCTGCTGTTCGACTACTTCAAGCAGGCCTTCGCGCAGGTGACGAACCCGCCGCTCGACAGCTTGCGGGAGTCGATCGTGACGAGCATGTCGATGGGCATCGGCCCGGTGCGCAACCTGCTCACCGCCGACGCCGTCCCACGCGAGCCAGATCATCGTCGACTTCCCGGTGATCGACAACGACCAGCTCGCGAAGATCCGCTCCATCGACCGCACGCCCGGCTCCCGCCGCACCGTGGTCGTGAAGGGCCTGTACCGGGTCGAGGACGGGCCGGCCTCGATGGAGCGCCGCATCGACGAGATGTGCCGCGAGGTCGACGAGGCGATCGCGGAGGGCGCGCAGTTCATCATCCTGTCCGACCGCGACTCGACCGACCAGCTCGCGCCCATCCCGACGCTGCTCATGACGAGCGCCGTCCATCACCACCTCATCCAGGCATCCACGCGGATGCGCGCGGGCATCGTCGTCGAGGCCGGCGACGTGCGCGAGGTGCACCACGTGGCGCTGCTCATCGGCTACGGCGCGAGCGCCGTGAACCCGTACCTCGCGATGGAGACGGCCGAGCAGCTCGCGCTCTCCGGGCAGCTGGGCGCCGACGTCGACACCGCGGTGCGCAACGTCATCAAGGGGCTCGGCAAGGGCGTGACGAAGATCATGTCCAAGATGGGCATCTCGACCGTCGGCGCCTACGGCGGCGCGCAGGCGTTCGAGGCCATCGGCCTCTCGCGCGAGCTCGTCGACCGCTACTTCACCGGCACCCACTCGCCGCTCGGCGGCGTCGGCCTCGACGTGATCGCGGAGGAGAACCGCCTCCGGCACCGCTCCGCCTACCCCGACGAGCGCGCGCCCGATCGCGCACGAGCGGCTCACGACCGGCGGCGAGTACCAGTGGCGCCGGGACGGCGCTCCGCACCTGTTCAACCCCGAGACGGTCTTCAAGCTGCAGCACTCCACGCGCACCGGGCGCTACGACGTGTTCCGCGAGTACTCGCGGCTCGTCGACGACCAGGCGGAGGAGCTGAAGACGCTCCGCGGGCTGCTGCGGCTGCGCACCGCCGCGGAGCCGGTGCCCGATCGACGAGGTCGAGTCGGTCGCATCGATCGTGCAGCGCTTCTCGACCGGGGCGATGAGCTACGGCTCGATCTCGCAGGAGGCGCACGAGACGCTCGCGATCGCGATGAACCGGCTCGGCGCGAAGTCGAACACCGGCGAGGGCGGCGAGGACGTCGACCGGCTGCTCGACCCGGAGCGCCGCAGCGCGATCAAGCAGGTCGCCTCGGGCCGCTTCGGCGTCACGAGCATGTACCTGACGCACGCCGACGACATCCAGATCAAGATGGCGCAGGGCGCGAAGCCCGGCGAGGGCGGGCAGCTGCCGCCCGGCAAGGTCTACCCGTGGGTCGCGCGCACCCGGCACGCGACCGCCGGCGTCGGGCTCATCTCGCCGCCGCCGCACCACGACATCTACTCGATCGAGGACCTCAAGCAGCTGATCTTCGACCTCAAGCGGTCGAACCCGCGCGGCGCGCGTGCACGTGAAGCTCGTCTCGCAGTCGGGCATCGGCGCGGTCGCCGCGGGCGTCGCGAAGGCGAAGGCCGACGTCGTGCTCGTCTCCGGCCACGACGGCGGCACCGGCGCGAGCCCGCTCAACTCGCTCAAGCACGCGGGCACGCCGTGGGAGATCGGCCTCGCCGAGACGCAGCACACGCTCATGGTCAACGGCCTGCGCGAGCGGGTGAGCGTGCAGGTCGACGGCCAGCTGAAGACCGGCCGCGACGTCATCATCGGCGCGCTGCTCGGGGCGGAGGAGTTCGGCTTCGCGACCGCGCCGCTCGTCGTCTCCGGCTGCATCATGATGCGCGTGTGCCACCTCGACACCTGCCCGGTGGGCGTCGCGACGCAGAACCCCGCGCTGCGCGAGCGCTTCACCGGCAAGCCGGAGTTCGTCGTGCAGTTCTTCGAGTTCATCGCCCAGGAGGTGCGCGAGCTGCTCGCCTCGCTCGGGCTGCGCAGCGCTCGACGAGGCGATCGGTCGCGGCGACCTGCTCGAGGTCGACCGCGCGATCGCGCACTGGAAGGCCGACGGCCTCGACCTCGCGCCCGTGCTCACGCAGCCGCAGGGCGCGCACGGCGCGCCGCGCCGCACGACCGAGCAGGACCACGAGCTCGAGCTGCAGCTCGACTCGCGGCTGCTCGAGCCGCTCGCGCGGGCGCTCGACGCGGGGGAGCGGCTCGAGCTCGACCTCGAGATCGCCAACACCGACCGCGCCGTCGGCACCATGCTCGGCAACGCGGTCACGCTCCGCGCCGGCGCCGAGGGCCTCGAGCCCGGCACCGTCGACCTGACGCTGCGCGGCTCCGCCGGCCAGTCGCTCGGCGCCTTCGTGCCGCGCGGCATCGCGCTGCGCCTGCACGGCGACGCGAACGACTACGTCGGCAAGGGCCTCTCGCGGCGGCCTCATCACCGTGCCAGCCCGCGGCCGACGCCGCGCTCGTCGCCGAGCACAACGTCATCGCCGGCAACGTGATCGGCTACGGCGCGACGAGCGGCGAGCTGTACCTGCGCGGCATCGTCGGCGAGCGGTTCCTGGTGCGCAACTCCGGCGCCACCGCCGTCTGCGAGGGCGCCGGCGACCACGCGCTCGAGTACATGACCGGCGGCATCGCCGTGATCCTCGGCTCGACCGGCCGCAACATCGGCGCCGGCATGTCCGGCGGCGTCGCCTACGTGCTCGACCTGGACGAGCGGCTGCTCAACCAGGACTCGTTCCACCAGGGCGAGCTGCGCGTCGAGCAGCTCGGCGGAGGAGGACGAGATCGAGCTGCGCGCCATCCTCGAGCGGCACGTCGAGCTGACCGGCTCGCCGGTCGCGCAGCGCGTGCTCGACGAGCGGCCTGCAGCGCGTCTCGAAGCTCGTGCCGCGCGACTGGGCGATGGTGCGATCCATCCGCCTCGACGCGCAGCGGCAGGGCGTCGACCCCGATTCGGACAACATCTGGCGGCAGATCCTGGAGGTGACCGGTGGCTGATCCTCGTGGATTCCTGAAGGTGACGGAGCGCGAGCTCCCGAAGAAGCGCCCGGTGCCGGTGCGCATCCTCGACTGGCGCGAGATCGGCGAGCCCGGCGACCGCGCCGTGCTGCGCCGGCAGGCGGGCCGCTGCATGGACTGCGGCGTGCCCTTCTG
Organism: uncultured Actinomycetota bacterium; assembly: GCA_963803465.1. Classification (GTDB taxonomy): domain Bacteria; phylum Actinomycetota; class Actinomycetes; order Actinomycetales; family Microbacteriaceae; genus Agrococcus. The sequence goes on from CAWDMS010000005.1 coordinate 75,966, forward strand.
CCACCAGGGCTGCCCGCTCGGCAACCTCATCCCCGAGTGGAACGACCTCACCTGGCGGGGCGAGGGCAGGGCGGCGAGCGACCGCCTGCACGCGACGAACAACTTCCCGGAGCTCACGGGCAGGCTCTGCCCCGCCCCGTGCGAGTCGTCGTGCGTGCTCGGCATCAACCAGCCCGCCGTCACGATCAAGTCGATCGAGCAGGCGATCGCCGACGAGGCGTTCGCGAACGGCTGGACCGAGCCGCACCCGCCCGCGCGCCTCACCGGCAAGACGGTCGCCGTCGTCGGCTCCGGCCCCGCCGGGCTCGCCGCCGCGCAGCAGCTCACCCGCGCCGGCCACACCGTCGCCGTGTACGAGCGCGACGACCGCATCGGCGGCCTGCTGCGCTACGGCATCCCCGACTTCAAGCTCGAGAAGCGGCAGCTCGAGGCGCGCCTCGCGCAGATGACCGCGGAGGGCACGCGCTTCCGCGCGGGCGTCGAGATCGGCCGCGACCTGACGTGGGAGCAGCTGCGCGAGCGGTTCGACGCGATCGTCGTCGCGACCGGCGCGCCGGTCGCGCGCGAGCTCGACATCCCGGGCCGCTCGCTCGACGGCGTGCACCTGGCGATGGACTACCTCGTGCAGCAGAACCGCGCGGTCGCCGGCACCGCCCCCGACGACCAGATCACGCGCGGCGGGCAAGCACGTCGTCGTCCTCGGCGGCGGCGACACCGGCTCCGACTGCATCGGCACCGCGCACCGCCAGGGCGCGCTGTCGGTGACGAACCTCGCGATCGGCGTGCAGCCGCCGTCCGAGCGGCCGGACCACCAGCCGTGGCCCGTGCACCCGACCGTGTTCGAGGTGCAGTCGAGCCACGAGGAGGGCGGCGAGCGCAACTACCTCGTCTCGACCGTCGAGCTGCTCGCGAACCGCGCCGGCGAGGTGCGCGCGCTCAAGGTCGCCGACACCGAGATCGTCGACGGCGTGCGCGCGCCCAAGGCCGGCACCGAGCGCGAGATCCCCGCCGACCTCGTGCTGCTCGCGCTCGGCTTCACGGGCGCGGATGCGTCGATCGGCGAGGCCTCGACGTCCCGTTCGAGCGCGGGCGTGCCCGAGCGCCGACCCGACTTCAGCACCGGCACGCCCGGCGTGTTCGTCGCCGGCGACGCCGGCCGCGGCGCCTCGCTCATCGTCTGGGCGATCGCGGAGGGCCGCGCCGCAGCCGCCGCGGTCGACGCCTACCTCGAGGGGTCGACCGAGCTGCCCGCGCCCGTGCGCGCCACCGACCGGCCCTTCGCCGCGTTTAGGCCCGCGGCTCGGCAGCACGACCGCACGCCGGCTCCGCACGATCGGCACGGCGCCTCCCTCTGAGAGGATGGAGGCGTCCGCGCCGAACACCCAGGCGGCGCGAGGATGGAAAGAGAACCCGATGAGACGAGCCAAGATCGTCGCGACGTGGGGGCCGGCACTCGCCGGCTACGAGAACACGAAGGCCGCGATCGCGGCCGGCGTGAACGTCGCGCGCATGAACCTCAGCCATGGAGACCGCAGCGTCCACGAGGAGGTGTACGCGAACATCCGCCAGGCCTCCGACGAGCTCCACCTGCCGGTCGCCATCCTGGTCGACCTGCAGGGCCCGAAGATCCGCCTCGGCAAGATCCCCGGCGGCCCGTTCGAGCTGGTCGAGGGCGCGCGCTTCACGATCACCACCGACGAGATCGAGGGCGACGGCGAGCGCGCCGGCACGACCTTCAAGGGCCTGCCCGCCGACGTCAAGCCCGGTGACCCGCTGCTGATCGACGACGGCCGCATCACGCTGCGCGCGGTCGAGGTCACCGACACCGACGTCGTCACCGAGGTCGTCGTCGGCGGCCCCGTCAGCTCGCAACAAGGGCATCAACCTGCCCGGCGTGGCCGTGAACGTGCCCGCGCTGAGCGAGAAGGACGAGTCCGACCTCCGGTGGGCGCTCGACCTGGGCGCCGACATCATCGCGCTCTCGTTCGTGCGCGACGCCTCGGACATCGTGCGCGTGCACGAGATCATGGCCGAGGAGGGCAGGAAGCTCCCCGTCGTCGCCAAGATCGAGAAGCCGCAGGCGGTCGAGAACCTCGCCGACATCATCGACGCGTTCGACGCGATCATGGTCGCCCGCGGCGACCTCGGCGTCGAGCTGCCGCTCGAGCAGGTGCCGCTCGTGCAGAAGCGCGCCATCGAGCTCGCCCGCCGCTGGGCGAAGCCCGTCATCGTCGCCACGCAGGTGCTCGAGTCGATGATCGAGAACCCGCGCCCCACGCGCGCCGAGGCCAGCGACTGCGCCAACGCCATCCTCGACGGCGCGGATGCCGTGATGCTGTCGGGCGAGACGAGCGTCGGCAAGCACCCGATCACGACGATCGAGACCATGGCCCGCATCGTCGTGGCCGCGGAGGAGCAGGGCCTCGGCCGCATCCCCCCGCTCGGCACGAAGCCCCGCACCCAGGGCGGCGCGGTCACGCTCGCCGCGCTCGAGGTGGCCGAGTTCGTCGAGGCGCGGCGATCGTGCGTCTTCACCGAGTCGGGCGACTCGGCGCGCCGCATGTCGCGCCTGCGCGCGCGCATCCCGATGTTCGGCTTCACGCCCGACCCCGAGGTCGAGTGCCGCATGCAGATGTCTGGGGCATGAACACGCCACCTCGTCGACCGCGTCACCCACACCGACGAGATGATCGCCCAGGTCGACGACGTGCTCATCGGCAAGGGGCTCGTCCCGGTCGGCAAGAAGGTCGTCGTGATCTCCGGCATGCCCCCCGGCATCTCGGGCTCCACGAACGACCTGCGCATCCACACGGTCGGCGACGTGCACGCCGAGGCGGCGCCGGCCTACCACGGCAAGCGCCGCATCGAGGTGCCGCACGAGTCGGCGCCGGATCCGTCGGACGCATAGCGCTCGCCGGCGACGGCCCGCTCTCCCGACGGGGCGGGCCGTCGTGCCGATGGTGGGACTCGAACCCACACTCCTCGCGGAAGCGCATTTGAGTGCGCCGCGTCTGCCGTTTCCGCCACACCGGCGAGGAGCGCGGCAGCCGGCTCGTCGCGAACACTAGGCTAGTGGTCATGACCGACGACCTCTTCGCTGAGCCCACTCGGCCCCGCAGCGCCCGCCGAGACCGCCTCCACGGCGCGCACCGTGCTCGTCGCCGAGGACGAGTCGCTCATCCGCCTCGACATCGTCGAGACGCTGCGCGCCGACGGGTTCGACGTGATCGGCAAGGCCGGCGACGGCGAGCGCGCCGTCGGGCTCGCCAAGGAGCTGCAAGCCCGACCTCATCGTCATGGACGTGAAGATGCCGAAGATGGACGGCATCACCGCGGCCGAGCGGATCGGCGCCGAGAAGCTCGCGCCCGTCGTGCTGCTCACGGCGTTCAGCCAGAAGGAGCTGGTCGAGCCGCCGGCGAGGCGGGCGCGATGGCGTACGTCGTGAAGCCGTTCACGCAGAACGACCTGCTGCCCGCGATCGAGATCGCGCTCGCCCGCTGGGCTCAGATCCGCGCGCTCGAGTCGAGGTCGGCGATCTCATCGAGCGCTTCGAGACCCGCAAGCCGTCGACCGGGCCAAGGGCCTGCTCAACCAGCGCATGGGCCTGGCCGAGCCCGAGGCGTTCCGCTGGATCCAGAAGGCGTCCATGGATCGCCGCCTCACGATGGCAGAGGTCGCGCAGGCCGTCATCGAGCAGCTCGGACCCAGAAGAAGTAGCCCCCCCCGCCCCGCCTGACCGCCACCCCCCGCCGTGACTGGTCAGCTCCCAGCACCTGAGCTGGTCGACTCCCGCACCTGACTGGTCGATTCCCGCAGCCTGAGTGGTCACTCCCGCACCTGAGTGGTGCCGCCCGCATGAGTGGTCGGACTCCGCACCTGAGTGGTCGGCTTCCCGCAGGTCGTGGTCGCTCCGCGCCATCACCTGGATCGCATCCGCTGGCGAAAGACTGGTTGTCCGCCCGTCGGGTCGGGCCACGATGGTGCAACCAGCTCGCCGCGGCGATCATGCACGGCATCCAGAGTCCCCTTGGCTTCACGGTCCAGCGAGGGCCTCAATCGCGGGCTACTGGCCGGCCGACCCGCTCCATGGCCTTCACCGCACCGGCCCGTGGCGCGCGCATCACCGCGGCAGTCGGTGACGAGGCGAGTGCGCTGCTCGAGGCGGTGTCGCGTCCTCGCGCGGCACGACCTGGTCTTCTCGCACACCACCGCTGCGCGCATCCACGGGATGCCGTTGCCGACTCGCTTTTCGAGCGCGAGGCACGGTGACGTCGGTGCGCACGCCGGCGGTGCGCCTGATGCAGCGTCCCGGCGTCGTCGGTCACCGGCCTCGTCGGCGACGGTCGAGAGGTCGACGGCATGCGGGTCGAGGCCAGGGCCGATGCCTTCGTCCACCTCGCCGCGCTGCTGAGCCTCGACGGGCAGGTCGCCGTCGGCGACTGGCTCGTGTCGACGAATCGGCGCGACCCGCTGACGATCGAGGACGTTGGCGGATGCGTTGCGGCGCTATGACGGGGGCCCGCGGGCTCCACCGCGCGCCGGCGAGCGCTGGCCCTGGTGCGCGTCGGTGCAGAGTCGCCGCGCCGAAACGTTCCTGCGGCTGCTGGTGATCGGCGCGCTTCCCAGAGCCCATGCTGCAGCACGAGGTGTTCGATGTGCGTCGGGCACGTTCGTCGCCCGGCTCGACCTCGAGCTGGCCGCACCTCAAGCTGGGCGTGTAGTACGACGGCGAACATCACGCCGAGCCGGAGCAGCGCGGGCGCGCGACGAGGCCAGGCTCGCCAAGCTGGCGCGGCGTTCGGTTGGCGGATGATCATCGTGACGAAGGACGATCTGCAGGACGGCGGCACGGCGGATCCTGCAGCAGGATCGTGGATGCGCACCAACGCTGCGCGTCGTGGGAGGCGGCGTGAGCCGTGGCCCGGCGCAGCACGGTCGGGCGGGCTCAGTCCGCGACCGACCTGCTCGGGGCGTGACCGCTCGCCTGCGGGAGCGACCGCTCTGCCCGCGGGATGTAACCGCTCACCCCGCGGGAGTGACCGCTCGCGCGGGAGCGACCGGTCGCCTGCGGGAGCGACCGTCGCCTGCGGGAGGACCCGCTGCAGGTGCGGCGACCAGTGCGCCTGCAGAAACGATCGTCGCCTGCGGAGCGAGCGCCGCCTGCGGGAGCCGGTAGCGGTCAGGTGCGGGGCGGGGGCGGCGCGGCGCGGGCCGGTACAGCGGAGCAGGTGTGCGCGGGGGGCCGGGCAGGGGCCAGGCGCGAGCGCGCGGTCAGCGCGACTTGATGAAGTTAGTGATGCGGATGGTAAGGACGCAGCGGGGGCCCTCGTCGTCCGAGCAGACGATCTCGTGCACGGTCATGGATTCGCCGAGGTGGATGGCGCGGCGGTCCCCGCCGTCGCCCATCCGGTCTGGATGGAGCGGGTGTGGGTGGCGTTCAGGTCGGTGCCGACCGCTGGTCGCGGCCCTCGCCGGCGTCGATGGTCGCGCTCACCGAGCCGAGCGTCTCGGCGATCACGCAGTACGCGCCGCCGTGCACGTAGCCCACCGGCTGCCAGTTGCCCTCGGCCGGCATCCGCGCGATCGAGTGCTCGGCCGAGGAGGCCCGCGGGCTCGATGCCCGTGCCCGCTCGGCGAGACTCGCCCGCCCGGCCGCCCGTCAGCGCCAGCTCCAGCAGCACCGCGCGTGGCGTCGTCGGGGCTCGGTGGCGGGGTGCTCGGTCTGCGGGGGCATCGTGGCTCCTGGTCGTCGCGGTGTCGGCGTGGGTGTCGGCGGCCCGGGCTCGCTGACTGCCATGCTCGGACACGAAGCCTACCCTCATGGTCATCGACGGCCGCTCGCTCGCATTCCGGGCGTTCTTCGCCCTGCCGCTGAGAACTTCGTCGACTCGGAGGGGCAGCACACCAACGCCATCCACGGGTTCCTGTCGATGCTGCTGGAAGCTGCTGCCGGACCACCGGCCAGACCCACCTGGCGGTCGCCTTCGACATCTCGCGCTTCTCCTTCCGCACCCGCGAGTACCCGGAGTACAAGGGCACGCACGACGAGACGCCGAAGGAGTTCAAGGGCCAGGTGCGCTGCTCGAGGAGGCCCTCCACGCGATGGGCGTGCGCACCCTCGCGAACGAGGACTACGAGGCCGACGACATCCTCGCCACCCTCTCGGTCGAGGGCCGCAAGGCGGGCATGAGCGTCTACGTGGTCTCTGGCGACCGCGACACCATCCAGCTCGTCAACGACGACGTGACGCTGCTCTACCCGTCGGTGCGCGGCGTCTCCGAGCTGAAGCACTACACGCCGGAGGGGCCGTGCGCGAGCGCTACGGCATCGAGCCGGAGCAGTACCCCGAGATCGCGGCGCTCGTCGACGAGGCCGCGGGACGACCTGGTCGGCATCGACAAGGTCGGCGAGAAGACGGCCGTGGAGTCGGATCTCGCGGTACAGCGGGCAGGCAGTCAGACCTCCTCGCGCACGCCGACGAGATCGGGGGCGTCGTCGGCAACGACCTGCGCGAGCAGCGCGAGCGCGCCGAGCGCCAACCGCCGGCTCAACAAGCTGTTCACCAACGTCGAAACGGCGTCGTGCCCGCCGACCTCACCCGCGGGCAGGTCGACGAGGCGAAGCTGCGCGAGGTGTTTCCAGCGGCTGCAGTTCCGCACCCTGCTCGACCGGGTGCTGAAGCAGGAGGGCAGCGGCGAGTCGATCGCGGCCCTCGAGCCCGAGGTGCAGGCGGCCGCCGTGCAGAAGCTGGTAAACGAGGAGCTCGACCTCTGGCTCGCCCGCGCCAGCGGCACGACGGGGCCGTCGCCATCGCGCCCGACGGCACCAGCGGCATCGCCGGCTTCAGCGTCGCGACCCAGGGCGCCAGCGCCTACGTGCCCTACAAGGCGGGCACGGGCGACTATGACGGATCCTTCGCCTGGCTCGCGTCGGACGCCCCGAAGGCGCTCCACGACGTCAAGAAGGCATCCATCAAGGCGCTCGAGCGCGAAGGGCTCCGCCTCGGCGGCGCCGCGCACGACACGCGCGTCGCCGCCTGGCTGCAGACGCCACCGCGCCGCCGAAGACGTGGAGACAGACTGGCGGACCGAGGCGCTGCTGGGCGCGACGCTCCCGGCGCCCGACCCGAAC
>CAWDMS010000006.1:0-106712 GCA_963803465.1 uncultured Actinomycetota bacterium
GGGCACCGTGCACGCCTGCAAGGGGCTCGAGGCGCCGGTGGTGATCGTGACCGATGTCGACGGGACCGTGCGCACTGGGAGGACCTGCTCTACGTCGGCATGACCCGTGCGACCGATCGGCTGGTGGTGCTGACCTCGGTCGACGAGCTCGCCGAGCGCGCGCTCCTCGCGCAGCCAGGTCAGACCGACTGGGCCTGACCCTCCGTTCGGCCCCGCCTGCTCGGCGTCGGCGTCTCGCCCCGCTCGAAGGCATCCCACCGCAGGTCGACGTCGACGGGCACGTCGCGCGGGCGCTTCACGCGCCGATGCCACAGCACCGGCGACCCGGTGACGCTCCGCGCGAGCATCGCCCTGCGCACGAGCCTGATGCCGCTCGCCGGCACCGCGAGCGGCGCGATCCGCGCCAGCTCGGCCAGCAGCAGCGACTGCGGCGGCGGCATCGATGGAGCCGTCGACGTCGACGAGGTCGGCGCGCACGAACGCGTCCTCGCCGGCACCGTCGGCGGGCGCCGCGATCGCGAAGCCGTGCGGGTAGGGGTAGCGGCCGCGGGGCACAGCGCGTCGCAGCGTCCACCGCCATAGCGCGGGCGCGGTGTCGTCGAGCGGCGCTGGAGCGGCCGGCTCGCCCGGCGGGCCGAGATCGGTGAGCCGCAGGTCGGCGACCCAGAGCAGGTTGTCGTCCTCGTCGAGCGCGAGCGCGACATCCTCGAGGATCGGTCCCTCGAGCCCGCTGCCCGTGCCCGGCAGGATCGCGGTCGCGCGATGCCAGTCGGCCTCGCCGGGCTCGCCCGCAGCGGGCGGCTCGGGGTCGGCGCCGGCGATGCCGATGAGGTTCCATCCGCGCGGCGAGCGGAGCGGCCAGACGCCGCCCGCCGCATCGGTCATCGTCACGCCGGTGGGGCGCACGAGCGTGCCCTGCTCGGCCGCCACGGGTGCGACGAAGAGGTCCTCCCCACGCGCGCGAGCACGTCGATGAGGTGCAGCGTCGCCGGCTGGGTGCGGTCGGGGCCCGCGCCCGCGGCATCGGTGCGGCGGTCCTCGATCTGCCAGTAGCGGCCGGTGGGCGCGCCTGGCCACGTCGAGCCGCCCGGGTCGCGACGCCTGCACGCGCGAGCGGCTCGCCGTCGGGCGGCGGCGCGGTGGCGGTGAGGCTCCACCAGCCCGCGCGCGCGGCGTCGTGCGCGGGCACGTCGAGCGCAGCGGTCGCTCTGCAGCTGCGACGCGTAGTGCAGCGACTCGGAGCGCCACGCCTCGGCGGCGCCGGGCTGCGCCTCCGCCTCGATCGCGGCCTCGAGCGGGTGCTCCGAGACCGGCATCGGCGGGGTTCGCCGCGGTGCTGCCGAGCGGCGACGACCGCAGCGCCAGCCGCAGCTGCAGCGGGGTCGCGGCGTCCTCCCCCGCGTGCTCGCCGAGCCGCCACTGCTGCCCGAGCATCCACAGCGCGTCTGCGGTCACCGCCGCCGCGAGGTCGTCGCCGTCGTCGGGATCGGGCACGAGCAGCGACGGCTGGTCAGCCCGTCGGCGCGGGCATCGGGTCGGAGGTGAGCGGCGCGCCCGTGCGGTCGTCCTGCGGGAGCGCTGCCCACGCGGCGAGCGCGCCGACGCCGGCATCGGCGAGATCGGAGGCCACGGCCATCCGCCCGTGGGCGAGCATGCGCGCGTAGAGCACCCGCCGCGCAGCTCCTCGTCGCTCGGCCGATCGGCGCGCACGTCGGCGGGCGGCACGATGAGGATGGCCTGCGGCGGCCGGGCCGACGGGGTCGCGGCATCGAAGGATGCGCCCGCGACCGGCCGCGTCGTCGGCACCTGCTCGGCGAAGGCGTCGAGCACCGTCCACTCGAGCTCGGCGCCGGGTGCGGGCAGGGCGGGCGCGAGCGCGACGGTGAGCCGGGGCGTCGGCGGCGTCGAGGCCGGGCCGCCGCCGGTCGGCCGCGCGTCGAGCGGCGCGAGCGCCGCCTCGCGCCACGGGTCGTCGGGTGCGGTCGCGAAGACCGCGAGGCCCGCCGCCGGGCTCGAGCGCGCCCCGTCCCCGGCTCCGAGCGTCGCCGCCAGCTCCGGTCGCACCGCCGCGACGGTGCGCGCCCAGTCGGCGAGGGGCTGCCCCGGCGGGTGCGAGCGCGACGGATGCGGTGAGCGGCGTCCCGATCGGCAGTCGCGGTCGCCCCACCAGCGCTGCCGAGCGCGGCCGCGATCCTGTCGGGGTCGGGCCGGCTCGTGATCGGCGGCGCGGGGGCGCTCGAGGTCGACGACGGGCGGGTCGAGCAGCCGGCGAGCATCCGTGACGCGGTCGTCGAGGCGGTCCACCGTGTCGCCCGAGGAACGCGACCAGGTCGGCGGCCGCGCGCTCGGGCTGCTGCAGGGTCGGCGCCCGCCAGCTCAGCCGCGACCCGCGGCGGCGTGAACGCCCAGCGACGCGGCATCGACGACGAGTGTCGCCAGCCGCTCGACGTCCTCGGCCGGGAGCGGGTCGTCGTCCAGCGGCCGCACGGCATCGGCCGTGCCGTCCGCGACCGCGGCGAGCGCCGCGGTCAGGCGCGCCTCCTCGGCCACGCCGGCATCGGCGATCGCCTGGCCGAGCAGCTCGCGCAGCCGCGGCGCATCGTCGACGGCGGCGGTCAAGCGCATCCGCAGGGCGTCGACGGCAGCGACCTGCTGCGCTGCCGTCTCAGCCGGCGGAGCTCTGGCGCGACGTCCGCAGCGCCGGCGGCGCGGCCGCGCAGCGCACGCGTCCACGCTCGCGGCGAGGCGAGCGGGTCGACGTCGCTCGCGGTCGGCGGGTCGGCGGTGTCGGTGCCGCGCCCAGCGGCGGCCGCGAGCGCCGCCATCGCGTGCAGGTCGCCGGGCTCGAGGGTCGCGGCGTCGAGCAGCGAGCAGCCGAGGTCGGCCGGGGTGATCCGTCGGCGGCGGCCACCCACCTCCACCACCCAGGCGGCGTCGACCGCGAAGGCTGCGCGCAGCTGCGCGTCGAGGCCCGGCGCGGCGGCGGCCGCGGGACCGGCGTCGGGCGGCGGCGGTGCGGCCGGCACGGCGAGCAGCACGACCGTCTCGACGGCACGCGCGGGCTGCTCGGGCTCCATCCAGGTGGGCACGGGCATCGGCGCGGTACCGCTCAGGCCCTGCATGGCGGCGGCCGCCCGGGCGGGCTGGTCGGTCAGGATGCCGTGCACGCCCTCGACGAGCTCGAGGTCGGCGGCCGCGTCGAGCATCCGTGCGACATGCGCCAGGGCGTCGACGACGACGGGCTCGGTGGTGGTGGGCAGCGCCGCGATGGCGTCGAGCCCGTGGGTGCAGCCGAAGCCGCCTTGCCCGGGCGTGAGCGGATGCGCGTTCCTGAGGTCCCGGATGAGCGTCGCGGCCTGCGTGGGGGCGATGCCGGGAGCGGCGGCGATGCGCTGCTCGATCGTGCGTCCGAGCAGCTCGGCGGGGTGCCAGCCGAGCTGCAGGTCGGCGAGCCAGCGGCGGGCCTCGCCGACGATCGCGGAGTCGTGGTCCATCGCCCAGCGATCCGGGTCGACGACCGCGCGGTCGCGCACGACCGCGAGCGTGCCGGCGATCGCCGGGGAGGGCGCGATCCGGAAGCCGCCCTCGCCTGGGCCGGGCGTGCCGCGGAAGGGCGCGTCCACCCATCCGTAGACGCCGAGCTCGGGGGTGCTGCCCTGCCCGACCGCATCCGCCGCGTGCGCGGACCCGAGGCTCGCGAGCCAGACGTCCCAGCGGCCGGAGGCGGCGTCGGCGAGTGCGCGCACGGCGCGGTGGGCGATCGGCCGCAGCTCGGGCGTGCTCGCGCACTGCTCGAGCAGGTCGATGAGCGCGCCTGCGTCCAGTGCGCGGGCGATGAAGTCTGGAACGTCCACGTCGGCGCTCTGCCCCGGCGCGGCGAGCCGGTGCGCCTGGACGTGGGCGCGCGAGTCGTAGGGCGGTGCACCGAGCGGCTCGAGCAGCCCGAGGCGGGCGATCGGGTCGGACTCGGTGACGGCGCCGGTCGGGTCGGCGTTCCAGAGCAGCTGCGACGAGACCGCGATCGAGCGGTGGTACAGGGTCAGCAGCAGGCTGTCGGGCGCCCGGTCGCGGCGCAGCGTGACGGGGATGCCCAGCTCGTCGAGCATCGCGATGCCGCTGACCGCCGACCACGAGCAGCGCCTGGACCACCTGCGGCTCGACCTGCTCGGCCCCGCCGTCGAGACCCGGCCCGAGGATCGGCAGCGTGAGCGGGCTCGAGGGCCCGAAGGCGCGGTAGAGGCGCCCGTGCGCTCGCCACCCGAGATCCTCCTGGTCGAGGATGCGCGCGACCTCGCGCCGCTCCGCCCACGTGCGCTCGAGCTCGTCGAGGGCATCGAGCTGCGAGCGGATCGCGTCGGTGACGACCGGGATCAGGTCCTGGCGGCGCAGCCTGGCCGGCACGGGCCCGTGGACGAGCCTGCCGGTTCGCGGCGTCCGGGCTCGCGAGCCCCGCTTCGGCAGCGGACGCCCACCGGCGCGCGATGCGGCCGAGCACCTGTCCGAGCGGCGTCGACAGCAACGGGTCGGTCGCAGCGCTCGCGGCGCGTCCGAACCCCTCGACCACCTCGTCGGAGGGTGCCGCGAGCGCGAGCACGCCGTAGGCCTGATCACCGATCCGCACGGGCGGGAACCCGCCTTCGGGCCGCAGCCAGTCGGTCGCCCAGCCCCACAGCGCGAGGCTCGACTGCGCGTGCTCCGGGCGATGCTCGGGGTCGCGCGGGTCGCGCACGGCGGCGAGCACCCCCTGCAGGCCGTAGCCCCAGAGCGACGGGTAGCACGCGGTCATGATGCGCCGCGACCAGTCCTCGTGCACGCCGAGCAGCGGGTCGACGGGCACGCCGCGCACCGTGCCCGGACCGGCCAGCACGTCGAGCATGTCGTGCCCGCCGCCGGTGCGGCTCGACCACGCTCGGCGTCGACCACATCGGCCGTGGACGAGCCGAAGACGGTCGAGGTGGGCACGCCGGGCCGCAGCACCGCCAGGTCGCCGGCCTCCGCGTGGGCGGCGAAGAGCTCGTCGGCGCCGATCCCGTCGACCGCGCCCGCGCCGCTCACCCCGAGCACCTCGATCTCGCCCGGGTCGCGCGCGAGCGGGATCTCGGCCGCGAGCCCCGCATCGCACGCCGCCTGCCAGCTGCCCCACCAGCGGGTGTCGAGATCGTCGTCGCCGTCCTTCGGCAGCGGGTCGAGCGACAGCAGCTCCGCCTGCGGCTCGAGCACGGTGAGCACCTCGGGCGACGGCACCGGCGCATCCGGGTCGGCGCCGGTCCACAGCGCCCACACCTCGATCCGGTCGGGCAGCCCGAGCACCTCCGGCACGATCCAGCCCTCGAGGTCGGATGCCTCCGGCACGACGGGCGGATGCCCCGAGATCTCGACGGTGTCGACGAGCAGCGACGCGCGCGCCGGCCCGACGACGGCGGCGAGGCGGGCGAACGCATCCGTCCACCCCGCGAGCGCGGCGAGGGCCGCCCGGCGCAGCTCGGGCTCGGGCGGCACGGGGTCGGGGAACGCGGGGTCGTGCGCGAGCGTGCTGACGAGGGCCTGCAGCGCGACGAGCTCGGCGGCATCCGGAGGCGCGCGCCGCGCGGCGATCGACGCGCGGTCGGGCACGACCCGCAGCCGCAGCCGCCAGTCGGGGTGCTCGTCGTCGGGCTCGCCCGGGCGCTCCGCGCTCGTGCCGGGCGGGATGAACCGCGTCTCGAGCTGCACGGGCAGCAGCACGCCGTAGACGCCCATCAGCCGTCTCCATCCGGGTCGGCGAAGCGCTTGCCGTCGATGAGCGCCCGCACCGGCCGCGCCCAGTGCCGCGCCGCGAACTGGGCGCCGTTGGTCTCGGCCGCGGGGGCCGGGCCGAAGAGCGGACGGTCGAGGTCGTTCTGCGGCCCGTCATCGGGCCGCGGCGCGAACCTCGGCCCGTCGACGGTCTCCTCGAGCACGAGGAACCACTGCTCGACCGACTCGGGAGCGACGTCGAAGACGATGCACCACAGGCCGGCGGAGATCATGCCGACCGCCATCGGGCTGACGCCCAGCGAGAGCGGGTCGGGGTCGCCGTTGGCGTCCTTCGGCAGCAGGCGGATGACCGTCTCGGGATAGCGGCGGAGGATGTCGCTGCGCATGGCGATGACGAGCAGGTCGTCCTGGGCGGCGTTGTGGCGGTCGGGGTCGTCGAGCGGCTTCGTCGCGATCCCACTCCTGCACGGCCCTGATGTCGGGCTGGATGGTCGCGTCGTCGCCGTCGTCGCGCAACCGCTGCCAGAGCGTGCGCATCGGCACCGCGGCGGGCGAGAGCGGCACGCCGCGCCACGACCAGCTCCGCCGCCGGCCTGCTGCGAGAGGCCGACGAGGAACGCCTCGATGAACGCGCCGTTCGTGCGCAGCGCCACCACCCGGTCGGTCGGGATCAGTCCGGAGCGCGGCAGCAGCCACTGCGGCGCGCGGTCGCGCAGCCACGCCCACGCGGGCAGGTCGAGGTCGGGTGCGATGCGCAGCGGCACGTCGAACCGCGCCGGGCGGGGGCGGATGCGCTCGACCACGTTGCTCGACCATCGCGCCGCGCGGGTCGAACGCCGCGTCGAGCCTGTCCACGGTCTCCTCGAGCGGCACGGGCTCGCAGGGCCGCTCCTCCTCGGGATGCCGCGGGCGGATGCCGGAGAGATCGACCTCGAACGGATCACCGCCGAACTCCGCGTACAGGGCCTCCTCGCCGAGCTCACCGAAGAGCCGCTCGAACGTGCTGCTCTCGATGCGGCCCACGTCCCCGCCCGACGTCGCGGGCTCGAGCGGGGCCTCGGCGGGGCGCCGGCACTCGTTCATCGCGCACGATGGCGTCGCCTGCGCTCGCCGGCGCCGGGAGCCCGGGCACGGGGCGGCGGCCGCCGCGGGTGTGCTGGCGCAGCGCGGTGGCCGAGAGCAGCCCCGCCGCGAGCGGGCTCGTCTCGCCGGCGAGCCGCTGCAGCGCCGACGCGCCGCCGGCGATCCGCACCTTGCGCAGCGCCGGCCCGTAGAAGGCGAGGCGGTCAGCGGCGTGCTCGGCGCCCGCTGCTCCGGCGCCGCCCGGGCGGCGCGCCTGCAGCCGCTCGGCGAGCGCGACCCCGGCCGTGAGCCGCCCGAGCATGCCGGCGGCGAGGTGGGTGGAGCCGATGCGGCGGGATGCCGCCTCGACGATCTGCTCCTGCCAGTCGATGCCCGCCTGGGTGCCGAGCGCCGCGATACCGCGGTGGCGGGGGTCGCGGTTGAGCTGCCGCCCCCACGCGGTCCCCTCGACGTCGGCGATCCACCGCGACGCGTAGCGGGGTGGGCCGAGCCGCGGCGGCCCGGCGGCGGGCGACGAGGCAGCGAGCAGCCCGGCCATCGCCTGGTCGACGGCGGCGTCGTCGCTCCAGCCGCCCGGGTCGGGCAGGGCGAGCGGCCCCAGCAGGCCCAGGGCGTCGGCGCGAGCGACGCCCGCACCGGTGTCGACGGCGACGGATGCGATGCCGAGCCCCGGTGGGTTGGCGATCGGTGCGAGCGCCTTGGCGAGGCTCGTGAACGTGCCGGCAGCGTTGGTGTGGAACCGCCAGCTGTGCAGCACCGGCAGCCCGATCGCGGGCTGGCCCGGCTGCCACGCATCGGCGAGGCCGCCGCCGGTCTCGCGGAACCGCGGCACCAGGATCGCGAGGCAGTCGGCGTCGTCGCGCAGCTCGAGCGGGCATAGCAGCCGAGAGGCCTCGAGCCGCCAGCCCGCGCGTGCCGAGCCGCTCGTGCACGTGGCTCCACAGCCGGCTGTTCGCGAGCGGCAGCTGCTGCGTCACCGAGGCCGACACCCACGCGCGACCGGCGGCGTCGATGCCGACGTCGATGCCCTCGGCGCCAGCGACGAGCGCGAGCCACGGCCCCATCGCGTCCTCGGCGCCCGGGATGCTCGGGCGCGTACCGCCAGGGCAGATCCGCGTCGACGAAGTCGACGTACGGGTAGTACTCGCCGTCCGCATCCGCTCGGCCCGGCAGCGGCCGCACGCGGCGGATCGCGCTCCGCGTGATCGCGCCGACGTCGGCCGGGCCGGGGAGCAGCACCTGCGGCCCGCCCTCCACCACGGTGACGCGAGCCCGGCGGCGGTGGTGCGTGCCGGTGAGGAACAGTCGCGCGCGGCGGCGCCCGCCCTCGCTGCCGTCCGGCGATCCGATCGTCGGCGCGGTCCAGGCCAGGAACCGGGTGTCGTCGGCGCTCACAGCGCCACCTCCGCGAACGCGGCCGACGGCATCGACGTGCGCGCCGCATCCGCATGGGTGATCATGAGCGCGCTCGCGGGCGAGGCGTGCAGCCCGCCGTCGCCCGGGTCGGTGAAGCCGCCGGCGTCGTCGGCGACCACCCAGACGCTCTCGTCGACCGCGGTGACCGCGGGCGCGGCGCTCGCCTGCAACGCGGGCGCGCCGGCCGCCGACCGCATGGCGCGCGAGACGGAGAAAGTGGCGAGCATCGCGGTGAGCGGCGCGAACACCGGTGGGATGGTGGGCAGCCGCAGCTCGACGAAGTCGCTCGAGGTGGTGACGCGGATGCCGACCTCGACTGCACGACGGGGAAGCGGTAGCCGACGTGGCTCGCTGGTACGGCCCGAGCGCGAGCACCTCGGCGGTCGTGAGGTCGAGGAACATCGCCGTCGCGAGCGGCTCCTCGTGCACGCCGCCGCCGACCGGCGGGTCGAGGTGCACGGTCGCGGGCGCGGCGAGCTTGCGGCCGTCGGCCTTCTCGACCGGCACGCCGAGCGGGAACCGGTCCTGCCGCCAGACGACGCCGCCGCGGGCCGGCACGAGCGGCAGCGCCGGCGGCGGACACCGGGCGGCGAGGCACGGTCTGCGGGTCGCCGCCTTCCTCGGGCATGGCGTTGGCCGAGCGGTCGAGCTCGCGCTGCACCACGTCGGCGATCAGGTCGGCGGGGGCGAGGTCGGCGCCGCCCTCGCTCGAGAGCGTGAAGCGCGCGGTGCCGCCCACCTCCTCCCAGAGGATCTTCGCGGTGGCGGTAAGGGTGAGCACGAGCGGACCCGGGCCGGTGAGCGTGCCGTGGCAGTTGACCTCGAGCAGGTCGACGCCGAGCGCCTCGATGGCGACGCCGCCGCCCACCCGCACCTCGGCGTAGAGCGGCGAGAGCTGGATGATCGCGTCGCCGTAGACGGAGCCGCGGATCGCGGCGATGCCGATGTCGTAGCCGGCGGTGATGGAGCCGCCGAACTGCAGGGTGCCGGCCGCGGCGGCCGCGTAGCCCTCGGCGCTGAGGCGCAGCCCGGGCAGCGGTGAGGTGAGCGAGAGCGAGATGCGCTGCTGCGGTGCGATCTGCGCGGGCGCCGGGTCGAAGCCGGGGAAGAAGCCGCCGACGGTGAGCACCGCCATCGGCTGGTCGCCCCATGTGAGGTAGGCCGCTGCGGTGCCGCCGATGCGGAACGTGCCGAGCACCTGCGAGTCGACGAGGGCCGCGTCGATCGTCAGCCGCTTGCCCGGCACATCGACCACGCCGAGCATGTCGGCGCGCAGGTGCACGAGCGGCGTGCCGGGGCCGGCCACCTCGAGCACCGCGCGTCCGGGCAGCAGCACCTTCGCATCCGGCAGCGTGAGGATGACGCCGAGGTCGAGGTGCACGAGCGAGGTGCCGCCCACGTTGAGCCAGCCGAGCCGGAAGGTCGGGCCCGACCACGACGCGGTCGCGGGCGACCGGGAACACCGCGCGCGAGCGTCTCGAGCGTCGCCCGCACGCCGCTCGCCGTGGTGGAGCCGCCGAAGAGCGCCTCGGTGGCGGAGCCGTCGACGAGCCGGCGACGCAGCTCATCGACGTCGGCGGTGCGGTGCACGCCGACGATGCCGCCGATCGAGTCGAGCGAGAAGCCGAGGCCGAGCTGGATGCCGGTGGGCCGGAACTCGGCGCGCAGGAGCGCGAGCACGCCGAGCAGGCCGTCGCGCTGCGCGACGAGGCCGGCGACGGTCACCTTGGCGACGCCGAGGTTGCCGGAGAGCAGGCCGCCCGCCTCGTTCTCGCGCAGGTAGCCGGAGCCGGATGCGCGCAGCGCCCCGGCATTGAAGTCGAGGTGCAGCGAGTCGATCGGCAGCAGCGCGACGACCCGGCCGCCGGGCACGGATGCGGCGACCGCGCCGAGGTCGAGCGTTACCGGGCCGACGCGGAGCGCCGCCTCCAGCTCGCGCCTGGCCTCGAGCGCCTGCTCGACGAACGGCTGCGCGGCGTCGGCGAGGAAGCCGAGGCCCATCTCCTGGATCGGCCCGGCAGTCACTTGCGTCAGCCGCGCGCGGGCGGCGGCCGCGCCGCCGAGCAGCTCGACGAGCTTCGCGCGATAGGCCTCGACGGCCGCGCGCACCTGCTCCTGTCCCGCGGCCTCGACCTGCGCCCGGAGGTCGTCGAGCTGCTGGTCCGCGGCGAGCGCGAGTCGCCGCTCGAGCTCCTGAAGGCGGGTGATGTCAGCCATCGGCCCGGAAGGACTCTGTCGCGCGCTCGAACGCGAGCGCTCGTCGAGAGTGGGCGAGTCGTGGGCTTCACGAAGCGAGCCGCCGTCGCTTGGTCGTCGACGTCGGAGTTCATTTGGCGCCTACCCCTCGGGATTAAGATGCATGGCCGGGCGCTGCTTTGGCGTCAACGTAAGCCGCCGGGGCAGCGCGGGCCAGCCGTCACTTTCAGGCCGACCGCCGACCAAGCACGCGGGAACCGCCTGCGCGGGGCGGGTCGCGGCAGGTCGTTTGCCGGTAGATGAGCTGGAAACGCGAAGCCTCGTGGACGCACTGCTCGTTGACCGGGAGCGGCTCGCATTCATGCCGCTGCTCATCGCCGAAGGCTCGTGGGGCACGACGGGGTCGAGCAGTTGGCCGCCGGGGTGCCAGACAAGAGCGGGCAGCCCTGATATCCCGAGCGCGGCTGCTAGTAGCCGAATATGTGCGCGCTCGCAACATCGATCTCGCGCCGTGGATCGCCGAAGAAGGGTGCTAGCCGCCGCACAACTGCCGAGTATGGCCGCTCTCGTGGAGACCCGTCGGCCTTGAAGTTTGTTTCCGGCACGACCAGATATAGATGATGCGCGTTCTCGGCCAGGTGCGTCTTCCAGACATCTTTCAGGTCGTGGTTGTTGGTCGTTGTCCCGCCTCGCTCGACTTCGACCACGATCCCTCTGCCCTCAGCAAGCTGGCCATAAAAATCCGCCCTTGGTTTCGCTTGAACGCTCAAGCCCGAAAGCACTACCGACTCCGAGGCAAACTGCTGCTCAAAGACCAGATGCTGACTGACAAGCTCTTGGATGACGGAGCTCCCCGCTCCATGTACATGACTCACTGCGAGTTGGGCCGCCGCTTCTTGCAGGAACGCTCTCAAACTTTGGGCTCGACTGTCCACCTCAAGCAGCTCGCGCTGCTCCGTCGCCGTGAGTGTCGCCTTCACATACCGCATGTATTGCACCATTGACGCAGCTTGACAGCCGCTGGCGGACGGAAGCTGCATGCGGCTGCAGGGCGCGTCCGCCCGGAAGAAGGTAGTGTCACAACATGACCGATCTTCAGTACATCTTCCGGCCAGACTTCAGCGTGGACATCATCACTGATCACAGAACGTTCACGTTCAATGCAGAGCCCTTCGAGCTCGCCGTAGTGAGCGCCAACCGCACGATGCATGACGTCGCGGCCATGGATGTACCCCTTTTCACGATTCTGGGGATGCGAAACTTGAGCGCATTCGTGGGCGAAGTGCTTGCCCTGCGCGGAGCCCGCGTAACTAACGGCCTATTTATTTCGAATCCGCACCAAAACGGGTACCCCATCTTCTACTGCTCGACACTGTGGGTCAAAGTGCGTATCAGCGGCTCAGCGGACAGCTGCGTGACAAGCGGCCGTTCAGCCCCTTCCCCACCGGAGGGATCGAAGTGAAAGCATCATGCGGCGACGTGCCATTACCCGCTGACTGCGGCGTATAGGTCGAGAGAAGCCTGCGGTCGGAGACACGAGAGTGGAACTCCTTAGCGCGTTGACATGGAAGTCGCACCACAGGGACACCAACAACCTGCTTGGCGTCTACTGGGACTTCATCGACAGCGTTCCCACCATCGTGGGCGCCTTCTACTTGTCCGAGCTCGATCCCTCACACTGGGGCAGCATCGTACAGCCAACTGAAGGTGGTGGCCGCACGACCAGTGTTTCCGTGATGAACCGGGCGGGCCGGACCAAGATGCAGGAGGGCTGGCTTTGCGTAATCGATGATGACCGCTACGTCAGCAAGCTCAATCGACTCAACCCTGCTGTACGAATTGCCGTGCCGGCCGGAGATGGGAGGAGATGGCTTTGACGATCGTGGCGAGGCCCTGCGGTGGCACGCTTTCACCAATCGATTCCCGAATGATCTTGTCGGAGGCGGGTCGACCGTCGTTCAGCGTCCACTTGTATCCGGTGTCCGCGACGGTGTGCAAGACCAGCGCTTCGTAAAGCGAAAGAACTCGGTTCTCGCTCGGGTGAACGTTCTGATCGCTGGAGGGATAGGACAGATTAGTGGTCAGCGTAGGAGCCGGCAGATCCCACCGCATGCGTCGATAGGCACTGGTGAAGCCTCTCAATGCAATGAGGCTGACCATCGCGCATCACATAAGGCCGCGGGAGGAGGGAACCGCATCGCTCACAGTACAGCGGAGTACTCACGCTGGCGCGATTAATACCCTCTGAGCTGCGTGTCGCACCGTGCACGGGATTGCCCAGGAAGCCACACCCTGGATCAATGCACTGATTGTCGAAGGCGCCGCGCTCCGGTGGGGTATTGGCGATCCAGTGGTACTTCTTAGGGTCGAGCACCGGTACTCGATGCAACGGGTGCAGCGTACTCTCGTTGAGTCCTGCACGGGCGTCGAGGCTAGGCAACCCGCCTATTGCGTCTCTCACTGTAACCCATGGCAGAC
This sequence comes from uncultured Actinomycetota bacterium, assembly GCA_963803465.1. GTDB lineage: Bacteria > Actinomycetota > Actinomycetes > Actinomycetales > Microbacteriaceae > Agrococcus. Next base: position 12,910 of record CAWDMS010000006.1, read on the forward strand.
GACCCTCCGCTGCCAGCCTGGAATGACTCGCTGCCGGCACAACTGACTTCCATTCCGCCATGGCATGCTTGAGTACTGGGTCAACCTGTGAAGACCGTGATTAGCCGCTGGCGTCGCTGTGGGACGCCATAATCCGCGAACTCAACCACCTGCGCTCCGCCCCGGTACTCCGCGCCGAGTCGGAGCGCGATGTAGTCAATGATGTTGACCAGTCCGCCGTCCACCTCGATCGTGGTATTGCGCATTTCCGGAACATTCTCAAGAATCACCACGCGCGGCCGCAGTGCCGTGGCGACATCCATGGTTGGGATGATCAGCCGGTTCCGCGCGTCCATCGCTGGTCGCCTTCCCGCTCTGATCTCCGCGAGCAACTTTCCCTGCCCGTTCTTGGACATACCTTGACACGGCGGCGTGGCAAGGAGAATATCGAGCTCCTGCCCATCGAGCCGCTCCTCAGTCCGCTGAACGATGTCGTTGACGCTGTCCCAGATGTCTCCGGGCGTCAAACATGTCAGCGTCGGGGTAGTTAGCAGAGAAGAGTGCGGCGCGGTCTTCAAGAAGTTCGTTCGCAACGAGCACGTTCACGTCTGCCTCGCGCAGCGCGATATCGCCGATGCCGGCGCTTGCAAAGAGGGAGACCCCGGTGATGTGCATGAGACGATCCAACCACTCGGCTCCCACATCCCAGTCTCACCGCTCCGGTGCGCGGCTCTAGAAACCGCGTCACGCGACGTCACATGCTCGCGCCGGCGACCCATCCGCGCGACAATGGATGACAGCCCGCCGCCGCAGCCGGGCCACCACTCCCCCAACCCGGGCGCCGACCGCGCCCCCGCTTGGAGTTCCATGATCTCGATCGAGCACGTCAGCCGCCGGTTCGGCGACGGCCCAGACGCCGTCGTCGCGCTCGACGACGTCTCCATCGAGGTGGCGAAGGGGCAGATCTTCGGCGTCGTCGGGCAGTCGGGCGCCGGCAAGTCCACGCTGCTGCGCACGCGTCAACGCGCTCGAGCGCCCCGACTCCGGCCGCGTCACCGTCGAACGGCGTCGACGTCACCGCGCTCAGCGGCAAGGCGCTGCTCAACGAGCGCCACAAGATCGGCATGGTCTTCCAGCACTTCAACCTGGTCGGCAACCGCACCGTCGCGCAGAACGTCGAGTTCGCGCTCGAGGTCGACCGGCGCCGCCAAGAAGCGATCGCCGCACGCAAGGCGCTCGACATGCTCGACCTCGTCGGCCTCGCGCACCGCGCCGACGACCTACCCGGCCCAGCTCTCCGGCGGCCAGAAGCAGCGCGTCGGCATCGCCCGCGCGCTCGCCGTCCGGCCCCGACGTGCTGCTCTCCGACGAGGCGACCAGCGCCCTCGACCCCGAGACGACCCGCTCCATCCTCGAGCTCATCAAGCGCCTCAGCCGCGAGCTCGGCCTCACCGTGCTGCTCATCACGCACGAGATGGAGGTCGTCAAGCGCATCTGCGACTCCGCCGCCCTCATGGAGACACGGCCGCATCGTCGAGCAGGGCAGGCTCGACGACGCTCATCCGCACCCCCGGCTCCCGGCTCGCCGCCGAGCTCTTCCCGGTGGGCGAGGCGCACTACATCCCCGAACCACCGCATCATCGACGTCACCTACACGGGCCTCAGCGCCGACCGCCCGGTGATCGCGCAGCTCGCGCGCGACTTCGGGCTCGACGTCTCGCATCCTCGGCGCCGCGCTCGAGACGATCGGCGGCCACCAGGCCGGCCGCACCCGCCTCGCGCTGCCCGGCGACGCATCCATCGCCCTCAAGGTGATCGACTCGCTCACCGCGCAGGGCGTCACCGCCTGGGAGGTGCTCGCATGATCGACATGGCCTCGCCCGACTTCTGGCCCAACCTCTTCGCCGTGCTGCTCGAGGGCACGTGGGAGACCCTCTACATGACGGCGGTCGCGATGGCGATCACGTTCGTCGTCGGCCTGCCGCTCGGCATCATCCTCGTCGGCACCGAGCAGGGCCGGTTCCTCGAGCGCCCGTTCGGCTCGCGCGCGCTCGGCCGCATCATCAACGCGCTGCTCGGCTTCGTCGTCAACCTCGGCCGCTCGGTGCCGTTCATCGTGCTGATGATCGCGCTCATCCCGCTCACCCGCTGGCTGCTCGGCTCGTTCATCGGCACCGGCCCCGCCATCGTGCCGCTCACGCTCGTCGCCATCCCGTTCTTCGTGCGCGTCGTCGAGATCGCCGTGCGCGAGGTCGACCCGGGCCTGTTCGAGGCCGCGGAGTCGCTCGGCGCCTCGCCGCTGGCTGCTCGTGCGCCGCGTGCTGCTGCCGCAGGCGACCCCCTCGATCCTGCTCGGCACCGCCACCACCATCACCTCGATCATCAACTTCTCGGCGATGGTCGGCGTGGTCGGCGGCGGCGGCCTCGGCAACGTCGCCCTCACGCTACGGCATGCAGCGCTACAGCTGGGATGCACATCGTGGGCGTCATCATCATCCTGTTCCTCCTCGTGCAGCTCATCCAGTGGGCGCTGACCGCGCTCGCCCGCACGCTCGGCGCACCCTCCACCCGACGCGGCCCCAAGAAGGACGCGATGGCGGATGCGCAGGCCCACCTCGACGTGGACCTCACGACCACCCGCACCCCGACCGTCCCCTCGGGGCCTTGATCCAAGGAATCACCATGACCTCCACCCAGCACCGCTTCCCGCTCGGCCGTCGCGTCGCGACGACCATCGCCGCCGGCGTCACCGTCGCGGCCCTCGCCGCCTGCTCGGGCGCATCCACCACCCCCGAGGCGCCCACGGACGGCTCGCTCGGCGAGATCCGCGTCGGCGCGCTGCCCGTGCCCGCGGGCGACATCCTCGAGTGGGTGGACGAGAACCTGGCCGAGGAGGCCGGGCTCGACATCGAGTTCGTCGAGTTCACCGACTACAACACGCCCAACCCGGCGCTCACCGACGGCACGACCGACGCGAACCTCTTCCAGAACGCGACGTTCATGGAGACGTACAACTCGCAGGCCGGCGGCACGCTCGTCTCGGTCGGCGAGGTCTACCTGCCGGCCGCCGCCTTCTACTCCGAGTCGCTCACCTCGATCGACGAGCTCGGCGAGGGCGCGACCATCGCCATCCCGAACGACCCGACCAACGAGGCGCGCGCGCTCGAGATCCTCGCGGCCGAGGGCCTCATCGAGATCGCCGACGGCGCCACGAACCTCGACGGCATCACCGCGAACCCGTCGAACTTCCAGTTCTCCGAGGTCGAGAACGCCACGCTGCCGCTCGCGATCCCCGACAACGACGCCGTCTTCGTCACCGCATCGTTCGCGCTGCCGGCCGGCCTCACGCGGACCAGGCGATCCTCACCGAGGGCGACGACTCCGAGTACTTCAACGTGCTCGCGACCACGCCCGAGCTGCAGGACGACCCGCGCATCGCGAAGCTCTACGAGCTGCTCACGAGCGAGGAGACGGATGCCTACATGCTGGAGACCTGGGGCGGCCTGATCGTGCCCGGCACCGAGTGATCGACGCCGAGTGACAGGCACCGAGTGATCGACCCGCTCGCCTGCTGATCCCACCACCGCGCCGCGTGCCCTGAGCACGCGGCGCGGTCGTGTCTTCAGCGCGGGGTGGCGTGTCAGTGGCCACCCCTACTCTGCTCGCAACGAGGGCAGGGTGGATGTGGGTGGCCACATCTACTCTCCTCGCAAGGAGGCGGCGATGACGAGCACCGAGCAGCAGGCACGAGCAGCGGTCGCTGCCTCCCGCGCCCTGCTCGCCGAAGCCCCGTCGTTCTCGACCGCGTCGAACCGCGAGGTCGCCGAGCTGCTCGGCCGAGTGGCAGAGCTGCGCACGTGTCGCGGAGAGCCTGCAGGTGCGGCTCGCGCACGAGGTGGAGGAGCGCTCGCACGGCGCGGTCGATGAGCCGCTGTGCCTGCTGCTGGGGGCTCGGCACGAGCGGGAGGCGGTCGCGAGGGCGTTCGGTCTCGGCTCCCGTCGCGCGCTCGAGCTGCTGCTCATGGCACGGGCGACGTCGCCGTCGATCGCCATCACCGGCGCCGCCATCCCCGCGAGGTACCCGGCGGTCGCCGGTGCGCTCGCCGAAGCCGAGATGTCGTTCGCACAGGCGCACGCGATCGTCGCGACCATCGAGCCGGCCGCTTCGCGAGCCGACGTCGAGCAGCTCGCAGAGGCCGAGCAGCTCCTGGTCGAGGCCGCCACCGATCCGGCCACGCCGCTCCCGCCCGAGCAGCTGGTCGTGCTGGCGCGCCGGTGCGCGACGCTCCTCGATCCCGACGGAGTGCTCCCGAGCGACGAGCAGCAGCGGGCGCTCCGATCGCTGCGCATCCGGCAGCAGCGCGACGGCTCGTGGCTCACCGTCATCCGCTCCCCCGCCGAGGACGGCTCGGCCATCAAGGCCGTGGTGGATGCGTACAGCGGCCCACGTGTCAAGGTCGCCTTCCACGACGAACATTGCGATCGAGGCGGCTGCTCGGGAGTCGACTGCAGCAGCGAGGAGCACTCGATCGACGACCGATCGCCCGAGCAGAAGGCGCACGACGCGCTCATCGCCATGGTCAAGGCGCACGCCGCCTCAGGCGGTGCGCCGCTGGCTGGCGGAGAGTCGCCCACCCTCGTCTTCACCGGCACGATCGAGGCGTATGGCGCCTACGTGCAGGGCGTTCGCCACCCCGAGCGCACGCTCACGATCGAGCACACGAGCAGCCTCGTGCCGATCCAGCACGTGGACCGGCTCGTCTGCTTCGCCGACATCCACCACCTCGTGGTCGACGAGCTTGGGCACCCGCTCTGGCTCGGTCGCACGCAGCGGCTGTTCACCCGCGCGCAGAAGCGTGCCCTCGCCAAGCGCGACAAGGGCTGCCGGGTGCCCGGCTGCGGCATGCCCGTCGCCTGGTGCGAGACGCACCACATCGTCCCCTGGCAGCTCGGCGGCCCCACCGACGTCGACAACGGCATCCTCGTCTGCAGCTTCCACCACCACGAGATCCACGCCGGCCGGTTGCGGGTCGAGAAGGCCGGCCCCGAGCGCGGCAATTGGCGGATCGTGCCGCAGCTCCTGGCTTCACGGTGGAGCAGCGGCGCCTCCCCCGCGATGCCCGTCGTCTCGGCGACCGGCGCCATGGCGTCGCTCGCCGCGGCGGCACCCGCCCCGCTCGCCGTGAAGCTGCCGGAGCCGGCTGAGCCCGATGTCGAGACAGGCTTCGCGGCGAGCGTCGAATCGCGCGAGGCCGGGCCACCCGAGTGCGTCCCGCGCCAGCGGCGACGCGCGCGAGTCGCATCGAGCGCATCCAGCGCATCCGGGCGGAGCGCGTTCGGCTCCACCGAGCGGCGCCTCCGCACACTGCTCGACGAGCACGGCCGCGCTCGGCAGCGTCGCGGACGGACGGACTTGCTGCCGCGGCCCGGCATCGTCCTGCGGCGCTGATCGGCGTCGGCCTCGCACGCAACGGATCCTTCCCACGCTTCGCTCACGGCGCGCAGACCCCGCATTCGGCAGCTCGATGCGCGTGGGGGCATGCTTGAGGGATGCAATCTCCCCGCGACGCTGATCGATCGCCGTCTGCGCCCGCGTCGCCGGCCGCATCGGTCGCGAATCACGAGGGGAAGGCCGCGGGGATGCGCCAGCTCACCGCCTCGGTGCCGATCCGCACGGCCGCGAGCGGAGCGCAGATCGCGATCCCGATCCTCGTGGTGTCGATCACGGGCGACATCGCCCTCGGCGCCGCGCTGGCGGCACTTGCGCTCGTGCCGAGCATCATCGCGGCGCCGCTCGTGGGCGCGATCCTCGACCGCGTGCACCGGCCGCGGCCGCTCATGATGGGGGCCGCCGCCGGCACCGCGGTCGCCTACGGACTCGCCGCAGCGATCGACCCGCTGCCCGTGTGGCTCGTCGCGATCGCCCTCGTGCTCAGCGGCCTCCTCAATCCCTTCGGCTTCGGCGGGCTCTCGAGCTTCGTCGCGCCGGCCGGCACGGATGCGCGGCGCGCGTACGCGCTCGATGCGCTCAGCTACAACCTCTCCGGTGTCGCGGGCCCTGCGCTCGTCGCGCTGCTCGCGCCGACGCTCGGACCCCGATGGGCGCTCGCCTCGATGGCTGCGATCGCGCTCGTGTCGCTCGCCGCGTACCCGCTGCTGCGCATCGAGCGGCGCGAGGCCGAGCGCAAGGGGCTGTGGCGCTCGATCGGCGCTGGCCTCGTCGCCCTGTCGACGCACCGGCCGCTCGCCACGATCACGGTCTCAGGCACGCTCGTCGAGTTCGGCCGCGGCATCATGCCGATCGCCGCGATCGGCATCGCGCTGCTCGCGACGGGCGATGCAGCCGCGAGCGCCTTCATCGTCACCGCCTTCGCGATCGGCGCGCTCGTCGGTGCCATCGTCGAGCCCATCCGCCGCTCGAGCCTGTCGCCGCAGGCGACGATGCTCATCGGCTTCGGGCTGACGGGGCTCGCGACGCTCGCCGCCGCGCTCGACCTCGGGTTCTGGTGGACGATCGTGCTCGTCGGCCTCTCGGGCGTGTTCAGTGCCGCACCCACGGCCGCGATGCTCACGCTCCGGCGGCTCGAGAGCCCCGACGACGTCGTCGCGCAGGTGTTCACCGTCGGCTCCGCGCTGCGCACGACCGCGAGCGCGGGCGGCACGGCCGTCGCAGGTCTGCTCGCAGGGCTCGACCCGCTCCTGCTGCTCGCGGCCTCGGGAGCGGTGTGGGTCGTGGGAGCGCTCACGATGCTCGCGTTCCCGCGCTCGCGCTGACGGCGCCGCACAGGTCGAGGAGCGGTCTCGACACGCTCAGCGGGGCTGCGCGCCTGAGCCGGCGGCGCCGGCGCCCGCCGTCCTATGAGTGCGCGAGCTTTGCGTCAACGACCGAACCTCTGGAGGATGGGCCGCAGCGGTCGCGTCGCGTGAGTCTCGCGTGTCGGGATCGGCGGTGAGCGAGACGGGATGGCGGGACGATGCAGGTGTCTTCCGAGAGGTCAGCGCTGATCGAGCGCCTGCTCGGCTGGGGCGCTGCGGCGTGCCTCGTTCTTGCCGCCCTGGCCGTCGCGGGAGGGCTCACCGTCGGCTTCGTGCTCGTCTGGGGCGGGCAGGTGATGCCGAGCTGGGCCGTCAGCGCCGTACTCCTGGCGATCTCACTCGCACTCGTCGGCGCTCGCACGCTCATGCGCAAGCACCGGGCGCGACGCTCGGATGAGCATGGACCCCCTGCTCGACGTGCAGCAGGATGGACGGCCGCCTGGGTCACGGGCGCCGCGTCGGTCGCCCTCGGCAGCGCTCTCGGGTTGGCCGCCGACCAGCCCGCGACCTACACCGTGCTCGCGTCCTCGGGACCCGGGACGTGTCAGGTCGCGGTGCGCGAGTCGTCCTTCCTGTTCGCCGGCGCAGGCGATGCCTATGCGGTGGGTCCCGGCGGCCTCGGCCGACCGGTCGGCTCCTGGACCGCCGATGACGGCTACCAACCGATCGCCTCGGGCACCTACGACCTGGAGTGGGACGACGGGAGCGCGGTGCTGTCGCTCCACAGCGACGTCGGCAACCCGGTCTGGCCCGCGTCGCACTTCTTCGACTGTCCCTGAGGCTCCCGCTGCGGTCCCGTGAGCGGGCGATCTCGGACGCCTCGGGGTATCAGCCGTCCCGCAGCTCGATCGACTCGATCGTGGCGAGCAGGGCGGCCGGGCCGACGCCGGCCAGGCACTCGCGCGCCTCGCTGACGCCGCCGAGCATCGCGCATCCGCCCGCCCACCACTGGGCGTAGGCGACGAGGCTCCGGCCGTCGGCGAGCGGCACGGAGCCGACCGCGGGGTCGGCGCCGAGCTCGGTGAGCGCCATGTGGGCCGTGACGCCGCGCTCCGACTCGATGATCCAGCTGGTGGCGGCGAGCCGGTCGTCGATCGGGCGCTGCTCGACCAGCGTGGTCGCGCCCGGCCCGACGGTCGGGTCCGGCATCGGCGACGGCCCGTCGGCGATGATCAGCACCGTCTCGCCGAACGGCTCGACGACGCGGATGCGGTGCTCCGCGGCGGGACCGGTGGTGGATTCGTCGACGACGCTGTGGAGATGCGGCACGTCGAACGCGATCGCGCCGTCGGCGGTGGTGAAGCGCTCGAGCGGTCCGTCGTAGCCGATCGTGTCGAGCACGTCAGCGGGCGGCGACACCCCCGGCGGCAGCGCGCTCAGTGGCACCGTGGGCAGCTCGAGCGTGCCGAGCACGGCCTGCAGCACCTGCCCGCGCTCCCCGGACACGAACCGCGCCGCCTCGTCCGGCGAGCCGAAGGCGGCCACATCGTCGCCGTCGGCGGCACGCAGGAGTCCGAACGCGTGCCGGCGGGTGCCGTCGGACTGCTCGGTCGTGAGCACGCGGCTGGGTCCGGCCGCGGGATCGATCACGGCCAGGTGCGGTTGGTAGTACGACTGGCAGACGAGCCCGCAGCCGCGGGACTCGTCCCACCAGCCGGTGACGACGCGGCCCTCGCCGCCGGCGCGCTCCGCGACGATCCCGTCGCCCGCCACGGGAGCGCCCGGGAGGCCGTCGCCGTAGAACCACGACATCGCCTCCTCGCCAGGGCCGTACGGGTCGGCGAGCGCCGACTCGTCCGCGTACACCAGCTGCTGCTCGCCGTCGTCGTCGAGCACCGCGAGGACGTTCACCCACGACACCATGCCCTCGCCCATGAACGTGCTGCGGTCCTCCACCGTCCACCCCGGCGGGATGCGGAAGCTCGCGGATCCCGTCTGCGTCTCGATCTCCTGCCACGACGGGTCGGGCGTGACGGGAGGCGCTTCGGGCGGTGGGGTCGCACATCCGCCGACCACGAGCGCCACCGCGGCCGTGAGCATCGCGAGCGCTACCCGTGGCCGGTCGTGCGGGCTGCGCATGCGTGCTCCCATCGTGCGGTCGATCATGCGCGGCCCGGCTGGACGTGGGGTCATGGCATGGCGTCGCGCGGGACCGCCTGCTGCTCGAGCGTCGCGAGCACCGCCATCAGCTCGACGACGTCGTCGCTCTCGAGGCATGCCACGGCCTCCGCCGCGTTCAGCACCTGCTGGCAGCCGTCGAGCAGCGACAGGTCGGCGACGAACTGCGCGAGCCGGGCATCCCCCGCCGGGACGATGCCCCACGGTGCTTCGCCGTCGGGCACGAGCGTCACGGCCGCGAAGACGTGCACGCCCGCGTCGTCCTCCACCCACCAGCTCGCGGCCGCCGTCGGCAGCCCGCCGGCGTCGGGGAGCGCCCCGGCGATCGGTCGCTGCTCGACCATCGCCCAGCCCTCGGTGATCTGCCCCTGCGCATCGATGGCGCCGTCGATGTAGCGCAGCAGCTCCCGGCCGCCGTCGTCGAGCACGGCCACGCTGTTCATCCACTGGTCTCGACCGTCGTGGTCGAGGCGCACGCCGCTCTCGTCGCGCACGGTCCAGCCGCTCGGCAACTCGAACGAGGCGTTGCCGATCTGCGTGACGAACGTCTGCCCCTCCCCCGCGGATGCGGTCGGCTCGGCAGTCGGAGCGGCCGCCGGCCCGGTCGGCGCGGCGGTCGGCGACGCAGTCGGGTCGGCGCTCGGCGCGGGGTCCTGAGCGGCGCCGGTCATGCTCGGCGCGGACGGCACGGCTGCGCCCGGCATGGCGCAGCTGGCGATCGTCGTGGCGACCACGATCATGGCGCCGGCAGCGCCCGCGATCGCGGCGACGGTCTGGGAATGTGCACGCACGGCTGACCTCCTCGGAGCCTTCGAGGACTCGCGTCCCCCTTGCCGAGACATGTCCGGCAGCGGCCGTGCGGTCACACCCCGGCGTACGGGACTCTCGTGCCCGCGCGTCCACCGAGCCGCCCCTGAAGCACGACCGGCACACCGCAAGCCCGGTCGCGCGATGCCGCCCCGGGCGCCATCTGGCGCGGCAGGGCCGCGGGATGCGGCGACCGGGCTTGCGTCGTGCGCAGCTCGTGCGGACTACAGCTCCGTGAGCAGCTGCTCCATCTCGGCGATCTCGGCCGTCTGGGCGTCGGCCATCTGCTGCGCCAGCGCGATCACGTCGGGGTGCTGGCCGTCCTCGACCGCATCCTCCGCCATCTCGACGGCGCCCTCGTGGTGCTCGATCATCTGCTCGAGGTAGAGCCGGCTCGCGTCTGCGCCGCTCGCATCCTCGAGCGCCTGCATGTCGTCCTCCGACATCATGCCGTCGCCGTGCTCCATGCCGCCCATGCCGCCGTGCCCCATCCCCCAGTCGTCGAGCCACCCCTCCATCTGCTCGATCTCGGGACCCTGGGCATCCTTGATGCGCTGCGCGAGATCGAGCACGCGCGGGTCGACGTCGTCCTTGGCGAGCACCACGTCGGACATCTCGATGGCCTGCTCGTGGTGCGGGATCATCATCATCAAGAACATCTGGTCGGCGGCGTTGGCCTCCGACGATGCGGAGGAGGCGCCGGGCATGCCCGACATGCCAGGCATGGGCGTGGTCGTGCTCGCGGCGCAGCCGGTGAGCGCGAGCGAGAGGGTGAGCGCGCCGGCGGCCAGCGCGCGGTGGAACTGCTTCGTGGTCATGGTCGTGATCCTGTTCTGGAGTCGAAGTGGTGGTGGTCTGGCGGCGTCGCGGGTGTGCGACGCCGGCGGCCTGGCCGGTGGCCAGGCAGACCGATCACGTCCGACTGATCGAGAGCAGGGTGAGGGATGGTCGCGGCGCCTCGAGCCGCACGGCGGAGGCACGCTCGGACGTGGGCAACACGAGGCTCGGCAGCCGGGCGAGCCCGACACGACTCGGTGGCATCAGCACGAGCATGCCGACCAGCAGCGCGAGCACGCACGCCATCAGCTCGGCGTGTCCCGGCGCGAGCGGAGCGGCGCCCTGGCAGTCGGCGCAGTGCGCGGCGCTCGACGCAGCCGTCGCAGGAGCGGCCGAGCCATGCGCGTCAGCGGCGGAGGCCGCCGCATGCTCGTGGATCGCGACGCCGTCGTGCGACGCGTGGGCGGCGGACGCGGGGATCGCGATGCCGGTGTGGCTGCCGCCGCTCGCACCGTGGCTGGTGCTCGCGCCGCCCATCGCGTGCATGCCGAGCAGGCCGACGATCAGCAGCGTGACGATCGCGCCGAGGAGGACGAGCGCGCGCACGGGGTGCAGCCCGGGTCGCCCCGGCGCATCCAGCACCCGCCATCGCATCCGCTGCCCCTCCTTGCCGCACAGGATACCGAGCCAGTCAATGGATCGCTGGTGGATCCCCCATCAGCGCGGGGGCGAGGCGGTGTTCCGCCCCGCCCCCGCAGTCGGTGGGGATCAGGGCATCCGGGTGGGGTCCTCGTGGTGCGTCTGGAGCGACGCGACGACGGTGAGCATCCGCTCCTCCGATGCGCTGCCGAAGAAGTCGGCCGTGCTCGCGAGCTCGCCGCCGAAGTAGCTCGGGCTGAGCGGCAGGCTGGAGAAGTCCCGGCACATCCGCTCGCTGCAGACGCGGTCGGCCGGCCGCTCGGTGCCGTTGCGGTCGGTGAGGCTCACGCCCACGTGACCGCCCTGGTGCGGGACGGCATCGCCGAGCGCCCACGAGACCGCCTGCCACTGCGGGTTCTCGGTCGTCGGGCGCACCTCGCCGAGCGTCCACTCGAGCTCCTCGACCCAGTTCGTGAACTCCATGTCGTAGTAGCCGAGCATCGCGCCGCCGCCGTCGACATCCGCGATCGTGACCGCGTTCTCCCAGACCTGCTGCCCGGCCATGTTCGTGCTCGCGCGGCTGTCGTCGCGGATGTGCCAGTCCTGCGGCACGAGGAACGTCGCCGAGCCGTTGCGGGTCGTGTACGGCAGGTAGGTCGTGCCCTCGTGCTCGACCCCGACGCCCGCCGGCAGCGACTCCTGGTCGTCGCTGAACTCGACGGTCGCGAGCACGTCGAGCACGAGCCCGACCGTGTCGCCCGCGAGGTGCTCCTCGGCGGCGGCCTGCGAGGCGAAGCCACCCTGGGCGTCGTCGTAGTAGGTCATCGAGTACAGGCGCTCGTGGTCGTCGAGACGGAAGACGTGGAACGGCACACCGCCTGCCTCGACGATGCCGGTGGCGACGGTGTAGGTGCCGTCTCCGGCCGCCTCCCACCATGCCGCCGCGGCGAGCCCGTGGCCGATCGCGATCTGCTCGACCACCCCGGTCTGGTTCTCGGCACCCGTGTCGCCCCAGAGCCCGTCGGTGTAGCTGAGCACGCCCGCATCGGGGACGGCGATGGCGAGCTCGTTGCTCCATCCCTGACCCTCGGGGAACGTCGCGACGCGGCTCGAGTCGTCGACGACCCAGTCCGCGGGGATGCGCATGCGCATCGAGCCGTTCTGCGTCTCGAAGTCGACGAGCTCGACCGCGCCTGCCGGCGGGGTGGCGGTGCCGGGCGAGCCTGGCTCGCCGCTCGGCTCGCCGGCGGGCGAGGTGGCCGTCGGCGTCGCGCTGCCCGCGGGCGTCGACTCCGGCCGATCCGGCGCGGTGGTCGCCCCAGGCTCGGGCTGCGCGCACGCGCCGAGCGTCGTGGCGACGGCGAGGATCGCGGTGGCGGCCAGCAGGCGGCTCGGTGACGTGCGCATGGCGGGTCCCTCTCTTGCGAGGCTCCTCCCCGCACGCACTGACATGTCCAGGATCAGGCGCGGGTCACAGCGACCAGGTCACGATTCGGTCACGTTCGCACGCCCCTCGGGGCAGTCGCGGCTGTCGACGGCGGGCGACCAGCGCTGCACGCCGGCTTCGGCGTGCCGGCGCTCGAACGCATCCGCGGTGACGCCCTCGCTCTCGAGGCGACGCGCCTGCTGCTCCCAGCGGCGCAGCTCGGGCAGCGAGCCGCGCTCATGCCAGTCGTGCCAGAGGGCGTGCAGCAGCATGTGCTGCGCGGTGCTCGTGAACCGGTGCCGCTCGTAGGCGAGCAGCACCTCCGCCCAGGCAGCGGCCTTCGGCTGCTCCCAGCCCGCCCAGACGCTCGTGTCGGGCACGGTCGTGGCCGCGGCGTCGATCGTGGTCATGGCGCGGTCCCTCCTTCGATCGCTTCGAAGCGGAACACTTGCCGATCGGGCAAAATCACCGCTGTCCATGCCACTGTAGGGCTCACCACTGACAGTCGCTCAACTTTTCTTCCAGGGGGACGATCACGATGCGTAGAGCGTCATGAAGAGCTGCAGCGGTGACACGAGGTCCGCGCTCTCCAGCGCATCCGCGAGCGGCACGTCGGTCAGCCGCACGCTGCTGTACGTGTCGGGGCAGTAGGCGTAGCGCTCGCCGATGTTGACGTAGCCGACGAACTCGCTCGAGCACGAGATCTCGATGTCGACCTCCTGCACCCCGCCCTGCTCGGCCACGGCGGCGATCGCGTCAGCGCCGAACCCCGTGAGCGTGGGGGTCCGGAACGCGCTGGGCATGCCGAGGTCCTCCTCGTAGAGGGTGAGCAGGCGCGACTCCTCGAACCGCACGCTCGTCGCGATGCGCGCGAGCTGGCCGACCTCGCACTCGACCGCTCGGTCGGTCGACTGCCAGGACTGCCGCCCGTCGCCGTCGTCGAGCCACATGGGGATGCGCGGGTCGCAGAGGACGAGGTAGTCGTAGCGCGAGCCGTAGGCGGGCTCCGGGCCGGTGGTGGGCACCTCGGTCCCGTCGATCGCGGGCTCGGGCAGCGGCGGCACGGTCGGCGGCGTCCGCGGCGCGGCCGGGGGCGAAGCGGGTGCCGCTGCGGTCGGCGGGGGTCGGGGTGGGGGTCGGGGTCGGCGTCGGCGTCGGCGTCTCGGTCGTGGCGGTCGGCTCTGCTGCAGCCTCGCTCGACGAGGGACCGGGCGTGGGTCCGAGCGACGGCGCGAGCCCGCCTGCCGGCCCGCACGCGGTGAGCCCGATCACCAGCGCGGTGACGAGCGCGACTGCGGCTGCCCGGGGACCCGCGCGCCTCATCGCTCCACCACCCAGCGGATGGACTCTGGACGGACCTCGGCCTCCACCCGCGGCGCGAAGCTGCCCGCACCGATCGGCACGCCCCAGGCCGCGAGGTCGACGATCGCCGTCGGATCGGCGTCGCAGTCGAAGACCACGCCGCCGATCGTCACCGTGCTCCCGCAGTCGTAGTACACGGTCGCGGTGGCGCCGTTCGCGCTGCCCGCCGGCACCGCACCTTCGTCGACGACGCTCAGCTGGCCGTCGAAGTCAGGGCTCGCGGTGTACTGCGGGTCGCCGTCTCCGGCGTAGTCGAGCTGCCCGAAGATCGCCCAGCCGGTGCCGGGCTCGAACTCGGTGCAGTCGATCCACGCCGCACCGCCGAAGAGCACCGTGCCCTCGCCCTCGCAGAGCACGTAGACGTCGTAGACGCGCTCGATCGACGGGCCGCCCGCGGCACCGGTGTCGCCCGAATCGGAGGCCGGGACGGAGTCGGTGACGATCGGCACGCCCGCCGCGACGCCCTCGAAGCCCGGGGGCGGCGTCGGCTCGGGCTCGGTCGTCTCGGTCGGGACGGGGGTGCCGGTCGGCCGGCGTCGGCGTCGAGGTCGCGGTCGGCTCGACGCTGCTCGTCGGCAGCGGCGCCGCCTGGTCGACCCGCGGGTCGATCGCGCCCGCGATCTGCCAGACGCCCACGCCGAGCACCACGGCGGTGACCATCGCCACCGCGCCGCCGGCGATCGTCCGGTTGCGACGGCGCTCGCGCACCCGCTCCCGCACGGCCATCGACGACAGGCCCTGACGCATCCGCGCCTTGAACTCCTCGCTCATGCCGGGCTGCAGCTCGTCGTTCATGCCTGCACCTCCTCGAGGTCGGCGACGCCCGCCGCTTCGAGGTGGCCGCGCAGGCGCTGCTTCGCGCGATGGATGCGTGTCTTGGCGGCGCCGTAGCTGACGCCGATCGCGCGCGCGGCATCGGCGAGCGGGATCTCCTCGAGCAGCACGAGCGAGACGAGCCGCGCATCCGTCTCGGACAGCTCGCGCAGCGCCGCGCCGACCGCGCTCGACGCGTCGAGCCGCTCGAAGCGCTCGCCGGCCACGTCGGCCGCGTCGGGCGCATCCGGCCCGAGCGGGATGTGCGCGATCAGCCGCTCGTTGCGGCGGATGCTGCGGCGGGCGTTGCGCGCGCAGTTCGTGGCGGTGGCGAGCAGCCACGGCAGCACCGAGTCGTCGACGATGCGCACGCGCGAGCGCTTGCGCCACGCCTCCGCGAACACGGCGGCCGTGACGTCCTCGGTGTCCTGGCGGTGCTGCATCAGCCTCCATGCGTGTCGCCACACGCGATCCCCGTGACGATCGAAGATCGCGGCGAAGGCGACGCCGTCCCCGCGCACGACGGCACGCCAGAGCTGCTCGTCAGTCTGCGCGAGGTCCACAACCAGGATTGTCCGGGATGCGGCTGGAGGTTACATGCGGGCAGCCGTCAGGCGGCGCGGCTAGGGTTCCACGCCTGGCGGCATCGCCGACGCCTCGCGCGGGATGAGCTGGATCTGCGCCATCATCTCGAGCGCCTCGACCACCTCGGCGCTGCCGAGCAGCTGCTCGGCCTCCGCCTGGGTGGCGACGAAGGGCTGGTCGTCGCCCAGCAGGAGCACGAGGAAGCGGTGGTTGCGCTCCGCACCGGGCACGGTGAGCTCGGTGACCGGCTCGGCGCCGATGCTCGACGGCTGCGTCAGCCCCGCCGCCACGAAGTACCGCTCCGAGGTCGTGCACCCACCACGACATCGCGACGATGCCGTGGCCGACCTCGGCGGGGCGCTGCTCGACGATGCCGAAGTCGGTGTTGATGAAGCCCTCGCGCGCACCGAACCCGTCGTAGTAGCCCAGCGAGGTGCCGCTGGGCGAGCGGAAGTCGATCGCGTTCTCCCAGCTCGGGCGGCCGCTGAGGTCGGTGCCGAGGCGGCTCCCGTCGTGGACCGTCCAGCCCTCCGGCACCGGGATCCGCATCGTGCCGTTCTGCGTCTCGAAGACCCGGCCGCTGGCCTCTGTGGGTGCCGTGGTGGCGGTCGGCGACGGCACGGGCGTGGCGGATGCGGTGGGCGACGGCTCTGCGGGCGTGGGCTCTGCGGGCGTGGGCGTCGGCGTCGCCGTCGACTCGGTCGGCGCGGGCGGCGCCTGGGGGCCGCAGCCCACGAGGATGGCGCCTGCTGCGAGCAGCGCGGTGACGGCCGCGATCCGAGCGGCCGGTCGTGAGCGAGTGTGCATGGCCGTGCTCCTTCGGGTCTCGGACGACTCCCCCGTCGTCCAGACGCGACCAGGATGCTCCCGATCGCGCGCGAGCGGGCATCACAATTCGGTCACGGGTCGAGCCGCGGCAGATGTGCCGCTGAGCGGGGCGTCGAGCGCGCATCGCGGTCGGCGTGCGGCTCCGGCGAACATCTGCCGAGCGATCCGTGGAGGACGCCGGGCTCCGCCGGACGACGGAGGCGGCCGACGCATCCGCCCGCCTACGCTGGAGCGCATGTCCGTCCGCCAGGCGCCCGACGCGCGCTCGCTCCGCGCCGACGCGATCCTCGCCGGGCTGCTCGCGCTGTCGGGCTGCGTGATGGTGGCGCTCAGCGCGATGACCGGCCTGCAGTTCACCGAGGTGCCGATCTGGGCGCCGCTGCTCACCGCGGTGCTGCTCCCGGCGCCGCTCGTGCTGCGCCGGGTGCATCCCGTCGCCGTCTCGCTCGCCCAGATCGTCGTCTACATCGTCGCCGGCGAGCTCGAGGTGCTCGAGCTGTACGTCTCGCAGGTCAGCCTCTTCATGGGCGTCTACTCGATCGGCGCGTGGGACACGAACCGACGCCGGGCATTCTGGGTGCGGCTCGGCATCGTGATCGCGATGGCGCTGTGGCTCGCGTCGTCGGCGGTGCGCGGCTTCCTCGATCCCGAGACGGGCGAGCGCGGGGTGTCGGCGTTCTTCGCCTTCCTGCTCATCCAGATCGTGATCAACGCCGCATACTTCGGCGCCGGCTGGGTGTTCGGCGACCGCGCCTGGCGCAGCGCGATCGAGCGGGAGCAGCTCGCCGCCGCGCACGTCGAGATCCAGGCGCAGCAGGTGCAGCTCGCCGAGCAGGCGGTCTCGCTCGAGCGGCTGCGCATCGCGCGCGAGCTGCACGACGTCGTCGCGCACCACGTGTCGGCGATGGGCGTCCAGGCCGGCGCCGCACGACGGATGCTCGACCGCGACCCCGAGAAGGCGTCGGATGCGCTGCGGCACGTCGAGCAGTCCGCTCGGGACGCGATCGGCGAGCTCCGATCCCTCGTCGTGACGCTGCGCTCGGAGGACGACGGCGCATCCGCTGCCCCCGACGTCGACGCGCTGCCCGCGCTCGTGGAGGCGGCGCGCGAGAGCGGCCAGCAGGTCGAGCTGCACACGGTCGGCGATCCGAGGGCGGTGACGCCGATGGTCGGGCTGACGGCCTTCCGCATCGTGCAGGAGGCGCTCACGAACGCGCGCAAGCACGCGGGCCCCGTCGCCCAGGTGGACGTGCGGGTGCGCTACCTCGACGACGTCGTCGAGGTCGAGGTCACCGACGACGGCCGCGGCGGCGGGCCCGGCACGCACGGCGCGGGTGCCGGCCTCATGGGCATGCGCGAGCGGGTGGCGGCGCTCGGCGGCTCGCTCGAGGTCGGTCCGCGGTCGCGGGGCGGCTGGCTCGTGCGGGCGAGCATCCCCAGCCCCGCGCCGACCGGCGCCCGCGCCGCGGTGCCGGCGCCCGCATCCGCCGACGCGTCGCCCGCGGCGGCCGGCTGATCGTCGCCGCGGCCGCTCCGCCGCCGCGTGTGGAGGGTTTGCGTCCGAGTTGCCCTCCACTCGGACGCAAAGGCTCAACTCCCGCGCCCGCGCTGCCGGCGTGTTGAGGGTTTGCGTCCGAGTTGGGCTGAACTCGGACGCAAACCCTCAACCGGTCAGGGGCAGCGCGCGTAGGCGGCCGTCGCCGCGCTGAGGGTCGGCAGGCCGCCGACCAGCACGACCTCGGCGGTGCCCGAGGCGAGCAGCGCGCTGCGCGACACCGCCGGCATGCACTCGCGGCGGGTCAGCAGCAGCGGTGCGCGCTCGGCGCCCGCGGCGGCCGCGGCAGCGAGCGCGTCGGGGAAGTCGGTGCCGCTCGCGATGTAGACGCTGTCGACCGTGCCGAAGGCGCTCGCGAGCTGCGCCGCGGTGGCGAAGCGGTCGGGGCCGGCGAATCGCTCGACGGTGCGGCCGGATGCCGCGAGGCCGCCGGCCATGCCCGTCGAGACGGAGCCCGCGTCGCCGACGACGCCGGCCCAGGTGACGCCGAGCCCGCGCAGGGTGGCGAGCGTCGCCGCGTCGGGAGCGCTCGCGCCGCCGTCGACGAGCAGCACCGGGCCCTCCTCGAGCGCGGCGGCGGGGCCGGCGGCGAGGGCGTCGGGGAACTTCAGCCCGGTCGCGATGAAGGCCGCGCCGGCCGCGGTGAAGGCGTGCTCGGCGATGAGCCTGCTGGTCTCGAACCGGTCGGCGCCGCCGAGCCGCACGACGTCCCGCGCGGGCGCGAGCGCCTGCACCGCGGCCTCCACCTCCGCCGACACCGAGGGCGTGCCGCCGACGATCACGATCTCCGTCGGCGCCAGCCGGCGGATCTCGGCGAGCACCGAGGGCGTCGCCGCGCCGCGCGGCGTGAGCAGCACGGGGCCTCCCTGGTGGGCGGCCGCCGGCCCGGCCGCGAGGCCGTCCGGGAAGTTCTCGCCGCTCGCGAGGTAGACGACGGGCGCACCGGCCGGGAACGAGCGCTGCGAGACGTCGATCGCCGTCTCGTAGCGGTCGGCGCCGGCGAGGCGCTCGGCGGTCGGCAGCGGCTCGGTCGGGTCGCCGAACCAGTCGGTCCACATGCGCCAGGTGTTGCGGTTGCCATAGGCGGAGCACGTGTCGCCGGTGCCGTAGAGGTTCGCGAGCGCGGCGGCGTTCGGCTGGTAGGGCGTGTAGTTGTAGAGGCCGGCGGTGGCGAGGTTGCGGATGAGCACCGGGCTCGACCCGCACGCGAGGTTGGGGTTGTAGAGCACGGTGTTGACGACGCCGGCACGGTGGTTGTAGCGCTCCGGATGCGCCGCATAGCGGTTGAACTGCCGGGCGCCGTAGTAGATCTGGTAGAAGAATCCGGCCACGCTCGCGTCGCAGGGGGCGGTGTCGGGGCAGCCGAACCCGGTCGCCTTGCTCGTATGCGCGTGCGAGCTCGGCGACCGGTGGTGACGAGCGACTGCTCCTTCTCGAGCAGCACGAGCATGAAGCGCTGCGAGATGTCGCAGGCCACGCCGACGCGCGCGATGATGCTCGCCGCCGACTCGTTCGCCTGACCGGTCATCGCGTCGCAGTAGGCGTCGGCGGCGATCGACGGCGTCTTCTGGCTGTACGTGTCGAGGCACGTGTAGCCGGCGTCGCAGCCGGGGTGCTTCGCGTCGATGAACGTCTGCACCTGCGCGGCGGTCATCGCGCCGCCGTCGTAGAACTGCTCGTCCGAGACGAGGTAGCCGGCATCGAAGTCGGCGGCGACGGCGGCGGAGGCCTGGCCGCCCGACCCCGCCGGCGGGACGACGGTGAGCACGGAGCCGATGAGCGCGGCGAGCACCGCGGCGACGAGGAGGCGGGGACGCGAGCGCATATCGACCGTTCGGTGTGGGTCAGGGTTGCGCACAGAATACTTGCCCGACGCGCAGACGTGCAGGCGAATTTCAGACGGGTCAGCGGCAGCGCACGTACTCGGCCGTCGCCTGGCTGAGCGTCGGCAGGCCGCCGAGCACGATCACCTCGTCGACGCTCGCCGTCACGAGGGCGCTGCGCGTCACGGCCGGCATGCACTCGCGGCGCGCGAGCAGCAGTGGCGCGAGCTCCGCTCCCGCGGCGGCCGCGCCCGCGAGCGCATCCGGGAAGTCGATGCCGCTCGCGATGTACACGGCGCTGATGTCGGTGAACGTGGCCGCGAGCTGCGCCGCGGTCGCGAACCGGTCCGGCCCGGCGTAGCGGGTCACGGCGAGGCCGCCCGCGGCGAGGCTCGAGGCGACCCCCGACGAGACCGAGCTGCCGTCGCCCGCGATCCCGACGGATCCGACGCCGAGCTGCTGCAGCGTCGCGAGCGTGGCCGCGTCGATCGTGCTGCGGCCGCCGTCGACGAGCAGCACCGGCCCGCCGCGGAGCGCCGCTGCCGGGCCGGCCGCGAGCGCATCGGGGAACCTCAGGCCCGTCGCCACGAAGGCGGCCGGCGCCGACGCGAACGCGTGCTGGGCGACCAGCCTGCTCGTGTGGAACCGGTCGGTGCCGCCCAGGCGCAGCACGTCGCGAGCGGGGGCGAGCGCGCGCACCGAGGCCTCGACCGCCGCCGACACCGACGGCGTGCCGCCCACGATCACGACCTGCGCCGGGTTCAGGCGCGAGATCTCGGCGAGCACGCCCGGCAGCGCCGACCCGCTCGGCGTCAGCAGCACCGGCCCGCCGCGGTGGGCCGCCGCGGGCGCGGCGGCGAGCCCGTCGGGGAAGTTCTCGCCGCTGACGAGGTAGACGACCGGCGCGCCCGTCGGGTACGAGCGCCGCGACACCGCGACCGCGGTCGCGTAGCGATCGGCGCCCGCGACGCGCACGGCCGTCGGCAGCGGCTCGGTCGGGTCGCCGAACCAGTCGGTCCAGATGCGCCAGGTGTTGCGGTTGCCGTAGGTCGAGCAGTCGTCGCCGGCGCCGTAGAGGTTCGCGAGCGCCGCCGCGTTCGGCTGGTACGGCGTGTAGTTGTAGAGCCCGGCGGTCGCGGTGTTGCGGATCAGCACGGGTCCGGAGCCGCACGCGATGTTCGGGTGGTACCGCACCTGGTTCACCACGCCCGCGTGGTGGTTGAAGTCCTCCGGATGCGCCGCGTACTGATTGAACCGGCGGGCGGCGTAGTAGACCTGGTAGAAGAAGCCCGCGACGCTCGGATCGCACGGCGCGGTGTCGGGGCACGCGAACCCGGTCGCCCGCGCGTACTGGGTGGCGGTCGGCGCCCTGGCCGTGATGAGCGACTGCTCCTTCTGCAGCAGCACGAGCAGATAGCGCTGCGAGATGTCGCACGCGGCGCCGACGCGCGCGATGATGCTCGCCGCCGACTCGCTCGCCATGCCCGGCACCGCGGCGCAGTACGCGTCGGCCGCCATCGACGGCGTGCGCTGCGCGTAGGTGTCGATGCACGTGAAGCCGGCGTCGCAGCCGGGGTGCTGTGCGTCGATGAACGCCTGGACCCGCGTGGCCGTCATCGCGAAGCCGTCGTAGAACTGCTCGTCCGAGACGAGGTAGCCGGGTTCGAAGTCGGCGGCGTCGGCGGCCGTGGCGGCGCCTTCGGTGCCGCTCGGCGGGATGACCGTGAGCACCCCGCCGATGAGCGCAGTGAGGACCGCGGCGACAACCAGACGGGAGCGCGAGCGCATCGGCCGACCAATCGTTCTGGACCCAGGTCGGGGTCAGGATACGCCCGCTCCCGCGCGAGCGGGATGGTCGGATCCTGCCCGCCACGGCCCGGCGCGGAGGCCGGGGCCGACGCCAGTAGCGTGGAGGGCGTGACGCGCATCCTGCTGGTGGACGACCAGGCGCTCGTGCGAGCCGGCTTCGAGACGATCCTCTCGAGCGAGCCGGGCTTCGAGGTGGTCGGCCAGGCGCGCGACGGCGCCGAGGGCGTGCGGCTGGCCGAGCAGCTGCACCCGGACGTCATCTGCATGGACGTGCAGATGCCGGTCATGGACGGGCTCGCGGCGACGCGCGCGATCTGCGGCGGCGCATCGCACGCATCCGTGCTCATGCTGACGACCTTCGACCGCGACGACTTCCTCTTCGACGCGCTCTCGGCCGGCGCCTCGGGCTTCCTGCTGAAGACGGCGGAGCCCGAGCAGCTCATCGACGCCGTGCACGCGCTCGCCCGCGGCGACGCGCTGCTCTCCCCCGAGGTCACGCGGCGCGTGATCGAGCGGTTCGCGGCACCCGCGTCGGCGGATGCCGGGTCGGCGGATGCGGCGCTCACCACCGGCGAGCTGCTCGCGGCCGCGCCGAGCCCCGTGCTCGCGTCGCTCACCGATCGCGAGCGCCAGACGCTCCTGCTGCTCGCCCGCGGGCGCTCGAACGCCGAGATCGCCACGGAGCTGTTCGTCGGCGAGGCGACCGTGAAGACGCACGTCTCGAACGTGCTGCTGAAGCTGGGCATCCGCGACCGCATCCACGCCGTCATCTGGGCGTACGAGCACGGGGTGGTCGCACCCCGTGGCTGAGCCGGCCGGGCGCCGACGGCGCATCCCCGCGGTCGCGGTGCTGTGGTTCGCGCTCGCGGGCGTCGGGCTCGTCGGCACGCTCTGGTTCAACGTCGCGTTCGTGCTCGACTCGGGCGGCGCCGACTACGTCGGGGCGTGGTTCGCGAACGCCGCGACGGCATCCGCGTCGATCGACCTGCTCGTGGTGGCGGTCGCGGCGGCGACCTTCATGATCGTCGAGGGCGCGCGGCTCGGCTGGGCGAAGTGGGCGTGGGTGCTCGTGGCGCTCAGCGCGGTGACGGCGATCGCGTTCACGTTCCCGCTCTTCCTGGGGATGCGGGCGGTGGCGCTGGCCCGGCGGGCGGCGGCCGCAGCTTCGCTGGTCGAGTAGCACGCGCCGCAGGCGCGCGCGTATCGAGACCGGGACGGCGGGGGCGCGCGATCTCGATACGCGCGGCTCCGCCGTGCTACTCGATCACCGTGGAACCGCTGGTCGAGTAGCACGCGCCGCAGGCGCGCGCGTATCGAGACCGGGTAGGCGCGTGCGCGTGATCTCGATACGCGCGGCTTCGCCGTGCTACTCGATCACCAAGCGGAGGGGCGCGCGGCTTCGCCGTGCTCCTCGATCACCGTGGGGGCAGGGCTTGACACCGTCCGGCGCGACGCGCACCATGTAAGCAATTGCTTACGTGAGGAAGCGCCCCGTGCCGATCGCCACCGACCCGCTCAGCCGCATCTTCTTCGCGCTCGCCGACCCCACCCGGCGCGCGATGCTCGAACGGCTCGCGTCGGGCCCCGCGACGGTCGGCGAGCTCGCCGAGCCGTTCTCGATGAGCCGCCCCGCCGTCTCGCAGCACCTCGGCGTGCTCGAGCAGGCCGGCCTCATCGAGCGCACCCGGCAGGGGCAGTGGCGCAGCTGCGCGCTGCGCCCCGAGGGGCTCGACGACGCCGAGGCGTGGGTGCAGCAGCACCGCGCCGCATGGCAGTCGCGCTTCGACCGGCTCGACGAGACGCTCGCGGCGCTCGTGGGCGACCACGGCGGCACGCGAGGCGCCGACCAGAGCCGGGCAGACGCATCCGGCACCCGGACCACCCACCAGGCCGACGCAGCCGTCGGCGAACCGAAGGAGCAGTGATGGCAGGCAAGGAGTTCACGATCACGCGCACGTTCGACGCGCCCCGCGAGGCGGTGTGGCGGGCGTGGACCGACCCGGCGCTCGCCGCGCAGTGGTGGCACCCGCACGAGGTGGTGACGCCGCCCGACTCGGTGCGCATCGACGCGCGCGTGGGCGGGCGCTACGAGTACCGCATGATCGCGCCCGACGGCGGCGAGTACCCGACCGGCGGCGAGTACCTCGAGGTGCGCGAGCCGGAGCGGCTGCGGTTCTCGTGGGCCGATCCGGGCGACGCGGTCGCCGACGCGATGATCATCACGATCGACCTGCGCGAGATGCCGGATGCGCGGTGCGAGATGACCTTCCACCTCGCGAACATCGACGAGGACCTCGCCACCCGGGAGGGCATCCACCAGGGCTGGGTCGAGGCCTTCGAGGAGCTCGACGACGCGCTCGCGGCGGTGTCGGGATGAGCCTCATCGTCGAGCAGATCGTCTCGGCCGACGGCTTCGCCGGCGAGCCCGACGGCGGCATGCGGTTCATGGAGGCGACGATGCCCGAGGGGCTCGCCGACGACGGCCAGCTGGCGATGCTCGAGACCGTCGACGCCATCCTGCTCGGCCGCCGCACCTACGAGCTCTTCGCCGACTACTGGCCGACCGCCGACGCCGCGGTCGAGCCGGTCGCCGAGCCGATCGCCCGGCTGCCGAAGCTCGTCGTCTCCTCCACGCTCGAGCGCGCGCCGTGGGGCGACGGCGAGATCGAGGTCGTGCGGCCCGATCCGACGGCGGCGGATGCGGTGCGCGCGCTGCAGGACCGGTTCGGCTCGATCATCGTCTGGGGGTCGCTGTCGCTCGCGAACGCCCTGCTCGAGGCGGGCCTCGTCGACCGGCTGCGGCTGCGCACGACGCCGACGCTCATCGGCGACGGGCTGCGGTTCACGCCGCCGTCGCTCGGCCTGCGGATGCTGCGGCTCGAGTCGGCGACGGCGATGCCCACCGGGCACGTGGTGACCGAGTACGCGCTGACGGACGCCCGACGATGAGGGACACCGCGCCGCAGACCGCCGAGGGCAAGGTGCTCTGGCACTTCACGATGTCGCTCGACGGGTTCGTCGCCGGCCCCGGGCACGCGATGGACTGGATGACGGGCTTCACCGGCCGCGACGGGATCATCGACGAGTACACGTCGACGACCGGCGCGGTGCTCGGCGGGCGCGACGGCTGGGACCTCTTCCCCGACGCCTCGGCCGTCTACGGCGGCGCGTGGAGCGGGCCGGTCTTCGTGCTCACGCACCATCCCGAGGATGCCGCCCCGGCCGAGGGCGTGACCTTCCTCGACTGCGACGTCGCCGAGGCCGCGCGGATCGGGCTGGAGGCGGCGGGCGGCAAGAACCTCGAGGTGCTCTCCCCCACGATCGGCCGCCAGCTGCTCGCGCTCGGGCTCATCGACGAGATCGACCTGCACGTCGCGCCCATCCTGCTGGGCGACGGCATCCGCCTCTACGACAGCCCGGGCGGTGCCCCCATCCGGCTCGCGCTCCAGAACGGCGACGAGCCGTTCGTGGAGGTGAACCTGCGCTACCGGCCGGTCGCGGCGCATCCGATCGCCACGTCGGCGTCGCACGGCATGATGGAGGCGTGATCGCCGACGACGACAGCAGCCCGAGCGGACGCATCTGCGTGGTGGGTTCCGCGAACGCCGATCTGGTGGTGCGCACGCGCGTGCTGCCCACGCCGGGCGAGACGGTGGCCGGCGGCGAGCTGCAGCTGCTGCCGGGCGGGAAGTCGGCGAACCAGGCCGCGGCGGCCGGCCGCCTGGGTGGGCGCGTAGCGCTCGTCGGCGCGGTCGGCGACGACGCCTACGGGCGGATGCTGCGCGAGAGCCTCGAGGCGAGCGGCGTCGACGTGGCGGGGCTCGCCGTGCGGGACGACGCCACGACCGGCACCGCGATGATCGCCGTCGACGAGCGCGGCGAGAACTTCATCATCGTCTCGAGCGCCGCGAACGGGCTCGTCGACGAGGCGGCGGTCGACGCGCAGGCCGAGGCGATCGCCGGCGCCGAGGTGCTGGGCCTCTGCTTCGAGATCCCGATGGCGGCGACGATCCGCGCGAGCGAGATCGCGCGGGCGCACGGCACCGTCGTCGTGCTCAACCCCT
Organism: uncultured Actinomycetota bacterium; assembly: GCA_963803465.1. GTDB lineage: Bacteria > Actinomycetota > Actinomycetes > Actinomycetales > Microbacteriaceae > Agrococcus. Next base: position 38,311 of record CAWDMS010000006.1, read on the forward strand.
CCCCGTTCACGCTGCCGCCCGCCGAGCTGCTCGCCAACGTCGACATCCTGGTGCTCAACGAGCACGAGCTGGGCCAGCTGTCGGGGCTCGCCGCGGACGGCCCGCTCGAGGCGCACGCGCCGGCGCTCCGCGCGCTCGGCGTCGGTCGCGCGGTCGTGACGCTCGGCGCGAAGGGCGCCGCGCTGCTGCTCCCCGAGGGCGCCGACGCCGCCGTGACGCTCGTCGACGCGCCCCGCGTCGAGGCCGTCGACACCACCGGTTGCGGCGACGCGTTCACCGGCGCCCTGCTGCTCGGCCTCGCCTCGGGTCGCGACCTGCTGGAGAGCACCCGCACCGCCTGCGCCGTCGGGGCGATCGCCGCGACCGCCGTCGGGGCGCAGTCGTCCTACCCGTTCGCCGACGAGCTCGCGGCGTTCCTGCGCGAGCACGGCGGAGCGCCGACCGCCTGACGTCGTCGCGCTACGCGGCCTGCCCGGCGCTCGCGGGGCTCGGCCGCGGCCGTCGCACGACCTCCACCCGCAGCAGCGGCAGCAGGTGCTTCGGCAGCACGAGCAGCGCGATCGCGTCGCCCAGCCCCACGCCCAGGCCGAGCACGTGCTCGTCGGCGATCTCGACGCATCCGACCACCGCGCCGTCGACGATGACGGATGCGTCCACGGCGGCGGCCGCGGCCGGTGGCGCGAGGAACGTGTCGGGCTCCTGCGGCGTCGGGTCGCGCTCGGCCCGGAAGGCGTTGCCGATCACGTTGCGCATGTGGAGCGCGAGCTCGTCGGCGATCGATCGACCGTCGCGCGGCAGCACCGTCTGCACCGCCTCGTACGCGGTCGGGAACCGCATCCACTGCAGCCAGTCGACGACGCCGCGCGGCAGCCGCGGCGACGGATGCGCGATCGCCGCCAGCACGTCGGGCGGCAGCTCGACGTGGTTGACGGGATCGTCGAGGTCGTCGGGATTCCAGAGGACGGCGTAGGTGATCGCGGCGGTCTCCAGGTGGAACGCGCCACCGTTGCGGCTCGAGGAGGTGGTGTTCGCGGCGATCTCGCGGATGCTCGGCTGCGGCACGAGCGTGGCGAGCAGCACCGGGAACTCCGTGCCGACCGAGTCGAGCGTGGGGATCTCTGGCAGCGGCCCGTCGTGCTCGCCGTAGTGCATGCCGCCACTCTCCCGCGCCCTGGCATCCTGCGCCACCTCCTCCCCCGCGCGGCGGAGGACGAAGTCCAGCCGTGCGGGGGATGCCCGGCGCGCGCGGCGCGCATAGCGTGCAAGCATGCTCTCGATCCGATCCATCTCCCGCTCGTTCAACGGGCACCAGGCGCTCAAGGACGTCAGCTTCGACGTGCACGACGGCCTGATGACCGGCTTCGTCGGCGCGAACGGCGCCGGCAAGACCACCGCGATGCGCATCATCCTCGGCGTGCTCACGCCCGACTCGGGCTCCGTCGAGGTCGACGGCCGGCCCGTCACCGCCGACGACCGCGCGCAGTTCGGCTACATGCCCGAGGAGCGGGGCCTCTACCCGAAGATGAAGGTGCACGAGCAGCTCGTCTACCTCGGCCGCCTGCACGGGATGACGGGCGCGGCTGCCGCGAAGCGGGTCGACGCGCTGCTCGAGCAGCTCGGGCTCGGCGACCGGCGGGACGACACGCTCGAGTCGCTCAGCCTCGGCAACCAGCAGCGCGCGCAGATCGCCGCCGCGCTCGTGCACGAGCCCACCGCGCTCGTGCTCGACGAGCCGTTCTCGGGGCTCGACCCGATGGCGGTCGAGACCACGCTCGGCGTGCTGCGCGACGTCGCCCGCTCCGGCGCGCCCGTGCTCTTCTCGAGCCACCAGCTCGACGTCGTCGAGCGCCTGTGCGACTCCCTCGTCATCCTCGCCCACGGCGAGGTGCGCGCCGCCGGCACGCGCGAGGAGATCCGAGCCGCCCACGCCCGCCCCGAGTGGATCCTCGAGACCGACGACGCCGGCTTCGTGCGCGGCATCGGCGGCATCGAGGTGATCGAGTTCGACGGCGGCCACGTGCGCTTCACCGCACCCACCGCATCCGACGCCGACCGCGTGCTGCGCGAGGCGATCGAGCGCGGCGCCGTCCGCAGCTTCGCCCCCGCCGTCCGCCCGCTGACCGAGATCTTCCAGGAGGTCGTCCGATGAGCACCACCGCATCCGCCCAGGGCCTGGGCACGAACCACCGCGGCCGCACCCCGTTCTGGCAGGCGACCGGCATCGTCGCGCAGCGCGAGATCATGACGAAGGTGCGCTCGAAGAGCTACCTCATCTCGACCGCGATCCTGCTGGCGCTCGTCTTCGCCGGCGTCATCTTCTCGGCCGTCGGGCCGGAGATGTTCGACGAGGACACCACCGTCGCCACCACCGGCAGCGTCGCCTCCACCCTGCAGTCGTTCGACGGCCTCGCGGTCGAGACGCTCAGCAGTGCGGATGCGGTGCGGCAGGCCGTGCTCGACGGCACGGTCGACGCCGGGGTCGTCCCGGGCGACGGCCCGTCGGGCCTGCTCGTGCTCGCCGACCGCGAGGCGCCCACGTCGCTGCTCCAGATGCTGAGCATCGCGCCCGAGCTGCAGCTGCTCGACCCGAACGCGCCCGACCCGATGCTCACCTACTTCATCGGCCTCGCGTTCGGCATCGTCTTCCTCATGGCCGCGATGACCTACGGCCAGACCATCGCGCAGTCGGTGGTCGAGGAGAAGCAGTCGCGCATCGTCGAGATCATGCTCGCGACCGTCTCGGCGCGCTCGATCCTGGCCGGCAAGGTGGTCGGCAACTCGGTGCTCGCGTTCGCCCAGATCGTGCTCATCGCCGCCATCGTGCTGCTGGGCGGGGCGGTCACCGGCTCGCAGCTGCTGCTCGACGGCCTCGGCATGCCGATCGTCTGGTTCGTGGTGCTGTTCACGGTGGGCTTCGTGATGCTCGCGGCGCTCTACGCGGCGGCCGCGGCGCTCGTCTCCCGCGCGGAGGACCTCGCCTCGGCGACCAGCCCGCTGATGATGCTCGTGATGATCCCGTACTTCCTGGTGATCTTCTTCAACAACAACCCGGTCGCGCTGCAGATCATGTCGTACGTGCCGTTCTCGGCGCCGGTGGCCGTGCCGATGCGCGTCTACCTCGGCACGATGGAGTGGTGGGAGCCCTACCTCTCGCTCGCGATCCTGGTCGCCGCGACGGTGCTGGTGATCGCCTTCGCCGCCCGCGTCTACGAGCGCTCGCTGCTGAAGACCGGCGCGATGGTGAAGTGGCGGCACGCGCTGAAGGCCTGACGCGCATCCGCCAGTCGAGGGTTCGCGTCCGAGTGCAGAGCAACTCGGACGCGAACCCTCGACTCGTCTGCGCGCCCCGCTCGTCGGTCGAGGGTGTGCGTCCGAGTTGCCGGCAACTCGGACGCAAACCCTCAACTCGCTGACAGATGGCGAGCGGATCGGGGCGGATGCGCCCAGGCGGGTTGACACGGGCGGGGTTGCGTGGTTCATTAGTCGAGTAATGAACCAACGGAGTGAACCGGGCGGTGCGACGGCACCGGGCGGACCACCCGCGGATGTGCGCACATCCGACCCCCATCGACCGAGGGAAGCAGCATGCTCGACGACAGCAAGCCGCTGTTCGTAGCAGTGGCAGAGCAGATCGAGGACGGGATCCTCGACGGCACCTACGCCGAGGACGATCCCGTGCCCTCGACCAACGAGCTCGCCGCCTTCCTCCGCATCAACCCCGCGACCGCCGGCAAGGGCTTCGGCCTGCTGGTCGACGCGGGCGTGCTCATCAAGAGGAGAGGGATCGGCATGTTCGTCGCCCCAGGCGCCCGCGAGGCGCTCCGCGCGCGCCGCAGGCTCGCGTTCCAGGACCAGTTCATCGCACCCCTGCTCCGTGAGGCGGGACAGCTCGGCATCTCCGCCGAGGACCTCGCGGACATGATCACGAAGGAAGCCGTCCGATGACCGCCATCATCACCCAGCAGCTCGCCAAGCACTACCCGGAGGTGCGCGCCCTCGACGGCGTCTCGATCGCGCTCGAGGAGCACCGCATCCACGGCCTGCTCGGCCGCAACGGCGCCGGCAAGACCACGCTCATGCAGCTGCTCACCGGCCAGGTGTTCGCGACCGAGGGCACCATGGAGGTGCTCGGCGCGAGCCCGGTGGAGAACGCCGAGGTGCTCTCGCAGACCTGCTTCATCCAGGAGAGCCAGAAGTACCCCGACACGTTCCGCGCGATCGACGTGCTGCGGATCGCCGCCGGCGCCTACCCGCACTGGGACCAGGCGTTCGCCGACCAGCTGGTCGACGAGTTCCGGCTGCCCGTGAAGCGCACCATCAAGAAGCTCTCCCGCGGCCAGCTCTCGGCGATCGGGATCGTCGTCGGGCTCGCCTCGCGCGCCCCGATCACCTTCTTCGACGAGCCCTACCTGGGCCTCGACGCGGTGGCGCGGCGGATGTTCTACGACCGCCTGCTCGCCGACTTCAGCGAGCATCCGCGCACGATCGTGCTCTCGACGCACCACATCGACGAGGTCGCGAACCTGCTCGAGCACGTCATCATCCTCGACGAGGGGCGCGTGCTGCTCGACGCGGACACCGACGAGATCTCCCACGCGGCGATCGCGGTCTCCGGCCGGGCGACCGAGGTGGATGCGTTCCTCACCGGCCGCGAGGTGCTCGAGCGCACGGTGCTCGGCACGCTCGCCACCGCGACCTTCACAGCCCGCGACGGCGACGAGCGCGCCGCCCGCGACGCCGGCCTGGACGTCAGCCAGGTCTCGCTGCAGACGCTCTTCGTGCACCTGACCACCGCCAGCGCGGCCGCCGCCGAGGCAGCCGCATCCGTCACCGCGACCGACGTCGCGCAGCACTGAGAGGAGTCCGTCATGCGCATCCGCAACGTCGTCCAGCTCCACACCGTCAACAGGCTGCAGGCCTTCGGCTGGCCGCTCATCATCATGGCCATGTCGCTCACGATCGTGCTCATCATCGGCGCACTCGTGCTCAACGTCGCCGGCTCGATGGGCGAGGGCGACCTCGCCGACGCCCGCGAGGGCATGAGCACCGGCATGCAGTTCAACGGCGCGATCTTCGCGCTGCTCGGGCCGCTGATCGGCTTCGGCTTCACCGCGATGGGGCAGTACTTCCCGCTCGCGCTGGGCCTCGGCCTCACGCGCCGCGAGTTCGCCGCCGGCACCGCGCTCGTGTTCGTCGGCAACGCCGCCTTCTACGCCGTCATCATCACGATCGGCAAGGTGATCGAGGTCGCGACGGGCGGCTTCGGCCTCGGCATCCGCTTCTTCGACGTCGTCTACACCGGCATGGGCGAGTGGTGGCAGACGCTCGTCCAGACCTTCCTGCTCATCCTCGCGGTGATGCTCGTGGGCGCGGCGATCACCACCGCCTTCCAGCGCTGGGGCCAGTCGTTCCTCTGGGTGTTCTGGATCGCCCTCGCGGTGGTCGTGCTCGCGATCGTCGCCGGCTCCCTGCTCTCGGAGCCGTTCCGCGGCTTCGCGGGCGGCGTGGCCGGCATGGGCTGGGGCCCGTGGATGCTCGTGGTCGCCGCGGTCGGCGCGATCGGCGCCGCGCTGTGGCTGCTGCTCGTGCGCCGCGCCCAGGCTCGCTAGCCCGAGCCGGCCGCCCCGACAGGTTGAGGGTTTGCGTCCGAGTTGCTGGCAACTCGGACGCGAACCCTCGACTCGCGCGTGGGGCGGCGGGGGCCGCTCCGCTCAGCGCTGCACGGCCGCGAGCCGGGCGAGCGCCTCCCGCCGCTCGTCGGCATGGTCGAGGATGCGCTCGGGATAGCCGTGCGCGTAGCCGTCGGCCGCCTTCCACGGCTCGTGCGCCGCAGCCCCGTCGAGGTGGCGGAGCTCTGGCACCCAGCGGCGCACGTAGTCGCCGCGCGCGTCGAACTTCTGGCCCTGCAGCACGGGGTTGAAGACGCGGAAGTAGGGCGCCGCATCCGTGCCGGTGCCGGCCGTCCACTGCCAGCCGTGGCTGTTCGAGGCGAGGTCGCCGTCGGCGAGGTGCGCCTGGAAGTGGCGGGCGCCGTGCGGCCACCACACGTGCAGGTCCTTCGTGAGGAAGCTCGCCGTCACCATCCGCACGCGGTTGTGCATCCAGCCCTCGGCGAGCAGCTGCCGCATGCCGGCGTCGACGAACGGGAAGCCCGTGCGGCCCTCGCACCACGCGTCGAACAGCGAGCCGGGCTCGTCGTAGGCGATGCCGCGCAGCTGCTCGCCGTAGTCGCGCGAGGCGGTGCGCGGGTGGTGCCACAGCACGTCGGCGTAGAACTCGCGCCAGGCGAGCTCGGTCTGGAAGCGCTTGAGCGAGCGCTGCGCCGCCTTGCCCCGCCGCGGCGCGATCCGGTCGAGGTCGGCGAGCAGCGTGCGGGGATGCACGGCGCCGAGCTTGAGCGCGATCGAGAGCCGCGAGGTGCCGTCGAGGTCGGGGCGGTCCCGGTGCTCGTCGTAGTCGTCGATCGGGCCGTCGAGGAACGCCGCCCACCGCTCGAGCGCGCCCTCCTCGGTCGCCCAGGAGAGGTCGCGCGGAGGTCTCGGGCGGCGCCGGGAGCGGCTCGCCGTCGATGCCGCGCAGCCAGCGCGTGCCGGCCGGCAGCTCGGCGGGCGCCCGCCAGCCGCGCTCGAGCCAGGCCCGGGAGAAGGGCGTGAAGACGCGGAACGGCGTGCCGTCGGCCTTCCGCACGCGGCCCGGCGAGACGGCGTACGGCGTGCCGGTGGCGACGAGCGGCACGTCGAGCGCGGCCTCGACGCGGGCGTCGCGCCGACGGCCGCCCGGCGTCGACTCGCCCGACACGTGCACCGCATCCGCTCCCGACTCCTCGACGAGCGCGGGGATGACCTGCTCCGGCCGACCGGACCGCACGACGAGCGCACCGTCGGTGGCATCGTGCAGGGCGGCGAGCGCCGTGCGGAGCGCTGCCGACCGGGGCGCTCCGGCGGCGTCGAACGCCGGGTCGACGACGAACACCGGCAGCACGTCGCCCGCAGCCGCCGCAGCGGCGAGCGCCGGCTGATCGCGCACCCGCAGGTCGCGGCGGAACCACACGATCTGGGCGCTCATGCGGGCAGGCTACTCCCGCCGCTCGGGCGCTCCCTGCGCGCTCAGCGCAGCGGTTCGGCCAGGTTCGCGGGCGGCATCCCCTGGTCGAGACCCGGGTCGAGCCCAGGGTCGAGCGACGGGTCGCTCGGCGTCAGCTCGCCGTCGTCGGTCTCGCGGCCGGCGCGCGCCACCCCGTCGTCGACAGCGCCGCCCGACCCGGATGCCTCGCCCTCGCGCACCTGCGCCTCGCCCTGCGGCTCGTCCGCCTCGCCCGCCGGCCACTCGGCTGCGCCGAGGCTGGCCGCATCGTCGGTTTCGTCGGCCTCGTCGCCGTCGCCACCCGGGAGCACGGCTCCCGCATCCGCCGGCACGCGCACCTCGCCGGTGCGCACCGCGTCCGCTCCGCCCTGCTCGGCCCCGTCGGACATCTGCTCCCCCGATCGTCGCGCGGCACCGACGGCGCCGCTGGTTCCGGGGAGCATTGTTGTCCCCCAACCTTGAACCGCACTGAGTGTTGCGCCGTGCGCGTCGGCGCCGAGCGGATGCGTCGAGCGGACGCGTCGGCGGATGCGTCAGCGGATGCGGCCGGCACGGCGGACCCTGCCAGGATGGTCGGGTGCAGACGCTCCACGACGCGGATCGCCGCGGCTTCGCCTCCGACAACTACTCCGGCGTGCATCCCGACGTGCTCGCCGCGATCGTGGCCGCGAACGGCGGCCACCAGACCGCCTACGGCGCCGACGACTACACCGCGCACCTGCAGTCGGTCGTGCGCGCGCACTTCGGCGAGCAGGCCGAGGCGTTCCCCGTGTTCAACGGCACCGGCGCGAACGTGCTGGCGCTGCAGTCGCTGCTGCCGCGCTGGGGCGCGGTCGTCGCCGCGAAGAGCGCGCACATCAACGTCGACGAGGGCGGCGCGCCCGAGCGGGTCGGCGGCATGAAGCTGCTGACGGTGCCGACGCCCGACGGCAAGCTCACCCCCGAGCTCATCGACATCGAGGCCTGGGGCTACGGCGACGAGCACCGCGCGCAGCCGCTCGCCGTCTCGATCACGCAGTCGACCGAGCTCGGCACGCTCTACACGCCCGCCGAGATCCGCGCGATCGCCGACCACGCGCACGCCAAGGGCATGCTGCTGCACGTCGACGGTGCGCGGCTCTCCAACGCGGCGGTGTCGCTGGGGCAGCCGCTGCGGGCCTTCACGACGGATGCCGGGGTCGACATCCTCTCGCTCGGCGGCACGAAGAACGGCGCGATGGGGGCTGAGGCGGTCGTCGTGCTCTCGGAGCGCGCGGGCCACGGGCTCGTCTACCTGCGGAAGCTCAACATGCAGCTCGCGTCGAAGATGCGCTTCATCTCGGCGCAGCTGGTGGCGCTCTTCGAGGGCGAGCTGTGGCGCGAGAACGCGACGCACGCGAACGCCATGGCGGCGCGGCTGCGCGCGGCGGTCGAGACGCTGCCGGGGGTCTCGTTCGCCTATCCGACGCAGTCGAACGGCGTCTTCGCACGGCTGCCGGAGGGCGTCGCCGACCGCGTGCGCGAGGCGTTCTTCTTCTACGACTGGGATGCGCCGGCCGGCGAGGTGCGCTGGATGTGCACGTGGGACACGACGGAGGCCGACGTGGATGCGCTGGCGAGCGCCGTGCGCGAGGCCGTCGGCGGGCAGCCGGTCACCGAGGCCGAGCCCGACGAGCCGCTGCCCGCTGCGCCCTTCCCGCCGACGAGCTGACGACCGGACGCCACGAGGCCCCGGCGGTACTCCACCGGGGCCTCGGGTCTGGCTGCGCTCGCGCGCCGCGCGGATCAGCTCTGGTGCTGGTCCTTCACGCGGTGGCTCGCGTCCTGCGCCTCGGACTGCACATCGCTCGCGGCGGACTTCGCCTCGGACTTGACGTCCGCGGCAGCCGTCTGCGCCTCGCCCTTGATGTGCTGGCCGGCGCTCTGCGCCGAGTCCTTGAGCGTCTGGGCGGCCTGCTGCGCAGGCTCCTTCAGGTGCTCGCCGGCCTCCTTGGCGACGTCCTTCGCCTCGTCCACGAGCGGCTGCGCGGCGTCCTTCACCTTGCTGGCCGCATCCTTCTCGACGCTGCTGGCGGGGATGAGCGACGCGATGAGCGCGCCCACGCCGAAGGCGATCAGGCCCACCGCGAGCGGGTTGCCCTTCGCCTTCTCGACGGTGCGGTCGGCCGTGTGACGCACGCCCTCGCCGACGTTGCCGACGGCGTCGCGCACGGAGTCGCCGGCATGGCCGACCGCTCCGCGCACGTCCTCGCCGACGTGGCCCACGGCACCGGGGTCGTTGTCGTCCGAGCCGAACAGTCGATCCTTCACGGCGTTCACCTTGCCCTTCACTCGCTCTGTCTCGCGGCCGACGATGCTGCTCGGCGAGACCTTCTCGGCCAGCGCGTCGACGTCGCTGCTGACGTTCTCCCGCGTGCGGTCGATGCGCGCACGGATCTCTTCGGGTGTCTCACTCATCGGTGCTCCTCATTCGTGCTCAGTGCTTCGGGGATGTGCTTGACGGAGTCGACCGTCTTGGGCATGGGCTCGACCTGCTGGAGCGCCTTGCGGCCCATGGAGTACAGGACGAATCCGATGATCGCCCAGAGGATGGCGACGACGAGCGCACCCCATCCGATGTGGCCGAACAGGTCGCCCAGCGCCCAGGCGAGGGCGTAGGAGAGGAAGAAGATGACGAGGCCGCCCGCGTAGCCGGCTCCGCCCAGCATCCCCGCACCCTTGCCGGCGTGCTTCGCCTGCTGCGTCGCCTCCGCCTTCGCGAGCGCGAGCTCGTCCCGCATCAGCGTCGAGAAGTCGCGCGTCAGGTCGCCGACGATGTCGCCGAGCGACTGGGTCGCCGCGCGCTCCTCCGCGGGCGTGTCCGCCGCGAGGACCGCGGGGTCCTCGGGCGAATGACGCCCGGTCGTGCCCTCGAAGCCGGTCACAGTCCGGTCTCCCCCCGGGTGGTCGGGTGCCCCGTACGGTCCGTGAGAGGCAGGTCGGGGTCGATGCCCGGGACGTCCGCCGCCGGTCGCTCGCCGAGCCACGGCTCGTTGTCGACGGGCGTGGCCGCTGCGCTGCTGCCCGCCGTCGTGCCGGGCGAGGTCCACACGGTCTCGGATGCGCCGGTCGTGCCGGTCGTGCCGTAGCCGGTCGTGCCCGCCGTGCCGTAGCCGGTGGTCGTGTCGTAGCCGGTCGTGGTGTCGTACCCGGTGCCGTAGCCCGTTGCGCCGTAGCCCGTGGCGCCGTAGCCGGGCGTGCCGCTACCGGCGGCTCGGCTCCGGCGCGCCTCGCGCTCCTTCTCGTCCTTCGCGTCGCCGACGATGCCTCGCGCGAGGCGACCGACGAGCAGGCCGGCCACGCCGGCGATGGCGATGAACGTGCCGGGTCGGCGACGCGCGAATGCCTTCACCTCGTCGAGGAGGTCTGCGGGCTCGCGATCCTCGAGCCAGCTGGCTGCCGAGCTCGCGCGCTGGGCGACCTCGCCGATCAGCTGCGCGGCCATGCCGCCCTGTGCGGGGTCGGCGGTGCCGTCGGCCATGCCGCGCAGGTCGTCGCCGAAGGTGCGCATGCCCTCGGCCACGCGTCCCTGCTGCGTCTTGGCCTGGTCGCGCACCTCGTGCATGGTCTGGTCGAGCAGCTGGCGTGCCTGCTGCTTCGCCTCGCCGGCCACCTGGCGCACTTCGTCCTTCGCGGTGTCGGCGACGTGACGACCGGCGTCCTTCGCCGTGCCGGCGACGTTCGCGGCCTGCTCCTTGGCGGTGCCGGCGACGTTCGCGGCCTCGTCCTTCGCGGCCTGCGTCGTGCCCTGCGACGAGTCGTAGCCCGACGGCTCGCCGACCGGCGTGGTCGCCGGCGTGATGAGGTGCTCCTGGGGCGCGGCGCTGCGCTGGCCCGTCGCGGGCACGCCTGGCGTGCCGGTCCCGGTCGTGGCTGCGGCGGGCGTGATGCCGCCCGTGCTCTGCGGCTCCTGGGGGTGATGCACTGTCATGATCCGTCCAATCGTGCGCGGGCGGAGGCGAAGCGCCTCCGCGTCGAGTGCTTCAGATGTCCCCCAACCATGTACCCCGTTCCTGGGAACTGCGGGAGAGTCTGCGGTGCATGGCATGCTGGCGGCATGGCCAAGCAGCTCGGCACGCCGGGAGGCTCCGCGGAGCGCCCTGCCCTGTTCTTCAGCGATGCGGCGGAGTTCCGCGCATGGCTCGAGCAGCACCACGAGTCGAGCACCGAGCTCTGGATGGGGCTGAACGCGAAGCATGTCGAGCCCCGTGGGCTGACCTGGGCGGAGGCCGTGCCCGAGGCGCTCTGCTTCGGCTGGATCGACTCGCTGTCGCAGCGCATCGACGACGACGCCCGCCGGCAGCGGTGGACCCCGCGCAAGCCGACCTCGAACTGGTCGGCCGTGAACGTCGCCCACGTCGAGCGCCTCACGGCCGAGGGGCGGATGCGACCGGCGGGCGTCGCCGCGTTCGAGGCGCGGCGCGACGACCGCACCGCCGTCTACGCGTACGAGACCCCCGTGGACGCGCTGCCGCCCGAGCTCCAGGCCCACCTCGACGCGTCGCCCGCGGCCAGGGCGTTCCTCGATGCGGCGACCGCGACCTACCGGCGCGGGGCGATCGCGTGGGTGCTCGGGGCGAAGCGGGACGCGACGCGGCAGCAGCGCGCGCAGCAGCTCGCGGACGACTCCGCCGCGGGGCGGCTCATCCCTCCGCAGCGGTACGGCGAGACGCCCAAGTGGGTCGAGCGGGCGGCCGCGGCGGCAGCCGCGGCTCGGCCGCTCACCTAGCCCTCGAGGTAGCGCGCCAGGTTGGCGAGCGACGACCCGAGCCCCAGCTCGTGATCCTCCTGCGCGATGCCGGACGGCACATCCGTCGCCGACACCGTCACGCGGGTGCCGGCCTCGACCTGCTCGAGCTTCCAGGTCATGAGCATGTCGCCGCGGAAGCGCGGCTCCTCGGTCTCGAAGGCGACGCGCTGCACCACGAGCCGAGCGGGGATGAGCTCGACGAACGTGACCGTCGTGGCGTCGGAGTCGTCGGTCGTCTTCGGGTCGCTCGGGTCGGCGAAGCGCAGCACGGCCCGGAAGCCGCCGCCCTCGCGCGCATCCATCTGCTCGATGGTGCCGGTCGCGCCCTCCGGCGGCAGCCAGGCGGCGAGCGCCACCGGATCGAGCAGCGCCTCGTAGACCTGCTGCGGCGGGGCCGCCACGACGGTGCCGGCGCGGTCGACGCGCGGGCCCCGCGCGGCCGGCTCGACCGCGCCGGCCGTGCCGCTCGCGATCGCGCGCACGGCGGCGGCGAGGCCGAGCGCCAGGTCGTCGAGCGCCAGGTCGGATGCCTGCGGCGACGCATCCGCGTCGGTCTCGGCGCCGACGCCCGCGATGCCGCTCGAGCGCACCGCCGGCACGTGCACGAAGCCGCCCGGCACGTCGAGGCCCGCGACGAGGTAGGCGACGTGGTTGCAGAGGAACCGGCCGGCGTCGGCGCTCGGGTGGGCGGGCAGCCCGACGGCGAGGATCGCGCCGGCGAGCGCATCGGCGTCGAAGGCGGAGGCGCGGCGAGGCGGGCCGTCCGGATCGATCGGGGTGCTGCGCGGCTGGTCGCCGGCGTTGTCGGGGATGCGAGCGTCGTCCTCGTTGACGCCCCACCGCTCCGGGGTGATCGCGCTGCGTCCGCCGGCCTCGCCGACCGCCAGCACCGCATCCGGCCGGTGCTCGGCGACGAGCGCGTGCAGCGCGGGCCCCGCAGCGGCGAAGGCGACCGGCAGCGTGCCGGTGACGAGGTCGACGCCCGGCTGCGGATCGGCCGCCCACGCCGCCTCGAGCCGTCGCACGGCCTCGAGGCTCGCGTTCTCGCGGTCGCCGCCGAACGGCTCGAACCCGGTCACCAGGATGCGCATGCCGCCCAGTCTGCCGCCGACGGCGGCCGAGCGCACCCGCCGGTCAGCGCTCGTCGGCTGGCGGCGGGGTGGACCGCGCAGGAGATCGCGATCGCGCGCCCCGAGCGCGTCCAGTCGCTCACCCTGATGTCGACCTCCGCGGACCCGACCGACGCCGCGGTGCCGGGCCCGCGGGCCTGGTCCGCTGATCAAGGTCGGCGGTCGAGGGCCGTCCCGCTGCTGCGCTACCGCATGCTCGGCGGTGAGGCGAACATCGTCAAGGCAGGTCCTCGCGGGCCTGGTCGCCCAGGGCGGGGACGATCCTGTCGACGTGGAGGCAGTGGACGAGGATCGTCCTCCACGACCTTCGTGCACGGGGCGGCCTCAACCTCCGCGCGCTGCGGCAGCACCAGGCCGCCGTCGCCGTGACCCGCTCCCGATACCCACTGCTCGGCTCGGTGGCGGCGCCCACGCTCGTGATCCACGGGAAGGACGACACGCTTCCTGCCGATCGAGCACGGCTACCGGCTCGCCGCGGCCATCCCGTCGTCCCGCGGCCTGTGGCTCGCCGGACACGGGGCATCCGTTCCCCTACCCGAAGCATGCGCGCAGGTGATCGATGCGATCGCAGAGCACCTCGACGCCGCGGGGCTGCGCGACCGCTGAGCAGCGCGTCACGGGCAGACGCGCACCCTGCGCCCGTCGACGCCGACGATGTCGCCGACCTGCAGCTGCCGCCCGCGGCGGCGATCGGTCTCGCCGTTCACCGTCACGAAGCCATCGATGATGGCCTCCTTCACGTCGCCGCCGGAGTCGAACAGGCCCGCGAACTTCAGGAACTGCCCGAGGCGGATGCCCTCGCCGCCGATCGAGACGTCATCGATGTGCGCCGGCTTCGTCATCCGGGAATGCTATCCGAGCCGTTGCTGTCGGGCTGCCGGAAGTCGAGGACGACGGGGAGGTGGTCCGAGAGGGCGGGGCTGGGCACGCGCACCTGCCGCGCGGTCGGCAGCGCGTCGGCGCTCAGCACGTGGTCGATCTGCACCATCGGTCGCGACTGCGGGAAGGTCGCCCCGCGCGCGAGCGATCGGGCGTCGGATGCGCGGCGCGCGACCGCCGCGGGCATGTTCAGGTCGCCCATCAGCACGCGCGGACCGGGCAGCGTGCGCAGCCAGCGGGTGGTGCGGCGCAGCTGCCGCACGTTCACGCCCTGCAGGAAGGTCAGGTGCGTGCACGCGATCGTCCAGACGCCGAGCGGCGTGCGGATGGTGGCGGCGACCACCGCTCGGGGCTCGTCGCGCAGCCACACCACCTCGCCCGTCTCCGGCACGCGCAGCGGCGCACGGAACCGCGCCGACGACTCCAGCCGCAGCACGTGCCAGCGCAGCACGGGGTAGCGCGAGATGAGCGCGATGCCGTAGCCGTCGGCCTCGGCGTCGAGGTCGAGGTCCGTCGCCGGCCGCCAGGCGCGCGCCGGGTCGCCGATGAGCGTCGGCACGAACCGCGAGACCGCGCCGCCCACGGCCTCGGCCGCGATCGCGGTGAGGTCGAGCCCGTCGGAGCGCGGCTGTCCGCGGTCGACCTCCTGCAGCGCGAGCACGTCGGCGTCGAGCGACTCGATCGCGCGCGCGAACCGCGCCCCGTCGACGGTGCTGTCGGCGGGCGTCCTCCCGTGGAGGATGTTCCACGTCGCGAGCCGCATGGCGCCATCCTGCCCGGTCGCGCCGGCTGCACCGCGCTGCCGCACGGCATCGCGCCCAAGCGCCGGCACGGCAGGATGTGAGGATGACGATTGCGGGCCTGGATGTGGGCGGGACGAAGATCGCGGGGGTGGCGCTCGCCGACCGCGTCGATGGCGGCGCATCGGGAGGCGACGCCCGCTGGTCCCTCGACGACGTGCTCGCGCGGACGCACCGGCCGCACCGCATCCACGGCCCCGAGTCGCTGCTCGACGCGCTCGAGCAGGCCGTGCGCGAGCTCGATGCGCAGCTCGCCGAGGCCGGCCATGCGCCGATCCGGGCCGTGGGGCTCGCGATCGCGGCGTGGCTGACGCGCGACCGCGAGGTCGTCACGTGGGCGGCGCACCTCTCGGTGCGCGACTTCGCGCTGCGGTCGTCGCTCGCCGAGCGGCTCGGCATGCCGGTGACGATCGACAACGACGCGAACGGCTACCTCGTCGGCGAGGCGGCGATGGGCGCGGCGGCGGATGCGTCGTCATCGATCCTCATCGCGCTCGGCACCGGGGTGGGTGGCGCCTACGTCGTCGACGGGCGGCCGCTCATCGGCGCGCACGGCCTCGGCGGCGAGCTCGGGCACGTCACGGTCGACGAGCAGGGGCCGGTCTGCTCGTGCACGGCGCGCGGATGCATCGAGGCCTACGCGGGCGGCAACGCGCTCGCCCGCGACGCCGCAGCGGTGCCGGGCGCGGTGGCGCTCGCGCCCGACGGCCGCCCCACGGCGGTGCACCTCGAGCGGGCCGCCCGGGCGGGCGACGCGGAGGCCGTCGCGGTGCTCGAGCGGGCGGGCTGGGCGGTCGCGGCCGGGCTCCGTCGCCTGCTGCCCGCGTTCGACCCGGAGGTCGTCGTGCTGGGCGGGCGCGTGATGCTCGAGTGCGCCGACCTGCTGCTGCCCGTGATCGAGCGCGAGCTCGCCGAGCACGCGCCGCTGCAGGGCGTGCCGCAGCCGCGCCGGCTCGAGCTCGCCCGGCTCGGCGGCCACGCGGCCGCGATCGGGGCGGCGGTGCTCGCCGCGCGCTGACCCCGCGGGCGCGCCCCGGCGCGCCACGACCCGCGAGCCGGGAGCCGGGAGCCGGGAGCCGGAGGAGTCTGCGGTACCGATCTGCCCATCCAGGCGCCCGCGACCCGCAGATCGGTACCGCAAAGGATCGCCGCCCGAACGCACGAAGAGGCCCCTCCCGGCGAGCGGGAGGGGCCTCTCAGTGCCTCAGTTCAGGCGGATGCGCGTGTGCGCTGGGTGCGGATGCGGATCAGCCCTGCGCGCGGCGCGAGCCGCCGCGGCGCGGCTCTGCGCCGTTGCCGCCGGACTGCAGCGAACCGCCGCCGGTCGACGACCACGCGACTGCCGAGCCGCCGCGCGGGGCGCCGCCCTGGCCGCCGCGACCGCCGCGGGCCGGCTGGCCCGAGCGAGCGCCGCCCTGGCCACCGCGACCGGCACCGGCCGGCTTGCCGTCGGGGCGACCCGAGCGGTCCTTGCGGGGACGCTCGGAGCGCGCTGCGCCCGAGCCCGCGCCGTGCGCTGCCGAGCCGGCGACGCCGTCACGGCTGCTGCGGCCGCGGCCACGACCGCCGCCGTTCGAGCGGCCGCCGCCGCCCTGCTGCTGCTGGATCTCGTTGCCCGAGCCGGGGCCGCCGGGGACCGGTGCCACGTGCGGGGCGTACGGGCCCACGAGCGTGTCGACGGCATCCGACGACGCGGTGACGATCTGCGCGGGCGCCGAGATGCCGGCCTTGCGCAGCAGCGACATGGTGTCGCCGCGCTGCGAGGGCATCATCACCGTGGCGACGTCGCCGGCCGAGCCCGCGCGCGCCGTGCGGCCCGAGCGGTGCAGGTAGGCCTTGTGCTCCATGGGCGGGTCGACGTGGACGACGAGCTGCACGTCGTCGACGTGCACGCCGCGAGCGGCGACATCCGTCGCGACCAGCACGCGCACGGTGCCGGCGGAGAACTCCGCCAGGTTGCGGTCGCGGGCGTTCTGCGACAGGTTGCCGTGCAGGTCGACCGCCGGGATGCCGGATGCGGTGAGGTGCTTCGCGAGCTTCTTCGCCTGGTGCTTGGTGCGGGTGAAGAGGATGCGACGGCCCTCGCCGGAGGCGAGGCGGCGCACGAGCAGGTTCTTGTCGGCGTCGGACACCTCGAACACGTGGTGCGTCATGGCTGCGACGGGCGAGTTCGCCTCGTCGACCGAGTGCATGACCTGGTTCGTGAGGAAGCGCTTGACGAGCTTGTCCACGCCGTTGTCGAGCGTGGCGGAGAACAGCAGTCGCTGGCCCGAGCTCGGCGTCTTGTCGAGGATCTTCGTGACGACCGGCAGGAAGCCGAGGTCGGCCATGTGGTCGGCCTCGTCGATGACGGTCATCTCGATCGCCGACAGGCTGGCGACGCCCTGGTTCATGAGGTCCTCGAGGCGGCCGGGGCACGCCACGATGATGTCGACGCCGTTGCGCAGCGCGGTCTCCTGCGGGCGCTGCGAGACGCCGCCGAAGATGGTCGTGACGGTGAGGCCGGCGGCCTTGGCGAGCGGCGCGATCTCGGTCGCGATCTGGGTGGCGAGCTCGCGGGTCGGTGCGAGCACGAGGCCCAGCGGCAGGCCCTTGCGGCGGTTGCCGCCGGCGAGCTCGCCGGAGAGGCGCGCGACCAGCGGGATGGAGAAGGCGAGCGTCTTGCCGGAGCCGGTCTTGCCGCGGCCCAGCACGTCGCGGCCCGAGAGGGTGTCGGGCAGCGTGTCGGCCTGGATCGGGAACGGGGTCTCGCGGTCCATCGCCTTGAGGGCGGTCACGAGCTTGGCGGGAACGCCCAGCTCGGCGAAGGTGGGGAGGGTCTTGTCAGTCAATGCGTGCTCTTTCGTCGAGCATGCGCAGGCATCCGGGCCCGGCGCGCAGCATGGCTGTGCGGGGCGGAACTGAGGTGGATGCGTCGGCGCAATTCGGCGAGCGCGACGGTGGTCGCGATCGTTCGCCGTGGAAGTTCTTCGACGCCCGGCGTGGCCGGACGGAGAGAGGAGCGTTCTACGACGCGGGCGAGCTGGCTCGGAAGCCCTGCTCGCACAGTGCCTCAACCGTAGCAGGCCGGTCTGACATCGCGCCAGGGCGGCCGCGCATCCCGTCGGGACGACCGGCATCCCACCCTCTGCATCCCGATGGATGCGCGACCCGCCCCTGCGACCCTAGGCTCGCTTCGCAGAGCGCAAGGAGGCGACATGCGACGTCGCGACATCGTCGGGCTGTCGCTGCTCGTGCCCGGGTTCGGGCCGGTCTTCGCCGCGTTCGTCGCGCTCGGCGACCGCGTCTTCCCGACCGCCGACGTCGCCCGCAGCAACGAGATGGCGCACGCGCTCGTCTACTTCCTCGGGCCGGAGGGCGACTCCCCCGCCGAGCTCGCGCTCGTGCTCGGATGGATCGCGATCGGTGTCGCCGGACTCCTGCTCGTCGCCGCGGGCTACCGGCTCATCACGACCGACGTGGCCGATGAGCCGCCGCTGCGGCCGGTCGACGTGCCGGGCACCTGGCATCGGTTCGACGTGTAGCGACCGGTGCACGTCCCGGTCGGGCGCGCGCCATGCACGCCGACCTGGGCGCCGCGCCGAGGCGCGCTCGGTAGTGTCCCCCGATGCGCAATCCCCTGAAGGACGACGCCCTCCTGCTCCTCACCCGCGGCTACGACGCCGGTGCCGAGATCTGGAAGCGCGCGCGACCGGGTGCCCGTGCGGCGCCGATGCGGGTGCTCGGCAAGGACGCGATCCTCGTGCGCGGCGCCGAGGGCGTGCGGCTCTTCTACGACGACGAGCAGCGTGCGGCGCCACGGGGCGATGCCCGCGTTCATCCAGGAGTCGCTCTTCGGCCACGGCTCGGTGCACACGCTCGACGCCGCGGAGCACCGCCACCGCAAGGAGACGTTCCTCGGCCTCGCCTACGACGACGCGCAGGTCACGAGGCTCGAGCCGTTCCTCGAGCGCGAGTGGCAGCGCGAGCTCGAGGCCTGGCACGGCGGTGGCGCACGCTCGGCCTACGACGCCGCGGTCGGCGCGATCGGTCGCGCCATGCAGCGCTGGGCGGGCCTGCCCGGCACCGCGGATGCGCGGACCCGGTGGGCGCAGCGGCAGGCGCAGATCGTGGACGGCTTCGGCGTGCCCTACTCGCCCGAGTACGCGCTGACGATCATCAACCGCACCTGGTCCGACCGCCACGCGCGCAAGCTCATCGAGGCCGTCCGCGACGGCCGCCTCGAGGCGACGGCCGGCACCGCGCTGCACGCGTGGGCGTGGCATCGCGACCGCGACGGCGAGCTGCTCGACGCCCGCCTCGCGGGCGTCGAGCTGCAGAACTCCTTCCGCCCGGCGATCGCGGTCGCCCGCTTCGTGGCGTTCGCCGCGAAGGCGCTGCACGAGCAGCCCGAGTGGCGCGCGCGCATCGCCGCCGAGACGGCCGAGCGCGGCCGGTTGACGGGCGGGCCGCTCGCGATCGCGTTCGCGCACGAGCTGCGGCGCACGGCGCCGTTCGTGCCGATGCTGCCGGCGGAGGCCATCCGCGACCTCGAGCTCGACGGGCAGCACGTTCCCGCCGGCGGCACCGTGTTCATCGACGTGCTCGGCACCGATCTCGACGACGCGAGCTGGTCGACCGCCGCCTCGTTCGACCCCGAGCGGTTCGTCGGCGTCGACGACGTCGAGTCGATCGAGGCATTCGTGCCGCAGGGCGGAGGGCGGCCGAGCACGGGGCACCGCTGCCCCGGGGAGAAGGTCACGCTCTCGACGCTCACGAGCGCGATCGCGGCGCTGAGCGACCCGCGCGTGATCATCGAGGGCGAGGGCCTCGAGGTGGACCGGCGCCGCATGCCCACGAAGCCGGCGTCCGGCGGCCGCGTGCGGAGCGCATCCGCGCCCGCGTCGAACGGGACGTGCCCCTTCCACTGACCGCCGCGGGGGCGACGATCCGGCACAGATCGCCCGAGCATCGGTGAGCACTCCTCGATAGCATGGGTCGACACTCGACGAGGAGGTCGCCATGACCCGCAAGCCGACCGAGACCGGCATCCAGCGCACCGCACCGGAGGCCCCGGCACTCGCGGTCGAGCGCGCGGTCGACACCTCCGGGCGCCAGTTCGCGCCGTCCGCGGACGCAGGACGCGGCCGAGCCGCCGCCCTCGCGAGGCTGATCGCCGGCTGCGCGCTGGTCGCCGCGGGGCTCATCGGTGCCGGCGCACGGCTCAACGCGGCGATCGCCACCGCGCGCGAGGGCTCGCTCGATCCCGTCGCGACCTTCTTCCTCGGCGCGGGGGGCGATTCGCTGCCCGACCTGCTGCTGACGAGCGCGCTGCTCGCGCTCATCCCGATCGGCGTCGTGCTCGCCTGGCTCGGCTACCGGCGGGTCACGGATGCCGGCCCGTCGATGGGCGCCATGCACGCGTCGAGCTCGCCGAACGGCGTCATCGGGCGGATCAAGGGCACCGGCGGCCTGTAGCCGAGCAGCGGCGGCTCGCGGTCAACGACGGAAGATCGCGCCCGACTCGACGTCGGCCTCGAGCGCCTCGAGGCTCCGGCCCCGGGTCTCCGGCACCTGCGTCGCGATGAACGCGAGCGCGGCGGCACCGACCGCGGCGAAGAGGAAGAACGAGCCGGTGATGCCCGCGGCCGCCACGAGCGACGGGAAGGCGAGCGTCACGAGGCCGTTCGCGATCCAGTGGGCGAACACCGCGATGCCGATGCCGAGCCCGCGCATGCGCAGCGGGAAGATCTCGGACAGGTAGACCCAGACCGCGATGTTGAGGAACGTCTGCATCGAGCCGACGAACGCCACCACGAGCGTCAGGATGAGCACGGGCCGCAGCGGCTCGCCGAGCGGCAGCAGCATCGATGCGGCGCCGATCAGCACGTGGCATGCGGTCGTGAGCGAGAAGCCGATCACGAGGGTCGTGCGACGGTCGATCCGGTCCATCAGCCGCAGCGCGATGAGCCCGCCGAGCACGGCGATGACGCCGGGGGCGATGTTCGCGATCAGTGCCGCCGACTCGGAGAACCCCGACTCCACGAGCACCGTCTGGCCGTAGTACATGATCGAGTTGATGCCGGTGAGCTGCTGGGCGACGCCGACGCCGACCCCCACCAGCAGGATGCGGCGGAGGTGGCGGCTGCGGAGCACCGCGCGCACCCCGGTCGCGGCGCGATGCGCATCCGCGGCGACGGGCTCGACCTCGGCGAGCTCCGCGAGCGCACGCGCGTCGCCGCGCACGGAGCGCAGCACCGCGAGCGCCTCGTCGCGCCGACCCCGCTCGAGCAGCCACCTGGGCGATTCCGGCATGCGCAGCATCCCGATGAAGAGCGCGACCGCGGGCAGCGCGCTGATCGCGAACATGATGCGCCAGACGCCGTCGACATGCGCGAGCGTGCTGCCGATGCCGGCGTTCACGACGAAGGCGGCGAGCTGCCCGGCGACGATCGCGACCTCGTTGCGCCCGGCGATCGAGCCGCGGATCTCGAACGGGGCCATCTCGGCGAGGTAGACGGGCACCACGGTCGACGCGCCGCCCACGGCGAGCCCGAGCAGGATGCGGCCGAGCACGAGCACGGCGAGACCGGGCGCGGCGACCAGCACGACCGTGCCGACGAAGAACAGCACCGCGAGCGCGACGATCGTCGTGCGCCGGCCGACGGCATCCGAGCAGCGCCCGCCGACGAGCGCACCGAATGCGGCCGCGAAGACGAGCGAGCTCGTCACGACGCCCTCCGAGAGCGCGTCGAGCCCGAGCTCGGCGCTCATCGGTCGCAGCGCGCCGTTGATGACGCCGGTGTCGTAGCCGAACAGCAGCCCGCCGAAGCAGGCGACGATCGAGACGATGCCGAGGCGACGCCGGTGGGGTCCCGGCGTCAGCGGCGGCAGCGCAGGCTCGACCCTCGCGGGGTGCGGTGCGACAGCCACGATCGATCCTCCGGTCCGGTGCGCGATCGCACCCGATCGATCATGCCGTGCCGCAGATGCCGCGCATGCCGCTACTCCTCGTCGATCGGCTCGCCCTCGACCACGTCGGCGCCCTCCTCGGCGTCGAACGACCACTGCGAGGGCCGCTCGGCGCCCTGCGGACCGACCCACAGCCCCGAGCCGCCGGGCTGCACGTCGACGACGACCGTGTCGCCGTCGCGCACCTCGCCCGCGAGCAGCGCCCGCGCCAGCCGGTCGTCGATCTCGCGCTGCATGAGCCTGCGCAGCGGGCGCGCGCCGTACATCGGGTCGTAGCCGCGCTCCCCCAGCCACTGCCGAGCGGCATCCGTCACCTCGACCACGAGCCGCCGCTCGCGCAGGCGGCGGTCGAGTCCGAGCACCTGGATGTCGACGATCGAGCCGAGCTCCTCGAGCGAGAGCGAGTCGAAGATGACGATGTCGTCGAGGCGGTTGATGAACTCGGGCTTGAAGGCGGTGCGCACCGCGCCCATCACCTCGTCGCGCGCCTGGTCTGGCGCGACCGTCGGGTCGGTCAGGTATGCCGAGCCGAGGTTGGAGGTGAGGATGAGGATGGTGTTGCGGAAGTCGACCGTGCGGCCCTGGCCGTCGGTGAGTCGGCCGTCGTCGAGCACCTGCAGCAGCAGGTCGAAGACCTCGGGATGCGCCTTCTCGACCTCGTCCATGAGGATCACCGAGTAGGGGCGGCGGCGCACCGCCTCGGTGAGCTGCCCGCCCTGCTCGTAGCCGATGTAGCCGGGAGGGGCGCCCACGAGCCGCGCGACCGAGTGCTTCTCGCCGTACTCCGACATGTCGATGCGCACGAGCGCCTTCTCGTCGTCGAACAGCAGCTCGGCGAGCGCCTTCGCGAGCTCGGTCTTGCCGACGCCGGTGGGCCCGAGGAAGAGGAACGATCCGGTGGGCTTGTCGGGGTCGGAGACGCCCGCGCGGGTGCGGCGCACCGCATCCGACACCGCGGCGACCGCCTGGCGCTGGCCGACCACGCGGTGCGCGAGCTCGCCCTCGAGCGCGAGCAGCTTCTCGGTCTCGCCCTGCAGCAGCCGGCCGACGGGGATGCCCGTCCACGCGGCGACGACACCGGCGATGTCGTCGGCGGTCACCTGGTCGCCGACCATGCGAGCGCCGGACTCGGCCGCCGTCCTCTCGGCCTCCTTGAGCTGCTGCTCGATCTGCGGGATCTCGCCGTAGAGCAGGCGCGACGCGCGCTCGAGGTCGCCCTCGCGCTGCGCCCGCTCGGCGCGGCTGCGCAGCTCGTCGAGCTGCTCGCGCAGCCCGCCGATGCGGTTGAGGCTGGCGCGCTCGGTCTGCCAGCGCGCGTCGAGCTCGCCCAGCTCGGCGCGGAGCGTGCCGAGGGTCGCCTCGAGCGTCGCGAGGCGCTCCTTCGAGGCGTCGTCGCGCTCGCGCTTGAGCGCGAGCCGCTCGATCTCCATGCGGTCGACGGTGCGGCGCAGCTGGTCGATCTCGGTGGGGGCCGAGTCGATCTCCATGCGCAGCCGGCTCGCGGCCTCGTCGATGAGGTCGATCGCCTTGTCCGGCAGCTGTCGGGCGGTGATGTACCGGTTCGAGAGGGATGCGGCGGCGACGAGCGCGCTGTCGGCGATGGTGACCTTGTGGTGCGCCTCGTACCGCTCCTTGAGCCCGCGCAGGATGGCGACGGTGTCCTCGACGCTCGGCTCGCCGACGTAGACCTGCTGGAAGCGGCGCTCCATGGCCGCGTCCTTCTCGACGAACTCGCGGTACTCGTCGAGCGTCGTGGCGCCGATCAGTCGCAGCTCGCCCCGGGCGAGCATGGGCTTGAGCATGTTGCTCGCACCCTGGCTGCCCTCGGCCGCGCCGGCGCCCATGATGACGTGCAGCTCGTCGATGAACGTGACGATGCGACCCTCGGCCTTCGCGATCTCGGCGAGCACGTTCTTCATGCGCTCCTCGAAGTCACCGCGGTACTTCGAGCCCGCGATCATGGCGTTGACGTCGAGCGAGACGAGCGACTTGCCCTTGAGGCTCTCGGGCACGTCGCCCGCGACGATGCGCTGCGCGAGCCCCTCGACCACGGCCGTCTTGCCGACGCCCGGCTCACCGATGAGCACGGGGTTGTTCTTCGTGCGCCGCGAGAGCACCTGGCTGATGCGGCGGATCTCGGCGTCGCGGCCGATCACCGGGTCGAGCCTGCCCGACCGCGCGATCGCGGTCAGGTCGGTGCCGAACTGCTCGAGCGCCGACCGCTGGTCTTCCTGACCGGGCATCATGCCGCCCATCCGTGCCATCTGCTCCCCCATCTGATGAAACTTGAGTGGTGTTGACTCAAGTTTACTCGGGATGCTGAGCGTGCGCTAGACGCGCTTCGCACATCCGGGACCCTGGACGCCACCTGGGAGTACCGGCCTCCCGGGCCGCGACCGCGGATACTGGGGTACAGGGGCCCGCCGCGGCGCCCGTCGACCACGATGACGTGACCGAGCAAGGAGATCGACATGAGCACGACAGGCCCGGACGACGCCACCCCGCGCAGCCGCCCCTACGACCCCGGCACCGACGGCGACCGCGCCGGCACCACCCGTGATCGCGACGGCGACGGGGTCGCCGATGACCGCGAGCGCCGACAGCCCGTCGGGGACGATCGCGACCGCGACGGCGTCGCGGACCACCGCGAGCGCGGCCGCATCGGCGCCGCCGCCCTCGGCACGGACCGGGAGGCCGTGGTCGCGCGCGAGCGAGCGCGCTTCGGCGGCGTCAAGGTCGGGTCCGCCTTCTTCGGCTGGCTCACCGCGACCGGCGCGCTGGTGCTGCTCACCGCACTCGCCGCGGCGATCGTCGCGCTCATCTCCTCGCTCTCCGGCGAGGTCGCCGACGCGGTCGAGGACGCCCAGCAGGATCTGCAGTCGACCGGCATCTGGGGCATCGTCATCCTGCTGGTGATCTGGTTCGTCGCCTACTACTGCGGCGGCTACGTGGCCGGGCGCATGGCGCGCTTCGACGGTGCCAAGCAGGGCGTGGCCGTCTGGGTGTGGGCGGTCGTGATCGCGATCATCGCGGCCGTCATCGGCCTCGTCGCCGGCCAGAACTTCGCGCTCCCGCCGGGCACGATCCCGACGCTGCCGCTGTCGGAGGGCCAGGCGACGACCGCCGCCATCATCTCGGCGGTCCTCGTCGCGATCGTCGCGCTCGTCGGCGCCGTGCTCGGCGGCCTCGCGGGATGCGGTTCCACCGCCGGGTCGACCGCGCGGGTTCGAGGCGGGCACGGCGGCGCCGCGCTAGCGGTGGGGCCTCCGGGCTCGTCGGCGCCGTCTAGGATCGCCCTGACCGCGCGCTCGCGCGAGGCCCGCCGATCGCCAGGAGCACGCATGCCGACCAGCCCCACGACGGCATCCCCCGTCCGACGCGTCCTGCTCGTCGGCCGCGCGCTCACCGCCCTCGCCATCCTCGCGGCGGTCATCGGCCAGCTCATCACGAGCGTCACCTTCTGGACCGCGCGCGGCGACGCGTCGATCCCGCTCGACCTCACGAACTTCTTCAGCTTCTTCACCATCGAGTCGAACATCCTCGCGAGCGTCGTGCTCGGCGTGCTCGTCGCGGCGCAGCTCGGGCGACCGCGCATCGGGCGGCGCTTCGACGTGCTGCTGCTGTGCACCACGGCCTACATGGTCGTCACGGGCATCGTCTACAACACACTGCTGCGCGGCATCGAGCTGCCCCAGGGCGCCACGCTCGGCTGGTCGAACGAGGTCCTGCACCTCATCGCGCCGCTGTGGCTGCTCGTCGACTGGCTCGTCAGCTCGGGCAAGCGCGATGTGCGCTTCGCCGATCTGGGCATCGTCGCGATCTTCCCCGTGGTGTGGCTCGGCTACACGCTGCTGCGCGGCCCGAGCACGCTCGACCAGGCGACCGGTCGCGACTGGTGGTACCCCTACCCGTTCCTCGACCCGGCCACGCACGCGAACGGCTACGCCGGCGTCGCGATCATGTGCGTCATCGTCGCCGCGACGGTGCTGCTCGTCGCCGCGGGGCTCGTCGCGTTCGCGAGGGCGCGCCGCCGTCGTGCGGCCCTCGAGACCGTGGCCGCCTGAGCCGCCGCGACGGCGCATCCGCCGCCGATAGCGTGGGGGCCATGACGACGCCGACGCTGCACACCACCCGCCTCGGCGAGCAGGGGTCGCCGGTCGTCTTCTGCCACGGGCTGTTCGGCCAGGGCAAGAACTGGACCCAGATCGCCAAGGCGCTCGCCGCCCGGCACCGCGTGACGCTCGCCGACATGCCGAACCACGGACGCTCCGACTGGACCGACCGCGTCGACTACAGCGAGATGGCGGATGCGGTGGCAGGGCTCCTCGACGAGCCCACCGCGCTGGTCGGGCACTCGATGGGCGGCAAGGCGGCGATGCTCGCCGCGCTGCGCCATCCCGAGCGCGTCGAGCGGCTCTGCGTCGTGGACGTGTCACCGGTCGCGTACGAGGGCAGCGACGAGTTCCGCGGCTACATCGACGCGATGCTCGGCATGGACCTCGACGCGATCGCGTCGCGCGCCGACGCCGATGCGGCGCTCGCCGCCGCCGCCCCCGACCCCGGCGTGCGCGCGTTCCTGCTCACGAACCTGCGCCGCGAGGGCGACCGATGGGGCTGGCTGCCCAACCTCGAGGTGCTGCGCCGCGACCTGGCGGCGCTGCGCGGCTGGCCGGAGACGGACGCGGTCTACGAGGGGCCGGTGCTCTGGATCGCCGGCGCCGACTCGGCCTACGTGCGCGACGAGCACCGCGAGGCGATGGAGGCGCGGTTCCCGCGCGTGCGGCGCGTGACCGTGAAGGGCGCGGGGCACTGGGTGCACGCCGCCCAGCCCGCGGTCGTCACCGAGCTGCTCGAGGCGTTCCTCGAGGCCCCGACGGGCTGACGGACGACGACGGCCGCCGCGACGAGCTGCTGCTCGTCGCGGCGGCCGCCCGCGTGGTCAGCGGTCGACCGAGACCACCGCGAGGTCCTCGGCGAGCTCGACGTCGACATCGCCGTCGCCCTGGGCGACCTCGACCTCGAAGCGCACCTGACCGTCGTCCTCCGTCTCGATCGACAGCACGGTGCCGCCGCCCGCTGCCGCGATCGCGGCATCGCTGATGGCCGCGATGCGGGCCGGGTCGAGCGGCGCATCGCTCGAGCGGTCCTCGTCGTCGTCGGCACGCACGACCGGCTCGCCGGAGAGCGGCACGCGCACGTCGACGTCGCTGCCGTCGTCGAGGCGGACGTCGACCTCCCAGCCCTGGTCCTCGACGTCGATGCTCGTCGCGACGCCGCCGCCGGCGGCACGGAGCGCAGCCTCGATGGCCGACTCGAGATCGGTCGGCGTCGACGGAGCGGCGGCACCCGAGCTGTCGTCGCTGTCGTCGTCCGCGTCGCTCGACGCGCTCGGCGTCGGTGCGCCGGACGGCGCGGGCGCGCTCGCCGAGGGCTGCGTGCCCGCGGGCTCGTCGTCGCCGTCGGAGACCGCGTCGGCGATCGACATGCCGATGCCGGCGACCGCGAGCACGACGAAGGCCGCGGCGGAGCCGACGAGGATCGGCTTGACGATGCCACGGCCGCGCTTCGGCGTGGTCGTGTCGACGTCGTGCTGCGCGGTGGCGGCCGTGTCGGAGCTCGCGTCGAGCGTCTCAGGCTGGCGCGGCTGCGGGTCGTTCGCGGCCAGCGGCGCGTCGGACGGGTGCTGGGGGGACTGCGGGTCGTCGGGGGTCTGCTCGTTCATGTGCACCACCTTCCCGGTCGGGCGCTGACGCGAGACTGAACGATGCTGAACGGCTGTTCAGGCGTCGCGGTCGGCGCCCGCAGCCGCGGGCAGCTCGAGCACGAACCGCGCCCCTCCGATGGGCGCGCTCGTCACCCAGGCGTCGCCGCCGTGCGCCTTCGCCACCTCCCGCACGATCGCGAGGCCGAGGCCCGAGCCGCCGTCGTCGCGCGCGCGACCCTCGTCGAGCCGCACGAACCGCTCGAAGACGCGCTCCCGCTGCTCGACCGGCACGCCCGCGCCGTCGTCGTCGACCCACAGCATCGCCCGACCCCCGCGCACCACCGAGCCGACCGCGATCCGGCCGCTCGCGTGGCGCAGCGCGTTGTCGACCAGGTTTCGGCACGCGCGACCGAGCAGTCGCTCGTCCCCGACCACCGGCGCGACCCGCACCGCGGATCCGTCGACGCTGCGGCCGAGCGCACGGACCCGCGACAGCTCGGCGTGCGCGATGTCGTCGAGGTCGACCGACCGCCGCTGCCCGGCCTCGTGCTCGTCGAGCCGGGCGAGCAGCAGCAGCCCCTCGACGATCGCGTGCATCCGCTCGCCCTCGTCGACCACGACGTCGGCGAGCTCACCGGGTGCGACGGCGTCGGGATGCGCGCGCGAGAGCTCGGCGAACTGCCGCATGGTCGCGAGCGGCGACCGCAGCTCGTGCGACGCATCCGACACGAATCGGCGCCGCGACCGCGCGCCCGCCTCGACGCGCGCGAGCATCCGGTTCATGGTGCCCGCGAGCCGGTCGAGCTCGTCGCCCCGGCTCGTCGTCTGCACCCGCCGGTCGAGCGCGCTCGCGTCGATCGCATCCACCTCGGAGCGGATGCGCTCGACCGGCGCGAGCGCGCGGTCGACGACGATCCAGACCACGGTGCCCACGAGGATGACCACGAGCGGCACCGCGATCGCGAGCAGCGTCGTCGCCGACCGCACCGCGTCGTCGATCGCCTCGGTGGAGCGTGCCACCACGATCGTGCCGGCGTCGACGTCGGCCGACGCGACGATGTAGCGATCGCCCGCGACCGTCGCCACGGTCGGCTCCGGGCCGGCGGGGACGGGCACCTGCGCCGCGGGGTCCGCGTTCACCACGACACCGGCCTCGGAGCGCAGCGCGACGAGGATGTCGTCGTCGCGCTCGACGAGCGCCGCCGTCTGGATCGTGCCCTGATCGATGCCCTCCGCGAGCGCGGCCAGCTCGTCGGCGAGCTGCTGCGCGGCCGATGCCTGCAGCATGCGCTCGAGCGTCCAGACGAACGTCACGGCGCCGAGCCCGAGCGCGAGGGTCACGACCGCGAGCGCGGCCGCGAGGATGCGGACCCGGATGGATGCGCGGCGGCGCGGTCGCGGACCGTCGCCCCGGCGCTCACCCACCGTCGGCCGCCAGCCGGTACCCGGCGCCGCGCACGGTCTCGATCGCCGCCCGGTCGAACGGGCGGTCGACCTTGCGCCGGATCCGCCCGACGTAGACCTCGACGATGTTCGGATCGCCGTCGAACTCCTCCGACCAGACGTCGTCGAGCAGCTCGGCCTTCGTCACGACCTCGCCGCGCCGGCGCATGAGCAGCTCGAGCACGGCGATCTCGCGCGCGGTCAGCTCGAGCTCGACGTCGCCGCGGTGCACCGTGCGCGCGGCAGGGTCGAGGCGCAGGTCGCCCGCCTCGAGCACGACCGGGCGAGCGCGGCCGCCGCGGCGCGCGAGCGCCCGGATGCGCGCGACGAGCACGGGGAACGAGAACGGCTTGGTCAGCCAGTCGTCGCCGCCGGTGTCGAGACCCTCGACCTCGTCCCACTCGCCGTCCTTCGCGGTGAGGAAGAGCACGGGCGTCCAGATGCCCTCCGCCCGCATCGTCTGGCACACCCGGTAGCCGCTCATGCCGGGCATCATCACGTCGAGCAGCACGACGTCGTACGCGAACTCGCGCACCCGCCACAGCCCGTCCACGCCGTCGTGGGCGACGTCGACCGTCATGCCCTCGGCGCCCAGGCCGCGCCGGATGCCGTCGGTGAGGCGCGCTTCGTCGTCGACCAGGAGCACCCGCATGCGTCGAGCATGGCCCGTCATCACTGACGCGGCGCTGAACGGCGCGCTGCCCCGCGCATCCGGCCGGTCGCTGTCGTGGGAAGATCGAGTCCATGCCCGATGCCGACGAGCCCCTCGCCCGCGTCGTCCTCATCGGCGGCGCCTCCGGCTCGGGCAAGTCGCGCATCGCCGAGCAGTCGGGCCTGCCGGTGCTGCGGCTCGACGACTTCTACCGCGAGGGCGACGACCCGGCGCTCCCCCGGCTCGACACCGGCGAGGTCGACTGGGACCACCCGGGCTCGTGGCACCTCGACCGGGCGATCGACGCGCTCGAGGAGCTCGCCCGCACCGGCCGCACGGCCGCGCCGGTCTACGACATCTCGCGCAGCGCATCCGCCGGCACCCGCGAGGTCACCCTCGACGGCGCCCCGCTGTTCGTCGCGGAGGGCGTGTTCGTCGGCGAGGTCGTGGCGCTCGCCGAGCGTCGCGGGATCCTCGCCGACGCGATCTGCGTGCACCGCTCGCGCTGGGTGACGATGGGCCTGCGCTTCGCGCGCGACCTGCGCGAGCGCCGCAAGGCGCCGCTCTTCCTCGTGCGGCGGGGCATGCTGCTCGCGCGCCGCGAGCCGGCGATCGTCGCCCGGCTCACGGATGCGGGGTGCCGCCCTGTGCGCATCCGCGCTGCCGAGCGCATGCTCGCGCAGCGGTCGCGCTGCTCGTAGCGCAGCGCGTCGATCGGGTGCTGCTCGGCCGCGCGGCGGGCGGGCAGCGCGCCGGGCGCGGCGGATGGGGGCTGGCCCTACCGTTCGGGGTGGCCGGCCCGACGGCTACTGCTCGACCTGGACCTCCTTGCCGTCGACGACCACGTAGGTCGCCGTGCGGAAGGGTGCCGGGGTGAGCGTCATCGCGACGGCACCGCTGGCGGCGACCCGTGCATCCGTGACCTCGAAGCCCGACGGGCGCGCGACGTCGTGGAACAGCCGCTTGCCGGGGCCGACGACGGTCGGGAAGACGATCACGCGCAGCTCGTCGAGCAGGTCCGCGGCGAGCAGCGTCTGCAGCAGCTGCCAGGAGCCGTGCACCTGCAGCTCGCCGTCGCCGGACGCCTTGAGCTCGCGGATGCGCGCGACCACGTCGTCGCCGATGATCGACGCGGTGCCGGCCCAGGACGCATCCGCCTCCCGCATCGTCGTGGAGACGACGTGCTTGGGCGCGGTGTTGAGCCGCTGCGCTACGGGGTCGTCGGGGTCGGTCACCTGCGGCCAGTAGGCGGCCATCATGCCGTACGTGACCCTGCCGAACAGCAGCGCGTCGGTCTTCGCGAACCAGCCCGTGACGACCTCGCCGACCGTCTCGTCGAAGGCGTTCGCGACCCAGCCGCCGTAGCGGAACCCGCCGCTCGTGTCCTCATCGACCCCGCCGGGGCCCTGCATGACGCCGTCCAGGGTCATGAACTCGTGCGCGATCAGCCGCATCGCTGCTCCTCTCCACGTCGCGGCTCGTCGGCGCCGCGCCGTGTCCGAGCATGCCCGCGGCCGGTGCCGGCGGCAAGGGGCGGATCAGCCCTCGACCCAGAGCCAGAGGTCGGGGTTGCGCTTCGGCGGTGTCCACGGCTCCGTCTCGTCGAGCTCGACCGCGAGGCCCAGCAGCGCGGCCTCCTCCTCGCCGAGCTCCCACGCCTGCAGCTGCAGCCGCTCCCCCTGCTGCGGCTCGCGCCACGGCTCGACGCGCCCGGTGCGGAGCCGCACCATCACGTCGAGCGGGCCGCCCTTCGCGCCATCGGGCACGCGCAGCCACGCGAACTCGCCCGCCAGCTCGGCGCCGTCGAAGACGCCGCCGACCGACACCGTGCGCGGCCTCTCCCAGCCGTAGTGCTCGCTGCTGCCGAGCCTCACGCGACGGCGACCCCGGCCCACGCGTCGCGCGCGGTGCGCGTCCAGGCGGCGTCGAGCTGCACGAGCTCGAGGTCGCGCGGCAGGTCCGCGCGGCCGAGGGCGCTCGCGATCGACTCGAGCGTCGCGTCGTCCGCGCCGTCGGCGACGGCGATCGCGGGCGTGGACCCGGCGGCGGTCACGCGCTGCACGGCCCACGCCGTCGCGGTGCCCCGATGGCCGGCGGCCTGCAGCACGGACCGGGCGCTCGCAGCGAGCTGCGCGTCCTGGTCGAAGCCGGCGGTCTCGGCCGCTGCGTCCGTGGTGCCGCCGAGCAGCTGCACGACATCGGTGCGCGGCACCCGGATCGCCGAGGGCAGCGCCGGGTCGATCACGAGGTCGTCGACGTGCGCGAGCGCCTCGAGCAGCGCGAGCAGCGCGGCGTCCCGCAGCAGCTGGGGGTCGCCGGGCAGCCCGAATGCGCGCCAGGAGTCGATGTCGAGGAACACCGGGAGCACCCGTCGGTCTCCGTCGACCGCCACGCGCGGCTGCCCGTCGTCGACCGCGATCGCGATCGGCACCTGCTGCAGGCCGAGCGCGACGGCAGCCGTGTCGCCGCTGTGCAGCCCTTCGCGCAGGCGCGCGACCGCATCCATCGCAGCCGGGCTCATGTCCGTCATCGTCGCCTCTCCGCCGGTCATCGTACCGGCGGAGGCGGCGTCCAGTCGCCCGGCTGCCGCGTCCACGGGGCGTTCACACCGGTGACGTCGCGGATCTCGATGGCGTCGAGCGCATTGTCGATGAGGTACTCGGGCCAGCCGCCGGGGTTGCCGTCGAGCGGCACGGCAGGGCGCACCTCGGTGACATGGCTGGGCCGGCGCAGGATGCCCTCGATGAGGAACCGTCCGGGGTTCTCGTCGGGCAGCCCGGCGTCCCAGCGGAAGTCGGTGGACCCGGTCGGGTCGACGGGCGTCCACGATGCGCCGCCCGGCATCGAGCCGCGCTGCAGCCCGCCGATCGTGTCCTGCGCCTCGCCGTAGATGCGCCAGACGCGCATGCCCGCCTGCGGGTTCGCGATGCCGTGCTCGGCGGCCTGCTCGTGGATCCGCGGGGCGGTGTGCTGCGTCGGCGCGTCCGGCTGCTTGTGGCCCGCCGCGAGCTCGGCGTCCTTCGCCTCGATCTGCTGCTTGATCTGCCGCGTCTTGGTGCTCAGCCTCGTCGACTTCTCGGCGACGGCCTTGGCGGCCTTCGGCACGAGGTCCTCGACCACGTCGAACGCCTCTTTCAGGATGATCTTGATCGTCGACATCCCCGCATCACCCCGTGAAGATCTGGCAGGAGGTGATCTGCGCGACGAAGTCGTCGGCGAGTCGCTCCTGATCGGCAGCGTTGGACTCGAGGTCGCCCGCGGCGGTCTCGAGCGCGTCGAGGTCGGCCTTGAACTCCGACACGTCGCCGACGGCCCCCTCGACGAGCTCCGCGTCGAGCATCGCGGTGATGCCGTCCATCATCGGCCCCTGGAGCGGCTCGATGATCATCGGCAGCAGCTGCTGCGCGAGCTGGTCGACCATGATGTTCGTCAGCACGTCGAGCGCCTTCTTGCGCAGCGCCAGGATCGCGGCGTTCGCGGCGAGGCTGGCCCCGAGCGTGAAGACGGCGCTCGCGGCCGCCGCGGCGATCTGCGCGGCCGTGATGACGAGCTCGGCGATCACCTTCACCTTGAGCGCGACGACGGCGTCGGCGCCGATGTCGATGCCGCCAGCGACCGGGTCGAGCGCGTCGATGAGCTTCTGGATGTTCGTCGACCTGTCGGTGTCCCACGCGTCGGTGAACGAGGTCGAGACCTGCCCCTTGACGGCCGCGCCGACCCCGGCCTTCACCCTGCTGTCGGCGACGCTCACCGTGCCCTCGACGTCGTCCTTGAACTGACGCATGATGGCCGCGGCCCGCCGCATCTCATCCTCGTCGAGGGGCGGCCAGTCGTAGCCGAGCATGTCGAGCACCCACACCAGCTCGCCCGGCAGATTCATCGCCATCCGTCATGCCTCCATCGTCAGTACAGAGTATGAGGGATGCTCGCGGGTGCGCGATGGGGAGGACTGCCCATCGCGCATGATGCGTTGCAGCACACGACGTCGATGGCAGGAGAACCCTGGGAATCAGCCGAAATCCACTGGCACTCGGATGCACCGAGTGCTAATCTGGCCGCGCTCCGAGGGGCTCGCCCCGCGGGGCTGCCACAGACACTGGGGACCGCCGCATGGGGGCGGCGGCCCGATGCTGAGGAGGTGGTTGTCCATGGCACTGACCTTCGACCCGTTCCGCGAGATGGACCGCATGGCCGCGCGGCTGCTGACGAGCGGCGGCGCAGAGCGATCCTCGAGCTGGATGCCGATGGATCTCTACCGCGCGGGGGATCACTACATCGTGAACGTCGACCTGCCGGGCGTCGACCCGGGCTCGATCGACCTCAACGTCGATGCGAACACGCTGACGATCCAGGCGGAGCGCACCATCGGCTCCTCCGACGGCGCGCAGTGGCTCGCACAGGAGCGGCCGGCCGGCCGCTACATGCGGCAGCTGGGGCTCGGCAACGACGTCGACATGGAGCAGATCCAGGCGCACTACGAGCACGGCGTGCTGATGCTGACGATCCCGGTCGCCGAGCGGGCGAAGCCCCGCAAGATCTCGGTCGAGCAGCGCGGGCAGCAGACGCAGATCGACGCGGGCGGCGGCTCGCAGCAGAGCGAGACCATGACCTCGACCGGCGCGGACGGCTAGGCCGGGAGGGATGCCCTCAGACCGCGGCGCCCTCGTCCCACGCGGACGGGGGCGCCGCGGTGTGCGCGCGGCGAGCCTCGCGGCGCGCGATCGCGAGCCAGGTGCGCGGGCCTGCGAGCCATCCGATCAGCGTCGAGACGATGATCGAGGCGAGCACGAAGATGGCGGCGATGATCCAGAAGCCGACGACCCCCGTCAGCAGCACGACGAGGCCGAGCAGCCAGCTCGAGACGGTCGAGAGCACCGCCTGCAGCGCCGTGCCGAGCGCGGCGCCGCGGAAGCTGACCGCCGCCGCCGACGGCACGCCCGCCCGCCGCATCCGCCGGGTGCTCAGCCAGCAGCCGAGCGCCATGGCTGCCACCGCCAGCACCACGAGCACGAGCACGAGCGGCACGAGCGGGCGCCCGTCGAGCTGCTGCACCCACTGCACCACGGAGCTGCCCCACTCGACGTCGTCGAAGAGGTCGACGACCACGGAGCGCACGAGCAGCAGCACGATCGCTGCGACCAGCAGCCCCCAGACGAGGCTCGCCCCCGCGGCCACGAGCGACAGTCCGGTCGCACCGGCGGCGCGCACCGCCGCGCGCTGGCCGGCGTCGAGCGGATCCGGGCGCGCGGGCCGGCGCGGGCCGCTCATCGCGACGAGGGCTCCCCGCGCAGCTGCACCGCGGTGAGCTCGGCCTCGTCCCGGGCGCGCGCCTCGGCCTCCTCCGCCTCGGCCAGCGCTCGGTAGTCGACGCGCGGCCGCGCGGTCGAGAGGAAGAGCCAGCCGAAGAGCAGCCCGACGCCGCCGGTCAGCACGATCGCGATCGCGAGCAGCGAGAACAGCACCGTCCACATCGAGCCGATCGTGAGCGACGCCGAGCTCGAGGCCACGAGGAGGAACATGCCGCTGAAGAGCGCCGTCGGCCAGATCAGGCACGCCCAGCAGACCGGTCGCCGCGGTCGTGCACAGCCACGCGAGCCATGTCGAGCGGTGCGGCTTCGCGAGCCCTGCCGACTTCGCCCAGAGCGCGTTCGTCAGCCACCCGAGGGCCAGGATGACGCCGCCGATCAGCAGCCCGATCACCGCCGTCGCCACGACGCGCTCCGGCGTCGACCACAGCGAGACGATGGTCGTCAGGGAGTCGGCCTCGAACTCGGCCGGGTCCTCGCCCGTGCTGTGCAGGAGGAACGCGAGCCCCACGATCATGGCGAACGCGGTCAGGAAGTGCGTCGCGAGCGCCATGAGCGTCTGCCCCGCCCACGAGCTGAGGATGGCGGCCGCCCGCTGCCGCTTGGTCCAGCGGATGCGCGGTGGCAGCAGCAGGATCTGCGGGTAGGGCTGCGGGCCGTAGGGCGTCTGCGCGTACGGCATCGCGCCGTAGGGGGCGGCTCCGTAGGGGATGGCGCCGTAGGGCGCTGCTCCGTAGGGGGCGGCACCGTAGTGAGGCCGGTGGACCGTAGCCAGGAGCCTGCTGGCCGTAGGCGGGCGATCCATACGGCTGCCCGTAGCCACCGGGCTCGGCGCCGTACGGCCCATGCGGACCGGGAGGGGGCATCCCCGGCTGGCCCCATCCGGTCGGCACGAACCGCTGCGGCATCGAGTCGGCCACCGCGGGCACGAGCCCTGGCGGCAGCATCGCGCCCTGCGGCGCGAAGCCGGCTGCCGGGTTCATCACGCCCTGCGCGGGCAGCACGGGTCCGAGCGCGAGCCGCTCGCGGCGCAGTCGGGCGCGCTCCTCGGCGCGGGTCTCGAGCGCCTTCTTGGGCACGAGGCGGTCGGGTCCCGGCACCTCCGGCGGCACGACGCGAGGGGCGCGTCCCGCGGCGGCGGCACGCGCGCTCGCGTCCGACGGCACCGGGGTGTCGGCGCCCGGCGGCGGGGGCGCGACCGGGTCGGTCGTCGCGCGGCGGTCACCTTCCACCCGCTCATCATGGCAGTCGGGGCTGGCGGCGTTCGCTCGGACTAGGGGGGTGCCCGGATGCGGCCCCCGCCCGCTCGGGTGGAGCCTTGGCGCATCCAGGGCTGGTGGAGCACGGATCCGCGAGCCCCACGCTTCTGAGGGACCTCCGATGACCACCAGCCCCACCCCGACGAGTGCCGCGGCGACGCCGCCCGCAGACGTCGCGATCGACACGGACGCGCTGATGTCGTTCGTCTTCCGAGCCGTCGACGAGGTCGGCGCCGCACTGAACGCGGCGCTCGTCGTCATGGGCGACCGGCTCGGCTACTACCGAGCGCTCGCCGACCACGGCCCGCTCGCCGCGCCGGAGCTCGCCCGGCTCACCTCGACCGATGAGCACTACGCGCGGGAGTGGCTCAACGCGCAGGCGGCCGGCAGCTACATCGACTACGACCCGGGCTCGGCGCTGTTCAGCATCTCGCCCGAGCACGCGATCGCCCTCACGGACGCCGACAGCCCCGCCTACCTGCAAGGACTGTTCCAGATCGCCCACGGGACGATCCGCGACACCCCAGCGATCCTCGAGGCGGCTCGCTCCGGCGCCGGCTACGGCTGGCACGAGCACAACACCGACGTGCATGAGGGCTGCGAGCGCTTCTTCCGCCCCGGCTACCTCGCGAACCTCACGGGCACCTGGCTCCCGGCGCTCGACGGCGTCGTGCAGAAGCTCGAGCAGGGTGGCACCGTCGCCGACGTCGGCTGTGGGTACGGCGCGCCGGGCATCCTCATCGCGCAGGCGTTCCCGAACGCGACGGTGGTCGGCACCGATTACCACGCGGCGTCGATCGCGGTCGCCAACGAGCGCGCCGCCGAGGCCGGCGTCGGGGATCGCGCCACCTTCCGGGTTGCCGACAGCAGCGAGCAGCCCGGCTCCGGCTACGACCTCGTGACGATGTTCGACTCGCTGCACGACATGGGCGATCCGGTCGGCGCAGCGAAAGAGGTGCGCGACATCCTTGCCGAGGACGGCACGTGGATGATCGTCGAGCCGATCGCCGGCGACCGACCCGAGGACAACTTCAACGCCGTCGGCCGTGCGTACTACGCGTTCTCGACCCTGCTGTGCACGCCCGCCTCGCTGTCGCAGGACGTCGGCACCGCGCTCGGCACGCAGGCCGGACCCGCCCGCATCCGCGATGTCGCCGCCGCGGCGGGCTTCACCCGGTTCCGCACCGTCGCGACGACACCGTTCAACAACGTGTTCGAGGTCCGGGTGTGACCATGCCGGCCGTCGACCGCACGGAGTGC
Organism: uncultured Actinomycetota bacterium; assembly: GCA_963803465.1. Lineage (GTDB taxonomy): Bacteria > Actinomycetota > Actinomycetes > Actinomycetales > Microbacteriaceae > Agrococcus. Next base: position 75,546 of record CAWDMS010000006.1, read on the forward strand.
GCCGCGGCCGCCGGTTCCGGTTCCGGCGCGAACCCGGCGCTCAACCCGCGGATCCCGATCCCTCGGGCTGCTCGTCGGTGAGCGACGCCGCGAGCTCGACCCGCGACCGCACGGCGAGCTTCGTGTAGATGTGGCGCAGGTGGTACTCGACGGTCTTCGGGCTGAGGAAGAGCGCGGCAGCCGCCTGCCGGGTGCTCCGCCCTGCCGCGAGCAGCTCGGCGATCTGACGCTCCTGGCCCGTGAGCACCGCGAGCCTGCTCGCGCCCCGGCGCTGCGGGGCCTCCCCCGTTGCGGCGAGCTCGACCGCGGCCTGGCCGGCGAGGTGCGCGGCGCCCAGGGCGTCGAAGGCCGCGAGCGCGCCGTGCAGCAGTCCGCGCGCGTCGCGACGGCGGCGCCTGCGTCGCAGCGACGCTCCGTGCGCGAGGGCGGTCCTGGCCGCCTCGAACCGATCGGGCGTCGTCGCGTGCAGCGCGGCGGCCGCCTCGAAGTGCGCATCCGCCTCGTCGTCCGCCGCGACCATGCCGAGCGCTCGCTCCGCGCGGGCGAGCGCCCACGGCTGCCCGTTCGCGAGGCACAGCCGATGGTGCTCGAGCGCGATCCCGCGCGCCTGCTCGCTGCGGCCCAGCCGCACGAGCGCCTCCACCCGCTCCGATCCCGGGTGGAGGTCGATGTCGTGCACCCCTGATGCGCGCAGCAGCGCATCCACCGCGTCGAACGACTCGAGCGCCGGCTCTGGCCGACCTGCACCCAGCTCGAGCTGTCCGAGCGCGAGGTACGACCACACCCGGCCGATCACGATGCCGTGCTCGTCGCTCAGGCGGATCGCCTCGCGGGCGTGCTCGCGGCATGCGCGCTCCCTGCCCATGCGCGCCTCGAGCCACGCGAGGCCGGCGAGCCCGAGCGCGAGGTCGCTCGACTGCCCGAGCTCGCGCGCGAGCGCGATGCTCTCGCAGTACTCGGCGTCGGCGCGCGTCCAGCGCGCGGTCGTCGCATCGTCGAGCGCGACGAGGCGCAGCAGGTGTGCGAGCTCGCCGAGCGCCGCCGCCTCGCGCGTCTCGGCGAGCGCCTGGTGCACGAGGTGGCGGAACGCGCCCTCCTCGCGCAGGTAGAGCGGGCCGAGCACGAGCCATTCGGCGCGCAGCGGGTCGGCGTGCAGGGTGTCGCTCGTCACGAGGTGCTCGAGCGAGCGGCGGATGCGCACGGCCCCGTCCTCGCCGGTGAGCGTCATCGCCATGCCGGCCGCGAGATCGCCCAGCACCCGCGCGCGGGGCGACACGGCTCGCGGAACGAGCCGCTCCAGCGCGGTCCCGACGGCACGGAGCGCGCCTGTGTCGGCGCGGAGGAAGGCCGCGTTCACCGTGTCGGCCCACAGCTCGATCGCCGCGTCGGGCAGCCGGGCCTCGACCGCCTCCGCGGCCCGGGTGAACCGCACGATCGCCTCCTCGACCGACCCCGTGCGCGCGGCGATCGTCCCGAGCAGGTGGCCGGCACGGGCGACCTGCTCGGCACCGCCTGCGCCGTCGAAGCGCCGCAGCAGCGCGAGCGCCCGCTCCCGCTGCCCCGCGAGCCAGGCGCTCTCGGCTGCCGCGACGAGCCGCGCGGCCCGCACCGGCGCGTCCGTCGACAGCTGGGCAGCGCGCTCGAGCGCCGACGCGGCGACGTCGTGGGCTGCGCGCGCCCGAGCCCGGTCGGCGACCTCACCCATCGCGGCAGCGACGGCATCGTCGGGGCCTCCCGCGGCCGCGGCGAGGTGCCACGCCTGGCGGTCGGCGTCGGCTGCGCTCGCTCGCGCGAGGGCGGCGTGCACCGCGCGGAGCCGGTCCGGAGCGGCCGCCCCCACGAGCGCTGCCCGCACGAGGGGGTGCTGGAACTCGAGCGTGCTCGCCTGCCGGATGAGCCCCGCGTCTGCGGCGTCGCGCAGGGCGACCGGATCCACGCCGAGCGCACGGCACGCCTCTGCCACCACGAGCGGATCACCGGAGGCGCACGCGGCCACGAGCAGCGCCGCCTGCGTCGGCTCAGGCAAGCGCTCGACGCGGACCAGGAAGGCGCGCGCGAGCGCCGCGCGCAGGGCCACCGGGTCCTCCGGACCGAGCCCATCGATGCCGACCGGGTCGTCGGCGAGCTCGAGCAGCGCGAGAGGGTTGCCGCTGGTGGCCCGCACCAGGCGCTCCGTCTGCAGCATCGGCACCGGCGTGCCCGTGCGCGCGGCGAGCAGCGTGCGCGCATCGGCCGCTTCGAGCCCGGCGAGCTCGCGGTGGGGCAGCCCGGCGTGCAGCAGCGGGCTCTCCTCACCGGCGCGGATCGCGACCAGCAGCAGGATCGGGTCGACGAGCAGCCGACGAGCGGCGAAGGTGAGCGCCTGGGCGGAGGCGTGGTCGAGCCACTGGGCGTCGTCGACCAGCACGGCGAGCGGGCGCACCCCGGCCCGGTCGCTCAGGATGGCGAGCGTGCCCGCCCCGATCGCGAGCCGGTCGACGTCGGTGCCGGTGTGCCTGCCGAGCGCGATACCGAGCGCGAGCGCCTGCGGGGGCGGAAGGCGGTCGAGCTCGTGGGTCGCCGAGCCGACGAGCTGCGAGATGCCACCGAACGCGAGGTCGCGCTCCGCTTCGGCACCCGTGATGCGGCAGAGCTGCATGTCGCCGACGGCGGTGGCCGTCGCGTCGAGCAGCGCGGTCTTGCCGACGCCCGCGTCGCCGACGAGCAGCAGCACGCCGCTGCGGCCGAGCCTGGCGCCTGCCGCCAGCGCTTCGATCGCCCGTTGCTCCGGGCCGCGCCCCACGAGCATGCCTGCACTGTAGCCGCGCGATCCGCGGTCTGGACAGCCCCCGCACGGCCGCCCGACGCCCGTCGCGCACTGCCCTGGATCCGGTGAACGCTCGGGTCAGCGCGCGGATGGGCGCCAGAGCACGACCGAGCCGGGCTTCGACGGCCTCGCGCCGGCGCGGATGGTCGTGATGCCGGCGGTGCCGGCCGCGAACACGCGGCGTCCCTGCTGCTGCATCACCGCATCCGCCAGCGCCGACTCGAGCTCGCGCACGCGCACGCGCAGCTCGCGGTTCTCGTCGCTCATGTCGAGGATGCGGCGGATGCCCTCGAGCGAGACGCCCTCGCCCGAGAGCATCTGCACCTGCCGCAGCCGCCCGATGTCGCGCATCGAGTAGCGGCGCGTGTTGCCGGCCGTGCGGCTCGGCTGCACGAGGCCGAGCCGGTCGTACTGGCGCAGCGTCTGGGCGTGCAGGCCGGCCAGCTCGGCGGCCGCCGCGATCGAGAAGATCGGCGACGTCTCGTCGAAGCCGGCCGGCACGGGCGCCATCAGGCCGCCTTCGCCTTCGCGAGCAGCTCGGCGCGCGGCGACTCGTTCGGTCCGGCCTCGACGAACTGCTCGAGCAGCTCGACCTGCTGCTTGGTGAGGTGGCTCGGCACCGCCACCTGGATGGTCGCGAGCAGGTCGCCCGTGCCCTTCCGGCCGGCGACGCCGCGCCCCTTGACGCGCAGCACCCTGCCGGAGGGCGTGCCCGGTGCGACCTTCAGCCGCACCGGGCTGCCCCCGAGCGTCGGCACCTCGATCGTCGCGCCGAGGGTGGCCTCCGCGAACGTGACGGGCACGTCGACGCGCAGGTTGAGGCCGTCCATCGTGAAGACCGGATGCGGCCGCACCTGCACCGTGAGGATCAGGTCGCCGGGCTCGCCGCCGGTCGCGGACGCGTCGCCCTTGCCGGCCAGCTTGATCTTCTGGCCGTCGTGGACGCCCGCGGGCACCTTGACGGTCATCGTCTTGCCGCCGACCGTCAGCTTCAGCGTGTCGCCCTGCACCGCCGACGTGAAGTCGAGCGCCGCGCGCGCCGTGACGTCGCGGCCCTTCGCGGGGCGGCGCGCGCCGAACGGGCTGCCGCCGCCACCGAACATGCCGCCCAGCAGGTCGTCGAAGTCGCCCTGCGAGTACTGCACCCGCGGGCCCCCGCCGAAGCCGCCGAAGACGTCCTCGAAGCCGCCGGACCCGCCCGGCGCGAACCGCGGGCGGCCGCCGGCCATCGCGCGGACCGCGTCGTACTCCTGCCGCTGCTTCGGGTCCGAGAGCACGGCGTGCGCCTCGGAGATCTCCTTGAAGCGAGCCTCCGCCTTGGCGTCGCCCGGATTGGAGTCCGGGTGGAACTGGCGCGCGAGCTTGCGGTACTGCTTCTTCAGATCGGCAGGCGCGACGTCCTTCTGCACGCCGAGAGTGGCGTAGAAGTCCTTGTCGAACCAGTCGTTGCTGGCCATCGCCCGGCCCCCGACTACTCGGCCGGGACGAACACCGCGACCTTGGCGGCGCGCAGCATGCGGTCGCCGACGCGGTAGCCCGACTGCACGACGTCGGCGACGACCATCTCGGTCACCTCCGGGTTCGGCAGCTGGGCGATCGCCTCGTGCTTGTCGATGTCGAACGGCTCGCCGACCGCGCCGAGCTTCACGACGCCCAGCTGGTCGAACGAGGCGCGCAGCTTCTGCGCCACCATCGCGAGCGGACCAGCGGCGAGGTCGCCGTGCTTCTCAGCCAGGTCGAGGTCGTCGAGCGCCGGCAGCATCGCCTTGATGACGGATGCCGTCGTCGCGTCGCGGTCGCCCGCGCGCTCCCGCTCGGTGCGGTTGCGGTAGTTGACGTACTCGGCCCGCAGGCGCTGCCAGCTCGTCGAGCTGGGCGGCCGACTTGGCCTCGAACGTCGCACGCTCGGCCTCGATCGCCGCGGCCTCGCCCTCGAGCAGGGCCCGGTCCTCGTCGGTCAGGTCGTCCTGTCCCGCGCCTGCCGACGAGTCGGTCGCGGGGGCCTGGTCGGCGTCCGTGGTCGCGCCGCCGGCCGCGTCCGCGGCGTCGGGCTCGGCCGGGGCGGACGCCGCCGCGGGTGCGGCGGCGTCCGCGGGAGCGGTCGACGCGTCCGGGGCCGAAGCGGGCTCGACGGGCTCGATGGGCTCGTCCTGCATGTTCGACTCCTCGCGCTCGCTCACGGCTGCTTCTTCTCGTCCTCGTCGTCCACGACCTCGGCGTCGACGACATCGTCCTCGGCGGCGGGCTGGTCGCCCTCCGGCGCCTCGCCGGCGTCGGTGCCGTCGGCCGGCTGCTGCGCCTGCGCCTGCTGGTAGATGGCCTCGCCCAGCTTCGACTGCGACTGCTGCAGCTTCTCGACGGCCGTCTTCACGGCCTCGTCGTCGTCGCCCGCGAGCGACGACTTCACGGCGTCGACGTCGGCCTGCACCTCGGTCTTGACGTCGTCGGGCAGCTGCTCGGCGTTGTCGGTCAGCACCTTCTCGACCGAGTAGACGAGCGTCTCACCGGTGTTGCGGAGCTCGGCGGCCTCGCGACGGGCGTGGTCGGCGGCCGCGTTCTCCTCGGCGTCCTTCACCATGCGCTCGATGTCCTCCTTCGACAGGCTCGAGCCGCCGGTGATCGTCATCGACTGCTCCTTGCCCGTGCCCTTGTCCTTCGCGGACACGTGCACGATGCCGTTCGCGTCGATGTCGAACGTGACCTCGACCTGCGGGATGCCGCGGGGCGCCGGCGCGATGCCGGTGAGCTCGAACGTGCCGAGCGGCTTGTTGTCGCGGGTGAAGTCGCGCTCGCCCTGGAAGACCTGGATCGCGACCGAGGGCTGGTTGTCCTCGGCGGTCGTGAAGGTCTCGGAGCGCTTCGTCGGGATGGCGGTGTTGCGCTCGATGAGCTTCGTCATCATGCCGCCCTTGGTCTCGATGCCGAGCGACAGCGGGGTGACGTCGATGAGCAGCACGTCCTTGCGCTCACCCTTCAGCACGCCGGCCTGCAGGGCGGCGCCCACGGCGACGACCTCGTCCGGGTTCACGCTCTTGTTGGGCTCCTTGCCGCCCGTGAGCTGCGTCACCAGCTCGGTGACGGCGGGCATGCGGGTCGAGCCGCCGACGAGCACGACGTGCGCGATGTCGCCCACCTTGATGCCGGCCTCGCGGATGACGTCCTCGAACGGCTTGCGGGTGCGCTCGAGCAGGTCCTTCGTCATGTTCTCGAACTGGGCGCGCGTGAGCGTCTCCTCGAGGTTGGCGGGGCCGTTCTCGGTGAGCGAGAAGTACGGGAGCTGGATGCTCGTGGTCGACGACGACGAGAGCTCCTTCTTCGCCTGCTCGGCGGCCTCCTTGAGGCGGCGCATGGCGATCTTGTCCTTCGAGACGTCGACGCCGGACTGCTCCTGGAAGCGCTTCTTGAGCCACTCGACGATGCGGTCGTCCCAGTCGTCGCCGCCGAGGCGGTTGTCGCCGGCGGTGGAGCGCACCTGGATGGTCGAGAAGTCGTCGTCCTTGCCCACCTCGAGGAGCGAGACGTCGAACGTGCCGCCACCGAGGTCGAAGACGAGGATGAGCTCGTCCTCCTTGCCCTTGTCGAGGCCGTAGGCGAGCGCGGCAGCGGTCGGCTCGTTGATGATGCGCAGCACGTTGAGGCCCGCGATCTCGCCGGCCTCCTTCGTGGCCTGGCGCTCGGCGTCGTTGAAGTACGCGGGCGTCGTGATGACGGCATCCGTCACCTTCTCGCCCAGGTACGTCTCGGCGTCGCGCTTCAGCTTGCCGAGGATGCGCGCGGAGATCTCCTGCGCGGTGAACTTCTTGCCGTCGATGTCCTGCGACCAGGTGGTGCCCATGTGGCGCTTCACCGACGAGATGGTGCGGTCGACGTTCGTGACCGCCTGGCGCTTGGCGGGCTCGCCGACGAGGGTCTCGCCCTCCTTGACGAAGGCGACCACCGAGGGGGTCGTGCGGAAGCCCTCCGCGTTGGCGATGACGGTGGGCTCGCCGCCGTCGAGGAACGCGACGACGGAGTTCGTCGTGCCGAGGTCGATGCCTACTGCTCGTGCCATGGTTGTGCCTCCTGTTCGCAGCGGTGCTGCGTCTGACTGCTGTGACTGCTCTGCCTGATTCCGGCGGAGGAGACCACCGACCGCACCGGAGGCATCCGTGGGATGCGTCCTGCGCCGGTGCCCTCGTCCCCCGGAACCGCAGACGCGACTTGAGTCGCGATGGCTCAAGTTTGGCACCTTGAGTCGAGTCGGGTCAAGTTTGGCGGCTGTGCATCGCCCGTGAGTCGTGCGCGTGCGGCTCGATGCTCAGACGGGCACGGGCCGCAGCCCGGGCACGATGAACCGGGCGAGGATCGGGCCGCCGATCGCGGTCAGCAGCACGTAGCAGGCGGCGAGCGCCCCGATCTGCGGATAGCCCGCGGCGACGGCCATCGCGGCGATGACGATCGAGAACTCCCCCCTCGGCACGAGCGTCGCGCCCGCCCGCAGCCGACCGCGCCACTGCACGCCGTCGCGGCGCGCCGCCATCCAGCCGGTGCCGAGCTTCGTGGCCGTCGTGACGACCGCGAGCAGCAGGGCCGCCGGCAGCACGGGCAGCAGCTCGGCCGGCACGATCGGCAGCCCGAACGAGAAGAAGAAGATCGCGGCGAACAGGTCGCGCAGCGGCCCGAGGATCGCGCGGGCGCGCACGGCGAGCGACGGCGGCACGGCGATGCCCACGAGGAAGGCGCCCACCGCCGCCGATGCGCCGAGCAGCTGCGTGAGCCCCGCGACCAGCAGCGTGATGCCGAGCAGCCGCAGCAGCACCTGCTCGTCGCTGGGATGGCTGAGCAGTCGGCCCAGGTGCACGGAGGCGCGGCGCGACGCGATCAGGATCGAGGCGACCGCGCCGAGCGCGAGCGCGACCGCGCCGAGCGCCTGCCACCACTCGGCGCCGGTGAGCACCGCGATGAGCACGGGCAGGAAGATCGCCATCGCCATGTCCTCGATCACGAGGATCGACAGCACCGCGGGCGTCTCGCGGTTGCCGAGCCTGCCGAGATCCCCCAGCAGCCGCGCGACGATGCCGGACGACGACACCCACGCGATGCCCGCGAGCGCCAGGCACGCGGGCAGCGGCAGCGCGAGCGCGAGCCCGAGCAGGAAGCCGGCGCCGGCGTTGAGCACGAAGTCGATCAGCCCGGATCGGCTGTGCCGCGCGAGCGACTGCGCGAGCTCCTCCGCCGTGAACTCCAGCCCCAGCATCAGCAGGAGCAGCACCACGCCGATCTCGGCGGCCGGGCCGATGAACGGCTCGGCGTAGGCGAGGTCGAGCACGCCGCCCGCGCCCAGGCCGACACCCGCGAGCAGCATGAGCGGCACCGGCGAGATGCCGATCCGATGGGCGAGCAGGCCCAGCAGCGACACCCCGAGCACGACCGCCCCCAGCTCGAGCAGCAGGGGGGCGAGGTCGTGCATGGCCTAGACCGGCTGCAGCCGGACCCGCAGCTGGTCGATGCCCGTCGCCGAGCCCACCACCACGAGCGAGTCGCCGGCCGCGAGCGGCGCCTCCGGACCGGGGGCGGCGATCACGTCGTCGTCGCGCACGATCGCGACGATCGAGCAGCCGGTGAGCGTGCGCGCCTTCGTGTGCCCGAGCGGGTGCCCGGCGAAGGGCGAGCCGGGCTCGATCGTGAGGCGCGCGGAGTGGAGCCCCGGGATCTCGCGGGTGACGTCGAGCATCCCCTCGGCGATCCTGGCCGCGCCCAGCAGCTCGACGAGCGCGTCGACCTCGTCCTCGTCGAGCGAGAGCGAGAGCCGGACGTCGTCGGGATCCTGTCGGCCGAGCACGCACAGGTCGGCCTGCCCCTCGCGGTGCACGACGAGCGACAGCGGCACGCCCCTCGTCGTGGTCATGTCGTAGCGCATCCCAACGCCGGGAAGCAGCGTCTGCGTGATCTCCACGGGGGCATTGTCGCACCGCTCGACGCGCGCGACACGAGCAGTTCGGCGGGCCGGCGCGGTGCCGCGCCCGACGCGAGCCCTACGCTCGTGCCATGAGCGTCCCTCAGCAGCCGTCGGCCGCCCCCGCCGGGCGGCCCTCCCCCGACGAGCTGGTCCAGCCGTCCCAGGTCGGCATCGCGCCGGTGCCGCGCCGCGAGCTGAGCCGCCGCGCCACCGCCTGGGCGCTCTGGGACTGGGGCTCCGCATCGTTCAACGCGGTCGTGACGACGTTCGTCTTCAGCCGCTACATCGCATCCGACCTCTTCGTCGACCCGGCCGTCGTCGAGGCCGGCGGCGACGGCCTCACGCGCGCGCTCGCCGACAACGCCTCGGTCGTGGCCTGGGCGTCGCGATCGCCGGCCTGCTCGTCGCCCTGCTCGCTCCCGTCATCGGGCAGCGGTCGGATGGCGGCGGTCGCCGCAAGCTGTGGGTCGCGGTGAACACCGGGGTCACCGTGCTCGCCATGGTCGGCATGTTCTTCGTCACGCCCGTGCCCGAGTACCTGTGGCTGGGCGCCGCGCTGCTGGCGGCCGGCAACCTCTTCTTCGAGTTCGCGTCGGTGAACTACAACGCGATGCTCCACCAGGTCTCGACGAAGGCGGCGCTCGGCCGCACCTCGGGCTACGGCTGGGGCATGGGCTATGTCGGCGGCATCGTGCTGCTCGCGCTGCTGCTCGTGCTCTTCATCTTCCCGCTCGGGGGCGAGGGCAACGGCGTGCTCGGCATCCCGACCGGCCGCGAGGGCGGCTCGCTCGACGTGCGCCTCGCCGTGCTCGCGAGCGCCTTCTGGTTCCTCGTCTTCGCGCTGCCGCTGCTGCTCAAGGTGCCGGAGCTGCCGCCGACCGGTGTCGTCCCGACGCGCGTGGGCATCGTCGAGTCGTACCGCATCCTGTTCCGCACGATCGCCCGCATCGGCCGCACGGCGCCGAAGACGCTGCTCTTCCTCGCCGCGTCCGCGGTGTTCCGCGACGGCCTGTCCGGCGTCTTCACCTTCGGCGCCATCATCGCCTCGTCGGTGTTCGGCTTCAGCGCGACCGAGGTCATCCTCTTCGCGATCGCCGCGAACGTGGCCGCCGGCGCCGGCACCTTCGTGGGCGGATGGGCCGACGACCGGTTCGGTCCCAAGCTCGTCATCGTCGTGTCGCTCATCATCCTGTCGCTCTCGGGGCTCGCGGTGCTCTTCGTCGAGGGCAAGGGGCTGTTCTGGGTCTTCGGCCTCGCGCTGTCGACGTTCGTCGGCCCGGTGCAGTCGGCGTCGCGCTCGTTCATGGCGCGCATCACGCCGGAGGGGCGCGAGGGCGAGATGTTCGGCCTCTACGCGACGACCGGTCGCGCGGTGTCGTTCCTCGCGCCGACGCTCTTCGGCATCTTCGTCTCGGTCACCGGCGACACCCGCTTCGGCATCCTCGGCATCGTGATCGTGCTGCTCGCGGGCCTCGCTGCTCCTGCTGCCGGTGCACCCGAGGCCCACGGTGATCGACGACGACCGCGAGGTGCGTGCGCCCGACCGCACCCCGTAGCCCGCTTCCGGTACCGGTCTGCGGGTGCCGGCGCCGCGCATCCGCACATCGGTACCGGAGCATCGGCGTGCGATCCGATTGCGGTACCGATCTGCGGATGTCCGCAAGGAGCACCCGCAGATCCGTACCGGAAGCCTCGCCGGGCGCGCTCGTCCACAGGCACGACCGGATGCGGCACGCACGCGAGGCGAGTCGGTCCACGATGCGCGGGTGAACCGACGCGCCCCGCTGCCCGAGCCCTTCGCCGACCGCCCGTTCGGCGTGGCAGCCGCGCTCGCCGCAGGGCGTCTCGCCCAGCCGCCTCCGCGGCAGCGACCTGGCGGCGCCGTTCAGCGGCGTCCGCTCGGTCGGTGAACCGAGCGGACGTGCGCACGATGGCCGCGGCGTACGCGCAGCGAATGAGGCCCGGGCACGTGTTCGCCGGCATCACCGCGGCACGGCTGTGGGGGCTCCCCGTCGCAGCGCGCTGGCAGTCGGTCCGAGCCGCTCATCATCGGCGTCCCTGCCGGCTCGACGCGGACCCGCGCGCGCGGCGTCCGCACGCGGGAGTTCGACGCGTCTCGGTTCCGATCGGGGTCGATCGACGGTCTCGCCCTCCTCGGCCCCGTGTCCGCCGTGCTGTCGATGGCGCGCGACACCGACCCCGACGAGCTCGTCGTGCTCATCGACGCGCTCATCACGGCCTCCGAGCACTACCCCGACCTGCGCCTGCCCCGGCGACCGTTCACGACCGTCGCCGAGCTGACCGCCTTCGCGCTCCGATGCCGCAGCACGCACGGGGCCGCCGCCTTCCTGGCCGCGGTCGAGCGGGCACGGGTCGGCGCCGAGTCGCCGCAGGAGACGCGCGTCTCGGCTGGCGATCGTCGACGGCGGCCTGCCCGAGCCGGTCGTGCAGCTCGAGGTCTGGCTCGACGGCGTGCTCCGGGCGGTGATCGACCTCGCCTACCCCGACTGGCTCATCGCGATCGAGTACGAGGGCGAGCACCACCTGACCGACCCCGCGCAATGGGCGAAGGACATCCGTCGACACGAGCTGCTCGAGTCGCTCGGCTGGATCGTCATCCGCGTGACGAAGACCGACCTGCGCGGCGGCGGCCGAGCACTCGTGAGGCGCGTGCGCGCCGCGCTCGCACGACGCGGCATCGCGACGTGACCAGCTTCGGCGGCGCGCGGAGCCCTGCCCTGCGACGGTGCGGAACGATGGAGCCATGACCCCGGACGCGAGCAGCACCACGAGCATCGAGCTGCTGCTCGACGACGCGGCCGAGGCGCGCGTGCGCGCCGACTGGGACGCGCTCGCGTCCGCAGGGATGTCGAGCATGGCCGCGCACCCGGGGGCGAGCAACCGGCCGCACGTGACCCTGCTCGCGCGCTCGACGGCGGTGCCGCATCCGCTGCTCGTCGACGCCGCGCTCCCCCTGCCGGTCGTGCTCGGCGCTCCGCTGCTGCTCGGCGACGGCGACCGTCGCGTGCTCGCCCGATCGCTCGTGCCCACGGCAGCGCTGCTCGAGCTGCAGGCGGCGGTCGTCCGCGCGGCGGGCCCCAGCGACGACGCGCGCTTCGCACCCGGTGCGTGGACGCCGCACGTGACTCTCGCCAAGCGCATCCGGCTCGACGATCTGCCGCACGCGCTCGGGCTGCTTGGGCCGCCGATCGAGGCACGCGGCGTCGCGCTGCGCCGATGGGATGCGGCGACCGCCACGATCTCGCCGGTGCCGGTCGAACCCCGCTAGGCCGGCCAGGCCTCGGCGAGCTTCGCGAGCAGGCGGGCGAGCTCCGCGCGCTCCGCGGGCGTCAGCGCCTCAGCGGCCGTCGCGACCTCGGCGGCGCGCGCCTCGGCGTGCGCCGCGATGTGCGCCCGCCCGGCCTTCGTCGCCTCGATGACGACCCGTCGACCGTCCGCCGGGTCGGGGATGCGTCGCACGAGCCCGGCGTCGGCGAGCGACTGCACGAGTCGGGATGCGCGCGGCTGGTCGACGCCGATGGCGTGGCCGAGATCCGTGATCGAGCGCGGCGCCTCCGCGCGCACGATGGCGTGGAGCATGCGGCGCGCGCCCATCGCGCCGCGCGGGCCGCGCCCGATCGGCGGGCCGCCCTCGCCGCGCCGGCTCCCCGGGTCGACGTCGGCCGGCTCGTCGCGACCATGCCCCCAGCCGTGGGGCCCGCCCTGGCCGAATGGATGGCCGCCGCCGTGACCGCGCGGACCGCCGTGGCCGCGCGGACCGCCGACGCCGGGCGACCCGTCGGGCCCAGGACGGGGCGGCCGGCGCATGCCGATGCGGTCGAGCGCCTCGGCGATGCGAGCGATCTCGGCGTCCTCAGGAGCTGGTGCTTGACGAGCGGCGAACATGTATGTCATTCTACATGTACATGCACAATGACATGCAGTTGCCCGGCTGGACCGGGCGGCACGCAGCCGGACGGCTGCCCCACCATCGAGAGGAGATCGCGATGCGATCCGACGAGCACTTCACCCACGACGGCCGACCCGAGTCAGAGGACGGCCGGCCCGCGCACGACCAGCAGCACGCCCCAGAGCAGCCGCCGGTCGAGCCCGAGGCGCCGCAGTACGAGCACGCCGAGCAGCACGAGCAGCACGAGCACGAGCACCAGCACCCGCAGGAGCCCGACGCCGCCCATCCGTGCCACCACGGCCACCACGGCCACCCGCATGGCCGACGACGCGGCAACGGTCACGACCGCGGCGGACGCGGCTTCGGCCGCTCGCACGGGGAGGAGCACGGCCACGGCTTCGCCCGCGGCCACGGCTTCGGCCCGCGTCGAGGCCACGGCTCCGGGCCTGACGGCCACGGCCACCCCACCCTGGCCCGCAGCATCATGAAGTCGGCTCGGCGCATCCGCCGGTCGGGGCTCAGCCCCGAGCAGCTCCAGCACCGCATCGCCGCGACGGTCAGCCACGCCGACTACATCACCACCATGCGCACCCTGCGGCGCATCGGCATGGATCTGCGCGCCCAGCGCTGATCCGAGCCACGACGACAGCGCTCCTGCTCCGGCAGGGGCGCTGTTCGTCGTCAGACCAGCCATGACGGAGGTCTGGCAGGCCGATGCGGTTGGTGGGACGATGTCGCATGCTGTCGCCGGCGACGAGCCCCGTGCTGGTGGGTCGCGCGCGCGAGCTCGAAGCGCTCCGCGACGCGCAGCGGATGAGCATGGCCGGTTCGCCGCGCGGCGCCGTGGTGCTGGGCGAGGCGGGGATCGGGAAGTCGAGGCTGCTGCACGAGTTCGCGGATGGTCTGGGCGACGACGTCGTCGTCGCGGTCGGCCAGTGCATCGCTGGTGCGGTCCCGCTGGCGCTGCAGCCGATCCGAGGACTGCTGCGCGACCTGCTGTCCCACTTCGACCCCGAGCGCCTGGGAGCCGTGACGGGACCGAGCGCACGTCTGCTGCCAGCCGCGCTCACGGGCCTCATCGATGCCCCCGACACCATCACGCAGGAGCAGCTCCAGGAGGCTATCCCTGCGCTGCTCCAGGGCATCTCGACGATCGCCCCGCTGGTGCTGATCATCGAGGACGTGCACTGGGCCGACGCGGCCTCTCTCGACCTGCTGCGCAGCCTGCTGCGCTCGCTCCGACAAGGGCGCATGCTCGTCGCGGTCACGCACAGGTCGGGCGAGGTCGGGCCCGAGCACCCGTCGCACGCGTTCATCCTCGAGCTCGAGCGCGCCCGCGACGTGAGCCTCATCGCGCTGCGGCGGCTGACGCTCGAGGAGACGGTGGCGCAGGCTCGCGCGATCCGCAGGACCGACATGGGACCCGACGCCGCGCGAGCCCTCTTCGCCCGCAGCGAAGGAGTGCCGTTCTACGTGGAGGAGTGCTGGCGGTCGAGCGGTTCGGCCCCCTGCCCGAGACGCTCCGGGAGCTGCTCCTCGGGCGATACGCCACGCTCTCGACCGATACACAGGTGCTCGTCCGGCTGGTGGCCGCCGGCGGTCCGCGCGTCCAGCACCGGCTCGTCACGCGTGTCCACAACGGCGATACCGGATCCCTCGACCGCGCGATGCGGCAAGCGATCGCAGCCCAGGTGCTGCGCGCCGATGGGGACGCATACCGCTTCCGGCATGCCCTCATCCACGAGGCCGTGCACGGCGAGCTGCTGCCCGGCGAAGTGCACCGGTTCCACGCTCGGTACGCCGAGGCGCTGGAGGCGGATGCGCGTATGGACAGTCGTCATGCCGAGATCGCCCACCACTGGCAGCTGGCCGACGACGACCCGCGCACCCTGGCGGCGCTGGTCGCAGCCTCGCACGAGGCGCGAGCCGACGGTGCTCCGGGCGCCGCTGCGGAGCTGGGGCAGCAGGCGCTGGCGCTGTGGACACGCGTCGACACTCCGGAGCGGGTCGCCGGATGCTCGAGCGCGCAGCTGCTGCTCGAGGTCGGGAGCGCGCTCGATGCAGCCTCCGACCCGCAGGCGCTGCCGTTCCTCGAGCGGTCGGTCGAGGAGGTGCCGGAGCCGGACCGACGCGGGCGGGCGCTTCTCCTCCACCAGGCGATGCTGGTGCGCGACAGCGAAGGCCTCGCGGGGGCCCTCGACCTTGGGCGGCGCGCACTCGAGCTGCTGCCGGACGAGGGCGACGACGAGGCGCGGCTGACGCGCGTCCGGGTCGAGACGGGCGTCGGCGTCGTGGAGCTGATGAACGAGCTGCGCACGGCACGGGGGCGCCTGCAAGTGGCGGTTGCGCAGGCGCGCGAGCTCATCGCGCGCGCCGACGACGCCTCGATCGCCAGCCGAGCGAGCGTCGAGCTCGCGCGCGGGCTGAGCCATCTTGGCGCGGCGCAGGTGATCGACGGCGAAGTGGAGCGAGGGTTCGCTGCGCTCGCTGAAGCGGGACGCTACAGCGGCGCCGACGTCGAGGATGCGGTGCGACGGCACATGCTGCGGGCATGGCTGCTGTACTACCTCGGGAGGTACCGCGAATCCCTCGCGGCGGCGCACGAGGGAGGCGAGATCGCGACTTCATGGGGCATGGCCCGCGGATTCGGAGCCGCGATGGCAGTGCTCGACGCATGGTCACGGCTGGCGCTGGGCGAGCTGGACGCCGCGGCGGCCGTGGCCCGAGGGGTGCGCGAGGCGGGCCCCGTGCATACGGCTAGGGCCTACTGCGCTGAGATCGAGGCAGAACTGATGCTGCTGCGTGACGAGCCACAGGCCGCCGCGACGGTACTGAGCGAATCCCAGGGCGCGATCGACCGGTTGCGCTCCAACAGCCGGTCGAACGACCTTCGCTTCGCGCGGCTGGACGCCGAGATCGCGCTTGCCGTGGGCAACCCGGGCGCGGCCTTCGCGGCGCTCGAACCGCTGTGGAACTGGCCAGACCCTCGTCCCGGCCCATCGTTCGCAGCGCTCGGCGTCGGCGCACGCGTCGTCGCCCGGTTGCGCCGCGGGCCGACCCCACTGCCGGGCATCTCGCTGGCTGACGCGGAGCAGCGACTGCGACGCGTTCTGGATCAGCTCTCCGTCTGGGACGTCGCAGAGGACTGGCGGGCGCTACTAGAAGCGGAGCTCTCCGGCGACGATGTCACGGCATGGCAGACGGCTAGGGACGCTGCCGTCCGCGGTCGCGTGCCGAAGCGGCTCCACGTCCACGCTCTGGAGCGGCTCGCGGCGGCGCAGGTGCGTGCAGGCGACCGCGACGCCGCAGCTACCGCAATCGACGAGGCTGCGGCCATTGCTGACCGAGCGGGGATGCTCGAGGCGTCTCGGGCGATCGGGGCGCTGGCGGCACGAGCGAGGTTGCAGACCCGCCGGGAGCATCCGCAGGACGGTTCGGCCCTCACGGCCCGAGAGCGCCAAGTCCTCGACCTCATCGCGCAGGGCCTCACGAACCGGCAGATCGGTGACCGGCTCTTCATCAGCGCGAAGACCGCGAGCGTGCATGTCTCGGCGATCCTGCGCAAGCTCGGGGCTGCCACGCGAGCAGAAGCCGCGGCACGCGCGCGGGACATCCTCTGAGGCGTCCTCGACGAGAGATAGGGCATCTGCCCGATCTGCGGATCCGCTCGGTGGAGGACCGTGACGGCATGGCCTCGCAGCACCCGCTCGAGGCGTCGTTCGAAGGAGCGCGACATGGACCAACTCGACCTCGCGGTCGCGCGGCAGCGATTCGCTGAGCAGCAGCGAAACGCCATCCAGGCGGCCGAGCAGCGCCGGATGCTGCGCGAGCGGGCCGCCGCACAGCCGAAGCCGGCACCCGGCATCTACGTCATGGTGCCCGATGAGCCTCGGCCGAGCCTTCGCGCCTGGCTGACCGGCCACATGCCGCACGTTGCGTTCCACCGCGCGTCGCCGCGCTGAACCGTCGTCAGACCAGCGGGTCGCTCGGCCGCACGCGCTCCGCCTCGAACGACGGATGCGCGAGCACCCGGCCGATGAGGTGGCCGCTGCCGCCGACGAGCGTGACGTCGAGGTCGAGGTCGGTCGCCACCATCCACGCGGGCGCGCCGTGCGGCTCCGCCGGCCACAGCAGGTTGGGCGTGCGGCCGGCGCCCGGCCACTCCGATCGCCACCCGAGCCCGGCGCGCTCGACCCACGACGGGTCGCCGAAGACGCCGAGCCGGGCGCGGAGCAGCACGTGACCCCTGCCCTGGTGCTCTCCGGGCAGGCCGAGCACCTGCTGCCGCTCCATCGCCGTCCGGATCTCCGGATCGACCGACGCGAGGTGCGCGGCATGGGTCTCCGACTGCAGCGCGGCCTCCCGGAGCCTCCGCTGCGACGGGGTCAGCTCGTCGTCGTCCCACGAGAAGAAGATGGCGCCGGAGCCGCTGGGGTCGAGGCCGCTCCCCTCCCACACCGCTGCCAGCACCTCCGCGTCACCATGCTCGTCGAGCAGCAGGTCGGACAGCGCCGCCAGCAGCGGCAGTGGGATGTCACCCCCGTGCGGCTCGTTCAGCCATCCGCCGTCCGGCATCGCGAAGCTGCTGCTCGCCGAAGCGAGCGAGCCACGCCGTGTACGGCTGGCTGCCTCCCGCCCGGTCGCCGATCAGCTCGGCGGCCTCCGCCCAGGTGATCTCGCGCGACGCGAACTGCGGGTTGCCCCACGCATCCGTCTCGTCCGTCGCCACGTCGAGCGATGCCGGATGCAGGATGCGCGCGTACGCGTCGAAGATCGGCGGGATGTTCGCGGCGACCGAGCCGAAGTCGGCGAGCCCCTCCTGCACCCACCGCGCGACCTCGACGTCGTGCTCGACGCGGAGCGGCCCGGCCACCGGCAGCGACCTCAGTCGATCTCGTCGGCGTCGATCCGGGTGCGGTGGAACGATTGGAACGAGCGCGACGCCGTCGGCCCCCGCTGTCCCTGGTAGCGGTTCAGGTTCGCGCCCTGGCCGTAGGGCGACTCCGACGGCGACGACAGCTGGAAGTAGCAGACCTGGCCGATCTTCATGCCGGGCCACAGCTTGATCGGCAGCGTCGACACGTTCGACAGCTCGAGCGTCACGTGGCCCGAGAAGCCCGGGTCGATGAAGCCGGCGGTCGAGTGCGTCAGCAGGCCCAGCCGGCCGAGCGACGACTTGCCCTCGAGCCGCGCGGCCACGTCGTCGGGCAGCGTCACCCGCTCGTAGGTGGCGCCGAGCACGAACTCGCCCGGGTGCAGGATGAACGCCTCGTCGGGCCCCACCTCGACGAGCCGCGTGAGGTCGGGCTGGTCCTCGGCAGGGTCGATGAACGGGTACTTGTGGTTGTCGAACAGCCGGAAGCCGCGGTCGAGCCGCACATCGACGCTCGAGGGCTGCACCATCGTCAGGTCGAGGGGATCGAGGCCGAGGGATCCCGACGCGAGTCGGGCCCGGATGTCGCGGTCGCTGAGCAGCACGGGGCGAGCGTACCGCCCGCGCGCAACGTGCCCATGCGGCATCCAGCGCGATGGAGGAAGATGGCACCAGGACGATCGGCTCGGGGAGGTGACCATGGCAGTGCATCGCAATCGACGGCTCGAGGACTGGATCGAGCTCGCCGCGGCGGCCGTGGAGCGCGCCCGCTCCTCGCTCGGCGACGCCGAGGTGGCCCGCCGCACGGAGGCATCGGTGTCGGACGAGGACTACGAGACGACCGTGCGCGTGCTGCGCACGCTGGGCCGCGACCTGCAGGCCACCAGCACCGACTTCACCGCGCTCGACGCGCGACTGCGCGGCGGCGTCCACGGCGAGCACGCACCGCACGTGCCCGAGGCGCCGGAGGATGCGGCGACGGGCGAGGCGGAGCCGCTCGAGCGCGGCCAGCAGCCGACGCTCGACGAGCTGCCGCCGAGCGAGCGCGGCGCGATGCGACCGGCAGAGCTCGCGAAGCGCCTCGCGCGGCTGCGGAACCCGATCATGCCGCACCCCCGGCAGGGTCGCGCGAAGTAGGTCGCGCGCCGCCGGTCGCGCGGTTCAGCGCGCCCAGACGCCCCTGGCGATGCAGTAGACGCCGTAGACCATGAGCCCGACGGCGATCGCGACGAGCGCGACGATGCCGCCCGGCACCGTGGTGAGCGACTGCAGGGCGCCGTCGAGGCCGCCCGTCTCGCCCGGCTGCTGCGTCGCGCCGGCGATGACGAACAGCGCGCCGACGATGGCGACCGCGATGCCCTTCGCGACGAACCCGGGTGCGCCGAGCGCCTCGACCGCTCGGCGGAAGCGGCGCGGCGGGGCGACGTCCTCGAAGAAGCTGCGGCGCACGCCGCGGATCACGAAGGCGATGCCGACGCCCGCGATCACGAGTCCGGCGATGCCGAGCGCCCAGGCACCGAGCGGATGCTCGAGCACGGTGGTCGAGAACGACTCGGTCGCCTGCTCCCCGTCGATCGAGCCCCCGAGCGCGAAGACGAGCGCGGTGCCGCCGACGACGCCATGGCCGATGCCGCGGCCCGCGGCGCGCAGGGCGTTCCGCCGGTCCTGGCGCGACGACGGCGACCGCGATCACGAACGCGTGCAGCGCGAGCCCGACGAGCGCGACGCCGACGATCCAGAGCGCGAGGCCGCCGAGCGGCGTCTCGCGCAGGGTCCGCATCGCGCCCGACTGATCGGCCGAGCCGTCGCCGCCGAGCGCCACGCCGAGGGCGATGCCGCCGATGAGCATGTGGACGACGCCGTTGGCGGATTGCCCGACCGCCTCGACCCAGCCGGCCGCACGGTGCTCGTCGACCTCCGCGGCGGCGTCCTGCGCCTTGTGCGCGGCGCGGTCGACGCCGTGCGCCGCGGCAGCGACCCGCGACGCATGCGACGCGCCTGCGGCGGGCCTGCCCCCGCTCACGAGGCGCGCCTCAGCGCGACCAGAGGCCGCGCGCGAAGCAGTAGACGCCGTAGAGCATGAGCCCGATCGCGATCGCGACGAGCGCGATCACGCCGCCCGGCACCGTGGTGAGCGACTGCAGCGCGCCGTCGAGGCCGCCCGCCTCCTCGGGGTCGTGCCGCACGGCCGCGATGACGAAGAGCGCGCCGACGATGACGACCGCGACGCCCTTCGCCACGTAGCCGGCGGTGCCGAGCCCGTCGACGAGGCGCTGCCAGCGGGCGGGCGGCGCGACGTCCTCGCGGAACTTCTTGCGGGCGCCCTTCACGACGAAGTACGCGCCGACCGCGGCGATGCCGGCGCCGATGAGCCCGACGAGCACCGCACCGAACGGGTTCGCCATGAGCTGCGCCGAGAACGACTCGGTCTGCGACTCGCCGTCCGAGCTGCCGCCGGCGGCCGCGACGAGCGCGGTCGCCCCGACCGCGGCGTAGGCGATGCCTCGACCGGCCTCCTTGAGCGCGCCCTTCCAGCCGCGACGCGACTCGGCGACGGCGCTGACGAACGCGAGCAGCGCGAGGCCGACCATCGCGATCCCGACCGCCCACAGCGCGACGGCGCCGAGCGGGGTGTCGCCGATCGCGCGCATGGCGCCGGACTGGTCGGCGGAGCCGCCGCCGCCGAACGCGACGCCGAGCGCGATCGCGCCGATCGCGAAGTGCACGATGCCGTTCGCGATCTGGCCGGCGCCCATCACCCACCGCATCGCGGGATGCCGCTCGGCCCCCGCTGCCGCATCCTGGGCCTTGCCGGTCGCCCGGCCTGCCGCATCCTTCGCCGTCGACGCCGCGGCGCGCGATCTTCCTTCGGAGCTCATGTGCACACGCTAACGCTCAAGAGTGTCGATCGTTTCTCATCAAGTCTCTGGTGCGCGCGGCGGCGCGGGTCCAGGATGTCGCCATGACCGGTGCGCACCGGCCCGTGATCCGCACGCCCGACCAGCGGATCCGGGTCTTCGTGAGCTCGACCCTGCGCGAGCTCGCAGAGGAGCGGCGCGCCGCGCGCTCCGCGATCGAGCGCATGCGGCTCGCACCGGTGATGTTCGAGCTCGGCGCGCGGCCGCATCCGCCCCGCGCGCTGTACCGCTCCTACCTCGCGCAGAGCGACGTGTTCGTCGGCATCTACGCCGACAGCTACGGCTGGGTCGCGCCCGACGAGGAGGTCTCCGGTCTCGAGGACGAGTACAACCTCGCGCCGCGCGAGATGCCGAAGCTCATCTACATCCGCGCCTCCGAGCATCGGGAGCCGCGGCTCGAGGAGCTGATCGACCGCATCCGCGCCGACGACACCGCGGCGTACTTGTCGTTCTCGACCTCCGAGGAGCTCGAGGAGCAGGTGTCGAACGACCTCGCCACGCTGCTCGCCGAGCGCTTCGACGAGTCGCGACTGCAGCCGGAGGGCGGGCCGGAGGAGATCCCGCCCACGCCGGCGACGCGACTCCCCGTGCCGCCCACCACGACCATCGGGCGCGAGCGCGAGATGGCCGACGTGCGCGCGCTGTTCGAGCGCGGCACCAAGCTCGTGAGCCTCATCGGACCCGGCGGCATCGGCAAGAGCCGGCTCGCGATCGAGATCGCGCAGGAGACCGCCGACCTCTTCCCGGACGGCCGCTACTTCCTGCCGCTCGAGGGCGTGTTCGAGCCGGGGCTGCTGCTGCCGACGATCGCCTACGTGCTCGGCATCCGCGACAACGGCGAGGCCGCGCTCGAGGAGCGCATCGCGCGCGCCCTCGCGGGCCGGCGCGTGCTGCTCGTGCTCGACAACTTCGAGCAGATCGTCGAGGCCGCGCCGCTGCTGGTGCGGCTGTTCGACGTGCGCCCCGTCGGCGACCCTGCTGGTCACGAGCCGCACGGTGCTGCGCATCCGCGGCGAGCGCGTCTACGAGGTGGGCGTCGCTCGGCGTGCCCGACGTCGTCGCCCACGCCGCACCGGCGCGGGTGCTCCGCTCGCCCGCGGGTGCGCTCTTCGTCGACCGGGCCCAGGCGGTGAAGCCCGACTTCGCCCTCACCGACGAGAACGCGCTCGCCGTGGCCGACATCTGCCGCCGGCTCGAGGGGCTGCCGCTCGCGATCGAGCTCGCGGCGGCGAAGGTGCGCGTGCTGACGCCGCACGGCATCGCGCAGCGGCTCGAGCAGAGCCTGCCGCTGCTCACCGCGGCCGCGCGGGACCTGCCCGATCGCCACCGCACCATGCGGGCGACCATCGACTGGAGCGTCAGCCTGCTGCCGGCGGAGCAGCGGGCGATGCTCGAGGACCTCGGCGTCTTCGCCCGCCAGTTCACGCTCGAGGCGGTCGAGGCGCTCGGCGCCGGCAGGCCCTGGGAGGGGCAGGCGATCGACGGCATCGCCGCGCTCGTCGACGCGTCGCTCGTGAAGCAGGCCGAGATCGGCGGCCGTTCGGTGCTCTCGCTGCTCGCGGTCGTCCGCGAGTACGCGCTGGGACGGCTGAAGGACCACGGGGAGTCGGGGCGGATGCGTGCCGCCCACGCCGACTACTACAGCGCGCTCGTCGCGGCGGTCGCGCCGGGCCTGCGCGGCGCCGGGCAGAGCGAGGCGGTGGTGCAGCTGGGCCTCGAGCTGCCGAACCTGCGCGCCGCGGTGCGCCACCTCGTGCACATCGACCGGCTCGACGACGCCGGCGACTTCGCGTGGCGCCTGCTCGTCTACTGGTGGATCGCGGGCTTCTTCGGCGAGGTGCGGGTGTGGATGCTCGAGCTGCTCGGCAAGGACCAGCCCATCACGCCGCACACGCGCGCGGTGGCGTGGTTCTTCGCGCTCTGGAGCGAGATGTGGCAGCACCCGACCGAGGAGGTGGTCGCCGGGCTCGGCGAGTGCGTGCGGCTGTTCACCGAGAGCGGCGACGGCGACGCCGCGGCGATGGCGGCGGCCGCCCGCGCGACCGCGCGGCTGCAGCTGCCGCTCCCCGAGCTCGACACGGCCGAGCGCGAGCTGCGGGATGCGGTGCATCGGCTGCGCGAGCTCGGCAACCCGTGGGCGGAGGCGATCACCGAGGTCTCCCGCGGCCGGCTTGCCTGGCTGCGCGGCCTCACCGACGACGCCCAGGCGTGCTTCGACCGGGCCACCGCGGTCGCGGAGGCGGTCGGCGACCAGTTCACGCTGTCGGTCGCCGGCAACCACCAGGCGCGCCTGCAGCTCGTGCGCGGCGACGTCGACCAGGCGGAGGCCGGATGCGTGCGCACGCTGCTCGTGTCGGTGCGGCTGCACTTCGAGGAGGGGGTGGCGTACGCGCTCGAGGGCCTCTGCGCGGTGGCGGCGGCGCGCGGCGACGCGGAGCGCGCGGGCCTGCTGTCGGCCGTCGCCGACGCGATCCGGCAGCGGATCGGCGTCTTCGACGCGGAGGCGTTCACCGTGCACACGCCCCAGCTCGACGCGATCCGCGCCGCCCAGCCCGAGGCGGTCGCGGCGGGCGAGCGCCGCGGCCAGGAGCTGACCGTCCCCGAGGCGATCCTGCTCGCGCTGCCCGAGCAGGAGCACGCCGCCATCGCCCCGGCGCTGGCGAGCTGGTGAGCCGCGGTTGAGCGCGCCCGACGACCGCGGGCGCATCCGCACGCCCGACCAGCGGCTGCGGGTCTTCGTCTCGTCGACGCTGCGCGAGCTCGAGGCGGAGCGGCGCGCGGCGCGCGGCGCGATCGAGCGGCTGCACCTCGCGCCCGTCATGTTCGAGCTCGGCGCCCGGCCGCACCCGCCCCGCGACCTCTACCGCGCCTACCTCGAGCAGAGCGACGTGTTCGTCGGCATCTACGGCGAGCGGTACGGCTGGGTGGCGCCCGGCGAGGACGTCTCGGGCCTCGAGGACGAGTACCGGCTCGCCCCGCCGCGCATGCCGCGCCTCATCTACGTGCGCGAGGGCGCCGAGCGCGAGCCGCGGCTGGAGGCGCTCATCGATCGCATCCGGGCGGACGACACCGCCTCGTACACGCCCTACCGCTCGCCGGAGGAGCTGTCCGAGCTCGTCGAGGCCGATCTCGCGACCCTGCTCGCCGAGCGGTTCGACGCCGCGAGCGGCGCGCCGACCGGCACCGCCGCGAGCGCGGCACCGATCGACCCGCTGGCCGCGCGCATCCCCTCGCCGTACACCCGCATCATCGGCCGCGACCGCGAGGTCGAAGCGGTGCTCGGGCTGCTGGCTGACCGCGACCACCGGCTCGTGACGCTGCTCGGCCCTGGCGGCATCGGCAAGAGCCGGCTCGCGATCGCGGTGGCGGAGGCGGCCGGGCCGCACTTCCCCGACGGCGTCGCGTTCGTGACGCTCGAGAACGTGCTCGAGCCCGCGCTGCTGCTGCCCACCATCGGCGCGGCCGTCGGCCTGCGCGACACCGGCGAGCTGCCGCTCGAGGAGCGCCTCGCGATCGCCCTCGAGGGCCGCCGCATGCTGTTCGTGCTCGACAACTTCGAGCAGCTCGTCGTCGCCGCGCCGATCCTGGTGCGGCTGTTCACGCTCGCGCCGGATGCGTCGTTCCTCGTCACCAGCCGATCGGTGCTGCGCGTGCGCGGCGAGCGGGTCGTCGAGGTGCCGCCGCTCGCGACCCACGACACCGCCGCGCGCGACTCCGCGCCGCGCTCGCTCCTCGCCCGCCGTCGAGCTGTTCGTCGAGCGCGCGCACGCGGTGAAGCCCGACTTCGAGGTGTCGGACGCCGGGCTCGACGCCATCGTCGGCATCTGCCGCATGCTCGAGGGCATCCCGCTCGCCATCGAGCTCGCCGCGGCGCGCATGCGCGTGCTCACGCCCGCGGCCATCCTGCAGCGGCTCGACCGGCAGCTGCCGCTGCTGGTCGACTCCTCCCGCGACCTGCCGCCGCGCCAGCGCACGCTGCGCTCCACGATCGAGTGGTCGACGGGCCTCCTCACCGAGCACGAGCGCGCGGTGCTGCGCGACCTCTCGGTCTGCTCGCCGGGGTTCACGGTCGAGACCGTCGAGGCGCTCGCCGAGGCGCGCGGCTGGTCCGTCGACGTGTTCGCGGTGCTCGAGACGCTCGTCGACAGCTCGCTGCTGCACCAGGAGGACGTCGATGGGGCCGCGGTCTTCTCGATGCTGGCCACGGTGCGCGAGCACGGCGTCGAGCAGCTGCGGGAGGCCGGCGAGGAGGGCGCGGCGCGCGACGCGCACGCCGCGGTCTACGCCGACCTCGCCCGACGCGAGGGCAGGGGGCTCGGCTTCAGCGAGCAGATGGGCGCGGTCGCGAGGCTCAACCTCGAGCGCGGCAACCTGCGCACCGCCGTGCGGCACCTCACGAGCGTCGGCGACGCCGAGACGGCCGCCGACATGGCGTGGCGGCTGTTCCTCTACTGGTGGGCGGGCGCGTACCTCACCGAGGTCGCGCACTGGATGGAGGAGGCCGTCGCGGCGTCCTCCGGCGCGCTGCCCGCCCGCACCCGCGCGATCGCCGCCTTCTTCGTCGGCTGGCGCGACATGTGGGCCGAGCCCTCGCACCGCATCCCGGCGGCCCTCCTCGCTGCCGCCGCCGAGTTCGAGCGCGACGGCGACGAGCTCGGCGGCGCGATGTGCACCGCGACCGCCGGCTTCGCCGAGATCCTGACGAGCGATCCCGACCTCGAGCAGGCGAGCGTGTGGCTGGGCGAGGGCGCGCGGCGCTTCCGGGCGCTCGGTGCCGGTTGGGGCGAGTCGCTCGCGCTCGTCGCGCTCGCGCGCATCTCGGCGCTCGGCGGCGACTTCGACGCCGCGGCGGACCAGTCGCGGCGATCGATGGAGGCCGCCGTGGCGAGCGGCGACCGCTTCTCGGCGACCGTCGCCATGCACCACCTCGCTCGGATGCAGCTGTTCCGGGGGCGCGTCGAGGAGGCCGAGCAGCTGCTCCTCGATGCGACGGGCGACTCCGTGCGCCTGCGCCACGAGGAGGGGATCGCCTACGGCCTCGAGGGCCTCGCGGCGATCGCGGCCGAGCGCGACGACGTCGAGCGGGCCGGGGTGCTCGCGGGTGCGGCTGCCGCCATCCGCCGCCGGACCGCCGTGTTCGATGCGCCCGCGTTCGTCTACCACACGGGTCACCTCGACGCGCTCGCCGCTCGGGGTCACGCGGAGCGGCTGCGGGCCGCCGAGGCGCGCGGCCGCGACTACGGCGCGTTCGAGGCGGCCGAGTACGCGCTCACCGGCCGCGTCGGCGGCTCGGCTAGCGTGGCCGGATCGAGCGAGGGAGCACCATGAGCGACACCACCGACGCCCGGGCCGGCGAGCGGGCCGACGCCCCGACCACCACCTGGCACGGGCAGGAGGGCGAGCCGGTCGTCGTGCTCGCGCACGACTGGAACGGCCGCCTGCCGTGGATCGACGACTTCGCCGCGCGGCTCGCCGCCGAGGGCTACCGCGTCGCGGTGCCCGACCTCTTCGACGGCCGCTCCACCACCGACGACGCCGAGGCGGGCGCGCTGCTGCGCGAGCGGCTCGCCGACCTGCCGGGCGCGCTCCACCTGGTGAGCGAGGCGATCGGCGAGGCCCGGGCGCTCGGCAGCCGCACGGCCGGCGTGGTCGGCTTCTCGATGGGCGCCTCGATCGCGCTCGCCTATGCAGCGCAGGGCTCGCTCGACGCCGTCGTCGCCTACTACGGTTCGGCGCGCGGCGGCGTGACGCCCCGGGTGCCGGTGCTCTTCCAGCTCGCCGAGACCGATGACTGGACCGGGGTCGAGGCGCCCGAGGACCTGCAGGCGCGGCTCGCGGCCGAGGGCTTCGACCGCATCGAGCTGCTGCACCACGAGGGCTCGGTGCACGGCTTCCAGAACGCGCAGATCGAGCGGCGGTTCCACGCGGAAGCGTCGGCCGCGGCCTGGGACACGACGCTCGCGTTCCTGCGCGAGCACCTGGCGCCGGACGACGTGTAGCCCCTCCTACTCGTCGAGCGGGGCCGTGGGGCGCGGCGATGCCGCGAAGCTCGTGCGCAGCAGCCGCTCGAGCGCGGGCACGCCCTCCGCGAGCGCCGCCCGCTGCCGGGCGGCGCCCGTGCCCTCCGTGCGCAGCCGCTCGACGAGCGCCTCCACCCGGTCGCGGTCGCCCGAGGCGTCGAGCGCCGGGCGGACCGCGTCGAGCATCCGCTCGATCACGTGCCGCGCAGGGGCGATGGAGGCGGTGACCGGGTCGACGAGCACGTCGTCGAGCCCGTGCCGGGCGGCGTGCCAGACGGCGGCGTCGAGGTGCTCGGCGTGCACGGCCGCGTCGGCGTGCGGCAGGTCGCCGGCGGCCGCCGACTCGACGAGCGCGCGCGTCAGCAGCGCCACGCCGACCGACTCCTCTGCGCTCAGCTGTGCGTCGAACACGCGCAGCTCGACCGTCGGGTAGCGCTCGGCGAGCCGCATCATCCATGCGATCGAGGCGGTGTCGAGCGTCGCGCCGAGCCCGACGAGCGACTGGATGCGGCGGCTGTAGTCATCGGCGTCGGCGAAGTCGGGCGGCACCGACGCGGTGGTGAAGCGACGCCCCACGATCGTGCGCCAGCTCGCGAACCCGGTGTCCTCGCCGCCGAAGCACGGCGAGTTGGCCGTGAGCGCCAGCAGCGGGGCGAGCCACGGGCGCAGCGCGCGCATCACGGTGACGCCCTCGTCGCGGGACGACGACCGCGACGTGCACGTGGAGCCCCTGGATGCGGTGGTCGGGCTGGATCGCGCCGAGCACGTGCACGAACTGCGCGTACCGCTTCCCGGTCGCGGTCGCCGAGCGGCCCGCGCCGAAGGCGGTGCCGGAGCTCGCGGCGATCAGCCCGCGGCGCGCGACCGCGCCCGCGACGGCGCGCCGGAACGCGCCGACGACGCGATCGGCCGCCGTCGCGTCGGCCAGCACGGGCGACGAGAACTCGATCTGGGCGCGCAGGAACTCGTGCCCGATCCACTGCCCCTCGGTGTCGATCTCGACGAGCTCGGCGATCACCTCGTCGGCGACGTCGACCGGCTCGAGCGATCCCGGCGCGAGCAGGATGACCTCCTCCTCGATGCCGAACGTGCGGGGCGCGCGGCGGTTCGGGTGCTCGAGGGTCATGGTCGGATTGTCCTCGACGGGCGTGCGATGTGCCAGGGCCGGCGCCGCATCGACTCCCAGCCCGCGGGACTGGTGCGCGCGGCGCGCATGGGGAACAGTGTGCACATGCGCGCCATCTGGAAGGGCTCCATCACGTTCGGGCTCGTCAACGTGCCCGTCAAGCTCTACTCGGCCACCGAGGAGCACGACCTGCAGCTGCACCAGGTGCACGACGCCGACGGCGGCCGCATCCGGTACGAGCGCAAGTGCGAGGTGTGCGGCAAGAAGGTCGAGTACTCGCACATCGACAAGGCGTACGACGACGGCGAGCAGACCGTGGTGCTCACCGGGGACGACCTCGACGCGCTGCCCGCCGAGCGCAGCCGCGAGATCGAGGTGCTCGAGTTCGTGCCGAACGAGCAGATCGACCCGATCCTGTTCGAGCGCAGCTACTACCTCGAACCCGACTCGAAGAGCCCGAAGGCCTACGTGCTGCTGCGCCGCGTGCTCGAGGAGACCGAGCGCACCGCGGTCGTGCGCATCTCGCTGCGGCAGCGGACGCGGCTCGCGACCATGCGGGTGCGCGACGACGTGCTGCTCGTCCAGACGATCCGCTGGTCCGACGAGGTGCGCGCGGCGGAGTTCTCCGCGCTCGACGACGACGTCACCGTCGGCAAGCGCGAGATGGACCTCGCCCGCTCGATCGTGCGCGACCTCGAGGCCGACTTCGAGCCCGAGCAGTACGTCGACGAGTACCAGGAGCAGCTGCGCACCCTCGTGGAGGCCAAGCTCGAGCAGGGCGAGGCGCTCGACACCGCCGCGACCTTCGGCGAGACCGCCGACGACGAGGGGGCCGAGGTCATCGACCTGCTCGAGGCGCTGCAGCGCTCGGTCGAGAAGCGCAAGGGGTCGAGCGCGAAGGGCGAGGCGGACGACGACGCGGAGGACACGCCCGCGAAGGACACGCCCGCGACGCGCTCGTCGAGGTCGACGACGGCGAAGTCGACTGCCGCCAAGAAGCCCGCGGCGAAGAAGCCAGCCGCGAAGTCGACCGCGGCGAAGCCCGCCGCCGCGAAGAAGCCGGCCGCGAAGTCGACCGCGGGCAAGCGGAAGTCCGCCTGAGGTGGCGGCGGCCGACCGGATCGTCGTCGGCGGGCGCTCC
This sequence comes from uncultured Actinomycetota bacterium, assembly GCA_963803465.1. GTDB lineage: Bacteria > Actinomycetota > Actinomycetes > Actinomycetales > Microbacteriaceae > Agrococcus. The sequence continues at coordinate 104,278 of CAWDMS010000006.1, forward strand.
CTGCGGTTCTCGAACCCCGACAAGCTGCTGTACCCGTCGACCGGGACGACCAAGCAGGACGTGCTCGAGTACGTGCTGCGCGCATCCGAGCCCCTGATCGCCCACGCGGGCGGGCGCCCGGTGACGCGCAAGCGCTGGGTCGAGGGCGTCGGCACCGAGCAGAAGCCCGGGCAGGTGTTCTTCCAGAAGACGCTCGAGCGCGGCGCGCCCGACTGGATCCAGACCATCGAGCTGCAGCACTCGACCGGGCCGAAGCAGTACCCCGTGCTGTCGCGAGCCGCCGCGCTCGCGTGGATGGCGCAGATGGGGGCGCTCGAGCTGCACGTGCCGCAGTGGCGGATGCTCGACGGCGAGCGGCAGAACCCCGACCGGCTCGTGCTCGACCTCGACCCGGGCCCCGGCGCCGACCTCGACGAGTGCGCGCGCGTCGCGCTCTGGGTGCGGGAGCTGCTCGACGACATCGGGCTGCACGCCGTGCCGCTCACGAGCGGCTCGAAGGGCATCCACCTCTACGCGCGGCTCGACGGCACCGTCACGAGCGAGCAGGCGAGCGAGGTCGCGCACACGCTCGCCCGGTCGCTCGAGGCGATGCATCCCGAGCTCATCGTGAGCGACATGAAGAAGTCGCTGCGCGAGGGCAAGGTGCTGCTCGACTGGAGCCAGAACTCCGGCTCGAAGACGACGATCGCGCCCTACTCGCTGCGCGGGCGGCTGCGGCCCACCGTCGCGGCCCCCCGCACGTGGGAGGAGGTCGAGGCCGGTGGCCTGCAGCAGCTCGAGTACCCCGAGGTGCTCGAGCGGCTCGAGCGCGACGGCGACCTGATCGCCTCGCTCGACCCGCCGCCCGACCGGCTCGCGAAGTACCGCGGCATGCGGTCGGCGCACCGCACGCCCGAGCCCGTGCCGGCCGAGCCGCCGGCCTCGACCGACGGCCGGTCGTTCGTCGTCCAGAAGCACCACGCGAGCCGGCTGCACTACGACTTCCGGCTCGAGCAGGACGGCGTGCTCGTGTCGTGGGCGGTGCCGAAGGGCCTGCCGTCGACGCCGAAGCAGAACCGCCTCGGCGTGCAGACCGAGGACCACCCGCTCGAGTACGGCGCGTTCGAGGGCACGATCCCGAAGGGCGAGTACGGCGCCGGCACGGTGAAGATCTGGGATGCGGGCACGTACGAGCTCGAGAAGTGGCGCGACGACGAGGTGATCGCGACGCTCCACGGGCAGCCCGACGGCGGGCTCGGCGGCGACCCGTACCGCTTCGCGCTCATCCGCACCGACGCCGACAAGCGCCAGTGGCTCGTGCACCGCATGAAGGAGCAGGACGCCGAGCGCGACGCGCGGCTGAAGGGCTACGCGCCCTCCAAGGCGGAGCTGGCCCGGCAGGCGAAGGGCGAGACCGACGACGACGACGCGGCGGCCGCCGCACCCAGGCGCAGGCTCGGCCGCAAGCTCGCCGCGCCCGGCGCCGCCGCGCCGCGCGCGAAGGGCGACCGCCCCACCGACCTGCGGCCGATGCTCGCGACGCTCGGCGACCCATCCGAGATCGACGACGACCGGGAGTGGTCGTTCGAGGTGAAGTGGGACGGGTGGCGCGTGATCGTCGACCGCGTCGGCACGGGCGTGCGGCTGCTGAGCCGCAACGGGCGCGACCTCTCGGGCGCGTTCCCCGAGCTCGTCGAGGCGGTGGCGACGGCGATCGGGGCGGATGCGGTGCTGGACGGCGAGATCGTGATGCTGCGGCGCGGCGCGGCCGACTTCGAGGCGCTGCAGGACCGCGGCGGGCTGAGCGGCCGACCCGCGGCCAGGGCCGCGAAGGCGACGCCCGCCACGATCATGCTGTTCGACCTGCTCGAGCTCGACGGCGAGCGGCTGCTCGACGAGCGGCTCGACGAGCGGCAGTCTCGGCTCGACGAGCTCGTGCACGAGAGCGCCCGCGTGAAGATCTCGAAGCCGCTGCGCGGCTCGCTCGAGCGGATCCTCGAGGTGACCGCCGAGCGCGGGCTCGAGGGCGTGATGGCCAAGCGGCACGACAGCCGCTACCGGCCCGGGAGGCGCAGCGACGACTGGCGCAAGCTCAAGCACCAGCAGCAGCAGGAGGTCGTCGTCGTGGGCTGGCTCGAGGGCAACGGCTCCCTCGCCGGCACGGTCGGCTCGCTCGTGCTCGCGCTGCCCGGCGACGACGGGCGGATGCGCTACGCGGGCCGGGTGGGATCGGGGTTCTCCGTGAAGGACCGCGACCGGCTGCGCGACGAGCTGCGCCCGCGGAGGACCGCGCCGCCGATCGAGGGGCTGCCGACCGACGTCGCGAAGAGGGTGCACTGGGTGCGCGCGGCGGTCGCCGAGGTCGAGCACACCGAGCGCACGACCTCCGGCGCCCTCCGCCACCCCGTCTGGCGGGGCCTGCGCCCCGACAAGTCGCTCGCGGAGCTCGACCCTGC
>CAWDMS010000007.1:0-7565 GCA_963803465.1 uncultured Actinomycetota bacterium
GACGGCCGCGGGCTGCTCGCCCTGCCCGGGCTCGTCAACACCCACGCCCACATCGACAAGTCCTGGATGGGCCTGCCCTGGCAGCCCTACGGCGGCGAGGGCGGCACCGAGGGCCGCATCCGCCACGAACGCGCGCGCCGTGACGAGCTCGGCATCCCGAGGGTCCCCATCACCGCCGCGGTGCTCGCCGCGTTCGTCCGGCACGGCACCACCGCGATCCGCACGCACGTCGACGTCGACACCGGAGTCGGGCTGCGCGGCATCGAGGTCGTGCGCGAGGCGGTGGCGGCCTACGACGGAGCGCTCACCGTCGAGCTCGTGGCGTTCCCCCAGGACGGCGTGCTGCGCCGCGACGGTGTGCGGGAGCTTCTGGAGGCCGCCGCCGCCGCGGGCGTCGAGCACATCGGCGGCATCGACCCGGCGACGATCGACCGCGACCCCGTCGGGCAGCTCGACGCGCTGTTCGGCATCGCGGCGGACCACGGCGTCGGCATCGACATCCACCTGCACGACCCGAACGAGCTGGGCGCGTTCCAGCTCGAGCTGATCATCGCGCGCGCGGCGGCGACGGGCGTGCGTGAACATCGCGCACGGCTTCGCGCTGGCGCAGATCGAGCCGGCGCAGCGCGCCGACCTGCTGCAGGCGATGGGCGAGCTCGGCATCACCATGACCACGGTCGCTCCGCTCCGGCTGCCGCAGCTGCCCCTGCACGAGCTGGATGCCTCCGGCGTGCGCTTCGGCTTCGGCACCGACGGCATCCGCGACCTCTGGAGCCCGTACGGCACCGGAGACCTGCTGGGCATCGCGTGGCAGTACGCGCGAGCGTCGAGCCTCGTCCGCGACGAGGACCTCGCGCGCGTCGTCGAGGTCGCGACGGGCTCCGCGGCGCCGTTCGTCGGCGGCGCCGCCGCGGACCTGACCGTCGGCGCGCGGGCCGACATCGTGCTGGTGGATGCCGAGAACCCGATGGATGCGCTGGTGCGCACATCCGGAGCGTCTCCTCGTGGTGGGCGGCGGACGCGTGCTGCACGAGGCCTGACACGTCCCGGCCGGGCGCGCGCGGGCGAGTCAGCCGGCGGCGCGGCTGGCGAGCAGCTGGCGCACGTGCGCCTCGATCTGCGCGTCGTCGACGATGCCCCGCACCCGTGAGCGGCGCGGGCGCGGATGCCGCGGCCCGCTCGTGCTCGCGGCGCGCCGCGGCGATCGACGGCGGCTGCCGCTCCGCGGCGTGCGCGAGGATCGCTTCCTCGCGGGCGGCGATCGCGCAGCGCCTCGGCGGCATCGAGCGCGGCCGCCGCGCGCGACCCGGCCGAAGCGGAGAGCGGGCGCGGGAGCTGGCGCGGGGTCCACGAGGGTGTCACCGGCAGCGCGACATCCTGCACGACCGCCTCGGCGACTCGGGGTCGGCAGCTCTGCCGCACGGCCGCGCGGGCGCCGACACGGGCCATCCGCCGCAGCATCAGGCCGCAGACGACGGAGAGGAGCGACGCCCGACCAGAGCATGACCTGGGAGCCCGTGGCGACGACGAGCCAGCTCCCCATGCGGCGAGCGCGATGGCCGCGAGCCCCACGAGCGTGGTCAGCAGCCGGGCGCGCCGCCGCGCTCTCGCCATGCGCGCGGCGGGCAGCGCACGTGCGGAGGCGAGCTCTCGGCGCGCCTGCTCGAGCTGCGCGCTCTCCAGCTCGGCGCGCGTGCGCCGCGCGAGGCGCTGCTGCGCGAGGGCGGTGCGGGCGTTCAGCTCGAGCCGCACCTCCCCGGGGTCTCGCTCGTCTCGGCGAGCACGCGGAGCGCCTGGTTCAGCCGCACGGCGTTGCGCTCAGCGGCGTTGTACTGGTAGCGGCCGTGCCACGAGGGCAGCAGGTAGACGAGCCAGAGGAGCGCGGCGACGAGGACGATCACTCCCCCACCCAGAACCGGCCCACCCATGTGCATCCACGGTAAGCGGCCCTCGGCGGATGCCGATCTCCCCCGCGCGTGTCGCGGGAGTGGCTCCCGCCGATCGCGCCGGTCGCGTCAGGCGTGCAGGCGGTCGGCCGGGGGCACGGTGGCGGCATCCTGCGGCGCCCGCCCCTGCACCCACCGCTCGAGCACGCCCTCCGGCACCTCTTCGCGCACGAGCGCGAACGCGTAGTGGTCGCGCCAGTCGCCGTTGATGTGGATGTACCGGCGGCGCAGGCCCTCGTAGCGGAAGCCGAGCTTCTCCACGACCCGCAGGCTGGCCTGTTCTCGGGCCGGATGCAGATCTCCATGCGATGCAGGTGCATCTCGGTGAAGCACACGTCGGTGGCCATGCGCGACGGCGGTGGGCGTGATGCCGCGGCCCGCGAAGCGCTCGCTCACCCAGTACCCGATCGTCGCCGAGGCGAGCGATCCGCGGGCGATGCCCCACACGTTCAGCTGGCCGGCGACCTGGTCGCCGTGCTCCATGACGAAGGGCACGCCGTTGCCGTCGCGGTACTGCTGCAGCAGACGGCGGATGCCGGTCTTCATGTCGAACGACACCGGGCCGTCGGGGCTCGTGGCCTCCCACGGACGCAGCCAGGAGCGGTTGCTCAGCAGCTCGTTCTGCAGCACCCGCGCATCGCGCGGGCGCACGAGCCGGATCGAGACGTCGCCGTGGCGGCGCGGGACGGACAGATCCATGCCACCTCCCTCGAACGGGCGGCTACAGCGTTGCCGCGAACTCCTTGAACCAGGGTCGCAGCTCGGGTCCGAGATCCTCGCGGTCGGCGGCGAGCTGCACGATGGCCTTGATGTAGTCCACCCTATCGCCGGTGTCGTAGCGACGACCCCGGAAGACGACTCCGTACACGCCGCCGCCTTCGCCCTCCGTGTCGCGAGCTCCTGCAGCGCGTCGGTGAGCTGGATCTCGCCGCCCTTGCCCGGCTCGGTGCGCTCGAGGATGTCGAAGACCTGCGGGGTGAGCACGTAGCGGCCGATGATCGCCAGGTTCGACGGGGCGTCCTCCTTCGCGGGCTTCTCGACGAGCCCGGTGACCGGACGACGTCGGGGTCGTCGGTGGGCTCGACCGCGGCCGCGCCGTACATGTGGATCTGGTCGGGGTCGACCTCCATGAGGGCGATGATCGTGGCGCCGCGCGGCTCGTGCTCGGCGATCATCGTCGTCAGCAGCGGGTCGCGCTCGTCGATCAGGTCATCGCCCAGCAGCACGGCGAACGGCGCGTCGCCCACGTGCGCGCGGGCGCGCAGCACCGCGTGGCCGAGGCCCTTCGGCTCGCCCTGGCGCACGAAGTGGATGTCGGCGAGGTCGCTCGATTCCACGACGCGCTGCGAGGCGGTCGTGGTCGCCCTTGTCCTTCAGCTTCTCCTCGAGCTCGGGCACGGAGTCGAAGTGGTTGGCGAGGTCGTTCTTGTTGCGACCGATGATGATCAGGATGTCGTCGGATGCCGGCCTGCGCGGCCTCTTCGACGACGTACTGGATGGCCGGCTTGTCGACGACGGGGAGCATCTCCTTCGGCATCGCCTTGGTGGCGGGAAGGAATCGCGTGCCGAGACCGGCCGCGGGGATGACGGCTTTGATTCGCTGGTGTGGCATGCAGTCACTCTATCGGGCGCCCGTCAACCGCCGTCGCGGTTGACACGCCCCTCCGGCGGCCGGCATCCGCGCGCCGCCTAGAATCGAGACCATGCCGCACGATGTCGCCGACGCGAAGCGCGCGCTCCGCGCCGAGCTTCGCGAGCGACGCCAGCTGCTCTCCGATGCGCAGCGGGATGCCGCGGCGGCAGGGCATCCGCGCTCAGCTCGACGCCCTCGTCGACACGGCTGGGCGCCCGATCGGTCTCGTGCTTCCTGTCCACCACCACCGAGCCGGGAACCCGCGAGTTCGTCGAGGCCGCGGTGCGCCGCGGCATCCGCGTGCTGCTGCCGGTCACGCGCGCCGACGGGCTGCTCGACTGGTCGGTGGCCACGCCGGGCGGCGACATCGCCGAGGGGCTGTTCGGCCTTCCCGAGCCCGTGGGCGAGCTGCTCGGCCCGATCGCCGTCAACGACGTCGATCTCATGGTCATCCCCGCCGCCGCCGATCGACCGCTCGCGGCATGCGCCTCGGCTGGGGCCGCGGCTACTTCGACAAGACGATCGGGTCGATGGAGCGCTGCCCGCCCGTCTACGCCGTGATCTTCGACTCCGAGCTGCTCGACGACGGTGCCGAGCGACGTCCACGACCAGCCCGTGACCGGCGTCGTCACGCCGACCCAGACCCTCACCCTCGCGCCCACCCGGCGCTGACCCTCACGGATACAGGACCCCATGCCCACCTACGCCTACGCCTGCAAGTCGTGCGGACACCGCTTCGACGCCGTGCAGTCCTTCAGCCGAGCCCACCCTGACCGAGTGCCCGGAATGCGGCGGCCCGCTCCGCAAGGAGTACGGCTCGATCGGCGTGACGTTCAACGGCTCCGGCTTCTACCGCACCGACTCGCGCGCGGCGGCTCCGGCAAAGGCGGCGGATGCCGGTGGCGTCCTCGTCGTCTTCGTCCTCCTCGTCCTCCTCCTCGGGTGGCGACTCGGCGGCATCTTCGGCATCATCGAAGTCCGAGGCGAAGGCCTCCCCCGCACCGTCGGGAACGTGACCGGCGGAAGCCGGCGACAGCGAGGAGCAGCGCATGATCAAGGGCTTCAAGGAGTTCATCCTCCGCGGGAACGTCATCGACCTCGCCGTCGCGGTCGTCATCGGCGCCGCCTTCACGGCGATCGTCAACGCGATCGTCGCGGGGCTCATCAACCCCCTCATCGCGCTGATCTTCCAGGCGGACGGCCTCGAACGAGTTCGGCCGGACGATCCCGGGCCTCACGGGCGACGACGGTCTTCTTCCCGCTCGGGGCCTGATCATCGGCGCCATCATCAACTTCCTCGCCGTCGCGGTCGTCGTGTACTTCGTGTTCGTCTACCCGATGAACACGGTGAAGGAGCGCGCCGCCGCCGCGCGCGGCATCGCCGCCAGAAGAGGAGCCGCTCCCGACCGAGCAGGAGATCCTCGTGCAGATCCGCGACCTGCTCGCGAGCAGCGCCACGCTCGCGCTGAGTCGGCGCCGACCCGTCAGCCGGATCCGGCGTCAGTAGTGCGGCGGGACGTCCCGCCGCAGCGGTCGTCGTTCGGGCCGGACACCTCCGTGGGCGCCGCCTCCGGCGCTCGGCGACCGCGTCTCCGGGACCGGCTCGGCCGTCGTGCCCGGCGCCGGGGTCAGCTTCGGCGCGGGCGCAGCCGCGCACGCGCACGATCCGCTGGCGACCCGCCGGATGCGCTGGCGTCATTCGATGACATCGATCGGCTGGGTGTCGGTGTCGACCGTCGGGCGCCTCGGGCTCGACGCCCAGCATCCCCGCGATGCGCGAGGCGACCGCCGCCGGGTCGCTGTACAGGTCGAAGGAGTGCACGCGCACGTAGTGCCAGCCGAGCCGGCGCAGCACTGCGGCCGCAGGCGCAGCGACTCGCGCAGCGACTCGCCGAGCGTCTCGGGGTCGCTCTCGACGACGACGGCCTTGCCGCCGTGCTGCGCGACGAGCGGCAGCAGTCCGCGGTAGTGCACGTCGACCGAGCACGCCGAGGCGGCGCAGCTCGCGGGCCAGCGCGAGCGTGAGCGGGTCGGCGAGGTCTTCGAGGCGCGCCTCGCGCGGCGCGCGCGGCGATGCCGCCGAGGATCTTCATGAGGGTCGCCGCGCCGTACTCGAGCCGTCCGTCGTCGAACGCCGACGGACGGATCGACGACACGATCACCATCGAGCGGCGGGCGCGCGTCATGCCGACCGTCAGCAGCCGCTCGCCGTCGGGGGTCGACAGGTCGCCGAAGTCGCTCAGCACGCGGCCGTGCTTGGTGAGGCCGAAGCCGAGCGAGAAGATCACGCGGTCGCGGCTCTCGGCGACCGACTCCTCGAGGCGTCAGCACCGCGAACGGCTCGGCGGTGTCGCGCGACGACGAAGTCGGCGACATCCGAGCGACCGGCGAAGGCCGCGCTCGACGGCGGCGCGCACGCGCTCGGCGTGCTTCGCGCTGGCCGTGACGACCATGAGCGACTCGCTCGACGCGGTTGACGGCGTGCTCGACCACGAGGGTCACGACGCGCGCGACCTCGGCATCGGGGCTCTCGACGGCGCCGGTGATCGGATCGGGGGCGCCGGTGCCGCCTTCGACGTAGTCGACGCTCAGGCTGCCGCGGCCGAGGTACGAGCCTGCCCACGGGCAGCGACACGATCTCGCCGCCGTAGAAGGCGTCGTTGACGAGCTCGGCGAGGTCTTCGCCGCCGGCGCGGTAGCTGCGGGTGAGCGTCTCGACGGGCAGCAGCTCGGCGAGGCGCTCGAAGACCGAACGTCGTCGAACGGCACGTCGGGCTCGCTCGTCGGCGCCGGCGCCCGCGGCGAGCGGAACGGCGTGGGCTTCTGCGTGACGGGGTCGCCGAACACGACGACCTGGCGCGCGCGGCGGAGCGCGGGCGCCGCCTCGGCGAGGCAGAGGGCCGCGGCATCCGCGATGATCACGGCGTCGAAGGCGGGTCGTCGGGGATCTGCGGGCACGTCGTAGGGCGACGCGAGCCACACCGGCGCGAGCGTGCGCACGAGGGTCGGGGCGACGCCGCGAGCTCGGCGGCGTGACCGTGCCCCGCGTGAGCGCGCCTTGAGGGCGGCGGCCTCGGCGGGCTGGTCGACGATGCCGATGCGCCACTGCGTCGCGAGCTGCGCAGGCCAGAAGCGGACCGGATGCCGCGGCGTGCGCCTCGTCGACGAGGCGGAAGTCGCGCTCGAGGCGGTCGACGACGGCGGTGTTCGCGCCGAGCAGCGCGCGGTCGGTGCGCAGCATGTGCTCGAGCGCGGACTGCCACCAGGCGAATTCGAGCTCGGCGCGACCCGGTCTTCGGGAACGTGGCGCACCGAGAGCTCGGCGAGCAGCGGCTCGAGCCCGAGGCCGGCGAGCTCGGCGCGGAGGGTGGCGCGCTCGATGAGGTTGTCGAAGACGTCGGACTCGGCGGCGAGGCCCGCGAGGGTGCGCACGAGCTGCGCGACGGGCAGCGCGGCGAGGCGGTCGGCCCGGTCGCGCCCGAGGAGGGCGTCGAGCTCGGCGAGCTCGGCCGTCGACGCGCTGCCAGGCGACGTGCACGTCGGCGAGGCCGAGCGGGACCTCGGGCGTGACCCCGGCGTCGACGTAGCGCTGCCACTGCGGTGCGCTGCTGCTGGATGCGCACGAGGGCCTCGTGCATGTCGGTGACGTGCACGCCGGGGCGCACGTACTCCTTCGCAGCCGGCGCAGCCGGCGACGTTCGCGCCGCTCATGCCCGGGGCGTCGCGCCGCGGCACCGAGCGCCTGGATGAGCTCGGCGAGCGGGCGCTCGAAAACGGTGGGGCTGAAGCGGTCGAGCGAATCGCGGATGCCCTGCAGCAGCCGCAGGTAGTCGCCGAGCTCGTCGATCGAGGCGAAGGGGCGCATGCGCGTCTGCGCGATGAGCTCGTACCCGCGCTCGAGCAGGCGGGGCACGTCGTGGCGTGCAGCCGCTGCGCGAGCCTGTGCGCGGCTCGGCCTCCTCGGTGGTGGCGAAGGTGACGCCGTA
>CAWDMS010000008.1:0-188972 GCA_963803465.1 uncultured Actinomycetota bacterium
GACCCGTCAGACGATCGCTGGAGCGGCCTTCGAGCTCGCCCAGGAGCACGGCATCGACGACGTCACGATCAGCCAGATCGCCGATCGCGCCTTCGTCTCCCCGCGCACCGTCTCGAACTACTTCCACTCGAAGGAGGCCGCGATCGTGGCCGCCGACGACAACGACCCGGTCACGATGCTGGTCGGCTTCGAGGAGCGGCCCGCCGACGAGCCCCCGTTGCAGTCGCTGCGAGCCGTGCTCGCCGGCACCGTGCGCGGCTGGGACAAGGACCAGCTCCGACGCCTGCACACCAAGGAGGAGCTGATCGACCGCTCCCCCAGCCTGCTGCCGCACCGGATGGCGCAGTACGACGAGCTCGAGGACGCGATCCGCATCGCCGTCGCCGAGCGCACAGGTGTCGACGCCGAGACCGACGCCTTCGCCCGCATGATGGCGGGCGCCGCATCCGCCGCCGTGAAGACCGCCATCCGCGTGTGGGTGAACACCGGCGCCAAGGCTGAGGAACTCGCAGATCTCGTCGAGCACGCGTTCGACGATCTTGAGTCGGGACTGAGCCCCGAGCACTGACGCGGTCGGCGAGCTCGCGCCTGCCATAGCATCGGCCCGATGCCCCCCGTCGTGATCGCCGTCGCCGCCGTGCTCTGCGCCGCGGCCGCGGGCGCGCTCACGCCGTGGGCTCGCCGGCTGGTCGAGAGCGACTCCCGTTGGCTGCGCCGCTGGGTCCCAGCGCTGCTGGGAGCGGTCGGCGGCGCAGCCGCGGCCGCGGCCTCGCCCGACTGGGCGGTCGCCGGGGCGCTCTGCGCGCTCGCGGTCGGATGCGCGCTGCTCGTCGCCGTCGATCAGGCCGTGCTGCGCCTCCCCGACGCGATCGTCTGGCCCACGACGGCCGCGGTCCTGGCGATGCTGCTGGTCGCCGCGGCGGTCTCGGGCGAATGGGGCCGGCTCGGCACCGCGGTGCTCGCGATGCTGGCGGTCGGCGCGGGCTACTTCGTGCTGGCGTGGTTCGCGCCGACGAGCCTCGGCCTCGGCGACGTCAAGCTCTCGCTCGTGCTCGCCCTCGCGCTCGGCTGGTTCGGGTGGCACGCCGTCTTCTTCGGCGTCCTCGGCGGCTTCCTCGTCTTCGCCCTCGCCGCACTCGGCCTGCTCGCCACCCGGCGGACCACCATGCAGTCGGATCTGCCCTTCGGGCCGTGGATGATCCTCGGCGCGGCGATCGGGCTCGGCTGGGCGGCGGTCGGCGGGTAGCCGACGCCGGTGATAGATTGGTCGTCGCTGCCTCGGCAGCACGGGCCCCCATAGCTCAGGGGATAGAGCGTCTGCCTCCGGAGCAGAAGGCCGCAGGTTCGAATCCTGCTGGGGGCACCACCACTCTCGACGAGGCGCATTCGCGCCCGCGGCTCCCGCGCTCAGGCACCGTCTCCATCACGCCGTTCCGGCGTGCACCAGCGCAGCGCTGGCGTCGCCGACGATTCATAGGCTCCGGACCGAGTCCCCACAGCCCGCGACACGCTGGCACACAGCAAGATTGCTCAAAACACCGTCCGCGACCGCGTACGCTGGAGCACATGGGACGACCACGCCTGCATGACGAGCACCTCCGCCAGCGCCTCCTCGAGGCCGCGACGGAGCTGATGGCCACCGAGGGGCCCGACTTCTCGCTGCGCCCGCTCGTCGCGTCGATCGGCACCTCGACATCGGCCGTCTACTCGCTCTTCGGCTCGCGCGGCGAGCTGCTCGAGGCGATCACCCTCCGCGCCGCCGGCTCGCTCGTGGACGCGCAGAACGAGTCGCACGTCGACGACCCCGCGCAGCGCATCCTCGCCCTCGCACACGCCTGGCGCCAGTGGGCGACCGACAACGCGTCGATGTTCCAGGTCGTCTTCGGCCGCGGCGAGTCGACCCCGGCCGTCGACGAGGCACGCGACAGCACGACGGAGCCGCTGCTCGCGGCCGTCACGATCGCGGTCGAGCAGGGCGTGCTGCACGGCGACCCCGAGACGTCGACCCACACGATCTTCGCCGCGCTGCACGGGTTCATCACCCTCGAGCTGCTGGGGCTCTACCCCTCGCACGAGGCGGACGAGATCTTCGACGCCCTGCTCGCCGCGATCTGGCGCAGCTGGGCCACGCCCGAGCACGTCGACGCGATCGCCGCGTGACCCTTGCCCGACATACCCCTCGGGGGTATGATCGAGGCATCATGAGCATCACGATCGAGCCCGGCGTCGTCGAGCACGGCTACACCGCCGACAAGGACGCGCTGCTGAAGCGCCTTCGCCGCGCAGAGGGCCAGGTGCGCGGCGTCGCCCGGATGGTCGACGAGGACGCGTACTGCATCGACATCCTCACGCAGGTCTCCGCCGCCACCAAGGCGCTCGAGACCGTCGCGCTGCAGCTCCTCGAAGACCACCTGCAGCACTGCGTCGCCGAGGCCGCGCAGTCCGGCGGGCCGGTCGCGCAGGAGAAGCTCGCCGAGGCGAGCGCCGCCATCGCGCGACTCGTCCGCTCCTGACCAACAGACATCGCCCGTTCGCGACCGAAAGGCATCCCATGCTGCAGAACATCGAGATCATGTCCACCCCCGCCGAGGCTGACGCGCAGGCACAGGCCGGCGGATGCTGCGGCGGTGGCGCGTGCGGCGTCCCCTCCGAGTCCGTGAGCGCCGTGTCGTCGCAGTCGTTCGAGGTCGACGGCATGACGTGCGGCCACTGCGTCTCGTCGGTGACCGAGGAGATCGCCGGCCTCGCCGGCGTCGCAGGCGTCGACGTGCAGCTCGTCGCCGGCGGCCGCTCCACCGTCACCGTCGCCGCCGACGCACCGCTGCGGCTCGACGACGTGCGCGCCGCGGTCTCCGAGGCCGGCTACACCCTCGTCGAGGCCTGAGCCCCGACCGCTCGAAGAGCGCCGGCCCCCTCGGGTCGGCGCTCTTCTCGTCGTTGGGAGCAGCTCGCGCGGGGCGATCGCGGCTCGTCGCACATGCCCCTATCCGTGGCGCCTGGCGGGGACCTATGATCAGCGCCAGGCCGCACCGGAACGCCGTTCGCGAACCGGTCGCGTGCTCCACGACCGAGATGAGGACGCCATGCGACGACGCATGCTCGCACTGCTCGCCGGGATCGCGACGGGCGCGCTCGCGCTGCTCGGCGCATCCCCCGCTGCCGCCGCCGCTCCCCCGCCCGGCGGCTTCTCCTACGTCGCACTGGGCGACTCGGAGGCCGCGGGCACGGGCCTGCTGCCGTACGTCGAGCAGGACTGCCTCCGCTCGCTGAAGGCCTACCCGATCGTGCTCGCCCCGATGTACGGCGGCGTCGCATCGCACGCGTGCGCCGGGGCCACCACGCAGGATGCGCTGATGCAGGCGCAGACCGCCGCCGCGGCCGGCCGGCTCGGCCCCGCGACCGAGCTCGTCACGATCACGGCCGGCATCAACGACATCGGCTGGCAGTCGGTGCTGCTCGCGTGCAGCAGCACCGGCAGCGAGCCGGCGTGCCAGCAGGCGTTCGCCACCGCCATGGCGATCGGGCAGGCCCTGCCGCAGCGCATCGCCCAGCTCGTGCTGACGGTCCGCAGCATCGCACCGAACGCCCAGATCGTCGTCGCCGGCTACCCGCTGCTGTTCGGCGACCTCGTCGCTCCCTGCTCGATCGGCTCCTTCGACGGCACGTCGGTCTCGATCAGCCCCACGCAGGCCGCGCTCGCGAACTTCGGCGTGCAGCAGGTCAACCTGGCGATCATGGCCGGAGCCCTGGCCGCCGGCGCCACGTACGTCGACATCGGCGCGGCGTTCGACGGGCACGGCCTGTGCGACACGAGCGGGCCGTGGGTGAGCGGGCTCGTCAACGGCAAGCGCACCGCCGACCGCAGCCTGCACCTCAACTGGCCGGGTCAGCGGGCGTACGCGGCCGCGATCGCCGAGGTCCTGTAGTCGCGCGGCGGGCTGGGCAGGTCCCAGCCCGCCGAGCGCCTACCGTGCGTCGAGCGGCGCACGGCGGCCCCGGATGAGCCAGATCGCGGCCGTCGCGCCCACGGCGCCGATCGCGGCGAGCGCCGTGTCGAGACCGAGCACCATGATGAGGAACGGTCCGGTCGCGAACAGCAGCACGGCAGCCACGGTCACGGCCATGCCCGGATGCACCGGGCCCGCCAGGTGCGCCGGGCTGCGCTCGAAGCGCACCAGCCAGAGCGACAGCAGCCAGACGATGGCGAGCACGAGCAGCAGGGTGGGGATGCGCGAGAGCCACCAGCCGCCGGAGCCCGGCTCGGGCAGCGGCATCGGCAGCAGCAGCTGCACGCCCACGAGCAGCATGATGACCGGCAGGTGCCAGAGGTAGATCGTCATGAGCCGGCTGCCGGCGAACCAGACGAGCCCCCGAGCCGCGCGGGTGCGCATGAGGGCGCTGAGCGGACGGTGCAGCAGCGTGAGGAGCGCCGCCTGCACGCCGCCGAGCACGAGCATCGGCACCGTCGGCGGGTACTGGTTCGACAGCATGCTCCACGAGTAGCCCGCGATCGGCACGACCGCCCACAGCGCGGCGAAGCCGGCCACGACGATCGCCGCGAGCGTCCACGGCGGTCGTGCCCGGAACCATCCGTCGTGCATCCAGAAGCCCAGCTGCTGCACCGCGACCCAGACGATGACGACGTTCGGCAGCCCGAGCAGCTCGATGCCGGTGGTGAACCGCAGCGCGTCGACCGCGACGGCGAGCAGCGCGAGCGCCGCGAGCGTGCGGATGGGGGCGCGGTCGTGCAGGCGGATCATCGCCGGCGCGAGCGCCTGCGCGAGCACGTAGGCGGCGAGGAACCACAGCGGCGAGCCGATGCCGATCGCAACGGTGTCGACGAGCGCGGGGTCGATGCCGAGCGCCCAGGCGGCGAGCAGCGCGACGGCGAGGAACGCGAGCAGCGGCAGCGCGGGGCGCGCGAGGCGGGCGAGCCTCGTGCGGACGAACGCGCTCGCGTCGCCGCCGCGGCGCTGCAGGCTGCGCCAGCCGGCCATCGCCGCGAAGCCCCCGACGACGAAGAACAGCGGCATGATGTCGCCGACCCAGGTGGCGCCGGCGAACCAGGGCTGCGCCTCCACCGTGCGCTCGATGGCGAGCGAGCCGTCCGGGTTGCGGCCGACACCGACGAACAGCAGGTGGATGACGACCACGAGCAGCACGCACGTCACGCGCGCGAGGTCGAGCGTGAGGTCGCGCGAGGCGAGCCTGGCCTCGGTGCCGGCGGTCATGGCAGGACGATACCGGCGGGCGGCGGGCGCGCTCGGCAGCGGGCTCACCGCGCACCACGTGTCGCGCTCTGGCGACGGCGGTCGTCAGCCCGCGGACTGCTCGATGCGCACCAGGTTGCCGGCCGGGTCGCGCAGCGCGATGTCGCGCACGCCCCAGAACTGGTCGGTGGGCTCCTGCACGATCTCGACGCCCGGGGCGGTCGTCGCGCGCTCGAAGACCCCGTCGAGGTCGCCGGCGCGCAGGTTGACGCTGCCCAGCTCGCCCTTCGCCAGCAGCGCGGCGACCGCATCGCCGTCCTGCTCCGATCGGCCCGCCTTCGGATGCGACAGCACGAGCTGGATGTCGGGCTGCGATGCCGGCGACAGCGTGACCCAGCGGAACCCCTCGTTCTCGACCTCGCTCGTCACGGTCATGCCGAGGACGTCGCGATAGAAGGCGACCGCGGCATCCGCGTCGTCGACCATGACGTGCACTGCGCTGATGGAGATGCTCATGCGCACGACACTAGGCGGGCACGGCCCGTCGCGCTTCTCGGAAACTGCCCGACGGATCGCCCTTCCGCGGCCTCGTGAGCACCATCGCCAGGCAGCCGGGCATCCCGTCGAGCGCCTCGTGGGCGCGCGCCCGGTAGGCGCTCGGCGTCTCGCCCATGAGCCTGGTGAAGCTCGCCGAGAACGAGCCGAGGCTCGTGCACCCGACCTGCATGCACGCATCCGTCACGCTCACCTCGCCTCCCCGGAGCAGCGCCGCCGCGCGCTCGATGCGGCGCGTCATGAGGTACGCGTACGGCGTCTCGCCGTAGGCGTCGCGGAAGCGGCGGCTGAAGTGCGCGGTCGACATGAGCGCGGTGCGGGCGAGCGCGGCGACGTCGAGCGGCCGTGCGAACTCGCGGTCCATGCGGTCGCGCGCGCGACGCAGGCGGCGCAGCTCGTCGAGGTCGACCATCGGCCCATCATCGCCGATGCGCGGTCAATCGGGCAGGGTCGCCAGGAACTCCGTCACCCGGCGTCGCACGCGGTCGCGGATGCGTCGCACCTCGTCGGTGCTGAGCCCGGCCGGGTCGTCGAAGTCCCACGCCTCGACGCGCTGACCCTCGACGAGGTCGAACGGGTGCTCGATGAGCATGGTGACGATGACGTCGGCGGCGCGGGCGAGGTCGTCGGTGACGGGCTTGGGGAAGCTGTCGTGCAGGGGCACGCCGTCCTCCTCCATCACATCGCTCACCGTGCGCAGCACGTCGACCGCCGGGTTGAGCGCCGCCGAGAGCGCCTCGACCTTGCCCTCGCCGAGCGTGTTGAGGTAGGCGGCGGCCATCTGCGAGATGCCGTCGTTGCGGATCGACTCGACGAGCACGCGCAGCGGCTCGCCCGCCGCACGGCCGCCGGTGCGCTCGAGCGCGCGCAGCCGGTCGGCGGCGAACTTCAGCGCGAGCGGCGGCAGGTGGTCGCGCAGGCGGGCGCCGCGGGCGAGCGTCGCGTGCGACTCGAAGACGATGCGCTCGACCAGCCGGGGATCGAGGGCCGGGTGCTGCTGGGCGAGGTGCTGGGCGCCGCGCCGGAGCGTCGCGTCGGGTGAGGCAAGCCCGTGCTCGATCTCGGTCATGTCGGCTCCTTCGGTCGACGTGGCACGTACAGGCTACGGGCGGGCTGTGCGCCTGCCAAGAGCCGGCTGGGGTCAGCCGACCGCCGTCAGATGGCCGGCGCGTGCCGCTCGAGGAAGCCGTACAGCTCGGCGTCGTCCACGCCCGGGTAGGTGCCCGACGGCAGCGGCGCGAGGGTGTGCTGGTGCATGCGGGCCGACGCCCACGACTTGCGGCGCCAGCGGTCGACGAGGCCGTCGTCGGGCCGGGCGCAGCATCGATCGTCCGGGCAGGTGGAGACCTCGCGGAACGCGGTCTGCGACCCGCGGAAGTACTTGGCGTCGTCGAACCGCACGCCGAACGAGATGGAGAACTCCCCGTCGGCGCCCGTGCCGGTCTGCGTCGAGCACCAGAAGGTGCCGTTGGGGGTGTCGGTGTACTGGTAGAACTCCGTCGTCCGCGACGTGCGCTCGAACGCGCTCCTGGCGCGCGAACTTGCGGCACACGAGCTGGCCCTCGGCGTGATCGGACGCGTCGACCGGGATCGGGATGCCGTCGTTCTCGTAGACGCGAGAGAGCGCGCCGTCCTCCCCCACGCGCAGGAAGTGCACGCGCAGATCGAGGTGGGTGGTCGCGAGGTTCGTGAACCGCATCGCGGCGGTCTCGTGGGTGACGCCGAACGCGTCGCGGAAGTCCTCGACCGCGAGGTTCCGCTCCTTCTTGGCCTTGCGCAGGTACTCGACGGCCCGCGAGCGCGGCATGAGCGTCGCGGCGGCGAAGTAGTTGATCTCGAGCCGCTGCTGCAGGAACTCGCTGTAGTCCTGCGGCTCGTGGTGGCCGAGCAGTCGGTGCGCGAGCGCCTGGAGCGCCATCGATCGGAGTCCGTGGCCGCCGGGGATCGAGGCCGGCGGCAGGTAGATGCGGCCGTTCTCGAGGTCGGTGACCGAGCGGGTCGAGTGCGGCAGGTCGGTGACGTAGACGAGCTCGAAGCCGAGCCTCGCCGCCATCTCGCTCACCGTGCGGTGCGTGAGGCTGCCGCCCTCGTAGCCGACGGCCCGCAGCTGCTCCTCGGCGAGGTCCTCGAGCTCCGGCAGCGCGTTCGCCTGCTCCCGCATGCGGTGGCGCAGCGCGGTGGCATCGCGGCGCGCCTGCTCGGGCGTCGCGATCGCCTCCCTCGCGCGGCGGTCGAGCTCGCGGTGCATGCCGACGAGCGCCGAGAGCAGGTCGTCGCTCATCGAGCGGGTCGGGCGCACGAGCGGCAGCCCGAGCCGCCGGTAGCTCGCGCCCTCCTGCAGCCGCTGCAGGTCGAGCTCCATGCGCGAGCGCTCGCTCGGCGGCTCCGGCTCGAGCAGCTGGGCCGTGCTCACGCCGAGCACCTCGGCGATCGCCTGCAGGTGGCTGAGCTTCGGCTCGCGGTGGCCGTTCTCGATCAGCGAGAGCTGGCTGCCGGCGAGCCCGATCCGCTCCCCCAGCGCGTCGAGCGTCAGCTCTGACGCGGTGCGGAAGTGCCGGATGCGGTGCCCCAGGATTGCTGCGTCGACCATGGCACCAGTGTACGAAACTTCTGCTGATCCTTCCGGCATGCGCTCGACCGCGCCGTTCCAGCTCGGATCCCGACGGCGCGGATGCCGCAGAACCGGCGCATCCGCGCTCCTGGACCCGCGCAGCCGAGCACCCTCGGTCGAGCCATGCCTGCCTGGCTTCACCCTGGCGAAGGAAACAGCGATCCTTCTGCGCGGGCCGGGTGCGCTGGCCGCGCCGGACGCGGAGACTCGGAGCATGACGATCCTTCCCGCCGCGCCGTCCCGCGCCGCCGCCAAGCCCGTGAGGCCCAAGGCCGTGCACGCCCCCGAAGGCGCCGACCCGGGCGTGGTCTCGTGGGTCGCGAGCATCGCCGAGCTGCTCGAGCCCGAGCACATCGTCTGGTGCGACGGCACGAAGGAGGAGCTGCAGCGGCTCACCGACGTGATGCTCGACGCCGGCACGATCGTGCCCGTGCCCGCGCGCCCGGGCAGCTACCTCGCACGTTCGCACCCGGACGACGTCGCCCGCATGGAGGACCGCACCTTCATCTGCGCCGAGGACGCCGACGACGCCGGCCCAACGAACAACTGGCGCGATCCGCAGTCCATGCGGCAGGTGCTGGGCGGCCTCTTCGACGGCGCGATGCGCGGTCGCACGATGTACGTCATCCCCTTCTCGATGGGCCCCGTCGGCGGCCCGATCTCCAAGCTGGGGATCGAGATCACCGACTCCCCGTACGTCGTCGCATCCATGCACTTCATGACGCGCGTCGGCACGGCGGCGCTCGAGGCGATGCACGGCACCCACGACTGGGTGCCCGCGGTGCACTCGGTCGGCGCGCCGCTCGCCGAGGGCGAGCAGGACGTCGCCTGGCCGTGCAACCCGACGCGGTACATCTCGCACTTCCCCGAGACGCGCGAGATCTGGTCGTTCGGCTCCGCCTACGGCGGCAACGCGCTGCTCGCCAAGAAGTGCTTCGCGCTGCGCATCGCCTCGGTGCAGGCGCGCGACGAGGGCTGGCTCGCAGAGCACATGCTGCTGCTGCGCATGCGGCACGAGGACGGCCGCCAGCTGCACCTCGCCGGCGCCTTCCCCTCGGCGTGCGGCAAGACGAACCTCGCGATGCTGCAGCCGACCATCCCCGGCTGGACCGTCGAGACCCTCGGCGACGACATCGTCTGGATGCGTCCCGGCCCCGACGGCCGGCTGTGGGCGATCAACCCGGAGAACGGCTTCTTCGGCGTCGCGCCCGGCACGAGCGAGAAGACCAACGCCACCGCCATGGCGATGATGACCCACGACACGATCTTCACGAACGTTGCCCTCACCCCGGACGGCGACGTCTGGTGGGAGGGCATGACGAAAGAGGCGCCCGAGGGCCTCATCGACTGGCAGGGCCGCCCGTACGACCCGGCGAACGGCCCGGCCGCGCACCCGAACGCCCGCTTCACCGTGCGGGCCGAGCAGGCGCCGTCGATCGCGCCCGACTGGGATGCGCCCACCGGCGTGCCGCTCGACGCGATCATCTTCGGCGGCCGCCGCCCCACGCAGGTGCCGCTCGTGCTGCAGGCGCGCGACTGGGAGCACGGCGTCTACGTCGGCGCGACCGTCTCGAGCCAGCAGACGGCCGCCGCCGAGGGGCCCGTGGGCGAGATCCGCCGCGACCCGTTCGCGATGCTGCCGTTCTGCGGCTACAACATGGGCGACTACTTCACGCACTGGATCGACATGGGGCATCGCCTCGGTCGCGGCGCTCCGAAGATCTTCTCGGTCAACTGGTTCCGCCGCGACGACGAGGGCGGATTCCTGTGGCCCGGGTTCGGCGAGAACGCGCGCGTGCTCGAGTGGATCGCGGGCCGCGTCGACGGCACCGCGCACGGCGTCGACACCGCGATCGGGGTCATGCCGGCCGACGACGCGCTCAACCTCGACGGGCTCGACATCGACCCCGCCGTCATGGACGAGCTGTTCGAGATCGACGCGAAGGCGTGGCTCACCGAGCTCGTCGACGTCGAGGCGTTCTTCGGTCAGTTCGGCCGCGCCCTCCCGACCGGTCTCGTGCGCCAGCTGAACCACGTGCGGTGGCGCCTCGAGCACATGCAGCAGGTCGTCGCGGCCTGAGCCGCGCCCGCTGCAGCGCGAGGGCGATGCGCTCGGATCCGCCAGGGTTCGAGCGCATCGCCCTCGATCTGCCCGAGGGCTACGATGGACGGATGCCTGACGCCCCGCGGTTCGCGATCCTCGGAAGCTGCGTCACGCGTGATGCCTTCGAGTTCGCCGACCCGTCGTGGGTCCTGCGCAAGTACATGGCTCGCACCGCGCTCGCGAGCTTCTGCGGCCGCCCGACCGTCATGGACCTGCCTCCCTACGCGAACATCGCCTCCGCGTTCCAGCGCCGCATGGTGATCGAGGACGTCGAGAAGCGCGGCCGTCGCTGGCTGGCGAAGCAGGACTTCGACTGGCTGATCTACGACCCGATCGATGAGCGGCTCGCGCTCGCCGACTTCGAGGACGGCGGCGTGCTGACGGTGTCCACGGAGTTCGGCCGGCTCGGCATGTCCCCCGCGCGGTACCGGCTGACCCCCTTCCCGAGCGACGAGCACTTCGACCGCTGGACGGGCGGTTGGCAGACCTTCATGCGGCTGCTGGACAACTACGGAGTCCGGGATCGGCTCGTCGTCCATCGGGCGAAGTGGGTCCAGCACGTGCAGGGATCCGACGAGCTGACCGCCGAGCCCGACGTGATCGCACGAGCCAACGCGTGGCTCGATCGTGCGTACGCCCGGATGGGCGACGACATCCTGTCGGAGCGCTTCATCGCGGTGTCCGAGGAGCACCAGCTCTCGGATCCCGGCCACCGGTGGGGCGTCTCGCCGTTCCACTACGTGGAGGGCTACTACCGGGAGTTCCTGGAGAAGCTGGCCGACGCCACCTCCGCGGCGCACGCGGCCTGAGCCGTCGAACTTCCCTGAACTGCGGGATTCTCGTCGAGAGACCCGCGGTTTCAGGGAAGTTCGGCGAGGGTCGGGTGCGATGATCGGAGCATGCAGCCGAATCCGCAGTACCGCGTCGGGCTCGCCGACGTGCGCGCGCTCGCCACGCGGGCGCCGTGGATGATCCTGGTCTCGCACCCGGCATCCGGCGCCGTCGCGTCACCGTCGCCCGTGCTCGTCGACGACGAGCGCTCGACCTCCGACGACCTCGTGCTCGTCACGCACCTCGGCCGGGCGGATGCGCGCGGTCACGGCCTGCTCGCGGAGCGCGCGCCCGACCAGGGGCCCGCGCAGATGCTCGTGATCGTGCAGGGCGAGCACGGCTACATCTCCCCCAGCTGGTACGTCGGCGACGACCGCGGCCAGGTGCCGACCTGGAACTTCGAGATGGCGACGCTCACGTGCGACGTCGAGGTGCTCAGCGCCGACGAGAACATGCGGGTGCTGCACGCCCTCGTCGACCACTTCGAGCAGCAGTACGTCGGCGACGGCGGCGTCAGCCTCGACATCGACGACGACGGCAACCGCGGCATGGCGATGGGCACCGTCGGCCTGCGGCTCCGCGTGCGGTCGTTCGACGCGAAGGCGAAGATGAGCCAGAACAAGTCGCCGGAGACGCGGGCGAGCGTGCTCGCGCACCTCGACGCATCCCACCCCCGACTCGCCGCGCGCATGCGCGTGGCCGACTGAGCCCAACCTTCCGGCTCGCTCGTTCGTCATAGAGGGTAGGAGGACTCGCGTGGCAGCCAGGTGGGAGCTGGTCGTCGCCGAGCTGGTGGCGCAGCGCGGCGAGGCGCTCGTGCGCTACGCGATGCTCCTGACCGGTGACGAGGAGGAGGCGCGCGACATGGTGCAGGACGCACTGACGGCCACGTTCGGCCGCCTGCGCAACGGGTTCGAGGTCGAGCAGGCCGAGGCCTATGTGCGCAAGGCGATCGCGAACCGCTTCCTCGACCGCGCCCGGCGCGGCCAGCGCTGGCGCCGCATCCAGCCGCTCGTCGTCGAGCGGGAGCGCGTCGACTCCGGCTCGACGCTCACGGGCGAGCGGCTCGACATGGCGCACCGGCTGCAGCGGCTCACGCCGCGCGAGCGCGCGTGCGTCGTGCTGCGCTTCGACGAGGACCGCACGGTCGATCAGATCGCGGCCGAGCTCGGCATCTCGGCGGGAGCGGTCAAGCGGTACCTGTCGGATGCGCTCGGCAAGCTGCGCGGGATGCTCGAGCGGGAGCGCGAGCGCGACGGGCGAGCCGCGGATCGACCGCAGGAGGATCGACCATGAGCGACGACGAGCTGCGGCGACGGCTGCAGGAGCTGCCCGGTCCCCGATCGGGCCTCGACGCGGATGCGGTGGTCGCCGGGGCGAAGCGGCGCCGGCGGCCGAAGGTGGCCGCCATCAACGCCGCGGCCGCCGGTGTCGGCGTGCTCATCATCGCGCCGTTCGTGGTGCCGGGGCTCTCGCCGATCGCGCCGACGAGCGTGCTGTCGGAGCAGGACGCCGGTCAGCCCGCGCCCGCGGAGGAGTCGGGCGAGGACACGGCCGGCGCCGGCGCCGCCGAGGAGGCGGCCGGCAGCCCCGCGCCCGCGTGCAGCTACCCGGCGCTGGTCGACGAGACGGGCATCCGTGCCGCGTTCCTCGACGACCCCGCCGACGGCATCGCCGACCTCGAGCTCAGCGGCGGCGAGGTCACGCAGTGGCAGATCCTGGGCGTCGCCGTCGCTCAGGTCGCCGCCGATCGGGATGCGCTGACGATCGTCGCCGCGCCAGACCCCGCCGCGCTCGAGGACGCACCCCCTGCCGGCCGGAGCGACGAGATCGCGGTCGTCGATCCCGTCTCGACCGTCTACCGCGACGGCGCCGTGCTCGACGCGCCCGATGTCGACTGCGGCGTCGACGCCCCGAGCGTCCCCGCGCCGCTGCTCCTGATCGAGGTCGACGGTCGGCGGATCGCCGTCGTCGGCGAGCCCTTCGACGTTCGCTGACAGCGGCGAGCCGGACGCAGATCTCCAAGGTTCCCGGCAACCTCCGCTGGCTAGACTCGCGCCAACGACGGCACCGTCACGGCGTGCCGCGGGCAGGGAGCGCAGATGCAGGCCAGGTTCGTCCGTCCGTTCGCGGTCGTCGCGATGGGAGCCGCCGGCCTGCTCGGACTCTCGGCGGGCTCGCTCGTGACGGAGGACCCTGTGGATGTCGCGGGCGACCCCTTCGTCGACCGCACCGGCGACTACGCGGGCGACGACGCCGAGGTCACGGCGCAGCTCGAGGAGCAGAACGCCTCCACCGACGCCGACGTCTACGTCGTGGTCGTGGACTCCTACGACGGCATCGAGCGCGGCGAGTGGTCGGTGCAGGCCGCGGAGGCCTCCGGGATGGGCCAGGACGAGCTGCTCGTCACCATCGCGATGGACGACTCGCAGTGGGGCTACGCCTACCCGCAGGGCTTCCCGCTCACGGAGGCGGAGGTCAACCAGATCGCGCAGGACTCGCTCCTCCCCGGGCTCAACAACGGCGACGTGCCGGGCGCCGCGACGGGCTTCAGCACCGCCGTGGCCGAGGCGGCGGCGGCGCCGGACGAGGGTGCCGGCGGCACCGAGGTCAACGTCGACGTGTGGCCGATCGTGCTGCTCGTCGGCGGTGCCGCGGTCGTGGGCGGCGGCGCCTGGCTCGTGACGCGCGGCGTCCGGGCCGGCCGCAAGCGCAAGGGCGAGAAGGCCGCGATCCAGCAGCAGCAGCTCAGCCTCGAGGAGCTCAAGCAGCGCGCCGACATCGCGCTCGTGCAGCTCGACGACACCGTGCAGCAGAGCGAGCAGGAGCTCGCCTTCGCGAACGCGCAGTTCGGCGAGGAGGCCGTGCGGCCGTACCGCGAGGCGCTCGACAAGGCGAAGGGCGGCCTGACCGAGGCGTTCGCGCTGCAGCAGCAGCTCGACGACGCGTTCCCCGACACCGACCAGGAGCGGCACGAGTGGTCGAGCCGCATCCTGCAGATCGCGCAGGGCGCCGGCACCGAGCTCGCGAGCCACGCGACCTCGTTCGAGCAGCTGCGCGACCTCGAGCGCACCGCGCCGCAGGTGCTCGAGTCGCTCGCGCAGTCGCGCCAGCAGCTCGACGGCCGCATCGCGAGCGCGAAGCAGATCCTCGACCGGCTCGACGACCTGCACGCCGGCGCCTCCATCGACCCGGTGCGCGAGAACATCGCCGGCGCGGAGCGGCAGCTGCCCAACATCGACCAGTCGCTCGCGGCGGGCCGCACGGCCGTCGAGGCCGGCGACGGCTCCAACGCCGCGCTCGCCGTGCACGCCGCCGAGGCCGCGCTCGCGCAGGCCGCCGGCCTGCTCGCGGCCGTCGAGCGCGCAGAGCGCGACCTCGACAACTCCGCGCGGCAGCTCGCCGAGCTCGTCGACGACTCGATCGGCGACATCGCGGCCGCCAAGACGCTCCGCAGCACCAGCACGGTCGACCTGGCCCCGCTCATCCGCCACGTCGAGGAGCAGGTCGCGGTCGCGCAGCAGCGCCCGACCGACACGCTCACCGTGCTGAGCAACCTGCAGCGCGCCAACCAGCGCCTCGACGAGGCGACCGCGCAGCTGCGGCAGGGCGGCGCGCAGCGGCAGCACCTCGAGTCGGGCCTCGGGCGCTGGATCGAGTCGGCTCGCGCCAACATCGACCGCGCCGAGGACTACATCCACACCCGTCGCATGGGCGTCGGACCGCACGCCCGGCAGCTGCTCGCGACCGCGCAGCAGGAGCTCGCCCAGGCGCTGCGGCTGCGCGAGGCCGACCCGGACACCGCGACCCAGTACGCGCAGGCCGCATCGCAGCACGCCGAGCAGGCCATGCAGGATGCGTCGGGCGACGTCGACGGATGGGGCGGCCGGGCGCAGAACCCCTACTACCGCGGCGGCCGTGACGACGGGCGCGGCGGACGCGGCCAGGACATGATCACCGGCGGCCTGCTCGGCTACATCCTCGGCGACATGCTGAGCGGCGGCGGCCACGGCGGCGGCTGGGGCGGCGCTCCCGGCGGCGGCGGCGAGGCGGCGGCGGTGGCGGCGGCCTCGGCGACCTCTTCTCCGGCGGGGGCGGCTCCTTCGGGGGCGGCGGCGGGGGCGGCTTCTTCGGCGGCGGCTTCTCCGGCGGCGGCGGCGACTTCGGCGGCGGAGGCGGCTTCTTCGGCGACTGACGCGGCCCCGGGACGCACCGCAGCGCATCCGACCAGGGAGCGGCATGCCGACCCTCACAGACCAGACATCCACCCACAACCACACGGCCGCTCCGGCGGCAACCGCAGGAAGGAAGACCATGACCAAGCAGTCCATCCTCGGCCGCATCTCGCAGCTCGCGAAGGCCAACATCAACGCGCTCCTCGACCAGGCCGAGGACCCCCAGAAGATGCTCGACCAGATGGTCCGGGACTACACGAACTCGATCGCCGAGGCCGAGGCCGCCATCGCGCAGACGATCGGCAACCTGCGCCTGCAGGAGCAGGACTACCAGGAGGACGTGCGCGCCGCCGAGGACTGGGGCCGCAAGGCGCTCGCCGCGAGCCAGCGCGCCGACGACCTGCGCACCTCCCACGCCACGGACGCCGCGAAGTTCGACAACCTCGCGAAGGTCGCGATCGGCAAGCAGATGCAGGCCGAGTCGGAGGCGCGCGCCGCCGAGCCGTCGATCCAGTCGCAGAACCAGGTCGTCGACAAGCTGAAGACCGGCCTCGACACGATGAAGGGCAAGCTCGACCAGCTGAAGTCGAAGCGCTCCGAGCTCATCGCTCGCGCGAAGGTCGCCGAGGCGCAGACGCAGGTGCACGACGCCGTGAAGTCGATCGACATCATGGACCCGACGAGCGAGATCGGTCGCTTCGAGGAGAAGATCCGTCGCGAGGAGGCGAAGGTCGTCGGGCAGCAGGAGCTCGCCGCATCGTCGCTCGACGCGCAGTTCGAGGCGCTCGAGGACGTCGGTCGCGAGACCGAGATCGAGGCTCGGCTCGCCGCGCTGAAGCACGGCGGCTCGGGCCAGCAGGCGCAGCTCGGCGCCGGCGCCGGCGCGTCGCAGGGCGAGGGCGACCACGTCGAGGCGGAGGTCGTCGACCGCTAGGTCGGGGTTCCCGACACGACGGCGGAGGCCCTTCCGGGCCTCCGCCGTCGTCGTGCCGGGGCGTCGGTCAGACGCCCCAGTGGTCGAGCATCGCCTCGCAGTAGTCATCGTTCGTCCCCGTCGAGCCGAAGATCAGCTCTTGGCTGAGCACCTCGTTGGACGCGATGTCGACCACGAGCAGCAAGCGGATCTGGCCGGAGTCCTTGGCGAGGAGCTTGCCGTCGCTGCCGATGAGCCGGCTCCCTCCCGTCAGCAGCACGGTGACGCTCAGCGTCCCGTCTCCGTTGTCGACGATCGTGTGATCCTTGTTGAGCGTGTTCGGCTGGATGGCGGTGACCGTCATCCCGCCGTACGTGAACGTCTCCACGAGCTGGAACCGGTCATGGAACCACTCCAGCCCGCGATCGCCGCGCGTCCGGATGATGCCTGAGCCGGCGAGCTCGGAGGTGTACGCCACCTGCAGCTCCGAGCCGCAGAAGCCGTCGATGACCTCGCTGACGGATGCTTCGTAGGTGAAGCGCTCGAGGACTCGTGCGCTGGCGGGGGCGGCGCCGGCCGCGACGAGGCCGCCGACGAGGAGCGCGCCGATGAGCGCGCTCGACTTCTTCTTCAACATTGGTCGTGCCCTTCGGTGGAACGGATGGTCAGGCTGACAGCGCCCACCTCGTGACCCGCACATCCCGACCGCGACCGACTGCACCGGCGACCCTGTCCGCCGCCGACGGTACCCCGCCGCGTCGCCGTCCGGTATGGCCCGATTCCCGCGAGGCGGAGGTCGTCGACCGCTGACCGCGCCGTCGCGCCCAGTCGCTTGGAGGGGGTGGACGAACGTCCGCCCCGCTTCGCGTGCCGACGCTAGGTTGACGCTCGTGACCGAGACGACACCGCGCGTCGCGATCGAGCGACGCGGCCACATCCTGCACATGGCGCTCGACCGCGTCGACAAGCGCAACGCCGCCGACGAGCGGATGCTGCAGCAGCTCGCGCTCGCCTACGGGCAGCTCGACCGCGATCCCACGCTGCGCGCCGGCGTCGTGAGCGCCCGCGGCGAGCACTTCACGGCAGGCCTCGACCTGGCGGACATCGCGCCGAAGCTCGCGACCGGGCGCATCCGCCTCGTGCCCGACGGCGGCCTCGACCCGTGGGGGCTGCAGACGGTGCCGGTGCGGAAGCCCGTCGTGCTGGCCGTGCAGGGCACGTGCCTCACGCTCGGCGTCGAGCTGGCCCTCGCGAGCGACGTCGTCGTCGCCGCCGACTCGACCGTCTTCGCGCAGCTCGAGGTCGCGCGCGGCATCATGCCGTTCGGCGGCGCGACCGTGCGGTTCCCGCGCCTCGGGTGGGGCGACGCGATGCGGTGGATGCTGACGGGCGACCGCTTCGACGCCCGGGAGGCGCAACGGATCGGGCTCGTGCAGGAGGTCGTGCCCGCCGGGGAGGAGCTCGAGCGCGCGTTCGAGCTCGCTGAGCGGATCGCGGCGCAGGCGCCGCTCGCGGTGCAGGCGACGCTCGCGTCGGCCCGCGAGGCGCTCGTCGACGCGGCAGACGCGGTCGGCTCGCTGCTGCCGACCGTGCAGCGGCTCGGCATGACGAACGACGCGCGGCGCGCGGCGGAGGGCTACCTCGCGGGCAGGCCGATCCCGTTCGAGGGGAGCTGAGCGGATCCGGTCGCGCTCACGCGCGGCTGGGGATCGTCGTGCGGTAGACGGCCTCGAGCTCCTGCGCGACGTCGCGCCAGTCCCGGCGACTGACGGTGCGGCGGCCCGCGAGCCCGAGCTCGAGCTGCAGGTCGACGTCGTCGAGGATCGCGCCGACCACGTGCGCCCACTCCTCGGGGTCGCGGCCGTCGACGAGCACGCCCGTCTCGCCGTCGATCACGGACTCCATCAGCCCGCCCACGCGCGATGCGACGACGGGCGTGCCGGTCGCCGCCGCCTCGAGCGGCACGAGACCGAACGACTCCGACCGGCTCGGCACGACGACCACCTCTGCGGCGTCGAGCAGCCGGGCGAGCTGCGGCCGCTCGAGGCTGCCGATGTGGCGCACGCGCCCCTCCACGCCGATCGCGCGCGCGATGTCGTGCAGCGACTCGAGGTAGCGCTCGTCCCCGGGCGTCGCGTCGCCCGCGAGCACCAGCACGGCGCCCGGGAGGTGCTCGAGCATCCGCACCGCGAGGTCCTGGCCCTTGAGCGGCTGCACGCGGCCGACGCAGACGACGAGCCCGTCGTCGTGCCGCACGCCGAGCCGCGCG
This sequence comes from uncultured Actinomycetota bacterium, assembly GCA_963803465.1. Taxonomy (GTDB): domain Bacteria; phylum Actinomycetota; class Actinomycetes; order Actinomycetales; family Microbacteriaceae; genus Agrococcus. The sequence goes on from CAWDMS010000008.1 coordinate 18,669, forward strand.
CGCACCTCCGCCCGCGAGCCGACCGGCCCGGGCTGGAAGAGCACGGTGTCGACCGCCGGGGGCACGAGCCAGACGCGCTCGGCGGATGCGCCGACGCCGTCGCAGAGCACGTCGATCTCGGCGCGCGAGACGGCCGCGATCGCGTCCGCCTCCCCCGCGAGGTAGCGCTCGGTGAGCACCCGCCGCTCGGGCTCCGGGCGCTCGCCGTCGGCGAGCCGCCGGTTCTTCTCCTCGGCGAGCGTGTGGAAGGTCTGCACCATCGGGATGCCGAGCGACAGCGACACCGGGCAGCGCGGCGAGCCCCGACAGCCAGTAGTGCGCGTGGATGACGTCGTAGGAGTCGGCGGCCGCGAGCGCCGCGCGCTCGAGCTCGGCCCCGAAGGCGTCGGTGAGGTTCGGCAGCTCATGCTTGCGGACCGCGCCGCCGCCGGTCGCGAGGGCGTAGAGCGTGACGCCCGGCGCGAGCGCCTGCGAGTGCGGCGCGCCGGCCGAGCGCGTGAAGACGTCGACGTGGTTGCCGCGCGCCGCGAGGGCCTTCGCGCTCTCGAGCACGAGCACGTTGAGGCCGCCCGCGTCGCCCTTCCCAGGGCGATCGGCGGGCGACGTGTGCATCGACACGAGCGCGATCCGCAGGGGCTCCGCGTCGGGGATGCCGTACGGCTCCGGGCGCATGCCACCAGGCTATCCGCGCAGGTGCCGCCTCGTCATCCGTCGGGCACGGTCGCTCGACGGGCGCGCGGTAGCGTCGACGCCATGAGCACCACCTCGAGCCGCGTCGCCCGCGTCGGCCGCCGCCTCGGCGTCGCGGGCCGCGCCGCATCGGGTCCCGCCTTCCGCGCGCTCACCGCGCCGCCGGTCGCGCGGGCCGGCCACCGCATCGCCACCCGTGCCGCGCGGCTATGGGGGCGCATGCTCGGCGGCGAGGAGCGGCGCGTGGGCGAGCTCACCGTCATCTCGGGACTGCCCGGGTGGGCGTTCGGCCGCGGCGGCACGACCGTGGGGGCGACCTTCCTCACCGCGGATGCGCTCTCGCCCGAGATCATCGAGCACGAGGACGTGCACCGCCAGCAGTGGGAGCGCTACGGGCTGTGGTTCATCCCGATGTACTTCGCGGCCGGCATCGACGGGCTGACGAACCGGTTCGAGATCGAGGCGGACCTCGTCAAGGGCGGCTACCTGCCCAAGCCCCGCCGCCCCCGCCCCGATCGCTCAACCGGCTGACTGGTACCTCGAGGGGATCGTGCCCTCCTGATGCCAACTGACCGGTTGAGGATGCTCAGGGGCGCATCGCCGCGACGACGCGCTGCGTCCAGGGGATGCGGCGCTCCAGCTGGCGGCCGATGGCGAGCAGCGTCGCCTCCTCCCCCGGGCGGCCGATGAGCTGCACGCCCATCGGGAGGCCGGCGGCGGCCTGGCCTGCATCCGAAGCCGGCGCCGTGCGATGCACGGGCAGCGCGATCGCGGGCAGCCCGGTGACGTTCACGAACGAGGTGTGCGGGGTGTGCAGCACCTGCGCCTCGAAGTCGGCGCGGCCGTCGTCGATCGGGTACCAGTCGAGCGGCCGGGGCGTGAGCGCCGTCGCGGGCGTGAGCACCGCATCCCACGGCGCGAACGCCGCGACCACGCGCCGCTCGAGCTCCGTCGCCCACAGCTGCGCGGTGGCGAGTCCGCCCGCGGTCAGGTCGTCGCTCGAGTCGATGATCCAGCGCGCGAGCGGCTCGAGCAGGTGCCGCTCGTCGCGCGCGATCGGCACGGTCGCCGCTCCCCCGCGCCACAGGGCCGTGAACGCCTCCGCGTAGCTCGGCACCCCCAGGAACCCCGACGCATCCGGCATCGCCACCTCGCCGACCTCGTGGCCGAACGCCACGAGCGCCGCGACGGTCGCGTCGACGGCGGCCGTCGCCTCCGGCGCGATGCGGATGTCGTGGGTCGCGTCCCAGGGCGTGCCCCGCAGGACGGCGATGCGGAAGCGCCCCTCGCCGCGCACGGCGGCCGCGAGCAGCGAGCCGTCGTCGCGCTCCGGCGAGCGCAGCGTGAGCTCGTGCGGCGTGAGCCCGTTCACCCGGCCGATGAGGGCGTCGGTGAGCAGCGCGACGTCCATCACCGAGCGGCCGATCGCGCCGGCGGTGGTGAGGCCGCCGACCTGGCCCACGCCGCCCTGTGCGGGGATGCGGCCGCGGGTGGGCTTGAGGCCCACGAGCCCGCACGTCGCCGCTGGGATGCGGATCGACCCGCCACCGTCGGAGCCGGGCGCGAAGGGCAGCAGCCCCTGCGCGACCGCGGCGGCCGCGCCGCCCGAGGAGCCGCCGGCGTGCAGCCCCGGATGCCCGGGCAGCGTCGTCGCCCCGTGGAGCGCGGAGCGGGTGTAGCCGGCGAAGCCGAGCTCCGGCGCGGCGGTGCGGCCGAGCACGACGCCGCCGGCCGCGTCGAGCACGCGCGCCACGGGGTCGGTGACGTCGGCGATCGCGTCGGCCTGCCAGCGGCTGCCGAGGGTCGCGGGCTGCCCGGCTCTGCGGGTGAGGTCCTTGTCGGCGAACGGCAGGCCGTGGATGAGGCCGGTGCGGTCCTCGGCGTCGTCGACCGCGCGCGCCGCGGCGAGCGCGAGGTCCCGGTCGACGTGCACGATCGCGTTCGCGTCGTCGAGCCGCTCCATCCGGTCGAGGAAGTGCGCCGCGACCTCGACGGCGCTCAGCTCGCGCGCGTGGAGCAGCCGCCAGAGGTCGAGGGCGCCGAGCTCGTGGATCTCGGTCACGCCGCGGCCCCGTCCCGCCGGCGGGCGAACCCCTGGCGCCGCTCGCGCAGCCGTCCCGTCGCGGCGGTCACTCGAAGTACCGGCCGGCCCGGCGCTGCAGGCGCTTGCGCTCGGTGCGCTCGAGCATCTGCTCGCGGCTCGCGTAGTTCGTCAGCTCGCGGAACGGGTCGCGGCCGACGAAGCGCGGCGGCTCGGCGATGATCGCCGCGATCGCCCGGTCGAACTCCCAGTACTCGCCGATGCGGGTGCCCTGCCCGGGATTCACGTGGCGCAGCCGCGCCTCGAAGCGCACCTCGCCCTTCACCTCCACCTGCACGATGAAGCCGCGCGTCGCCCCGGCGACCGACACCATCCAGAAGCCCGGGCCCAGGTCGGTGACGGTCGCGCTGACGTCGCTCGCGGCCGCTGCGGCCTGCGCGTCGGTGCGCTCCCGCGACTGGCGCCACTCGTCGAACTCGGTCATGCGCCCATCGTGGCATCGCGGGGTGACACGCGGCGCGCGGCGTGTCGGGCTGCGGCTCGAGTGTCGCGACACCTGAGCCACGAGTCGACACTCAGGGCGCAGGGCGCCGCCTGTCGCGTCGCGACGTCATGCGCGCGCCCGCGCGACGAGACCGGCGAGGATCGAGGCGCCCTCTTGCGCGTCGCCGACGGTGACGGCGAACCGCGCGCCCTCGCCGCGTCGTCACGACGATGCCGGGGCCGCGCCGCAGCACGATCGCGAACCTGCCCGGCAGGCCGCGGTAGCCCCATCCGCCCCAGTCGAGCGGCTCGACGACGAGCGCTTCGACGGCGAGGATGCGCTCGAGCGGTATGGAGCGCAGCGGCAGCGGCACGAGCACGCCGCGCACGCGCAGCCCCTCGGCGTCGACGAGCACCCGGATGCGCGCGAGCGCGACGACGACGAGCGCGGCGACGATGAGCACGGCGGCGACGACGATCGGGATCCACGGCCCGCGCGCGACAGGCAGCAGCGCGGCGAGCGCCAGGCTGCAGGCGCCGAGCACGACCCCGACCACGAGGAATGCGGAGGAGCTCGCCTCGCCCACCCACGACTCGGCACGGCTGGCCGTCAGCGGCAGCGCATGCTCGTCCACGCGTCGCGCGTCGTCGCCGCGCGGGTGGATGGCCCACGGGACGACGAGCAGCAGCACGGCGCCCAGCAGCAGCGCGAGCCACGGGCCGAGCACCGCGGCCTGCGCGCTGCCGGCCTCGACGGTCGTCATGGCGGAGACCACCCACGCGGCCGCGAGCATGCCGGACACGGCGGCGAGCAGCGACAGCAGCAGGGCGCGGGAGCGGTCGGCCATGGCGCACGGCCGCGAGCACGAGCGCGCCGACGAGCACGGCGGTGGTGATCGACAGCAGGGCGATCGCGGTCGGCACGGTCGCCGAGACGCCGTCGGCGACCCCGGCATCCGACCAGTGCGTCGCCACCGTGTCGGGCAGCCGGGGCGCGAGCGCCGCCCAGCTCGCGGCGATCACGATCGGCGGCAGCGCGAGCACGAGCGCGGCCAGCCACACGCGCGCCCGGTTCATGCCCCCACCCTGTCGCTCGGATGGGGCGGCCCGATGCGGGCGCTCAGCGACGTGCCCGCAGCAGCCCCGCGGAGGTCGCGAGGAGCGACGTCCATGCGCCGAGCAGCACGCCGATCGGGGCGAGCTCGAGCGCGAGCTGGGTGAGCGCGAACAGCAGGCCGGTGGCGGCGGCGATCGAGAGCACGACGATCGCGACCTCGCGCCAGTACTGGGTGCCGTGGACGACCGCGCGGCGGGCGGCGACGACGCCGACCGCGGCGAGCACGCCGGGGATGAGGCCATAGCCCGCGCCGACCGCGATGGCGCGCGGATCGGGGATGGCGACGACGGCGAGGAGGATGCCGCTCACGACGCCGATCGCGATGGCGACGACTGCCGCCCAAGCGGGGGCGAGGGCGAAGGCGGAGTGTGCACGGTGCTGGATGGCGGTCATGGCGGCCTTCCCGCGGCGACGCGGCGTCGCCGCTGGGCACAGCATGCTCCCGCCGACCGCGGGTCGCAATCAGTGTTACCGAAGTGTTGCGGAAGCCTCAGCGCTGCTTGCGCAGCGACTTCTGCAGCAGCACGATGCCCAGCTCGCGACCGAACTTCTGCCCGACCCTGCCCATCCGGCCGATCTCCTTGAAGCCGAGCCGCTCGTGCAGGCCGATCGACGCATCCGCACCCTGGTCGGCGATCACGGCGATCATCTCGCGCACGCCGCGAGCGCGGGTCGCGTCGATGAGCGCCTCCATGAGCGCGCGGCCGAGGCCGCGGCCGGCGGCTGCGGGCGAGAGGTACACCGACGACTCGACGGTGTAGCGGTACGCGGCGCGCTGCTTCCACGGCTGCACGAGCGCATACCCGAGGATCGATCCGGTCGCGCTCTCGGCGACCAGGAACGGCAGCTGCAGCTCGCCCGACTCGCGCAGGCTGCGCCGCCACTGCGCGAGCGTCTTGGGCCGCTCGTCGAAGGTGACGGTGGAGTTCAGCACGTAGTGCCGGTAGATGTCGCGCACGACCGGCAGGTCGGCCGCGGCGGCGGGCCGGATCGTGAAGGCGAAGTCGGGGGCGCGGTGCTCCGGCTCGCGCAGGTGCTGCGGCAGCCGGCGGCGGCGCTCGTACTCCTCCGGCAGCACGTCAGGCCCCCGCCTCGACGCGCCAGTCGATCGGGGCGGCGCCCTGCGCCTCGAGCGCGGCATTCGCGCGCGAGAAGGGCTTCGAGCCGAAGAAGCCGCGGCGGGCCGACAGCGGCGACGGATGCGCGGAGGCGATGATCGGCACGCCGTCGAGCAGCGGGGCGAGCGACTGCGCCTGCGCGCCCCAGAGGATGGCGACGAGGGGCGCGGGGCCCTCGGCCGAGCGGCGGGCGACGAGCGCGCGGATCGCGGCCTCCGTCACCTGCTCCCAGCCCCATCCGCGGTGCGAGGCGGGCGCGCCCGCCGCGACCGTCAGCACCCGGTTGAGCAGCAGCACGCCCTGGTCGGCCCATGCGGACAGGTCGCCGTGCGCGGCGGGCGCGATCCCGAGGTCGTCGTGCAGCTCGCGGTAGATGTTCTGCAGCGATCGCGGCAGCGGCCGCACGTGCCGCTCGACCGCGAACGCGAGCCCGATCGAGTGGCCGGGCGTCGGGTACGGGTCCTGACCGACGACGAGCACGCGCACGTCGTCGATCGGCCGCCGGAAGGCGCGCAGCACGGCGTCGCCGGCCGGCAGGTGGGGTCGCCCCTCGGCGGCCTCCTGGCGGAGCCGCTCCCCCAGGCCGCGCAGCACCGGCTCGACGGGCGCGAGCGCCTCGGCCCACCCGGCGTCCACGAGCTCGACGAGGGGCGCGACGGTCATCGCGCCGCGGCCAGCACCGAGACCGTGACGCGGTCGCCCTGCGCGTCGCCGCGGTCGACGGTCCAGACGCTGCCGTCGCCGGCGACCTCGAGCCCGCCGGCGCCGACGATGAGCGACGTGCACTCGTCGATCGCGACGACCCGGTCCGAGAGCCCCGCGGCGACGATCGCGATCGCGCGCGAGACGTTGCCGTACTGGGCCGCGTGCACGTCGACGACGAGGTCGACGAGGCCGAGCCCCGCGTCCAGGGTCACCTCCTCGAGCCCCTCAGAGCTCGCCTCGGCCGCGACCGCGACGCCGCCGATGCGGTAGCCGCCCAGCAGCGCGACGTCGCCGGCGATCATCGCGCCGGCCGAGTAGCCCGCGTACGGCAGCCCGGTCGAGACGAGGCCGCGGATCGTGTCGGCCGCCGGCATGATCGCCGCGTGGTAGCCGGGCGTCAGCCCGCCGCCGACGAAGAGTCCGTCGGCGCTGCCGAGGTCGATCGGCAGCAGCGTGCGCTCGGCGGTGAGCTGCACGATGCGCACCTCGCCGGCGCCGAGCTTCGTGAGGTCGGCGCGGTAGTCGTCGTGCCACTGCTCGCCCTCCGCCGCATCCGCCGCCCACAGGACGACGACGATGAGAGGGGGGCCCTCGGCGCGCTCGCGGGCCTCGGCGACGAAGCGGCCGGTCCAGCGCGACTCGTCGTCGGCGTCGCCGCCGCCCAGCAGATGGATGCTCATGCCCTTCATCCTGCCAGTCCCCGGTCTCAACCGGGCAGGTGGTAGGGCGCGACACGATATCTGCTCGCCCTACCAACTACCCGGTTGAGACCAGAGGTCAGAGGGCGGTGAAGGCGTCGTCGAGGATCGCGAGGCCCGTGCGGGCGTCGTCGTCGCTCATGACGAGCGGCGGCACGACGTGCAGGCGGTTGTCGGCCGCGAACGGCACGTAGCCGCGGTCCATCAGCAGCCCCTTGAGCGAGCCGATGACGGAGGCGTCCACCGGCTCGCGCGTGGCGCGGTCGGTGACGAGGTCGAGCGCCCAGAACGCGCCGCGGCCGCGCACCTCGCCGATGATGGCGTGGCGCTCCGCGAGCTCGGCGAGGCCGGGGCCGAGGATGTCGGTGCCGAGGTGCGCGGCGTGCTCGACGATCCCCTCGTCGGTCATCGCGTCGATCGCGGCGACGATCGAGGCGGCGGCGAGCGGATGGCCCGCGTACGTGAGCCCGCCCGGGATCGCCCGCTCGCGGAACGTGTCGAGGATCGGCGCGCTGATGATGACGCCGCCGACCGGCACGTAGCCGGAGTTCACGCCCTTCGCGAAGGTGACGAGGTCGGGCCGGATGCCGTCGTGCTGGTGCGCGAACCAGTGCCCGGTGCGACCGAAGCCCGCCATCACCTCGTCGAGGATCAGCACGATCCCGTGCTGGTCGGCGAGCTCGCGCAGCCCCTGCAGGTAGCCGGGCGGGGGCAGCAGGATGCCGGCGGTGCCCGGCACCGCCTCGACGAGGATCGCCGCGAACGTCGATGGCCCCTCCGACTCGATCACGCGGCGGGCGTGCTGCAGCGCCCGCTCGCACTCCTGCTCCTCGGTCTCGGCCCAGAACTCCGAGCGGTACAGGAACGGCCCGAAGCAGTGCACGTGCCCGGTGGCGAACTCGTTGCCGACCCGGCGCTGGTCGCCGGTCGCGTTCACCGCGGCGCCCGTGTTGCCGTGGTACGAGCGGTAGTGCGAGAGCACCTTCGCGCGCCCCGTGTGCACGCGCGCCATCCGGATCGCGTTCTCGACCGCATCCGCCCCGCCGTTCGTGAAGAACACGGCCGCCATCTCGTCGATCTTCGACAGGATGCGCTCTGCCGCCTCGCCGCGGCGCAGGTTGGTCGTCGCGGGGGCGACGGTCGCGAGCTCCGCGGCCTGCCGCTGGATGGCCTCGACGACGCGGGGGTGCGAGTGCCCGATGTTCGCGTTCACGAGCTGGCTCGAGAAGTCGAGGTACTCGCGCCCGTCGTGGTCCCACAGCCGCACGCCCTCGCCGCGCGCGACGGTGAACGGGTTGGTGGTGCCGTGCTTCGACCACGAGTGCAGCACGAGCCGGTCGAGCTCGCGTGCGCGGTCGCCGTCGGCGGGGTCGCTCGTGGCGAACCCGACGCTGCACAAGTTCCTGAGCCACGGGCGGGTCGCCGAGGCAGGGCGCGTGCTGTGCTGCGATTGCGACACGCTCTTCAACGGCGACGTGGAGCGGCTGTTCGATGCCTACGCCGACGCGGACGTGTACGCCCGCGAGGAGGTCCACACCGGGCCGAGCCGCTACGGGCCCGACCGGGCGTTCCTGGACGAGCGGCGCTCCGGCGACTCGCAGCGTCGCTCGGCGTCGCGGCGGTGCCGCCCTGCAACACCGGGGTGGTCATCGTCAACCACGGCCGCGCCGCGGACCTGGCCCGGCTGGACGGCTGGTTCATCCGGTGCGTGTGGCACCTCGTGGTGTGGATGTCGGCCCACCCGAGCATGCTCGAGGGAGCGGCTACGGCACCCTCGAGGGAGTCGACACGCATCCACCTGGCGTCGGCCGAGCAGCGCGCGCGGGCGCTGCCCTACCCGTCGGCGAACCAGTGCATCGTCGAGGAGGTCGCCACCTGGCTGGCGCTCGGCGCTCTGCCCGGTCTCACGACCGGGCGACTGTCCCCCGCGCACGTGCCGCAGAACGGCGAGCTCGCCGATGCCGGGGACCTCCCGGCGACCGACTGGCTGCTCTGCCACTACTTCTCCACCGATCCGCACACCGCGCTGACCTGGCTCGACGCCGGGCAGCCGGCTGTCCTCACGAGGAGCTGAGATGGCCACGAACGACACACCGCGCTCACGACCGGCGAACAAGCGGCGGGGAGGAAGGGCGCGAACGACAAGGCGGCGAGCAGCACGCCGTCGACGACCGAGCGCGGTCGCGACTTCCCGGATCGCATCTTCGCGGTCGCGTCACCGCACTCGGTGGGCGGGACTCGATGTTCTCGCCGGGGGTGCTGACGACGGAGGAGAACGTGGATGCCTTCGACTCCGACGAGCAGGACGTGCAGGGGGCAGCTGCGGCGCTGCAGGAGGCGGGCTTCGAGGTGCTGCAGGCCACCAAGCTCCTGATCAACATCGCCGGCCCGCCGCGAGCGTTCGAGCAGGCCTTCGACGCGCACGCTGTGTCACGGAGGAGCGTCCGGTCGATCAAGCAGCGGCGGCATCGAGGACGCGACGACCTTCATCGACAACGCGGACACGCCGGTGTCGGCCTGATCGAGACCGACCGGCACCGCGTTCGAGCGACCTGCTCGAGGGCGTCGCGATCGAGGAGCCGCTACTACCCGCTGACGCGCCGCTCGCGCTCCCGCCGGTGGTGGACTACTGGCATCTCGACGTGCCGGACGACGTCTCGCTCGGCTGCAACGCGGACCGCGCTCACCGCGCCGGAGTCACCGGCACGCGGGATCCGCATCGCGATGGTCGACACGGGGCTGGTCCAGAGCACGCGTTCTTCACGGACGCGGCTACCGCGTCGAGCCGACCGTCCTCGGACCCGGGCACCGCCGACGCGACGATCGACGAGAACGGCCACGGCACCGGCGAGTCGGCGAACATCTTCGTCGACCGCCCGGACATCACGCTGCTGCCGGTGAAGACCGCGACGCTTCCGGGGCGCTCGTGAACGTGACCGCGGCGTTCAACGCCGCCGCCGCGCTGTCGCCGCACATCATCACGAACAGCTGGGGCTCGAGCAACCAGAACCGGCCCGCTCAGCGCGGCCAACCAGGCGCTCGCGGCGGCGGTCGCGGCTGCCGTGGCCGCCGGCATCATCGTCGTCTTCTCGGCGGGCAACGGCGGCTGGGGCTTCCCCGGGCAGCACCGGACGTCATCTCGGTCGGCGGCGTGCTACCAGCGAGCCGGACGGCACCCTGGAGGCGTCGGACTACACCGAGCGGGTTCCTGTCGAACATCTACGCCGGACGCGCGGGTGCCTGACGTCTGCGGGCTGGTCGGGATGCGTCCCGCGCGCGGCCTACATCATGCTGCCCGCTCGCCAGCCTGGCTGCGCGATCGATGCGGGGGCGGCGGCGGCGCCGCACCCGGACGGCGAACATGCTCATCGGGGCTCCTCGTCAGCGGCGGGTGGGACTCCTTCGGACTCTACTGGTCGGGCCGGACGCCCGGCGGGTTGAGGGTCTGCGTCCGAGTTGCGGTCGACTCGGACGCAAACCCTCAACGCGCGCGCTACTGGCCGCCCTCCTGCAGCTCGACCTCGATCGGCGCGAAGTCGGCGCCCGTGATGTCGACGCCCTCCTCCTCGAGCTGCGCGAGCGCCTGCTCGACGTACTCGTTCGTCCATGCGCCGTCGTCGGGCTCGGCGGTCAGCACGGTGGCCCCGTCCTGGTTGCGCGTGCTCATGGCGATCTCGACCGTCTGGGCCCACGCGTCCTCGTCGATCATGCCGATGCCGTCGGGCGACGGCCAGACGAGGCGGTTGATCTCGTTCACCATCCACAGCTGGTGGGAGGCGCCGAGCTGGCTGCCCGAGTCGACGACGATCTGCGCCGCCTCCTCGGGGTTGTCGCGCGCGTAGATCCAGCCCTCGATCGATGGCCTTGATGAACGCGACCGTCGTCTCCTGGAACTCGGGGTCCTCGAGCCGGTCGCTCGAGGCCCAGATGGCGTCCTGCAGCATCGCGGTGCCGACGTCGTTCCAGTCGAGCGCCGTGAAGTCGTCGGCCGTGTAGAGCTCGCCCGTCTCGGGATCGACCGTCTCGAGCAGCTGCGCGTACTCGTTGTAGGTCATCGCCTGCGCCGCGTCGATGTCGCCGGAGAGCAGCCCCGACATGTCGAACGCCTGCTGCACGAGCGTGACGTCGGTCATCGGGTCGAGGCCCGCCTCGGTGAGCGCGGCGAAGAGCTCGAACTCGTTGCCGAAGCCCCACGAGCCGACGTTCTTGCCCGCGAGGTCGTCGACCGAGTCGATGCCCGCGTCGGCGAACGACACCTGCAGGGTGCCGGAGCGCTGGAAGATCTGCGCCACGTCGGTGATCATCGCGCCCTGCTCGCGGCTCGCGAGCGCCTTCGGCACCCACGCGATCGCGAAGTCGGCGGCGCCGTCGGCGAGCACCGTCTGCGGCACGATGTCGGCGCCGCCCTCCGTGATGGTGACGTCGAGGCCCGCGGCCTCGTAGAAGCCCTGGTCGACGGCGGCGTAGTAGCCGGCGAACTGGCCCTGCGCGAACCACTGCAGCTGCAGCGTGACGGGCGTGAGCTCGCCGTCGGCGCCGGACTCCGATGCGGTCGGCGGGGCGCCGGTCGAGCAGGCGACGAGCACGGCGGATGCGACGGCCGCGACGGCGGCGAGGGCGGCCCGGCGGCGTGGCCGGGATGGCGGACCTGATCGGTGCGTGGGACGGAACATGATGGGCTCCTCGGATTCGGTGGTGGGGGTTCAGGAGACGGGGATGCGGGCCCAGCGGCTCGCGGTGCGCTCGGCCAGCAGCGTGATCGCGTAGAAGACGAGGCCGAGCACGATCGATGCGACGACGTACGCCCACGCCCGCGGGTAGCCGGACTGCGCGGCGGCGCTCGCGATGCGGCTGCCGAGGCCGTTCTGCAGGCCGCCGAAGTACTCGGCGACGATCGCGGAGATGACGGCGACCGACGAGGCGATCGTCAGGCCCGCGAAGACGAACGGCACGGCGCCGGGCAGGGTCACCGCGCGGGTCGCCTGCCAGCCGCTCGCGCCGTACGCGCGCATGAGGTCGCGGTGCACGGGGCGCACCTGGCGGAGCCCGCGCAGGGTGGTGATGAAGACGGGCACGAACGACGCGATCGCGACCACGATGATGCGCGGCATCTCGCTCGTCGCCCCGTACATCGTCTGCAGCACGGGCGCGAGCGCGACGATCGGCACGACCGCGATCGCGGCGACGAGCGGCGCGACCACCTGGTCGAGCCAGCGCAGCCGCGACGCGAGGCCCGCGACGACCACGCCGATGAGCGCGCCCAGCAGCAGCCCGACGAGCGCGTTCCTGCCGGTCGCGAGCGCCGCCTGCACGATGCCGCCGAGCGCTGCCTGCAGCTGCGCGAGGATCGCGGTGGGCGCCGGCAGCAGGTACGGCTGGATGCTGAGCGCCCGCACCGCGACCTCCCACAGCACGAGCGCGGCCGCGCCGAGCAGCAGCGGCGCGGCGATCCGCACCCAGCCCCGGTCGATCCAGCCCTGCTCGGTCCGGCGCTGCGTCATCGGGTCTCCGCGCCGCGAGGTGCGGCGCCCTCCCTGCCGTGCAGCGCCTCGCGCACGGCCGTGACCGAGCGGAAGAACGCATCCGTCTCGCGCACCGCGTCGTCGGCCGCCCCGGCCGCGATGGGCGCCCGCTCGACGGCGACGATGTCGGTGATGCGGCCCGGTCGCGGGCTCATCACGACGACGCGGTCGGCGAGGAAGACGGCCTCGGGGATGGAGTGCGTGACGAAGACGACCGCGGCGCCCGTCTCGGTGCGGATGCGCAGCAGCTCGCCCTGCAGCCGCTCGCGCGTCATCTCGTCGAGCGCGCCGAACGGCTCGTCCATGAGCAGCAGCCGCGGATGCTCGGCGAGCGCGCGCGCGATCGCGACGCGCTGCTGCATGCCGCCGGAGAGCTGGTCGGGGTGGCGGTCGGCGAACTCGGTGAGCCCGACGAGCTCGATGAGCTCGTCGGCGCGGGCGCGGCGGTCGGCGGCGGGGGCGCCGTGCAGCTGCAGCGGCAGCTCGACGTTGGCGCGCACCGTGCGCCACGGCAGCAGCCCCGACTGCTGGAAGGCGATGCCGTAGGCGCGCTCGAGCCGGGCGCGCCGGGCGGGCATGCCGAAGACCGTCACCGTGCCGCTCGACGGCTCGTCGAGGTCGGCGATGAGCCGCATGAGCGTGGACTTGCCGCAGCCGGACGGGCCGATGAGGGCGACGAACTCGCCCTCCGCGACCGTCAGGCTCACGTCGTCGAGCGCGCGCACGGTGCTCGACGCCCGGGTGCTCGACGCCGACCGCTCGACGACCGACCGCCCGCGCCGGACCCGGCGGACACCGCGAACTCCTTCGTGACGCCCGACACCTCGACCGCGCTCATGGCGCCTCCGCTCTGCGGTAGTCGCGGAGCGCGAGCCCCGCGAGCGCGACGATGCCCGCCGCGACGAGTCCCATGACGACGGCGCCCACGATGGGCGCCCACGCCTTCGCCGGATCCGAGGAGCCCGACTGCGCGTACTCGACGATCAGGCGCCCGATGCCGCCGCGCGCGCCCGTGGAGACCTCCGCGACGACCGTGCCGATGATCGCCGTCGCGGCGCCCAGCCGCATCGACGACAGCAGCTGCGGCACCGCGGCCGGGAGCCGCAGGTAGCGCAGGGTGCGCCACCAGCCGACCCCCTGGGCCCGGAAGAGGTCGAGGTGCTCCCGCTCGGGCGCGCGCAGTCCCCGGAGCGTGCCGATCGCGATCGGGAAGAACGCGAGGTAGGAGGCGATGACGGCAACGCTCATCCACCGCTCCCACTGCAGCGCGCCCAGCTCGAGCCGACCGCCCCACGCGACGACGAGCGGCGCGAGCGCGATGAGCGGCACCGTCTGGCTGAGGATGAGCCACGGCAGCATCGCGCGATCGGCGAGCCGGTAGCGCTGCATCACGAGTGCGAGCAGCACCCCGACGACGGCGCCGAGCAGCAGCCCGATGGCGGCCGTGCCGAGCGTCTGCGCCGCCGCCTTCGCGACCGCGACGACGACGAGCTCGCCGCCGGCGCCGCTGGCCGGCTGGAAGGCGCGCGCGACCGAGTCCCACACGTGCGGCATCGCGAGGTCGGTCGTGCGCGGCAGCAGCACGGTGCCGCCGAGCGCGACGCCCTCCGCGGGGCCGAGCGCCTTGTAGAGCTCCCACACGACCGCGAGCAGCAGCACGCCGAGGGCGCCGAAGAGCAGCGGCTGCGCGCTCCGGGCCCGCACCGGTCAGGACCTCGCCAGCGCGGTGTCCCGCATCGCCGGGATGATCCGCTCGCCGTACTGGCGGAGCGTCTCCTCCTTGTCGTCGTGCATGACGTACGCGGCGAACTGGTCGACGCCGAGCTCGCGCAGCCGGGTGAGCTTCTCGATGTGGTCGTCGACGGTGCCGAGCACGCAGAACCGGTCGACGATCGCGTCCGGCACGAAGTCGACGTGGTCGTTGTCGGCCTTGCCGTGGGTGTTGTAGTCGTAGTCGGTGCGCGCCGCGATGTAGTCGCGAGGTCGTCGGGGATGCGCCCCCGCCGTGCCGTCCCCGGGCCGTACTCGGCGCACGATGTCGGCGACGTGGTTGCCGACCATGCCGCCGAACCAGCGGGACTGCTCACGCTGGTGCGCTCTGTCGTCGCCGACGTAGGCGGGGCCGGCGACGCAGATCTTGATCGCCATCGGGTCGCGGCCCGCGTCGCTCGCGGCGGTCGCGCACCCGCTCGATCATCCACTTCGTGATCTCGGGGTCGGCGAGCTGCAGGATGAAGCCGTCGGCGACCTCGCCCGTGAGCTTGAGCGCGAGCGGGCCGTACGCGGCCACCCACACCGGCAGCTCCGAGCCGTGCGACCACGGCAGCCGCAGCGTCACACCCCGTACGTCGACCGGCGCGGCTCGAGCCGAGCTCGCGGATGACGTGCACCGCCTCGCGCAGCTGCTTGAGCGTCGTCGGCTCCCCGCCCGAGACGCGCACCGCGGAGTCGCCGCGGCCGATGCCGCAGATGGTGCGGTTGCCGTACATCTCGTTGAGGGTCGCGAACGTCGACGCGGTGACGCTCCAGTCGCGCGTCGCCGGGTTGGTGACGAACGGGCCCACGGTGACGCGGCGCGTGGCGGCGAGCGATCTGCCGAGAGGATCACGTAGGGCTCCTGCCAGAGCAGGTGGCAGTCGAACGTCCACACGTGGCTGAACCCGTGCACCTCGGCGAGCTGGGCGAGCTGCACGAAGCGGCTCGCGGGCGGGTTGGTCTGGAGGACTGCGCCGAACTCCATCATGCTCCGATCGATCGGGACCGCTGCGGGTCGCGGGTGGCGCGTCACAGCAGGTACTGGCTCAGGCCGCGCTTGACGAACGAGCCGTCGCCGTGGCCGCCCGAGGTACTGCGTCGTCGTCGACGACGACCGGCCGCGGCTCATGACACGTGTCGACGTGGCCGTCGATCTCGAAGCCCTCCCACGCGGAGTGGTCCATGTTCATGTGGTGCGTCTTGCTCGACGCCGATCGAGGTGTGGCCGTTCGGGTCGTAGACGACGATGTCGGCATCCGCGCCCGGCTGGATGACGCCCTTCCTGCCGTAGAGCCCGAACATCCGCGCCGGCGTGGTGGCCGTGATCTCGACCCAGCGCTCGAGCGAGATCTGCCCGTCGACGACGCCCTGGTAGAGCAGGTCCATGCGGTGCTCGACCGAGCCGATGCCGTTCGGGATCTTCGAGAAGTCGCCGAGCCCGAGGTCCTTCTGGTCCTTCATGCAGAACGGGCAGTGGTCGGTGGAGACCATCTGGATGTCGTTGGTGCGCAGCGCCTGCCACATGTGGTCCTGGTGGCCCTCGTGCTTCGAGCGCAGCGGCGTCGAGCACACCCACTTGGCGCCCTCGAAGTCGCCCCACTCCTCGCTCGAGGCGCCGAGCTGGTCCTCGAGCGAGAGGTAGAGGTACTGCGGGCAGGTCTCGCCGAACACGTTCTGGCCCGTTGTCGCGAGCGGCGGCGAGCTGCTGCGACCGCCTGCTTCGCGCTCACGTGCACGACGTAGAGCGGCGCCCCGGTGAGGTTCGCGAGCATGATCGCGCGGTGCGTCGCCTCCTCCTCCATCTGCCAGGCGCGGGCGACGCCGTGGTAGTACGGCGTCGGTCTTGCCCTCGGCGAGCAGCTGCTGCACGAGCACGTCGATCGCGGGGCCGTTCTCGGCGTGCATCATCGTCATGAGGCCGGTGTCGGCCGCGACCTGCATCGCCTTGAGGATCTGCGCGTCGTCGGAGTAGAAGACGCCCGGGTAGGCCATGAAGAGCTTGTAGCTCGAGATGCCCTCGTCGGCGAGGCCGCGCATCGCCGTGAGCGAGTCGTCGTTGACGTCGCCGACGATCTGGTGGAATCCGTAGTCGATCGCGCAGTTGCCCGCGGCCTTCTCGTGCCAGGCGGCGAGCCCGTCCATCGACCCGCTGGCCGTAGGTCTGCACGGCGAAGTCGATGATCGTCGTCGTGCCGCCCCACGCGGCCGCGCGGGTGCCGGTCTCGAAGGTGTCGGTCGCGGCGGTGCCGCCGAAGGGCAGCTCCATGTGGGTGTGGGCGTCGATGCCGCCGGGGATGACGTACTTGCCCGTCGCGTCGATGACGCGGTCGACGAGCCGGCGAGGTCGACGCCGAGCAGCTCGGAGCCGGGCGCGAGCACGGCGCCGATGGTCTCGCCGTCGATGAGCACGTCGGCGCGGATGCGGCCGGTGGCGGAGACGACGGTGCCGCCGGTGATGAGGGTGGTGGTCATGTCGCTCCCGCTACGGCTTCGCGATCGGGGTGTAGGAGTCGGGACGGCGGTCCCGGTAGAACTGCCAGTCGTCGCGCATCTGCCGCACGAGGTCCAGGTCGAGGTCGCGGATGAGCAGCTCCTCGTCGGTCGTCGGAGCCGCGCTCGCCGACGAAGTTGCCGCGCGGGTCGATCGAACTGGCTCGTGCCGTAGAAGTCGACGGCGAGGTCGCCGTACTCGTTGTCCTCGCGGCCGACGCGGTTGGGCTGCAGCACGAAGTAGCCGTTCGCGACCGCGGCCGCGGGGCCCTCGACCTCCCACAGCCGGTTCGACAGGCCCGGCTTGGTGGCGTTCGGGTTGAAGACGATCTGGGCGCCGTTGAGGCCCGAGCTCGCGCCAGCCCTCGGGGAAGTGGCGGTCGTAGCAGATGTAGACGCCGACCTTGCCGACGGCGGTGTCGAACACCGGGTAGCCGAGGTTGCCGGGGCGGAAGTAGAACTTCTCCCAGAAGCGGTCGAGGTGCGGGATGTGGTGCTTGCGGTACTTGCCGAGGATCGTGCCGTCGGCATCGACGACGACGGCGGTGTTGTAGTAGACGCCGGTCATGCTCCTCCTCGTAGATCGGGAGGATCATCACGATGTTCAGCTCCTTCGCGAGCGCCGCGAAGCGCTGCACGATCGGGCCCGTCGGCGGGCTCGGCGTAGTCGTAGTACTTCTTGTCCTGCGTGATGCCGAAGTAGGGGCCGTAGAACAGCTCCTGGAAGCAGATGATCTGCGCGCCCTCTGCCGCCGCATCGCGCGCGAACTGCTCGTGGCTTGGTCGAGCATCGACTCCTTGTCGCCGGTCCAGGTGGTCTGGGTGATCGCTGCGCGAACCGTGGTCATGTGCTCCTCGACTTCCTCGCTGTGGACGACGGCGACGCTGCCCTCGTCAAGAGCACTCTCCGGTGTCGGGCATCCAGCGTCAAGGACGACTCTCCCTCCGACCGGTTTCGCGCGTGTTTCCTGAGCGTTGCGGTCGAGGGCCGGCTCGCCCCGGCGGTGCGAGGGCCGCCGGGCGGGCCTACGATGGAGTCGCGCCGGGCATCACCTCCGCGCGCGAACCGCAGCACCTCGTTCGCGCCAGCCTGCCCAGGAGACCCGATGCCCTTCCCCGCCCGACGCCTCGCCGTCGTCGCCACCGCCCTGCTGCTCGGGCTCGTCGGCTGCGCGTCGCCGCAGGCCGCCGCGCCCGCAGCGACCGCCGAGGCGGCGGTCGAGGACTGCGGCGTCGCGGTGACGCCGCGCGCCGAGCCGGCCGAGCGCATCCTCGCCATCAAGTCGACCGCGGCGGAGCTCGTCGTGGCGCTCGGTCTCGGCGACGCGCTCGCCTCGACGGCGTTCCTCGACGGGCCGCTCGCCATGGACGCCGGCGATGCCGCGCCGCCGACGATCGAGGGGATGCCGTCGCGCGAGGCCGTGCTCGCGCTCGAGCCGGATGCGGTGGTCGCGGGCTGGGAGTCGGCGTTCGCGCCGGAGGCGGCCGGCGATCGCGTCGCGCTGCACGACCTCGGCGTGACGACCTGGGTCTCCCCCGCCGCGTGCCGGTCGGTCGACGTCGCGCCGCTGACGTGGGATGCGCTGCTCGGCGAGCTGGCGGATGCCGGCACCGTGCTCGGCGTGCCCGAGGCCGGCGAGGCGCTCGCCGCGCGCCAGCGCGAGGCGCTCGACGCGATCGAGCCGCTCGACGCCGACGGCGGCACGACGGCGCTCTGGTACTCGTCCGGCGAGGACGCGCCGTACGTCGGCGCGGGCGCCGGCGCCCCGCAGCTCGTGCTCGAGTCGGCGGGGCTGACGAACGTCGCCGCCGACGTGCGCGACGCGTGGACGACGATGTCGTGGGAGGCGCTCGCCGCGAGCGACCCCGACGTGATCGTGCTCGTCGACGCCGCGTGGCACACCGCCGACTCGAAGATCGAGCGGCTGCGAGCGAACCCCGCGACGGCGCAGCTCGACGCGGTGCAGGCCGGCCGCTTCGTCGTCGTGCCCTTCCCGATGGCGGAGGCCGGGGTCGGCTCGGTCGACGCCGTCGGGCTCGTCGTCGACGGCGTGCGCGCGATGGAGCTGCCGTGACCCGGACGAGCGCCTCGAGCCGCGGCACGGGCGGCGGGTCGGGTCTCGGTGCGGTCGAGCCGACCCCGGCCCCCGCCCCGGCCCCGCGCTCGAGCCGGCCCGGCCGGTTGCGCGGTCGGGCGCAGCGGCGATGGGCGCTGCCGGCGCTCGGCGCGCTGCTGCTCGCGCTCGCGGTGGCGGCGGCGTGCATCGGGGTGGCGGGCGTCGCGCCCGCCGACGCGCTCGGCGCGATCGCCGCGCGGCTCGGCATCGGCGCGAGCCCGCTCGGCCCCGTCGGCGACGCGATCGTCGTCGACCTGCGCGTGCCGCGCATCCTCGCCGCGTGCGCCGTCGGCGCGGGCCTCGCGATCGTCGGCGCCGTCATGCAGGCGCTCGTGCGCAACCCGCTCGCCGACCCGTACCTGCTGGGCGTCTCGTCCGGCGCGTCGGTCGGCGCGGTGCTCGTGCTCGTCACCGGGCTGGGCGCCGGCATCGGCGGCGCCCTCGGCAGCGCCGTGCTGCCGAGCGCGGCGTTCGCGGGCGGCCTGCTCGCGCTGCTCGCGACCCTCGGGCTCGCCGGGGCGGCGGGCGGGGCGACGCCCACGCGCACCGTGCTCGCGGGCGTGGTCGTCGCATCCGCGGCCAGCGCGGTCGTGAGCCTCGTGATCTTCTGGCGCGCCGACGGGGACGCGTTCCGCGAGATCCTCGCGTGGCTGCTGGGCTCGCTCGCGTCGTCGAGCTGGTCGAGCGCGACGATCGCGCTCGTCGGCGCCGCGCTCGCGCTGCCGCTGCTCGCGAGCGGCCGCATGCTCGACGCGCTGCAGCTGGGCGACAGCGCGGCGGGCGCGCTCGGCGTCGACGTGCGGCGCACCCGCTGGGCGCTGCTCGTGGCCTGCGCGCTCGTCACGGGCGTGCTCGTCTCGGTCTCGGGCGCGATCGGCTTCGTCGGCCTGGTCGTGCCGCACGCGGTGCGGCTCGTGGTCGGCGCCTCGCACGCGCTGCTGCTGCCCGCCGCCGGGCTCGCGGGTGCGATCGTGCTGCTCGTGGCCGACACCGTCGCGCGGGCCGCGTTCGACCCGCGCGAGCTGCCCGTCGGCATCGTCACCGCGCTCATCGGCGCGCCGGTGTTCGCGGCGCTGCTGCTCACCGGTCGGGTGCGCACGTGACGCGGGGACTCGGTCGCCGGCCTCGCCGTGGAGCGGCTGTCGGTCGGCGTGCGCGGTCGGGCGCTCGTCGACGACGCATCCTGGACCGCGCCGGCCGGGCAGATCACCGCGCTCGTCGGGCCGAACGGCGCCGGCAAGTCGACGATGCTGCGCGCCATCGCGGGCGTCGTGCCGGAGCGGGCGACGCGGTCCGGCAGCGTGCTGCTCGACGGCGCGCGGCTCGACGCGATGCCGGCGCGCGAGCGGGCGCGCCGCATCGCGCTCGTCGAGCAGTCGACGGATGCGCTGCCGCAGCTGACCGCGCGCGACGCCGTGCGGCTCGGCCGCACCCCGCACCACCGCATGCTCGGCTTCTCGCTCGGCGACGAGGCCCGGGTCGAGGCGGCGCTCGCCGACGCCGGCGCCGCGACCCTCGCCGACCGCGCAGCTCGGCGAGCTGTCGGGCGGCGAGCTGCAGCGCGTGCACCTCGCCCGGGCGCTCGCCCAGCGGCCGGCGCCGGCGAGCCGAGCGCGCTGCTGCTCGACGAGCCGACGAACCACCTCGACGTCGCGTGGCAGCTCGAGCTGCTCGCGCTCGTGCGCCGGCTCGCCGACGACCGACCGGTCGTGATGACGGTGCACGACCTCGCGCTCGCCGCCACCCACGCCGACCGGGTCGTGCTCGTCGACCGGGGGCGGGTGGTGGCGGAGGGCGGCCCGGACGGCGGTGCTGACGGCCGACCGCATCCGCTCGGTCTACGGCGTCGAGGCGACGATCGACGCGGCGCCCGACGGCGTCGCGATCCGCTACCGGAGGCTGCACGCATGAGGAGGATGGACGCATGAGGATCACGGTGCTGGCCGGCGGCGTCGGCGGTGCGCGCTTCGCGCTCGGGCTGCGCGACGCCGCCCCGGACGCGGACATCCGGATCGTCGCGAACGTCGGCGACGACGTGTGGCTCGCGGGCGTGAAGGTCTGCCCCGACCTCGACTCGCTGCTCTACGCGCTCGCGGGCGTCGGCGACACCGAGCGCGGCTGGGGCCGCGCGGGCGAGAGCGAGCGCGTCGCCGCCGAGCTCACCGCCTACGGGGTCGGCTGGCCGTGGTTCACCCTCGGCGACCTCGACCTCGGCACCCACCTCGCGCGCACGGCGATGCTGCGCGACGGCGCGACGCTCACCGAGGCGACCGCGCGGCTCGCCGCGCGCTGGCACGCTCGGCGCGACGCTGCTGCCGGTCACCGACGACGAGGTGCCGACGCACGTGGTGACCGACGAGGGCGACGTCCTGCACTTCGAGGAGTGGTGGGTGCGCACGCGCGCGCAGCTGCCGGCGCAGCGGTTCGTGCAGCACGGGCTCGAGCGCTCCCGCATCGCGCCGGCGGCGCGCGCGGCGATCGCCGACGCCGACGTGATCCTGGTGGCGCCCTCGAACCCGGTCGTGTCGATCGGCACGATCGTCGGGATCCCCGGGGTGCGCGACGCGCTCGAGACGGCGGCGGCGCCGATCGTCGGGCGTCTCCCCCATCATCGGCGGCGCGGGTCGTGCGCGGCATGGCGGCGACGTGCCTCGCGACGATCGGCGTGGAGGCGGATGCGGCCAGGCGGTCGGCGCGCACTACGGCGCGCGGTCGCGCGGCGGGCTGCTCGACGGCTGGCTCGTGGCCGAGGAGGACGCCGACGGGCTGGCCGGCGTCCGCGCGCTGGGGATCGTCGCCGAGGCGCGCCCGCTGCTGCTCACGCCGGGCGCGCCCGCTGCGCAGGTCGCGGCCGATGCGCTCGCGCTCGCGGCCGACGTCCGCCGCACGCGGCTGAGCCCGCGCCGCCCGCCTCGCGGTCAGCTCGGCAGCGACGCGCCGTCGAGCACTGCCCGGGTGTTCGGGCCGACGCCGAGGTCGAGCGCCGCGTGCAGGTCGGCGAGCTCGTCGACGTCGAGGCGCAGCCCCGAGTCGGGCGCGACCGCGAGCGCCACGTGGCCCGCGCGCCGGTGCAGCTCGGCCGAGCCAGGTCCGAACCGCGGGCGCAGGGCATCCGCCCGGTGCGCCGCGAGCATCGTCGTGCCGGTGGTGAGCGCGTCGGGCACGCACGAGCGCGGCTCGGCCGCGGCGAGCGCGAGCGCGCCGTCGAGCGCCGCGGGCGTGAGCGCCGGCAGGTCCCCGAGCAGCACGGCCGCGGGCAAGGCCGGGTCGAGCAGCGCGATGCCCGCGCCGATCGCCGCGTGCAGGCCGCCGTCGGGGTCGTCGATCGTCTCGATGCCGTCGATCCCGCGCGTCACCGCCGGGTCGCACGTGACGACGACGACGCGGCCGACGGCATCCGCATCCGCGCGCGCGGTGATGACGTCGCGCGCGAACGCGACCGCGAGCGCCGCCCGCGCGTCGCCCGCCTCGAGGCGCGACTTGCCGATCGATCCCTTGACGGGGATGACGATCGACCACAGCATGCCGCCAAGCCTACGTCGGCGCGGATGCACGACCGACCGCCCGCCTCGAGCGCGCGCTCGACCGGAGAGCGCGGCACCGATCCGCGGGTGCGGGCGCGCAGCACCCGCAGATCCGTACCGGAAGCGCCGGGTCAGTCCTCGCGCAGCGGCGGGATGACGCGGAGGAGGCTCGGCGGCAGCACGAGCGCGAGCGCCCGTCGCCACGGCGGCAGCTGCGCGGCGAGCGCGCGCCGCACCTCGCGCACGTCGCCGTCGAGCGTGCCGGGCTCGCGCGGTCCGGCATCGAAGACGGCACGCTCGGCCCCGAGCCGCACCCGGTCGGAGGCGCTCGCCGCCGCCGGCGCTCGCGCGGCGATCGCGCCCTGCACCTCACCGGGCGTGGCCGATGCCGGCAGCCGCACGCCCGCATCCGCGAGCGACGCCCGCAGCTCGAGCCACGCGCCCGGCGCGCCCCGCCGCAGCCGCAGGGCGCGCTGCACCGCGCGCACCGCCCACGGCAGCGCGAGCAGCAGCAGCAGCCCGATGCCGAGCAGCCAGCCGCGCAGCGCCGCCCCGTCGATCCGGAAGCCGCCGGCGCCGGGCGCCGCCGACTGCGAGGGCGATGGCGCGTCGGACGCGGTCGGGCTCGGCGATGCCGACGGCGATGCGGATGCGGTGGGCGTGGGCGACGGCGTCGGTGTCGGGCTGGGCGTCGGGCTGGGCGTCGTCTGCGCGCCCTCCGGGCTCGCCACGCCGGTGCCGGCGCCCGGCGTCGTCTCGACCCGCACCCAGCCGGAGCCGTCGACCCACGCCTCCGCCCACGCGTGCAGGTCGTTGGTCGTCACCGACCAGCCGCCGGCGATCTCCGCGCCCGGCAGGAAGCCGACGACGACGCGCGACGGCACCTGCGCGCCCCGCAGCAGCGCCGCGGTCGCGCTCGCGTAGTGGACGCAGTAGCCGGAGCGCGTCTCAGGAACCCCTCGAGCGCATCCCAGCCCTCGCCGCCCTCGCCGGCGAAGCCGGGCAGGTCGAGCTGCTCGGAGTAGTCCCAGACGCCGCCGGTCATGAAGCCGTGCACGGCGACCACCCGCTGCGCCGTCGTCATGCCGTCGACGACGAGCGCGGCGCCCTGCGCGCCGATCGCCTGCGCGCCCTCCGGCAGGGCGAGGAGCGCGTCGTGGCCGGTGGACCCGGCCTCCGCCGGCAGCGACACGAACGGCGGCGAGCGGGTGCCGGATGCCCGGTACTCCAGGCCCGACTGCACGATCCCGCCTCGACGCGCAGCGCGTCGTTCGCGTCGTCCCAGCTCGCGCCCGCGGGCGCGTCGACGCCCACCGCCCGCTCGGGCGTCGGCAGGCTCTCGCCGCGCACGTCGCTCATGCGCACGGTCATCTGCATCGGATCGCCCGCGTCCGCGCCCTCGACGAGGATCGGCGGGTCCCCCGCTCGCGCCGCGACCTCGACGAAGCCCGCGGGGCCGGCCTCGGACAGGGTCATGAGCCGCGTGACGGTGGGCGTGCCGTCGTTCGTCGCGTAGGTGAAGACCGACTGGGGCTCCGGCCGGCGCAGCTCGTCCCCGAGGTCGATCGAGGTGTCGAGGATGGGCGTGGACGGCCCGAACAGCTCGTCGACGGTCGGCAGGTCGAAGTCGGCGTCCCGCGGGCTCGGCGCCACCAACGGCACCGCGGCCGCCACGAGCGCGGCGACGGCGACGAGCGCGACCGGGCCCGCCCAGGCACGGCCGAGCGCGATCCGCTCGTCGATCGACGGCGCCGCGAGCACGAGCGCGGATGCGGCGACGCCCGGCAGCGCATGCCACCAGGGCACGTCGATCCGGTAGGCGATCGGCAGCAGCACCGGCACGGCGGCGAACAGGATGGCGATGGCGGGCGCCCGCAGCGCCTGGCCGATGAGGTCGACGTTGACGGCGAGCACCACCGCCGCCGCGACGATCACGGCGAGCACGGGCGGCTCGACGGGCACGGGCGTGACGAGCGCCCAGGCGATGTCCTGCACGCCGACCGTGAGCACGCGCAGCGACTCCGCGATCGACCCGGGCGTCGGCACGACGCCGAGCAGCGCGTCGTCCGCCGCGGTGAGCGCGATGACCCAGCCGACGCCGACGATCGCCGCGGCGGCGGAGCCGGCGAACGTCGGCCAGACGGCGCGCGCGAGCCCCGCCGCGAGCCCCATCGACACGACGGCGAGCACCACCGGCCACAGCCACGCGAGGCCCAGCACCGACTGCGTCGCCAGCAGCCACGCGAGCGGCAGCACCCCGAGCGCGACCGACTCGACGAACCCCGCGCGGATGCGCGCCGCCGCCGCGCCGCGCCGAGCGCGGCTCGGCCGCGTCGGCAGCGGGCCGCTCCTGCACCGTCGCGCTCACCGCAGCTCCCTCGCCGGCCCGACGTGGTCGAGCCACCGCTGCACGCGCACGCGCGACCCGGGCGCGAGGCGCTGCGGCGGCGCGTCGCGCGCGGCGACGAGCCAGAGCGTCGAGCCCGGCGGCAGGGTCCATCGCTCGGGCGCGGCCTCCTCGAGCGCGACGACGTGCGCGGCCGTGGGCGTCCGGGCGTCGCGGTCGGCGGGCTCGGCGGCGGCGAGCGACGCGAAGCCCGCGAGCGCGCCCGCGCGATCGCGCCAGTCGGCGGGGGTGATGCTCGGCTCCCCCGTCTCGCGCACCTGCACGACCCGGTCGCGGCCCGCGAGCGCGCGCACGATCGAGCAGGCGGCGCGTGCGAGGCGATCCTCGGCGTCGCGGCCGAGCCCCGCGGCGCCGGCGGTGTCGACGAGCACGATGAGGTCGTCGGTCGCGGGGTTCGCCTCCTGCCGCACCATCAGCTGGCCGCGCTTGGCCGACTGCCGCCAGTGGACGCGCCGCTGCGGGTCGCCGGGCCGCCACTCGCGCACCATCGCGTCGATCTCGTCGGCGTTGCGCGTCTGCGACTGCCTGCCTGACTCCCGGTTGGAGCGCAGCGACGCGGACGGCACGGGCAGCAGCGCGGGACCCACGACGAGGCTCGCGCGCGGGTCGACGGTGCGCACCGTGCGCATCACGCGGAACGGATCGAGCGCGGTGATCTCGACCGGCGCGAGCCGCCAGCGGCCGCGCGGATGGCTGCCGAGCGGCACGACGGCGACGCCGTCGTCGTCGAGCTCCCCCTCGAGGTGCAGGTAGCGCTCCGGCCCCGGCGCCCAGGTCGCCCACCGGTCGCCCGCCTGCCGGGGGTCCGCGGCGATGCGCAGCACCGCATCCTCGTGCTCCTCGAGCACGCCCGGCGGGAGCACCCGCACTCGCGAGGCCGTGCCGAGCACCCACCAGGCGCCGAGCACCACCATGCCGAGGCACAGCGCCGCGGGCACGAGCAGCACCGCCTGCCGCTCCCAGTAGGCCGCCACCACGAGCGCGACGCCCAGCACGACGAGCACGATCCCGCGCGCCGTCGGGCGTGCGCGAGCGCGATCGCGGGCCATCAGCGCATGACGGGGGCGACCGTGGTCGCCAGGGCGTGCGCCACCACCCGCCGGGCGTCGTCGTGGCGCGCGTGCGGGTCGTGCATCACGAGGTGGTGCGGGAGCACGTGCACCGCGAGCTCCTTGACGTCGTCGGGCGAGAGCCAGTCGCGGCCGTGCAGGTGCGCGCGCGCCTTCGCGGCGCGCACGAGCTGGAGCGTGGCGCGCGGGCTCGCGCCCAGCCGCACCTCGGGGTGCTCGCGCGTGACGCGCGAGAGCCGCACCGCGTAGCGCTCGACGAGCTCGTGGGCGCGCACCGCGCGCGCCACCGCGATCTCGTCGCGGAACTCGCGCTGCGTCGTGACCGGCCGCACGGCGTCGAGCGGCTGCGCGATCTCGCGCGCCTGCACCATCGCGAGCTCGGCGTCCTGGTCGGGGTAGCCGAGCTCGAGCCGGGCCATGAAGCGGTCGCGCTGCGCCTCCGGCAGCGCGTACGTGCCCTCCATGTCGATCGGGTTCTGCGTCGCGACGACGAGGAACGGGGTCGGCAGCACGTGCGTGACGCCGTCGACCGTCACCTGCCCCTCGGCCATGCACTCGAGCAGCGCCGCCTGCGTCTTGGGGCTCGCCCGGTTGATCTCGTCGGCGATGACGATGTTGGCGAACACCGGGCCGGGCTGGAAGCGCAGCTCGCTCGTCGTCTGGTCGAGCACCGACATGCCGGTGATGTCGCTCGGCAGCAGGTCGGGCGTGCACTGGATGCGGCGCACCGTGCCGCCGATCGCCGCGGCGAAGGCGCGGGCGAGCTGCGTCTTGCCGACCCCCGGCACGTCCTCGAGCAGCACGTGGCCCTCGGCGAGCAGCACGGTCAGCACGGTGCGGATCTCGACCGACTTGCCCGAGATGACGGATGCGACGGCCCGCTCGATGCGGGTGCCGGGCGTCTCGGGCAGGTCGGGCAGCTCCTCGACGACCGCCTCCCGCTCGTCAGCCTGCATGCGCTGCTCCCGCCTCTGCCAGTGCGTCGATCCTGCCCGCCTCGCGACCGGCGCGATAGGCCTCGTCGGACCCCATCCGGAACATGTCGTCGCCGGCGGCGCGCACGAGGCGCGTCGCGCCCGGCTCGTCGAGCCCGGCGACGTGCCGGCCGAGACCGCGCACGAGCACGACCGGGATGGCATCCGCCTTGCCCGCGACGAGCTCTGCGGCGCTCGCGATCTCGTCGGCGATGGCCGGCGCGGTGACGAGCAGCGGCCGGCCGTTCGCGTCGACGCTCACCGGCTCGAGCACGCGGATCCCCGCGGCGCCGATCGCGACGTCCGTCTGCCCGACGCGCCAGGCGCGGCCGAGCGTGTCGCTCACGACCACGCCGATCTCGGCACCGAAGCGCGACCGCAGCCGCTCGGCGATCGCGCGGGCCGACGCATCCGAGTCGAGCGGCAGCAGCAGGATCGTGCCGTCGTCGGTGTTGGAGGCGTCGACGCCGGCGGCGGCGAGCACGAGCCCCGTGCGGTGCTCGACGATGCGCGTGATGCCGCCGGGGTGCGCGCGGGCGGCGACGAGCCGCACGGACTCCTCGGTGATCGCCTGCTCGCGCTCGGCGGCGGGGCGGATGCGCCCCTCGGCCTTGGAGACGACCTTGCTCGTGACGACGACGATGTCGCCGTCGACCGGCTGGAGCGGCGCGACGGCGTCGGCGACGAGCTGCGGCAGGTCGTCGCCCGGTCGGATCTCGCCCATCCCCCGCACGGCGCGCAGCTCGAGGTCGGCGGGCTCGAGTCCGGCGTCGCGCTCGGGCCCGGTCATCGCGACTGCAGGAAGGTGGCGACCGCCCGCGGCACGTAGGGGCTGATGTCGCCGCCGAGCTCCGACACCTGGCGCACGAGGCTCGACGAGACGTGCGCGTTCTCGGGGTTCGGGAGCATGAAGATCGTCTCGACGCCCGCGAGGTTGCGGTTCACGATCGACATCGGCGTCTCGTACGAGAGGTCGGTCGACGAGCGGATGCCCTTGACGAGCACCTCGGCGCCCACCTGCTGGCAGTAGTCGACGAGCAGGCCCATCGACCAGTTCGTGATGCGCACCTCGCCCGCGATGCGCGCCTCCTCGATCGAGCGCTCGATGAGCGCCTCGCGCTCCGGCACCGGCAGGAAGGCCGCCTTGTCGGGGTTGTGCGTCACGACGACGTGCACCTCGTCGAAGATGCGGGCCGCACGCTCGATCACATCGAGGTGCCCGAGGGTCACGGGGTCGAAGGAACCGGGCACGACGGCGATGCGGGGCATGCGGCAAGCCTACCGGCCGGGGCTATGAGCGAGCCTCAAGTGCGGCGTCGGCGCGGGCGACGCCGTCACGACGCGAGGCGATCCTGCGCGGCGTGCACGGGGCGAGGCGATCCTGGGCGCTCCGGCCACGCGTCGCCTCGGCTCGTGACGTCGCTCGGGAGGGGCGCTGCTCAGGCCGTGACGAGCGCGGCGCGGGCGTCGGGGTCGAGCCGCATGTGCACGGCGAGGCGCAGCGCCGGATGCGCGACGAGCGTCGGGTCGGCGGCGAGCACGTCGCGCGCGGCGTCGCGCGCCGCCTCGATGACGCCCGCGTCGCGCGCGACCCGCAGCACCCGCAGCCCGCTGCGCCCGCCCGACTGCGCCGAGCCGAGCACGTCGCCCTCGCCGCGCTGCTCGAGGTCGACCTCCGCGAGCTCGAAGCCGTCGAGCGTGCCGGCGACCGCGTCGAGCCGCTCGCGGGCCGGCGAGAACGGCTCCGCGCCGGTGACGAGCATGCAGAGCCCCGCGTGCTCGCCGCGACCGATGCGGCCGCGCAGCTGGTGCAGCTGCGAGACGCCGAAGCGGTCGGCCGACAGCACCACCATCATCGTCGCGTTGGGCACGTCGACGCCGACCTCGATCACCGTCGTCGCGACGAGCACGTCGACGTCGCGCGCGCGGAACGCCTGCATGACGGCGTCCTTCTGCTCGGTCGTGTCGGCGCCGGTGAGCGGCGCGATCGTGCGGCCGACGAGCTCCGGCCTCGCGCGCAGCCGCTCGAGCGTCGTCTGCACGTCGTCGACGGGCGGCCGTGGCCGCGCCCCGGCCAGCGCATCCGCCTCGTCGTCGCCGACCGCCGCGGCGTCGATGCCCTCGAGCGTGCCGGGCGCGATCGCGGGGCAGACGACGAACGCCTGCCGACCCGCGTCGAGCTCCTCGCGCATCCGCGTCCAGATGCGGCCGAACAGCTGCGGCTGCTCGGACGGGTCGACGACGAACGTCTGGATGGGGCTGCGGCCGACCGGCAGCGACCGGATGGTGGAGACGTCGAGGTCGCCGAACGCGGTCATCGCGATCGTGCGCGGGATGGGGGTCGCGGTGAGGACGAGCGTGTGCGGGTGCACGCCCTTGGCCCGCAGCGACTCGCGCTGCGCGACGCCGAACCGGTGCTGCTCGTCGATGACGACGAGCGCGAGCTCGGCGAAGCTCGTGCGCTCGCTGAGCAGCGCGTGCGTGCCGACGACGATCCGCGCGGAGCCGGCGGCGATGCGCAGCAGCGCCCGCTTGCGCTCGGCGGCGGGCATCTGGCCGGTGAGGAGCGTCGGCTGCAGCTCGGCGGCGAGGTCGGGGCCGAGCGAGCGGGTGATGGACCGCAGGTGCTGGACGGCGAGCACCTCGGTGGGCGCGAGCAGCGCCGACTGGCCGCCGGACTCGGCGACGGCGAGCATCGCGCGCGTCGCGACGACCGTCTTGCCGGAGCCCACCTCGCCCTGCACGAGCCGGTGCATGGCGGTGCCGCTCGCGAGGTCGGCGAGGATCTCGTCCCCGGTCGCCTGCTGGTCGTCGGTGAGCTGCCACGGCAGCGAGCGGTCGAAGCGCTCGAGCAGCGGCCCCGGGAGCCTCGGCGCGGTGGGGAGCGTGTCGAACCAGTCGCGGGTGGCGAGCAGGTAGGTCTGCAGCAGGAACGCCTCGTGCCAGGCGAGCGTGTGCCGGGCGCGGAAGGCGTCCTGCTCGACCTTCGGCTGGTGCGCCATGCGCAGCGCCTCGACGATCGGCATGAGCCTGTGCGCCCGCCGCACCTCGTCGGGCACCGGGTCGGGCACCTCGCCGAGCGCGTCGAGGCCCTGCGCGACGAGCGCCTGGATCTTCGTCGTCGCGAGGGTCGACGTCGCCGGGTAGATCGGCACCGGCTGCTGCGCCCACTCCTCGGCGTCGATGCCCTCGGCCTCGTCGAACAGCTCGTAGTCGGGGTGCGCGAGCTGCCGCTTGCCCTTGTAGACGCCGACGGTGCCGGAGAAGAGCGCGGTCGCGCCCTGGTGCAGCTCGCCGGCGCGCCACAGCTGGTTGAAGAACGCGAGGTCGAGGTCGCTCGTGCCGTCGGTGATCGTGATGCTCGTGAGCGTGCGCGGGCGGCCCTTCTGGTCGCGCTGCAGGTCGCGCTTCTCGACGGAGCGCACCTTCGCGACGACCGTGACGTGCTCGCCCGGCACGAGGCTCGACAGCTGCGTGAGCTCGCCGCGCTTCGCGTAGCGGCGCGGCAGGTGCCAGACGAGGTCGCCGAGCGTCTCCATGCCGAAGGCGCGCTCGAGCTTCGCCGCGGCCGCCTTGGGCAGCACCCGCTCGAGCGGTCGCTGGAACCCGTCGGGCAGCGCCCCGCCAGCATCCTTCGTCGCCACCTGCTCAGGGTAGGCCGTGCCGCCGACGGCGCCCTGCGCATCCGGGCCCGCGCAGGTGCCAGGATTGGCGCATGACGCGCATCATCGGGGGGCTCGCCGGCGGGGCGCGGCTGCACGTGCCCGTGCGCGGCACGCGGCCGACGGCCGAGCGCGTGCGCGAGGCGCTGTTCAGCGCGCTCGACGCGCGCAGCCTGTGCGACGGCGCGCGCGTGCTCGACCTGTTCGCCGGCTCGGGCGCGCTCGGGCTCGAGGCCGCGAGCCGCGGCGCCGAGTCGGTGGTGCTCGTGGAGCGCGACCGCGGGGCGGCGAAGGTGGCGCAGCGGAACGCCGAGACGGTCGCGAAGTCCGGTGCGACGCGCGCGCTCGTCGAGCAGGTGGCGGTGCGCCTGTTCCTGCAGCGGTCGGGCAGGCACTTCGACCTCGTCTTCGTCGACCCGCCCTACGAGCTGGCGCACGACGAGCTCTCGGCGACGCTCGCCGACCTCGCGCCGCTGCTGACGCATCCGGCGATGGTCGTGGTCGAGCAGGCGCGGCGCGCCGGGCCGCTCGACCTGCCCGGCGACCTCGAGCTCGAGCGCAGCCGCGACTACGGCGACACGACGCTCCACTACCTCTCGACGACGGGCACGTCCGTCGACGTCGGCCATGCGGGCGACGAGCGCTCGGACGCCGGGTTCGCGGACACCGAGTGAGCGAGCGGGTGCGCGAGCGCATGGTGCGCCAGCGATGATGGCGCTCGCGATCGCCCGCGCGGACTTCTCCGATCCCGCGCTCGCCGCCTTCCTGCAGGCGCACCTCGACGACCTCGCGCCCACGGCGCCGCCGAGCAGCCAGCATGCCCTCGACCTCGCCGGCCTGCAGCGGTCCGACGTGCGGCTGTGGACGGCGACGGCGGATGCGTCGCTCGTCGGGACCGTCGCGCTCGCCTCCGTCGTCGCGGGCCACGAGGAGCTGAAGAGCATGCGCACCGACCCGTCGCGGCGCGGCGCGGGCATCGGCTCGGCGCTGCTGCGGCACGCGCTCGACGACGCCCGCGCCCGCGACGTGCGCCGCGTCTCGCTCGAGACGGGCAGCCAGCCGTTCTTCGCGCCCGCGCGGGCGCTCTACGCGAGGCACGGCTTCGCCGAGTGCGCGCCGTTCGGCGACTACCGCCCCGACCCCAACAGCACCTTCATGACGCTCGAGCTCGGCGCCGAGCCGGCTCGATAGCCGCGCCGGGCGTCAGCCCGCGCGGTACGGGTCCCAGCCGCGCGGCTCGAGCGGCTCGCCGTCGAGCGTGACGCCGGGGGCGCCCTCCACCGCGTCGACGACGCCGATGCGCAGCACCGGGTGGCCCGCGAGCTCGGCCGGCGGCTCGACGTGCGCGGGGAGCGTCACGAGCAGCGCGTGGTCCTCGCCGCCGTGGAGCGCCGCCTCGAGCGTCGCGCCGGGTGCCGCGAGGGCGACGGCCTCGGCCGTCGAGCGCGATGCGGACGCCGGATGCGCGGGCGACGCGCGCGGCGTCGAGCGCGAGGCCGTCGGAGACGTCGAGCATCGCCGTGGCGCCGAGGTCGGCGAGCAGCGTGCCCGCCCCGATCGGGGTGACCGGGGCGAGCTGCGCGGCGATCGACGCCCCGTGCGGCCCCCGGCGCAGCCGCTCGGCGGCGTCGCGGTCGGGCTCCGCCGCCTCGTCGACCGCCTCGACGAAGAGGTGCCGCAGCCCCGTCGCCGCCAGGCCCAGTGCGCCCACGAGCCACACCGCATCCCCGGCTCGAGCGCCCGAGCGCAGCACGGGCGCTCGGCCCTCGAGGTCGCCGAAGGCGGTGACCGCGATGACGCCGTGCCGAGCGGTGCCGAGGTCGCCGCCGACGACGCCGACGCCGGGCGCCATCGCCGCGATCGCGTCGGCGAGGCCGTGGGCGAGCTCCTCGAGCGCCGCGACCCGGGTGGAGGGCGGCACCGCGAGCGCGACGACGAGCGAGGTGGGCCGAGCGCCCATCGCCGCGACGTCGATGAGGTTGGTGGCGACCGCCTTCCAGCCCAGGTCGTGCCAGCGCGACCAGCCGAGCCGGAAGTCGGCGCCCTCGAGCATCGTGTCGGTGGTCACGACGAAGCGCCCGTCGGGGGCGGCGACCACCGCGGCGTCGTCGCCGGGGCCGATCGCGGTGGCGTCGCCGGCGGGCAGCAGCGGCAGGAAGCGCCGCAGCGCCTCGAGCTCGCCGGCCTCGTGCAGGGTGGCGTCGTCCATGCGGCAACGGTAGCCCGAGCGGGCGCGCTCGCGATCCGGGATGCCTCCCCCTGCGACGCGGTCCCGACTCGCGCTGCGCCCTGCGGGCGCCGAGCGGCTCGACCGGCGGGAAGTAGGCTCGAGGGGTGCGCTCCCTTCCCCTCGCCGCGGCCGCGGCCGTCGTCCTCGCGCTCTCGGGATGCGCGAGCGCCGTCACGCTGCCGCCCGCCGAGGACGCCTCCGACCCGGGCTGCGCGGAGGTCATCGTCTCGCTCGGCCAGGCCATCGGCGACGAGAGCCTCACGGAGCCGCTCGAGCGGCGCGACACCACCGGCCAGGGCACGGCCGCGTTCGGCGACCCCAGCGCGGTGACGCTCCGCTGCGGCATGCCAGAGCCCGCGCCCTCGACCGCGCGCTGCATCACCGTCGGCGAGGTGGACTGGCTCGAGGTCGCCGCCGAGGAGAGCGTCTGGACCTTCGTGAGCTACGGCCGCTCCCCCGCGACCGAGGTCGTGATCGAGACGAGCACGGTGAGCGCGGTGACCGCGCTCGAGGGCCTGTCGAGCGCCGTCGCGCGCACCGACCGCACGGGCGCCTGCTCCTAGCGCTGCGCTACTCGGCGGCGAGCACGTCGGGCAGGAACACGCGTCCGTCGTCGTGGCCCGGGTCGAGCACGATCGCGTGCCCCGCGGGGATCGCGGCCGCGAGCTCGGCGCCGGTGAGCTTCACGTGGCGCTTCGTGCGGGTGGCGAAGCCGCCGATGCGCGTGGACGCCGTGAAGGCGACGACGAGCTGCATGCCCTTGTGCGGCAGCATGAGGAACCTGCCGGAGGCGGGGTCGCGCGGATCGCCGACGATCGCGGGCACGACGAGCTCGGCGTCGCGCACGATCGCCCAGGCGGCGGCGTGGTCGGTCGCGGGGATGGTCTGCAGCGCCTCGAGCGTCGGATTGGCCATGCCTCCATGCTCGCAGACCGCTGCGCGGCGGCGGGCTGTGTGGGCGCGCGCTGGAACACTGGAGCCATGGCCCTGGACTTCACCGCGATCGACTTCGAGACCGCGAACGGCAACGCGGCCTCCGCGTGCGCGGTCGGGCTCGTCAAGGTGCGCGACGGCCTCGTCGTCGACCGCTTCTCCACGCTCATCCGCCCCACGGCGCCGTACGACGAGTTCTGGGAGTGGAACACGCGCATCCACGGGATCTACGCCCACCAGGTGCTCGACGCGCCCGACTGGGTCGAGACGCAGCGGCAGATCCTCGAGTTCGGCGGCGACGACGTCTACGTCGCCCACAACGCGGGCTTCGACCGCGGCGTGATGCGCGCCGCCGCGAAGGCCGCCAGGCTGCCGGTGCCCGACATGCGGTGGACCGACTCGCTCCGGATCGCGCGCAAGACCTTCACGCTCGAGTCGTACCGGCTGCCGGTCGCCGCGCTCGCCGCCGGCTTCGACGACTTCCGCCAC
Organism: uncultured Actinomycetota bacterium; assembly: GCA_963803465.1. Lineage (GTDB taxonomy): Bacteria > Actinomycetota > Actinomycetes > Actinomycetales > Microbacteriaceae > Agrococcus. The sequence continues at coordinate 52,694 of CAWDMS010000008.1, forward strand.
CACGACGCGGCCGGCGACGCGGAGGCGTGCGCGGCCATCATCATCGGTGCGGCGAAGCGCCACGAGCTCGACGAGCTGCTCGCGCTGGTCGCGAAGTGCACGTCGGCGGTGCACGAGATCGGCGAGCGGCACGAGGAGCTGCGCGACCTCGAGGCGCGGCGCCGGGCGGCGCAGCGCGAGCGCCCCTGGTGGCAGTGACGATCGACGCCGGGATGTCCCCCACGCCATAACGAACGCATCACGATCCGGGGCTGCGCAGATCCCGGGTTTCCGCGGAATCGTGCGCGGGGTCAGAACGTCGGTTCTGGCTGTGGCTACGGTGGAGCGTCGGACGGCTCCCCAGGGCGTCGGACCCATGGACGCGACCGTCGGTCTGCCGCCGACGGGCGTATGGTGCCGCTCGCAGTCGATCTCGATCGTGCCCGGCAGACCGCACGCCGCTCGCGCGGCTGCACCGTCCTGACGACGCCTCGTGGCGCGACAGGAGAGAACGTGAGCGAACCCCGCAGCGCCCTCGCCCGGCCGGCGCGGCGCCATGTGGGTGGAGCACCTGACGAAGGGTTCGGCGTCGCGACGAAGGAGGCCCGGAGCGGTCGCGACGGAGCGAGGAGGAGTCAGAAGCTCGGCACGGCCGCCGTCATCGACGCCGAGCTTCGACGGTCGCCAGGGCGAGATCTTCGTCGTCATGGGCCTCTCCGGCTCGGGCAAGTCGACCCTCATCCGCATGCTCAACGGCCTGCTCGAGCCGACCGCGGGCACTGTCACGATCGGCGGCGACGCCATCACCGGCATCGCCGCCGGCGCGAGTGCGCGCGTCGCGCCGCGCGCGTGTCGATGGTGTTCCAGCACTTCGCGCTGCTGCCGCACCGCACCGTGCTCGACAACGCCGCCTACGGCCTCGAGATCCAGGGCGTCGCCGCGCGCCGAGCGCCTCGAACGCGCGCGGCGCGTCGATCGAGCTGCGTCGGGCTCGACGGCTGGGAGGACAAGCTGCCCGAGCGAGCTCTCCGGCGGCATGCAGCAGCGCGTCGGCCTCGCCCGGCGCTCGCCGCCGACACCGACATCCTGCTCATGGACGAGGCGTTCCGCGCGCTCGACCCGCTCATCCGCCGCGAGATGCAGGAGCAGCTCGTCGAGCTGCAGCAGCGAGCTCGGCAAGACGATCGTCTTCATCACGCACGACCTCAACGAGGCGATGTTCCTCGGCGACCGATCGCCGTCATGCGCGACGGCCGCATCGTGCAGATCGGCACCCCGGAGGAGATCCTGACCGACCCCGCGAACGACTACGTCGCGCAGTTCGTGCAGGACGTCGACCGCGCGCGCGTGCTCACCGCCGGCGAGCGTCATGGAGCCCGCGCGCGGTCGTGCCGGCGCCGCCGGCCCCGCGCGGCGCTGCGCGTGATGCGCGACCTGCAGACCTCCGCCGCGTTCGTCGTCGGCCGCGACCGCACGCTGCTCGGCGTCGGTCCGCGACCGCGAGTCGCTGCGGCTCGTGCGCAGCGGCGGCGACGACTCGCTCGAGCTTCGTCGACCGCGACCGTCCAGCCGCGTGCGCGTCCGACGACGCTGCTCTCCGACCTCTTCGAGCCCGCCGTCGAGTCGCGCTGCCGCTCGCCGTCGTCGACGACGGCGGCCGGCTGCGTCGGCGTCATCCCGCGCGTCACGCTGCTCGCCGCCCTCGGCAACGTGCCGTCCGACACGCGAGAGGTCGCGCCGTGGTCCGAGCCATCGCCGATCGCTGCGGTCACGCGGACGCGCACGCACCGAGCTGCGCTCGAGCGACCCAGCCGCCCGACGATGCCGCGAGGAGGTGACGCTGATGACGACGACTTCCGTCTCCCGCTCGGCGACGTGGGTCGAGACCGGCGTCGACTGCGCTCACCGACAACCTTCGCGGTCGTCTTCGACGTCATCCGCGCGCTCGTTCCTGCGGCATGCTACGACGCCGTCGACCTCGTGCTCGCCGAGGCCCGCCGTTCTGGGTCGTGATCGTCGTCGCTCGCCGCGCTCGCCTGTGCGCTGCGCGGCTGGCGGCTCGCGCTCGGCACGGTCGTCGGGCTCGCCGTCATCGTGCGGCGTCGACCAGTGGGACAACGCGATGCAGACGCTCGCGCTCGTGCTCGTCGCCGCGCGCGATCGCGATCGCTGATCGCGATCCCGCTCGGCATCTCGGCGGCGCGCAACGACATCGCGTCTCGGCAATCGTGCGGCCCGTGCTCGACTTCATGCAGACGATGCCCGCGTTCGTCTACCTGATCCCCGCGCTCATCCTGTTCGGCGTCGGCGTCGTGCCCGGCATCGTCGCGACCATCATCTTCGCGATGGCGCCCGGCGTGCGCCTCACCGAGCTCGGCATCCGCGGCGTCGACCGCGAGATCGTCGAGGCCGGCCACGCCTTCGGCGCGACGCCCGGCCGCATCTTGCGGCAGATCCAGCTGCCGCTCGCGCTGCCGACGATCATGGCCGGCGTCAACCAGGTCATCATGCTCTCGCTCTCGATGGTCGTCATCGCCGGCATGGTCGGCGCGGGCGGCCTCGGGCAGGAGGTCGTCGCAGGCGCTGCGGCCGCATCGACGTCGGCGCTCGGCTTCGAGGCCGGGCTCTCGGTCGTGATCCTCGCGATCGTCCTCGACCGCGTCACGAACGCGCTCGGCGGAGCGCTGCAGCACGAGGCGCACGACGCCCGAGTCGCGCAGTCCACGCCCGCGAGCCGCCGGACGCTCGAGCCGGCCGCGCCGGCGGCGCCGTCCGCGACGCGAGACTGCCCGCGCACGGCCGCACGAACCCGACCGCCGTCCCGCGACGGCCACTGATCGAGCTCTCGTGCGGCCGACCGCCCCTCGGCCACCGCACGCGGCGAACGCACGGAACGAAAGGACACACGCATGCACAAGCGATTCATCCGCGCGCTGCCGCCGCGCGCCGTCGGCCGCCCTGACCCTCGCCGGCTGCTCGGCGAGCGACGAGGCCGCGCCGAGCGCGCGAGGGACGCCGACCAGACCGACCTCACGATCGGCGTCTTCAACGGCTGGGCCGAGGGCGATGGCCGTCTCCGACCTGTGGGCAGGCGATCCTCGAGGAGCACGGCTACGACGTCGAGCTCGAGTACGCCGACGCGGGCCCTGGTCTACACGCGGCTCGCCGACGGCGACTACGACGTCAACCTCGACGCGTGGCTGCCGCTCACGCACGCCGACTACCTCGAGGAGTACGGCGAGGAGCTCGTCGACCTCGGCGCGTGGAACGACGAGGCCGTGCTGACGCATCGCCGTCAACGAGGACGCCCCGATCACGTCGATCGAGGAGCTCGCCGACAACGCCGACGCGTTCGGCAACCGCCTCGTCGGCATCGAGCCGGGCGCGGGCCTCACGACCGCGTCACCGCAGGAGCAGGTCATCCCGACCTACGGCCTCGAGGGCATGGAGTTCCTCACCTCGTCGACGCCCGCGATGCTCGCCGAGCTCACGGCGGCGACTCGACGCCGGCGAGAACGTCGTCGTCACGCTGTGGCGCCCGCACTGGGCGTACGACGCGTTCCCGATCCGCGACCTCGAGGACCCCGAGGGCACGCTCGGGGAGGCCGAGGGCATCCACTCGATCGCGCGTCCCGGCTTCGACGCCGACTACCCGCAGCTCACGCAGTGGCTGCAGGACTTCGAGATGGACTCCGAGCTGCTCTACTCGCTCGAGAACGCCATGTTCAACAGCGACGCGAGCCCCTCGGACTACGAGGACGTCGTCGAGACCTGGATCTCCGAGAACCAGGAGTAGGTCGACTCGCTCACCGCGACGGCGTAGCCCTGCGCCACGGCCGACCGTCGACGATCCTGCGGACCGACGATCGCGGATGGTGGACCCGAGATCGCGGGTCCACCATCCGGAATCGGGTCCGCGAGCCGGGACGGCGGGACCCGAGGGTCAGTCGTTCGCGGCGACGTGGGCGAGCAGCTCGGCGATGAAGCGCTCCTGGTCCTCGAGGTGCGGCGAGTGCCCCGCGCCCTCGAAGACGACCTCGCGGTAGGCGCCGCCGTTCGCGGCGTACTGCTCGAGCACCGCGCGGGTCTGCGCGATCATCGGCTGCGGCGGCGCCGACCTCCTCACCGGGCCAGCCCGGCACGATGCCGTGCTTGCCGAGCGTGTTGAAGTCGAAGAACGACTCGTCCGCGACGATCGCGTCGTGCGCGCCGCGCACCCACAGGATCGCCGGCTTGTCGTCGACGTCGACGATCCCGGTGAGGTCGAGGTGCGCCGCCGACATCGTGTTGAGGATGCCGCGGGTGCCGGCCGCGAAGCCCGGCCAGGACTCGGAGGCGACGCCGTCGCCCGGCTGGTTGTCGGGACCGGTCTTCGTCGAGAGCATCGACTCGACCCAGAGGTCCTCGCGCCCGTCGTCGAACCCCGGCGCGACGTAGCTCGAGCGGAACACGCTCCGCGGGCTCGTCTGCTCGTCCGCCGACGTGTCGCCGTCGGCGAGCCGCGAGATGAAGTCCGGGTTCGCGCCGAGCCCGCCGGTGCCGGCCGCATCGGGCGTGCAGCGCGAGCCGTCGAGCCTCGTGCCGAAGCCCTGCGGCGGCACGGGCGCCTGCAGCGTCACCGAGCGCACGAGATCCGGGCGATCGAGCAGCAGCTGCATGACGACGCCGCCGCCCATCGACCAGCCGACCACGTGCACGCGGGCGAGGCCGAGCGCATCGAGCACGCTCGCGACGTCGTCGGAGAAGTCGCGCAGCCCCCTCGACGCGTCGACCGGCAGCGTCTCGCTGTCGCCGTAGCCGCGCAGGTCGATCGCGACCGTCGGCCGCGGCAGCGCGAGCATGAGCGGCTGGAAGAACAGCGACGACGAGACGTTGCCGTGCACGAGCACGACGGGCGTGCCCTGGCCGCCGTGGCTGAGGACGGATGCCCGCAGCCGGTCGGTCTGGACGGTGGTCTGGTCGATCCCGTCCAGGATCGTGCTCACGCGAGGATCTCCGGCTCGGTCTTCTCGCGCAGCTCCTCGAGCGTCACGCCGGGTGCGAGCTCGACGAGCTTGAGGCCCTCGGGCGTCACGTCGAGCACGCCGAGGTCGGTGATGATGCGATCGACGACGCCCTTGCCGGTGAGCGGCAGCGAGCACGCGTCCACGATCTTCGCCGAGCCGTCCTTCGCGACGTGCTCCATGAGCACGATCACGCGGGCGGCGCCGTGCACGAGGTCCATCGCGCCGCCGGGTCCCTTCACCATCTTGCCGGGGATCATCCAGTTGGCGATGTCGCCGGACGCCGACACCTGCATGGCGCCGAGGATGGCGGCGTCGATCTTGCCGCCGCGGATCATCGCGAACGACGTCGCGGAGTCGAAGAACGACGTGCCCGGCAGGGTCGTGACCGTCTCCTTGCCCGCGTTGATGAGGTCGGGGTCGACGTGCTCCTCGGTCGGGTAGGGGCCGACGCCGAGGATGCCGTTCTCGCTCTGCAGCACGACGGTCACGTCGTCGGGCACGTAGTTGGGCACGAGCGTCGGCAGGCCGATGCCGAGGTTGACGTAGTTGCCGTCCTCGAGCTCCTGCGCCGCCCGTGCGGCCATCTCGTTCCTGGTCAGTGCCATCTCAGGCCTCCCCTGCGTTCTCGGTGACGGTGCGGCGCTCGATGCGCTTCTCGATGTCGGTGCCGACCTCGACGATCCGGTGCACGAACACGCCCGGCAGGTGCACGGCATCCGGGTCGATCTCGCCCGGCTCGACGAGCTCCTCGACCTGCGCGATGCAGATGCGGCCCGCCATCGCCGCGGGCGGCGAGAACTGGCGCGCGGCCTTGTTGAACACGAGGTTGCCGTGGCGGTCGCCGCGCAGCGCGTGCACGAGCGCGAAGTCGGTCGTGATCGCCTCCTCGAGGACGAACTCCTTGGGCTCGCCGTCGCACGTCGAACGTCGCGGTCGGCTTCGGCGCGGATGCCTTGGCGATCGTGCCGTCGGCGTTGTAGCGCTGCGGCAGGCCGCCCTCCTGCACCTGCGTGCCGACGCCCGTGCGGGTGTAGAACGCGGCGATGCCCGAGCCGCCGGCGCGCAGCTTCTCGGCGAGCGTGCCCTGCGGGGTGAGCTCGAGCTCGAGCTCGCCGGTGAGGTAGCGGCGCTCGAACTCCTTGTTCTCGCCGACGTACGAGGAGGTCATCTTGTCGATCTGCGCCGTTGCGCAGCAGCAGCCCGAGCCCCCAGTCGTCGACGCCGCAGTTGTTCGAGACCACCTCGAGGTGCTGGACGCCGCGGTCCTCGAGCGCCCGGATGAGCGCCATCGGGTTGCCGGAGAGGCCGAAGCCGCCGACGGCGAGCGTCGCCCCGTCCTGGATGTCGGCGACGGCCTCCGCCGCGGAGCCGTAGGTCTTGTCGATCGCCATCGGTCAGCGTCCCTCTCTGTTGGCTGGTGCTCTCGTGCTGGCCACGGATCGTGGGCCGTGCGCGGTCGCGACGAGCGAGACCGCGTCTGCCACGGCATCCACCCCTCGGCCCATCAGGATCGTGTAGTGGTTCGTGCGCTCGACGTCCCGCAGGTCGAGCCCCGGCAGCCGCGACGTCCATGTCGCGACCCACTCGTCATCGTAGAGGCCGGGCTCCTCGTCGAAGAGGCCGCGCGGGCTGCGCAGCAGCACCATCGGCACGTCGAGCTGCTCGAGCGCCTCGGTGTAGCCGCCGCGACCGTCGAGCTCGACGAGGTTCGCGACGACGGCGTCGGGCGTCGCCGATGGGCGGAGGGCGCCATCGACGTCGACGAGGTCGTAGTCGACGTACTCCTCGATCGCGGGGCTCCAGTAGGGGCCGAACGCGGGGTGCTGCCGCCAGAAGGCGCGGTAGTCCTCGACGGACGGGAACGTCATGCGCAGCCGCTCGATCGCCGGGCCGAGCAGGTCCTCGGCGCTGAGCGAGCTGCCCTCGGGCGCCGGCCGCAGCGGCAGGCCGCCGTCGACCAGCACGAGCGCCTCGACGAGCTCCGGGCGCGCGGCGGCGAGCCGCACGGCGACGAAGGCGCCCATCGAGTGGCCCACCACGATGGCGCGCTCGAAGCCGGCCGCGACGATGGCCGCCGCGACGTCCTCCGCGTGCTGCTCGAGCCCGAACGGTGCGGGCAGCGCCCGAGATGCCGCCGCGGCCGCGGAGGTCGACGGCGAGCACCGGCCCGTCGAGCCGCGCCGCGAGCGGCGAGAACGAGCGGTGGTTGGCCGTGATCCCGTGGATCGCGACGACGGGCGTGCCCGGTGCTCCCGCTCGCCAGAGGGTGGCGAACAGCTCGCCGCCCTCGACGGCGACCGGCAGCGGCACCTCGCTCATCGGGTCGTCCATCCACCGTCCATGACGTACGAGGCACCGGTGGCCATGCCGGCGTGCGGGCCGACGAGGAAGAGCGCGAGCGCACCGATCTCCTCCGGCTCCAGCAGCCGCTTGATGGCCGGCTCGGTGAGCATGATGCGCTCGAGCACCTCCGACTCGGGGATGCCGTGCAGCTTCGCCTGGTCGGCGATCTGCGCCTCGACGAGCGCGGTCCGCACCCAGCCGGGGTTGATGCAGTTCGAGGTGACGCCGTGCGGCGCGCCCTCGAGCGCGGTCACCTTCGACAGCCCCTCGAGGCCGTGCTTCGCGGCGACGTACGCCGACTTGAAGGGCGAGGCGATGAGGCCGTGCACGCTCGAGATGTTGAGGATGCGGCCCCAGCCCCGCTCGATCATCCCGGGCATCGCGGCGCGGGTGAGCAGGAAGGGCACCTCGAGCATGAGGCGTGTGGATGCGTCGCCACGCCTCGGGCTCGAAGTCGACGATGGGGGCGACCCGCTGGATGCCCGCGTTGTTCACGAGGATGTCGGCCTCGAGCGAGAGCGACTCGAGCGCTGCGACGTCGAGCAGGTCGACCTCCCACGACTCGCCGCCGAGCTCGTCGGCGAGCGCTGCGGCGGCGGCGCCGTCGCGGTCGGCGATGACGACCGTCGCGCCCTCCGCCGCGAACGCGCGGGCGATCGCGGCGCCGATGCCGGCGGCGCCGCCGGTGATGACGGCCCTGCGGCCGGAGAGCGTGCTCATGAGTCCTCCTTGGTGGGCGCCGCGGTCGCGACGCTGGTGGTGGTCGACGGGGTCCCGTGCGCCGACGGGGCGGCGGTGCCGAGCGCGCGCTGCACGAAGGCGACCATCTCGTCGAAGACGTGCTCCGGCACGGGCGTCGCCCCCGAGCCGTAGGCGCCGGAGTCGCCCGTCGGCCAGAGCACGTAGCGCATGCCGATCATCTCGCCGACGCCCATGAGCGCCCAGGCGGCGACCTCCGGGTCGATGTCGCCGATCTCGCCGGTCGCCTTCGCCCGCGTGAGGCCGTCGCGGTAGCCCTCGACGATGCGCTCGTAGTGGGAGCGCATCGCGCCCGGCGCGACGTACTCGGCCTCGCGCACGACGCGGTAGAGCGCGGGGTGCTCGGCGGTGAACGCGAAGAACTCGCGGAAGCCCTCGCGCTCGGCCTCGGCTCGGTTCGAGCCTCGCGCCGCGCCGTCGCTCATGGCCTTGCGCACCCGACGGTTGAGGTCCTCGACGAGCTGCTCGAACAGGTCGAGCTTCGACGCGAAGTACAGGTAGAAGGTGCCCTGCGCGACGCGCGCGCGCTCGGTGATGCGCGAGATCGACGCCGCTTGGTAGCCCTGCTCGGCGAACACCTGCTCGGCGGCCGACGAGCAGCTTGGCCTTCGTCTGCTCGCCGCGCTTCGTCCTCGGCTCGTTCATCGCGCCTCCGCCCGCTGCGGCCGCGAAGGCGCGCGATGAGCGCGCGGCGCAGCGGCTTGCCGCTCGTCGTGCGCGGGATGTCGTCGACGACGAGGAAGCGCTTCGGGGTGCTTGAAGTCGGCGAGCCTGCCGTCGAGGTGCGCGCGGAGCGCCTCGCCGTCGACGGGCTCGGCGAGCACGACCCAGGCGACGAGCTCCTCGCCCCAGCGCTCGTCGGGCACGCCGGCGACGGCGGCGTCGGCGACGGCCGGGTGCTCGAGCAGCGCGAGCTCGACCTCGATGCGGCGCGATCGACTCGCCGCCGGATCGCACGATGTCCTTGATCCGGTCGACGATGCGGATGCGCCCCGGACCGTCGCGCGCGACGAGGTCGCCGGTGCGCAGCCACGGCCCGAAGAACGCCGCCTCGGTCGCCTCCGGGTCGCGGAAGTAGCCGGCGAAGACGGCTGGCCCGCGCACGAGCAGCTCTCCGGAGCCTCGCGCCGAGCTCCACGCGCCCGTCGACGAGCAGGGCGACGTCGACGTGCGGGTACGGGCCGGCCGACGGTGCCCGCGTCGCTCGTCGTCGCGCGTGCATCGCGACGTTCGGCGCCGCCTCGGTGAGGCCGTAGCCCTGCGCGCACGGCGATGCCCTTGCGCGCGAGCTGCTCGGCGGCGCGCGGGTCGAGCATCGCCGCCGCCGACGACGGCGCTGCGCACGCTCGAGAGGTCGCGGGCCTGGAAGTCGGGGTGCTGGACGAGCGCGCGGAACGTCGTCGGCACGCCCATCGTCGCGGTCACGCGGTGGCGCTCGATGAGCGCGAGCGCGCGGCCGGCGTCGAAGGTGCGCTCGAGCACGACGCTCGCGCCCACCCACCAGGCGAGCAGCGGCTGGATGTTCCAGCCCGCCGACGTGGTGCTGCGGCAGCACCTGGCAGCACGACGTCGTCGGGCGTCAGCGGCGTCGCGCGCGAGAGCGAGAGGTTGGTCCACGAGCAGTTGGCGTGGCTGAGCACGACGGCCTTCGGGGCGCTCGTGGTGCCGGAGGTGAAGAGCATGAGCAGGGCGTCGTCGTCCTGCGGCGCCGACGCGGCGACCGGGTGCAGCGCATCCGGCACCGACGACTCCGCGCCGGCCGCGCCCGATGCCGTCGTCGGGATGCGGGCCGTGCCGCCGGCGTCGCCGAGGCGCTCGAGCGCGGCCTCCGCGACCGGACGGTGGTCGTCCTCGACGAGCAGCAGCGCCGGGGTCGGCGATGCGCAGCTGCGCGGCCAGCTCGCGCGGCGGTGAGCCGCCACGACAGCGGCACGAGCACGCGCCCGCCTTGGCGCACGCGAACAGCAGCACGACCTGGTCGGCGGTGTTGCCGGTGACGGTCGCGATGCGCGTCGCCGAGCCCGTGGCCCGCCGCGCCGCAGCGCGTGGGCGAGCGCCGTCGCGCGCGCCTCGAGCTCGCCGTAGGAGACGACGACGCCGCGGTCGACGATCGCCGGCCGCGCCGGCTCGGTGGCGGCGCGGTCGGTCGTCCAGCGGCCGAGGGTGAACGACCCCGGCGTCGGTGGGCCCGTCTGCGCGTCGAGAGCCATGTGCCTAGGCTTCCATGTCCTGCAGCACCGCGGGCTCCTCGACGTCCCGCTTGCTGCCGCGCCTGCCCGTCACGCGGTGCGCGATGCCGACGATGCCGCCGGGCGCGAACATGCACGACGAGCACGAACAGCATGCCGAGGATGAACAGCGGCTCGGACAGCGGGATGCGCAGGACGTCGGGCAGCCCCGCGATCGACGTCGCTCGAGGCGAGCGCCGCGAGCCGCTGGTCGAGCAGCGTGTAGACGATGCCGCCGACGATCGCGCCCCAGCGGTAGCCGACGCCGCCGAGCACGACGATCACGAGCAGCGTGAGCGTGAAGTCGCTCGCCGAGATGCGCGGGGTCGCGCTCGACTGCAGCAGCATGAACCCCATGCCGGCGACGGCCGCGAGCACCGCGGCCGCGGAGAACAGGAACAGCCGCACGAAGTAGGGCCGCAGGCCCAGCACCGTCACGCGCAGCTCGTTCTCGCGCGCGGCCGCGACGACGTGCCCGAGCCGGGAGCGCTCGACCCACACGCACGCCAGGTAGACGAGCACGAGGATGCCCAGCGCCATCCAGTAGAGGTTGCGCGTGTTGACGACGCCGACGAGCCACTCGGGCACGACCGCGACGGCGAGCGTGACGCCCTCCTCGCCGCCGGTGAGCCCGCCGACGTTGCGGCGGATCATCACGTTCATCGCCTGCGCGAACGCGAGCGTCACCATCGCGAACGAGATGCCGCTCGACGCGCAGCGCGAGCGCGCCGACCAGGTTGCCGAGCACGAGCGCGACGACGAGGGTGATGCCGATCGCGAGCAGGAACACGACCTCGCTCGGCATCCCGCTCGGCGCGAGCAGCCGCAGGATGATGCCGAGCCCGTACGCGCCCGCGGCGAAGAACATCGCGTGGCCGAAGGAGAGCATCCCGGCGACCCCGAAGATGAGGTGGTAGCTGAGCGCGAGCGCGGCGATGAGCATCGCGTAGGCGAGCACGGTGAGCGTGCCGGGCGTGTAGGTCGGCCCGGGCAGCACGCCGGGGATGTCGATCGCGAGCAGCGGCAGGATCGCGGCGACCACGACGAGGGCGGCGCCGACGAGGAGCCGGCCCCAGACGGAGGTGAGGAAGGTGCGCATCGTCATCTCCTAGTGCTTGACCTTGCCCATGAGGCCGGTCGGTCGGACGAGCAGCACCGCGGCGAGCGCGAGGACGACCGCGAGGTCGCCGGTGCCGCCGAGGTAGAAGTTGGCGAACTGCTGGAGGACGGCGACGAGCACCGAGGCGATCGCCGCGCCGGAGAGCGAGCCGAGGCCGCCGATGACGGTGACGATGAACGCGTAGATGAGCAGCGAGCCGCCCTGGTGCGCACGCCACCTGGCCGAAGTAGACGGAGGCGAGCACGCCGCCGAGGCCGGCGGCCGCGCCGCCGATCGCGAAGACGATCGTGAAGGCGCGGCGCACGTCGATGCCGAGCGCGGTCACCATGGTGCGGTTCTCGACGCCGGCGCGGATGACGAGGCCGTAGCTCGTGCGCTGCAGGAAGAGCACGATGCAGCAGCAGCACGAGCCCCGCGGCGGCCGATGAGCAGGCAGCGTCGTTCGGGATGCTCGCGCCGAGCACGGTCGTCGTCTCGTTGAGCCACGCGGGGATGCCGGATGTAGATCGGGTCGGTGCCCCAGATGCCCTCGAAGAGGGCGACGGATGCGAGGCGCGAGGCCGACGGTGACGAGCACCTGCTCGATGTGCCGCTCGTAGAGCGGCCGGATGAGCACGAGCTCGGTGATCGCGGCGACGAGCGCGCCGACGACGAGGCCGACGAGCATGCCGATGAGCAGTCCGCTCCAGCTGCCGTCGCCGACGCGGCGCCCGACCTCCCAGCCGAGGAAGCCGGCGAGGGTGAGGAAGGAGCCGTGCGCGAAGTTCAGCACGCCCATCAGCCCGTAGATCAGGGAGAGGCCGCTCGCGACGAGGAAGTACAGCGCACCGAGGCCGAGGCCGGTGATGAGCAGGAGCAGGACGGTGCTCACGCGGCCTCCTCGGTCGGTCGAGACGCCGAGGTGGCGGTGCACGAGATCGGAGTCGAGGAACTCGGCGGCGGGGCCGGTGTGGACCACGCGGCCGCCCGAGAGGACGATGACGGTGTGCGCGAGGGCGCGCACGACCTGCAGGTTCTGCTCGACGAGCAGCATGGGCGTGCGGTCGGCGGCGGCCTCGAGGGCCTTCGCGACGGTGCCGACGATGAGCGGCGCGAGGCCCTTCGTGGGCTCGTCGACGAGCAGCAGGCGGTTGTCGTTCATGAGCGCGCGCGAGAGCGACACCATCTGCTGCTGCCCGCCCGAGAGCGTGCCGGCCTGCTGCTTCGCGCGCTCGACGAGCTCGGGGAAGAGCTCCGCCACGATCGCCCGGTTGGGCGCTCCCCCGCGCTCGGCGAGCCGCAGGTTCTCCTCCACGGTGAGCCCGCCGAAGACCTCGCGGTCCTCGGGCACGTAGGCGATGCCCTGCTGCACGATGCGGTGCGTGAGCAGCGCGTCGATGCGCTGCCCGGCGAAGGTCACCTCGCCGGTGCGCTCGTATGAGGCCGAGCAGCGCCTTGATGGTCGACGACTTGCCGACGCCGTTGCGGCCCAGCAGCGCGGTGACGCCGTGCTCGGCGACGTCGAACGAGACGTCCTCGACGACCTGCTGGCCGGCGATCCGGGCGCCGAGGCTCGCGGACGGTGAGGATGGCGGTCACACGGACTCCCCGAGGTAGGCCTTCTGGACGGCCGGGTCGGCCATGACGGCCTTCGGCGTGTCGATCGCGAGCAGCTCGCCGTGGTGCATGACGGCGACCCGGTCGACGAGGCCGAGCAGCACCTCCATGTGGTGCTCGACCATGAGCACGGTGCGGCCGGATGCGTGGAGCCTGCGGATGACCTCGACGAGGCCGCCGACGTCGCCGGAGCCGACGCCCGCCATGGGCTCGTCGAGGAGCACGACCTCCGGCTCGGTCGCGAGCAGCATCGCGATCTCGAGCTTGCGCTTGTCGCCGTGCGAGAGCACGCCCGCGGCGGTCCTGGCGTGATGGCCGAGGCCCACCTCGTCGAGGCAGCGGCCGGCGACCCCGCTCGCGTCGTCGTCGGCTCGGGGGAACCGCCAGGGGCTGGTGGCTCCCCCGAGCTTCGACTGCGCCGCGAGGCGCGCGTTCTCCCCGACCGTGAGGCTCGGGAAGACGCTGGAGGTCTGGAACGTGCGGCCGAGGCCGGCCCGCGCCCGCTGGTGCACCTTGCGACCGGTGACGTCGTCGCCGCCGAGCAGCACGCGGCCGCTCGTCGGGATCGAGACGCCGGAGATGATGTTGAACAGCGTGGTCTTGCCAGCGCCGTTGGGGCCGATGACCCCGATCATCTCGCCGGTCGCGACCTGCATCGAGACGTCGCGCAGGATGCGCGCGCCGCCGATCTGCAGGCCGACGGCGTCCAGCTCGAGCGCGGGCCCGGTCATCGCTCGCCCGCCGTCACTCGCCGGCGACGGGCGGGGCGACCGCCTCGGCGTCGACGATCTCGACGAGCTCCGGCACCCACGTGCCGCCGTCGTCGACCAGGCTGACCTGGAACATCGGCTGGATCAGCGCGTGGTCCTCCGCGCGGATCGTGAGCTCGCCCTTGACCGAGTCGAAGGTCCAGCCCTCGAGCGCGCCGATCATCGCGTCGACGTCGCCGCGACCCTCGGTGATCGCGTGGACGAGCATCTGCGCGCCGACGAAGCCGTCGACCGTGAACAGGTCGGCCTCGTTGCCCGCCTCCTCGAGGAAGGCATCCATCGCCTGTGCGGCCTCGGTGTCGGTCGCGCCCGGGAAGTAGTGGTTCAGGAACTGGATGTCGCCCGAGCCGGGGCCGTACGCCTGGTACGAGGCACGGTCGGCGAGGCCGGTGACGACGGTCGTCGACTCGAGCACCTGCTGCTGCGAGAGCGCCTCCCACATCGCGCCGGTGGTCGCGCCCGCCCACGCCACGAAGACGAGGTCCGGCGAGGCGGCCGAGATCTGCTGGGCGAAGGGCGTGAACTCGGTCGCGTCCTCGGCGACGAGGATGGGCGTGACGGTCGCGCCCTCGGCGCCGAGCACGGCCTGCACCGAGGCGACGTTGCCCTGGCCGAACGCGGTGTCCTGCGCGAACACGACGATGTTCGAGCCCTCGACGCTGTCGAGGAAGGTCGCGGCGGTCGCGACGTCCTGCAGCGTCTGGCGGCCCGAGCGGAAGGTCTGGTCGTTGACGCCGGTGATGGCGTCGGCGGCGGCCGGGCCGGAGAGGAAGAGCGTGTTGTTCTGCGCCGCCTGCTCGGCGACGGCGAGCGAGACGCCGGAGGCCGCGGAGCCGCCGATGATCTGGAAGCCCTGGCCGATGACGTCCTTGGCCTGCGTGACCGCGGTGTCGGGGTTGCCCTGGTCGTCGATCCACTCGATCGTGAGGTCGATGCCCTCGATCTCGCCGGTGCCCTCGGTGGCGTAGTCGAGGCCCGCCTCGAAGCCCTGCTGGTAGCTGGCGCCGTAGGCGGCGAGCGGGCCCGTGATCGAGGTGATCATGCCGACGCTGACGGCGGCCGATGGCTCGGCACCCTCGGAGCCGGCGGCGGAGCCGGAGGGTGCCGGTGCGGCGGTCGGCGCGCACGCCGTGAGCGCGAGCGCGGCGAGGGCGACGCCCACGCCTGCGAACTTCGTTGTCCTGCGCATGAGTTGCCTTTCGAGCAGTGCGAGCCCCTGGGGCGCTGCTCGATGGACGAGAGCACTCCGTCGTGCGGCTTCACGGTGACGAGAACCTGACAGGTGGTTCAGGTTTCATGTTCCAGCATGCGAGGGAACGCGCCGCGTGTCAAACCGGCCCCCCGACCGTGACCGGATCGTGACCAGGAGCGGCGACGACGGGTGGCGCGCCAGCCGAGGGGTGGGCGCACGGGCGAGGGGTGGGCGCGCAGGCCCACCCCTCGCTGGCGGCTCCACCGCTCGGCGTCAGCGGACCTCCTGCGCCCACCGCGCGTCGAGGCGGTCGAAGCCGGCGTCGATGCCGTCGGCCATGCCGCTCGCGTAGGCACCGTCGCGCATCTCGGTCGACGGGTACGTGATGACGGTGCGCATCGTGGTCACGCCATCCGCCTCGGTGAACGTGACGACGTTGTGCGTGGGCGGCAGGTCCATGCCGCCCATCGCCGAGCCGCCCATCCGCTCGGTGCTCACGAGCCGCGACGGCGCCTCGGCCTCGAGCACGTCGCCCGCGATCTCGAGCTCGCCCTGCGCGTCGACCCACACCCAGCGGAACGAGCCGCCGGTGCGCATGTCCATGTCGCAGACGGGGAACTCGGTCTCGGGGTCGGGCCCCAGCATCCAGGTGCGGACGATCTCCGGCTCCGTGTACGCCCTCCACACCTCGGCTGCGGGCGCGTCGAAGGTGCGCTCGTACGCGATCGAGGTGTCGTCGGGCATGCTGAACTGCGTCTTCATGATCTCTCCTTCTCTGGTCCCGACCGGAGGTGCGCCTCGAGGCGGTCGAGTCGGGCGTCGACCTGGACCTCGAACTGGGAGACGAAGACGGCAGCGCGGATGAGCGGCGCGAGCTCGATGATCCGGTGGATGCGCTGCGCGTCGCGCTCGGCGCGCACGAGCCCCGCCTCCTCGAGCACCTTGCAGTGCTTCGAGACGGCGGGCTGCGTGAGGCCTGCGAGCGCGGTGAGCTCGGTGACGGTCGCGGGGCCCGATCGCAGCCGCAGCAGGATGCGGCGGCGCGTGCGATCGGAGAGCGCGGCGAAGATGCGGTCGAGCATCTCGTCGTCCAGCGCTCGCTCCATGTCCATCACCTCTCAGTTCTATAACCAAGTGGCAATGTACGCGTCAAGAGGGCCGGCGTCAACCCCGCGAGCGGCGCCCGTCCCGGTCGCCGGTCGCGACCGCGTCACCGCGCACCCGCGGCCCCGCCGCCGCGTCCGCGCAGCGGCCGACGACGGCCTCGAGGGGGCCGCGCGCCCGATCCCGCGAGCAGCGCGCCGATGCCGACGGCGAGGGCGACCTGCAGCCCCCACGCGAGCCATCCGCTCGCCAGCCAGCCGGCGTCGCCGCCCGTGAGGGGCTGCAGCCCGGACAGGAGCGTGACGTGGACGACGTAGATGGTGAGCGGCGCCCCGCCGGCGGCGCGCAGCGGCTCGACGGCGCGGAGCACGGGGCGCGGCAGCGCGGCGACGACGAGCGACAGCAGGGCGATGACGAGCAGCGCGATGCCGACG
The DNA here is from genome assembly GCA_963803465.1 of uncultured Actinomycetota bacterium. Classification (GTDB taxonomy): domain Bacteria; phylum Actinomycetota; class Actinomycetes; order Actinomycetales; family Microbacteriaceae; genus Agrococcus. The sequence goes on from CAWDMS010000008.1 coordinate 69,225, forward strand.
GTGCGCGCGATGTCGGCCGGCGTGCCGGTGTGGGGCGCAGCGAGCAGCTGCCAGGCGGGGTCGAGGCTCGGGATCGCGCCGTAGCCGTTCGCGAGCAGGTCGTCGCGGGCGGCGTCGGGCCCGCGCGGGTACCCCTCCCCCACGATGCCGAGGCCCAGCTCGCTCGCCGCGAGGGCGAGCGCGATGAGCGCGGCCCCGACGGCCGCGAGCGCCCCGAGCGCCGCCGGCTCGCGGCCGCGGCCGCGCGCCGCGCTGATCGCGCGCGCCACCAGGACGCCGATGAGCAGGTAGGCGAGCCAGGTGACGGCCGGGTAGACGCCGGTGAGCGCGATGTCCTGCAGCGTGCCGAGCGGGTCGCCGACGAGCGTGGCGATCGAGTGCGTCTCGGCGAGCACCCCGAGGCGGTCCCGCGCGAGCGCGACGAGCGAGCCGACGAGCGCGGCGAGCACGAGCGCGCAGGCCGCGATCGCCCACGTCGGCAGCAGCAGGAAGACGGATGCGGCCATGATCGCGAGCCCGAACGGCGCGAGCACGACGAAGACGGCGGTGGCGATCGGGACGAGCAGCAGCCCGAGCAGGCCGACGACGAGGCCCCTCGCGAGCGTCGCGCGCACCGCGGCGGCCCGCTGCCCGGACGCGAGCCGCGAGCGGGCGGCGAGCGCGACGCTGACACCGCCGAGCACGGCGAACAGGGTCGAGGGCGGGCCGTCGATGAGCGCCGTGACGCCCGCGCCGACCGGCGGATCCGTGAACGCGAGCGTGTGCGCCGCCATCATCCCCGCGACGGCGACGAGCCGTGCGAGGTCGACGCCCACCAGGCGCTCGGAGCCGCTCACGCCCCCATCGTCCCAGCCCGGCGCCGCATCACCGCGGGCGCGCCGCCGGCTCGTCCATCGCGCCAGGCTGCTCGACGATCGCGGCGAGCCGCTCGATCGCGCTGCGGCGGTTCCGCGTCGACGCGGCGGCCGCGTCGCGCAGCCGACGGGTGGCGAACACGTTGCGCGTGCGCAGCGTCGTGACCCCGTCGATCTCGAACAGCCGATCGTGGCTCGTGAACAGCACGGGGCCGTCGGCCACGCGCAGCGACTGCACCATGGCGGTCGGCGCATCCAGCTGGAGGAACTCGCCCAGCATCGTTCGGGTGCCGCCGAAGCCCGGGTCCACCCGCCAGCGGAAGCCGCCGCCCGGGCGCACGTCCCACGAGGACTCCAGGATGGGTGCCGCCGAGTCCTCGTTCCATCGCAGCACGACCTCGGGCTCGGTGATGGCGCGCCAGACCCGCCAGATCGGGGCGTGCAGGCGCACCTCGTACTCGTGCACGACGTCGCCGATCACGGCGGTCGAGGCCAGCAGCCTCGGGCCCCCGGCGCCGCGCTCGGCGAGCGCGTCGATCGCGGCCTCGAGCGGACCCTCCCCTCGCCGCTGCAGCACGAGCAGCACCGCGGCCAGCAGCACGAGCTGGAGCGCCGTGCCGATCCCCGAGTCGAGCCAGGCATCCGCCACGGGGTCGAGCCGGCTCCGGGCCGACTGCGCGACCGCGAGCACGACGTAGGCGGTGATCGCCCCGCACCCGAGCACGCGCAGGCTCTCGATCCACGGCAGCACGCGCCGGCCGATCGTGGACGCGAGCACGCCGATGAGGCCGGTCGCGAGGAGCGCGAGCCCCGCCATGCGCGCGACCTCGAGCACCGAGCCCGACGCCGGGTCGAACGGCACGAGCGGGATCCCGGCCGACTCCAGCGCGATCCAGCTCTCCCAGAGCACGACGTCCCAGGGCGGCGGCAGCACGGGCTCGAACAGCGCCGACTCGAGCATCGCGAGCGCGACGCTCGCGCCCACCGAGATCGCCGTGAGCGCGACCCCGGCTCCCGCCACGCCTGCCATCGCCAGCCGGCGGCGGTCCCGCTCGGCGCTCAGCTCGAGCACGCGCGCGACGAGCACGCCGAGCAGCACCGCGGTCAGCAGCGTGAGCGACGGCGTCCAGCCGGTCAGCAGCACGTCCGCCGTCGTGCCGACGGGGTCGAGCACGAGGGTGGAGATGGAGTGCACGTGCTCCAGGCTCGGCAGCGACGCGCGAGCGAGCGCCAGCACCCAGCCGCCGAGCACCGCGAGGAGCGACGCGAGCACCACGACGGCCCACGTCGGCAGCAGCAGCGCGAACGACGCGGCGGCGAGCGCGATGCCGAGGGGCGTCAGGAAGCCCCACGTCGCGAACGCGGCCGTGCCGAGCACGAGCCCGAGCAGCGCGAGCAGCAGCCCTCGCAGCATCGCGGCACGCACGGCGCCGCCGTCGTTCCCCATCGCGAGCCGACGTCGTGCCGCGAGCGCCATCGCGGCGCCGAGCAGCATCGCCAGCAGGAAGACCGGCGGCCCCTCGAGCAGCCAGACGTCGAGCCGCGCGCCGTCGGAGCCGCCGTCCGAGCCCGTCCACTGGATGAGGGCCACGAGCGCGAACGCCATCGACAGGTCGATGCCCAGGTCGCGTCCGCCGCCCATGGCGCAATCTTGCCTCGTGCGCACGCGTTGTGGCGGGCGCGCTCCTCAAGGTCTCCTGAGGTCGGGCGTCAGCTGCGCGAGGAGTCCTTCTCGAGCCACTTCTCGGCGCGGTGCTCGGCGATCACGCGGCGGGCGGTGCCGGTCTTCGAGCGCAGCACGAGCGACTCGGTGCGGATCAGCGGCCCCTTGCGGCGCACGCCGTCGAGCAGCTGGCCGTCGGTGACGCCGGTGGCGACGAAGTAGGTGTTGTCGCTCGAGACGAGGTCGTTCAGGCTCAGCACCCGCGAGAGGTCGTGGCCGGCGGCGATGACCTTGCGGTGCTCCTCGTCGCTCTGCGGCGACAGGCGCCCCTCCATGAAGCCGCCGAGCGCCTTGATCGCGCACGCGGTGATGACGCCCTCGGGCGTGCCGCCCGCGCCGGCGCACATGTCGATGCGGCTCTCCCAGCGCGACGCGTTGATGCCGCCGGCGACGTCGCCGTCGCGCATGAGCCGGGTGCCGGCGCCCGCGGCGCGGATCTCCTCGATGAGCTCCGCGTGGCGGGGCCGGTCGAGCACGGCGACGACGATCTCCTCGACGTCGCGGCCCTTCGCCTTCGCGAGCTCGCGGATGTTGTCGCCGATCGACTGCTCGAGCGAGATGACGCCGATCGCCTCGGGGCCGCCGACGAGCTTGTCCATGTAGAAGGCGTCGACGGGGTCGTACATCGTGCCGCGGTCGGCGACGGCGATGACGCTGAGCGCGTTCTGACGGCCCGCGGCCGTGAGCGAGGTGCCGTCGATGGGGTCGACGGCGATGTCGCACGACGGGCCTCGGCCGTTGCCGACGTGCTCGCCGTTGAACAGCATGGGCGCCTCGTCCTTCTCGCCCTCGCCGATCACGATCACGCCGTCGAACGCGACGGTCGCGAGGAACGTGCGCATCGCATCCACCGCCGCGCCGTCCGCCGCGTTCTTGTCGCCGCGGCCGATGAACGGCACCGCGCGGATGGCGGCGGCCTCGGTGGCTCGCACGAGCTCCATCGCCAGGTTGCGGTCGGGATTGTCGAAGACCGGGGCCTTCTGCGAATCGGGGTGCTGCGCCCCTGTGTGCTGCGCCACGGTGTCCTCCATCGGTGAGCCTGCTTCGAGCGTAGTGAGCGGATGCGGCGGGTCGGTCCATGCGCCGCCGAAAGACCTGCGGTTCCTTCAGACGCGCGAAGGCCGGATCGGGGTGTCGCGGGTCCCGATCCGGCCTTCGTCCGCGCATCCATGGGATGCACGCGTGCATCGCCGTCAGACGGCGACGGTGTCCTTGCGCCTCGCGCGGAGCCGGCCGATGAGCTTCGGCACCACCACGAGCAGCGCGGCCAGCGCGAGCACGCCGACGGCGATCGGGCTCTGGAAGACGACGCCGAGGTCGCCCTCGCCGATCGCGCTACGTCTGCACGAGCGCCTTCTCGAACAGCGGGCCCGAGCACGAGGCCGAGCACGAGCGGCGCGATCGGCAGGTCGAGCTCCTTCATGATGTAGCCGACGACGCCGAAGATGAGCACGAGCCAGACGCTGAACATGTTGTTGCTCACCGAGTAGGCGCCGACGAAGCTGCGTCAGCAGGATGATCGGGTACAGGTAGCCGTACGGGATGCGCAGCATCTGCGCGAACACCGGCGCGAGCGGCAGGTTGAGCACGAGCAGCAGCACGTTGCCGATGAAGAACGACACGAGCAGGCCCCAGACGAGCGTCGGGCTGCGTCTCGAACAGCAGCGGCCCGGGCTGGAGGCCGAAGATCGTGAACGCGCCGAGCAGCACGGCCGTGGTCGCGCCGCCGGGGATGCCGAGCGCGAGGGTCGGCACGAAGTTGGCGTTCGCGGCCGCGTTGTTCGCGCTCTCGGGGCGCGCGACGCCCTCGATCGCACCCTTGCCGAAGTTCGCCTTGTTCTTGCTGACCCGGCGCTCCATGCCGTACGACATGAACGACGCGAGCGTCGAGCCCGCGCCCGGCAGGCACGCCGAGCAGGAAGCCGATGCCGCTGCCGCGCAGGATCGCGGGCATCGAGTCGGTGATGTCCTTGCGCTTGATCACCATGTCCTTGAAGCGCGGCCCGGATCGGGCTCGGCCGCGCCGATCCGGATCTGGTACAGCACCTCGCCGAGCGCGAAGAGCGCCGATCATCACCTCGACGAACGGGATGCCGGAGAGCAGGTTGACGTTGCCGAAGGTGAAGCGCTCGGTGCTGCCGATGCCCGGGACGATGCCGACGGTGCGAGACGAGCAGGCCGGCGACCGCCATGAGCGCGCCGCGGACGAGCGCGCCGCCCTGGAAGGTGACGACGATGATCAGGCCGAGGATCATGACGGCGAGCATCTCGACGGGCTCGAAGTTCAGCGCGATCGCCGCGAGCGGTGGCGCGAGGGCCATGAGCAGGGCGAGCGAGATGATCGCGGCGATGAACGAGCCGATCGCGCTGATGGCCAGCGCCGCGCCGGCCCGGCCCTGCTTGGCCATCTGGTAGCCGTCGAGCGTCGTGACGACGCTCGCCGCCTCGCCGGGCGTCGAGATGAGCACCGAGGTGATCGTGCCGCCGTACTGCGCGCCGTAGTAGATGCCGGCGAGCATGATGAGCGCCGTCACGGGCTCGAGCGCGAAGGTGAGCGGCAGCAGGATCGCGACGCCGGTCGTCGAGCCGAGGCCCGGCAGCAGACCGATGACGGTGCCCAGCAGCACGCCGACGAAGCACCAGAGGATGTTCTCGAGCGTGAGCGCGGTCTGGAAGCCCAGCAGCAGGTTGTCGAGCATCAGATGAAGCCCGAGCAGTCCGGTGGGCAGCGGCACCCTGAGCAGGACGCCGAACACGAGGTGGAAGACACCGACGGTGACGACGGTCACGATCACCGAGGCGAGGATGCCGCGGCGCTCGACGACGATCGCGACGGCGAGCATGAGCAGGCCGAGCGACAGCAGCAGCCCGAGCACGGGCACGAGCAGCACGGCGACGAGGAGCATGCCCGCCACGGTCACGAGCATGCGGTTGCGCTGGCGCTGCGTGCGGCCGAGCACGTCGACGTCCGGGGCCTCGGCGACGGTGTCGATGGCGGCGGCGTCGACCTCGGCACCGAGGGTGCCGAGCTCGTCGAGGGCGCGGGTCGGCTCGCGCCGCAGCATCGTCATGGTCGCGTCGATGCCGCCGAGCACGGCCATGAGCACGCCGAGCACGACGGGCAGGAAGCCGGCGCCGATCTGGCCGTTGTCCTGGGCGACGCCGTAGCCCCATCCTCCGATGGCCGCGGCGACGCCCAGGAGGGCCAGGGCCGCGCTGAACGCGGCCCTGGCGATCCTGGGAGAGAAGGTCACGGCGCGAGCGCCGCTTCGAGGTCGGCCGAGTTCTCGCCGAGGTACTCGACGAACTCGTCGCCGTAGATCGCGTTCGGCTGCATGAGGTTCTCCTCGATGTAGGCCGTGTACGCGTCGCTCGCGGCGAACTCCTCGGCCGCGGCGATCCAGTAGTCACGAGCCTCGTCGCTGATCCCGCCCGGCGCGATGAAGCCGCGCCACTGGGCGAACGACACGTCGATGCCCTGCTCGATGGCCGTGGGGACCTCGGCGATCTGCTCGTACTCGTAGCGCTCCTCCGAGAGGGAGCACAGCGCGCGCAGGTCGCCGGACTCGAGCTGGCCGAGCACCTCGCCCGGGTTGAGCGAGCCGACCTCGACGGAGCCGCCGAGGAGGCCGGCGATGACCTCGCTGCCGCTCTCGAACGGCACGCGGTCGAACTCGACGTCCTGGTCCTGCTCGACGAGCGTGAAGACGATCTCGTCGAGGCTGATGGCACCGGAGACGGCGACCACGACGCCGCTCTGCGCGCGCGGCGTCGACCACGTCGGTGCAGGTCTGGAACGGGCTGTCGGCCGGCACCACGACGAGCGTGTAGTCGTCGCCGAGCTTCATGATCGGGCGTGAACGACGTGTAGTCGTAGTCCACGTCGGTCGTGAGCGGCAGCGACAGCAGCGTCGTCTCCGAGGCGAGCAGGTAGTTGCCGTTGCCCTCCTGCGCGAACAGGTGCGAGTAGCCGACGGCGCCGGAGCCGCCCTCGCGGTTCTCGACCGTGATGGTGGCGCCGGTGGACGACTCGAGGCCGCTCGCGATCGCGCGGCCGGAGGCGTCGGAGCCGCCGCCGGCGGAGAACGGGACGATCATGCGGACGTCGGCGGGCTCGAACGCGCCGTCTGCGGCGGGCGTGCCGCCGGTGCTGGAGCAGCCGGCGAGGGCCGCGATGGCGACGGCGCCGATGAGGGCCGTGGTGGTGCGTGACTTCATTGTCGGTTCCTTGCTGTGGGTGGTGAGGTGGGGGTCAGGAGAGCTCGCGGGCGGCGCGGCGCTGGGCGCCGACGCCGACGGCGGTGCTGAAGGCGTGCTCGTACGCGCCGGTCGACGCGACGCGCTGGCCGACGACGTCGAAGGCCGTGCCGTGCGCGGGCGTGGTGACGGCGACGCTCAGGCCGCCGGCCATCGTCACGCCGCGGTCGAAGCCGAGCAGCTTCACGGCGATCTGGCCCTGGTCGTGGTACATCGTGAGCACGCCGTCGAACGCGCCGTCGCGAGCCTTGAGGAAGATGGTGTCGCTCGGGTAGGGGCCGGAGGCGTCGACGCCGCGGCTGCGCAGCTCCTCGATCGCGGGCGCGATGATGTCGATCTCCTCGCGGCCGAACTTGCCCGACTCCCCCGCGTGCGGGTTGAGCGCGCAGACGCCGATGCGGGGCGCGTCGACGCCGCGGGCGCGCAGCACCCGCTCGAGCAGCTCGCCTCGCTCGACCACGAGGTCGAAGTCGATGAGCGCCGAGACCTCGGCGAGCGAGCAGTGGCTCGTGACGCGCGCCGTGACGAGCTCGGGCAGCACGTTGAGCTCGGTGGCGGCGGTGCCGTCGTCGAGCACGGTCTCGAACCACGACATCTCGTCGTTCTGCTCCATGCCCGCCAGGTGGAGCGAGGACTTGTTGAGCGGCGCGAAGACGATCGCGTCGACCTCGCCGGCCTTCGAGAGCTCGAGCGCCGCCCGCAGGCTCGCCATCGCCCACAGCCCGCCCTCGCGGGTGGCCTGCTGGCGCACGAAGCCGCCCTCGGGGCGCTCGCCGCCGTTGTCGAGCAGCTGCGGCACGCCGGTGCCGGCCTCGCGCGTCCAGGCGAACTCGACACCGGCATCCGCCATCGCGTCGACGAGCTCCTGCTCGTCGCCGAGGATGAGGATGTCCGCGGCCTCGACCGTCGCGGGGTCGGCGAGCTGGCGGGCGACGAGCTCTGGGCCGATGCCGGCCGGGTCGCCCAGGGTGAGCGCGATGCGGGGTCGCGAGGTCTGCTGCGTCATGTCACTCCGTCGTGTCCAAGGTGCCGCTGCGGCGGCGTGCTCAGAATCCTATAGGAAATAGCAACCACGATCCAGGCCGTGTCGCGGTCGCTTCCGCATCGATCCGATAACGAAGGGACGGGGCCGAGAGCTCGCGCTCTCGGCCCCGTCCCGGGGAGGTGCGGGTCAGTGGCCGGGGGCCACCGCCGCGACGTCCTCGTCCTTGTCCTTGCCCTCGTCGAGCAGCGAGTCCGCCTTCGAGCTGAAGAACTTCGTGCCGAAGAGCATGCCCGCCGCGAGGAACGCGAACACGCCGAGCGAGACGACGCCCCAGGCGCCGGAGTCGGTGGGGACCGCCTCGTTGATGCCGGTGCGCATGAGCGGCGCGACGAATCCGCCCAGGTTGCCGAGCGAGTTGATGAGGCCGATGCCCGCAGCCGCCGCCGTGCCGGTGAGGAACGCCGTCGGGTACGACCACGTGATCGGTCCGACCGAGAGGAAGCTCGACACCGCGATGGTGATGAAGAGGATGCCGAGGATCGGCTGGCCGTTCGCGCCCGCCCACGCCGAGGCGAGGATCGAGACACCGGTGAGGATGTAGAACGCCGTGCCCCAGTTGCGGCGGCGGAGGATGGTGTTCGCCGCCCTGCCGAAGAAGTAGCACGCGAAGAGCCCGACGAACCACGGGATGGCCGCGACGAGGCCGACCTGCCAGCCGACCTCCTGCCCGAGCAGGTTCGCCGACCTGCTGCGGCAGGTAGAACGTGGTGCCGTAGACCGCGATCTGCAGGCAGAAGTAGATGATGGTGAAGTACCACACCTTCCAGTTGCCCATCGCGCGCCAGATGCCGCTCGGGCCGTCGGACTCGCGGACCGAGTCCTCCTTGGCCATCACGGCGATGAGCGCGTCCTTCTCGTCCTGGTTCAGCCACTTCGCCTTCTGCGGGCTGTCGATGAGCAGGAAGATGGCGGCGATGCCCGCGACGACGGCCATCATGCCCTCGACGAAGAACATGACCTGCCAGCCGGCCCACGGGGTCAGCTGCTCGCCGAAGCTGATGAGGCCGCCCGAGAGCGGGGCGCCGAGCATCTGCGAGAACGGCTGCGCCAGGTAGAAGATCGCGAACATCTGCACGCGGTGCTTGTTCGGGAACCACTCGGAGAGGAAGAGGATGACGCCCGGGAAGAGGCCGGCCTCGGTCACGCCGAGCAGGAAGCGCAGGACGATGAACGACGTGTCGTCCGTGACGAACGCGAACGCCGAGGCGACGATGCCCCACGTGATCGCGATGCGCGCGAGCCAGAAGCGCGCGCCGAACCGCTTGAGCAGCAGGTTCGACGGGATCTCGAAGATCGCGTAGCCGATGAAGAAGATGCCGGCGCCGAGCGCGAACGCGCCCGCCGAGATGCCGCGGTCCATCTGGAGCGCGTCCTCGGCGAAGCCGACATTGGTGCGGTCGAGGAATGCGACGAAGTACAGGATCACGAGCATCGGCATCAGATGCTTCGGCGGCCTTCTTGATGGCGGAGTCGAGGGCGGGGTTCGCCGACGGCTTCGCGGTCAGTGCCGTGTTGGACACAGAACTCTCCTTTGAGAACGGGTGGTGCAGTCGACGATCAGGTCAGAGGATGGACGGGAGGATGGCAGCCACAGCCCGACGCCGACGAGGATGACCCCGAGGGCGAGGAACAGGATGCGGGACTTCGACCAGGAGCGGCATCGTTCGCCTCAGTGCATGTAGAGGCCGCCGTCGACGTTCAGGGTCTGCCCCGTCACGAAGCCTGCGTCCTCGGAGATCAGGTAGGCGATGGCCGCCGCGATGTCGCGCGGCGTGCCGATGCGCGGGAGCACGCCGTCGGCCGCCATGGCCGTCTTGCGCTCGTCGGTGAGCGTGCCGCCCATGATGTCGGTGTCGATCGGTCCGGGCGAGATCGCGTTGACCGTCACGCCCTGCGGGCCGAGCTCGCGCGCGACAGAGCGGGTGAAGCCGATGACGCCGGCCTTGGCGGCCGAGTACACCGTCTTCGAGAACGTGCCGCCGCCGCGCTGGGCGGAGACCGACGAGAGGTTCACGACGCGGCCGACGCCGCGCTCGACCATCGACTCGACGGCGCGACGCGTCGCGTAGTGCACGCCGTTCATGTTGATGCCCATGACGCGGTTCCACTCGTCGGCGGTCACCTCGAGGTACGGCACGGGGCTCGAGACGCCCGCGAGGTTCACGAGCGCGACGACCTGCGGCAGCGCGGCCTCGAGCTCGTCGAACGCGGCGCGGACCTGCGCCTCGTCGGCGACGTTCGCGCCGGCGCCGGCCGCCTGCACGCCGTGCTGCTCGGCGATCTCGGCGGCGACGGCCTTCGCCGCATCCGCGTCGAGGTCGATGATGCCGACGTTCCAGCCGTGCTCGGCCAGGTAGTGGGCGGATGCGCGGCCGATGCCGCGCGGGGATGCGGCGCCCGTCAGGACGACGGTCTTGGACTCGGGGAAAGCGGTTGCCATGAGTGCTCCGATGCCTCTCGTGCGGGTCAGTGGATGGGGGCCGGGCCGAGCTCGTCCATGAGCTCCTTGATGGCCACGTACGCCTTGTTGCGGTAGGCGATCAGCGCCGCGGTGCGCTCGGCGGGCACCTCGAGGTAGCCGGCGCCCGACTTCGTGCCGAACTTGCCGGCGTCGACGAGCTCCTTGAGGGAGTCGGGCGTCGCGAAGCGCTCGGGCCAGCGCGTCTGCAGCGATGCGTAGCAGAACGCGTAGACGTCGAGCCCCGCCATGTCGGCGATCGCGAACGGGCCGAAGACCGGCAGCCGGAAGCCGAAGGTCGTGCGCACGATCGTGTCGATGTCGTCGGGCGTGGCGACGCCCTCCTCCACGAGCTGGGTGGCCTCGTGGAACAGGGCGTACTGGAGGCGGTTGAGCACGAAGCCCGTCGCGTCGCCGACGCGCGCGGTCTCCTTGCCGGTCGCCGCGACGATCTCCTCGACGATCGGGAGGATCGCCGCATCCGTGCCCTCGTGCGCGATGAGCTCGACGCCGGGGATGAAGGGGGCCGGGTTCGAGAAGTGCACGCCGAGGAAGCGCTCGGGGTGCTCGACGGCCTCGGCGAGCGTGCCGATGAGGATCGTCGAGGTGTTGGAGCCGATGATCGCGTCGGGGCGTGCCGCTGCCGAGATGCGCGCGAGCGTCGCGTGCTTGATCTCGATCTTCTCGGGCACGGCCTCCTCGATGAAGTCGGCGTCGGCGACGGCGGACTCGATCGACTCGGCCGCGGTGATGCGCGCCTCGATGCGCTCGACGGCGTCGGCCGGGAAGAGGCCGTCGGCGACGAAGGTGGCCGCCTCATCGATGAGCCGCTGGCGGTTGGTCTGGGCGATCTCGGCCGAGATGTCGGCGATCTGCACGTCGTACCCGGCGAGCGCGAGCACCTGCGCGATGCCGCCGCCCATGTATCCGGAGCCGACGACGGCGATGGTCCTGGTGGTCATGGATCAGCCCTTCGGGAGGAGCGAGCGCAGGTAGCGCTGGTTGGTGGAGCAGTTGCCGAGGCTGTCGCCGCCGTAGTGCTCCATGAGGAAGATGCCGTCGAAGCCGAGCTCGAGCGCATCGCGCACGACCTGGCGGTAGTTGATGAGGCCGCCCTCCATCGTCGAGGGCACGCTCGTCGCCCACGAGCCGTCGGCGGCCTCGTCGCGCGTGTAGTTCTTGACGTGCCAGTAGTTGGCGTACGGCAGCGTCTTCGCGTGCATCTCGCGCCAGTCCTCGATCGGACGGTGCAGGCGGATGAGGTTGGCGATGTCGGGGTTGAGGCCGACGTTGTCGAGCCCGATGTCCTGGACGAGGCGCACGGCGGAGTCGGCGGTGCCCAGGAACGTGTCCTCGTACATCTCGAGCGACATCTTCAGGCCGACCTCGGCGGCGTGCGTGCCGAGCTCGCGCAGGCGCGTCACCGCCGCGTTCCAGAGCTCGGGGTCATCCGGGTCGTTCTTCGGCCCCTCGGCGGTCCAGAACCACAGCGCCTTGCGCTGGGCGTCGCTGAACGGCTCGTGGAGGCCGGTCGAGAAGACCTCCATGCCCCACTCCGCCGCGGCGTCGATCGTGCGGTGCGCGTAGGCGAGGTTCCGCTCCTCGTGGCCGGGCATGATCACGCTCTGCCGCTGCAGGTGCACCGACGGGATGCGGATGCCGTGCGCGGCGAGGATCGAGAAGAGCTCGTCCTTGCGGCTGGGCTCGAGGTCGGCGGGGCGGATGTGGCTGTCGGCCAGCTCGGCGAGCGAGAAGCCCACGTCGGCGACCTGCGCGAACGCCGCGTCCCAGACCTCCGGGGCGGCGTCGTGCAGGGCCACGCCGTCGCGCGACACGGCCGGGATGCCGTGCAGGCACGTGGCGATGGGCCAGGTCTCTGCGGTGAATGCGGGCTGCTCTGCCATCTCGTCTGCTCCGTTGCAATCGCTGGGCGCGCTGTCGCCCGTCTAAAGATCCTATAGGAAACGTAGTCTGATAACGCCGCCAAGGCAAGCCCGCGCCGACGCGCCGCGCCCCGCGGCGGCGCGCGCTGCGGCAGCAGGGGCTACGCCACCTCGTCGCGGACCGAGCGCGTGCGGACGCCCTCGATGTGGGCGCGCATCGCCTCGGTCGCCGCGGCTGCATCGCCCTGCTCGAGCGCCGCGAGCACGCGCGCGTGCTCGGCGTGCGCCTCGCGGACGTCGCTCGTGCCGCGCAGCACCGCCTGCCGCAGTCGGTGGGTCATGGCGCCCAGGTCCTCCTGCATCGACACGAGGTAGCGGTTGCCCGCCGCCGCGAAGATCGCGCGGTGGAAGGCGCTGTCGGCGTCGAAGTAGTCCTGCGTCGTGCGCACCGGCACGTCGCCGCCCTGCTCCATCGCCTCGACGACGCGGTCGGCGCACTCCTGGTGCAGGCGGTGCGCCCGGCGCAGCTCGGCGAGCACGCCGCTCGCGCGCGGCGCCGCGAGGCGCGTCGCCTCGACCTCGAGCATGAGCCGGGCGTCGAACAGCTCGGTGAGCTGCTGGGCGCCGAGGGGCGGTGCGACGCGGTAGCCCTTCAGCGCCTCGCGCGTCACGAGCCCGGTGCGCTCGAGCTGCACCATCGCCTCGCGCACCGGCGTGGGCGACACGTCGAGCTGCTTCGCGAGCGTGTCGATCGAGAGGCGCGAGCCCGGCTCGACGTCGTTCTCGAGCAGCATCTCGAGGATGAGGTCGTAGACGCGGTCGCGGAGGCCGCGGCGCTCCAGCTCCCCCACGCGCAGGGGCAGCTGCGCCGTCATCGCGCCGCCTCCAGGGCGAGCGCCTCGTCGAGGATGGTGCCGAACGCGGCCGGGTCGTGCGCGAAGCGGCCGAGGAACATGCCGTCGACGCTGTCGGCGATGCGGGGCAGCAGGCCGGGACCGGCGCTGCCGCCGTAGATCACCTGCGCGTCGAGCGGATCGTCGGCGAGGTGCGCGCGCAGCGCGCTCGCGACGGCCCGGATGTGGTCGTCGCCCGCGGGCCGCGGCGCGCCGATCGCCCAGACGGGCTCGTACGCGACCACGAGCCGGCCGACGGCGCCGGCCTCGCGGGCGAGGGCGAGCGACGCCTCGAGCTGGCGGATGCACGCGGCGGCCGCGTCGTCGGGCGAGCCCTCGCGCGCCTCGCCGATGCACAGCACGGGGGCGATCCCGTGGCGGAGCGCGGCGGCGACCTTGAGCGCGACGGTCGCGTCGCTCTCGCCGAACATCGCGCGCCGCTCGGCGTGGCCGATCTCGGCGAGCGTCACGCCGTGCTCGGCGAGCTCGAGCGCCGACACCTCGCCGGTGAACGCGCCGGCGTCCTCCCAGTGCAGGTCCTGCGCGCCCACGAGCATCCGCGCAGCCGTCGCGATCGGGACGACATCGGGGATCGACGGGAAGGTGGGGATGACGAAGGGCTCGACGACGCCGTCGCGCACGGCCGGGTGGTCCGCGCAGATCGCCGCGACGGCGCGCGTCCACTCGAGCGTGCGGGCGCGCCCGAAGTACATCTTCAGGCTCGAGCCGATCAGCATCCGCGGCAACGTCAGCCCTCGTACGCGCAGATGTCGTCGACGTTCGCCTGCGAGTGGCTCGACGGGTCGAAGGTGTACGTCAGCCACTCCTTGGCGAGCCGCTTCGCGAGCTCGATGCCCACCACGCGCTGGCCCATGCAGAGCACCTGGGCGTCGTTCGAGAGGATCGCGCGCTCGACCGAGTAGGAGTCGTGCGCGGTGACGGCGCGGATGCCCGTGACCTTGTTCGCCGCGATCGCGACGCCGAGACCGGTGCCGCAGAAGAGCAGCGCGCGGTCGGCCTCGCCGCGCGCGATCCGCTCGGCCGCCTCGATCGCGACCTTCGGGTAGGAGGTCGCGCCGTCCGCGTCGTCCACGCCGACGTCGACGAGGGACGCGACGAGCTCGTGGCCCTCCAGCTCGCCCTTCAGGATCTCCTTGTAGTCGAAGCCGGCCTTGTCGCTGCCGACGATGAGGCGAATCGCCATGGTCACTGCTCCCTGTCTGTGGTGAGGACGTCGTAGATCGTGTTGCAGATGAGGGCGAACGACACGGCGCCCGGGTCGGGCGTGCCGATCGACTTGTCGCCGTGCGACTTCGCGCGGCCGAGCGTCGCCTTGAGCGCGGCCGTCTCCTGTGCCGCCTCGTCGGCGACGCCGGCGGAGTGGCCCCACGCATCGCGCAGCCGCTGCCCGTCGGCGATCCGTCGGGCGAGGTCGTCGGCGAACGGCACGATGGCGTCGACCATCGTCTTGTCGCCCACCTTCGCCTTGCCGAAGGCCATCACCGCCTCCTTCGCCGCGACGATCCCGTCGGCGACGGTCTGGGCGGTCACGTGCCGGTCGTCGCCGACCTGCTCGCCGAGCGTGCGGAGCATCTCGCCCCAGATGGCGCCGGAGGTGCCGCCGGCGCGGTCGCTCCAGGCGTCCGCCGCGCGGGTGAGCGTCGTCCGCGCGCCCGCGCCGGCACGGAAGGCGGCGGTCGCGGCATCGCTGCCCGCGCGCGACCCGCGCTGCATGCCGATGCCGTGGTCGCCGTCGCCGGCGACCGCGTCCATGTGGCCGAGCTCCTCGGCGGCCTCGTCGATCGCCTCCGCGACGGCGGCGAGGGATGCGGCGATGAGGTGCGCGGCGTCGCGCGACTCGGCGGTGGACTCCGGCACGTCCTGCACGTCGACGACGGCCTCGACCGCATCCGCCCGCTGCTGCGGCGCGATCGAGCCCTTGCGGAAGCCGGAGCTGTCGGCCGGTGCGCCCCAGAGGCGCTCGAGCTCCTCGTCGAGCCAGAGCAGCGTGAGCGAGGTGCCCGCCATGTCGAAGCTCGTGCAGAGCTCGCCCACCTCGGGCTCGACGACGGTGACGCCCCGCTCCTCGAGCAGCGCGTGCACGCGGCGGTAGACGACGAACAGCTCCTCGTACTTCACGCTGCCGAGCCCGTTGAGCAGCGGCACGACGCGCGCGCCCTCGAGCTCGACGCCGTCGGGCACCTCGTCGAACAGCTTCTCGACGAAGAGCTCCGCCAGCCCGTCGGCGGTCGGGACGTCGACCTCGTCGATGCCGGGCTCGCCGTGGATGCCGAGGCCGACGGCCATCTTGCCCTCGGGCACGGTGAAGAGGGGCTCGGCGGCGCCGGGCAGGGTGCAGCCCGAGAAGGCGACGCCGAACGAGCGGGTGCGGGCGTTCGCGAGCTGCGCGACGCGCTCGACGCCGTCGAGGTCGTAGCCGGCCTCGGCGGCCGCGCCCGCGACCTTGAACACGGTGAGGTCACCGGCGATGCCGCGGCGCTGCTCGAGCCGCTCCTTCGGGGCGCTCCAGATGTCGTCGGTGACGGTGACGGTGCGCACGTCGATGCCCTCGGCGCGGAGCTGCTCCTGCGCGTGGTCGAAGTGGAGCACGTCGCCCGCGTAGTTGCCGTAGCTCAGCAGCACGCCGAGGCCCTGGTCGGCCTGCTTCGCGATCGCGTACACCTGCTGCGACGAGGGCGAGGCGAAGAGGTTGCCCATCGCGGCGCCGTGCGCGAGGCCCGGTCCGACGAGGCCGCCGAACGCCGGGTAGTGGCCGCTGCCGCCGCCGATGACGAGCGCGACGGTGGGCTCATCGCCCTTCGTCGAGCGCACGACGCCGCCGGGCGCTGCCTGCACCCAGCGGGAGGCCGCTGCCGCGAAGCCCTCGATCATCTCGTCGGCGAACTGGGACGGATCGTTGAACAGTCGCGTCATTGCGCTCTCCTCAGGTAGGACCCCTCGCGGGGCAGGCGTGCCAGAATCCTATAGGAAGTGGGGTTCCCTGTCACGCGTGCCGGCGCATCCGCCATGGGCACGGATGCGGCGCCGACCTAGACTGAAGCCGATCCCGCGCGGCCCACGCCTCTCGAGGCCCGCGACCAGACGAGTCAGGAGCCACAGCATGCCCGTCGCAACCACCGAGCAGTACGCAGCGATGCTCGACAAGGCCAAGCAGAACGGCTTCGCCTACCCCGCCATCAACGTGTCGTCGTCGTCGACGATCAACGCCGTGCTGCAGGGCCTCGCGGAGGCGGGCTCGGACGGCATCATCCAGGTGACGACCGGCGGCGCCGACTTCTTCGCCGGCCAGAGCGTGAAGAACCGAGCGGGCGGCGCGATCGCCTTCGCCCGCTTCGTCACCGAGGTCGCGAAGGCCTACCCGATCACGGTCGCGCTGCACACCGACCACTGCCCGAAGGACGCGCTCGACGGCTTCGTGTTCCCGCTGCTCGACGCGAGCGAGGAGGAGGTGCGGGCCGGTCGCGCCCCGCTCTTCCAGTCGCACATGTGGGACGGCTCGGCCGTGCCGCTCGAGGAGAACCTCGAGATCGCCAAGCAGATCCTCCCCCGCACGCACAAGCTCGGCCAGGTGCTCGAGGTCGAGATCGGCGTCGTCGGCGGCGAGGAGGACGGCGTCAGCCACGAGATCAACGACCAGCTCTACACGACGCTCGACGACGCGATCGCGACGGTCGAGGCGCTCGGGCTCGGCGAGCACGGCCGCTACATGGCGGCGCTCACCTTCGGCAACGTGCACGGCGTCTACAAGCCCGGCAACGTGCGCCTGCGCCCCGAGCTGCTCGGCGAGATCCAGGCGGGCCTGGCGTCGAAGTACGGCACCGACGCGAAGCCGCTCGACCTCGTCTTCCACGGCGGCTCCGGCTCGAGCGACGAGGAGATCGCCGAGGCGGTGCGCTCGGGCGTCATCAAGATGAACATCGACACCGACACGCAGTACGCGTACACGCGCTCGGTCGCGGCCAGCATGTTCTCGAACTACGACGGCGTGCTGAAGGTCGACGGCGAGGTCGGCAACAAGAAGGTCTACGACCCGCGCTCGTGGGGCAAGGCGGCGGAGTCGGCGATGGCGTCGCGCGTCGTCTCGGCGACGCAGCAGCTCGGCTCGGCCGGCTGGTCCAGCAAGTAGCCGCACGCACGAAGCGCCCCTCCGCGGAACGGTCCGCAGGGGGGCGCTTCGTGCTTCCTCAACCGGCTAGCTGGTCATTCGAGGGGATAGTGCCCTCGAGCGACCAGCTGGCCGGTTGAGATCAGTCCCAGTCGGTGTCGTCGACGATGCTGTCGGTGCCCTCGGGGAGGGTCGTGTCGTCGACGCCGTTGTCGTCGGTGTCGACGCCGGCCTGCGTGCCGCCGTGCTCGTCGGGGATGTCGGCGGGATCGTCGCCCTCGAACTCCTCGTCGCGCGCCTCCGCGCCCTCGGGTGCGTCGTCGTCGTCGATCTCGTCGAGCTCGTCGGTCGCGAGCACGCGGTCGTCGTCCGCGCGCTCGCCCATCGACTCGTCGAAGTCCTCGCCGTCGGCCATCTGCTCGGCCCATCCGTCGGTGTCGGCCGCGGACCCGTCGTCGACCGGCGTCGTCGAGATGGCGCCGAGCGCCCCCTCGGTGTCGTCCACCTGGTCGGCGTCGATCTGGTCCGCCTGGCGGATCGCATCCGGATCGGTCGTGCCGACGCTGTCGTCTCGAAGCTGATCTGTCATGCCGCGAGCGTATCCACGGGCGCTGTGAGCGCGCCAGGAGCGCGTGCGGCGCGTCAGCGGTTGCGGCTCGGGCGCAGCTCCTTGGGGAGCGAGAAGATGAGGTCCTCCTCGGCCGTGCGCACCTCGCGGATGTCGCGGTAGCCGGCGTCCTCGAGCTCGGCGAGCACCTCGCGCACGAGCCCCTCCGGCACGCTCGCGCCGCTCGAGAGGCCGATCGAGCGCACGCCCGTCGAGCCACTCCTGCTGGATCTCGGTGGAGTAGTCGACGCGGTAGGCGGCCTTCGCGCCGTACTCGAGCGCGACCTCGACGAGGCGCACCGAGTTCGACGAGTTCGCGCTGCCCACGATGATGACGAGGTCGGCGTCGGGCGCGACCTTCTTGATGGCGACCTGGCGGTTCTGCGTCGCGTAGCAGATGTCGTCGCTGGGCGGGTCCTGCAGGTTCGGGAAGCGCGCGCGCAGCCGCCGCACCGTCTCCATCGTCTCGTCGACCGAGAGCGTCGTCTGGCTGAGCCAGACGAGCCGGTCGGGGTTCTGCACCTGCACGGTGTCGGCCTCGTCGGGGTTGTTGACGATCGTCACGCGATCGGGCGCGTGGCCCGCGGTGCCCTCGACCTCCTCGTGGCCCTCGTGGCCGACGAGCAGGATCTCGAAGTCGTCGCGCGCGAACCGCACGGCCTCCCGGTGCACCTTGGTCACGAGCGGGCAGGTCGCGTCGATCGCGTCGAGGCCGCGGTCGGCGGCGGCCTGCACGACGGCAGGGCTCACGCCGTGCGCGCTGAAGATGACGCGCGCGCCCTCGGGCACCGCATCCACCTCGTCGACGAAGATCGCGCCCTGCTCCTCGAGCGTCGAGACGACGTGCTTGTTGTGCACGATCTCCTTGCGCACGTAGATCGGGCCGTCCGACTGCTCGAGCGCCTTCTCGACGGCCAGCACGGCGCGGTCGACGCCGGCGCAGTAGCCGCGCGGCGTCGCGAGCAGGATGTGCTTGCCGCCGTCGACCGGGAGGTCCTGGAGCCGACCTCGGCGGAGTGCTGGACGCGGGGCGTCGAGCGGGACTCGTCCGTTCGTGATCGTCACCCGTCCAGTCTACGTTGGACGGTGACGAGCCGCCCCCAGCGGCAGGGACGACGGGAGCCGCATGGCGGAGCGCATCACGGGCACGCCCGACGAGCCGTGGAGCGTCGAGCGCCTCGGCGGCGAGCTGAAGTCGTACATCGGCCGGCTCGGGCACCTGTGGGTGGAGGGCGAGATCACGCAGTGGTCCAACTCGCGCGGCAACGTCTTCGGCAAGCTCAAGGACGTCTCGAGCGACGCGACCGTCACGTTCAACGTCTGGAGCTCGACGCTCTCGCGCATCGAGGGCGAGTTCAAGCAGGGCGACCGCGCCGTGCTGCTCGTGAAGCCCGACTACTGGCCGCGCGCCGGCACCCTCTCGATGGTGACCGCGCAGATCCGCCACGTCGGGCTCGGCGACCTGCTCGCCCGGCTCGAGCAGCTGCGCCGCACGCTCGCCGCCGAGGGGCTGTTCGACGCCGCCCGCAAGCGCCGGCTCCCCTTCCTGCCCGGCACGGTCGGCCTCATCACCGGCCGCGACTCGGACGCCGAGAAGGACGTGCTGCGCAACGCCCAGCTGCGCTGGCCGGGCGTGCGGTTCCGCGTCGAGCACGCCGCGGTGCAGGGCGACCAGACCGTGCCGACCGTGCTCGCCGCGCTCGCGCTGCTCGAGGCCGACCCCGAGGTGGAGGTCATCGTCATCGCGCGCGGCGGCGGCGACTTCCAGAACCTGCTGGGCTTCAGCGACGAGCGCCTCGTGCGCGCCGTCGCGGCGGCGACCACCCCGATCGTCTCGGCGATCGGCCACGAGGCCGACCGGCCGCTGCTCGACGACGTCGCCGACCTGCGCGCATCCACCCCGACGGATGCGGCGAAGCGGATCGTGCCCGACGTCGCGGAGGAGCTCTCCCGCATCGCGCAGGCGCGCGCGCAGCTGCGCGCCAGGGTGACGCAGCACGTCGCGCGCGAGACCGACCGGCTCGAGGCCGTGCGCACGCGGCCCGCGCTCGCCCGGCCCGAGTCCATGCTCGACACCCGCGCGCAGGACCTCGCGCGGCTCACGGCGCGCGCCGACGAGCTCGCCGCGCGCGTCGTCGAGCTCGGCGGCCAGCGGCTCGGCCACCTGCGGCAGACGCTGCGGGCGCTCAGCCCGCAGTCGACGCTCGACCGCGGCTACGCCGTCGTGCAGACGGCATCCGGCTCGGTCGCGCGCGACGCTGCCGCGCTCGCCGCCGGCGACGCGCTGCTCGTCACGCTCGCGAGCGGCACGCTCGACGCCGAGGTGCGCGCCGCGCATCCCGAGCAGTGACCCGCCCCGGGCGACCTGGGCGACCGGACGCGACGATGCCCCGGCCGTGGCCGGGGCATCGAGGCGCTGCGGTCGAGCGGTCAGCGCTGCGCGTAGCGCGTGCGCACGACGTACAGCCCGACGAGCGACAGCACGGCGATCGCCATGTAGTACAGGCTCGGCGCGTTGAGCGAGCCGGTCACCTGCAGCAGCCACGTGAGCACGAGCGGCGCGATGCCGCCGAGCAGCGTGACGCCGACGTTGTACGTCACCGACAGGCCGGAGCCGCGGATGTCGGCGGGGAACATCGACGACAGCAGGCCCGGCAGCGGCGCGAAGTAGAACGCCATGATCACGCCGAGCAGCGCGATCGCGATGATGAGCGCGACGACGCTGCGCAGCGTCACGATGAGCTGGAAGATCGGCCACGCGAGCACGAGCGCCGCGATGGCCGCGTCGGTCATGATGCGCGCGGGCCCGAAGCGGTCGGCGAGGCGCCCGACGAAGGGCGAGCCGAACGACCGTGACGTGCCGGCGACGACGCCGCCGAGGTAGGCGGCGGTCGGCGGGACGTCGAGGTTCGTCACCGCGAAGGTCGGCATGTACAGGATCATGTAGACCGAGATGGTGGCGACGCCGATCACGGCGGAGCCCGCGAGCAGGCGGCCCCAGTGCTCGCGGAAGAGGGTGGCGAGCGGCGCCTCTGCGGCGCTCGCTCGCGACGAGCTCCTGCGGCTCCGCGAGCTTCGCGCGGATGTAGAGGCCGACCGGGCCGATGAGCAGGCCGACGAAGAACGGGATCCGCCAGCCCCACGCGTAGAGGTCCTCCTCGGAGAGCCACGTGTTGAGCGCGAAGCCGAAGCCCGACGCGAGCAGCATCGAGGCGCCCTGCGCCGCGATCTGCCAGGACGCGTAGAACATCTTCCGGTGCGGCGCCGTCTCGATGAGGAACGTCGTCGCGGTGCCGAACTCGCCGCCCGCGGAGAAGCCCTGGATGAGCCGCGAGAGCAGGATGATGACGCCGCCCCAGACGCCGACCATCGCGTAGGTGGGCGCGACGGCCATCAGCAGCGTGCCGACCATCATGAGCAGCAGGGTGACGGTGAGCGCGTTCTTGCGGCCCTTCCTGTCGGCCTAGCTGCCGAGGATCATGCCGCCGAGCGGACGGATGAGGTAGGACGTCGCGAAGGTCGCGAACGTGTAGATGAGGCCGGTACTCGCCCGCGTCGGGGAAGAAGTTCGCGGTGATGACCACGGCGAACGACGCGTAGACGATGATGTCGAACCATTCGAGGGCGGCGCCGATCGAGCTGCGATGACCGCCTTCTTGGCGGCGGCGAGCCGCTCGGGCGTCACCTCGGTGGCGGGTGCGGTGGTCGTCATGCGGACTCCTCGTCGGTGGAGAGGCCGGCGATGAGCCGGTCGATGAAGGCCTCGCACTGCGCGATCTGCTCGAGGTCGACGAACTCGTCGGGGGCGTGCGCCTGGGCGATGTCGCCGGGGCCGCAGACGACGGTGGGGATGCCCGCCTGCGCGAACAGCCCGGCCTCGGTGCCGTACGTCGACCTTCGTGTCGCTCGGCTCGGCGCCCCACGCCGCGGCCATCGCCACGATGTCGGCGTCGGCGGGGGTGTCGACGCCAGGAGCGGCGGCGGTGGTCGTGAGCTCGACGCTCGCGCCCGGGTGCTGCTCGCGCATCGCCTGCTCGATGCGGCGGCACTCGGCGCGGAAGCGCTCGACGAGCGCCTCGTGGTCGACGGTCGTGAGCGCACGGAACTCGAACTGCACCGAGCACGCCGCGGGGATGGTGTTCACGGCGATGCCGCCCTCGATGCGGTTCACGCTCACGGTCGTGTACGGCACGACGTAGGCCTCGTCGAAGGGGCCCTCGCGCGCGCATCTCGTCGGCGACGCCGTGCACGAAGCGCACGAGCTCGGCGGCGTGCTCGATCGCGTTCACGCCCTGCGGGGTGAGGGAGGAGTGCGCGGCGAGGCCGCGGACGTCGACCCGGAAGACGTTCATCGACTTGTGGCCGCGCACGATGCGCATGCTCGTCGGCTCGCCGACGACGCAGCCGCGCGGGGCGAGGCCGCGCCGCACGATCTCGTCGACGAGATCGATCGCGCCGACGCATCCGACCTCCTCGTCGTACGAGAGGGCGAGGTGGATGGGCTCGGCGAGCCGCGCCTGCGCGAGCTGCGGCAGCCGGCGCCACCACCACGCCGAGGAACGACTTCATGTCGGCGCTGCCGCGCGCGTACAGCCGCCCGTCGCGGATCTCGGGCGCGAACGGCTCGCTGCTCCACGCCTGGCCGTCGACCGGCACGACGTCGGTGTGCGCCGACAGCACGACGCCGCCGGTGACGGTGCCGTCGGCGGCGGGGAACGTCGCGAGCAGGTTCGCCTTCGTGCCCTCGGCGTCGTGGCACGAGCACCGGCTCGACGCCGACCGCGGCGAGGCGCCGGACGACGTGGTCGATGAGCGGCAGGTTCGAGTCGCGGCTCGTGGTGTCGAACCCGATCAGCGTCTGGATCTCGGCCATGGTCCGGTCGGCCATGATGCTTGCAGTCGGAGCGGTGGGCACAGCGGATCCTCACGATCGACGGATGTCAGACAGCGGACGGTCGATTCTGGCACGGTCGTCCCACCCGCCCGGGCACGTGGGCGCCCGCGATAGACTCGGATCGTGACCACCTCCGAGCCCGCAGCGCCCGCTGCCGACGCCGTGCCCGTCGCCGAGCTCGGCTACGAGGCCGCGCGCGACGAGCTCGTGCAGGTCGTGCACGCGCTCGAGTCGGGCGGCGCATCGCTCGAGCAGTCGCTCGCGCTCTGGGAGCGCGGCAACGCGCTCGCCGACCGCTGCGAGGAGTGGCTGCAGGGGGCCAAGGCGAGGCTCGACGCCGCTCGCGCAGCCGCGCCGGCCCAGGAGGCCGACAGGGCATGAGCCGGGATCGCCGCATCGTCGCCGAGCTCGGTCGCCCGGAGACGCCGGAGGAGACGGCCGCGCGCAAGGCGGCCTCGTCGAAGCGCCACCGCGACAACCAGACGTTCACGAACCTCATCGCCGCGCTCGTCGTCTGCCTCGCGGTCGTGCTCGTGATGGTGCTCGTCGTCGTCCGTCCCGGCATCCCCGAGCGCGAGCCGATCGACGTCGCCGCGGCCGCGGCGTCGGCGCAGCGCACGATCGACGCGCCGCTCGTCTCGCCGGAGCTGCCCGAGGGTTGGGCGGCGAACGCGGCAGAGCTCCGCGGCGGCGCCGACGGCGTCACCACCTGGTACGCGGGCTACGTCACGCCCGGCGACCCGCAGCCGCAGTTCCTCTCCTTCACCCAGGCCATCGACGCGAACCCCACGTGGCTCGCGACGGCGATCGAGAACGCCGCCCCCACCGGTGCGCGCACGATCGACGGGATCACCTGGACGGAGCACGACCAGCGCGGCACCGACGGCGCGGGCAACCTCGAGTACGTCCTGACGACCGAGCAGGGCGCATCCACGGTCGTCGTCGCCGGCACCGCGGGCGACGCCGAGCTGCAGCTCTTCGCCGAGGCCGTGAGCGCCGAGCTCGCGGCCGCGGAGTGACCCACACCACACCATCCAGGCAGCCACCGCTGCCGCAAGACCGGAGGCACGACGACGTGAACGCGCAGGATCAGTACCGCATCGAGCACGACACGATGGGCGAGGTGCGCGTCCCCAAGGACGCGCTGTACGCGGCGCAGACGCAGCGCGCCGTCGAGAACTTCCCGATCTCGGGCTCCGGCCTCGAGCCCGCGCAGATCGTCGCGCTCGCGCGCATCAAGCGCGCGGCGGCGATCGCCAACCGCGAGCTCGGCGTGCTCGAGGCGCCGGTCGCCGACGCGATCGTCGCGGCCGCCGACGAGATCATCGGCGGGGCGCACCACGACCAGTTCCCGGTCGACACCTACCAGACCGGCTCCGGCACGTCGTCGAACATGAACATGAACGAGGTGCTCGCGACGCTCGCGACCCGCCACCGCGCCGCTGCCGGCGGTGACAGCCCGGTGCACCCCAACGACCACGTCAACGCATCCCAGTCGTCGAACGACGTCTTCCCCACCTCGGTGCACATCGCCGTCACCGGCGCGCTCATCGAGCAGGCCATCCCGGCGCTCGCGCACCTCGCCGAGGCGCTCGAGGAGAAGGCTGCCCTGTGGGCGGATGCCGTGAAGCCGGGCCGCACGCACCTCATGGATGCGACGCCGGTCACGCTCGGCCAGGAGTTCGGCGGCTACGCCGCGCAGATCCGCTACGGCATCGAGCGCATCGAGTCGGCCCTCCCCCGCGTCGCCGAGGTGCCGCAGGGCGGCACCGCCGTCGGCACCGGCATCAACACGCCGCTCGGGTTCCCCGAGAAGGTCATCGCCGAGATCGCCGCATCCTCGGGCCTGCCGATCACCGAGGCGCGCAACCACTTCGAGGCGCAGGCCAACCGCGACGGCCTCGTCGAGGCATCCGGCGCGCTGCGCACCATCGCCGTCTCGCTCACGAAGATCAACAACGACCTGCGCTGGATGGGCTCCGGCCCCAACACGGGGCTCGGCGAGCTGCGCATCCCCGACCTGCAGCCGGGCTCGTCGATCATGCCCGGCAAGGTCAACCCGGTCGTGCCGGAGGCCGTGCTCATGGTGTGCGCGCGCATCATCGGCAACGACGCGACCGTCGCGTGGGCCGGCGCATCGGGCTCGTTCGAGCTCAACGTGCAGATCCCGGTGATGGGCACGGCGCTGCTCGAGTCGATCCGGCTGCTGTCGAACGCGTCGCGCGTGCTCGCCGACAAGACCGTCGCGGGCCTCGAGGCCGACATCGAGCGGGCCGCGGCGCTCGCGGGCATGAGCCCGTCGATCGTCACGCCGCTCAACCGGCTGATCGGCTACGAGGCCGCCGCGAAGATCGCGAAGCACTCGGTCAAGCAGGGCATCACCGTGCGCGAGGCCGTCATCGACCTCGGCTACGTCGAGCGCGGCGAGCTGAGCGAGGCCGACATGGACAAGGCGCTCGACCTGCTCTCGATGACGCACCCGGGCGTCGCGAAGTAGCTCGCCCCCGGGGTTCCCCTGGGGTTGCGACGAACTTCCCCGAACCGCGGGGTTCGACCCCCAAGACCCGCTGTTCGGGGAAGTTCGGCGCCTAGGGTGGTCGGATGCGCTACCCCGATGTGAGACGTGACGACACCGTGGAGATCCTGCACGGGGAGGCGATCGCCGACCCGTACCGCTGGCTCGAGGACGGCGAATCGGCCGAGACGCGCGCCTTCATCGAGGCGCAGAACGCGTTCGCGGCGCCCGTGCTCGCGGCGCTGCCCGCCCGGGAGGCGTTCCGCGAGCGGGTGACGGCGCTGCTGACCGCGCCCACCCGCGGCTGCCCGTGGGTGCGCGGCGGCCGCGCGTTCGCCTGGCACAGCGACGGCCAGAACCAGCCGGTGCTCGTCACCGCCGACTCGGTCGACCGGCTCGACGACGACCCGCGCGTGCTGCTCGACCCGAACGGCCTCTCCGACGACGGCACCGTCGCGGTCACGATGGCGACCGTCTCCCCCGATGGCGCCCTGCTCGCCTATGGCGCGGCCGACGGCGGCTCCGACTGGCGCACGATCCGCATCCGCGACGTCGCCACCGGCGAGGACCTCGCCGACGAGATCCCGTGGACGAAGTGGAACAGCGCCGTCTGGCTGCCGGGCGGCCGCGCCTTCAGCTACTGGGCCTACGACGCCCCGACCGGCGACGCCCTCACCGACGAGATGGGCGCGGGCCGCCTCCTGGCGCACGCGGTCGGCGCCGCGGTCGCCGACGACGCGGTGCTCTTCTCCATGCCGGACGCGCCGCGCATGTTCGCGCGCCACTGGCCGCGCGACGACGACTGGTTCGTGCTGTCGACCGACACCGGCTCGTCGAGCGGCAACGACCTCGCGGTGCGTCGCCACGACGAGGCGCCGGATGCGCTGCGCCAGCTGGTCTCGGGGCACGAGCACGAGTGGAACGCGATCGGCATCCGCGACGGCTCGCTCTACGCGGTCACCGACGAGGGCGCGGGCAGGTACCGGCTCGCGGCCTTCGACCTCGCCACCGGCGCCGAGTCGACCGTCGTGCCAGAGCACCCCGAGGACGTGCTGCTCGACGCGTCGCTGACCGCGACCGGCCTCGTGCTGGAGTACTCGCACGACGCGAGCCACCGCATGCAGCTGGCGACCTTCGACGGCCTGCTGGGCGACTCCGTGCCGCTCGGCGACGGCGTCTCGATCACCGGCTCCGACACGAGCGACGCGTCGAGCACCGTGCTCGTCGGCACCGAGAGCTTCGTCGACCGCGGCACGCGGCACGTCGTCGAGGTCGACGGCAGCCGCCTCGTCTCGCACCGGACGCTGCCGACGCCCGGGCCGGCCGCGCCCGCCGCCGTGACCCAGCGCATCCGCACCGCCTCGACCGACGGCGAGATCGTGCCCGCCTTCCTCGTGCGCCCGGAGGGCGACGTCGGCGACCAGCACCGGCCGACGCTCATCTGGGCCTACGGCGGCTTCAACATCCCGATGAACCCCGGCTTCCGCGCCGTGCTCGCCGCCTGGGTCGCGGCCGGCGGCGTGCTCGTCGTGCCGAACCTGCGCGGCGGCGGGGAGTTCGGCTCCGACTGGCACAAGGGCGGCACGAAGGAGCGCAAGCAGCAGGTGTTCGACGACCTGTTCGCGATCGCCGAGCACCTCGTCGCGACCGGCGTCACGACGCGCGAGCAGCTCGCGCTGCACGGCCGCTCGAACGGCGGCCTGCTCGCGGGTGCCGCGCTCACCCAGCGGCCCGAGCTGTGGGCGGCGGTGCTGCCCGGCGTCGGCGTGCTCGACATGCTGCGCTACCACCGCTTCACGATCGGCTGGGCGTGGGCGAGCGACTACGGCGACCCCGACGAGGCGCACGCGCACGCGTACCTGCGCGCCTACTCGCCGCTGCACAACGTGCGCGAGGTCGCGCATCCGCCCACCCTCATCACGACCGGCGACCACGACGACCGCGTCGTGCCGGCGCACTCGTTCAAGTTCGCGGCCGAGCTGCAGCGGGCGCAGCAGGCGGCGGCAGCGGACGCGCCGGTGCTGCTCTCGATCGACACGCGTGCCGGGCACGGCATGGGGAAGCCCAAGGATGCGGCGGCGCTCGAGTTCGCCGACCAGCTCGCGTTCGCGGCGCACCACACGGGGCTGGAGGCGGCCGCGGCCGGCGTGAGCGTGGAGTGGGAGACCGCGGCGTGGAGCGCGGCGGTCGCCGAGCTCTGGGACCGCTTCGACGAGACGCCCGCGGACGACGCGATCGAGGGGATGCGCGCGCTCGCGGCCGCGTACCCGGGCCAGGACGGCCGGGCCGCGTCGAGCTCGCGGGCATGCTCGACTCGCACGGGCGCGAGCACGAGGCGGAGCGCGAGTACGAGCGGGCGCTCGCGCTGGGGCTCGGCGCCGAGCAGCACGCGCAGCTCGCGGTGCAGTACGGCTCGACGCTGCGCAACACCGGCCGCCTCGATGACGCGATCGCGGTGCTCGAGGCCGCGCCCGAGCATCCGTCGACCGGGTCGTCGCCGCGCGTGTTCCTCGCGCTCGCGCTCCACAGCGCCGGTCGGCACGACGAGGCGCTGCGCGTCGTGATCGAGGCGCTCGAGCCGACCCTGCCGCGCTACAACCGCTCGATCCGCGCCTACGCGGCCGAGCTCGCGGGCGACGCCGCCGCCTGAACCCCCACCGCTGCACAGATGTAGGGCCAGGCGCTCCCACGACGGCGTCACGGGAGGCCCCTGGCCCTGTCCCTGCGGTGAAGCGGGGAACCTCGCGTCAGCGGCGCAGCACCAGGCGGGAGAGCGCGTTCCCGACCGCTTGCACGACCTGCGTGATGATGATGATGATCACGAGCGCGCTCCCGGTGACCACGGGCTCGAACTGCCGGAAGCCGTATCGAGGAGCGCGTAGTCGCCAAGCCCGTCGCCGCCCGCGATGCCCGCGACCGCGGACATGTCGATGAGCGCGACGATCGCGAAGGTGAAGCCGAGGATCAGCGGACCGAAGGCCTCGGGCAGGAGTCACCGTGCGGATGATCCGCCACGGTCCGGCTCCCATGGCGCGCGCCGCCTCGATGACGCCGGGCTCCACCGAGACAAGGTTCTGCTCGACGATGCGCGCGATGCGCGAACGTCGCCGCGATGCGAGATCGAGAAGACGATGGCATCTCGTTGCCGATGCCCGTCCCGATCACCGCCCTGGGGCGATCGGGCTGCATGCGCGGCGAGGAAGATGATGAACGGGATCGGCCGGACGTGTTCACGAGCGAGGTTGAGGCACCCGAGAACCGACCGGCTGCTGCAGCACGCCGCCCTTGCGCGTGACGTAGAGCGCGGTGCCGACGAGCGAGGCCGAGCGGAGCCGCCGAACGCCAGCGACAGCGCGACGAGCCAGCGGCGTGAGCCGTCTGCCCCGAGCGCGGGGAGCAGCCCCGACCCTGGCGCGATCAGGTCGCTCATGCGAACACCTCCTGGGCGTGGACGCCGCTGCCGATGCCGGCGAGCGCGGCCTCGACGGCGCGCGTCCGCCGCGGCAGCTCGAAGGTCAGCGGATCCGAACGACGCGGCCCTGGATGTCGCTGATCCCGCCGTAGCGCGATGGTGGAAGTCGGATGCCCGCCCGTGCGGCGCCGGCCGAGAGCACGCGCGCGATCGGCCACGCCGTCGCCGGGGAACGAGACGGTCACCAGGCGCCCCCGGTGGCCGCGCCCGCAGCCGCTGCGACCGCACGGGCGTCGGGCAGCGAGTGCAGCGACGGCGGAGACGAAGCGGCGGGCGTGTCTCGTCTGCGGGGCGGGCGAACACGTCGTACGGTGTGCCCGTCTCCGCGACCCGGCCGCGTCCATGACGGCGACCCGGTCGGCGATCCGGGCGATCACGTCCATCTCGTGGGTGATGAGCACGATCGTGACCCCGAGCTCGCGGTTGACCCGCGCGCAACAGGGCCAGCACCTCGTCGCGTGGTCTCGCGGGTCGAGCGCGCTCGTCGCCTCGTCGGCCAGCAGCAGCGACGGCGGTGCGCCAGCGCGCGGGCGATGCCGACGCGCTGCTTCTGCCCGCCGGAGAGCTGCTCGGGGTAGTGCGGGGCGCGGTCGAGCGAGGCCCGACGAAGTCGAGCAGCTCGGCCACCGCGCCGGCGCGTTCCGCGCGGCCAGCCGGCCACCTTGAGCGGGTACGCGACGTTGCCGGCGACGTGCGGGAGCGAAGAGGTTGAACTGCTGGAAGATCATGCCGATGTCCTGCCGCACCGGCGCGCAGTCCCGTCCGGGCAGCGCGGTGATCTCGGGCCGTCGACGATGCACCGCGCCGGACGCGGCGCTCCAGCCCGTTGATCAGCCGCACGAGCGTGCACTTGCCGGCGCCGGAGTGGCCGATGACGCCGAACACCTCGCCCTTGGCGACGTCGAGAGGTGACGTCGTCGACGGCGCGCGACCGGCGTGCCGTTCGGTCGGCGGAGGAACGTCTTGCTGACGTCGTTGAGGCTGTACTGCGGCATGGCGGCTCCGGCTGGTCGCGATCGGTGCGGTGGTGGGGCACGCGACGGCGCGGACCCCGACGGTTCGCCGGGGCCCGCGCCGGCTGCGTCAGCCCTGCGCCTGGAGCACGTCCTCGACCTCGGCAGCGAGGCCTGCAGCTCGGCCGCCGGCACCGTCGCGAAGACGGCCGTGCCGCCGTTGACCTCCTGCAGGCCGTCCAGCACCGCCGGGTCGACTGGTAGAGCTCGACGAGCTGCGGAGGACGCTCGTTGTCGGCGTCCTCGGCCTGCGCGCGAAGATGTTCACGTACGGCGCGGCGCTCGTCGCTCGGGTCGTCGCGGAAGATCGCCGTCGTGCGCGGCAGCCCGCGCTGGCGAGCGAAGTTGTTGTTGACGATCGCGGCCGCCACGTCGTGAGCGCGTTCGCGGTGCGAGCGCGTCCAGGGCTCGACCGCACGGGGACTCGGGGGCGACGTCCTCGAGCGTGGAGAACGCGTTGCCGCCGTCCTCGAGCTCATCAGGCCGGCCGACTGCAGGACCAGCAGGCCGCGCGCCTGGTTGACGGCGTCGTTCGGGATCGGCGACCTCGCGCCGTCCGGGATGTCGTCGGGCGGCTTGTAGTTCGACGAGTACAGCGGCAGCGGGTAGACCGCGGTCGCCCCGATCGGCTGCAGGTGTCGTCCGCGGTGACGTTGTAGTTCGCGAGGTACTGGATGTGCTGGAACTGGTTGAGCTCCAGCTGCCCTCCCTCAACGCCGGGTTCGGCTGGCTGTAGTCGTGAAGTTGACGAGCTCGAGCCTCGATGCCGTCGGCCTCGACGGCCGCTTCGTAGACGGCCCAGTCGGGGTCCGATGCGCCCTACGACGCCGAGCTGCACGGGGTTCTCGGCCGGTGCGGAGCGGGGCCTCTGCCGATGCGGAGCCGGCGCTGCAGCCGACGAGGGCGACGGCGATGCCGATGGTGCTCGCGATGGCGAGCGGGCGGGCGATGCTGATGGGCATGGAGGGCTTCTTCGTGGGGCTGGGACTGGCTGCAACGGGTGGGCAGCCGTGGATCGAGCGAGGACTGAATCCCGACGTCACAGAGCGTCACGGAGCGTCACCAAGCGGCCTGCCGGCCACGCGGGCGTCAGCCCGGCTGGAGGGCGAGGGCGAGCGCGAGTGCGTGCCCGGCGAGGAGCGACGGCCCGAACGCGATCGCGCGCCGGCCGAGCGCGAGCGCCGCGGCACCGCAGACGCCGCCGATGACGACGGATGCCGCGAGCGCGGCGAGCGGGATCGTCCAGCCGAGCGTCGCGGTCGGCGAGGGCGAGGCCGGCACCGAGCTGGACGTCGCCCATCCCCATGCCGCCCAGGATCGCCGTCGCGAGGAGCAGGAGCCCGCAGCCGAGCGCGGCGAGCGGCGCGAGGTCGCCCTGCGCGAGGCGCACCGCGCCGGCCGCGGCCGCGACGCCGAGCAGCGGGAGCGTGATCGCGTTCGGGAGCCGGCGCTCGACGGCGTCGATGCGGGCGAGCGCGGGTGCGGCGCCCGCCGCGGCGAGCGGCACCACGGCGGCCGCGTCGGCGCCCGCGTGGGCGAGCGGCGCGATCACCGTCGCCGCGAGCGGCAGCCCGAGCGCGTCGAGGGCGCGGAGCGCGAGCGGCCGGCCCGCGGCCGGCGGCGGGAGCGCCGGCTGCCAGCGGTGCCTGCGACTGCGTCGTCACGCGGCCACGCTAGCGACGCGGTGCCGTCGTCCGAGCCCACTCTCCACAGGAGGCGTCGGGGCCGGCGACGACGGGTCCGACACGCCCGGGACGCTTTCCTTCGAATCTGCTGCAACCGATCGGGGGCTCCCCGCCGATATGAGATCCGAGGGCGCACCCCGGCGCCCAGCACCACGAGGAGACCATCATGAAGCGCAAGCTCGCGATCGGCGTCGGCGCCGCAGTCGCCATCACGGCCTTCGGCGGCACACCGCCATGGCAGCGGAGCGCGACCGACCGTGTCGGTGCTGCACGCCGTGCCAGGGGCTGACCGTCGACGTGTACGCCAACGGCGAGGAGCTGATCCCCGACTTCGACGCCGGGCACCCTCACCGACCCGCTCGAGGCTCGCCCGGCCGGCACCTACGACCTCGCGGTCTTCGCCGCGGGCGGCCGACCCGGGAGGCGGACGCCCCCGCGATCGAGGCTGGCCGACGCGACCGTGCCGGCGGGCTGCGAACGTCACCGTCGTCGCGCACCTCGGGCGCGGACGGCACGGCCCGTCCTCACGCCGTTCGTCAACGACGTCTCCCCACGCTCGCCGCCGGGAAGGCGCGGCTGACGGTGCGGCACACCGCCGCCGCTCCTGCCGTCGACGTTCGTGCCGGTGGCACGCCCGTGGATCGAGGGCCTGACCAACCCCGGCGAGGAGACCCTCGTCCTGGAGCGCCGGGGACGGTGAGCTGCCGACGTGGTGCTGGCCGGCACCGACACCGTCGCGATCGGCCCGGCCGACGTCCCGCTGGCCGAGGGCACCGGGCGACGATCGTGTACGCCTGGGGCTCCGCCGAGGACGCGAACCTCGCGCTGGCGGTCCAGACCATCTCGGGGCTGCACTCCTCGCCCAGCGGCGTGCCGTCGGGCCTCGGCGGCGTCGCGGACCAGCGTGCGCTCGGCTTCTCGCTGCTGATCGCCGGCGCGCTCGGCCTCGCCCTGATCGCGACGCGCGTGCTGCGCCCCGCCCGGGAGCGCAGCTGAGCATGCACGAGGACCGGGGGCTCCCGTCGCGCGATGCGCGGCGGGAGCCTCCGCCGCGCTGGCGGCGCGCGCGGCCGGCGGATGGCGCTGGTGGCCGTCGCCGCGCTCGCCGTGGTCGCGATCGCGGTCGGCGCGTCGCGCGCGCCTCCGTCGACGCAGACCGCGGCGCCGCGGCGGACTCGAGCACGGCCGCGCCCGCATCGACCGCCCCGCCGCCGCGAGCGCGGGTGCGCGCCCGCGGGCGTGGTGCCCACCGGGGTCGGCGCGCGCGACGGGGCAGCGCGCAGGCGGCCGCCGCCGTGACACGCCCACCGCCGTGCGGGTGCCGTGCGTCGACCTCGAGCTCGGGGTAGTGCCGGTGGGTTGCCGCAAGAACGGGCAGATGGATGTGCCCGACCTCGTCGGCGAAGTGGGCTGGTACCGCTTCCAGGTGCTGCTCCCGGCGCCAACGCCAGCTCCGCCGTGCTGGCGGCCCACGTCGACAGCGACATCGGCGCCGCGCCCATGGCGGCGGTGTGCAGGCGGCCGGAGAGCAACCTGCCGATCGAGGTGCGCGACCGCTTGGGCGGCGACGCTCGCGCTGCACGTCACCGAGCATCGAGCAGATCTCCGAAGGACGAGCTGCGGCTCGAGGCGCACTTCGCCCGCGACGGGGAGCACGTAGTCGCCTCGTCACCTGCCGGCGGCGAGTGGGAGTGCGGGCCGCCAGCACCTGCCGAGGACAACGTCGTGGTGACGGCCGTCCTGGACGCGCGGTGAGCCGCGTGACCCGGTGGATACGTTCTGGCCGTGGTGGAAGAGGATGCGATGGAGCGTCGAGCGCTGCGCTCGCCTTCGGCATCCGACACATAACCGAGGTGCTCCGACAGGCCTCAGCACTGGGCCGGCATGGTCTCTCGCGATCGCCTCCCGCGCGATGGCGGCGCACAACGCGGAGGATGTCGTGCAGCAGACCTTCGTCTCGGTGTGGCAGTGGGCGGGGAAAGTGACCCGCCAGCGGCCGGCTGGGCGCGTGGATCGTGCGGGATACGCCCGCAGGCGCATCGCCGACCACTCCCCGCACGCGGTACGCCGAGCGAGACTCAACCCGCGGACCTCGCGATGGCGAGCTGGATCGTACAGGCGAGATGATCGGAACCGTCCGGATGCGCTGATGCCGGGCGGGGCTAGAACAACTGGGCAAGAAGCACAGCGCCAATGACCTCGCGGTCATCGAGATCCTCGGCACGGGTAGATCGCCGACCCCCTGGGCCTGCCGACGAGAACCGTGATCGCCATCTGTCACGAGCGCTCCGAAGACTCAGGGAGAGATGGGAGGACCTGGCGTCCAGCATCTACCGACTGACGCGCTCGCCGCGCTCGCGCTGGGCGAGGGTCCGATGCCCGCGCCGAGCACCTCGATTCCTGCGCAGTGCCGTGCCGAGCTGACCGCCCTGCGCGCCACCGCCGACCGGAGTGCGGGGCGGCGCACGTCGCGCCCGGTCGAGCCGCCCGCCGGCGGGTGGGACCGCGGCCTGGCCGACATCGCCCCGGATGGCGCCGCGGCGCCGCAGCCGGACGCACCGGACCTGCGGGCGTCGGCTCCCGATCCGGGCGCGCCCGCTGGCCGGATGCCATCCGGCGACCTCGTGCGTCGTCGCCGACGGCGGTTCAGCGCCGCCGCGCTCATCGCGGCCTGCGCGGGCTCCGCCGTGCTCGCGGCGAGCCTGGCCGTGCTGATCGTGACGCAGTCGACCGGCGCGCCGCGGTCGACCGATCTCGCGAACGCCGCGCTCGAGCCACTCACCACCGCGGTCCCCCCGCTCGCGCGGAGGTCGTCGAGCGCGACGGCCAGCGGCTGCTCGTCGTCGACGCGGATGCGCTGCCGACGGTCGACGGCTACCTCGACGTGTGGCTGCTCGACGCGACGCGCAGCAGATGGTGAGCCTCGGGGTCATGGACGCCGCCTCCACCGAGCTCGCGCTGCCCGCCGACCTCGACCTCGCGGCGTTCCCGGTCGTCGACGTCTCGATCGAGCCCTACGACGGCGACCCGACGCACTCGGGCGACAGCATCTGGCGCGGGGCCCTCGAGCTCTCGACCGCGTCAGCGGTGCGGCCAGGCGGCGAGCGCCCGGTCGATACGGCGCCGGACGGCCGCCGAGACGCGGCTGGACGATCTCGAGCACCGGCTCGACGGGGCCCGACCGCGCGCGGCCGGGATGCGCCAGGTGCCGACCGCGGCGCCGTCGACGAGCACGAGCGGCCGGAAGACGCCGTTGCCGCCGGGCACGACCGCGGCGAGCACCTCGGCGGTCGCGAGGAGCGCCCGGTCGCGGTAGCCCAGCAGCACCTCGTCGAAGGCCGGCACGAGCACGACTCGGATCGCGCCCGGCGCCGCCTCGGCGGCGACCAGCATGTCGCGGCCGTCGGCGCGCACCTGCTCGAAGCCGGGCCCGAGCCCGGCGGCGCGCGCGAGCGAGGCGCGCACGAGCGTCTTCGGCAGCCCCATCCACCAGGCGACGTCGTCGGCGTCGAGCGGCCCGCGCGCTGCGACCACGCGACGGAGCGCCCCGTCGAGCGCGGCCTCCGGGTCGGCGACGGGGGCTCGGGCCGCCGACGAGCAGCTGGTCGCGGCCCTCGAAGGGGCCGAAGCGCACGAGCCCGTCGTAGGCGAGCAGCGCGAGCAGGTGGTAGCCGCGGCCGCCGGCGGTCGAGATGCCCGCCGCCTCCCACGGCCGAGAGCATCGCGGGCCGCGGCGCGGACCCGGCGCGAGGGCGTCGACGAGCACGTCGGCCGCGAGCTCCGCGGTCGCATGGTCGATGCCGCGCACCTCGCACATGCGCCACTCCTGCCGGCGCATCCGCTCGGCGGTCGCCGCGTGCAGCACGGCGAGGTCGTCGGGCGCGGCGACGAAGAGCGTGCCGCGCATCGCCCACGAGCGCACGAGCTCGCCGGCGTCGAAGGCCGCCCGCACGTCGTCGAGCGTCGTGCCCGGCGCGACCGGATCGCGATCGCCCGCAGCACGGCGGGCAGGTCCTGCCCCTGGAGCGCCACCATGTGGCGCACCGCCTCGGCCGGCGACCGGTCAGAGCCGCCCGCGCCTGCAGGCCCTGCGCGACCAGCCGCATCCGCCGCGCCTCGGTGGGCGTCAGCGCTCGTGGCTCAGCCATGCGCCCACGCTAGCGCCGCGCACCGAGAGGGACCCGTCCCACCAGCGGGGACCCGGTGCACCGGGTCCCGGTCGGTGGAACGGGTCCCGATGCGGCCGCCGGACCCGTCGCCGGGGTCAGTCCTCCAGCAGGCTCGTCACGAGCGCGGCGATGCGGCTGCGCTCGCTGCGCACGAGCGTGACGTGGCCGAACAGGTCGTGGCCCTTGAGCGTCTCGATGACGCTCGCGACGCCGTCGTGGCGGCCGACCCGCAGGTTGTCGCGCTGCGCGACGTCGTGCGTGAGGACCACGCGGGAGTTCTGGCCGATGCGGCTCAGCACCGTGAGCAGCACGTTGCGCTCGAGCGACTGCGCCTCGTCGACGATCACGAACGCGTCGTGCAGCGAGCGGCCGCGGATGTGCGTGAGCGGCATCACCTCGAGCATGCCCCGGGCGGCGACCTCGTCGAGCACGTTGTCGCTCACGAGCGCGCCGAGCGTGTCGTAGATCGCCTGGCCCCAGGGGTTCATCTTCTCGCCCTGGTCGCCGGGCAGGTAGCCGAGCTCCTGGCCGCCGACCGCGTAGAGCGGGCGGAACACGATGATCTTCTTGTGCAGGCGCCGCTCGAGCACCGCCTCGAGGCCCGCCGCGAGCGCGAGCGCCGACTTGCCCGTGCCGGCGCGAGCCGCCGAGCGACACGATGCCCACCTCGTTGTCGAGCAGCAGGTCGATCGCGAGCCGCTGCTCCGCCGAGCGGCCGTGCACGCCGAACACGTCGCGGTCGCCGCGCACGAGCGACACCTCGCCGCGCCGCGTCACGCGGCCGAGCGCGGAGCCGCGCTCGGACGAGATGACGAGGCACGTGTTGACGGGCATGTCGTCGACGAGCGGGGTGTCGAGCCGCTCGTCCTCGTACAGCCGGTTGATCTGCTCGCCCGAGAGCGCGAGCTCCGACGTGCCGGTCCAGCCGGAGTCGACCGCCTGCTCGGCGAGGTACTCCTCTGCGGGCAGGCCGATCGAGGCGGCCTTCACGCGCATCGGCATGTCCTTCGACACGATGCAGACGTCGAGGCCGTCGCCGGCGAGGTTCGAGGCGACCGCGAGGATGCGCGAGTCGTTGTCGCCGAGCTGCAGGCCGCTCGGGAGCACCTGCTGGTTCGTGTGGTTCAGCTCGACGCGCAGGAGCCGCCGCCCTCCGTGGGCACCGGGAAGTCGAGCCGCTCGTGGGCGATGCGCAGGTCGTCGAGGTTCCGCAGCGCCTTGCGCGCGAAGTAGCCGATCTCGGGGTCGTGCCGCTTCTTCTCGAGCTCGGCGATCACGATCACGGGGATCACGACGGCGTGCTCGGCGAAGCGGTGGATCGCCCCCGGGTCGGACAGCAGCACGCTCGTGTCGAGCACGTAGGTGCGCTGGCGGGTGTCGAGGCCTGCGGTCCTCGGCGACGCCGCTCTCAGGGGTGGTGGCGAGATCAGGCACGTGATGCTCCCTTTCCGACCCTCGGGTCGGATCACGCGGCCGTCGCCTCCCGTGCTGCTCGCTGGCAACGAGGCCGCTCGCTGCCGGGCGGAACTGCCCGACACCGCCGAATGTACGCTCGCCGCCGCCGCATCCGGCGCTCCGACACACGGCCGCTCGGCGAGAGTTCACCGGATGGAAACCTGGCGCTGGAGGTCAGCGCCCGTAGCGCCGCTCGCGCTGCCCGTAGGCGCGCACCGCGCGCAGGAAGTCGACCTCGCGCAGGTCCGGCCCGAGCGCCTCGACGAAGTAGAACTCGCTGTGCGCGCTCTGCCACAGCATGAAGTCGCTCAGCCGCTGCTCGCCGGAGGTGCGGATCACGAGGTCGGGGTCCGGCTGGCCCGCGGTCCCCAGGTGCTGCGCGATGAGCTCCGGCGCAGCCGCTCGGCGATCTCCGCGCGCTCGCGCCGTCGCATCGGTAGGATCTGCGCACCGCCTCCACGACCTCGTGCCGGCCGCCGTAGCCGACCGCGAGGTTGACGACCAGCCCGTCCTGGTCGGCGCTGCGCGCGACGGCCGCCTCGAGCGCCGAGCAGAGCGGCGCCGGGAGGCCGCCTACGTCGCCGACGTGGCGGATGCGTCGGCCCGGCAGGCGCGAGAGGTCGTCGGCGAGCTCGGCGATGATCTCGCACAGCTCGCCCAGCTCCTCGTCGGCCCGCCCCGTGAGGTTGTCGCGCGAGAGCAGGTAGAGCGTGACGACCTCGACGCCGATCTCGGCGCACCAGTCGACGAACTCGCGCAGCTTGGCGGCGCCGGCGCGGTGCCCGTGGCCGGCGCTCGCGAGCTTCTGCTCCCGCGCCCAGCGGCGGTTGCCGTCGATGATCATGGCGATGTGCCGGGGCACGGCGGCGTGCTGGAGCTCTCGGCGGAGCCGCCGCTCGTAGTAGCGGTAGACGAGCCGAGAGCCCGGGGCGCTGCGCAGTCGCACGCGACGAATGTACCGGGCACTCGAGGCGGCGTGACGCGCGATCGCGTCGCCCGCGATCGTGCACTGCGTACGCCGTCACGGCCCGCCTGCCTATGGTCCGTGCGATGGCTCCGTCCGTACCTTCCCTATCGTGACCCCGGCGATCCCACCCGCGCGCCGGCCGGCGACAGCATCGGCGATCCGGCGTCGGCGCACCTGCCGCTCATCGAGGCCGCGGGCGACGCGATCGTCGAGGCCGCGATCGAGCAGAAGCCCACCTGGCGCGGCTGGATCCACGCGGGCACGGCGCCCGCTCGCGCTCATCGCCGGCATCGTGCTCGTCGTCATCGCCGACGGCGCGACGGCGAAGGCCTCCACCGCCGTCTACGCCGCGTCGAGCGTGCTGATGTTCGGCGTCTCGGCCGTCTACCACCGCTTCCACTGGCAGGAGCGCACGCGCGTCATGCTCAAGCGGTTCGACCACGCCAACATCTTCCTGCTCATCGCGGGCAGCTACACGCCGATCGCGCTGCTGACGCTCCCGTCGCCGACCGACTGGATCCTGCTCACCGTCATCTGGGTGGGCGCCCTGCTCGGCATCGCCTTCCGCGTCTTCTGGCTGCACGCGCCGCGCTGGCTCTACGTGCCCATCTACCTCGCGCTCGGCTGGGCCGCGGTCGCGTTCCTGCCGCAGATCTGGATGGCGAACGCCGCGACCGCGATCCTCATCGGCGTCGGCGGGCTCGCCTACACGGTCGGCGCCGTCATCTACGGGATGAAGCGGCCGAACCCCTTCCCCGGCCGCTTCGGCTTCCACGAGATCTTCCACTTCTGCACGCTCGTCGCGTTCGTGTGCCACTGGACGGCGATCATGCTCGTCGCCGTCGCGCCGCCGGCCTGACGACGCTCCGGACCTCACAGCGCCGCGCGGCCCGCGGGCCTAGCGTCGCAGCATGCGCATCGCCCGATCCGCTGCCGTCGTGGCAGCAGCCCTCGCCGTCGTCACGATGAGCGGATGCGTCATCCTGCCGCCGCCGCTGCCGACCGCGATCCGGGAGCCGCAGCAGGCCCGCGCCGTCGCAGCCGCGCGCAGCCGTCCGGCGCAGCCGCAGGTCGACGTGGAGCCGGTCGAGCCGGACGAGCCGATCACCACCACCGACGAGACGGACGCCGACACCGGGGCGACTGTACGCCGGCTCCGACGGCGAGACGGTCGACGGGTACTTCCCGGATGCGGCGCTCGACCTCGTGCTCGAGGCGACCCGCGGCGCGGCGCTGGTCGAGCCGGGCATCGCGATGCCCGAGCACGACGACGGCGACGAGCTGCTCGAGGGCACCGCCCACACGGGCGACGCGAGCCTGCTGCTCACGACCGTCGGGCGGCTCGTGCTCGAGTCGGCCGACGCCCAGTACACGTGCAGCGGCACCGTCATCAACAGCGAGTCGGGCCTCATCGTCGTCACCGCCGCGCACTGCGTCTTCGACGACGAGACGCGCGACTACTACGACCGCATCACCTTCGAGCCGGGCTACGAGCGCGGCGACGCGCCGTTCGGCACCTGGGAGGCGGAGGACTGGTGGGTGCCGGCGCAGTACCTCGAGGCGAACGACCGCTGGCTCGACGGCGCCGACGACAACGGCTGGATGGGCTTCGACGTG
Organism: uncultured Actinomycetota bacterium; assembly: GCA_963803465.1. Lineage (GTDB taxonomy): Bacteria > Actinomycetota > Actinomycetes > Actinomycetales > Microbacteriaceae > Agrococcus. The sequence goes on from CAWDMS010000008.1 coordinate 108,858, forward strand.
GGCTTCATCCGCTTCGCCCCGCAGGGCGGCGACACGCTCGAGGACGTCGTCGGCGGCCAGGGCATCAGCTTCACCGCCGAGACGAACGGCGTGGTGATCGCCGGCTACCCGGGCAACGACGACTTCGACGCGGAGGTGCTGCGCTACTGCGCCGACGGCGAGCTGAGCTACGGCGCCGGCGGCGACCCGAACTACGGCGCCGACTGCGTGATGGGCGACGGCGCCTCCGGCTCCGGCTTCGTCTCGAACCTCGACCCGGCCACCGGCGCCGGGCACATCACCGCGGTCTACTCGAACGGCGGCGACTCCGGCGCCTACGGCCCGCCGATCGGCGTCACCGCGTACAACGGCCTGCGCTCGCTCGACGGCTGACTCCGGAGGCTGGGCCCGGAGTGGCGCCTCCCGCAGGTGAGTGGCGCCTCCCGCACCTGAGTGGCGGCTCCCGCACCTGAGCGGCGGCTCCCGCACCTGAGTGGCGCCTCCCTGCCCTGAAGGCGACCCGGCCGGGAACGTGGATGCGGACGTCGGAACTCGCCACTCACCCGCCGGAGGCGCCACTCACCTGGCGGAGGCGCCACTCACCCGCCGGAGGCGCCACTCACCTACCGGAGGCGCCACTCACCCCCGGACCCGCCACTCACCCGCCGGAGGCGCCACTCACCTGCCGGAGGCGCCACTCACCTGCCGGAGGCGCCACTCACCTGGCGGACCCGTTTCTCGCTGGAGGACCCGAATATCGGGGTCGCGCAGTGAGGAACGGGTCCGTGCCCGCAGTGGCGCGGGTGCGGCGCTGCTCGGACGGCGCGCCGCGGCCGCGTCAGCGGCTGGTGCCGTCGGGGCCGTCGGCGTCCTGCAGCTGCCCGAACGCGCCCTTCTTCGGCGCCGCCTTCGTCTGCTTCTCGGCGGCACGACGCTGCTCGCGGTTGCCGCCGGCCGGCTTCGACTTCGCGCGACAGCGCCGGGTTGCCGGAGCGTGCGCGCGCCTTGCCGACGGCGTCGAGCTCCTTGCCCTTCGCGTCGTGCAGCGATGCCTCGCCGTCCTCATCGGGCGCCGAGTAGGTGAGCGCCGAGGTGTCCTCCTCGACGGTCTCCTCGAGGCCGCCGCCCTCGATGGCCGGTGCATCGGGCGTCGCGCCCTGCTGCACCTTCACGTCGAGGTTGAACAGGAACGAGATCGACTCCTCGCGGATCGCCGACATCATCTGCTGGTAGAGCGCGAAGCCCTCGTTCTGGTACTCGACGACCGGGTCGCGCTGCGCCATGGTGCGCAGGCCGATGCCCTCGCGCAGGTAGTCCATCTCGTAGAGGTGGTCGCGCCACTTGCGGTCGATGACCGAGAGCACGACGCGGCGCTCGAGCAGGCGCATCGCGGGCGACCCGAGCGACTCCTCGCGCTTCTGGTAGGCGATCTTCGCGTCCGACAGCAGCTGCTCGTAGAGGAAGTCGGACGTCAGGCGCGGCTGCGCCTCGGCGACGACCTCGTCGATCGTGATGCCCACCGGGTAGAGCTGCTTCGCCTCGGTCCAGAGCGCCTCGAGGTTCCACTCGTCGCTGTCGTTGCCGACCGCGTGGTCGGCGACGAGCGACTTGAGCGCGCCCTCGAGGAAGCCCTGCACGCGACCGGCGAGGTCGTCGCCGTCGAGGATGTGCCGGCGGTCGGAGTAGATCGCCTCGCGCTGGCGGTTCATCACGTCGTCGTACTTGAGCACGTTCTTGCGCATCTCGGCGTTCCGCGCCTCGATCTGCGACTGCGCGGTGCGGATCGTGCGCGTGAAGATCTTCGACTCGAGCGGGATCTCGTCCTCGCCGGCGTCGACGGCCAGGAAGCGCTCGGCGACGGAGCCGCCGAACAGGCGCAGCAGGTCGTCCTGCATCGACAGGTAGAAGCGGCTCTCGCCCGGGTCGCCCTGGCGGCCGGAGCGGCCGCGCAGCTGGTTGTCGATGCGGCGCGACTCGTGCCGCTCGGTGCCGAGCACGTAGAGGCCGCCGGCCTCGACGACCTTCGCCGCCTCCGCCTCGACCTCGGCCTTCACCTCGGCGAAGACCTCGTCCCAGCGCGCCTCGTACTCCTCAGGGCTCTCGGTGGGGTTGAGCCCCAGCTCCTGCATGCGGGTGACGGCGAGGTGCTCGGCGTTGCCGCCGAGCATGATGTCGGTGCCTCGGCCCGCCATGTTCGTGGCGACGGTGACGCCGCCGAGGCGGCCGGCCTGCGCGACGATCGCGGCCTCGCGGGCGTGGTTCTTCGCGTTCAGCACCTCGTGCTTCACGCCCGCCTTCGCGAGCAGCCCCGAGAGGTACTCGCTCTTCTCGACGCTCGTGGTGCCGACGAGCACGGGCTGGCCGGCCTCGTGGCGCTCGACGATGTCGTCGACGACGTGCTTGAACTTGCCCTCGACCGTCGCGTAGACGAGGTCGGACCTGTCGTCGCGCTGCATGGGCTTGTTCGTGGGGATCGGCACGACGCCGAGCTTGTAGGTGGCCATGAACTCGGCGGCCTCGGTGTCGGCGGTGCCCGTCATGCCCGAGAGCTTCTCGTACAGGCGGAAGTAGTTCTGCAGGGTGACCGTCGCGACCGTCTGGTTCTCGGCCTTGATCTGCACCCCTTCCTTCGCCTCGATCGCCTGGTGGATGCCCTCGTTGAAGCGGCGGCCCTGCATGATGCGGCCGGTGTGCTCGTCGACGATGAGCACCTCGCCGTTCATGACGACGTAGTCGCTGTCGCGCTTGAAGAGCGCCTTCGCCTTGAGCGCGGTGTTGAGGAACGAGATGAGCGGCGTGTTCGCCGACTCGTAGAGGCTGTCGATGCCGAGCAGGTCCTCGACCCGCTCGATCCCGGGCTCGAGCACGCCGACGGTGCGCTTCTTCTCGTCGACCTCGTAGTCGATCTCGGGGCGCAGCCGCTTCGCGATGCGCGCGAACTCGGCGAACCAGCGGTTGGCCTCGCCCGCGGCGGGGCCGGAGATGATGAGCGGCGTGCGGGCCTCGTCGATGAGGATCGAGTCGACCTCGTCGACGATCGCGAAGCCGTGGCCGCGCTGCACCATCGCCTCCTTCGAGTGCGCCATGTTGTCGCGCAGGTAGTCGAAGCCGAACTCGTTGTTCGTGCCGTAGGTGACGTCGGCGTCGTACTGCTGCTTCCGGATCTCGGGCGTCTGCCCGGAGATGATGCATCCGGTCGTCATGCCGAGGGCGCGGAAGACGCGGCCCATGAGCTCGGACTGGTAGCTCGCGAGGTAGTCGTTGACGGTGACGATGTGCACCCCGTTGCCGGCGATCGCGCCGAGGTACGCGGCGATCGGGGCGACGAGCGTCTTGCCCTCACCGGTCTTCATCTCGGCGATGTTGCCGAGGTGGAGCGCGGCGGCGCCCATCACCTGCACGTCGTAGCGGACGCATCCCGAGCGTGCGCTTCGCCGCCTCCCGGACGGCCGCGAACGCCTCCGGCAGCATCGCGTCGAGCGGCTCCCCGTCGGCGTAGCGCTGGCGGAACTCGGCGGTCTCGCCGGCGAGCTCCTCATCGGTCAGATCCTCGAACGCGTCCTCGAGCGCTGCCACGTCGGCGGCGATGCGCTCCAGACGGCGCCGCAGCCGGCCTTCGCCGGCTCGGAGCAGGTTCTCGAAGAAGTTGGCCACGAGGGATGCCTCCCGGGTTGAGTGCAGTCACGGTCCGTTGACCGACTGCTCATCGTAGCAACGCGCGCGAGGCGGCTCCCCAGAGCACTCCGGGGAGCCGCCTCGAGCGGCTCAGGACGCTGCGCGCTGCGGCTCGGCCTCGGCCTCGGCGTCCGCGCCGGCGGCATCCTCGTCGAGCGAGATCACGCCGTACGACCAGCCCTTGCGGCGGTAGACGACGGCGGACTCGTCGGTCGCCTCGTCGACGAAGAGGTAGAAGGGGTGGCCGACGAGCTCCATCTGGTCGACGGCCTCGCGGACGCTCATGCGCTTCGCCGGGAAGCGCTTCTCGCGGATGACCACCGGCGACCACTCGTTCTCGGCCTCCTGCGGCTCGGCCGAGACGATCGGCAGCGCCCCGGTGGTGACGGCCTCGACGACGGCGGGGTCGGCGGGCGTGATCGCGACCTGCTCGAAGCCGGCGGCCGCGGCCTCGCGCAGCGGCGTGCGGCGGCGGGCGCTGTGGTCGTGGCGCTTGTCGTGGACGCGACGGGCGCGCTCCATGATGCGGTGGAAGGCGGAGTCGAAGGCCATGTACTTGTCGGGTCCGTCGGACTCCGAGCGGATGATCGAGCCGGGTCCGTGGACCGTGATCTCGACCCGCCCTCCTGCGACGGCGACGTGCGGATCGGCGTGGCGGGTGAGCTTGACATCGAGGGCGGTCGCCCGGGGCAGCAGCTGCGTGACCTTCGCGAGCTTCTCCTCCGCGTATGCGCGGAACCGGTCGGTGATGTCTGCGCCCTTGGCGCCGAACGTGATGTCCATCGTGGCCTCCCCTGTGGATCGGCGTCGGCGCTTGCGGCGATGCAATGCCGACTTGCGTGCCGGTCACTCTACCCCCGCGGCATGTGCGGTCACGGAAAGTCGCGTACCCCGCTTCGGCGTGCGTGCGACGGCCGCGATGGCGACCGGATCGCAGCCCGCCGCGCGCACGGCGCGCACCGCATCGCGGGCGGTCGCGCCGCTCGTCACGACGTCGTCGACGAGCACGACCGCCCGCCCGGCGAGCGTCGCGGCTGCGCCCGGCGGCAGCCGCATCGAGCCGTGCGCGGCCCTCGCGCGGGCGGCCGCCGAGCGCTGCTTCTGCGCACCGCCGGCGCCGATCCGCCGCAGCGGCACCGCCCGCAGCCCCGCCCCGCGCAGCACGAGCGCGACGGGGTCGAAGCCGCGCCGGCGCATGCCTTCCCGGCTCGACGGCACGCGCACGAGCGCGCCCTGTGGTGCGGCCGCCACGGCGCGCGCGAGCCCGGCGCCGAGCGCCCGCGCCTCCGCGCGGCCGCCGCGCTCCTTGCACGCGGCGACGAGCGCGCGCACGACGCCGTCGTAGGGTGCGGCGGCGATGAGCGGCACCCCGTCGATCGACTCGCGCACGAGCGGCCCGAGCAGCGCGCCGGCGCAGTCGTCGCACACGGCGACGTCGGCGGCGCCGCAGCCCGCGCACTCGACCGGCCACAGCACGCCCGCCGCCTCCCGCAGCGCGCGCCGCGCCCGCTCCCCCACCCGCATCCGTTCCCCCGCCCGCATCCGCATCCGCATCTCATGCCGGGATCATCCGGGTCGGATGCGTCGGCGCGCAGGGCCGCGGAGCTCGCCTGTGGAGCGGGCGCTACTGCTGCGTCGCGATGAGGGTGATCGGGCCGAGGTTCTCGGCGGCCGTCCAGACGCGGCCGCGCAGGGCGAGCAGCGAGCCGTCGTCGCCGAGGGCGCGCAGCGTCGAGGTGCCCTCGCTGCCGCCGACGAGCGACCGCACGGGCACGCCGGGTGGCGGCAGCTGCTCGGAGTCGCCGCCGACAGCGTGCAGGACGATCTGCGCCTGGTCGCCGCCGGTCGCGAGCACGGCGATCTGCGTGGGGCTCGCCCAGGTGACGTCGATCGCGGCGCCGTCGAGCAGCGGCAGCCGGTAGGGCTCCCCGAGCGACACGGGCCTGCCGTCCGCGTCGCGCACGATCGCCACGACCACCACCTGGCTCGAGTCGCCGCCGACCGTCACGACCGCGAGGCGCGAGCCGTCGCGCGAGAGCTCGAGCGCGGCGATGCGATCCGGGCTGGGCGGCAGCGGCAGCTCGGCGCGCTCGCCACCGCGCCATGCGAGCAGGCGCTGCGGCGCGGAGCGCTCCTGCAGCACGACCCAGCCGCTGTCGTCCACGGTCGGCACGGATGCGGTGTCGGCGGAGATGACGACCGGGTCGGCGCCCGGCTCGATCCACACCGCGGTCGAGCCCGTGTGGGCGACGCCGCCCGCCGCGCCCAGCGTGTAGCTCGTGGCCCCGATGCCCTGGAGCGTCGCGCCCACGTCGTCGATCGTCGAGGCGCCGGCGCCGATCGACCGCAGCGACGTGCCGTCGAGCACGAGCGGCCGCTGGTCGACGGCGCCCACATCGATCGGGGGCGCGTCGGCGCTCGACGCCACGAGCCCGTCGCGGGCCTCGACCTGCACGATCACCTCGCGCACGCCGACGGTGCGCAGCGACAGCGCGAGCTGCGTCGCGAGCGGCTGCAGGCTGACGGCGCCCATCTGCTGCACCTGCGTGAAGTCGACGGTGACCGTCATCCTCGTGCCCTCGACCTGCGGCTCGCCCACGCGCCGCGTCTCGACGGCCGCTGCCGTCCTGACGGCGGGCGAGAGCCACGTCGACGGACCGGCGAGCAGCGCGTCGATGATGCGCGACGCCGCGGTCGTCGCGGTGCGCTCGAACCAGCGCACCTCCGGCACGGCGCGGGTGCCGTCGGGGGTGAGCCAGTGCAGCGAGTGCGCCCGGAACAGCTCGGCGAAGTGGAAGCTCGAGAGCACGATGCCGTCGGGCGCGTCGGCGATGCGCCACTCGCCGTCCTCGCGCTGCATCCGGAACTCCAGGCTGCGGTCGGCGGCCGGGCGCTGGAGCGCGCCGCCGGCGTTCACCTCGGAGATGGCGGCGACCACGGCGGTCGCCTCGGTCTCGCTGCCGAACGACACCTCCGGCGTGCCGGTGCGCACGATGACGCCCGCGCCGGGCTGCCACAGCTGCCCCTCGGACTCGGTGAGGAACTCGCGCGCGATGGAGAAGCCGTCGTCCGGGCTGATCCCGGCGCTCAGGAAGCCGAGGACGATCTCCTCCTGCGTCGCGCCCTCCTCCGGCTCCTGCGCGATGAAGCGCAGGCTGTCCTCCTGCTCGCCCATGTCGACCGCGCCCTCGGTGACGGGGCCGGAGTCGGGGATCGCGACGCACCCGGTGAGCACCAGGACGGCGGCCGCGAGGGCGGCGGCGCTGGCTCGCTTCATCGGTCGGCCTCCTCGGTCGTCGGTGCCGGGCTGGCGGGCGAGGTCGGGACGGTCGTCGTCGGGCCGGTCGGGTCGACGAGCGCGACGCTGAGGTCGTCGAGGTCGATCGGCGTCGTCTGGACGTGGTCGTCCACGGGCAGCACGATCGCCTGGGTGTCGGCGGGCGGCAGCTCGATCGGCGAGGCGACCGCGCGCGCGCCGGCGCGCGGGAGCGTGAGGCGGAACGCCGTGCCCTCGCCGGGCTGCGACCAGACGTCGATCCACCCGCCGTGCAGCGCCGCGTCGTCGCGGCTGATCGACAGCCCGAGGCCCGTGCCGCCCGTGCGGCGCTGGCGCGACGGGTCGGCGCGCCAGAAGCGGTCGAAGACGCGTGCCGCCTCCTCCTCGGTCATGCCCACGCCGTGGTCGCGCACCGCGATCGCGGCGGCGTCGCTCGTCGAGTCGACCGTCACCACCACCGGTCTGCCCTCGCCGTGGTCGATCGCGTTGCCGAGCAGGTTCTGCAGGATGCGGCGGATGCGGCGCGGGTCGACCTCGGCCTCGAAGTGGCCGCCGGGAGCGACGAGCCGCAGCTCGATGCCGTGCTCGGCCGCGAGCGGCTCGACGGCCGCGATCTCGCCCTCCGCGAGCCGCACGAGGTTCGTCGGCTCGACCTCGAGCTGCGCGGCGCCGGCGTCGAAGCGGCTCAGCTCGAGCAGGTCGGCGAGCAGCTGCTCGAAGCGCTCGATCTGCGCGTGCAGCAGCTCGACCGTCCTGCCCGCGACCGGGTCGAACGAGTCCCGCCGGTCGTGCAGCACGTCGCCCGCGAGCCGGATGGTCGTGAGCGGCGTCCGCAGCTCGTGCGAGACGTCCGAGACGAAGCGCTGCTGCACCGTCGAGAGCGTCGCGAGCTCGCTGATCTGCCGCGAGATGGAGTCGGCCATGTCGTTGAACGAGCGCCCGAGCTTGGCGATCTCGTCGTCGCCCCGCACCGGGATGCGCACGTCGTACTCGCCCGCGGCGATCCGCGCGCTCGACGCGGCCGCCGCCTGCACGGGCCCCACGACCATCCGCGCCACGAACCACGTGATGAGGCCGATGAGCGCGATGAGCGCGAGGCCGCCGAGCACCATCGTCAGCTGCATGAACCCGAGCGTCGACTGCGTCGACTGCAGGCTCGTCAGCAGGTAGAGCTCGTAGCGGCCCGCGAGCGGCACGTCGACGGTCGTGCCGACGATGATGCCCGGCTCCGCCCCCGCATCCGACTCGAGCCGCACCGACTGGTAGTAGGGCAGGTCGGCGGATGCGGCGACCGCCGTGCGCAGCTCGCTCTCGAGCAGGCCGGGGTCGAAGCCCTGCGACTGCACGTCGTTCATCTGCAGCAGCGTCTCGTCCGGCGCATCCGCGCGCAGCATCGCGTACTCGGTGCTGGAGCGCGAGGAGATGATGCCGGTGACGGCGTCGAGCGCGCGGTCCTGCAGCGCGTCGACCTCGCCGCTCGTGAGGCTCTGCGTGACCGCCTCGTCGAAGATCTGCTGCATGCCGGCGGTGGCGCGCACCGCCTCGACGAGCGCCTCGTCGCGGCGCGTCTCGAACAGGTTCTCGCCCACCGACGCCGACATGTAGCCGAACACCCCGATGAGGGCGAGCGTGGACAGCAGCATGCTGATCGCGACGACGCGCGCCTGCAGGGAGCGGCGCAGCAGGCGCGTCGCCCGCTCCCCGATCCAGCGTCGCGCGGCCACGCGGGACCTCAGGCCAGCGGCGCGCCGGCGCGGTAGCCGACGCCGCGCACCGTCGTGACGACCACGGGGCTGTCGACGTCGAGCTCGACCTTCGAGCGCAGGCGCTGGACGTGCACGTTCACGAGCCGGGTGTCGGCCTTGTAGTGGTAGCCCCACACCTGCTCGAGCAGCATCTCGCGCGAGAACACCTGGTTCGGCTTCGAGGCGAGCGTGACGAGCAGCTCGAACTCGAGCGGCGTGAGCGCGATCGGCTGGGCGCCGCGCCGCACCTGGTGGCCGTCGACGTCGATCTCGAGGTCGGCGACCTTGAGGATGCCGGAGTCGGCCTGCCGCTGCGGGCGCAGCCGGGTGCGCACGCGGGCGACGAGCTCCTTCGGGTTGAAGGGCTTCACGACGTAGTCGTCGGCGCCGGACTCGAGGCCCACGACGATGTCGGTGGGGTCGCCCTTCGCGGTGAGCATGATGATGGGCACGCCCGATTCGGCGCGCAGCTCGGTGCAGATCTGGATGCCGTCCTTGCCGGGCAGCATGAGGTCGAGCAGGACGAGGTCGGGCTGCACCTCGTGGAAGCGGTCGACGGCAGCAGCGCCGTCGGCGCAGAACTCCAGCGCGTAGCCCTCACCGGCGAGCACGATGCCGATCATCTCGGCCAGGGCGGGGTCGTCGTCGACGACGAGGATCGTCTGGTCGGTCATCGGTGCCCCTTCCCGGCTGCGCACGGCGGGCGCGGCTCTCGTCAGACTAGCCGAGGGATCGTCGAGCGCCGTCCCCCACGTCGGGTGGTCACGACACGCGGTCCGCGGACACCCGGGCACGGCGTGTCGTGACCACTCCTGGGCAGGCGGGCGCGCTGGGGCGGCGGGGTGGCGATCAGGTCAGGCCTCGAGGCCCTCGTGCGCCTCGAGCCACTGCTCCTCGAGGTGCCGGATCTTGTCGTCGAGGTCGGCGAGCTCGCGCTGCAGGGCGGCGAGCACGTCGAAGTCGCCGTGGTCGGCCGACTCGAAGCGGTCGAGCACGTCCTTCCGCTGCGCGTTCGCCTTCACGAGCCGCCGCTCGAGGCTCGCGGCCTCCTTCTCGAGGGTGCGGCGCTCTGCGCCGCTGAGGCCGGACGGCGCGGCGCCGCCCGACGCATCCGGGGCGTCCTTCGCCTTCTTGTCGAGCGAGCCCGTCCCCGACTGCTCGAGGTACGCATCCACGCCGCCCGGGATGTGCCGGAGCTTGCCGTCGATGACGGCGTACTGGTGGTCGGTGACGCGCTCGATGAGGTAGCGGTCGTGGCTCACGACGATGAGGCAGCCGGCCCAGGAGTCGAGCACGTCCTCCATCGCGGCGAGCATGTCGGTGTCGAGGTCGTTGGTCGGCTCGTCGAGGATGAGCACGTTCGGCTCGTCGAGCAGGATGAGCAGCAGCTGCAGGCGGCGGCGCTGCCCGCCCGAGAGGTCCTTCACGAGCGTCGACAGCTCGCCGGAGCGGAAGCCGAGGCGCTCGAGCAGCTGGCCCGGCGTGAGCTCCTTGCCGCCGGAGGCGTAGCTCGTCTTGAGGTTCGCGACCACGGTGCGCACGGGGTCGTCCTCGTGCTGCTCGAGCTCCGCGAGCTCTTGCGTGAGCTCGGCGATCTTCACCGTCTTCCCGGTCTTCACCCGGCCCGTGGTGGGGCGGATGCGGCCGGCGATGAGGGCGAGCAGGGTCGACTTGCCGGCGCCGTTGCGGCCCAGCACCCCGGCGCGCTCGCCGGGCGCGATGCGCCAGGTGACGTCGTCGAGGATCGTGCGGCCGCCGAGCTCGACGGAGACGTCGACGACGTCGACGACGTCCTTGCCGAGCCGCGTCGCGGCGAGCTGCGCGAGCTGGATCGGGTCGCGCACGGGCGGCTCGTCCTCGATGAGCTGCGTCGCGGCGTCGATGCGGAACTTGGGCTTCGCGGTGCGGGCGGGCGCGCCGCGGCGGAGCCACGCGAGCTCCTTCTTCATGAGGTTCTGGCGCTTCGCCTCGCTCGCGGCCGACATGCGGTCGCGCTCGACGCGCTGCAGCACGTACGCGGCGTAGCCGCCCTCGAAGGGCTCGACGAGCTGGTCGTGCACCTCCCACGTGCCGGTGCACACCGCATCCAGGAACCACCGGTCGTGCGTGACGGCGACGAACGCGCCGCGGCCGGTGGCGTAGCGGGCGTTCAGGTGGTCGGCGAGCCAGGCGATGCCCTGGACGTCGAGGTGGTTCGTGGGCTCGTCGAGGAAGAGCACGTCCCAGTCGCCGGCGAGCAGCTGCGCGAGCGCCACTCGGCGGCGCTGGCCACCCGAGAGGTCGCCGACGCGGCCGTGCCAGTCGAGGTCGCCGACGAGGCCCGCGAGCAGGTCGCGGATGCGCGCGTCGCCCGCCCACTCGTGCTCGGGCCGGTCGCCGACGATCGCCTCGCTGATGGTGGAGTCGGGGTCGAGCGTGTCGCGCTGGTCGAGCACGCCGACCTGCAGGCCGCCGCGGCGCGTGACGCGGCCGCTCGTCGGCTCGAGGCTGCCGGCGAGCACGCGCAGCAGGGTCGACTTGCCGTCGCCGTTGCGGCCGACGATGCCGATGCGGTCGCCGTCCTCGAGGCCGAGGGAGATCGACTCGAACACAGTGCGCGTGGGGAACGCGACGCCGACGCGTTCGGCGCCCAGGAGATGAGCCATGCCTCCATCCTCCCGCACTCGCGTCGGCCGCCGCGCCGCGGGCGGGGCGGGGCTGCGGGCGACCGGTGGGGCTGCGCTCGACCGGTGTGGCTGCAACACCACCCCACGCTGGCCACCCCACCTGTCGCGATCAGCGCGGAGCGGGGGCCGGATGCGGCGGCGTCAGTCGATCAGGCGGGCGCCGGGCACCGGGCCGGTCACCTTGACCGCCGTCAGCTGGGCGGCCGCGAGGCGCTCGCGCACCTCCATCGCCGACTCGACGCCGTCGCAGAGGAACGCGACGGTCGGGCCGGAGCCGGAGACGATGCCCGCGAGCGCGCCGGAGCGCTCCCCCAGCTCGAGCGTGCCCGCGAGCCGCGGCATGAGCCGCAGCGCCGGTGCCTGCAGGTCGTTCTGGAGCACCTCGGCGAGCATCGACGGGTCGCCGGCCCGGAGCGCCTGCAGCACCCGCGCATCCACGGTCGGCACGTCGTGCGCGGGTGCGATGTCGGCGGCGTGCACGGCCCGGTGCTCGTCGAGCGCGCGGTAGACGTCAGGGGTGGAGAGCCCGGCCTCGGCGTAGGCGAGCACCCAGTGGAACTGTCCGCGGGCGAGCGCGGGCGTGAGCCGGTCGCCGCGGCCGGTGCCGACGGCGGTGCCGCCCGCGAGCGCGAACGGCACGTCGGCGCCGAGCTCGCGGCCGATCTCGTGCAGCGCCTCGCGCCCGAGGTGCAGCCCCCACAGCTCGTCGCACGCGACGAGGGTCGCGGCCGCGTCGGCGCTGCCGCCGCCCATCCCGCCGGCGATCGGCACGTGCTTCTCGATCGAGAGCGCGACGCCGCCCGTCACGCGGCCACGGCGGGCGAGCGCCATCGCCGCGCGGATCGCGAGGTTGTCGGCACCGGTCGAGAGGTGCTCGTGCGGCACCGGCCCCGAGAAGCGCACCGAGAAGTCGTCGGCCTCGGTCGCCTCGACGAGCTCGTGCAGGCTGACGGCCTGGTAGGCGGTCGCGACATCGTGGTAGCCGTCGTCCTGCAGCGCGCCGACCCCGAGGTGCACGTTGATCTTGCCGGGCGCCTTGGCCCGCACCGTACTCCTCCGACTGCCGTGCACCACGGCAACCAACCTAGTGCGCGCGCCGCGCCTTCCCTGACAGGGGTGCTCCTGTCGCACGCCGGGCGTACCCTCGCGGCCATGGCGCATCCGCTCATGTTCGACGACGCCGATCCGCTGCTGGCCGAGGTGCGGAGGATCGCGCTCGCGCTGCCCGGCGCGCAGGAGAAGCTCTCGCACGGACGCCCGGCGTTCTTCACGACGAAGGTCTTCGCCTACTACGCCGGCACCACCAAGGAGGAGCATCGCGCGGGGCTGCACCCGAAGCGCCTCACCGTGCTGCTCGAGCCCGACGAGCGGCTCGCGATGCTCGACGAGGGCGCGATCGAGCCCGCCTACCTCGGCCCCTACGGATGGATCGCGGTCGACCTCGACGGCGCCGACTGGGAGCGGGTGGCCGAGCTCATCGACGCGAGCTTCCGCGTCACCGCCCCGCGGCGCCTGGTGGCGGAGCTCGACGCCCGCGGCTGACGCGAGCCGACGGCGTCAGGCGTCAGCGCTCCGCGACCGCGTCGCTGCCGGCTGCGTCGCTGCCGGATGCGTCGCTGCCGGCTGCGTCGGGAGCGTCGTCGCCGGATGCTCCGCGGCCGCCCGGCGCGTCGGCCGCAGCCTCCGCGATCCGGATGAAGTCCTCGAGCTCGAGCGCCTCGCCGCGCAGCGTCGGCGCGACGCCGGCCCGCTCGAGCACCTCGGTGGCCGCGGCGGACGAGCCGAGCACGCCCGAGAGCGCCTGCCGCAGCATCTTGCGGCGCTGGCCGAACGCTCCGTCGATCACGCGGAAGGTGCGGCGCCGCAGCCCCTCGTCGCCCCGCTCGGGGCCGCGACGGAAGCCCACGAGCACGCTGTCGACGTTGGGCACGGGCCAGAAGATCTGCCGCGACACGTCGCCCTCGAGCGCCCACGTGCCCCACCAGGCGACCTTCGCGCTCGGCGAGCCGTAGACCTTCGACCCGGGCGGGGCCGCGAGCCGGTGGCCCACCTCCGCCTGCACCATCACGAGCGCGCGGTCGATGGTCGGGAAGCGCTCGAGCAGGTGGATGAGCACCGGCACCGACACGTTGTACGGCAGGTTCGCGACGATCGCCTGCGGCGCGAACGGCAGCGACTCGATCGTCATCGCGTCGTGCTCGACGACGTCGAGCCGCGCATCCGGCTGCTTGCGGACGACGGTCTGCGGCAGCAGCTGCGCGAGCCGCGGATCGATCTCGACGGCAGCGACGCGCGCGCCGACCTCGGTCAGGCCGAGCGTCAGCGACCCGAGCCCCGGGCCGACCTCGACGACGTCGCGACCGGCGACATCCGCGATCTTGACGATGCGGCGCACGGTGTTGGCGTCGACGACGAAGTTCTGGCCCCAGCGCTTCGTGGGGGTGAGGTCGAGCGTCGATGCGAGCGCGCGGATCTCGGTCGGGCCCAGCAGCGACTCGAGGCTGGCCCGGCCGGAACCGGGTCGGGTCTCGCCGGCCTGGCTGTCGATGCTCACGCGTCGAGCCTATGCCGAGCAGGGCGCGGGCGCGCGCAGCCGCGTGCGGCACGATGGGGTTGCGGCGACGGCCGGAACGTGACCGGATCGTGACCGCACTGTGACCCTCCCGGCGTGACCTCGGCCGGAGACTGGACATGTCAGAGCGTGCGAGGCGGAGCCTCGCGAGAGAGGACCACGTCATGCGCCGATCCGAGCGTCGCCCGCGCAGCATCGTCGAGGGCCGACCTGCCGCTCGCTCCCGCCGGATGCTCGCCGTCGTCGCGCTCGCCGGCTCGGCCGCGCTGCTGGCAGCGTGCGCCTCCCCCGGCACCGCTCCCAGCACCGCGCCGCCGCAGCCGTCGGGCACGGGCGTCGCGGGTGCCGCGCCCGCCCCGCTCGCCGAGGCGCTGCTGCAGGCCGAGGGTCTCTTCGACGAGGTGAGCGACGAGGGCTACGCCGTGCGCTGGCTGGAACCGGGCACGTCGATCGCGGTCGTGATCGGCGGCTCGGGCGGCGGCGGCGGATGCATCCCGCAGCCGCACGCCGCGGAGCTCGACGCGTCGTCGCAGCGCGTCGTGGTGCGCTTCGACCCGCCGGACCCGGCGATGATGTGCACGGCCGACTTCCGGCTGCACGGCTGGGAGCTCGCGCTCGCCTCCGAGGTCGACGCGTCGGAGTCCCTGACCGTGGAGCTCGTCGACCTGCGTGGCGACGGCGAGTCCACCGACGTCGAGATCGGCCCCGACGACCTGCTCGCCACCGGCCCGACCGCCGACCCGCAGCCCTCGCTCATCCCGACGCCGCCGGAGGACGTGCCTGCGCCGACGGCCATCCCCGCCGAGCAGCTGCCGTCGCTCATGGACGCGGAGCCGGGACTCGTCCGCACCGAGGACCCGGAGGTCGGCGTGCGCTGGATCGAGCCCGGCGTGCGGCTCGCGGTGCTGCGCTACGGCTCCGGCGCGCCCCACTGCTCGCCGACGCCCGTCGCAGCGCGCTCGACCGGCGTCGGCATGGTCGAGGTCGTCTTCGAGTTCGCGCCGGACGATCGCGACTGCAGCGCGGACGGCATGCTGCGGGGCTGGGCCTTCACCCTGCCCGAGCGCGTGCCCGCGACGCTGCCCGTGGAGGTGACCGTGACCGGCGCGAGCCCGACGGGCGCGACCGCGGTGCTGACGCTCCAGCCCGACGACCTGCTCGACATCCCGTGACCCTGCCCCGAGAGGAGCGTCCGGTGCGACGCGTTCGAACCCTGCCCCTTGCCCTCGCCGCGATCGGCGTCGGCGTGCTCGTCGGCTGCACGCCGACCGCGCCCGCAGCATCCAGCGATCCGGCGGCGCCCACCGGCACCCCGGCGCCCAGCGGCTCCTCGGCACCCGCCGGGGCGAGCGCGTCGCCCACGCCAGCGCCCACGGCGAGCGCCTCGGCGACCCCCTCGGACGACGACGGGAGCGCTGCGGCGATCACCGACCCGGCCGTGCTGAACGCCTGGGACCCCGTGCGGGTCTCGACCGCGCCGGTCGCGGTGTGGGGCGACGGCTTCCGCACCGTGCAGGTCTTCGCGGCCGGCAGCAGCAGCCCCGACTGCCAGCCGATCGGCGACGACGTCGAGATCGAGGGCGACCGGCTCGACATCGGCTTCGAGCAGCCCGACGGCGACGCGGACTGCCCCGCCGACCTCGCCGTCTTCGGCTGGGAGTTCACGCTCCCCACCGAGGGCAGCGCCGCGATCATGACCGCCCGCATCGACGGGCTCACGGCCGACGGCGAGCTGACCGTCGACATCCAGCCCGCCGGCTAGCAGCCGGGGCGCCGCTCAGTCCCAGCTGCCGTACGCGCGCAGGGTGTTCTCCGCGGTCTCCGCGGCGAGCTCATCGGCGTCGACGCCGAGGCGCTCCGCCATCGATCGGACCGTGACCGGCGTCAGGTATGGGCTGTTCGGGCGGCCGCGGTGCGGCGCGGGGGTGAGGAACGGCGCATCCGTCTCGACCAGGATGCGGCTGCGGTCGGCGACCGCGAGCGCGCCGTGCAGGTTGCGGGCGTTCGAGAACGTCACGGTGCCGGCGAACGACAGGTACCAGCCGTGCTCGGCGGCGATGCGCGCGAGCTGCTCGTCGCCGGAGAAGCAGTGGAAGACGGTCGTCTCGGGGGCACCCACCCGCAGGAGGGTCTCGACGACGTCGTCGTGCGCATCCCGGTCGTGGATCTGCAGCGCGATGCCGTGCCGCTTGGCGATGGCGATGTGCGCCTCGAACGACACGAACTGCGCGCGCCGCCCGTCGTCACCGGTGCGGAAGAAGTCGAGGCCCGTCTCGCCCACCGCGCGCACGCGCGGCTGCGCGGCGAGCGCGTCGATCGAGGCGAGCGCATCGTCGAGCGTGCCGGCCTCTGCGTAGCCGGGCGCCTCGTTCGGATGGATCGCGACGGCCGCGAGCACGCGTCGGTCCTGCGCCGCGAGCGCCGCCGACCACTCCGACGACTCGACGTCGCCGCCCACCTGGATGACCCCGGCGACCCCCGCCTGCTCGGCCGCGTCGAGCGCCGCCCAGTAGGGGAAGTCCTCGCCGTCCTTGATCTCGAGGTGCGTGTGGTTGTCGTAGATGGGCACGCCGAGCGGCACCGGCACGGGCGGCCGCGTCATGTCGCGCTTCCCGTCGTCGAAGCGCTCACGGATGTACTCGCCGCCCGGGAGCGTCGTCTCGCGGGGTGCGCCGTCGAGGCGGGCGGCGGGGCTCGCGGTGGGCACGGTTCCGTCGTGGCTGGCAGGCATGCCCCCAGCCTACGAGCGCCGCCGTCCGGCGGATCCTGAGTCGCCGCCCAGGTTGCACCATGGCGGCGATGCCACCATGCGTGGGAGATATCCGTTAGGGGTCCTCCCGGCATGCTTCGAATCCTCGCTCTGCCCGTCGCTCTCGCGGCCGTGCTCGCGTCGAGCGGCTGCACCTCCGCCGACGGCCCAGCAGCGACGGCACCCGCCGGTGAGAGCGCCTCGGAGTCCGGCGCGGCGACCGGTGCGCCGGCGTCGGGCGGCGCCGAGGCCGCGCCGAGCGCCGATCCGGATGCGTCGGATGCGCCGGATGCGTCGTCGACCGACGCGTCGGGCTCGAGCGCTCCGGAGACGCTCACCTCGACGCCCGTCCCCGAGGGCGACCCTGGTGTGCCGGGCATCCCCGACCAGAGCGGCGCCTCGATCGACGACGTGCTGCGCCTCGGCGCGGTCGCCAGCTGGTCGGAGCAGCCTCGCCTCATCGCGCTGTCGCTGCCCGCGTCGAGCAGCTGCTGGGCGTTCGCCGCCCAGGCCGTCGCGGAGTCGCCGACGCGCATCGTCGTGCGGGTCGAGCAGCCGCAGCCGTGCGATCCCCTCGACGGGGCGCGCACCTACTCGATCGCGGTGCCGGCGGGCATCGACGCGAGCGCCGACCTGCAGCTCGCGGTCGTCGGGCTCGAGCACGAGTTCACGCTCAGCCTGCCAGCGCGGTAGCCGCCGTCGGGTCAGCGCGGTACCGCCGTCAAGACAGCGCGGTAGCCGCCGTCGAGGCAGCGCGCGGTAGCCGCCAGCACGGCAGCGCGCGCCGGCCGGTCGTCAGTGCGCGAGCCGGGCGAGCGCCTCGTCGAGGCGCTCGAAGCCCTCGTCCATGCCGCCGTCGATGCCCGAGGCGATCATCGCGTCGCAGGCGGCCGTCGAGGCATAGGTCGAGGTGATCTCGAGCACGCTCCCCCCGTCGCCGAGGTCGCGGAACTCGAGCACCTCGAGCGTGGGTCTGCCCGGCTCCGCCTGGAACTCCCAGGTGTGGACGATGCGCCCGGCGACGACCTCGTGGTACGAGCCCCAGAAGCGCCAGTCGCCGCCCACCTCGACGGTGTAGTCGAAGCGGCCGCCGGTGCGCGCGTCGAAGTGCTCGATGCGCAGGTGCGAGCCTCGCGGCCCCATCCACTGGGCGAAGAGCTCGGCGGTGGTGTGGGCACGCTGCACGACGGCCGCGGGGGCCTGGAACTCGCGCCGATGGACGACCGACTGCTCGCTGATGCGCTCGTGCGTGGTGGTGGCCATGGCGGCGACCCTACCGCCCCATCCTCAACCGGCTAGTTGGCATCAGGAGGGCACTATCCCCTCGTGGGACCAACTAGCCGGTTGAGAATCCGCCGAAGGCGGGATGCGGGCGGGGTCAGGCGGCGGGCTGCGCCTGCTCGATGCGCGGGAAGAGCGGCGGCACGGTCGTGACGCGGCCCGTGCCCTGCCAGGCGTGCGCCTCGCGGATCGGCTGCGCGAGCACGTCGCCCTCGCCGCCGACGGCCGCCCACAGCTTCTGGGCGCTCTCTGGCATGACCGGCGCGAGCAGGATGGCCGCCGCGCCGATGCCGTGCACGTTCGATGCGAGCACGGCGGCGAGCCGGTCGCGCTGCAGGTCGTCCTTCGCCAGCACCCACGGCGCCTGCTCGGTGATGTAGCCGTTCAGGCGCTCGACGATCGACATCGCGGCGTCGACGGCCTCGTCGATCGCGAACCGGTCGATCGCGGTGTCGGCGCGACCCACCGCATCCGCCACGAGCGCCCGGATGTCGTCGTCGGCATCCACCGCCGGCACGACGCCGTCGCAGTACTTGTGCACCATCGCGATGACGCGGCTCGCGAGGTTGCCGAGCCCGTTGGCGAGCTCGGAGTGGTAGCGGGCGTCGAGGTCCTCCCACGAGAAGGAGCCGTCGGAGCCGAACGCGATCGCCGACATGAAGTAGTAGCGGAAGGCGTCGACGCCGAACACCTCGGTGATCTGGCGCGGCTCGATGCCGGTGGCCTTCGACTTCGACATCTTCTCGCCGCCGACGAGCAGCCAGCCGTGCCCGAACACGTGCTCCGAGATCTCGAGCCCGGCCGCCATCTGCATCGCGGGCCAGATGACCGCGTGGAAGCGCGCGATGTCCTTGCCGACGATGTGCGTGGCGGGCCAGCGGCGCTCGAACTGCTCGTCGTCGACGCCGTAGCCGTTCGCGGTGACGTAGTTGAGCAGCGCCTCGAACCAGACGTAGACGACGTGCGTCTCGTCCCACGGCACCTTGATGCCCCAGTCGAAGGTGTTGCGGCTGATCGACAGGTCGTTGAGGCCCTGCTTGACGAACTGGCGCACCTCGTTGCGCACGTGCTCGGGCTGCACGTAGTCGGGGCGCTCGTCGTAGAGGGCGAGCAGCCGGTCGCCGAACTCCGACAGCTTGAAGAAGTAGTTCGCCTCGCGCACCGTCTCGATCGGGCGGGAGTGGATGGCGCAGACGAGCTGGCCCTCGAACTCGCCCGTGCCCGGCACGAGGTCGTTCGGGGTCTTGTACTCCTCGCAGCCGACGCAGTACTGGCCCTCGAACTCGCCGTGGTAGATGTACCCGGCCTCCTTGAGCCGCTCGAGGAAGATGCGCACGCCCACCTTGTGGCGCTCGTCGGTCGTGCGGATGAAGTCGTCGTTCGCGATGTTCAGCAGCTCGAGCTGCGGGATCCAGGCGGTCTCGACCAGCCGGTCGGTCCACTCCTGCGGGCTCACGCCGTTCGCCGCGGCGGTTCGCATGATCTTCTGCCCGTGCTCGTCGGTGCCCGTGAGCATCCACGTGTCGTCGCCGCGCATCCGGTGCCAGCGCGCGAGCACGTCGGTGGCCACCTCGTTGTAGGCGTGGCCGATGTGCGGCACGTCGTTGACGTAGTAGATCGGCGTCGTGACGGTGAAGCGCTCGGGCATGGGGTCCAGTCTAGGAGTCGCCACCACGCCCGTGACGCCGTGCGTCGCACCCCGCGGGCGGTCGAGCCGGCCCGCGCGCAGCGCGCTGACCGAGTCGGGACCGCTGCCTCAGCTCGAGGGCTTCGCGAGCGCCGCCTGGTAGAGCGCGTTGCGCGGGTGCCCGGTCGCCTCCGCGACCTCTGCCGCGGCCTCCTTCAGCCGCATCCCGCCCGACTTGAGCCGCAGCACCTGCTCGACCGCCGCGTCCAGGTCGGCGAGCACGGGGGCGGCGCCCTCGATGACGATGACGATCTCGCCCTTCACGCCCTCCTTCGCCCACGGCACGAGCTCGGCGGCCGTCCCGCGCCGCACCTCCTCGTACCGCTTCGTCAGCTCGCGGCACACGGCGATCCGGCGGCCCGGCATGGCGCGGTCGACGGCCGCGAGGGAGTCGGCGATGCGGTGCGGCGCCTCGAACAGCACGACGGTGCGCTCCTCGCGGGCGATCGAGGCGAGCATCCGATCGCGCTCCCCCGCCTTGCGCGGCAGGAACCCGTCGAAGGCGAACCGGTCGGTGGGCAGGCCCGACAGCGCGAGCGCCGTGAGCACCGCGGACGGACCGGGGAGGCAGGTGACGGCGACGCCGGCGGCGACGGCCGCCTGCACGAGCCGGAAGCCGGGGTCGCTCACGGTCGGCATGCCGGCGTCGGTGAGCACGAGCACGTCCTGGTCGCGGGCGCGCTCGACGAGGGCGGGCGACGCCGCCTCCTCGTTGTGCTCGTGCAGCGCGACGAGCTGCGGCTGGGCCTCGAGCCCGAGGGCGCGGATGAGCTGCTTGGCCGTGCGGGTGTCCTCGGCCGCGATGATCGGCACGGTCGTGAGCGCCTCGCGCAGCCTGCCGCTCGCGTCGCCCAGGTTGCCGATGGGCGTCGCGCCGAGGATGATCACCCGCCCAGGCTATGCCCGGTTCCGTCGGCGGGGCCGGGGCCGATGCGTCGCGATCCCCAGCTCGAGCCGTGGCGACGTTCCGGTACCGATGTGCAGGTCATGGGGCGCCGCACCCGCAGATCTGTACCGGGAACTGCGTGGCGCTTCGGGTTCCGGTACCGAACTGCGGGTGCCCGGGCGCTCCACCCGCAGATCGGTGCCGGAAGCCGCGGCTCGGACCGCGAGGCGCAGGGGCGGCTCGGGTTCGAGTGCGAGAATCGGCCGCGTGACCCTCCAGCGCGACGCCGACCCCGCGCTCGCCGGCGACGCGACGCCCGCGGCCGGCTCGGGGCCTCGCCTCGCGCGGCTCACCGACGCGTACGGCTCGCTCGAGCGCCGCATGGCAGAGCCGCGCATCCGCCGCCGGATCGAGATCGGCGCGCCCATCGCCATCCTCACCCTCGCCGCCGTCGCGCGGCTCGTCGGCCTCGGGCACCCGCACCTGCTGGTCTTCGACGAGACGTACTACGTCAAGGAGGGCTGGTCGATGTGGCAGCTCGGCTACGAGGGCGAGTGGGGTGAGACGGCGAACGAGCGGTTCGAGGCCGGCGACCCGGGCGCGCTCTCGACCGAGGCCGACTACGTCGTGCACCCGCCGCTCGGGAAGTGGCTGATCGGCATGGCGATGGCCGTGTTCGGCATGACCGACCCGTTCTGGTGGCGGCTGCCGAGCGCGCTCGCCGGGATCGCGCTCGTCGGGCTCACCTACGCGGTCGCCCGCGGCATGCTGCGCTCGGTGGCGTTCGCGTCGCTCGCCGGCTTCTGGATGGCGATCGACGGCTTCGCGATCGTGATGAGCCGCACGGCGCTGCTCGACGGCATCCTCGCGGTGCTCGTGCTGGCGGGCGCGGGCGCGCTGCTGCTCGATCGGCGCGGCTCCCCGGCGCGGACCGTGCGCGCGCTCGCCGGGCGACCGCGCCGCTTCGGCGCCGCCATGTGGAGCCGGCCGTGGATCATCGTCGCCGGCGTGCTGCTCGGCGCGGGCTGCGCGACGAAGTGGTCGGGGGCCGCGTTCCTCGCGGTCTTCGGGCTGTGGATCGTGGCCATGGATGCGCTCGACCGCCGCCGCGCCGGCTACCGGCACCCGTGGATCGGCACCCTGCTGACGCAGGCGCCGACGAGCCTCGTGCTGCTCGTCGGGCCGGCGATCGTCGTCTACGTCGCGAGCTACGCCGGCTGGTTCGACGGCGGCTGGGGCTCGCAGCTCATGCTCGAGCGCGCCGACCTGCGCTGGGGCGGTCTGCTCGCGTGGGTGCCGCTCGGGCTGCAGTCGCTGTGGGCGTACCACGCGCAGCAGCTCGGCTTCCATGTCGGGCTGACGAACGACCACGCCTACCAGTCCCCCGCGATCCAGTGGCTGTGGCTCGGCCGCCCCACCGGGTTCAAGACGCTCGCGGTCGAGGACGGCGCGTGGTGGATCACGGCCCTCCCGAACCTGCTCGTCTGGTACGCCGCCGTCGTCGCGCTCGGCTTCCTGCTGTTCCACGTCGGCCGCACCCTCGACCGCCGCGCGGGCTTCCTGCTCGTCGCGATCGCGGCCGGGTACGGGCCGTGGCTGCTCTTCCCCGACCGCACGATCTTCTTCTTCTACGCGATCGTGTTCCTGCCGTTCCTCGTGATCGGGCTCGCGTTCGCGCTGCAGCAGCTCGTGGGGCTGCGGTCACGGACGGCGCGCGCGGCGCGGATCGCTGCGGTGCAGCCGGGTGCGGTGCGGTCGGACGCGGCGCGGTCGGACCCGGCGACGGCAGATGCGGCGCCCGGCATCGACGCGGACATCGCGGCCGCGATCCCCCCGCTGCCCGGCTCGCAGGTCGCGTGCCTCGGCCACCGGGGGCGAGCCGGCGGACGACGTCGAGTGGCGCGCCGCGGCCTGGGCGATCATCGGGCTGCTGGTCGTGACGAGCATCGTCGTCGCCGCGTGGTACCTGCCGGTCTACTACGGCATCCCGCTGCCGAACGACCTCGTGCGGCTGCGGTTCTGGCCGCCCAGCTGGCCCTAGCGCCGCCGCCCGTAGGGCTGCGGCAGCTCGCAGACGAAGCCCTCGCAGCGGTAGGCGGCCGGTGCCGCCTTGCCCTCGAGCAGCGCGAAGCCCGCAGCGGCGAGCTCGGCCGCCTGCTCGGGCGAGGCGACGAAGGCCCCGCGCTCGCGGCGCAGGGCGGCGGGCGGATCGCCGATGAGCACGACCGTGCGCGGCGGCTCCGCGAGGAGCGCCGCGACGCGCAGCATCGCCGGGCCGGCGATGGGGTTCTGGATGGCGAGCCGCGCGTCGAGCACGCGGGCGGCGCGGTCGAGGTGCGCGACCTCGCCGGTGAGCGCGAAGAGCGCGTGGAGCGCGCCGGCGAGCGCCGCCTGACCGGAGGGTGCGTCGCCGTCGGCGTCGGGGCCGAGCTGCAGCGCGGGGCCCTGCGCCGAGACCTGCGCCGGGTCGGGGGCGGCCTCGAGGATGGCGCGAGCGGCGATCGCCCAGCGCGCCTCGCCGGTAGCGGCCGTGAGCGCGAGCAGCCCGCTCGCGAGGCAGCCGGCGTCGGCAGCGGTCGCGACGGCGGGCGACGCACGGCCGTCGAGGCTCGCGTGGACGAGCGCTGCGGGGTCGGATGCGTGGAGCTCGAGCACGTGCGCGGCGGCACCGCGGGCGAGCGCGAGCGCCGTCTCGTCGCCGTCGCGCAGCGCTCGGACGGCGAGCGCCTCGATCGCGAGCCCGTTGGCGGCGGTGACGACGAGCCGGTCGAGCGGTGGCCGCTCGACCCCGGCATCGGCGGGCGCGAGGTGCCAGCCGCCCTCGACGCGCTCGCCGTCGACGGTCGACTCGGCGTCCTCGGCGATCGCGAACGCGCCGCCGGGCAGGCGGAGGACCCCGTCGAGGAACGCGACGAGCCCGCGCGCGACCGTCTCGCGGCCCAGTCGAGTGGCCACGTGCAGCAGCTGGGCGTTGTCGACGAGCATCCGCTCGAAGTGGGGCACCGACCAGTCGCGCTGCGTCGCGTAGCGGAAGAACCCGCCGTCGCGGCCGCGGAGGTGCGAGTAGCCGCCGGCCGCCACCACGGCGTCGTCGCCAGCGGCGGCGTCGAGCAGCCGACCGGCGAGCTGCGCGGTGGACGGCTCGGCGTCGACGTCGACGAGCGCGAGCAGCAGCGGCGCCTGCGGGAACTTCTGGCCGGTGCCGAGCCCGCCGTGCTCCGGGTCCTCCGCGCGCGCGACCGCCGCGAGCGCCGCCCGGACGGCGGCCGCATCCGGAGCGTCTCCCCCTGGGCCGGCAGCCGCATCCCGCAGCGCCTGCTGCACCTGCTCGGCCGTGCCGGCCACCGCATCCGGCTGCTCGCGCCATGCCGCGCCGATCGCCGCGAGCACGTCGCGGAACCCCGGCATGCCCTGCCGCCCGACCGACGGGAAGTAGGTGCCGGCGTAGAACGGCAGCCCGTCGGGGGTGAGGAAGACGCTGAGCGGCCAGCCGAGCTGGCGCGTGAAGGCGGAGGCGGCGCCCATGAGGGCGGCGTCGACATCGGGCCGCTCCTCGCGGTCGACCTTCACCGCCACGAAGCCCTCCCGCAGCAGCGCACCCACCGCCGGGTCGGCGAACGACTCGCGCGCCATCACGTGGCACCAGTGGCAGGTGGCGTAGCCGACCGAGGCGAACACCGGCACGCCGCGCTCGCGCGCCTCGGCGAAGGCCTCGTCGCCCCACTCGCGCCAGTCCACCGGGTTGCCGGCGTGGAGCCGCAGGTAGTCGCTCGTCGCATCCGCGAGCCGGTTGTCCCCCTGCGCCTGCATGCGCCAACGCTACTGCGGCGGCCCGCGAGGGCCGCCGGGCGGCGCATCAGTACGGGATGCGCGGACGGCGCATCCGATGCCAGTGCACGCATGGCTGGGTGGAGCCGCGCCGCACGCCCGCGCACGGCGGCATGCTGTCGGGCGGCTCGGCCTCGAGCACGATGGTGCTCCCGTCGACGTCGACCTCCCGGCTCGTCGACCAGAGGTGCCAGGCCGGCTGCATCGCGTTGACGAGCACCTCGCAGTCGCAGTAGCCGCCGCTCGACTCCAGGCGCTCCTCGAGGCGGGTCGCCCGCGGGGCGACGAGGTCGCGGTAGTGCCCGGCGATCCAGAGGTCGCCGTTGCAGTCGTAGCGCTCGAGGACCCGGTCGATGTAGCACGCGAGGCACTCGCCGGGCAGCGGCACGAGCCAGGCGTCGAGCAGCTTGCGCAGGTAGGCCTCGGCCTCGTCGGTGATCGATCGCTCCATGGGCGCACGGTGGCAGAGGCGGGCGCCGGCGCGTGCGGCGTGGGACGCGGGCTGTGGAGAGCGGCGGCTCCCGGCGTGGGAGGCTCGAGGGCATGGACGCCTCCCGTGCCGTCGTGCCCGTGCCGATCGCGCATCCGACCGTGCCGCACGTCGACGCGATCGTCGAGATCCCGCCGGGCGCGTGGGCGAGCCTCGTGCTGCTGCACGGCGCCGGCGGCTCGGCGACGCATCCGTGGATGGAGGGCGCCGCGCGCGGCCTGGTCGGCGAGGGCGTCGCCGTGCTGCGCGCGAGCTTCCCCAACGCGCAGGCCGGCAAGCGCCAGCCCGAGCGCGCACCGAGCGCGATCGCGACCTGGCACGCCGTCATGGCGGCGGCGGTCGAGCTGCTGCCGCACGCGCCGTGGGCGGGCGGCAAGTCGTTCGGCGGACGCATGGCCGCGGCCGCCGTCGCGGAGGGCATGCCCGCCGCGGGACTGATCTACCTCGGCTACCCGCTGCACGCGCCCGGCAAGCCCGAGCGCATCCGCGACGAGCACCTGCGCGACATCGCGCTCCCGCAGCGGTTCCTGCAGGGCACGAACGACCCGTTCCAGTCCGGGGATGCGCTCGACCGCCTGGTCGCGGACCTGCCGGATGCGCGGGTCGACTGGGTCGCGGGCGGCGACCACTCGTTCCTGGTCGCCGGCGGCGACCGCGATCCCGAGCGGGTCGCCGCGGCGCTCGCCCCGCGGATCGCGTCGCTGCTGCGCTGACGGCCCGCCGCGTGCGGCCCGCCCCGCGCGGCCCCGACGCAGACGGACCCCTTGCTCACTGCCGGACCCTGATAGTCGGGTCGCGCAGTGAGAAAGGGGTCCGCGGCGTGCGTGCCGTGGGCGCGAGTGCCGCCGGAGCGGCCGCGCACGTGAGCGGCTAGCTGACCTCTGCCGGATCGGCCGACACGCGGCCGGCCGCGCCCTGGTCGAGCGCGTCGATCGCGGCCAGGTCCTCGGCCGTCAGCTGCACGGATGCGGCGGCGAGGTTCTCGGCCATGCGTGCGCGTCGGTTCGACTTCGGGAACACGATGCGGCCGGACTGCAGGTGCCATGCGATCGTCGCCTGCGCCCAGGAGATGCCGTGCCGCGCGGCGATCTCGCCGATGACGGTCGACTCGTAGTCGACCCGGCCCTGTCCGAGCGGCCCCCACGCCTCGATCTTGATGTCGTGCTCGGCGGCGAGCGCCGTCGTCGCGCGCTGCTGGAACTGCGGGTGCAGCTCGATCTGGTCGACGGCCGGCACGAAGCCGGTCTCGAGGATCTCCGGCAGGTAGCGCTCGTCGAAGTTCGAGACGCCGATCGACGTCGTGAGCCCCTCGTCGCGGAGCGCGCCGAGCGTCTCCCACGTCTCCACCGGGCTGCCGGCCGACGGGGTCGGCCAGTGGATCAGGTACAGGTCGACGCGGTCGAGCCCGAGCTTGTCGAGGCTCTCGCCGAGCGCTGCGCGCGCCTCGGCCTCGCCGCGACGGTCGTTCCAGAGCTTCGTCGTGACGAACAGCTCATCGCGCGGGATGCCGCTCGCGGCGATCGCGCGGCCCACACCCTGCTCGTTGCGGTAGATCGCCGCCGTGTCGATGTGGCGGTAGCCGGCCTCGAAGGCGTCGAGGACGATGCGCTCGGTCTCGTCCGGGTCGACCTTGAAGACGCCGAAGCCGAGCTGCGGGATCGTGCGGCCGTCGTTCAGCTGCAGGCTGGGGATGCGGTGGTCAGCAGTCATTCGGTCTCCTCGATAGCGGATGTGTCCTCGGGCAGCGCGGATGGGTCGACGCCGGCGACGTGCCGCTCGTCGGGTCCGCTGTAGGCCGAGAGCGGGCGGATGAGCGCGTTGTTCGCGCGCTGCTCGATGATGTGGGCCGTCCAGCCGGTCACGCGCGCCGCGACGAACAGCGGCGTGAAGATCGGCACGTCGAAGCCGATGAGCGCGTACGCCGGCCCGGACGGGAAGTCGAGGTTCGGCTTGATGGGCTTCCGGTCGGCCATCGCCTGCTCGAGCGCGGTGTACATCTCGAGCGTCTCGGGCGAGCCGTAGTGCTCCGCGAGCCGCTCGAGCGCGGCGCGCATCGTCGGCACGCGGGAGTCGCCGTTCTTGTAGACGCGGTGCCCGAAGCCCATGATCTTGCGCTTCTCGTCGAGCGCCGTCTGCATCCACGCATCCGCCTTCGACGGGTCGCCGACCTCCTCGAACACCTCCATGACGGCCTCGTTCGCGCCGCCGTGCAGGTGGCCCTTGAGCGCGCCGATCGCGGCGGTGACCGCGGAGTACAGGTCGGCGAGCGTCGACGTGACGACGCGGGCGGTGAACGTGGATGCGTTGAACGAGTGCTCGGCGTACAGCACCATCGACTGGTTGAACGCCTCGACGACGACCGGGTCGGCCTCCTCGCCGAACGACATCCAGAGGAAGTTCGCGGCGTAGTCGAGGTCGTCGCGCGGCTCGATGAGCTCGAGGCCGTTGCGGCGGCGCTGCTCGTAGCTGACGATCGCAGGCAGCACGGCGAAGAGCCGGAACGCCTTCTCGAGGTCGGTCGAGGGGTCGTCGGCGCCGGGGTCGTTCGCGCCGACGATGCTGACCGCCGTGCGCACGACGTCCATCGGATGCGCGTGCGACGGCAGCGCATCCATCACGGAGCGCACGTTGTCGGGCAGGGCGCGGAACGACCGCTCGTCGCTGCGGAACTCGGCCAGCTGCTCGTCCGTCGGCAGCTCGCCGTGCCAGAGCAGGTAGGCGACGGCCTCGAACGGCTGCGTCGCGAGCTCCTGCACCGGGTAGCCGCGGTAGAGGAGGGAGTTGGTGTCGGGGTTGACCTTGGAGATCTCGGTGGTGTCGGCGACGACGCCAGCGAGTCCCTTCTTGATCTCGGGCTCTGCCATGGTGCTCCTCGGTGAACGGGGGTGCGGGGCGCCATCCGACTCTAGGGCACGCTCCCCGCGCGCCCGGCGCGAGGGATTGCGCGCTCGGCGCAACGCCGCAGCGCCCCGCCGGCAGAGGCGGGGCGCTGCGGTTCGAACCGGCTGGGGTTCGATCCGAACCGGTCAGTCGTTCGAGCCGGCCGAGGGGGCCGACACCGGCGACGGCGCCGAGGCCGCGCTGGGTGCCGAGTCGACGGCCGGCGCGGGCGCGGCGACCGGCGCGGGCGCGGGCGCCTGCACCGGAGCCTGCTGCGCGGGCGTCTGCTGCACCGGAGCCTGCTGAGCCGGCGCCTGCTGGGCCGGCGCCTGGGGGGCCGGCGCTGCCGCCGCGGACGGTGCCGAGGCGGCCGACGGCGCGGATGCCGGGGCAACCGCCGACTGCGTGGCCGACGGGGCGTCGGCGGAGGCGGCGGCGGATGCGGCGGAGATGACCGAGGCGTGGTCGCCCGTCGTCTTGATCGACACGGTGCCCCGCTCGAGCACGTCGCCGCGGACGGTGCTCGACGCGAGCACGCGGCCCTCCGCATCCCGCAGCTCGACCGCGTTGGCGACACCCGCCGCGCTCGCGGCGATGGCGCCGAGGCCGAGGGTTCCGATGGTGCCGATGGCGATCCACTTCGTGTTCATGGTGTGCTCCTCCTGCTCGTGGGTGGCCCGTGCGGCCGTCCCTGCGTCTGGCATCCACTCTCACGAGCGGCGGTGAGGCGCGAAGGAGGGGCGCATGAGAGGCCTCTCACCGGCACACTCGACGTCGCGGGTGGTTGTGCATCGCGAGGTGCGGCACGAGCGACCACCGGCGACGTCGAGCCGACGCGCGGGGGAGCGGGGTTGACGCGCGGGGCGCGGGCCGCGACGGTGGCAGGCAACCGCATCCGACTGCGGCGTCTCGAGGGAGCGCGCATGGCCGACACCGAGTTCCACCTGCGCCAGTCGACCGAGGTCGCGGCGCATCCCGACCGCGTCTGGGACGCGCTCGTCGACGACACCGCCGCGTGGTGGGGCGCGCCCTACCTGCTGCTCGACGGGCCGAGCGCGGTGCGGATGCCGCTGCGCGCCGGCGAGCCGGTCGTCGAGCAGCTCGGCGACGCGACGGCGCTGTGGGGCACCGTGACGATCTGCGCGCCGGGGCGCGTCTACGCGTGGGACGGCCAGATGGGGATGGGCGCGGGCTGGGAGGGCGAGGTGCGGTTCGACCTCGAGCCCACCCCGGCCGGCGCGCGCATCACGGTGCGGCAGGACGCGGCGCGGCGATGGGGCGGGGACGACGTGGCGGGGATGCGCGCCTCGTACGACGCCGGATGGGCCGACCTGCTCGAGCGGCTGCGGCTGCTCGTCGAGACGGGTGCGCGGCACGGCTCGGCGGGGCTGAACACCGCGCCGGCGTTCGCGTTCGAGGCCTCGACCGAGGACGGCTGAGCCGGCCCCTCCCGCGGCGGGACCCGGTCCACCATCCGGGACCTGGTGCACCGGGTCCCGGGCGGTGGAGCGGGTCCCCTCGCCAGCCGCGGAGCGCGCGGGCGCAGCCCGGCGTCAGCGGTGCTGGAAGCGCGGCTCCCGCTTCTCGCTGAACGCCGCCATGCCCTCCGCCTGGTCGGCGGTGTCGAAGAGCGCCGCGAACTGCTCGCCCTCGAGCGCGAGGCCCTCGGCGAGGGGCAGCTCGAGCGCGGCGTCCATCGCCGCCTTCGCGGCGACGAGCGCGGTGAGCGGCTTCGCGGCGATCCCGGCGGCGAGCTCCTGCGCCTCGTCGAGCAGCCGGTCGGCAGGGACGACGCGCGAGACGAGGCCCGCGCGCTCCGCCTCGTCGGCGCCGATGCGGCGGCCGGTGAGGATGATCTCGGCCGCCTTCGGGTAGCCGACCGCGCGCACGAGCCGCTGCGTGCCGCCGATGCCGGGGATCACGCCGAGCGAGACCTCCGGGAAGCCGAACTTCGCCGAGTCGGCGGCGAGGATGATGTCGCACATGAGCGCGAGCTCGAGGCCGCCGCCGAGCGCGTAGCCCGACACCGCCGCGATCACGGGCTTCCGCACCGCGGCGAACCGCAGCCATTCGCCGAAGTGGTCGTCCGCGCGCATGTCGGCGGCCGACTTCGACGCCATCTCCTTGATGTCGGCGCCGGCGGCGAACGCGCGCTCCGAGCCCGTGACGACGATCGCGCCGATGCTGTCGTCGCCGTCGAGCTCGACGGCGGTCGCCACGACCTCGCGCATGAGCTGCTCGTTCAGGGCGTTGAGCGCCTCGGGGCGGTCGAGGTGGATCCACGCGACGCGGTCCTGCCGCTCGACGCGGATCGTGGTGAGCTCGTCCGTCATGGGGTCTCCTCTGGCAGGTCGGGGTCTGGCAGGTCGGGGTCGGCAGGTCGGGGTCCGGCAGGTCGAGGTCGCCGTCCGGCGCGGGGGCGAAGCAGGCCTCCACCATGGCATCGGTCACCTGCATCGATGCGAGCGGGCTGCCAGTGCGGCGCGCGGTCCTTGTCGACGAGCTGGGCGCGGATGCCCTCGGCGAAGTCGGGCAGCAGGCTCACGTGCGACGACACCCGGTACTCCTGCTCGAGCGCCCGCTCGAGCGACGGCAGCGCCGCGGCGCGGCGGAGCGACGCGAGCGTCACGGCGAGCGCGGTCGGCGAGCGCTTCGCGATCGTGGCGGCGAGCGCGGCGCTCTCCGCGGCCCCCTCCCCCGGCGCCTCGAGCCGCGCGAGGATCGCGCGCAGGTCGTCGCCGGCGAAGGCGCCCTCGGTGCCCGCGCCCGCGAGCTCGCCCGCGGGCGGCGGCGCCGCGACCGCGGCGATCGCGTCGTCGGCGTCGGTCGACGTGAGCGCCTCGAGCAGGTCGGGCATCCGCGCCTGCGGCACGAACGCATCCGAGAGGCCGAGCAGGATCGCGTCGGCCGGGCCGACGTGCTCGCCGGTGAGGGCGACGCGCGTGCCGAGCTCGCCGGGCGCGCGCGAGAGCAGCCAGCTGGCGCCGACGTCGGGCACGAAGCCGATCGTCACCTCGGGGAACCCGATGCGGGTCGAGTCGGTGACGATGCGGTGGCTCGCGTGGGCCGAGATGCCGACGCCGCCGCCCAGCACGATGCCGTGCTGGATGGCGACGACCGGCTTCGCGGCCCGCGCGATCGCGGCGTTCAGCGCGTACTCGTCGCGCCAGAAGGCGCGCGCGCCGGCGCCGCCGCGCTCCTGCACGTCGGTGCGGAGGCCGACGACGTCGCCGCCGGCGCACAGGCCGCGGTCGCCGGCGCCGACGATCGCGATCGTCGCGACGGATGCGTCGGCCTCGGCCGCCGCGAGCGCCGCGGCGATGCCGAGCACCATCTCGTGCGTGAGCGCGTTGAGCGCCTCGGGCCGGTGCAGCTCGATGACCGCGAGGCGCCCTCGGCGAGTGGTGCGCACGTGCTCGGGCATGGGTCCTCCGTGGTGTCGATCCTCGACGTCGCGGGTGGTCACTCGCGCGCCATGCCGCCCCGAACTACCACCCGCGACGTCGAGCGATGGGGTCAGCGGGCGTCGACGGGGACGCGCCGGGCGCGGGTGTACTGCGGCGGCCACACCGACGCATCCGGCACGCCGTCGAGCTCCGTCTCGGCGCCGAGCGCCCAGTGCGGGTTGCGCATCCAGGCGCGGGCGAGCATGACCGCGTCGGCGTCGCCGTCGGCGAGCACCGCCTCGGCGTGCGCCGGCTCCTCGATGAGGCCGACCGCGTTCACCTTCGCCCCCGTCGCGGCGCGCACGGCGCGCGCGAACGGCACCTGGTAGCCGGGCTCGAGCGGGATCTCCTGCCGCGGGTCGTTGCCCCCGGAGGAGAGGTCGAACCAGTCGGCGCCCGCCGCGATCGCGACGCGCACGTGCTCGACCGTCATCGCGGCGTCGATGCCGCCCTCGACCCAGTCGGATGCGCTCAGCCGCACCATGAGCGCCGCATCCGGCGCCGCGGCGCGCACGGCCTCGACCACCCGCTGCAGCAGCAGGGTGCGCAGGCCTCCTTCGCCGACACCCCACTCGTCGTCGCGCTGGTTCGACAGCGGCGAGAGGAACTGGTGCAGCAGGTAGCCGTGGGCGCCGTGGACCTCGACGGCCTCGAAGCCCGCGGCCACGGCGCGGCGCGCGGCCGCGGCGAACAGCTCGGGCAGCGCCGCGACCTCGTCGGCCGCGAGCGCGCGCGGCGGGGCGTAGCGGCCGAACGCATCCGACCCGGCGCTGACCGTCTGCCAGCCGCCTGCGTCGAGGGGCACGGAGCCGCGGCCGCTCCACTCGCGGTGGATCGACGCCTTGCGACCGGCGTGCGCGATCTGCACGGCCGGCACGGCGCCGTGGGCCCGGATGCGCGCGGCGATCGGCGCGAGCGCCTCCGCCTGGGCGTCGTTCCAGATCCCCAGGTCGTGCGGCGAGATGCGCCCGATCGGCTCGATCGCGGCCGCCTCGGTCATCACGAGCCCGGCACCGCCGCGCGCGAACGAGGTCAGGTGCTCGTGGTGCCAGTCGCCCGCCATGCCGTCGCGCGCCTCGCACGAGTACTGGCACATCGGCGAGACCCACGCGCGGTTGCGCGCCTCGACCGGCCCGAGCTGCACGGGCGAGAACAGCACGCTCATCGGCCGACCGTCCCGTGCCCCGTGCCGGGCACCTCGAAGTTGAACACGCCCTCGTCGAACGCGTTGTAGGCGGCGTAGTCGTTCAGCTCGTAGAGCCGCGCGCGCGTCTGCATGCGGTCGACGGCGCCGTCGAGGGTGCCGGTCTCGGCGAGCAGGCCGAGCTCGCGCTCGATCGCGCCCATCGCGATGCGCAGCAGCGACACCGGGTGGATGGCGATGTTCACGCCCACGTCTGCCAGCTGCTGATGCGTGAACAGGGCGCTCTTGCCGAACTCGGTCATGTTGGCGAGGATCGGCACGTCGACCGCCTCGCGGATCGCCGCGAACTCCTCGAGCGAGGCCATCGCCTCGGGGAAGATCGCGTCGGCCCCGGCCGCCTCGAGCGCCTTCGCGCGGTCCTTCGCGGCCTCGAGCCCCGACACCCCGCGGATGTCCGTGCGGGCCATGATCACGAGGTCGCCGTCGCGGCGGGCCGAGACGGCGGCTGCGATGCGCTGCACGGCCTGGTCGAGCGACACGACCTCCTTGCCGTCGAGGTGGCCGCAGCGCTTGGGGTTGACCTGATCCTCGAGGTGCAGGCCCGAGACCCCCGCGTCTTCGAGCTCATGCACCGCGCGGGCGACGTTCATCGCCTCGCCGAAGCCGGTGTCGGCGTCGATGAGGGTCGGCAGATCGGTCATCCGCGAGATCTCGCGGCCGCGCTGCGCGACCTCCGTGAGGGTCGTCATGCCGATGTCGGGCAGCCCCAGCTCGGCCGCCATCACGGCGCCGGAGATGTAGACGCCCTCGAAGCCGAGCTGCTGGATGAGCGGCGCGGTCAGCGGCGTGAACGCGCCCGGGAAGCGCTGCAGCGTGCCGGAGGCGAGGCCCGCGCGCAGCGCCTTCCGCTTCTGGGACGGCGTGACCGTCGTCGACAGCACTAGAGGAGGCCCTGCATCAGAAGAGGCCCTGCGTCGTGCCCTGGTCGACGATGCCGGCCGGGGCGAAGACGTTGAGCTGGCGCACCTCGTCGGCCGTGAGCTCCGGCAGCCGCTCGACGAGCGCGAGGAACCGGTCGATCTCGGTCTCGTCGATGATGCCCTGCGCGAGCGTGCGCAGCTTCTGCACGTACTCCGCGCGACCGAACGGTCGCGCGCCGGCTGGGTGCGCGTCCGCGACCGAGATCTCGTCCTCGATGACCTCGCCCGAGGAGAGCGTGATGACGATGCGGCCGCCGAACGCCTTCTTGTCGGGGTCCGGGTCGTGGTACCGCTCGGTCCAGACCGGGTCCTCGAGCGTGGTGATCTTGTTCCACAGCTCGACGGTGTCGGGGCGCTGCGCGCGCTGGGGCGCGTAGGAGTCGACGTGGTGCCAGCCGCCGTCCTGCAGCGCCACCGCGACGATGTAGGGGATGGAGTGGTCGAGCGTCTCGCGCGACGCGGTCGGGTCGTACTTCTGCGGGTCGTTCGCGCCCGAGCCGATCACGTAGTGCGTGTGGTGGCTCGTGTGGAGCACGATCGACTCGACGCCCTCCGGGTCGCGCAGCTCGGGCCGCTCGGCCGAGAGCTTGCGGGCGAGGTCGATCCAGGCCTGCGCCTGGTACTCGGCGGAGTGCTCCTTCGTGTACGTGTCGAGGATGCCGCGCTTGGGCTCGCCCGGCGCGGGCAGCGGCACCGAGTAGCGGCCCTCCCAGCCGTCGAGCAGCCAGGCGATCACGCCGTCCTCGCCCTCGTAGATCGGCACGGGGCTCGTCTGGCCGCGCATCGCGCGGTCGACGGCCTCGACCGCCATCTTCCCGGCGAACGCGGGCGCGTGCGCCTTCCAGGTGGAGATCTCGCCCTTGCGCGACTGGCGCGTGGCGGTGGTGGTGTGGAGCGCCTGGCCGACGGCCTGGAAGATCGTCTCCGCCTCGAGCCCGAGCATCGTGCCGATGCCGGCGGCGGCCGACGGGCCGAGGTGCGCGACGTGGTCGATCTTGTGCTTGTGCAGGCTGATCGAGCGCACGAGGTCGACCTGGATCTCGTAGCCGGTCGCGAGCCCCCGCACGAGCGCGCGCCCGTCGCAGCCGACGTGCTGCGCGACCGCGAGGATCGGCGGGATGTTGTCGCCCGGGTGCGAGTAGTCGGCGGCCAGGAAGGTGTCGTGGTAGTCGAGCTCGCGCACGGCGACGCCGTTCGCCCAGGCGGCCCACTCGGGGCTCACGCGGTCCTCGATGCCGAAGACGGCCGAGCCCGGCGCGTACGGGTGGCGCTGCGCCTGCTCGCGGGCCGAGACGACCGGCGGCCGGTTGAGGCTCGCGATCGCGACGGCTGCGTTGTCGATGATCCGGTTCGCGATCATCTCGACGACGTCGGCCTCCACCTCCACCGGGTCGACCGCGACCTGCGCGATCTTCCAGGCGAGCTGCTCCTCGCGGGGCAGGTTCTCGGCGCTCTTGTGGGCTCGGACCTCGTGGGCGATCATCTGTCTCCTCGGGTTGGTGCTGGTGGTCGGCACGGCCTACGGCTCGCGTCGGGCGTCGACGTCGACCGTGTCCAGCATGGTGGTTCTGCTGAGCTTGCGC
The DNA here is from genome assembly GCA_963803465.1 of uncultured Actinomycetota bacterium. Taxonomy (GTDB): domain Bacteria; phylum Actinomycetota; class Actinomycetes; order Actinomycetales; family Microbacteriaceae; genus Agrococcus. The sequence goes on from CAWDMS010000008.1 coordinate 143,726, forward strand.
TTGTTCAGGGTGCGGATGACGACGGGGAGCAGCAGCGCGAGCGCGAGCGTCGCGTAGACGATCACCGAGAAGGGCGAGCTGATGAGCGTCGTCGGGTCGCCCGCCGAGATGTCGAGCGCGCGGCGCAGCTGCAGCTCGGCGAGCGGCCCCAGGATCGCGCCGACGACCACGGGCGCGATCGGGAAGCCGAACCGTCGCAGGAGGTAGCCGACGACACCGAAGACGATGAGCAGCAGCACGTCGAAGGACGCACCGTTGACGGCGTAGGCGCCCAGCAGCGCGAACGTCGCGATGCCCGCGAACAGGTACGGCTTGGGGATGTTCAGCAGCTTCACCCAGACGCCGACGAACGGCAGGTTGAGCACGAGCAGCATGAGGTTGCCGATCAGCAGGCTCGCGATGAGCCCCCAGACGAGGTCGGGCTCGGTGCGCAGGAGCGCCGGGCCCGGCTGCAGCCCGTACTGCTGGAAGGCGACGAGGATGATCGCCGCCGTCGCCGAGGTGGGGATGCCGAGCGTGAGCAGCGGCACCATCGTGCCGGCGGCGTTCGCGTTGTTCGCCGCCTCCGGACCGGCGACGCCCTCGATCGCGCCGTTGCCGAACTCCGCGCGCCGCGCACCCTTCGCGAGCCGCTTCTCGAGCGAGTACGACAGGAAGGTGGGGATCTCGCTGCCGCCGGCCGGGATCACGCCGAGCGGGAATCCGATCGCCGTGCCGCGCAGCCACGGCTTCCACGAGCGGCGCGCGTCCTCGCGCGTCATCCAGGCCTGGCCCTTGATCGACGCGACCGCGTACTTCGACGAGGTCTGGTGCGCGACGACGTAGAGCACCTCGCCGATGGCGAAGAGCGCGACGATGAGCACGACGGTGTCGATGCCGTCGAGGAGGCGCGGCATGCCGAACGTGAGCCGGTCCTGCCCCGACTGGAAGTCGATGCCGACGAGTCCGAGCGTGAGCCCGAGCGCGAGCGACGTCAGGCCGCGCAGGGGCGACCCGCCGACGAGCGCGCCGACGGTGAGGAACGCGACCACCATGAGGGCGAAGAAGTCGCGCGCGCCGAGCTGCACCGCGATGTCGACGATGCCCGGCGCGAAGAGCGCGACGAGCACGGTCGCGATCGTGCCGGCGATGAACGAGCCGATGGCCGCGGTGGCGAGCGCGGCAGCGCCGCGACCGGCGCGAGCCATCTTGTTGCCGTCGATCGCGGCGACGATGGATCCCGATTCGCCGGGCGTCTTCAGCAGGATCGAGGTGGTCGAGCCGCCGTACATCGCGCCGTAGTAGATGCCGGCGAACAGGATGAAGGCGCTCGCGACGGGCATGCCGTAGGTCATCGGCAGCAGCAGCGCGATCGTGAGCGCCGGGCCGATGCCGGGCAGCACGCCGATCATGGTGCCGACGAAGGCGCCCAGCAGGGCGAAGAGCAGGTTCTGGATCGTGAACGCGACCGTGAACCCGTGGAGGAGTCCCTCGATGCCTTCCATCACAGCACCCCCGTGAGTATGCCTGCCGGCAGCTGGATGCGCAGGAGCAGGGTGAAGAGGTAGAACACGCCGAGCGAGATCACGACAGCGATCGCGACCGTGACGAGCCAGCGCTTGGCGCCGGTCGCGAAAGCGACCGCGACGAAGGTGATCGCCGCGGCGATCGGGTAGCCGAGCACGTCGACCGTGAGCGCGAAGAGCACGAGCGCGGCGGTCGCGAGCGCGAGCTGCCACCAGCGCAACCGGCTCGTGTCGACGTCGCCCTCGGCGGCATCCGGATGCCCGAGCCTGCCGCGCAGGATCTGCACGACCAGGAGCATGCCGAGCACGGTCGTGAGGCCGCCGACGATCATCGGGAACTGCCCGGCACCGAGGCCCGACGCGGAGGTGGACGGCGGCTGCGACATCCCGTCGAGGATCGTCACGACGCCGATGGCGACCACCGCGAGCCCGAGCAGCAGCTCGGGCCACCGCCGCGACGGCGCCGGGGGCGCCACGGGGATCGCCCCGGAGTCGGGCGCCGCGTGCGCGGCGCCCGACTCCGGGGCGATGGGGTCGTGCGTCACTGGACGACGAGGCCGAGCTGCGAGAGCACGCCCTCGACGCGGGTGTTCTCCTCGTCGAGCCACGCGTCGAACTCGTCACCGGCGAGGAACAGGTCGGCCCAGTCGTTGGTCTCGAGCTGCTCCGCCCACGCGTCGGAGGCGACCGTCTCGGTCACGACCTGCACGTACTGCTCGCGCAGCTCGTCGTCGATGCCGCCGGGCGCCATGATCGAGCGCCAGTTGGCGAACTCGAGGTCGGCGTGGCCGATGTCGGCGACGCTCGGGATCTCCATGCCCTCGATGGGCTCGGCGGTCGAGAGCAGCAGCGGGCGCAGCTCCTCCTCGAGGATCTGGTCGCGGAACTCGCCGATGCCGGCGATGCCCGCGCTCACCTGGTTGCCGAGCAGAGCGGTCGTCGCCTCGCCGCCGCCGGAGAAGGGCACGTAGTTGAGCGAGCTGGGCTCGATGTCGTAGGCCTCGGCCAGCAGGCCGAGGAAGACGTGGTCGGCGCTGCCGGCCGAGCCGCCGGCGATCGGCACGCTGCCCGGGTCGGCCGCGATCGCGGCCATCAGGTCCTCGATCGTCTCGAGCTCCGACGCGGCAGGCACGACGATGACCTCGGCCTCGCCGATGAGGCGCGCGATCGGGGTGACGTCGTCGAGCGTGACGCCGGTGTCGTTCGTGAGCACGCCGCTCATCATCGCGAGGCCCGATGCCATGAGGACGCCGTCGCGGCCGGGGTTGGCAGCCATCTGCGCGAGCGCGACGGTGCCGGACGCCCCGGGCACGTTCGTGACGGTGATCGACTCGGCGAGCTCCGCGCCCTCGAGCGCGGTACCGAAGGCGCGAGCGGTCTGGTCCCATCCCGATCCGGGGTTGGCCGGGGCGATGATCTCCATCCGGCCGAGGCTCTGCACCTCTGCCGCCGCCGTCTCTCCGGGTGCCTGGCTCGCGGGGGCCTGGTTGGCGGTCGTGCAGCCCACCAGGGCCATTGCGACTGCGGCGACGATCGCTGTCGTCTTCACCTGCTGCTTCACGTCCACTCCTTCGTGCTCGTGCTTGCGCGCTGCATCGATGCCGCGCGTCCTGATGAGCATACTTGCATACAGGTATTCATCTGCGCGACCTCTGTGGGATCATGGCCGCATGGAAGGCAGCGGACGAGGGCGTCGCGACGGCCGGTCCACCGCCTACGAGCGGTTGCGGGCCCTCATCGTCGACCGCTCGCTCGCGCCGGGCGCGCTGCTCTCGGAGCCCGAGCTCGCCGAGCAGCTGGGCGTCTCGCGCACGCCGATCCGCGAGGCGCTCGCGACACTCACGGCCGAGGGGCTCGCGGTCAAGCTGAGCTCGAATCGCACGATCGTCGCGCCCGTCTCGCTCGACGAGCTCGAGCACGTGTACGACGTCCGTGCCCGGCTCGAGGGACTCATCGCGAGCGACGCGGCCAAGCGCGTGACACCGGAGGACGAGCAGTACCTGCTGCGGCAGGTGTCGCTCATGGAGCGGCTCCGCGACGACTACGAGGAAGTGGTGCGCATCGGCGCGGACTTCCACGACCACCTTCGCGTGATGAGCGGCAACGCGCTCGCCGGCAGCCTCCTGCACATGGTGCGCGCGCACGTCGATCGATACCGCGCGCTGACCACGCAGGAGCCGGGCAGGAGCTCCGACGCGGTCGACGAGCACCGCCTCGTGTGCGACGCCGTGCTCTCGGGCGATGCCGAACGAGCAGAGCGGGTGATGCGCGAGCACATCGAGCACGCTCGCGGCGTCGCGGTGAACCTGGCCCTGCCCGTCGCCGAGGACTGAGCGACGCGGCCAGTCGGGGGCACTCGTTGCGCGATCGTTACGCCCCTCTCCGGAGGCACTCGGGTGCGGTGCCGCGCGATCGCTGAGAATGGCTCGAGGACTCCCTCCTCGACCCGCTGAAAGGCGCTGCCATGGCCTCCGCCACCCGCTCGATCGTCGTCGGCATCGCCGCGCTCGCCCTGCTGACCGGATGCGCGGAGCCGGCCCCCCAGGCGCCGTCCGCCTCCCCGAGCGCCACCGCGAGCGCGACGCCCACGCCGACCGCGACACCGACGGCGACGCCCACGCCGACGCCCACGCCGACGCCCGCGGCATCCGCGACGCCGACCGCGACGGCGTCCGCCGACTGGCCCAGGTGCGCCGACGGCGTCGTCGTCTCGCAGCACCTCGCCACGACCGTCTCCTGGTCTGGCACGTGGGAGGAGCAGGTCGCGCGCTCGGCGCCGCAGCCCGGGTTCGAGCCGGCGGGGCTGCTGTCGAGCGACGGCGTGCTGTGCGCCGTCACGTACCTGTCGCCCATCGACGGCTCGCCGGGCGTCATCACCGCATCGACCGCGATCGTGCGCGACCCCGACCTGCAGGCCGCGCTCGATGCCTGGGCAGCCGAGAACGGCTACACCGCCCATGGCGAGGCGGGCGATTACGTCGAGCACGTCAGCGACCCCGACCCCACCGACGCGCTGCTCGACAAGTTCCACGTCACGTCGCTCGCCGACCCCATCTACCTCGACGCGTACCGCCTCGACTCGGGCCTCGACCTGCAGCCGACCGACATGGTGCTCCACCACTGGCACATGGACGGGGAGGGCTGACCCGCGTCGACGGGTCGAGCCTGCCGCGCGGCCGCGCGCAGGCGTACGATCGGCGCCATCCCTCGAGGAAGAGGCGGCCATGGATCGGTCGAGCGCTCGCGCATCCCAGCGCCGTCGGCTCCTCGCGGCTGCCGCCGTCGCTGCCGTCGCCACGTTCGCCCTCACGGGATGCCTGTTCGGCGGGGCCTTCCCCGATCGCACCGATGCCGGCGCGACCGCTGCGCCCGCCGATCCGCTCGCCGACGAGCCCGGCCCCGACACCGCGTGCCACGAGCACGTCTTCTGGGGCGGCGACGACGACAAGGGCGAGCTGCTCCCGTCGTCTGCGGACTATCGCAGCGGGTTCGCCGTGCCGGGCGTCGTCGACGGCTTCGACGTGCTGTGCGCGGCGAGCTGGACGTCCCTGACGAACGACTGCGAGATGGACTTCGCCCGCGCCTACCTCGACGGCGGCGTCGACGGGGATCGGATGCGCGAGATCGACGACGCGCTCATGGCCTGGGCCGGCGAGCACGGCCTCGAGCGCACCGACATCGGGATGGCCGACAACACGCGCAGCTTCGGGATCAGCGTGAGCGGCGACGGCGGCGTGGCGACGCTCCTGCAGTGGGATCCGGTGAGCCGCTACGAGGGCGTCGCCGAGCTGCAGCGCGAGGCCGACCTCGCGGGCATCCCGCTCGACGGCGCCGACGTGCGCGTCACGTGGCAGGTGTGCCCCGCGCTCCAGGGGTGGGACATCCCGCCAGGATCGTGACCCGAGAGGAGTGGCGGATGCGCCGCGCACCGCTCGTCGGCGCGGCCGCGTGCGCCCTCGCGCTGCTGCTCCCGGGCTGCGGGCAGCCCGCGACGCCGATGCCCGTCGTGTCGCCCGCGCCGTCCTCCCCACCGACCGCGTCGCCGGCGCCCGCGCCGTCCTCGGCACCGCCGGCATCGGAGCCGACCGCGGTCGACGGCGCGCCCTACTGCGGCGACGCCTTCGTGCTCAGCCTCGTGAGCGGCGTCGTCGGCTGGCAGGGCACCCCCGAGCAGCGGCTCGCGATGTCGCAGCCGCGGCCGACGTTCGAGCCCGCCGATGCCCTCGCGGGGCTCGACGTCGTCTGCGTCGCGACCTACCGCATGCCCGTCGACGACGAGCCCGGGGTCGCCGTCATCTCACAGGCGCTGCTCGAGCGCGACGACGACGCGTTCGACGAGCTCGCGGACTGGGCGAGCGAGCACTACTACGAGTCGCGCACCCGGTCGGGCAGCAGCTTCGTCGAGCGCGAGGCGCCGCCCGACCCGGATGGCGGCTCGACCCGGTCGATCTTCTGGGCGCCGCTCGACGGCGACAACCCCACGATCCAGGACGCGGCCGAGATCGCGCGGCTGACCGGAGCGGCGCCCGACGCGATCCTCGTCCGGCACGCCGACGTCACGCGGGAGTGAGCGTGCTCCGCGCTACGCCGACCCCACCAGCCGAGCGAAGACCACGTAGTTGTTCGGGTAGGGGCTGCTGGCGTCGTCGCCCTCGTGGCACGTGATGAGCCGCAGCTCGGCGCCGGCCACCGGGTAGTACACCGCGCGGGTCGGGAACGCGTCCTTCGCGAAGGTCTCGGAGTCGTAGACCTCGAAGACGGCGGTCGACCCGTCCTCGCGCGTGACCGTCACCTCGTCGCCCTCCACGAGTCGCGGCAGGTCGTAGAAGACGCCGCTGTCGTCGGTGGTCGAGTTGACCTGGCCGAGCAGCACCGATGCGCCGCGCTCCCCGGGCGTGGGCGAGCCGTCGTACCAGCTGGCGGGCGACCCCTCCTCGCCCGGCGGCACCTCGAGGGCGCCGTCCTCGCGGATCCCCGTGTGGATGAGCGACGCGTCGAGTCCGATCGAGGGGATCTGCACGCTCACCGGCGCCGACGCATCCAGCACCGGGCCGTCGGCGGCGGGGGCCGCGCTCGGGGTCTCGACGGGCGGCGCGGAGGTCTCCATGGCGGTCGGGGCGGGGGCGGCGGTCGTGGGCGTCGGCTCGCCGCTCGTGGCGCACGCCGAGAGGGCGAGCACGAGGGCCGCCGCCCCCACCGCGAGGTGGAGGCGACGGCCCTTGCTGTGGTCGATCATGGTGATCGGTCGATCAGTTGTCGCGGACCACGCGACGACGCACGACGTAGACGCCAGCGGCGGCCATCAGCGCGAGCGTGCCACCGAGGGCGATGGTGCCCAGTGCGGCGTCGTTCGTGCCAGCGGCAGCGATCGTCGCGACGTCGGTGTCGACGCCGCCGGCCGGTGCGACCTCAAGGGCACCGCAGAGCGCGGGCGAGGTCGCCGCGAGCGGCAGCTCGGGGACGAGGTCGCTCGGGCTCGTGCCGGCCTCGGGCTGCGTGGCCGGGTCGAGGCCGTGCACGACGACGACCGCCGTGCCGGCAGCCAGCGCGTCCTGCGTGGCCTGGTCGAGCTCGAAGGTCTCCTCGTACGCGATGGTCGCGCCCGACGGTGCGGCCGCGAGGTCGAGGCCGCCTGCAGGGCTCTTGTCGGCGTCGCCCACGGAGAGGGTGGTGCCGATCTCGCCGTACGACGGGCCGCCCTCGGTGGTGCTGATGATGCCGTCGCCGTTGGTGTCCGCCTCGTCGCTCGGGCACAGGCCCTGCGCGCCGATGTGGATGTGCTGCACGTGCGGGTAGGGAGCGCCGTCGAACTCGGCGGCCAGGCCGGTCGCGTTCAGCGTGACCGTGGCCATCGTGCCCTCGACGTCGATCCAGACCTCGCCGGATGCGCCGCTGTTGTTGATCTCGCCGAGCATCGCCGAGTACGAGCCCTCTGCATGGGCCGCCATCGCGGGGGCGGTGCCCAGCGCGACGAGCCCGAGCGCCAGCCCGGGGGCGGCGAGCAGCATTGCTGTCTTCTTCATGGGATGTCCTCTTCCTTGAGTGTCGGGCGCAGGGGGTTGCGCCGTCTCCTGCGAGGGAGTTCGGGGCCGAGGGCATGGCGGATTGGAGACGGCGCGCCGCCGCGTCGGATCGGCCCCGCCCGGGCCGCCGTCGAGGGCGGCGACGGACCGCACCAATCCCATTCGCGCTCGCGCACCGAAGACCCTGTGCACGCATCCCACAGATCGGAAGTCCGCCATGCTCCGCAAGACCTGGATGGGCGCCATCGTCGTCGCCTCGCTGCTCGTGACCGGTTGCGCGGCCTCGGCCGCGCCCGCGCCCGAGAGCCCGAGCCCCGAGGCGTCGCACACGATGCCCGACGGCACGGTGATGGCCGGCGACGAGCACGGTGCCCACGGGTCCGGGAGCGCGGAGCCCTCTGAGGCCGCCGGCATGATCTGCGCCGGGCAGGTGTCCGGCGCGATCACCTCGATGCTCGACCTCGAGGCCGAGGTCGAGCCGACGTCCACCTGGAACGCGCCGATGTACACGTGCGCCTACGACATCGACGGGGCGCCGCTCATCCTGTCCGTGCACGACACCACCGACCTCGCGGCAGGCGAGGCGCACTTCGCCGAGCTGCAGGGCAGCGTCGAGGGTGCGCGCGACATCGAGGGGCTGCTGGCGCTCGGCATGCCCTCGTTCACGACGGATGCGGGGATCGTCGCGTTCCTGCGCGACGGCAAGACCCTCACGGTCGACGCGACCCGCCTGCCCGCCGAGCTCGCGGGCGGCACGATGACGCGCGACGAGGTCGCCTACGCCGTCGCCTCCGCCGTGCTCGTGTGCTGGGTCGAGCACGACTGACGCCGCGGGACCGCCGTGATCGTGGCGGAATCGTGATCGGGCTCCCGGCGCGCATCCGGGTCGACCGCCGAGGATGAGCTGCACGGCGCCGCCGCGGCGCCGGCACCGAAGGAGCCCCTCATGCGGACCATGCTCGCGCTCACCGGCGCCGCGCTCGTCGCGCTCGTCGGCTGCGCACCTGTCGCACCCGCGTCGACGCCCGACCCGACGGCCACGACCGCCACCCCGACGCCGCAGCCCAGCAGCGACGTCCCGACCTCGCCCGCATCCACGGCGCCCGCATCCCCCTCGCCCTCGGCCCACGCATCCGACGCCCGCTACTGCGGCGACGAGTACGTGCTGCTGATGATCGGCTCCGGCCCGGTCGGCTGGGAGGGCACCGAGGAGGAGCAGCTCGCCCAGGCGCAGCCGGAGGCGTCCTTCGAGCCCGCCGAGGCGCTCGCCGGTCTCGACGTCGAGTGCGTCGTGACCTACCGCATCCCGACGGACGGCAGCCCCGGGGTCGCCGTCGTCTCGGAGGCGGTGGTCGCGCGCGACGACGTCGTCTTCCAGGAGCTCGAGGCCTGGGCGACCGCGAACGACTACACGTCGCGCACGGGCCAGACCGGCTTCGTCGAGCGCGAGGCGCCGCTGAACGCCGACGGCACCTCGACGAGGAAGATCTTCTGGGCGCCGCTCGACGGCACCGACCCCACGATCGGGAACGCCGCCGACATCGTGCGCCTCTCCGCCGCGCAGCCCGACGCCGTGCTCGTGTGGCACGCCGACTTCACGCAGGGGTAGCCCGTTCGAGCCTGCCGCGGCGGCGTCAGCGCTTGTCGACGACCTTGCGCAGATAGCGGATGCGGTCGCGCAGCTGCTGCATCGACGCCTGCGCGACCGGCGGGCCGCCGCAGATGCGCCGCGCCTCGGCGTGCACGAGCGCGTGCGCCTCGCCGCGCCGCTTCGCCGCGATCGCGACGAGCGAGTTGAGCAGCTGCCGCTCCTCGCGCATGTTGCGGTAGAGCGGCTCCGGCGCCTCCTGGTTGGGCGGCCGGTCGCGGATGCGCGCCGCCTGGCGCGGCTGCCGGCGCTTCAGCAGGTCGGAGACGTCCTCCGCGTCGAGCAGCCCCGGGATGCCGATGAAGTCGAGCTCCTCCTCGGTCGCCGGCTCGACGAGCTGGCCGAACTCGGCGTCGCCGAACAGCACCCGGTCGAAGGTGGCGCTCGACTCGAGCGGCTCCCACGTGAAGAGCGCCTCCTCGCGGGCGTCCTTGTCGCCCTGCTCGGCCGCATCCATCAGGTCGTCGTCGAGCAGCTGGTCGTCGGCCTGCTCGCGGTCGAGCGCATGGTCGCGCTGCCGCTCGAGCTCCGCCGCGAGCGTGAGCAGCGGCGGCACCGACGGCAGGAAGACGGTCGCCACCTCGCCGCGGCGGCGGGAGCGCACGAAGCGGCCGATCAGCTGCGCGAAGAACAGCGGCGTCGACGAGCTCGTCGCGTAGACGCCCACGGCGAGCCGCGGCACGTCGACGCCCTCCGACACCATCCGCACCGCGACCATCCACCGCTGCGTCCCCTGCGAGAAGGCGGTGATGCGGTCGCGATGCGCCGGCGTCGTCGCGAGAGCACGACCGTCGGCTCCTCCCCCGCGATGTCGCGCAGCAGCTGCGCGTACTGGCGCGCCTGGGCCTGGTCGGTCGCGACCACCAGGCCGCCCGCATCCGGCACCGTCTGCCGCACGTGGCCGAGCCGCACGTCCGCGCTGCGCAGCACCTGCTGGATCCACGCGCCGCCCGGGTCGAGCGCGGTGCGCCAGGCGCCGTTCGTGATGTCCTTCGTGTCGCCGTGGCCGAGCGTCGCCTTCATCTCGTCGCCCATCGACGTGCGCCACTGCATCGTGCCGGCGTAGGCCATGAAGAGCACCGGGCGCACGACGCCGTCGCGCAGCGCGCGGTCGTAGCCGTAGGCGTAGTCGGTGCGCGAGAGGCGGATGCCGCGCTCGTCGCGCACGTACTCGACGAACGGGATGGGCGAGGTGTCGCTGCGGAACGGCGTGCCCGGTGAGCGACAGTCGGCGGGCGGCCGGGCCGAACGCCTCGAGCACCGCGTCGCCCCAGCTGAGCGCGTCGCCGGCGTGGTGCACCTCGTCGAGGATCACGAGGCGTCGGCGCGGAGCGCGTGATGCGCTCGTGCAGCGGCGGCCGGGCGGCGACCTGCGCGTAGGTGACGACGACGCCGTGGAACTGCCGCGGGTAGTCGCCGTCGCCGTTGCAGAAGTCGCGGGTCGAGGCGGATGCCCGCCCGGTGCGCGGCATCGGCCCACTGCTGCTTGAGGTGCTCGGTGGGGGCGACGACGGTGATGCGGTCGACGGCGCCGCGGCGAGCAGCTCGGAGGCGAGCCGGAGCGCGAAGGTCGTCTTGCCGGCGCCCGGGGTGGCGGCGGCGAGGAAGTCGCGCGGCTCGGTGCGCGAAGTACTGCGGTCGAGCGCCTCCTGCTGCCAGGCGCGCAGCGGCTGCGCGGTGCCCCACGCGGCGCGCTCGGGGTAGGTCGGCGGCAGGTGATCGGCGGCGTAGGTGCCGAAGTGCGGGCCCTGCTCCGCGGGCTGCCGCTGCGCCATGTGCTGCAGCCCCGGCTGCCCGGCGTACGCCCCGAACGGGGGCTGGGCGGGGTGGCTGGTCACTCGCTCCATCGTAGGCGCGGCAGCCCACGCCCGCCGCCTGCGCGTGTCGCGCATCCGCCCGCTCTGCACTCTCAACCGGCTGGTTGGTATCAGGAGGTGAATATGCCCTCGAGCGACCAACTGGCCGGTTGAGACCGGGGATCGTCGCGGATCCAGGGGTCTGCGCCTAGGCTGACCGCATGCACTACCTGCTCGGTCTCGCCGCACTCGTCATGGGTGCCGTCATCGCCACCCGCCGCACGCGGCCGACCTGGTTCGTCGTGACGACGAGCGTGCTCGTGGGGCTGGGCGCGCTGCTCGCGATCCTCAGCTACACCCGTGTCACCGACTCGCTCGGGTTCCTGCCGAACAGCATCGTCGGCTGGATCTTCGTCGGCCTGTCGATCATCACGATGCTCGCGTCGATCTTCGTGCTCGAGCGCCGCGGCGAGCGCGGCGAGGAGCTGCCGCCGCTCATCGGCGACAACCCCTTCGACGGCGACACGGACGACGCCGACGACCCCGCGGTCGGCGTGCACCGGCCGACGTCGCAGGACGGCGTGCCCGGCTCCGACGCCGACGCCATCCCCGACGACCCGGCTCCCATCGCCACCGACGGCGTCGCGACGCTCGAGGCCGCGATGCGCGAGCCCGACCGGCGACCAGGCGGCGGCGCCGCGCGCGCATCCCACGGCAGCACGCCGTCGCAGCGTCGGAAGCACGCCGGCGCCGACCACCACGGAGGGCAGCATGACCGACAGCACCACCGCATCCGGATCCCACGGCGACGCCGACGCCGAGGCGCACGCCGACGGGCACCTCGCACCCCGGCCCGAGCGCCGGCGCGCAGGACGGCACGCGGTCACCGGCGCCGACCCCGACATCGCGACCTCCCCGGCCGAGACCGACGTCGACGCCTCGCCCGAGGGCGACGTGGGCGCGCACGACCCGGACGGCACCGCCCGCGCCTGACGCGCATCCACTCGGGCCTCAGCGCGGTACGACGACGACGCCCGCCGGATCACCGGCGGGCGTCGTGCTGATCAGCCCCGAAGGGTCAGGCGACCCCGAGGGCGCGCGCGATGACGAGCAGCTGCACCTCGCTCGTGCCCTCGCCGATCTCGAGGATCTTCGAGTCGCGGAAGTGACGGGCCACCGCATACTCGTTCATGAAGCCGTTGCCGCCGAGGATCTGGGTCGCGTCGCGCGCGTTGTCCATGGCCGCGTCGCTGGCCGTCAGCTTGGCGAGCGCCGCCTCCGTCTTGAAGGGCTTGCCCGCATCGCGCAGGCGAGCCGCGTGATGCCACGCGAGGCGCGCGTTGTGCACGCGTGCCTGCATGCGGGCGATCACGAACTGCACGTTCTGCCGGCTCGCGAGGGGCTCGCCGAAGACCTTGCGCGAGTGCGCGTAGTCGATGGCGTCCTCGAGGCACCCCTCCGCGGCACCCGTGGAGAGTGCGGCGATCGCGATGCGCCCCTCGTCGAGGATGTGCAGGAACCCCGCGAAGCCGCGGCCCCGCTCGCCCACCAGGTTGCGCGCCGGCACCCTCACGTCGCGGAACGTGAGCGGATGCGTGTCGGACGCGTGCCAGCCGACCTTGTCGTACGGCGCCTCGACGGTGAAGCCAGGGGTGCCGTTGGGCACGTAGATGGTCGAGATCTCCTTGCGGCCGTCCTGCTCGCCGGTCACGGCGGTGACCGTGACGAACCGGGTGATCGGGGTGCCGGAGTTGGTGATGAACTGCTTCGCGCCGTTGATCACCCACTCGTCGCCCTCCAGGCGCGCGGTGGTGCGGGTGGCGCCCGCGTCCGAACCGGCCTCCGGCTCGGTGAGGCCGAAGCCGGCGAGCGCGGCGCCCGAGAGCAGGTCGGGCAGCAGCTCGGCCTTCTGCTCGTCGCTGCCGAAGCGGAAGATCGGCATCGCGCCCAGGCTCACGCCCGCCTCGAGGGTGATCGCGATCGACTGGTCGACGCGCGCGAGCGCCTCGATCGCCAGGCAGAGCGCGAAGTAGTCGCCGCCTTGGCCGCCGTGCTCCTCCGGGAAGGGGATCCCGAACAGGCCCATCTCGCCCATCCGCGCCACGACGTCCATCGGGAGCGTCTTCGTGCGGTCCGCCTCGTAGGAGACCGGCGCGACCACCCGGTCCGCGAAGTCGCGCACCGCCTCGGCGAGCGCCAGCTCGTCCTCGCTCAGCTGGTAGGTGGCCAGATCGATCGTCATCGTGTCTCCCGTTGTCCGTGGATGCGCCCCGGTGCGCGGGATCCGGCCGGTCGGGTCTCGACCACCGCGCCCCGCACTGGGCGCTGGCGCAAGCATGCCAGCATCCGCGCCTCGCTTCGACTCCTGGCCCGGCGGTCGGCGCCGCCGACGTCGGTGGTCGCGCGCGACCCGGACCGCAGCACCCGCGACCGACGCGCATCCGCACTGCTCAGTACGACGACGACGCCCGCCGGATCACCGGCGGGCGTCGTGCGTGTGCGGGGGCCGCTACGCGGTCTCCTCGCCCTTCTCGTCGACCTCTTCGACCCACTTCGGGGGCTCGTCGCGGCCGGCCTCCTCGTCGGCCTCGGCCTTGTCCTTCGTCTGCTGCACGATGCCCTTCGCGTGGTGCGTGGGCGCGTAGATCGTGTAGAGCCGCAGCGGCTCGTCGCCGGTGTTCTCGACGTCGTGCCACGTGCCGGCGGGCACCTGGATGCTCCAGCCGTCCTCGACCTCGTGCTCCTGCAGGTCGTCCTGCTCGGGGCCCATCTTGGCGACGCCCTTGCCCTGGTCGATGCGCAGGAACTGGTCGGTGCCGTGGTGCACCTCGAGCCCGATCGACTTGCCCGGCTCGATCGACATGAGCGTGACCTGGAGGTGCTTGCCCGTCCAGGCGACGCGGCGGTAGGCGTCGTTCTCGGTGGTGGCGGTCTCGATGTCGAACGTGTTCGGCTTCGGCCCGTTGTCGTGGATGTCCATGCCCGCCATCCTGGCCGGGCGCCCTGAGAAGCACCAGGGTGCGGGCGCGGCCCCGCCCGCCGCCGCTCGGGGACCCCTTGCACCGTTCGGGACCCGGTGCACCGGGTCCCGAACGGCGGAAGGGGTCCCGATCACCGCTGGATCCCGAGCGAGGGCACGGGGCGTCTCACTCGTGGCACCCCGTAGGCATCCAGGATGCGTCCGAGGCGAGCCGGGCGCAGCACGTCCTCCCAGATCCAGTGCGCCGGATCACCGCTGAAGAGCAGCTCGTCGTCGCGCCGCTTCTCGTCGGCGAGCGCCCGCGCTCCCGACTTCCCCGCCCGATTCGCGAGCTCGCCATACTTCGACAGCCCATCGAACTCGCCATAGACCGGCCGGCGTCCCGGCCGGAGGAAGCGCATGTCGACGCGCCATCGAGTGCCCGTCGGCCCCGTCACCCAGTGCTGCAGCTCCGGTGCCACGAAGCCGAGCTCGAACACGCGCACGCGGCTCCACGACTCGCCCACCGACTCCGCCTCGCCGTCCGCGAAGGCGATGGCCCACCCGCGCTGCCGCACGACCGCGGGCACCTTGGCGACCGAGCGCGTCGAGGATCGCCCGCTTCGACATCAGCCGCAGGTGCAGCGCGGCGTCGATCGCTGAAACAGCCACGAGCCGATCGCGCCGTCTCGCGACGTCCGCGAGCGCGTATGCGAGCGAGCACACCAGCAGGTCGTCGATCCGGACGATGTCGGTGGGGGCGAGCTCGACCGGCGCATGCACGACACCCGCCTTCTTCCTCGCGGTGGTAGCGCCGCCCGCGTGTAGACGGCATCCGGCTCCAACCCGTACGGGACGCCGTGGAGCGCGAGCGCCGATTCACGCGCGAAGACCGGCTGCGACCTCGCCACGTGCACCGCCCTGATGCGCAGCAGGTATCGCCCGTCGCGGCCGATCGCATCCGGCACCGGGCTCGCGGCACCTGCAGGCGCATCCGGAGGCGACGCCGACGGCGACTGCTCGACGTAGATGCCGCGCCGCACCCGCGCGAAGCGATCGTCCCGCTCGGGGCGGAGGCCCGGTGCGGCGGCGACGAGCTCGTGCTTCGTTCGCAAGGGGCCGGGTTCGGATGCGCTCGACATGGCGAGCACCGTGGCAGAACGGGTCGCGGACGCGGTGCGACCACGCGACACCCTGTGGATGGGTGGGCCGCTCCGCTCCCTGCCCGCTTCGGCGATCGGACCCCTTCCACCCATCAGGACCCGGTGCACCGGGTCCCCTACGGTGGAAGGGGTCCAGTGCTCGGAGAACCGGCTGCGGCGGGCGACCGCGCGGGGGCTCGGCGGCGGGCGGCTCGGCGGGCGGCGCGGCGCGGATGCGGGCGGCGCGTGCGCGCGCACAGCCCGACACGGGAGAATGGTCGGATGCGCATCGAGTACCCGGCTGATCTGCCCGTCAGCGAGGCGCGCGACGAGATCATGGCGGCGATCCGCGACCACCAGGTGGTGATCGTCGCGGGCGCGACGGGATCCGGCAAGACGACGCAGCTGCCGAAGATGTGCCTCGAGCTCGGCCGCTCGAGCATCGGCCACACGCAGCCGCGCCGACTCGCCGCGCGCACGATCGCCGAGCGCATCGCCGAGGAGCTCGGCGAGGAGCTCGGCGGGGCCGTCGGCTACAAGGTGCGCTTCACCGACCAGGTGTCGGCCGCGACGCAGATCAAGGTCATGACCGACGGCATCCTGCTCGCCGAGATGCACCGGGACCGCGACCTCGAGCAGTACGACACGATCATCATCGACGAGGCGCACGAGCGCAGCCTCACGATCGACTTCCTGGTCGGCTACCTGCAGCGGCTGCTCCCCCGCCGCCCCGACCTCAAGGTGATCGTCACGAGCGCGACCATCGATCCGGGGTCGTTCAGCCGGCACTTCGGCGGCGCCCCGATCATCGAGGTCTCCGGCCGCACGTACCCGGTGGACATCCGCTACCGCCCGCTCGTCTCGGAGGCGATGGACGAGGACGACGACGGCGAGGCCGACGAGCCCGCCGCCGACCTCGACCCGATCGACGGCATCGAGTCGGCGCTGCAGGAGATCGCCCGCGACGACGCCGGCGACGTGCTCGTCTTCCTCCCCAGCGAGGCCGACATCCGCGACGCGCAGGACCAGCTGCAGGGCAAGCTCGGCCCCACCACCGAGATCCTGCCCCTCTACGGCCGCCTGAGCGCCGCCGACCAGCACCGCGTCTTCGAGCGCAGCGCGCGCCCGGGCATCCGCCGCCGCGTCGTGCTCGCCACGAACGTCGCCGAGACGAGCCTCACGGTGCCGGGCATCCGTCACGTCATCGACACCGGCACCGCGCGCATCTCGCGCTACTCCGCGCGCAGCAAGGTGCAGCGGCTGCCGATCGAGGCGATCAGCCAGGCGAGCGCCAATCAGCGCTCCGGCCGCGCGGGCCGGGTGGCGCCGGGCATCGCGATCCGCCTCTACGCCGAGTCCGACTTCGACAAGCGCCCCGCGTTCACCGACCCGGAGATCCTCCGCACGAACCTCGCGGCGGTCATCCTGCAGGCCGCCTCGCTCGGGCTCGGCCCGCTCGAGGAGTTCCCGTTCCTGCAGCCGCCCGACCCGCGCGGCATCAAGGACGGCCACGACCTGCTGCGCGAGCTCGGCGCGATCTCGGCCAAGGGCGGCATCACGAAGATCGGCCGCGAGCTCGCGCGACTGCCCGTCGACCCGCGGTTCGGGCGGATGGCGCTGGCCGGCCGAGACGCGGACGTCGCGCACGAGGTCATCGCGATCGTCGCCGGCCTGACCATCCAGGACCCGCGCGAGCGCCCGCTCGAGCGGCGCGAGGAGGCCGACCGCATGCACGCGCGGTTCGCCGACCCGACGAGCGACTTCATCACGCTGCTCGCGCTCTGGCGGCACCTGCAGGCGCAGCAGGCGGCGCTGTCGGGCAACCAGTTCCGCAAGCTCTGCAAGGCGGAGCACCTGTCGTTCCTGCGGGTGCGCGAGTGGCAGGACGTCGTGCGGCAGCTGACGCGGTCGATGGGGCTGAAGCCCGAGAAGCGGCCGTCGGGCAGCGCCGACCCAGCCCGGTCGTCGAGCAGCACCGAAGGCGCGCATCGAGACGACAGCGGTCTCGATACGCGGACTTCGTCAGCTACTCGACCTGCGCGAGGGTCTACTCGACCAGCGGAGGGTGCGGACGGGACGCCCGGCTCGCTCGCCGCCGCCGTCGACGCCGACACCGTGCACAAGGCGCTGCTCTCGGGCCTGCTCGGCCGCATCGGCACGCTCGACGAGACGCAGAAGCCGCAGCAGTCCCGGCCCGGCGACAAGGCCGACAAGCGGCGGATGCGCGTGCGGCCCGAGTACCTCGGCGCCCGCGGCGCGCGGTTCCAGATCTTCCCCGGCTCCGGCCTCGCCAAGAAGCCGCCCCGCGCGGTGATGGCCGCCGAGCTCGTCGAGACCAGCCGCCTGTTCGCCCGCAACGTCGCATCCATCGACCTCGCCTGGGCCGAGCCGCTCGCCGGCGACCTCGCGAAGCGCCAGGTGTCGGAGCCCCACTGGGAGCGCAAGCAGGGCTCCGTCGTGGCGTTCGAGAAGGTGACGCTCTTCGGCGTCACGATCGTGGAGCGGCGGCGCGTGCAGTTCGCACCGATCGACCCGGAGCACGCGCGCGAGCTCTTCATCCGGCACGCGCTCGTCGACGGCGAGTGGGACAGCCCGCAGGACTTCGACCGCAGGAACAAGGAGCTGCGCCGCGAGATCGAGCGGCTCGAGGAGCGCCAGCGCCGACGCGACCTGCTCGTCGGCGACGAGGCGGTGTTCGACTTCTTCGACGCGCGCATCCCGGCCGACGTCGCATCCACGCGCAGCTTCGAGGGCTGGTGGCGCCAGGAGCGCACGACCCGCCCCGAGCTGCTGACGATGACGCGCGAGGACCTCACGGGCGAGGATGCGCGGGTCGATCAGGAGGCGTACCCGACGAAGTGGCAGCAGGGCGAGCAGCGGCTGCGGCTCAGCTACCGCTTCGAGCCGGGCGCCGCCGACGACGGCGTGACCGTGCACGTGCCGCTCGCGGTGCTGCCGAGGCTCACCCCGGAGGGCTTCGACTGGCTCGTGCCCGGCATGCGCGAGGACCTGCTCACCGCCATGATCAAGAGCCTCCCCAAGCACGTGCGCAAGCACGTCGTGCCTGCCGCCGACTGGGCGCGCGGCATGCTCGCCGAGCTGCCCGCCGAGCCGCCCGCGGCGGGCAGGGGCAGCGACCGGCCCGCCTCCATCGCGGAGGTGCTGGCCGCCCGCATCTCCCGCACCGCCTACGTGCAGGCGGCCGCGAGCGACGTCGACTGGCACCGCATCCCCGACCACCTCAAGCCCACCTTCGCGGTGGAGGACGGCCGCGGCCGCCGGCTGGGCGCCGACAAGGACCTCGAGGCGCTCAAGCGTCGCTTCGGGCAGCAGGCGACGGCGCAGGTGGCGAAGGCCGCGGTGAAGGTGACGAGCGACCTCGAGCGCGACGAGGTGGCCGGCTTCGAGGTCGAGCTGCCCGAGCACATCGACGTGCGGCAGGGCGGCAACACCGTGCGCGCCTACCCGGGCTACGCGATCACCGGCAAGGGCACGGGCACCGGTGCGGCCGGGAGGGCGACGGTCGGCATCCGGCTCGCGTCGACGCGCGAGGCGCAGCAGCGCGACCAGCGCGCGGCGGTGCGGCAGCTGCTGCTGCGGCAGGTGCCGAGCCCCGGCCCCTACGTGCAGTCGAACCTCACGGCGGCCGAGAAGCTCGCGCTCGGCGCGAGCCCCTACCCGTCGACCGACCGGCTCTTCGACGACCTCATGCTCGCGATCATCGACGCCGAGCTGGGCGCGACGCTGCCCGCGACGGTCGCCGACTTCGAGGCGCTGCGCGCACGCGTCGCCGACGGCCTCGTCGACCGCATGTTCTCCCTCGCGTCGCAGGTGGCGCGCATCCTCACCTCCGCCCGGCACGCCGACCGCGCCATCCGCGACGGCGCGAGCCTCGCCCACATGGCGGCGCTCGCCGACGCCCGCGCGCACCTCGACCAGCTCGTCTTCGACGGCTTCGTGAGCCGCACGGGGCTCGCGCGCCTCGGCCGGCTCGAGGTCTACGTGCGCGCGATCGAGCACCGCGTGAAGCGCCTGCCCGAGACCGCCCACCGCGACCGCATCTGGCTCACGGAGGTCGAGCAGGCGACGGCCCTGTTCACCGCGGCGGGCGGCACGCTGCCGCTCGCGGCTGCGGTGGCGGATGCCGTGCCGGGCACGGACGGGTCGGCGAAGGCCGAGCGGCTGGTCGCCGCCCGCTGGCTGCTGGAGGAGCTGCGCGTCAGCCTGTTCGCGCAGCAGCTGGGCACCTCGGGGCCGGTCAGCCTGCAGCGGGTGAAGAAGGCGCTCGCCGCCTGAGCGCTCGCGACGCGCGCCGCTGCCCGCTCCGCGCACGCAGCCCGGCCTCTCGTCGGCATCGCCGACCCCGAGCCACAGCCGGCCAGCGACTGACGGACCCGTTCCTGGATGCCGGACCCGTTCCTGGATGCCGGACCAGTTCCTGGATGCCGGACCCCAAGCCACGGCCGCCCACCAACCGGCGGACCCCTTTCTCGATGGTGGACCCGATATTTCGGGTCCATCAGCGAGAAACGGGTCCAGCTCCACCGGCCGGTCGTCGAGGAGCACGCGAAGCGCGCGCATCGAGACGAGCCGCGCGCACACCCGATCTCGATGCGCGGCCAGCGGCTGCGACTCGATCAGCGGGAGGCGCGCGACGCCGTACGGTTGAGGGCGATGGAGAGCAACCGCTACGGCCCCACCTACCAGCGCAACGCGCTCGCCCCCGGCGTGCTCGTCGCGATCGCGCTCGTCGTGGGCACGCTGCTCATCGGCAGCGAGTGGTACGAGACGCTGCGCTTCGTGATCGCGGTGCTCGCGGTGATCGTCGCCTGGTTCGCCTTCCAGGCGAGGCACTGGTGGTGGATCCCCGTCTTCCTGGCGATCGCGGTCGTCTGGAACCCGGTCATGCCGTTCGACCTCTCGGGCCAGCCCTGGCTGCTCGCCCACCTCGGCGCCGCCGTCGTCGCGCTCGTCGCCGCGGTGCTCATCAAGGCCCCCCGCACCGACGACGCGCGCTGACCTGCTGACGCGCGCGGCCGATGACGGCTCGCGGGTCGCGGGCTCGCCACTACGGTGAACCCGTGATCGACGGAGCCCAGGCGCTCGGCTGGCGGCTGCGCCGTCACGGCCTCCACCCGGTCGTGCACGCCGACGCGACCGACAGCATCCGTCGCGTCGTCGCAGTGCGCGGCTGGCCGGCAGAGACGGCGGAGCTCGCGGTCGCCATGCGCCAGGCCGAGCCTCGAGCAGGCACCGTGCAGCGCGCCCTCGACGACGGCGAGCTCGTGCGCAGCTACGCGTTCCGCGGCGGCTCGTACGTCTTCACGCACGAGACGGCATCCGTGCTGCTCGCCGCGCGCACCGCGACGCGCATCTGGGAGACGGATCGCTGGCAGCGGCAGGGCGGCTTCGCCATCGATGACTGGGCGCCGCTGCGCGACGCGGTGCGGGATGCGCTCCGCACCGGCCCGCGGACGCGCGCGGAGGTGGGCGCCCACCTCGCCCGCATCCCCGCGCTGCGGCACCTCGCGAGCGCCGCGACGGAGGGCAGCGGCTCGGACGCGCTGTACAAGCCGCTGCACTGGTGGGGCGACATCTGCTTCGGGCCGGAGCGCGACGGGCAGTCGACGTTCCGGCGGCTCGACGACGACCCGCGCTGGCCGGGCCTGCCGGACGTCGACGAGGCGGGGCGCCGCGCGTGCCTGCTGCACCTCGAGGCGTACGGCCCTGCGACGTCGGCGAACCTGGGCTACTGGCTGACCGAGGGCCTCGGCGTGCCGCGGCGGCGCCTCGAGGGCTGGCTGCGCGACCTCGGCGACGCGGTGGCGACCGTCGAGGTCGACGGGGAGGCGATGCTCATGGCGGCCGCGGACGTGGCCGAGCTCGAGGCGGCAGGGCACGACCACACAGGGCACGAAGCCACCGGTCACGAAGCCACCGCGCGGCCGGATGCCGTGGTGCTGCTGCCGGCGTACGACCCGTGGGTGCTCGGTCCTGGCACCGCCGACACCCGGATCGTCCCGGCGGCGCGGCGCTCCCTCGTGTCGAACGGCGCGAACCTCGTCGTGTCGGGAGGCGTCGTGGCCGGCATCTGGCGCGCCCGCGGCACCACGCTCGCCGTCTCCTGGTTCGCCGAGGCGGGCGCGCCCCCGACCGCAGCGCTCGAGGAGCAGGCCGCTCGCGTCGCCGCCTTCCGCGGGGAGTCGCTGTCGCTCTCCATCCACAGCGCGTGAGCGCGACCGCTCACCGGCCCCGCAGCGCGGCGACCGCGGAGGCTGCGGCCCGCGCGCTTGGTAGCGTCAGCGCCATCGTCTCCGAAGGAGCACCCGTGCGCATCCGCCTGCCCCGACGCATCGCCGCCCTCGCTGCCGCCGCCGCCGCATCCGCAGTGCTCAGCGCGTGCTCGATGCTGCCGCTGCCGCCGCAGCCCACGCCGGCGCAGGTGCAGCCGATCGCGTCGGCGGCCGCCTCGGCGAACGGCGTGCCGCAGTGCCCCGCGCCGCTGCCCGGCCGCTACCTCGAGCACGTGACGGGAAACGGCCCCGTCGACAGCGCCTCGCTCCACCCGGGCGCGATCGACGGCACGGTCGACGACCTGATGGCCGACGCGGATGCGGTGTGCGGCATCCGCTTCGACCGCGTGCCGCCCGATCTCAGCGCACAGCTCGTGCTGCTGACGGGCGCTGCCGTGGAGGACGATCTGCGCGCCGCCGCGAGCGCGATCGGCTTGCGCCAGGGCGAGTTCCAGCTCGACGACGCGATCTGGAACGCCTCGACCGAGGACGGGCTCACCGTGCTCTCGCTGCACGCGCCCGGCAGCGCGATCGCCCGGATGTCGGGGCTGCCCGACGACGGCGAGCTGTGGGTGCTCGAGGCGACGATCCTCGACGGGTGAACCGGCGCGGCGAGCCCCGCTACTGCGCCCCGCGCATCCGCCCCGCCTGCGCCGCCAGCAGCGTCACGAGCTCGTAGACGACGTGGCTCGCGGCGATGCCCGTCATCTGCGCGTGGTCGTACGCGGGCGACACCTCGACGACGTCGGCGCCGACGATGCGCTTGTCGCCGAGGCTCCGCAGCATGCGCAGCAGCTCGCGGCTCGTGAGCCCGCCCGCCTCGGGCGTGCCCGTGCCGGGCGCGTGGGCCGGGTCGAGCACGTCGATGTCGACCGAGACGTAGAGCGGCTTGTCGCCGATGCGGTCGCGGATCCGCTCGATGGCGGCCTCGGCGCCGTGCTCCTCGACGTACTCGCTCGTCACGATCGAGAAGCCGAGCCGCTCGTCGTCCTCGAGGTCCTGCTTCGAGTAGAGCGGCCCGCGCGTGCCGACGTGGCAGCTGGCGGTGAGGTCGATGAGGCCCTCCTCGCTCGCGCGGCGGAAGGGCGTGCCGTGCGTGATCGGCGCGCCGAAGTAGGTGTCCCAGGTGTCGAGGTGGGCGTCGAAGTGCAGCACCGCGACCGGCCCGTGCTGCTTCGCGACCGCGCGCAGCAGCGGCAGCGCGATCGTGTGGTCGCCGCCGATCGTCACGATCGACGTCGCCCGCGCACCCAGCGCCGTGGCGGCGCGCTCGACCTCGAGCACGGCCTCCTCGATGTCGAACGGGTTCACCGGGATGTCGCCGGCGTCGACGACCTGCGCCACCGCGAACGGCGACACGTCCTGCGCCGGGTTGTACGGCCGCAGCAGGCGCGACGACTCGCGCACGTGCGACGGCCCGAACCGGGTGCCCGGCCGGTAGCTGACGCCGGTGTCGAACGGCACGCCCACGATCGCGACGTCGGCGCGCGGCACGTCCTCGATGCGCGGCAGCCGGGCGAACGTGGCGATGCCGGCGTAGCGGGGCACGACGGATGCGTCGACGGGGCCGACCGGTGCCGTGCGGTTCGTCTCGGTGCCGGTCGGCTCGGTGCCAGCGGGCTGGCCGCCAGCGCTCTCGCTGCTGGTGGTCTGGTCGCCAGTGCTCTCGGTCATGATGTGCCTCTCCTGTCCGCTGCCGCCGCATCGGCGCGCACCGGCCGGGGCGAGCGCGGACGCACGTCATTCTGCCGGAAGGCCCACGGCATCCGCGCCCCTAGGCTGTCCTGGTGCGTGCGTATGGCGAGGTGCTGAGGGTCCCGGGACTCGCGCGCATCATCCTCGCGCAGCTCATCGCGCGCTTCCCGGCGGGCATGTACTCGCTGGGCCTCCTCATGCACATGGAGCACGAGCACGGCACCTACACCGCCGCCGGCATCGTGCTCGCCGCCTTCTCGATCGGCATGGCCGTGGCAGGGCCGTTCGTCACACGGCTGATGGCGCGCTTCGGCACCGTCACGGTGCTCGTCACGACCACGGTCATCTCGGTGTCGGCGCTCTTCTCGATCTCGACGCTCGCGCTGCCGCTGTGGGCGGATGTGCTGGCGGGCGCCATCGCGGGCGCCTCGATGCCGCCGATCACGCCGACGGTCCGCACGCTCTATCCGCGGATGGTGCCGCAGCGGCTGCTGTCGCCGCTGTTCTCGTTCGACGCGGCGCTGCAGGAGATCATCTGGGTCTTCGGGCCGGTGCTGCTCGTGGCGCTCGTCTCGGCGTTCGGCACCGGGCCGACGCTCTTCGTCGTGCTCGTCATCCAGCTGGTCGGCGCCGCGCTCTTCATCGTCTCGCCCGAGGTGCGACGCCTGCGCATCCCGCCGACGACGCGCAAGCTGGGGCGCGTGCTGCGGAAGCCCCCGGTGCTGCTGTCGGTGGTCGTGTCGGCGATGTTCATCGGCGGCTTCTCGGCCGTCGAGGCGGGCGTCGTGGCGACCTTCGGCGAGGGCGCGCTCGAGGCGGGCATCGTGCTCGCGGTCTCGGCGATGGGGTCGCTCATCGGCGGCTTCGCGCTCGGCGGCCGGCCGATCACGCCGTGGTCGGTCGCGATCCGCCTGACGATCGTGCTGGTCGGCATGGCGATCGCGCTGCCGATGACGGAGGTCGTCGGGCTCTCGATCGCGCTCTTCATCGCGGGCCTCGGCACCGCGCCGGCGCTCGCCGCCTTCTCGGCGATCATCGCCGGCACCGTGAAGTTCGCCGACACCCCGGAGGCCTACGCGTGGATCGGCACCGGCCAGCTGCTGGGCGCCGCGGCCGGGTCGGCGGTCGCGGGCGTCGCGATCGATGCGATCGGCGGCGTCGGCGCGGTCTGGGTGGCGGTCGTGATGGTGGCGATCGCCGCCGCGATCGCGGCGATCTTCCGCCGGCACCAGCCCGACCTGCGGCACGGCATCGGCGAGCCGCCGGAGACGGCGCCGGTCGAGCTGCCCCGCTGACCCTCGCTCCTCGACGTCGCCTGTGGTTGCTCGGCGGCAGATGCGGGTCGAGCGACCACAGGCGACGTCGAGAGATCGCAGGGGCTAGCGTGGCCGCGTGAGCGATCTCCGCGAGCGCCTCCGCGCGCTGCCCACCTTCCCCGAGACCATGCCGGTGCTCGACGCGGGAGCCGTGCCGACGCATCCGCTCGCGCTCTTCACCGCCTGGATCGACGACGCGATCGCGGCCGGCGAGCGGCAGCCGAGCGCCTTCACGCTCAGCACGATCGGCGACGGCGGCGCTCCGGCCAGCCGCACCCTCATCCTCAAGGGGCTCGACGAGCGCGGCCTGCAGTTCTCATCGAACCGCGGCTCGCGCAAGGCCCAGCAGCTCGCGGCGCGACCGGTCGCGACCGCGCTGTTCTTCTGGCGTCCGCTCGGGCGTCAGGTGGAGGTGACGGGCGACGTGACCGACCTGGGGGCGGATGCGTCGGCGGCCGACTGGCAGGAACGGCCCAACTCCGCCGGCCGGCCCAATCCCGAGTGGGTGCTGTGGGCGCTGCAGCCGACGCGGTTCGAGTTCCTGCAGGCGACGCTCGACCGCACGCACGTGCGCGTCGAGTACCTGCGCGGCCCCGGCGACGAGGTCGCGACCCCCGCCGGTACCCAGGGATTCTCAAGCCGCCGGTGATCGCACGACCGCATATGCGGGTCGAACGACCACTGGCGACGTTGAGATCTACAGCGCGAGCTCGCCGGCGAGCGCCTCGAGCGCGGGCAGCGGGTCGTCGCGCTGCGGCAGCAGCTGCACGCACACGTGGTCGGCGCCGGCATCGAGCTGCGCCTCCACCGCCGCGGCGAGCTGCGCCGGCGTGCCGTGCGGCGCGAGCGCGTCGACCGCCGCATCCGTCGCACCGTCGTCGAGCTCGGCGGCGGTGAAGCCGTGCGCCTCGAGCGTGCGGCGGTAGTTCGACAGCGCCAGGTAGCGGTCGAGGAAGCCACGAGCCGCCGCCCGCGCGGCCCCGGCATCCGTCTCGGGCACGAGCCGCTGCTCGAGCGCGATGAGCGCATCCGGCCCCACCACCTCGCGCGCGAACCGCGTGTGGGCGGGCGTCGTCATGTACGGATGCGTCCCCGCGGCGCGCGAGGCCGCGAGCGCGAGCGTGCGCGGCCCGAGCGCCGAGATCACGCGCCGCGCGGCAGGCACGCCCTCCGCATCCAGCACGTCGAGGTAGTCGACGAGCGCCGAGTACGGCTTCTGGTACCGGTCGCCGAGCGCCTCGCGGTGGCCGATGCCGACGCCGAGCAGGAAGCGCCCGGGATGCGCCCGCTCGAGGCGGTGGAAGGATGCCGCGACCTCGGCGGCCGGCGACGTCCAGATGTTCACGATGCCGGTCGCGACGGTGATGTGCTCGGTCGCGTCGAGCAGCGTCTCGGCGATCCGCAGGTCGGCAGCCGGGGATCCGCCGATCCAGATCGCGCCGTAGCCGAGCCGCTCGACCGCGGCCGCCAGCTCGGGCGTGAGGAGCGCGCCGCCGCGCCAGAGCCCGACGCGCCCGAGCGCAGGCGTCGAGGCGGAGGTGGAGGCTGCTGCGGCCATGGCGGTCATCGCGGTTCCCATCGGTGGCGAGCGTGTCGAGCGGTCCGCTCACCGTAGCGACGGGCGACGTCCTCCCCCTGCGCTCCTCCGGCAATCTCAACGTCGCCGGTGGTCACTCGACCGCGCATACGCGTCGAACAACCACAGGCGACGTTGAGAAGAGGGCTCCCCCACGCGAGGGATGGGGCGGGCGAGGCTGGCCTGCGACACTGGAGCGTGCCCTCCACCCTCCCCCTGCTCGACGGACACGCGCTGCCCGCGCTCGGGTTCGGCCTCTACAAGGTGCCCGCCGACGAGACGCCCGCCGTCGTCGCGGCAGCCCTCGACGCCGGCTACACGGTCATCGACGGCGCCGAGTTCTACGGCAACGAGGTCGAGGTGGGCGAGGCCATCCGCCGCGCGGTCGACGCGGGGCTCGACCGGGCGACCCTCACCGTGACGAGCAAGTTCTGGGGCGAGGCGTCGCAGTCGGCGGATGCGGTGCGCACGTCGTTCGCGGCCAGCGAGGCCGCGCTCGGCTCCCCCATCGACCTGTACATGATCCACTGGCCGCGCCCGGCGCGCGGGCAGTACGTCGACGTCTGGCGCGAGATCCTCGCGCTGCGCGACGAGGGACGCATCCGCTCGGTCGGCGTCTCGAACTTCACCGAGGAGCACATCCGGCGACTCATCGACGAGACGGGCGTGACGCCGGTCGTCAACCAGGTCGAGTCGCACCCGTGGCTGCCGCAGCACGAGCTGCGCGCCTTCCACGCCGAGCACGGCATCGTCACGCAGGCGTGGAGCCCGCTCGGCCGCTCGCGCGTGCTCGAGGACCCGGTCATCGGGCGGATCGCCGCCGCGCACGGCGTGAGCCCCGCGCAGGCGATCATCCGCTGGCACCTGCAGCTCGGCGGCGCGCTGATCCCGAAGTCGACGCATCCGCACCGGCTGCGGGAGAACCTCGACGTGGACCGCTTCGCCCTGCACGACGACGACATGGCCGCGATCGCCGCGCTCGAGACCGGCGAGCGCACCGGCACCCATCCCGACGACCGCCAGTGAGCGACGAGGCACCCGTGACCCACCCGACCGAGCATCCCGACCACGTCCCCGACCTGCCGCACGCGCACGCGGTCACGTGGGGCGTCGCCGAGCTGCCGCACCGCGGGCCGAAGCGCGAGCTGACGACCGAGCAGATCGTCGAGGCGGCCATCGCGCTCGCCGATGCCGAGGGCCTCGAGGCGGTCAGCATGGGCAAGGTCGCGGCGGCCGTCGGCGTCGCGCCGATGTCGCTCTACCGCTACGTCACCGGCAAGGACGGCCTGCTGCTGCTCATGTACGACACGGCGAGCGAGGTGACGGTGCCCGGCGCCGGCAGCACCTGGCGCGAGCGGCTGCGCGAGTGGGCGGTCTTCGTGCGCGCCGCGTACGACGCCCACCCCTGGCTCGCCGACCTGCCGCCGTCGTCGACCCCGACGACGCCCAACCGGCTCGCGATCATCGAGGCGGGGCTCGCCGCGCTCGAGGGCGTGCCCGCGCCCGACCGGATGAAGCTGCCCACGCTGCGGCTGCTGCTCGGCTACATCGCGCTCTACTCGAAGGCCTCGAGCGACGCGGCCGTCGACGACGAGGTGCGTCGGGCGCTGCCCGAGCTCGTCACCGACGAGCGGTTCCCGCTGCTCGCGCCGGCCGTGCGCGCCGGGGTGTTCGAGGCGAGCGACGTCGACGACGGCAGCGGCTTCGGCTTCGGGCTCTCACGGCTGTTCGACGGCATCGAGCGCTGGGTCGAGCGCAACGAGCCCGACGCGCCGCTCGAGCGCATGCCCACGGCGATCGTGCACGACAAGCAGGTGCGCGAGGCCGCGAAGCTCGTCGAGGAGGCGCGTGGTCGGCTGCGGCAGGCCGAGGCGAAGGCGGCGGATGCGGTGGCCGGGGCCGTCGAGCGGCTGCGGGCGATCGAGGCGCGCGACGAGGCGGCCGCGGCGCGGACCGCCGCGAAGGCCGACCTGCGTGCCGCGAAGGCCGAGGCGAAGGCCGCGAAGCGCGGCGACTGACCCGCCGACCGCGAGCGCCGCACGCGCCGGGAGTCCGCTCCCGCTTTGCGGTACCGGTCTGCGGGTCCGCACCGCGTCGACGCGCAGATCGGTACCGGAAACTCCCGAGAGCACGCCCGGTTTCCGCTTTGCGGTACCGAGCTGCGGGTCCGCACCGCGTCGACCCGCGGATCGGTACCGGAAACTCCGAGAGCACGCCCGGGGTCCGGAGGCACGGCATCGAGCTGACCCGCTCGAGCCGCGCAGCGCGCTACACGGGCACCGCCCCGCGCATCACGCCAGTCGCGCGATCGCGTCGGCCATCCCCGCCCAGAACCGCTCGACGTCGATGCGGGTCGCGACCCACGCGTTCGGCTCGCGCGCGAGCACCCCGGCGAGGTCGACGCTCGTGGCGCCGACGGTCTCGACGCCCGCGAGCTCGATGTCGAGCCGCGTGTGCGTGCGCTCGACGCACCCCGGGTCGGCGAGCACCGCGACCGCGACCGGGTCGTGCAGCGGACCGTCGGGCATGCCGAACACCTCGTCGTTCGTGCGGCAGAAGAACTCGAGCAGCTCGTCGCCGAAGGCGGCCGTGCGGTTCCCTGGCGCCGCCAGCCGTTCCCGCACCTCGGGCGTCACGAGCGCCTCGTGCGTCACGTTGAGGCCGACCATCGTGAAGCGGATGCCGCTCCCCACGACGATCGCGAGCGCCTCGGGGTCGACCCAGGCGTTGAACTCCGCATAGGGCGTCCAGTTGCCGCGCTCGGTCGATCCGCCCATCCACACGATCTCGCGGATCCGGCCGACCAGCTCGGGCCGATCGCGCAGCGCGATCGCGACGTTCGTGATGGGGCCGGTGGCGATGATCGCGACGGGCTCCGGTGCGCCGAGCACGGTGTCGGCGATGAGCTCGGTCGCGGAGCGGGGGTCGAGCGGCTCGGCCGGCTCGGGCAGCGCCGGTCCGCCCAGGCCGTTCTCGCCGTGGATCGACTCGGCCGTCGCGAGATCCCGGTGCATGGGCCCGCTCGCACCCGCCGCGACCGGCACCCCCGTGACGCCGGCGACGTCGAGGGCGATGCGCGCGTTGCGGCTCGTGTGCTCGAGCCGGACGTTGCCGCCGACGGTCGTCACCGCGAGCAGCTCGAGCGACGGATGCCCCGCCGCGAGCCACAGGGCATAGACGTCGTCGTGCCCGGGGTCGCAGTCGATGATGACGGGAATCGGCATGGCGTCCTCTGGCTCGGTCGGTCCACCGATCGTAGACGCCACGGCTCGAGCCGTTCCGCGCGCAGCCCGGTGCGCTGACGCCCGAGTCGTCGGAAAGGTTGGGCTGTGCTTTCCCCGGCTCGAGCGCACCCTGGAAGCATGACCCGCAGACACCTCTCGATGGCCGGCATCGTCATCGCCGGCACCGTCCTCCTGACCGGCTGCGGCGCGATGGGCGCCTCGCAATCGCCGGCTCCGGGCATCGGCATGCCCGCACCGGCGACCGACGGCGGCGGCCTCCCCGACTGGGCCGGCGAACCCGAGGCAGCCCCGCAGCCCGGCGATGAGGAGTCGGCCGGCGGCGACACGGGCTCGAGCGACGACGTGCCGGCCGAGGGCACCGACGAGGACCGCGCGGTCATCATCTCGGGTGAGCTGAGCATGCGGGTCGGCGACCCGATCCAGATGGCGGATGCGGTCACCGACGCCGCGCAGGCCCGCGGCGGTTCCATCGACCGTCGGGCCGAGGGCGCCTCGACCGACTTCCAGCCCGCCTGGGCGATGCTCACCGTGCGCGTGCCGGCGGCGCAGGTGCAGGACCTGCTCAGCGCGCTGCGGGCGCTCGGCGAGGTGACGAACGTCGACCTCGGTGAGGAGGTCGTGACGAACCAGGTGCGCGATCTCGAGGTGCGCGTGAACGCGACCCGCGCATCCGTCGAACGGCTCACCGAGCTGCTCGCGACCGCCGCCGACACCGAGACGCTGCTCGAGGTCGAGGCGCAGCTGACGCAGCGCACCTCCGAGCTCGAGCAGCTGCTCTCGCAGCAGCGCGCGCTCACCGACCAGGTGGCGATGTCGACGATCGAGGTGCGCATCAGCTCGACGACCGTGGACGGGCCGACGGGCACGCCGAGCTTCTGGGACGGCCTCGTCGCCGGGTGGAGCGCGTTCCTCGCCTGGGGCGCCGCGGCCCTGTTCGCGCTCGGGCAGGCGCTGCCGACGCTCGTGATCCTCGCGCTGATCGCGCTCGTGGTGTGGCTGGTCGTGCGCCGGGTCCTGAAGCGGATGCCCGCGCGCCGCCCCGCGGCAGCAGGCGCCGGCCGTGGACAACCCGGCGATGGCGGAGGCGCGCGCGGAGTGACCGCAGCCGGACGGCGCTTGACTCGCTCGGGAGCGGGTAGGTTTCTCATGCGCCGGGACCGGACGGCGCTCGCCTCGCTCGTCGGAGCGGGGCGAGCGCCGCAGCGTGCGCGCTCGGCAAATTACCTTCACGTTCAGGTTGAACCTTGCTATACCATCGGCGGAGGTCTTGCTCCCCAGCCAGTCACGAGGTTCCCGCTTGCGCCGCCCGCTCATCCTTGCCGTCATCACCCTTGGTCTCGGCACCGCCTTCATCGCCGCACCGCCCGCGCCCCCGGCGGTCTCAGCCGACGACATCCCCGCCATCCAGGAGGCGCACTTCGCGGTGATCGACGAGATCGCCAGCTGGGATGCGCGCACCCCGCACTCGCGCATCGGTGCGATCGAGGGCGACCCGGTGGCCGGGACGATCCAGATCGGCTGGGCCGGCGACGTGCCCAGCGAGGTCGAGGCGATGGGCCGCGACGCGCGCGCGCCAGGGCATCGACGTCACGTTCGTCGAGCAGGAGTCGAGCGGCGCCGAGCTGCTCGAGATCGCCTACGACATGGCCGCGTCCATGCCCGTCGACGGCGCATTCGCGATCGGCATCGGTCAGGACCAGCTCTCCATCGAGGTGCCCACCGAGGCCGCGGCACAGGCCGCCGGCGCCGAGCCGATCGCCCTCGCCGGCGGCGTGCTCGACGTGATCGGCGATGCCGAGGATGCGGCGGCCCGCGTGGGCGCGTCCGTCTCCGTCGCGCAGACCGACACCGTGCCCGCCAACGCGGCGGCCACGCCGCTCACCCTCGGCACGCCGATCGACGCCGCGACCGTCGGCACCGATCAGCACCGCGCGCACCAACGACGTCAGCGTGCTCTCCGGCGGGATGCGCGTGCAGACGCAGTTCCGCAGCGGCACGTTCGTCGCCTGCACCTCCGGCTTCACCGGCTTCCACGGCCACCAGCCCGTGATCGTGACCGCCGCCCACTGCAGCGACTACGCCGACGACCGCGCCGTGCGCAACCAGGCGGGCGCGAGCATCGGCCGCAGCGACCTCGTCACCGAGCTCAACGACGGCACGCTGCCGTTCGACCTCGGCGTCATCGCCGCCCCCTACGACACCCGCACGCTCCCCCGCATCTACACGGGCGACACCTCGACCGTGAACATCATCGGCACGCAGACCACCTGGCCGCCCGCGGGCTACCAGCTCTGCTCGTCGGGCCAGGTGACCGGCTGGAAGTGCGACATCACCGCGGGCGCCGCCTACGTCACCTGCTACGGCACGCCCCGCGGCTCCGAGTGCATGCACGTGCAGATCGTGCGCTCGAGCGGACCGACCGCGTTCTGCCTCGGCGACTCCGGCGGCCCGGTCGTGAGCCGCCCGACCGCTGCCGGTGCTCGCGCCGTCGGCGTCGTCTCCGGCATCCGCGGCACGGGCAGCAACTGCGCGCAAGAGGGGCTGATGGCGCCCATCTCGCAGCTCGGCACCGTCGTCTACGGGCTGCAGCTGCACACGCTCCCGTAGCGCCGACGGCACGGCCGGCCCTGGAGCACCCGACTCCGCGATCGGCTCGGTACCGGGCGAGCATCTCGGGTCCGCGGATCCGGCAGCAGCTCGGGCTCCGACCGGAGCGCGGGGCCGCGCGCGAGCGCTGCCGCGACTCGGGGCTCGGGCTCGCGGCAGGGCGCTCGGGCGTCGTGGCGAGGGCGCGGCTCGTAGCCAGCGTCCAGAGCCACCCGGCATGATGGCCACCATGAGCGACCCCACCCCGACCGACGCTCGCGACCTCACCGACGCATCCGTCATCGACGCCATCGCCGCGTGGATGCCCACCACCCGCTGGTACCCGCTGAAGGGCCAGTCGGTCGACGTGTCGCTCGAGACGAGCTACGACCTGGGCGACGACGCCGCGATCCTGCTGCTGCGCGCCGGCGACACCCTGCTGCAGGTGCCCGTCGCGTGGCGCGACCAGCCCGGCGGCTCCCCCATCGCGCAGCTCGGCGACCGCTGGCTCGTCGACGCGTGCGCGCGATGCGGATGCGGTGCAGGCGCTCCTCGACGTCGCCACCGGCAGGCGGGCGGTCAACGGCCTCGACGGCGACGCCGACGCCGAACCGGCGCCGGCCGGCGACGATCCGCGTCATCACGGGCGAGCAGTCGAACACCTCGATCATCGGCGGCGACGGCACCTGGATCGCGAAGGTCTTCCGCGTCGTCGCGCCCGGCGACAACCCCGACGTGCTCGTCACCGGCGCCCTCACGAAGGCAGGCTGCGACCGCATCCCGCACCTGCTCGCGTCGGTGCTGCGCCGGCTGGCCCGCGGGCGACGCGTTCGTCACCGGCCACCTGCTCGCGGTCTCGGAGTTCGTCGGCGGGCGGCGCGGATGCGTGGGAGCTGTTCCGCCAGCACGCGCTCGCCACGGTGCGCGGCGACGCCGTCGGCGACGCGCCGGACGCGCGGGCGCTCGGCGAGGCGGTCGCGATCGTGCACCGCGACCTGGCTGCCGCGATGGGCGTCGCGCACGCCGACGAGGCCGACACGCTCCGCTTCATCACCGGCCTCGAGCAGCGCATGGCGTGGGCTCGGCAGGAGGCCGCGGGCGTGCTCGGCGACCTGCAGGGCGAGCTGCAGGCGGCGGCGGAGCGGCTGCGCGAGATCACCCAGCTCGGCGAGCTGCAGCAGATCCACGGCGACCTGCACCTCGGCCAGGTGCTGCGCGCGCGCCGACGGCCGCTGGCTGCTGCTCGACTTCGAGGGCGAGCCGCTGCGGCCGATGCACGAGCGCATGGTGCGCGAGCCGCGGCTGCGCGACGTCGTCGGCATGCTGCGCTCGTTCGACTACGCGGCCGGCTCGGCGCTGCAGGAGCTGCCCGACGCCGACGGCGCCGCGGCCGGCGACTGGGTCGTTCCAGCGACGCACCGAGTTCCTGGCCGGGTACGCGGCCGCGACCGGTGCCGTCGACGAGACGCGACCCGGTCTTCGTCGCGCTGCTGCTCGACAAGGCGCTGTACGAGGTCGTCTACGAGCTCCGCAACCGGCCGACCTGGGTGTCGGTCCCCCTCGAGGCGGTCCGAGCCCTGCTCACCCCGCGCACCCTCGCTCCCCCGGTGGTCGAGTAGCAGTCGCCGAAGGCGACCGCGTATCGAGACCACACGCCCATGCCCCGCCGCACCGCGATCATCGCGATCACGGTCGCGGTCGCGGTCATCGCGCTGGTCGCCGCTGTCCTCCTCTGGCCCCGCTCCCCAGCGCCGACACCGACAGCGAGCCCGACCGCGATGACGCAGCCGACCGACGGCGACTCCCGCCCCACCGCCGTCTTCATCGGCGACTCCTACACGGTCGGCACGGCGACCGCCCGTCGCTGGCTCCGGCTTCCCGGCGATGCTCGGCGACCTCCGCGGCTGGGACGTCGTGAACCTCGGCATCGCCGGCACCGGCTACTCCACCGGCCGGCCCGACGGCCTCTGCCCGCCGTCCGGGTGCAACGCCTACGTCGGGATGCTGCCCGCGGCGATCGAGGCCAGCCCCGACATCGTCGTGGTCTCCGGCGGCCGCAACGACCTCAGCCGCCCGCACCTCGAGCAGGCGGTCACCGTCTTCTTCACCGAGCTGCGCCGCCAGCTGCCGACGGCCCGCCTCGTGGTGACCTCACCCCTGTGGGACGACTCCCCACCCCGGATGCCCTGGTCACGCTGCGCGAGCAGGTCGAGCGCGAGGCGACGCGAGTCGGCGCCGAGCACCTCGACCTGGGCGACCTGTTCCTGGATCGCCCGGAGCTCATCGCCTACGACGACCTCCACCCGAACGAGCAGGGCCTCGCGCTCATCGCGCAGCGCATCGACGAGCTGCTGCGCGAGTAGCTGGTCGAGCAGCTGCCGCAACGAAGTCGGTCCGCGTCCTCACCCGCTGGTCGAGTAGCTGCCGACGAAGTCGGCCGCGTATCGAGACCAAGAGCACCGGGCGCCGCCCCGCTCCGCCCGTCAGTCCCGCCCGTAGATGTCGCGCGTGTACACCTTGTCGGCGACATCGTCGAGCTCGTCGGAGCGCCGGTTCGCCACGATCACGTCCGACCGCCGCTTGAACTCCTCGAGGTCCCGCAGCACCTCAGACCCGAAGAACTCGTCCTGCTCGAGCTCCGGCTCGTAGAGCACGATCTCGACGCCCTTCGCGCGGATCCGCTTCATGATCCCCTGGATGGACGAGGCCCGGAAGTTGTCCGATCCCGACTT
Source organism: uncultured Actinomycetota bacterium (assembly GCA_963803465.1). GTDB lineage: Bacteria > Actinomycetota > Actinomycetes > Actinomycetales > Microbacteriaceae > Agrococcus. The sequence goes on from CAWDMS010000008.1 coordinate 178,242, forward strand.
CATGATCAGCCGGTGCACGCCGACGACGCGGGGCTCCAGGCGCAGGATGTCCGCCGCCACGAAGTCCTTGCGCGTCGTGTTCGACGTGACGACGGCTGCGATGAGGTTCTGCGGCACGTCCTCGTAGTTCGCGAGGAGCTGCTTGGTGTCCTTCGGCAGGCAGTAGCCGCCGTAGCCGAAGGAGGGGTTGTTGTAGTGCGCGCCGATCCGAGGGTCGAGCCCGACGCCCTCGATGATCTGCGCGGCGTCGAGCCCATGCGTCGCCGCGTAGGTGTCCAGCTCGTTGAAGTACGCGACTCGGAGCGCCAGGTAGGTGTTGGCGAACAGCTTGATCGCCTCTGCCTCTGTCGCGCCGGTGAGCAGCACCGGCACATCCTGCGCCTCTGCACCCTCGGCCATCAGGTCCGCGAACAGACGCCCGCGCTCCCCGGTGTCGCCGACGACGATGCGCGAGGGGTGGAGGTTGTCGTGCAGCGCGCGACCCTCGCGCAGGAACTCCGGGGAGAAGATGATCGCCGCGCCAGGGTGCGCTGCCTGCATGCGTGCAGTGAATCCGACCGGCACCGTGGACTTGATCACCACGGTCGCGGCCGGGTTCACCTGCGAGGACGTGCGCGATGACCGACTCGACCGACGACGTGTCGAAGAAGTTCTCCTCCGGGTCGTAGTCGGTGGGCGTCGCGACGACCACGAACTCGGCGTCCTGCGTACGCGTCGGTCGAGCATCCGTCGTCGCCCGCAGGTCGAGCGGCTTCTCCCGAAGGTACGACTCGAGCTCGGCGTCGACGATCGGCGAGATGCGCTCGTTGACGAGCGCGACCTTCCGAGGGTCGATGTCGACCGCGACGACCTCATGGTGCTGAGCGAGCACGACCGCATTCGACAGCCCGACATACCCGGTTCCAACGATGACGATCTTCACAGCAGCTCGCGCTCTCTGCTGACTGGCGTCAGCGTCGGGACTGACGCCCCGCAGACGCCCTGACAACCCTAGCGACCCGCCCAGGACGGCGATGGGCGCGACCCGAGGTCGCGCCCATGTCTGCGCTGCGCCCTGCGTCAGCGGTTCTTGTACCGCTCGACGATGTCGGCCGAGATGCGGCCGCGCGACGCGACCTTCAGCCCCTGCGACTCCGCCCACTCGCGGATCGCCGCGGTCTCGTTGTCGCCACCGCTGCCGCGCGCCCGGCGCGTCCCGCCGGTCTTGCGGCGCCCGGACGACCCGGCGCGACGCGCGCACGAAGCGCTCGAGCGAGTTGGAGAACTCTTCGATGTTGGAGTTGCTGAGGTCGATCTCGTATTCGGCGCCGTCGAAGGCGAATCGAATCGTGCGACCCTCGCCGTCGTCGATCGACTGACCTGAGAGGTCATCGACCAGCTGGACCATTGTCTTCTTTGCCATAGCGAGAAACGTAGCGCAATTCTCCTGCGACGCATACTCAGAACTCGGCGAAGACCGGGGTACAGGACAGACGCGAACCTCAGTCGTCGAACGTCTGCACGAACTCCCGCAACCATTCTCGAAGCGGCGGGCCGAGATCATCGCGCTCGGCCGCGAGCTGCACATTCGCCTTGAGGTAGTCGAGTCGATCGCCGGTGTCATAGCGGCGCCCGCGGAAGATGACGCCGTGCACGCCGCCGTCCGTCTCATCCTCTGCCAGCGTCAGCAGCGCATCCGTGAGCTGGATCTCCCCGCCACGGCCCGGCTCAGTGCGCTCCAGCACCGGGAAGATCTCCGGCTTCAGCACGTAGCGGCCGACGACCGCGAGGTTCGACGGCGCAGTGCCCGGCTCCGGCTTCTCCACCAAGCCCGCGCACGCGGACGACGTCGTCCTCGTCGGTCGCCTCCACCGTGGCGATGCCGTAGAGGTGCGCCTGCGACGGGTCGACCTCCATGAGCGCGACACGTTGGTGTCGCGCTGGTCGTGCACCTGCAGCATCCGCTCGAGCAGATGATCCCGCGCATCGATGATGTCGTCGCCGAGCAGCACGGCGAACGAGTTGCCCGCGACGTGCGCCTGCGATCGCAGCACCGCATGCCCGAGCCCGAGCGGATCGCCCTGACGCACGTAGTGGATGTTCGCCAGCCCGGTCGATTCCGCGACCTTCGAGAGCCGCGCCTCGTCGCCCTTGCGCATCAGGATCGCTTCGAGCTCGGTCGCCCGATCGAAGTGGTTCTCGAGCGCGTTCTTGTTGCGGCCGGTCACGAACAGCACGTCGGGCAGCCCCGCGCGCACCGCCTCCTCGACCACGTACTGGATCGCCGGCTTGTCGACGACCGGCAGCATCTCCTTCGGGAGCGCCTTGGTCGCGGGAAGGAATCGCGTGCCGAGCCCGGCCGCTGGGATGACGACCTTGGTGACGGAGTGCCGCATGGGGCCACGGTAGTGGCGCATGGTGACGAGCGCGCCTGAGCCGCGGTCCGAGGATTCCCTCTGGCAGCCTGCTGAATCCTCAGCGCCGCTCAGTGCCCGCTGAGCGCCGGCGCCCGCGCTATGCATGGGCATTGGGAGTCGAGTCAGCTGCGCGTGTGAATCCGGGATCGGTGCGTGCTCTGCAGAGAACACGGAGGCACGGGTGGCGTTGAGCGCAGGCAGCGGTACGACGTTCCGATCGATGCGCGCGAACATGCGCGTCTTCCAGTACCTCTTCGATGCGCTCGCGTGGATGGTCGCCATCGTCGTCGCGGTCTGGTTGCGCTTCGAGTTCGCGTTCGACGACACCAATTGGTTCGCGATGCTGATGATCTGCCTCGCGGCGGCCGCTGCGCAATTGGTGGCGGGCCTCATCCTCTCCCTGTATCGCCGGCGCTACCACGTCGGCAGCTTCGACGAGGTGCTCAGCTTGACCGGCTCGGTGCTCCTCACCGCAGCTGTCGTCGGCATCCCGATCCTCATCTTCGGCGCCGAGATCGGCGTGCCGCGAAGCACCCCCTGATCGCCGCGCCGCTCGCCTTCCTCGCGATGGCCCTCACGCGCTACTTCCGCCGCGTGGTCCAGGAACGCCAGAGCCGCCCCACCGACCAGGCCGCTCCGGTGCTCGTGTACGGCGCCGGGTTCGTCGGCTCGAGCCTCGTGAAGCGGATGCGCACGGACTCGCAGTCGCGATTCAACCCGGTCGGCATCATCGACGACGCCCCGGAGCTGAAGAACGCCGTGCGGTCCGGGCGTCCGAGTGCTCGGCACCGGCGCCGACCTGCCGCAGATCGCGCAGGACACCGGCGCTACATCGCTGGTCATCGCCATCGCGCGCGCAGACGCCACCATGCTGCAGCGCATCTCCGACTACGCCGCCGAGGCGGACCTGCGCGTGCTCGTGATGCCGCCGCTCGACGACATCCTCGACGGCCGGCGCGGCATGGGCGACCTGCGCGACATCTCGATCGAAGACCTCATCGGCCGCCACCCCGTCGACACCGACGTCGAGATCGATCGCCGGCTACATCACCGGCAAGCGCGTGCTCGTCACCGGCGCCGGCGGCTCGATCGGCTCCGAGCTGTGCCGCCAGATCGTCGAAGTTCGGCCCGGCCGAGCTCATCATGCTCGACCGCGACGAGACCGGCCTGCAGGCCGCGCAGCTCGCATCTCGGGCCACGGGCTGCTCGACACCAAGGACGTCGTGCTCGCCGACATCCGCGACGCGCGAGCGCTGCAGCGAGATCTTCGACGACGCGCCGGCCCGAGGTGGTGTTCCACGCGGCGGCGCTCAAGCACCTGCCGATGCTCGAGCAGTACCCCGACGAGGCGTGGAAGACCAACGTGCTCGGCACGCTCAACGTGCTCGAGCGCGGCGCGCGCGGTCGGCGTCGAGACGTTCATCAACATCTCCACCGACAAGGCGGCGAACCCCACGAGCGTGCTCGGCCACTCCAAGCGCGTCGCCGAGAAGCTCACCGCCTGGGCCGCGCGAGACGCGGCGCGGCCGCTACCTCTCGGTGCGGTTCGGCAACGTGCATCGGCAGCCGCGGTTCGATGCTGCCGACCTTCCAGGCGCTCATCGAGGCGGGCGGCCCGCTCACGGTCACGCACCCCGACGTCACGCGCTACTTCATGACCATCCCCGAGGCCTGCCAGCTCGTCATCCAGGCGGGCGGCATCGGCGGCCCGGGCGAGGTGCTGATCCTCGACATGGGCGAGCCGGTGCGCATCCTCGACGTCGCCAAGCGCATGATCGCGATGTCGGGCAAGCACGATCGAGATCGTCTTCACCGGGCCTGCGCGACGGCGAGAAGCTGCACGAGGAGCTCGTCGGGCGCCGCGAGCAGCTCGAGCGGCCGTTCCACCCCAAGATCTCGCACACGCCGCGCCGACCCGATCTCGCCCGAGCGGCTCGACAAGGCGGGCTGGGAGGCGCGGATGCTCGCCGAGCACCGCGCGACAACGACACGGCGCGACGCATCGATCGCGCGCCATCGGACGCGGAGACGCCGCAGTGAGCGAGCGCATCTACCTGTCGTCGCCCGACGTCGGCCAGCTCGAAGAAGACGCCGTCGTCGCCGCGATGCGCTCGGGCTGGATCGCGCCGCTCGGCCCCGACGTCGACGCCTTCGAGCGGGAGCTCGCCGAGCGGGTCGGCGTCGCGCACGGCGTGGCGCTGAGCTCGGGCACCGCGGCCCTGCACCTCGGGCTGCTCGACGCTCGGCGTCGGCCCGGGCGACGTCGTCGTCACCTCGACGATGACCTTCGCCGCCACCGCGAACGCGATCGTCTACACCGGCGCCGAGCCGTACTTCATCGACTGCCTGCCCGACACCGGCAACATGGATCCCGCGCTGCTGCGCGAGGCGCTCGCCGACGCTGACGCGCGGCGGGCGAGCGGGTCGCGGCGATCGTGCCGGTCGACCTGCTCGGCAAGGCGGTCGACTACACCAGCGATCCTCGCGATCGCGCGACGAGTACGGCGTGCCGGTGCTCGCCGATGCCGCCGAGTCGCTCGGCGCGACCCACGCGGGCACGCGCGGCCGGGCAGCTTCGGCCGCGCCTCGGTCGTGTCGTTCAACGGCAACAAGATCATGACGACGTCGGGCGGCGGGATGCTGCTGACCGACGACGCCGAGTTCGCCGCAGCACGTGCGCTACCTCGCGACGCAGGCGCGCCAGCCGGTCGTCGCACTACGAGCACACCGACATCGGCTACAACTACCGGCATGAGCAATCTGCTCGCGGCGCTCGGGCGGGCGCAGCTGTCGCGGCTCGACGAGATGATCGCGCGGCGGCGCGAGATGCGCGAGCTGTACAAGGAGCTCTTCGCCGACGTCGACGGGCGTCGAGATCTTCGGCGGCGGACGGCGACGAGGACGACAACTGCTGGCTGACGTCGATCCTGGTCGACGCAGTCGCCGACGGGCTGGGCGCCCGCGCGAGCTCTCGGCGCGCGCTCGCCGCGCGACGAACATCGAGAGCCGCCCGCTGTGGAAGCCGATGCACCTGCAGCCGGTCTTCGCGGGCGCGCGCGCGCTCGTCAACGGCAGCGTCCGAGCGCCTGTTCGAGACCGGGCTGACGCTGCCGAGCGGCTCGGCGCTGTCGGACGAGCAGATCGCGCGCGTCGACGACCGGCATCGCGCGACTTCCTGGGCGGACGCGCTCGATGAGCGGCGCGCGCGCTCGCCGTACGACGTCGTGAAGCGCGCGCTCGACGTCGTCGGCTGCCGGGTCCGGCTCTCGTGGCTGCTGTCGCCGGTGCTGGCTCGGTCGTCGGCATCGCTGGTGCGCCGTCAACCTGGGCCGCCCGGTGATCTTCCGCCAGCCGCGCCCGGGCCGCGACGGCGCGGTCTTCACGCTCTACAAGTTCCGCACGATGCGCGACGTCGATGCGGCGCGCGGCCTCGTCACCGACGAGCAGCGGCTGACGCCGCTTCGGCGCGCTCGCTGCGCTCGACGAGCCTCGACGAGCTGCCGACCCTCTGGAACGTGCTGAGGGGCGACATGAGCCTCGTCGGCCCGCGGCCGCTGCTGTGGCGTACCTCGACCGCTACACCCCGGAGCAGGCGCGCCGCCACGAGGTGCGGCCCGGCATCACCGGGCTCGCGCAGGTCAGCGGCCGCAACGCGCTGGCCTGGGAGGGGAGCTTCGGCTCGACGTGCAGTACGTCGACGAGCGGAGCCTGCTGCTCGACGCGCGCATCCTCGTTGAGACCGTCGTCGGCGTGCTGCGGCGAGCGGCGTCACCGCCGAAGGCCACGTCACCATGCCGGAGTTCCGCGGCGTCGGCGGCGCCTGAGGCCTCGTCGTCTGATCGGCGCGGGCGGCTTCGGCCGCGAGGCCCTGGACGTCGTCGAGGCGGCGAACCGCGGCGAGGCTCGGTTGGAGCTGCTCGGAGTGGTCGACGACGCGCCGTCCGCCCTCGCGCTCGAGCGCCTGGCAGCTCGGGGCATCGCTCACCTCGGCGGCGTCGGATGGCTCGCGACCGCGATCCCGGTCGAGTACCTGATCGGCGTCGGCGCTCCAGCCGCCCGTGCGCGCATCGACGGCGTGCCTCCCGGACTGACGCCCGGCGACGGTCGTGCACCCTGCCGCCGTGCTCGTGATCAGCTCGACGGTCGGCGATGGTTCGGTGATCTGCGCCGGCGTGCAGGTGTCGACGAACGTGCGCTCGGACGGCACGTGCATCCTCAATCCCAACGCGACGATCGGGCACGACGCGGTCGCTCGAGGACTTCGTCTCCGTGAATCCAGGCGCGGTAGTCTCCGGCGAGGTAGTCATCGCAGACCAATTCCCTCGTTGGCGCGGGCGCTGTATCCTTGCAGGCCTGACGGTCGGGGCGTGGGGCGGTGGTGGGCGCAGCCGCGTGTGTAACCCATGACGTGAAGCCGATGCAACAGTCTAAAGGAGTTCCCGCCAGATGAAGCACCAGCGCAAGCCCAAGACCCTCGTCTTCATCGTGACAAGCGAGATGACCGCAACGACATTCTTGAAGGGCTACCTTGCGAGTCTGCGGGAACAGGGCTTCGACGTGACCATCGTCGCGTCCTCCGAGGCGCTCTCGAAGAACTCGCCGCTGCGGAAGGTGTGACGGGTGTCTCGATCTCGATGCGGCGAGAACCGAGTCCCGTCGCCGACCTCGCCTCACTGCGCGCACTCATCGCCCTGCTTCGTCGTCGCCGTCCGGAGATCGTCGTGACAGCCACACCCAAGGCTTCATTGCTCGGGATGCTCGCGGCTCTCGCTACGGGGGTGCCAACTCGGGTGTACCAGGTGTGGGGACTGCGGATAGAGACTGAGCACGGGCTCCGTGTCCCCGCTCCCTTCTTGAAGCGGGTCGAGCAATTGACGCTCAGGCTCGCGACTCACGTCGTGGCGAACAGCAGCAGTCTTGCGGACGAGGTTCGGAGACGGGTGCCAGGTCGCGCAGTCGAGGTCCTGGGTGAAGGGTCCTCGCACGGCGTCGATGTTGAGCGCTTCAGTCGAGAGCGAGTCATGGAACCGTTGCCATTCGCCGCGACTGCCGTGTTGCGCGAAGAGCGGCTCATCGTGGGCACCGTGGGCAGAGTGCACCGCGACAAAGGAATCCTGACGCTCCTGGCTGCGATGCGAACTGGTCGCCGAGCAGCGCCCCGCGGTCTTGTTGGTCGTCGGGCCCAGCGAAGACCCTGTGACCGAGGCGGCTCTGAGGGAGGAAGTCCGCACGGCCTACGCATCCTGCGTGTCGGTGCTGTCGAGGACCCGAGACCGTGGTTCATCGCCATGGACGTGCATGCGCTGCCGATGTGCCGCCTGAGGGCTTCCCGAATGTGGTGCTTGAAGCTTCCGCGCTCGAGGTGGCGACCATCACGACCACGGCAACCGGCGCTCGCGACGCGGTCGTGAACGAGTCCACCGGCCTGCTCGTGCTGGTCGATGACTCGACCGCGCTCGCTCCAGCCATCTCGCGCCTCGCCGACGACCCAGCTCTGCGCGAGAGGCTCGCCAGGGCCGCTCGTGCCAGAACGGAGACGAACTTTCGCCAGGACGCGGTCTGGCGGCTCCAAGGGCAGTTCCTGGAAGCCGCGCGCGGCGCGGCACCTCATGCTCGTTGACACACACGCACCGTCGGCGGAGCGCCACGAGGGGAAGCTGTTGCGGCATGCTGATGAGCGGCTCCACACTTCGGTGCACTGCACGCCCGTACACCTCGTCCCACGTAAGGCCCGAACATGACACAGACGACCCACGGGGCGCACAGCCCGAGATCGCTCCAGTCGAATGTCGGTGGGAGCGCAGGGCCTGTTGCGCTCGTGTGCGTCACGGCTCTCACACTCAACCATTCAGCGATATTCAGCGGGATCAACCTATCGATCGCCGATCCGTTGATCGTACTTGTATTCATCGGCATAGCAATTGCTGGCAAAATTGCGATGCCTCCACACTGTTCTGTTCTTTTTTGCCCTCGTGGCCATTACCTCAGTCACCGCGCTGACGCTGACGCCTGCGCAGTTCGGGATTATTCCCGACGACCGTTCAATCATTGCCGACCTGGTGAGCTGGTCCTGTGTGCTTGCTGTACTTGATCGCGGGCGTCGGCGTTGCACTGATGGAGCGGCATCTGCAGGCGCTCCGGTGGTTCGCCTGCGGGGCCGCCCTTGTTGCGGCAACAGCCATCGTCTTGCAGATCTCCGGGACTCGACAACTCGCGGACTTTCTCTACTACGGCGGCATCCGTTTCCAGGGGTTCATGGTGGATCCGAACTACTGGGCCGTACTAACATGCTCCGCGATCGCTTTCTTCATGCGCGACACGAAGTGGCGTCCCGCCGTCCGCGCTAGCCTTATCGCCGTCTTGGCACTTGCGATACTGCTTTCCGGGTCGAAGACAGGCCTCATTACGCTGGTCATCTTCGTATGCCTGTTCCTCGCTGAAAGGTTGGTGCGGCTCAGGTTTGGGCTCGCGATCATGCTCGCCTCGATCGCCGCCATAGTTGCCTTCTCGTGGCAGTCGCTCACCGAAGTCATGAGCTCAGCGCTGGAACGCAACGCTGGTCGCGCCGCAACTTGCCCGGCTGTCGGACCTCGTACGGATCCAGTCGCCGCAGTCGGCGACGGCGGCTCCGGGCGCTACGACACCTGGGAAGCGGGGTTGAGATCATCACCCAACTGCCACTCCTACTGGGCGTCGGTGTCGGTTCCTGACATCTCTGTAAACGAAGCGCTCACTGGGCAGCGCGCGCTGGCTCACAACACTTACCTGCAACTCGCTTCCGAATGGGGACTCCCCTTGGCGGTGGTGTTCTTCACCTGGCTACTCGTGGTCATCGTGCGGGCCACGGCAGTGGGCTGGCAGAATGGGAGCCGCGAGTGAGGTGCTAGCGCTCTGAGACATGACCGTGGTCTTCTTGATGGGCTCGCTCTCACTGTCACTCAACAACGCAAGAATGTTTTGGTTCTTCTTGGGTATGTTGCTCGTTGTTGCCGCGCTCGTGCACCTCAAGTCTGGTTCAAGGGCTGAGCCTGGGGCGCATTGCGCCAATGCCCTGAACGATGGCAGTAACGTCGGTCGCTCGCCGAACGGATGCCTGAGGGAAGCACTCCAGCTTTCGAAGTTCTTGCCGCTGAGCTGGTTCTCGATTGCCGCGAGCAACCTCGCTTCGACCCTGCCGAGAGAATCGGCTCATATCGCCAGCAGGCGGCGGTGCGACTCGTCCCGAACTGCGCTTCTCGATCACGAGGTCACTCAGATAGGTTGCGATCAGTTCTGGGTCGTTGCTGACGAGCCCTAACGAGTTTGCGCGGACGAGCTCCTCAGCTACTCCGAGCTCGTACCCAGGGTCAATATTGGTCGTCTCGCGCCGATATACTCGAAGATCTTTCCTGTGTAGACACCGGCCTCGCCCGGATCGTTCCAGAGCAGAAGGAGAAGCACGTCCGCTTCTGCTTGCAGACGTAGTGACGTTGCATGGTCGACCTGGCCGACTCGGCGTCGCACGGCGTGTGCGATCCCTACCTCAGCCGCAATGGTAGCGAAGTCACTGGAATTCCGGCCGTAGAAGTCAATCAAGATATCAGATGTGGGGTCGCGCTCCATCACGAGCTTGACGGCCCGAAACAGGGGGCGCGGATCCCGGCGGCCCGGGTACATCAGCCCGCAATGAACCAAGGTGAGGGCTGGCGTGGTTGGCTCGTACCGCAGCGGCTTGAAGTCAGCGGGGTCGTAACCGTTCGTCACCAGCGTCGTTGGCCGGCGATGCAACCGGCCGAGTTCGTCGACCATCGGTTGAGTGACAGCGGAGACGCTGCCGCTCGAGATCGAGCACGCCTTTCAATGCGCATGTCGAGGGCGTGCCGCATCTGCCCGTGCTCGTAGTACGCGCCGGATGCCAGCAGATCGCGATAATCCACCACGAGGCGCGCGCGAAGACGCCGAGCCAGAGACGCGCCCAGGAGGAGTGAGCTCAACGGACCCACGCTGGCCACTACGACGTCAGGCCGCAAACTGGACGCGCGCCGCTGCCGCTAGCGCGCCAGCGGCCCAGGGCCCATACACGTCGGGCCAAATCAGTCTCTTCGTGATCGACTTCGCCGTGCGAATCGGCTTTGAAAGCACCGAACTGTGGCCTTCCGACGCCTGCGAGCCAGAGCCGCGTCGCTCGTCCCAGCGGGTAAGTTAGAGACCCTGTGAATCGTCAGGTTGCTGTGCCTGGCGGAACAACGCCCAGTGGAGACTGGCTCACGAGCGATGACGTCCACGATATGGCCACTGTCGGCCCAGTACTGGAGCGAACTTGCAGCAATACGCTGAAGTCGAGCAGGCGACAAAA
>CAWDMS010000009.1:0-182290 GCA_963803465.1 uncultured Actinomycetota bacterium
TCGCGCATCATGCCGTGCTCTTCGAAGAGTTTCTCGAGCGGGAATGCGCGGACGGCCGGGCCACGCTCGCCTTGAAGCCGGGGCCGAGCGACGTGCTGCTGCATCCGCATTGCCATCAGCGATCGATGGGCCTGGCGGCGCCCGCCAAGGCGCTGTTGTCGCGGATTCCGTCGGCGACGGTCGTCGATCTCGATGCCGGCTGCTGCGGCATGGCCGGCTCGTTCGGCTACACCCGCGATCACTACGACGTGTCGCGCGCGATCGCCGAGCGCAAGCTGCTGCCGGCGGCGCGGGCGATGACGCCCGGATCGGTGCTGGTCGCGGCGGGCACGTCCTGCCGCCACCAGGTCGCCGATTTCGCCGGCGTCGCGCGCGGTGCATCCCGCCGTACTATTGCGGTCGCTCCTCCACCCGGAAAAGGAGACCCGATGAACCTTGCCTGGATTTCGCTCGCCGCGCTGATCGTCGCCATCACCCTGAGCATGGTGACGAGCGTCAACGTCGGCGTGGTGTCGCTGGCCCTGGCCTGGATCGTCGGCGTCTACCTGGGCGGCATGCCGGTCGCGAAGGTCATCGGCACGTTTCCGATCGATCTGCTGATCAATCTCGTCGGCGTCACGCTGCTGTTCGGCATGGCCAACAACAACGGCACGCTCGGCCGCATCGCGGCGCGGGCGGTGCGCGCCTGCCGCGGCAGCGCCGGCGTGATGCCGATCATGTTCTTCTTCATCGCCGTGACGCTGTCGAGCATCGGTCCCGGCAACATCGCGACGACGGCGATCATGGCGCCGATGGCGATGGCGGTGGCGATGCGCGCGGCGATCCCGCCGTTCCTGATGGCGCTGATGGTCGGCAACGGCGCGCAGGCCGGCGCGCTGTCGCGCTTCGCGCCGACCGGCATCATCGTCAACAACAACATGGAGACGATCGGCCTCGCGCGGTCACGAGACCAGCACGTATCTCAACAACCTGCTCGCGCACGTCGGTGGTGACGTTCGTCGCCTATTTCATTCTCGGCGGCTGGAAGCTGTTCACGCGGCGGCGGGTCGCGCCGGTCGAGATGGCGCAGTCCGATCAGGCCGGCGCGCGCGCCGACGGCGACATGGTCGAGCATCGAGCCGTTCGAGGCCAGGCACTGGCTGACGCTCGGCAGTGCTGGTCACGCTGGTGGTCGTCGGTGATCCAGTTCAAGGCGCACGTCGGCCTGGCGGCGCTGACCGGCGCCGCGATCCTGTCGCTGCTGCGCGCCGCCGACGAGAAGGACGCGATCAAGAAGATGCCGTGGAGCGTGATCCTGATGGTGTGCGGCGTCACGGTGCTGATCGGCGTGCTGTCGGCGCAGCGCGGCATGGAGCTGTTCACCGACCTGCTGGCGCGCATCGCGACGCCGGGAACGGTGACGTTCATGATCGCGCTCGTCACCGGCGCGGTGTCGGTCTACAGCAGCACGTCAGGCGTGGTGTTGCCGGCGTTCCTGCCGACGGTGCCCGGCCTGGCGGCGCGGCTCGGGCGTGGATCCGCTGTCGATCGCCGCGTCGATGTACGTCGGCGGGCATCTCGTCGATCTCTCGCCGCTCTCGACGATCGGCGCGCTCTGCATCGCGGCGCTGCCGAACGAAGCCGACGCCAAGAAGCTGTTCAATCAGCTGCTGTGGTGGGGACTGTCGATGATGGTCGTCGGCGCCGTGATCTGCTGGATCCTGTTCTGAGGCATAGGCAATCGGCTATCCAGTTCGGCTTGCGGCCGTCGAGAAACGCCGTCACGCCTTCCTTGAATTCCGTCGACTGCCGTAGCAGTCGCGAATGATGTCGTCGGCCGCTCCCGCCGGCGGCCGGCGATGATCGCGCAAGCGGCATCAGCATCGCCTTCGTCGCGGCGATCGTGCTGCGGGCGCGCGTCGAGAGCTCCGCCGGCGATCTTGAACGTTTCCTGCTCGCAGCTCGCTCGACTGGCACCATCGCGCTCGCCAGGCCGGCGGCGATCGCTTCGCGCGCGTCGATCATGCGGCCGGTCAGCAGCAGATCGCGCGTCAGCGCCGGGCCGATCAGATCGACCATCCGCGCCGTGTTCGCCATCGACAGGCAATTGCCGAGCGTGCGCGACACCGGCACGCCGAAGCGCGCGCGCTCCGAGCAGATCCGCAGATCGCACGCCATCGCGATCGCGCAGCCGCCGCCGGCGGCGGCGCCGTCGACCTCGGCGATCGTCGCGAGCGGCAGGCGCTCGATGCGATCGATCACCGCGTCGAGCCGCCGCTCGTAGGCGACGCCGTCGTCGCCGTTGGCGAAGTCGCGGAACTGCGAAATGTCGGTGCCGGCCGCGAACGCGCCGCCCGATCCGCGTATGATGAGCACGCGCACGTTCGGGTCGGCTTCGGCGGCGTCGCAGGCCTCGACCAGCGCGTCGTACATGTCCCACGTAAGCGCATTGCGCGCTTCGGGGCGATTCAACGTCACAACCGCAACGGATTCGTTGATGTCCCAGGCGACATTGCTCGATGGCATAGTGGTTCTCGATGCGACCCAGGTGATGGCCGGGCCGTATTGCGCGATGTTACTGGCGGACATGGGCGCGCGCGTGATCAAAGTCGAGCCGCCGGCCGGCGATTCGACGCGCAGCATGGCCGGCGCCCGCGGCAACGACAGCCCCGCCTTCAACGCCGTCAACCGCGGCAAGCTCGGCATCGTCCTCGATCTCAACGACCGAGAAGGGCCGCGAGCGTCTTCACGCGGCTCGCCCGCTCGGCCGACATCCTCGATCGAAAACTACCGGCCCGGGCGTGATGGCGCGGCTCGGGCTCGACTACGACGCGCTGCGCGAGCGAGAACCCGCGCCTGATCTACGCCTCGATCTCCGGGCCACGGCCAGACCGGGCCGTGGGCGTCGAAAGGGCGGCTTCGATCTGATCGCGCAGGGGCTGTCGGGCGTGATGTCGGTGACCGGCAGCGCCGACGAGCGCGCCGGTCAAGGTCGGCGTGCCGCTGACCGATCTCGGCGCCGGGCTGTTCGCGCTGATCGGCATCCTCGCCGCGCTGCACCACCGCGCGACAGACCGGCCAGGGCCAGCACGTCGACACCTCGCTCGTCGATGCCGGCCTCGCGCTGTCGGTCTGGGAAGTCGACGGACTATTTCACGTCCGGCGCAGGTGCCGGGCCGCTCGGCTCGGCGCATCGCATGACCGCGCCCGTACCAGGCCTTTCGCTGCGCCGACGGCTACATCACGATCGGCGCCGCGAACGATCGCAACTTCGCGAAGCTGGCGCGCGTGCTCGGCCATCCACGAGTGGATCGACCGACGCGCGCTTCTCGCCGATCACCAGCGCGTCGCGCATCGCGACGAACTCGCCGCGATGATCGAAGCGGTCACCGTGCGGCAGCCGCGCGCGTTCTGGATCGGCGAGCTCGAAAAGGCCGGCGTCCCGTGCGGGCCGATCCTCGATTACGAAGACGCCTTGACCACGCCGCAGGCGATGGCGCGCGAGATGACCGTGGACGTCGATCATCCCGACGCTCGGTCCGCTGCGCACGCTCGGCACGCCGATCAAGATGTCGGCGACGCCGCTCAATCCGAAGCGCCGCGCGCCGATGCTCGGCGAGCACACCGACGACGTGCTGCACGAGGCCGGGCTACAGCGGCGACGAAATCGAACAGCTGCGCTCCTCCGGCGCCGATGCGCTGAGGTTCGATCCCTTCACGTTCTTTGGACACCGTCTGCATCGCCGTGGATCACAACGTCTGTGATCGCACATTCCGGCCGCTTTTCTCTCGCCCATTCTCACGCTCGCTCCGGCCAGCGACTTGCACTGCGAGTCCTAACGAAGAGCCCGCGCGCGATCTCGCGCGCGCGTCGGCTCGAAAGGAGAGGCCCCCATGTCTCGCACACGACGTGTCGTGATCGCACTAATCGTGTGCCTGTGCGCCGCCGCCAACGCTCGCGCGCAGGCACCCGCACCCGAAGGCTGGGTCGTTCTTCCCGTCGATGAATACCGCGCGCTCCGCGCGCGCGCGAATCCCGAAGCGCCAGCGCCATCACCGCCGCCTGTTGATGCCACGCTGACGCGCGTCGACTACGAGCTGCGCGTCGAGGCGAGGCGCGATCGCCGGCCGCGCGCTGCTGACCGTCGACGTGCTGCGCGACGGCTGGGTGAAGGTGCCGATTCCCGCCGGGCTGATGGTGCGCGACGCGCGCCTCGATGGCCAGCCGGTGTCGCTCATCGAAGGGCCGCCGGCGCACGTGGTGCTGTCGCGACCGGGCCGCGTCGTGCTGTCGCTCGAGATCTCGTTGCCGCTGGCGCGTCGGCCGGCACCGAGTCGATCGCGCTGCCCCGTCGCCGGCGGCGCTGTCGCGCGCGAGCGCTGACGCTGCCGCGCGGCGGCGTCGAGCTGACGGTGACCGGCGGATTCATCAGCGAGCGATCGGAATCGGCCACCGAAAGCCGTGGACGGCGCTCGGGCGCGCCAACCAGCCGCTCGGCTTTTCGTGGAAGCGCAAGGTCGACGATCGCCGCGCCGAGCAGCCGCTGCGGTTCCGCGCGCGCGTCGCGTCGGTGCTCGGGCTCGGCGAAGAGGTGTCGGCGATGTCCGCGGTGCGTTCGCGTCGAAGTGCAGCAGGGCATGGCGCGCGAGCTGTCGCTGGCGATTCCGGCCGGGCATGGTCGATCAACCAGGTGAACGGCGCGACCGTCGCCGACTGGGAAGTCAATGGCGGACTGCTGCGCGTGCGGCTTCCTCGATCCGGTCGACGACCGAGGTGTCGTTCGTGGTGCAGGGCGAAAGCCGGCTGCCCGCGACGGCGACGTCACCGTGCCGCTGGTGCGCGTGCCCGCCGCGGAGCGGGAGAGCGGCGGCGTGGCGGTCAGCGTGCTCGGCGCGGGCGAGATCGAGAAGCACCAGATGCGAGGGCTCGAGCCGGCCGACGTCTCCGAGCTCGCCGACGTCATCGCCGGACGCGAGTCGCCGTCGATGGTGGCGTTTCGGCTGCGGCCGATCGGCGGCGCCGATCCGCGCGTCGCTGCAGTCGTCGGTCAAGCGGTATACGCCGCAGGCGGTGCTGATCGCCAACGTCGAAGAGGCGCGCTATCGCGCGCTGGTCGCGGAGGACGGACTGTTGCTGGTCGAAGCGCACTACGCCGTCCGCAACAACCAGCGCAGCTTCTTGAAGGTCACGCTGCCGGCCGGCGCCACGATCTGGAGCGCGTCGGTCGCCGGCACGGCCGGTCCGGCCCGGCGTCGCGGAAGGAGAGTCGGTGCTGCTCGCGCTCGAGAAGGGCCGCGCCGGCGAGGACGCGCCGACGTTCGTCGTGCGGATCACCTACCTGCAGCCGATCGACGCGTGGATCGACAAGGGCGCGCGCGCGCCTCGATCTGCCGGCGCTCGATCTGCCGATCTCGCGCACCGGCGTCGAGCTGCTATCGCTCGCCGCGCTTATCGCGTCGCGCTGCAACCGGGCACGTTCCGCGATCGAGTCCGATCCGGGCGTGTTCGCGGAAGCGCTGCGCGGCAGGCGGGCGCGGATTCGGCTTGAGCGCGGCGGCGCAATGTCGCCGCAAGCCCTCGCCTGGACCGGGCGCGCCGCCGTCTCGCATCGGCGCCGCGCCACCAGGTCGCACGAAGCGGACCGATGGATCGCGCGCGCTGGGAGGCGTCCAGAGTCGCTGATCGATCGCTACCGCAACGAAGGCGGCGGCCGCAGGTCAGGGGCGCGCTGCCGGTCGAAGTGGCGTTTCCGTCGATGGGCCCGTCGCTCTTCATGGCTTCCGAACTGACCGCCGAAGCACAGGCGCCTTCGTTCGATCTCACGATCCGCCGGATCAAGTAGGTGCGTCATGACCACGAAACACATTGCGCGGCACTCTCTGTTCTCGTTCGACCGTGCACGCTGCGTCGCGCAGCCGCCGGTCGCGGCCCGGCGATCAACCGCGCTCGGTCACGCTGACGCTCGCCGAATACAATCGCCTGCTCGATCTCGAATGCGCGCGCGCCGGTGACTCCCGCGGCGGCGCCGGTCGGCGGCGATCGTCGTCGAGCGCCGAGCTGAAGATCACGGTGGATCGCGACATCGCGCGCGGCAACGTTCAACGTCAACGGACAGGTGCTGCACACCGGCGTCAGCCGCGTGTCGCTCGTCAACGGCGCCACGCTGGTCGACGTCACGGCGGCGCAGCTCTCGGTCGGTCCCGGCCAGCGCATCTACGTCGCCGAGGCCGGCGTCGCCGACATCTGCGAGGCCATCCCCGGTGTCGGCTCCGAGTTCCAGGCCTGCGGCCTGACCGGCTCGGTGACCGAGGTGAGCCGCACCGGCCAGCGGCGCGTCGTCACCGACCTGCCCACGCTCGACTTCAACGGCGAGGTGGTCGGCGCATCCGACGTCGACGTGCAGGGCAACAGCATCGCGGTCCTCATCGGCGGCATGTCCGCCGCCTCGACGGCGCGCGTCGACCTGGGCGACGAGTACGCCGCCTTCGGCACGCTCCGCACCGGCAGCCTGCGGTCGGCGCCCGTCGCAGGCGCCGACCTCGACCTCGTCGCCGACGTGCTCGCCTACGAGGTGGCGAACAACCCCGACGGCAACGTGCCGCCGGACAGCAACGCGGTGGGCTTCACATCGCTCGGCGGCCAGCACTGGGCGGTCACCGACGCCGGCGGCAACACGCTGTTGAGCGTCGGCCACGGGAGTGAGAGCACGGTCGCGGTCTTCCCGGACGGCGATCCCGTGCCGAGCCCGTTCGGCGGCCCGGACATCAGCCCGCAGGCCGTGCCGACCGATGTCGCGGTGGGCCCCGACGGCGCCTACTACGTGTCGCAGCTCACCGGCTTCCCGTTCCCGACCGGAGCCTCGAGCATCTGGCGGGTGACGCCCGACGGCGAGGCGACCGTCTACGCGACGGGCCTGACGATGGTCACGAGCCTGGAGTGGCGCGGCGACACGCTCTATGCGGTGCAGCTCGACGACAGCAACTTCTTCGACGGGCACGTCGGGTCGCTGCGACGCATCACGCCGGGGGGATCCGAGCACGAGGCGGTCGTCTCCGGCCTCTCCGCGCCCTACGGCGTGGCGATCCAGGGGCACTGGGCCTACCTGACGGTCGACTCCGTCTCGTCGGGCGACGGCTCGGTGATCCGGGTCGACCTGCGCTGAGGCCGCGGCGGACGGTGCTTGCGACGGACCGTGCGCGCGACGCTGACGTAGGCTCGCGCGCATGGTCCCGTCCCCGCCCGCCGTGACGCTCCTGTGCGGCCCGGCGTGCGCGGGCAAGTCGACGCTCGCCCGCGAGCTCGAGGCGGGCGGCGCGACCGTGCTGTCGTTCGACCGCGAGGCATGGGCGCGCGGGGTGCACGACGGCGCCTTCACCGAGGAGCTCATGGCCTCGATCGACGTCGACCTGCACGCCCGCATGGCGGCGGCCGTCGCGGCGGGGGAGCGCGTCGTGCTCGACGCGTCGCTCTCGACCCGCGCGGTGCGCGACGAGTGGCGGATGCGCTGCGGCGCCATGGGCGCGACCCACGAGCTGGTCGTCGTGCGCGCGCCGCTCGCGACGCTGACCGCGCGACTGCGCGACCGCGAGCCCGGCCCGGAGTCGGTCGTGCTCGACGAGGAGGCGCTCGAGCGGTTCGTCGCCGGCTTCGAGTGGCCGGGCGATGACGAGCCGCACCGCGAGCTGCGCACCGCCTGACAGGATGACGGCATGGACACGGTGCTGATGTCGCTCGGGTCGGTGCTGCTCGCCGCCGGCGCGATCGCGATCGGGGTCGTCGTGCACCTGATCGGGCTCGGACGCATCCCTCCGAGCCCCGCGCTCGGGCTGCCGGGCCGGCGGCTGCGCGCAGATGCGTCGACGTTCCGCACCGCGCACCGCGCGGCGACGCCGCTCACGTGGCTGACGGCTTCGGTCGCCGCGCTCGCGGCGCTCGGCTCCCTGCTCGCGCTCGGCGCCGGCACCGCGGAGTGGGCGGTGCTCGCCGTGCTCGCCGCCGTCGTGCTCGTCGTGGGGCTCGCGCTCGCCACCTGGCGGGCGCACTCGAGCCTCTGATCCGTCGCCTCGCGTTCAGCGATTCTCAGCATTCGGTTCACCTGATCGGGCTACGTTCAGATCGAACGCGCGAGCAACTTTGCTGACGCGCGCGACTTGCTGTCGCTGACGCTCGACGTCCGCGGCCACAGGAGAGAGGCACACCGATGGAGATGTCCACGAAGCGCGGAGTCCGCGCGGCAGCACTGCTCGCGACCGGCACCCTGCTGCTCGCCGGATGCGCGAGCGGGGCGCCTGAGGGCGAGGGCTCCGAGCCGGCGGCCGCAGGCAGCGGCGACACGCTGATCGTCTACACCAACTCGAACTCGGACGGCCGCGGCGAGTGGGTCACCGAGCAGGCGGCGGAGGCCGGCATCGACATCGAGATCGTCGGCCTCGGCGGCGCGGACCTCACGAACCGCATCATCGCCGAGCAGAACAACCCGGTCGGCGACGTGGTCTTCGGCCTCAACACGATGTTCTTCGAGTCCCTCAAGGCGGAGGAGGCGATCGTCGGCTACGAGCCCGAGTGGGCAGCGGAGGTGCCGCAGGACGCCGGGGATCCCGTCGACGGCGTCTACTGGCCGCTCGTCGACCAGGCGATCGTGATGGTCTACGACGAGGCCGCCGTCGACGGCGCTCCCTCGGACGTCGCCGAGCTGTGGACCGACCCCGCGTACGCGGGCACGTACGAGGTCAACACCGGCGCTCGGCCAGGCGACGCCGCAGCTCGTCGCTCGGCAGGCATCCTCGCCCCTACGTCGACGAGGCCGGAGAGGTCTCGGATGAGGGCTGGGCGGCGGTCGAGGCGTACTTCGCGAACGGCAGCCCCGCTGTCGAGGGCACCGACCTCTACGCGCGGTTCGACCGCGACGAGGTCGACTACGGCATCGTCCCGTCCGGCGGCATCATCGCCCGCGACGCGGAGTACGGCACGACGACGGCGATCGTGCCGTCGGAGAACGGGGTGCCGTTCGTCACCGAGCAGATCGGCGTCATCGCCGGCACCGACCAGGAGGAGCAGGCGCAGGCCTTCATCGACTGGTTCGGCTCCGCAGACGTGCAGGGCGCGTTCGCCGAGGAGTTCAACTCCATGCCGGTGAACGAGACGGCGCAGGAGCAGGCGAACCCCGAGATCGTCGAGCTGATCGGCTCGGTCGAGCGTGCGGACATCGACTACGCGCTTCGTGCGCGAGCACATCGGCACCTGGGTGGAGCGCATCGAGCTCGAGTACCTGCCCTGATCCGCGCGGGCGGGGGCGGCGACGCCGCTCCCGCCCCGCACCCGCACGAGGAGCGATGATGATCCGATTCGACGGAGTCCGCGTGGAGTACGAGGGCCACGTGGCGCTCGAGGGGCTCGACCTCGCGATCGACGAGGGGGAGTTCTTCACCCTGCTGGGTCCCTCGGGGTGCGGCAAGACCACGGCGCTGCGCGCGCTCGCGGGCTTCGTGGAGCCCGACCGCGGGTCGGTCGAGATCGACGGCCGCGATGTCACGCGCGTGCCGAGCGAGCGGCGCGGCGTGGGCATGGTCTTCCAGAGCTATGCGCTCTTCCCCAGCATGTCGGTGCGCGAGAACATCGCGTTCGGCCTGCGCGTGCGCCGCCGCCCCGGTGGCGAGCGGCGCACGCTCGTCGACGAGGTGGCCGAGCAGGTCGGCCTCGCGGCGGCCAGCTCGAGCGGGGTGTCGCACGAGCTCTCCGGCGGCCAGCAGCAGCGCGTCGCGATCGCCCGAGCGCTCGTGCTCGAGCCGCGCATCCTGCTGCTCGACGAGCCGCTCTCGAACCTCGACGCGAAGCTGCGCGTGCAGCTGCGCGGCGAGCTCCAGCGGCTGCAGCGCGAGCTCGGCGTGACGACCGTCTACGTCACGCACGACCAGGAGGAGGCGCTCGCGCTCAGCGACCGCATCGCGGTGCTCTCCGACGGCACGGGTCGAGCAGGTCGGCACCCCGGTCGACATCTACGAGCGTGTCGGCGTCGCCCTTCGTCTGCGACTTCATCGGCGAGGCGACGAGGCTGCAGCGATGCGCAGCTCGCGGCACTCGACCTGGCGTGCCGACGGCGAGGCGTGGGTGCGTCCCGAGCACGTGACGCTCCTCGGAGCAGGGCGCACCCGCCGTCGTGCGGGGCACCGCCTACCGAGGCGCCTCGACGCTCGCTCGAGCTCGAGGTCGCCGGTGACTCGGCTGCTCGCCGAGAGCGCGAGCCGGGCCGCGCTCGGCCTGCGGCTCGACGACGAGACGCGGGTGGCGATCGACGAGGCGCGCGCTGCTGCGCTACGGGCGCTCGGAGTGAGCGCAGCGCGCTCCGGCACGCGCGGCATCCTGCGCTCGCCGCTCGCGATCGTCGTGGTGGTCGCGGTCATCTGGTTCGCCGCCGCCTTCCTCGTGCTGCCCAACGTCTCGCTGCTCGGCGGCGACGTTCGCGCCCGACGGGCAGCTCTCGCTCACGCGCCGTCGAGCGGCTGCTCTCGAGCGAGCGGGCACTCCGCTCGCTCGGCAACAGCCTGCTGCTCGCGTGCACGCTTGCCCTCACCGTCAACGTCGTCGGCATCTTCATCGTGCTCGTCACGCAGTGGTTCAAGATGCGCAGCGCGGCGCGTGCTGTGGCTCGGCTTCGCGACCACCTTCATCTACGGCGGCATCGTCCTCGCCGCCGGCTACAGCTTCATCTACGGCCGGTACGGATTCGTCACGAACTGGCTGGCGACCTGGATCCCGGATCTCGACCGCAACTGGTTCTCCGGCTTCTTCGCCGTCGTGATCGTCATGACCTTCGCGACCACGACGAATCACATGCTGTTCCTCTCGGCGGCGCTCGCGAAGGTCGACCGGCACGCGATCGAGGCTGCGCAGGCTCATGGGCGCCGGCACCTGGACGATCCTCTGGCGCATCGTGCTGCCGACGCCTGCGAGCCGATGATCTTCGCGGTCACGGTGCTCACCTTTCCTCATCGGGCTCGGCGCTCTCACGGCACCGCTCGTCCTCGGCGGCGAGGACTTCCAGACCGTCGCACCGATGATCCTCACCTTCTCGCGCTCGCAGACCTCCCGCGACGTCGCGGCGCTGCTCGCGATCATCCTGGGCCTCGCGACGATCGTCGCTGCTGGCGATCATGAACCGGGTCGAGCGCAGCGGCACCTACTTCGCCGTCGCGAAGGTCGCGCGCCCGCTCGAGCCAGAGCCGTTCCGCACCGTTGGGGCTCGGCGCTCATGCACATCGCGCGTGGGCTGCTCTGGATCGTGTACGTGTTCCCGGTCGCCGCTGTGCTGCTGCTCTCGTTCGTCGATGCGCGCGCGATCTCCGCCGGCGTCGATCGGTCTCGGCGACCTGACGCTCGAGCACTGGGTGACGGTGCTGACGAGCGCGGATGCGCTCCGCCCGTTCCTGGTGTCCGTCGCGTACTCGCGCGCTCGCATCCGTCATCGCCGTCATCGGCATCGTCTTCGTCGCTCGCATCATCACGCGGCACCCGGGGCGGCTCTCGAGCGCGATCGAGTACATCCTGCACCTGCCGTGGATCCTGCCGACCATCCTGATCGCGCTCGGGCTCGTGATGGCGTTCGACCGCCCGCAGGCGCTCATCGGCGGCAAGGTGCTCACCGGCACCGTCGTGCTGCTGCTGGTCGCGTACATCATCATCAAGCTGCCGTTCACGCTGCGGCTGCTGAAGGCAGCGTTCGCGTCGGTGCCCGCCGACCTCGAGGACGCCTCCCGGATCCTCGGCGCCGGGCAGCTGCAGACGCTGTTCCGCGTCGTCGTGCCGCATGATCCTGCCGACGGTCGCGGCGATCACCGCGCTCAACTTCAACAGCCTGCTCGACGACTACGACGCGGCGGTCTTCCTCTACCACCCGCTCGCGGAGCCGCTCGGCATCGCCATCAAGCGCTCGATGCGAGCGGCGAGGCCAACCTCGAAGCGATGTCGATCACGTTCGTCTAGACCGTGCTGCTCATGATCGTGCAGGGCTTCGTCCTCTGGCTCGTCTACGGTCGGGCGGGGAAGGGGAGCCGCCGTGGCTGACGCGACGATCATCAGCGAGCATCCGCAGGCCCAGCGTCACGATCGCGCAGCTCACCGATGTGCATCTCACGGCCGACGGCAGCCCGCTGCACGGGGCGTGTCGACAGCGACCGCACCCTCGTCACGGCCATCGCGCGGCTCGAGGCGTCGGGCATCCGTCCGGACGCGCCGTGGTGCTCTCCGGCGATCTCGCCGACAAGGGCGACCGTGGAGCCTACGAGCGGCTGCGCGAGATCATGGCGGGGCCCATCTCGCGCATGGGGTCGCAGCTCGTGGTCGCGACCGGCAACCACGACGACCGAGCTGCTCTCCGCGCCGTCATGCTGCACGGCGCTCCGGCAGCGGCGGATGCGTTCACCTCGCTCGGACCGGACGCGCCGATCTGCGGCGTCCACATGGTCGCGGGGCTGCGGATCGTCGTGCTCGACTCGAGCGTGCCAGGGGCGCACTGGGGCACGATCGACGACCGCCAGCTCGAGTGGCTCGAGGGCGTGCTCGAGTCGCGGGCTCCGCTCGGGTCGATCCTCGTGCTGCACCATCCGCCGGTGCCGGCGTTCCTCGACCTCGCCGTGACGGTCGAGCTGCGGGACCAGGAGCGCCTCGCGCGCGTGCTCGCGGGCAGCGACGTGCGCGCCATCGTGGGCGGCCACACGCACCACGCGGTCTCGTCGACGTTCGCCGGCATCCCCGTGCACACGGCACCGTCGCTCGCCTACACGCAGGACCTGCTGGTCGAGTCGGGCGGTCGGCGAGGGCAGGACGGCGAGCGGGCGCTCGGCTTGCTGCAAGTGCTGCCGGATGCGATCGCGTACGCGATCGCGCCCATCGCGACGCACGCGACGGTCGGGGAGCCCCTCACACCCGAGGAGTCGCGCGTCCGGATCGCGCAGAGCGGCATCGCCTGGCGCGAGTGAGCCTCCCGACGGGGCGCCGTCGACCGGGTGGCGACGAGTACCATCGCACCGGACCCGAGGCAGGGTCCGCGGACGAGGGAGCCGTACCCGCACAGCGACAAGACGGCCGGAAGGACTCGTCATGTCCTGGGTGATCCTGATCGCCTCCGGCCTGCTGGAGGCCGTGTGGGCGGCCGCGATGCAGGCGTCGAAGGGCTTCCGCCGATGGCGGCCCACCGTGCTGTTCGCCGCCGCGATGCTCGCCTCGATGGGCGGCCTCGCGTGGGCGATGCTCGAGATCCCGACCGGCACCGCCTATGCGGTCTGGGTGGGGGTCGGCGCCGTCGCGACGGTGGCGCTGCAGGCGGCGCGCGGCAAGGAGCGGCTGACCCTCGTGCGCTCGCTGCTGCTCGTGCTGCTCGTCGGCTGCCTCGTCGGCCTCAAGCTGGTGAGCTGATGCGCGCCCGCACCGCATGGCTCGTGCTGCTCGCGAGCGCCGTGCTCGAAGCCGTCTGGGCGACCGCGCTGGGGGAGTCCGCGGGCTTCACCGAGCCCGGCCCGACCGTCGTGTTCGCCGTCGCCGCGGTGCTGAGCTTCATCGGCCTGGAGCGGGCCGTGCAGAGCATCCCGCTCGCGACCGGGTACGCCGTCTGGACCGGCGTCGGCGGCGCGCTCACCGTGCTGTGGGCGCTCGCGACCGGCGTGCAGCCGTGGAACCCGCTGATGCTGCTCTTCCTCGCCGGCATCCTCGTCGCCGTCGCGGGACTCGCGCTCACGGAGCGCCCCGCGCCCGCGGCATCTCCCTCGCGGGGCGCCTCCGGTGGGTGAGTGGTCACGGCGGGTGAGTGGTCACTCGGCGGGTGAGTGGTCACTCCCGCGGGTGAGTGGTCACTCGGTGGGTGAGTGGTCACTCCGGTGGGTGAGTGGTCACTCCGGCGGCCCGGGAAGTGAGTGACGGTGCAGTTGGTCCTGGACTACCACTCACGTGCGGGAGTGACCGCTCAGAAGCGGGAGTGACCGCTCAGGTGCGGGAGTGACCGCTCAGGTGCGGGAGTGACCGCTCAGGTGCGGGAGGTGACCGCTCAGTGCGGGAGGTGACCGCTCACGTGCGGGAGCGACCGCTCAGGCGCGGGGCCCACGGGGTGGCGGGCTAGATCGAGTACTCGATGTGCGGGAGCTCCGCCGGCGCGGTCCGCGCCACGGGCCGGGCCGGCACGCCGACGAGGGTGGCACCGGAGGGCGCGTCGTGCAGCACGACCGCGTTCGCGCCCACCCGCACGTCGTCGCCGAGCGCGATCGGCCCGAGGATCTTCGCCCCGGCGCCGACCAGCACCCGGTGGCCGAGCGTCGGGTGCCGCTTCACCGCGGCGTTCGCCGTGCCGCCGAGCGTGACCCCGTGGTAGAGCATCACGTCGTCGCCGATCTCGGCGGTCTCGCCGATCACGACGCCCATGCCGTGGTCGATGAAGAAGCGGCGCCCGAGCCGCGCGCCCGGGTGGATCTCGACGCCCGTCACGAAGCGCGCGAACTGGCTGCCGGCGCGCGCGAGCGAGCGCGCGCCGGCGTTCCAGAGCCGGTGCTGGATGCGGTGGGCCCAGACCGCGTGCAGGGTCGAGTAGGTGAGCGCGATCGTCACCGCGCCGCGCGCGGCCGGGTCGTGCCGCTTCGCGTTCTCGATGTCCTCGCGGACGTTGAGCAGGCCCATCCGACCGCCTAGGCCAGGTCGGCGTAGATGGGCATCGAGAGGTAGCGCTCGCCCGTGTCGCAGACGATCGCCACGATCGTCTTGCCGGCCGACTCCGGTCGCTGTCGCGACCTCGAGCGCCGCCCAGATGATCGCGCCGGACGAGATGCCCGCGAAGATGCCCTCGTCGGCGGCCAGCCGGCGGCCGAGCCGCACGGCGTCGTCGAGCTCGACGTCGATGACCTCGTCGTAGACGCCGGTGTCGAGCAGCGCGGGCACGAAGTTCGCGCCGAGGCCCTGGATCTTGTGCGGCCCGGCCGTGCCCTTCGTGAGCAGCGGCGAGTCGGCGGGCTCGACGGCGATGATGCGGATGTCGGGGTTCAGCTCCTTGAGCCGGCCGCCGGCGCCCGTGATGGTGCCGCCCGTGCCGATGCCGGCGATGAAGATGTCGACGTCGCCGTCGGTGTCGGCCCAGATCTCCTCGGCGGTCGTCTCGCGGTGCACGCGCACGTTCGCCTCGTTCTCGAACTGGCGGGCGAGGATGGCGCCGGGCGTCTCGTCGACGACCTGCTGCGCGCGCTCGACGGCGCCGCGCATGCCCGTCCGGCCCGGGGGTGAGGATGAGCTCGGCGCCGTAGGCCTTGAGGATCGCGCGCCGCTCGACCGACATCGTCTCGGGCATCGTGAGCACCACGCGGTAGCCGCGCGCCGCACCGACCATGGCGAGCGCGATGCCGGTGTTGCCGCTCGTGCCCTCGACGATCGTGCCGCCCGGGGGCAGCAGCCGCCGCCTCGGCCGCGTCGATGATCGCCCGGCCGATGCGG
The DNA here is from genome assembly GCA_963803465.1 of uncultured Actinomycetota bacterium. Classification (GTDB taxonomy): domain Bacteria; phylum Actinomycetota; class Actinomycetes; order Actinomycetales; family Microbacteriaceae; genus Agrococcus. Next base: position 15,443 of record CAWDMS010000009.1, read on the forward strand.
TCCTTGACGGATGCGCCGGGGTTGAACGACTCGAGCTTGACGAGCACGGTGGCATCCGTGTCGTCCATGCGCTGGAGGCGCACGAGCGGCGTGCCGCCGATGGTGGCCGTGATGTCGTCGAAGATGCGCGCCATGCGTTGTCCTTTCACCGGGTGGAAGCGTTGCTTTCATCCTAGAGGGGCACGGCTGAGGCGCCGCCGTATAGCGTGTGCTCGTGGATCAACCGACCGTCGCCGACGAGGTGCGCGCCGCCCGCGGACGGCTCGCGCGCGCCGGCATCGACGGCCCCGACGCCGAGCTGCTGGCGGCGTGGGCCGCGGCCGCGAGCACCGGCGAGATCCGCGTCGACATCGCGATGGGCAGGCCGTTCGACGAGGATGCGCTCGCGCGCTTCCGCGCCGCCGTCGCGCGGCGCGAGGCGCGGGAGCCGCTGCAGCACATCACGGGCGTCGCCCCGTTCCGGCACGTCGAGCTGCGCGTCGGTCCAGGCGTGTTCACGCCCCGGCCCGAGACGGAGCTGCTCGTCGAGGTCGCGCTCGAGCACCTGCGCGGCGCGGTCGAGCCGATGGTGCTCGACGTGGGCGCAGGCTCGGGCGCGGTGGGCATCGCGCTCGCGCAGGAGGCCGGCGCGCGGGTGGTCGCGGTCGAGCTGAGCCCCGCGGCCTATGTCTGGGCGCGCCGCAACGTCGACGCGCTCGCGCCCGGCATCGTGCTGCTCCACGCGGATGCGCGCGACGCCGCCGCGCTCGCCGCGGTCGGGGTGCACCCCGGCTCCCTCGCCGCGCTCGTGTCGAACCCGCCCTACGTGCCGCACGCGATCATCCCCGCCGACCCGGAGGTGCGCGGCTTCGACCCCGAGGGCGCCCTCTACTCGGGCGCCGACGGGCTCGAGTTCGTGCGCGACCTCGCGCCGCTCGCGGCCGACCTCGTCGCACCGGGAGGGCTCGTCGCGTTCGAGCATGCGGAGCACCAGTCCGCGGCCATCCGCGAGATGCTCGAGGACGCCGGCTTCCACGACGCGCGCACGCACCGCGACCTCACCGGCAGGGATCGCGTCACCGCCGCCACCCGCTGACCCCCGAGCCCGCCTCCCCGGCGCGACTACCATGGGCTGGTGCCCGCCATCCATGACTGCGCCGACCCGATGTCCCTGCTCGACGGCATCCGCGCCGCGCGCACGGCCGTCGCCGCGGGCCAGTGCATCGTGATGCCGACCGACACCGTCTACGGCATCGCCGCCGACGCGTTCTCGCACGCGGCCGTCGCCGGGCTGCTCGCCGCGAAGGGTCGCGACCGGGGCTTCCCGCCGCCCGTGCTCGTCGCCGACCGCGCCATGGCGACCGCGCTCGCCGAGTCGATCCCGGCGGAGGTCGAGCCGCTGCTCGAGGCGCACTGGCCCGGCCCGCTCACCGTCATCGTGCGCGCGCAGCCGTCGCTCACCTGGGATCTCGGCGACACCGGCGGCACCGTGGCCATCCGGGTCCCCGACCACCCGATCGCGATCGGCCTGCTGCGCGAGACCGGACCGCTCGCCGTCTCGAGCGCCAACCTGCACGGCATGCCCGCGCCCACCACCGCGGCAGGCGCCGCCGAGATGCTCGGCGACCGCGTCGCGGTCGTGCTCGACGCCGGCGAGGTCGGCGGCGCCGCAGCGGCGGGGGAGCAGAACGGGTCCACGATCCTCGACTGCTCGACGCCGGGCACCGCGCGCATCGTCCGCCAGGGCGTGCTGCCGCGCGCGGTCATCGCGGACGCGCTCGGCGACCTGCTCGTCGACGGATGACGCCGTGATCTTCCTCGTCATCACGGCGGTCGCGGCGATCATCACGTTCCTCGCCAGCCGCGTCGTGCTGCGGCTCGCGCTCCGGTACGGCATCCATCCGCCCGTGCGCGAGCGCGACGTGCACTCCCGGCCGACCCCGCGGCTCGGCGGGGCCGCGATGTGCCTCGGGCTGCTCGGCGCGTTCGGGGTCGCCGCGCTCATCCCCGAGCTCTCGGGCATCTTCGCCGAGCCGGTGCGCATCTGGACCCTGCTCGCCGGCGCCGTCGCGATCTGCGCGCTCGGCGTGCTCGACGACCTGTACGACCTCGACTGGATGCTGAAGCTCGGCGCGCAGATCCTGGTCGCGACGGGCGTGGCCATCTTCGGCGTGCAGATCGTCAGCCTGCCCATCGGCGGGCTGACGGTGCCGTCGTCGACGATGGCGATCAGCCTCACGGTGCTGCTCATCGTGCTCGTCATGAACGCCGTGAACTTCATCGACGGCCTCGACGGGCTCGTCGCCGGCACCACGATCATCGGCTCGACCGCCTTCTTCGGCTACATCTTCGTCATCAGCGCGAACCTCGGGCAGCCGAACGCCTACTTCTCGCTCGCGAGCCTCATCACCTCGATCATCGTCGGCGTCTGCATCGGCTTCCTGCCGGTCAACTGGCACCCCGCGCGCATGTTCATGGGCGACGGGGGAGCGCTCATGCTCGGCCTCCTGACCGCGGCGAGCGCGATCGCCGTCACCGGCCAGATCGACCTCGCGACGATGGGCGGCCGCAGCCAGATCCTGCCCGCCTTCATCCCCATCCTGCTGCCCCTCGCGATCCTGCTGCTGCCGCTCACCGACTTCGTGCCTCGCCGTCGTGCGCAGGCTCCTGAACGGCTCGAGCCCCTTCGCCGCCGACCGCAAGCACCTGCACCACCGGCTGCTCGACATGGGCCACTCGCACCTCGGTGCGGTGCTCATCTTCTACGCGTGGACGGCCGTCGTCTCCGTCGGCTGCCTGCTGTTCCTCATGCCCCAGCCCTGGTGGGTGGCGGTCGGTATCATGGTGGCTGGATTCCTCGTGTGCGCGGTGCTGACGGCCGCGCCGGTCAGCCGGCGCGTGTGGCAGACGCTGCTGCGCGTGCTGCGCGAGCGCCGTGCGGCGCGCAGGGGACTCGAGCACTCACACACGCAGGCACTCACACACGGGGGAGGATCCAGTGACGACGACCGCCATCATGCAGCGCATCCTGCTCTGGGGAGGCATCCTCGCGGCGGCGGTCGCCGTCGTCGGCGGCGTGGTCGGATGGTTCCTGGCCGCGGGCGCCGGCGTCGCGTCCGCGCTCGTCGGCACCGCCCTCGCCATCGTCTTCTGCATGCTGACGGGCGCGAGCATCCTGCTCGCCTTCAAGGTGTCGAAGGGGGCGATGATCTCCGGAGCGTTCTTCGGCATCGTGCTCGGCGGCTGGCTGCTGAAGTTCGTGCTCTTCATCGTGCTCGTGTTCGTGCTGGGCGACCAGGACTGGCTGCACCGCGGCGTCGCCTTCGGCTCGCTCGTCGCGGCCGTGATCGGCTCGCTCGTGATCGACTGCGTCGTCATCGCGACGAGCCGCCAGCCGACCATCGACAGCGACGCCGACGACGAGACGCAGGGCCGTCCGGCGTCGGGTGCCCGCGCCTGATGGAGGCCTCCCCGGTGTCGGCCCCGGCCCACCGCTCTGATAGTGTCGTTACCGCTCCCCCCACTGCTCCGCTCAGCTTCGAGCGCGATCGCGCGAGGGGGACTCACGACGTCGAACCGGCGCCAGGCGCCCTGAGGTTGAGGAAGAGACGCTGAACGCCTTGCTGACGCCGCTGGCCGCCGCTGGAACCGAGCCCGAGCCGTTCCACCCGCCGACCCTCGCGGACTTCTTCCCGCCCATCGTCCTGTTCCAGGACCCCACGGTCGGCTGGGTCGACGGCGAAGAGCCCATCTTCGGCATCAACCGCATCATCATCGTGCGCCTGATCGCGGCGATCGCGCTCATCCTGATCTTCGTGCTCGGCACGCGCAAGCTGCGCATGGTGCCGACGCGCGGCCAGAGCCTCGTCGAGATGGGCCTCGGCTTCGTCCGCGACGGCATCGCCTACGACCTGCTCGGCGAGAAGGACGGCAAGCGCTTCCTGCCGCTCATCACCACCATCTTCTTCATGGTGCTGGCGATGAACTTCACCGCCGTCATCCCGGGCCTCAACATCGCCGGCACCTCCGTGATCGGCGTGCCGCTCGTGCTGGCGCTCGTCGCCTACGTCGCGTTCATCTACGCGGGCCTCAAGAAGCACCCCGGCGCGTTCCTGAAGAACGCGCTGCTGCCGCCGGGCGTGCCGTGGCCGCTCTACATCATCGTGCTGCCGCTCGAGTTCGTCTCGACGTTCGTGCTGCGCCCGATCACGCTGACGCTGCGACTCATGATGAACATGCTCGTCGGCCACCTCATGCTCGTCCTCTTCTTCGCCGCGACGCAGTTCTTCTTCTTCAGCGCCGGCGGCTTCTTCCCGGTGCTCGGTGTCGGCACGCTCGCGTTCGGCTTCGCGTTCACCGTCTTCGAGCTGCTGGTCTGCGTCCTGCAGGCCTACGTCTTCGCCATCCTGACCACGATCTACATCCAGCTCGCGCTGGCTGAAGAGCACTGACCCTTCCGTCTTTTCGGAACTCCAGAAAGGAACCACCGTGGACAACGCCACGACCATCCTCGCCGAGATCAACGGCAACATCGGCACCGTGGGCTACGGCCTCGCTGCCATCGGCCCCGCCATCGGCGTCGGCATCGTCGTCGGCAAGACGATCGAGTCGGTCGCCCGCCAGCCCGAGCTGCAGGGCCGCCTGACGGTCCTCATGTTCATCGGCATCGCGTTCACGGAGGCACTGGCGTTCATCGGTATCGCCACGTACTTCTTCATGGTCTGAGGCCCTGATGCTCATCACTCCTCTCTTCCTCGCGGAAGAAGCGGGGGAACAGCCCAACCCCCTGCTTCCTGCCCCCTACGACCTCATCTGGTCGACGGTCATCTTCGTCGTCCTCCTGCTGGTCTTCTGGAAGGTCGTCCTCCCGCGCATGCAGGCGCTGCTCGACGAGCGCTCCGCAGCCATCGAGGGCGGCATCAAGAAGGCAGAGGCCGCGCAGGCCGAGGCCGCCGCTGCGCTGGAGTCGTACAACACCCAGCTCGCTGAGGCTCGGCTCGAGGCCGGTCGCATCAAGGACCAGGCTCGTGCCGACGCCGCCAAGATCGAGGCCGACCTCAAGGCTCGCGCCAACGACGAGGCCGAGCGCATCACCGCGCAGGCGCACCAGCGCATCGAGGCCGAGCGCCAGGCTGCCTTCTCGTCGCTGAAGACCGAGGTCGGCACGCTCGCCCTCGGCCTGTCGGAGAAGGTCGTCGGCGAGTCGATGGACGACGCGCGCTCCGCGGCGATCGTCGACCGCTTCCTGGCCGACCTCGAGCACGACACGGCGACCCGCTAGTGGGCAGCGCGACCAGCCAGGCACGAGCCGGCATCGACGAGGCGCTCCTGCGCCAGCCGCAGGCTGGCCTCGAGGACGCGCGCGACCTCTTCCGGGCGTCGCGCGCCATCGAGCGCAGCCCGCAGGTGCTCGCATCCCTCACCGATGCGGTCTCGCCCGCCGACGCGCGTGCGGCCCTGGCCGAGCGCGTGCTCGCAGAGCTCGGCTCCGCGGCGAAGGCGATCGTCGCGCACCTGGCCCGCCAGCGCTGGTCCGATGGGGACGACATCCTCGCCGCGATCGACGACGCGGGCATCCGCATCGCCGTCGCGGCTCCGCCGGCGCGGACGTCGCGGGTGAGATCGCGTCGTTCGCCCGCATCGTCGGCTCCGACCCGCAGCTCGAGCTCGCGCTCGGCGGCGTGCTCGGCAAGGCCGACGACAAGGCGGCGCTCGTGCAGCGCCTGCTCGCCGGCAGGGCGAGCGAGTGCGACCCTGGCGATCCTCGACCACCTCGTGCGCGTCCCGCGCGGCCGTCGCATCGGCGCAGCTGCTCCGCGGCGCCGCGACCGAGGTCGCTGCCGCCGCCGGTCGCTCGATCGCGACCGTCACCTCGGCTCGCGAGATCCCCGCCCCGCAGCTCGACCGCCTCCGGGCGGGCCTCGAGCGCCAGTACGGCCGCACGCTGCAGCTGCAGCAGATCGTCGACCCGGCCGTGCTCGGCGGCCTGCGGGTCGCGATCGGCGACGACGTCATCGACGGCACCGTCCGTTCAAAGTTCACCGACCTGCGCCTGAAGCTCGGCTAGGTCGAAGGACACCGCAAGAGGAAGACACATGGCAGAGCATCACCATCAGCCCCGACGAGATCAAGGGCGCACTCGACGACTTCGTCTCGTCCTACGAGGCGTCGACGTCGACGACGGCCGAGGTCGGCCACGTCATCGACGCCGCCGACGGCATCGCGCACGTCGAGGGCCTGCCCGGCGTCATGGCCAACGAGCTCTGCGCTTCGCGGACGGCACCCTCGGCCTCGCGCCAGAACCTCGACGAGACCGAGATCGGCGTCGTCGTGCTCGGTGAGTTCGGCGGCATCGTCGAGGGCATGGAGGTCGACCCGCACGGGCGAGGTCCTCTCGGTGCCCGTCGGCGAGGGCTACCTCGGCCGCGTCGTCGACCCGCTCGGCAACCCGATCGACGGCCTCGGCGAGGTCGAGTCCGAGCGGCCGCCGCGCGCTCGAGCTCCAGGCGCCCGGCGTCATGCAGCGCAAGACGCGTGCACGAGCCGCTGCAGACCGGCATCAAGGCCATCGACGCGATGATCCCGATCGGCCGCGGCCAGCGCCAGCTGATCATCGGCGACCGCCAGACCGGCAAGACGGCGCATCGCGATCGACACGATCATCAACCAGAAGGCGAACTGGGACTCCGGCGACGTCAACAAGCAGGTGCGCTGCATCTACGTCGCGATCGGCCAGAAGGGCTCGACGATCGCCGCCGTGAAGGGCGCGCTCGAGGACGCCGGCGCCATGGAGTACACGACCATCGTCGCGGCTCCCCGCATCCGACGCCGCCGGCTTCAAGTACCTCGCGCCCTACACCGGCTCGGCCATCGGCCAGCACTGGATGTACGAGCGGCAAGCACGTCCTCATCATCTTCGACGACCTGTCGAAGCAGGCCGAGGCCTACCGCGCCGTCTCGCTGCTGCTGCGCCGCCCGCCGGGACGCGAGGCGTACCCGGGCGACGTCTTCTACCTGCACTCCCGTCTGCTCGAGCGCTGCGCGAAGCTCTCCGACGAGCTGGGCGCCGGCTCGATGACGGGCCTGCCGATCATCGAGACGAAGGCCAACGACGTCTCGGCGTACATCCCGACCAACGTGATCTCGATCACCGACGGCCAGATCTTCCTCCAGTCCGACCTCTTCAACGCCAACCAGCGTCCCGCGGTCGACGTCGGCATCTCGGTGTCGCGCGTCGGTGGCGACGCCCAGGTCAAGTCGATCAAGAAGGTCTCCGGAACGCTGAAGCTCGAGCTCGCCCAGTACCGCTCGCTCGAGGCGTTCGCGATGTTCGCCTCCGACCTCGACGCCACGCAGCCGCCGTCAGCTCGACCGCGGCGCGCGCCTCACCGAGCTGCTGCAAGCCAGCCGCAGTACTCGCCGTTCCCGGTCGAGGAGCAGGTCGTCTCGATCTGGGCCGGCACGAACGGCAAGCTCGACACGGTGCCGGTCGACGACGTGCTGCGGTTCGAGCGCGAGCTGCTCGAGCACCTGCGCAGCAACACCAAGGTGCTCGACACGCTGCGCGACACCAACGTGCTCGACGACGACACCGTCGCGGCGCTCGAGAAGGCGGTCGACGGCGTTCAAGTGACGAGACTCGGCAGGGCAAGGCCGGCGCTCGACATCGCCACCCGGGCAACGAGACGTTCGACGCGACCGATGGTCGAGGACGTCAACCAGGAGCAGATCGTCAAGGGCCGAGCGCTGACGCTGACGCTCGACGACTGAGGAGGAACAGACATGGGAGCCCAACTTCGGGTCTACCGGCAGAAGATCCGTCTGCCCAGACGACCAAGAAGATCACCCGTGCCATGGAGCTGATCGCGGCATCGCGCATCCAGAAGGCGCTGGCGCGCGTGCAGGCGTCGGCGCCGTACGCGCGCGCGCTGACGCGCGCCGTCTCGCGCGGTCGCCACGTACTCCAACGTCAGACGCACGTGCTGACGACCGAGCCGCGAGCCGATCAGCGCGCCGCGATCGTCGTGCTTCGCGTCGCGACCGCGGTCTCGCCGGCGCGTTCAACTCGCAACGTGCTGCGCGAGAGCGAGCGAGCTCGCGCACGCTGCTGCGAGGCCAGGGCAAGGAGGTCGTACTACTACGTGGTCGGCGCCGCGGCCGTCGGGTACTTCACGTTCCGCAAGCGCCCGACCGAGCGGGCTGGACGGCGACACCGAGACCCGAGCTTCGCGACGGCGCAGGAGATCGGCGAGGAGGTGGTCGCAGGTACGTGCAGCCGCCGAGCGAGGGCGGCGTCGACGAGATCCACATCGTCTACAACCGCTTCGTCAGCATGCTGACGCAGGAGCCCGAGGTCGTGCGCCTGCTGCCGCTCGAGGTCGTCGAGGGCGTCGAGGAGCCGGACAGCGCGAGCGTCCTCCCGCTCTACGAGTTCGAGCCGGAGCCCGACGACGTGCTCGACGCGCTGCTGCCGGTCTACATCGAGAGCCGCATCTTCAACGCCCTCCTGCAGTCGGCCGCCGCGAAGCACGCCGCGACGCAGAAGGCGATGAAGTCGGCCAGCGACAACGCCGACAACCTCATCACGCGACTACACCCGCCTGGCGAACAACGCGCGCCAGGCCGAGATCACCCCGCAGATCTCCGAGATCGTGGGCGGCGCCGACGCCCTCGTCCTCGGCGAAGTAGCCACGAAAGAGCAAGGACACATGACCATGCACTGACACCACCGCAGCGCCGCCGCAGAAGGCACGGCCGGGCGTCGGCCGCGTCGCCCGCGTCACCGGGCCCGTCGTCGACATCGAGTTCCCGCACGACGCGATCCCGGGCATCTACAACGCGCTCAAGACGACCATCGACGCTCGGCGACGAGACCAGCCCGGAGATCACGCTCGAGGTCGCGCAGCACCTCGGCGACGACCTCGTGCGCGCCATCGCGCTGAAGCCGACCGACGGCCTCGTCCGCGGCCAGGAGGTGCGCGACACCGGCGAGCCGATCACGGTGCCCGTCGGCGACGTCACCAAGGGCAAGGTCTTCAACGTCATCGGCGAGCCGCTCAACCTGGCAGAGCCGGCGAGACCCTCGAGATCACCGAGCGCTGGCCGATCCACCGCAACGCCCCCGGCGTTCGACCAGCTCGAGTCGAAGACGCAGCTGTTCGAGACCGGCATCAAGGTCATCGACCTGCTGACGCCCGTACGTGCTCGGCGGCAAGATCGGCCTCTTCGGCGGCGCCGGTGTCGGCAAGACCGTGCTCATCCAGGAGATGATCCAGCGCGTCGCGCAGGACCACGGCGGTGTGTCGGTGTTCGCCGGTGTCGGCGAGCGCACCCGTGAGGGCAACGACCTCATCCACGAGATGGAGGAGGCGGGCGTCTTCGACAAGACCGCCCTCGTCTTCGGCCAGATGGACGAGCCGCCGGGAACGCGTCTCCGCGTCGCGCTGTCGGCGCTGACGATGGCGGAGTACTTCCGCGACGTGCAGAAGCAGGACGTGCTGCTCTTCATCGACAACATCTTCCGCTTCACGCAGGCCGGCTCCGAGGTCTCGACGCTGCTGGGCCGCATGCCGTCCGCCGTCGGCTACCAGCCGAACCTCGCCGACGAGATGGGCATCCTCCAGGAGCGCATCACCTCGACCCGCGGCCACTCGATCACGTCGCTGCAGGCCATCTACGTGCCCGCGGACGACTACACCGACCCGGCCCCGGCCACGACGTTCGCGCACCTCGACGCGACGACCGAGCTGTCGCGCGAGATCGCGTCGAAGGGCCTCTACCCGGCCGTCGACCCGCTGACCTCGACGAGCCGCATCCTCGACCCCCGCTACCTGGGCGAGGACCACTACCGCGTCGCGACCACGGTCAAGCAGATCCTGCAGAAGAACAAGGAGCTGCAGGAGATCATCGCGATCCTCGGTGTCGACGAGCTCTCCGAGGAGGACAAGATCGTCGTGTCGCGTGCGCGCCGCATCCAGCAGTTCCTCTCGCAGAACACCTACATGGCGAAGAAGTTCACCGGTGTCGAGGGCTCGACCGTGCCGCTCAAGGAGACCATCGAGTCGTTCGACGCGATCGCCAAGGGCGAGTTCGACCACGTCGCCGAGCAGGCGTTCTTCAACGTCGGCGCCATCTCGGACGTCGAGGCGAAGTGGGCGCAGATCCAGAAGGAGAACGGCTGATGGCCGCTCTCCGTCAGCATCGTGTCGGCCGCGTCCGAGGTCTGGTCGGGTGAGGCCACGCAGGTCATCGCGCGCACGGTCGAGGGCGAGATCGGCATCCTGACGGGCCACGAGCCGGTGCTCGCCGTGCTCGCCGAGGGTCAGGTGCGCGTCACCGACGCGTCCGGCACCGTGCACAAGGTGGATGCCGAGGACGGCTTCCTGTCGGTCGACCACGACCGCGTGGAGATCGTCGCCAGGAACGCCAAGCTCGCGTGATCGTCCTGCTGCCGCCCAGCGAGACGAAGGCGGCAGGCGGGACGGGGGCGCCGCTCTCGACGGCCGGTCTGGGATTCCCCGGGCTGGCCGTCGCCCGTTCGCGGGCGCTGGCGGCGCTCGACCGCCTCGTCGCCGCAGGGCAGGACGTCTCGACGCCCGCGAAGGCCCGCGCCGCCGCCGACAACGCCGCCGTGCGCACCGCGCCCACGATGCCGGCGATCGAGCGCTACACGGGCGTGCTGTACGACGCGCTCGACGCCGCATCGCTCGCGCCCGGATGCGCGCGCGTGGGTCGACGCGCACGTCGTGATCCAGTCGGCGCTGCTCGGCTTCGTGCGCGCCGGCGACGCGATCCCCGCCTACAAGGTCTCCGAGCACTCGAAGCTGCCGGGGGAGCGGATGCGCGCACTGTGGTCCGGCGCCGGCGAGGCGCTCGAGGGCTTCGTGCTCGACCTGCGCTCGAAGGCGTACGCCTCGCTCGCGCCGGTCGAGGGCGCGGTCACCGTCGAGATCGTCTCGCCGGAGGGCAAGGCGCTCAACCACTGGAACAAGGCCGGCAAGGGCGCGCTCGTGCGGGCGCTCGCCGTCGCGGCGGTCGACGCCGAGTCGGCGGATGCGCTCCTCGACTGGGCGGCGTCGGCAGACGTGCCGCTCGAGCGCTCCGACGCGGGCCTCCGCCTCACGGTGCACGACCCGCGCCTCGTCGCCGCCCGCTGACCGCCCGGTCGAGGCTGCCGCAGTCGCGGTAGCCCGCGCGGCGGATGCTCTTGGCCGCCTCCAAGGAACGGTGAAGGCGGCGCTCACGGCCGACCCGCACGATGCTGGAGGGTGCGCATGAGCGCGCCGCGCATCCGCTCGAGAATCCGGTTGACTATGGCCATGACTCCGTCCGCCCGCTTGCCCCTCGTGCGGCCCGACGGCATGCCCGTGCGGGCGCTCGTCGTCGACGACGAGGTCAACCTCAGCGAGCTGCTGCGGATGGCGCTCACGAACGACGGGTGGGAGGCGCGCACCGCCGCGAACGGGCAGGAGGCGCTGAACGCGGTGCGGGAGTTCCAGCCCGACATCATCGTGCTCGACATCATGATGCCGACCATCGACGGCATGGAGGTGCTGCGCCGCATCCGCGCGACCGGCAACGACGTGCCCGTGCTGTTCCTGACCGCCAAGGACGCCGTCGAGGACCGCATCGCCGGCATCGACCAGGGCGGCGACGACTACCTCACGAAGCCCTTCAACCTCGAGGAGGTCATCGCGCGGCTCCGACGGATGGCCCGACGGCACGTCGCGACCTCGGAGGACGACCCCCGTCTCCAGGTCGGTGACCTCGTGCTCGACGAGGAGACGTACGAGGTGGCCCGCGCGGGCACGCCCGTCTCGCTCACCGCGAAGGAGTTCGAGCTCCTGCGGTTCCTCATGCGCAACCCCCGCCGGGTGCTGAGCAAGGCGCAGATCCTCGAGAGCGTCTGGAGCTACGACTTCGGCGGCAAGTCGAGCATCGTCGAGATCTACATCTCCTACCTCCGCAAGAAGGTCGACCACCTCGGCGAGCCCATGATCCACACGGTGCGGGGCGTCGGCTACACGATCAAGCCGGCGTGATGCCCTTCGGCCCCTGGACGCTGCGCCGCACGATCGTGACCGGGGCGAGCGCGCTCGTCGCGCTCGCGCTGCTCGTCACGAGCATCGTCACGATGACCGCGCTGCGCTCGGCCGAGCTCGATCGCCTCGACGAGCAGGTGCTCACAGGGCTCGACTTCGCCGCAGGGCCGCGCGGCGGGCCGCAGGATGCGCCCGGCGGCCCGGAGGGCGGCAGCGGCGTGGAGCCGGCAGCGCGAGTCGGCACCCTCCAGGTGGTGACGGATGCCGCGGGCGCGGCGACGACCGCGACCTACACGGGCGTCGACGGCGAGGAGGTGCCGCTCGCGTCGTCGCAGATCGACGCGCTGCTGGCCGCCGACCTGGCAGAGCGCACCCCGGTCACCATCGACCTCGGGGGCGAGCTCGGCACCGTCCGGGTCGCCGCCGAGGAGCGCGACGGCCGCACCGTCATCTCCGGCAGCTCGCTCGACGGCGTCGACGCGACCACCGGAGCGATCACCGCGATCCTCGCGACCGTCATGGGCGCAGCGCTCGTGCTCGTCGTCGTCGGCCTGACCCTGCTCGTGACGCGCGCCCTGCGCCCGCTCGAGCGCGTCGCGAGCACGGCGCAGCAGGTGGCGGAGCGGCCGCTCGCCGCCGGCGCGGTCGAGCTGCCCGAGCGGGTCGACGACGCCGACACCGATCCGCGGACCGAGGTGGGCCGGGTCGGCCATGCGCTCAACACCCTGCTGTCCCACGTCGAGACGTCGCTCGCCGCGCGCGAGCGCAGCGAGCAGCAGCTGCGGCGCTTCATCGCCGACGCGAGCCACGAGCTGCGCACCCCGCTCGCGTCGATCCGCGGCTACGCGCAGCTCTCGCAGGGCGAGGGCGCGCCGATGACTCCCACGCAGGAGCGCTCGCTCGAGCGCATCGGGGCCGAGGCCGTGCGCATGAGCTCGCTCGTCGACGACCTGCTGCTGCTCGCGCGCCTCGACGCGGGGCAGCCCCTCCGGCGCGCGCCCGTCGACCTGGCGCTGCTGCTCATGGATGCCGTCAGCGACGCCCACGCCGCCGCCCCCGACCACGCGTGGATCCTCGAGGTCGACGAGACCGTGGAGGTGCCGGGCGACGAGAGCCGGATCCGGCAGGTGATCGTGAACCTGCTCGGCAACGCCCACGCGCACACGCCCGCCGGCACCGCCGTGACCGCCGCGCTCGCGCACGACGCGACGCACGCCGTGATCCGCATCGTCGACGACGGACCCGGCATCGCCCCCGGGCTGCGGGCACGGCTCTTCCAGCGCTTCGTCCGCGGCGACGAGGCGCGCCACCGCGCCGCCGGCAGCACCGGCCTCGGGCTGTCGATCTCGGAGGCGATCGTGGCCGCGCACGGCGGCACGATCGAGGTCGACAGCGTGCCGGGCCGCACCGAGTTCAGCGTGCGCCTCCCGCTCGACTGACCCGTCGCCCTAGCATCGAGCCGTGACCAATCGGCCCGAGACGCTCGAGCGCATCCAGGACGCCTTCGACCCGCTGCCCATCCGGCTGCAGCCGATGTTCGGCGAGCACGCGATCTACTGCGACGACCGCATCTTCGGCTTCGTCTGCGACGATACGCTGCTGCTGAAGCTCGTGCCGGAGGCCGAGGAGCTCACCGCCCACCTGCCGCGCGGCGAGGCATACCCGGGATCGAAGCCCTACGGCGTCGTCGGCGACGACGCCATGGACGACACCGAGTGGCTGCACGAGGTGGCGCAGACCATCGCGAGCACGCAGCCGCACAAGCCCCCGAAGCGGTGATAGCCATCGCATAGCCGACGCACTGGCGATCGCTCGGTCGCACTCATGCGCGGCCAAGGATCGCTTCTGCATCGGGCAGGGGTCGGTCCGTAGACATGGAGGCATGCCCACCGCACCGCCCCGCATCCCCGCCGCCCGCCCCCTCTCGCGCCGCATCCGCCTCGTCCTCGCCGCCGCCCTCGTGGCCTGCATGACGGTCGTCGGCGGCCTCGCGTGGGCCCTCGATCGCTTCGTCGTCGAGCACGTCGAAGTGGTGGGCGCCTCGACCGCCGAGGCAGCCGCGGCCGTCGCCACGAGCACCGAGGCGGCAGGATTCGCCGTCACGACCGAGACCGTCGGCACCGGATCGGACGCCGCGGTCGTCACCACCGCGATCATCGACCTCGACGACATGACGCAGCTGCGCAGCGCGTTCGCCGACGACGCGTACGGCGAGAACATCACCGAGCTGCCGAGCGTGATCGCCGGGCAGGTCGGCGCGAGCCTCGCCATCAACGGCGACTACTACGGCTTCCGCGACACCGGCATCGTCATCCGCAACGGCGTGCTCTACCGCGACGAGGCCGCCCGCGAGACGCTCGTGCTCTACCGCGACGGGACCGCCGCGATCGTCGACGAGACGACCACGACCGGCGCGCAGCTGCTCGCCGACGGCGCGTGGCAGACGCTCTCCTTCGGGCCCGCGCTCGTCGAGGACGGCGAGGCGGTCGAGGGGGTCGACAGCGTCGAGGTCGACACGAACGTCGGCAACCACTCCATCCAGGGCGACCAGCCGCGCACCGCCGTCGCGGTGCTCGACGACGGCAGCATCGCCTTCGTGGTCGTCGACGGCCGCAGCGACGAGAGCGCCGGCATGACCCTCACCGAGCTCGCCGCGCACCTCGAGTCGCTCGGCGCCGTCACCGCCTACAACCTCGACGGCGGCGGCTCCTCGACCATGGTCGTCGACGGCGAGGTCGTCACGACGCCGTCCAACGGCGGCGAGCGCGCCACCAGCGACATCCTCTACGTGGCCTGACCGTGGGCGTCATCCTGATCTGCGCGCTCGACCCCGACGAGCGGCTCGAGCGGCTCGTCGAGGCGCTCGCGCCCCGCACGGTCGTCGTCGTCGACGACGGCAGCGGCCCCGCGTCGGCCCGGCCGCTCGCCGCCGTCCGGGCGCTCGGGGCGACGGTGCTGACGCACCCCGCGAACCGCGGCAAGGGCGCGGCGCTGCGCACCGGCATCGCGCACGTGCGCGCCGCGCACCCCGGCCGCCACGTCATCACCGCCGACTGCGACGGGCAGCACCGCCCGGAGGACGTCGCCGCCGTCGAAGCCGCCCTCGAGCACGGCCGGATCGTGCTGGGCGAGCGCCGCTTCACCGGCGCGGTGCCCGCCCGCAGCCGGATCGGCAACGCGGTCTCGCGCGCCATGTTCGCGCTCGCCTCCGGCGCGAGGGTCGCGGATGCGCAGACGGGCCTGCGCGGGCTGCCCGCCGATGCGCTCGGGTGGATCGGGGCGGTGCCGGGCGCCCGCTTCGAGCACGAGCAGCACGTGCTCCTCGAGGCCGTGCGCCGCGGCGTCCCGCTCCACGGCGTGCCGATCGCGACGGTCTACCTCGACGGCAACGCGTCGTCCCACTTCCGCCCGATCCGCGACTCCCTCCGGGTCGCCCGTCCGCTCCTCGCCCCCATCGCGCGGTTCGCGGCGCTCGGACTCGGCTGCGTCGCGCTCGACGCGCTGCTGGTCGTCGCGCTGACCGCCGTGCTGGGCGTCGCGGGCCTCGCCGCGCTGCTCGCTCGCGGCGCGAGCGCCACCGCCCACTTCCTGGCCGGCCGCCGCTGGGTCTTCCCCGCATCCGGATCCCTGCGGTCCCAGGCGCGCCGCTACGCGCTGCTCGCCGCCGGCACCATCGCCGTCGGGGCCACCGCGCTGCAGGTCGCGGTCGAGGCGGGCGCGCCGCTGCTGCCCGCGAAGCTCGCCATCGATGGCGCGATGGCGCTGCTCACCTACCTCGCCCAGCGCTTCGGCGTCTTCGCCGTGCACCGCGCACCGCCGCGCCCGGCACCGGCGCACCGCGCACCCGCAGCCATCCCCATCCCCCTGACCGAACCGCACCCCCGCTTGGAGCACCCGTGAACCACCTCATCCTCATCGGCATCGACGCCATCGCGATCGCCGTCCTCGCCTACGGCATCTACTTCCGCAGGCACCGCCGCCGCGACCTGCTGGTCGCCTTCGTGGGCGTCAACGTCGGCGTGCTCGCCGTCAGCCTCGTGCTGGCGAGCGCGACGGCCTCGATCGGCGTGGGCCTCGGCCTGTTCGGCGTGCTGTCGATCATCCGGCTGCGCTCGACCGAGATCTCGCAGCGCGAGGTCGCCTACTACTTCGCCTCGCTCGCGATCGGGCTCGTCGCGGGTCTCGGCGGCGCCGACCTGCCCGTCGCGATCGGCCTCATCGCCCTCGTCGTGGTGGCGCTCGCCGTCATCGACCACCCGGGCCTGCTGCCCGCCCACCGTCAGCAGATGGTCCGCATCGACCGCGCGATCGTCGCCGAGACCGAGCTCGTCGCGCACCTCGAGCAGCTGCTGGGGGGACGCGTGCATCGCGCGACCGTCGTGGAGCTCGACCTCATCGACGACGCCACGCTCGTCGACGTGCGCTGGAGCCCCGCATCCGGCGCCCGGATGGCGGTGGCCGCATGAGCGGGGTCGGTCGCGCCATCGCCCGGCTCGACCCGGTCTCGCTCGGGGAGCTGACCGACTCCGCGGCCCTGCTCACCCGCGTGGACCGCAAGTACGCGCTCGACGCCGACGATGCGGCACGGATGCTCGAGCTGCTGCCCGCGGGCACGCGCGCGCTCGAGATCGACGGGGAGCGCTCGCTCGCCTACGCCTCGTGCTACTTCGACTCGGACGACCTGCTCGCGTACCGGCTGGCCGCCCACGGGCGTCGGCGGCGGTTCAAGCTGCGCACCCGCACGTACGTCGACTCCGATCTGGCGTTCCTCGAGCTCAAGACGCGCGGCGGCCGCGGCACGACCGTCAAGGAGCGCATCGCCTACGCCCCCGGCGATCGGGATGTGCTCACCGACGACGGCCGTGAGTACGCCGAGGAGGGGCTCGCCGCGGTCGGGATCCCGGCACCGCCGCTCGCGCCCGTCATCGAGACCGGCTACCGCCGCACGACGCTGCTGCTGCCGGACGGCCGCACCCGGGCGACCGTCGACACCGAGCTCGCATGGCAGCTGGGCGACGGGACGACGCTGCGCACGCCGGGGCTCGTGATCGTCGAGACGAAGGCCGCCGGCGGCCCGGGCGCCGTCGACCGGCTGCTGTGGCGCGCGGGACACCGACCCGACCGCGTCAGCAAGTTCGCGACCGGCCTCGCCGCGATGCGCCCCGATCTCCCCTCCAACCGCTGGCACGGCGTGCTCCGCCGCTGCTTCACCGACGCCGAGCGCTCCGCCGCGTAGGCCATCCACCCACACCCCAAGGAGAACACCATGGACACCAGACTCAAGCGGCGCCTCGCGCCCGCGCTCGCCATCCTCGCGAGCGGCATCCTGCTCGCCGGCTGCACCGCCGTCGAGGCGGGCCTGACCACCGTCACCTCCGGCGCTGCCGGCACCACTGCGACCGGCGCGAGCTCCGCGGTCAGCGCGACCCTCGAGGAGCTCGCGTCGGCGAACGAGGACGGCACCGTCGTGCGCGACGACGAGTGGAGCCTCGACGACGCCATCGACGTCACGCTCGCCGGCACGGGGGCGACGGCCGCGAGCGGCGTCTCGAGCGCCGACGGCGTCGTGACGATCGCCGCGGCGGGCGTGTACCGCCTCTCGGGCGATCTCGCGGGCCGCGTCGTCGTGGCGGCCCCGGAGGACGCGCAGGTCGTGCTCGTGCTCGACGGCGCCTCGATCACCTCGACCGACGGCCCGGCGATCGAGGTGCAGAGCGCCGACGACGTGGCGATCCACCTCGCCGACGGCAGCCAGAACGCGATCGACGACACCACGGCGTACGCCGAGGACGCCGACGCGAACGCGGCGATCTTCTCCGAGGCCGACCTGACGCTGTCGGGCACCGGTTCGCTCGTGGTGGATGCGTCGGGCGACGGCATCACGAGCGAGGACGACCTCGCGGTGCTCGCCGGCGCGATCGCGGTGACCGCGGCCGACGAGGCGCTGCGCGGCAAGGACTCGATCCAGGTCGAGGGCGGCACGCTCGAGCTCGACGCCGGCGGCGATGCGCTGCAGAGCGACAACGCCGACGAGGCCGAGCGCGGCTGGATCCGCATCGAGGGCGGCACCATCGCGGCGACCGCCGGGGATGACGGGCTCAACGCCGTGAGCGACATCCTCATCGCGGGCGGCACGATCACCGTCGACGTCACCGGCGACGGACTGCACGCAGACGTCGCGCTCGCGATCGCCGGCGGCTCGGTGACCGTCGAGGGCTCCGACGAGGGCCTCGAGTCGGCGCTCGTGCAGATCGACGGGGGCGTCGTCGACGTGACGGCCGCCGATGACGCGGTGAACGGGTCTGCGGGGTCGTCGACGACCGAGGGGAGCCAGGCCGGCGGCATGGGCGGCATGGCCGACTCGGGCGAGCTGGTCGCGATCACCGGCGGCGAGGTGACGCTCCGCGCCGGCGGCGACGGCCTCGACTCCAACGGCTCGATCGAGATGTCCGGCGGCACGGTCGTCGTCTGGGGGCCGACGACCGACGGCAACGGCGCGCTCGACGCCAACGGCGGTCTCACGGTCAGCGGGGGCACGCTGCTCGCGGTCGGGTCCGCCGGCATGGCGGAGTCGCCCGGTGCGGAGTCGGCGCAGGCGTGGCTGCAGGCATCCGCGACCGGCGCGGCCGGTTCGACGATCGAGATCCTCGACGCCGACGGCACCGCGCTCGCGACCTTCGATGCGGCCGGCGCGTTCTCGAACGTGGTGTTCTCGAGCGCCGGGCTCACCGGCGACACGGCGACGGTGGTGGTCGACGGCACCGAGACGCCGGTGACGCTCGGCACCGCGACCGCCGGCGGGATGGGGCAGGGGATGGGCCAGGGCGGCGGCATGGGCGGACCCGGCGGCGGCACGCCGCCGAGCCGGCCGTAGCGGCCCGGCCGTCGGGCCTGGGAGGCCTCGATGCGCGCTGGACCTAGGGTGGAGGCATGACGCGCACGCTCGGAACCAGTGGCATCGAGGTCTCGCCCATCGGCCTCGGATGCAACAACTTCGGCCGCAGGGGCACCGCGACGGAGGACCAGTCGGGCACCGACGCGGTCATCCACGCGGCGATCGACCAGGGGCTCACGCTCTTCGACACCGCCGACATCTACGGCAACCCGGCCACCACCTCCGAGACCCTCATGGGGGTCGCGCTCGCGAAGGCCGGCAACGCCGCCCGCGACAAGGTGGTGCTCGCCACGAAGTGGGGCCACTCGGGCTTCGCGATCGATGGCACCGAGGAGTGGGGCGCGAAGGGCGCCCGTGGCTACATCCGCAAGGCCGTCGAGGCGTCGCTGCGACGCCTGCAGACCGACCGCATCGACCTCTACCAGCTGCACACGCCCGACGAGGGGACGCCGATCGAGGAGACCGTGCGCGCGCTCGACGAGCTCGTCGCCGAGGGCAAGATCCGCGCCTACGGCCACTCGAACTTCACGCCGGAGCAGATCGCCGCCGCCGCGGAGGTCGAGAGCCCGAACGGCTTCGTCTCGGCGCAGGACGAGTACTCCCTCATCGAACGCGGGGTCGAGCGCGAGGTGCTGCCCGCGGTGCTCGAGGTCGGGATCGGCTTCCTGCCCTACTTCCCGCTCGCGAACGGCCTGCTCTCGGGCAAGTACTCGCAGGGCACCGGGCCGGCGGATGCGCGCCTCACCGCGCTCAAGCCGCAGCTGCTCGAGGAGACCGACTGGTCGCGCATCGCCGAGTACGAGCGGATCGTGCGCCGCGCCGACAGCACGATGCTCGCGGCCACGTTCCAGTGGCTGCTCGCGCAGCCGGCGGTGACGAGCGTCATCGCCGGCGCGACGCGCCCCGAGCAGGTCGCGCAGAACGCGGCAGCCGGGCGCGGCGAGCTCGACGCCGCGACCGTCGAGGAGATCTCGGCGCTGTTCGCCTGAGCTACCGCAGCGCGGCGTAGCCCTGCTCGTCGCGCGCGTTCGACGCCGCCCGGATCGTGCCGTCGGCGTCGCGACCGGCGTACGAGAGCCGGCCGAGCGACCACGGGCCCGCGTCGGTGACGACGTGGCCGCGGCGCCGCAGCTCGTCGATCGTCGCCTCGCCGAGCCGCGACTCGACGTGCAGCCCGCCCGGCTCCCACACGCGCGGCTCGAACGACGACACGAGGTGCGTCACGTGCCACGACGGCGCGTCGATCGCGGCCTGCGGGTCGAGCCCGAGCACGCGCATCCCGAGCAGCATCGTCAGCTGCCACTGGTCCTGCTGGTCGCCGCCCGGCGTGCCGAGCGCCGCGGTGGCGCCGTCGTCGTCGACGAGCATCGTGGGCGACAGCGTCGTGCGGGGGCGGATGCGCGGCGCGAGGCTCGTGGGCAGCCCGTCCTCGAGCCACAGCATCTGCGCGCGGGTGCCGAGGCAGAAGCCCAGCTCGGCGATCGCGGGGCTCGACTGCAGCCACCCGCCGGACGGGGTCGCGGAGATGACGCAGCCCCAGCGGTCGACGACGTCGATGTGGCAGGTGTCGCCGCGCGTCGGCTCGCCGGTGCCCGCCGGCCGGGCGGCGGGCGCGCCATCGGGCAGCCGCGGCAGCCGCGGCTCGCCCCGCAGGGCGCCCGGGCGCAGCTCGAGCGATGCCGTGTCGCCGATCAGCGCGCGTCGCTCGGCGAGGTAGTCGGCGTCGAGCAGCCGCGAGAGGTCGGCGCCGTCGCCGAACCAGGCGTCGCGGTCCGCGAGCGCGAGCTTCATCGCCTCCGCGGCGACGTGCACGAGCTCGGCGTCGAACGACGCCGCTCGAGCGGGCAGCAGCGGGTCGAGGATCCCGAGCGCCGCGAGCAGCGCCGGGCCCTGCGACCATGCACCGGCCTTGTGCACGGTCGTGCCGCGCCACGGCATCGAGACGGTGTCCTCCCAGCCCGGCCGCCACGCGGCGAGGTCGTCGCCGGTGAGGAGCCCCGCGTGCGCGACGCCGGACGAGTCCATCGCGGGCTGGCGGGCGTGACGATCGACGGCCTCGGCGACGAAGCCCTCGCTCCACGCGGCGATCGCCGCGTCGCACGCGGCCTCGCGGTCCTTGCCGCGGCCCGCGTCGGCGAGCCGCCGGTACGTCTCGGCGAGCGCCGGGTTGCGGATGACGTCCCAGTCGGCGGGCGCCGGGGCGGCCCAGAGGTCGGCGGACGCGGTCCAGTGCTCGCGGAAGAAGTCGGCGCGCGCGGCGATGGTGCGCGCGACGCGGGGGAGGACGCGGTGCCCGCGGTCGGCGAGCTCGATCGCGAAGGCCAGCACGTCGGCCGGCGCCCACGAGCCGTGGTCGCGCACGAGCGTCAGCCACGCCGGCACGGCGCCCGGCACGACGGCGGCGAGCAGCCCGGTGCCGGGGATGTGCTCGATGCCCTCGGCGCGCATCCGCTCGATCGTCGCGGACGCGGGCGTCGGGCCCTGCCCGCCGAGCACCCGGGGCGCCTTGCCCGGCACGCGCACGATCGCCGGCAGGTCGCCGCCGGGACCGTTGAGGTGCGGCTCGACGACGTGCAGCACGAAGCCCGCGGCCGCGGCGGCGTCGGCGGCGTTGCCACCGCGCTCGAGCACGGCCATGCCGCTCGAGGTGGCGAGCCAGTGGGTGGACGCCACGGCGCCGAACGAGCCCTGCAGCGGCGGTCTGGTGCGCATCATGGGGGCCACGGTAGCGAGCGCGCCTGTGGCATCAGCTCCAGCGGGCCGGGTCGAGGTCGAGGCGGCGCAGCAGCTGCGCGTTGAGCGCGACGACGATCGTCGACAGCGACATCAGCACGCGCGCCGACCGACATCGGCAGCACGAACCCGATGGGTGCGAGCACGCCCGGCGGCGAGCGGCACCGACAGCAGGTTGTAGCCGGCCGCCCACCACAGGTTCTGCACCATCTTCCGGTAGCTCGCACGGGACAGCTCGATGACCGAGCGCACCAGCGCGGGTCGGCGCTCGCGAGGATGACGTCCGCCGAGCCGATCGCGACATCGGTGCCGGCGCCGATCGCGATGCCGACGTCGGCCTGCGCGAGCGCGGGCGCGTCGTTGACGCCGTCGCCGACCATCGCGACGCTGCGGCCCTCCTCCTGCAGCTCGGCGACCTCGGCCGACTTGTGCTCCGGGCGCACTCCGGCGACACACGGTCGATGCCGAGCTCGCGCGCGACGGACTGCGCTACGGCGTCGGCGTCGCCCGTGATCATGGCGACCTCGATGCCCAGCGAGTGCAGCGCGTCGACCGCCTGCCGCGACTCGGCGCGGATCTCGTCGGCGAGCCGCAGCGCGCCGGCGACCTCGCCGTCGACGAGGACGTGCAGGATGATCGCGCCCTCCGCGCGCCAGGGCTGACTGCGGCAGCTCGGTGGCGCCCTCTTCCTCGAGCAGGTGCGGTCCGCCGACGCGCACCCGGTGCCCGTCGACCGTCGCGGTGACGCCGACGGCGGGCGAGGAGCGCGAAGTCGGAGGCGTCGGGGACGGCGAGCGACGCTCTTGCGCCGCGCGCACGATCGCGCGGGCGAGCGGGTGCTCGCTTCGGGCCTCGGCGGCGGCGGCGAGCGCGAGCAGGCGTCGGCGTCGTCCCGTCGACGGCGTCGAGCCCACGCACGGTCGGGCTCGCCCGCGGTGAGCGTGCCCGTCTTGTCGAACAGGACGACGTCGACCCGGCGCATGCTCTCGAGCGCGAGCCGGTCGGCGATCAGCACGCCGCCGCGAGCGGCGCGCTCGGTGGCGATCGACACGACGAGCGGGATCGCGAGGCCGAGCGCGTGCGGGCACGCGATCACGAGCACAGTGACGGCGCGGACGACCGCGTCGTCGGGCATGCCGAGCGCCGTCCACGCAATCGCGGTGACGCTGCCGGCGCCGAGCGCGAACCAGAACAGCCATCCCGCTGCGCGATCGGCGAGCCGCTGCGCCCGCGAGGTGGAGGCCTGCGCGTCGGCGACGAGCCTGCGGATGCCGGCGAGCGCGGTGTCGTCGCCGGTCGCGTCGACTCGCACGCGCACGCCGGAGTCGGTCGCGACGGTGCCCGCGACCACCGGGTCGCCGACCCCGCGGCGCACCGGGCGGGACTCGCCCGTGATCATCGACTCGTCGAAGCTCGCGGCGCCGCCGATGATCGCGCCGTCGGCGGGAACGCGGGCGCCGGGCCGCACGACGAGCACGTCGCCGACCCGTAGCGCGTCGGGCGAGACGGTTTCGATGCCGCCGTCGACCTCGCGCTCGGCTTCGTCGGGCAGCAGCGCCGCGAGCGAGTCGAGCGCCGACGAGGTCTGGGCGAGCGAGCGCATCTCGAGCCAGTGGCCGAGCAGCATGATCACGACGAGGAGCGCGAGCTCCCACCAGAAGTCGAGCTCGTGGGCGAGCGATGCCGAGCGACGCGGCCCAGCGACGCGATGAACGCGACGGTGATCGCGAGCCCGATGAGCAGCATCATGCCCGGGCTTGCGCGCGCGGAGCTCGTCGACGGCACCGATCAGGAACGGTCGGCCGCCTACGGCGAAGATGATGGTGCCGAGCACGGGCGAGATCCACGTCGAGCCCCGGCCAGTCGGCAGCGTCGTAGCCGATGATCGAGGCGAACATGCCGCTCGCCAGCACGATCGGGACCGCGAGCGCGAGCATCCAGCCAGAACAGCCGGCGGAACTGGCCGACGTGGTCCGCGTGACCCGCAGTGGCACCGGGTGACCCGCGTGGCCCGAGTGACCGGCGTCACCGGCGTGGTCCGCGTGACCGGCGGGGTCCGCGTGTGCGGCGTGGTCCGCGTGAGCGGCGTGGTCCGAGTGAGCGGCGTGGTCCGCGTGCTCGTGCTCGCCGTGCGTGGACTCCAGGCTGCTCGACATGCGCGCACCATATACCCCCTAGGGGTATCCCGCAACAGCCCGAGCCTCGGGTTCTCCACACCCCGGCCCTCGAGCCGCACCCGGCATCCACGTCGTGCCCCAGAGTGCGCGCCATGGAGACCGTCCGCATCCGCACCCCTCAGTCGCTCCTCCGCATGCTGCCGCGCCTCGTCGGCCGGGCCGAGGCGCCGTCGCTCGTCGCGCTGCCGTTCGCGCGGGGCAGGTCCGGGACGCCGATGGTGCTCGACCTGCCGCACCGGGGCTCGGTCCCGGCGATCGCGCGCGCGATCCTCGCCGGCGCTCGCGGCGCCGACGCGGTGGTGCTCGTCGCGTGCCTGCCCGCGCCGCTCGGCGCCGAGCCGCTGCCGCTGCACGCCGAGCTCACCCGCCTCGTCGACCGGCTCGCGAGCGCCCGCGTGCGCTGCCTCGACCTGCTCGCGCTCGCGCCCGACGCGTGGGGCGACTACGCGAGGCCGGAGGGCGCTCGCGGCCCGCTCGCCGAGCTCGACCTGCTCGACGACCCCGCGCCCGGCGTGCCCGAGCTGCCCGCGATCCCCGGCGTCCCCGTCTTCCGCGACGGGCCGGCGGCTCGAGCGGTGGGGGGATGGCTCGACTCGCTCGATCCCGGCCACGTCGAAGCGGTCGCCGACGCGCCGATCGCGGCGCTCGAGCGCGCCGTCGCGCTCGCGCCACGGCTGGGCTCGGGACCAGGGCCGCTCGGCGTCGACCCGGCGCGGGAGGCGGCGCTCGCGATCGCGCTCGTGACGCACCCCATGCTGCGCGACCTCGCGATCGAGCTCGCCATCGACGGCGTCGGCGCGGCCACCGCGACCCTCGCCGCGATCGACGAGCACGGCTCGCTCGCCGGCGACACCGCCGCGGAGCGCTTCCTCGGCTGCGGCCCCGCGCCCGATCCCGACCGGCTCCACGACCGCCTGCGGCGCTGGACGGCGATCGCCGAGGCGACGCCGCTCGAGGCGAGGGGGCCGCTGCTCGTCATCGTCGGATTCCTGCACTTCTTCGTCGGCCGCGGGAGGACGGCGGGACGCTGCGCCGAGCTCGCGATCGCCGCCGATCCAGGGCTCACGATGGCGCCGCTGCTGCGCGACGTCGTCGACGCGAAGGGCGCACCCGACTGGGTGCTCCACGCCAGCCCGCCAGGGCTGTCTCCGGGGGACAGGGAGTAGCGTCGCGGCATGACGAGCGAACGCGTGCACGACGTCCTGGTGGTCGGCGGCGGGAACGGCGGCCTGTCCGCCGCGGCCCACCTGCTCCGCAAGGGCTGCAAGGACGTCGGCCTGATCGAACCGGCCGAGCGCCACGTGTACAAGCCGCTCCAGCACTACGTCGGCACCGGTCTCGCCAGCGCCGACGAGCTCGTGCGCGAGCAGGCGTCGCTCATCCCCGACGGCGTCGAGTGGCACCGCACGGCCGCCGTGTCGATCGATCCGGTGCTGCGCGCCGTGCGATGCGCCGACGGCAGCGTCGTGCGCGGCAGGGATCTCGTGCTCGCGCCCGGCGCGCGCATCGACTGGGCGCTGCTGCCCGGCGCTGAGCGGGCGCTCGCCGACGGCACCGCGATCACGACCTTCGTCGACACCGAGCTCGACCGCGCGCGCTCGCGGATCGCGGCGATGACGAGCGGCCGCGCGATCTTCCACGTGCACGGCCAGCCCGCATCCGGGCTCGAGACGGCCTTCAAGCCGCTCTTCATCGCGTGCGACTCCTGGCGCGCGGCGGGCGTGCTCGACCGCATCGACGTCGTGCTCGTGCACGAGGGCGCACGCCTGCACCCCGTGGAGGCCATCGCGCAGGAGATCCGGCGCCACCTCGACGGCTACGGCATCGACGTGCGC
Organism: uncultured Actinomycetota bacterium; assembly: GCA_963803465.1. GTDB lineage: Bacteria > Actinomycetota > Actinomycetes > Actinomycetales > Microbacteriaceae > Agrococcus. The sequence continues at coordinate 41,103 of CAWDMS010000009.1, forward strand.
ATGGGCACGCGCATCCAGAGCATCGAGGGCGACGCGGTGTCGATCGTGGGTCCCTACGGGTCGACCGTCGAGCACGCCGACCTGCTCGCGCTCCACGCGCCCTACGCCGCACCGCAGCTCATCGCCGACTCCGGCCTCGACGCGGAGGGGACGGGCGGCTTCATCGCCGTCGACCCCGAGACGCTCCAGCACGTCGCGCATCCGCGCATCTGGGGGATCGGCGACGCCGCCGACCTGGGTGACGCCCGCACGGGCGGCGCGCTGCGGCAGCAGGTGAAGATCGTCGTGCAGAACATCCGCCGCGCGCGCGGCGGCGAGGCGCTGCAGCGCTACGACGGCTACACCGTCGCCCCGATCGCGACCGCGCGGCGGAGCCTCTCCTTCGGCGAGTACGACCGCCAGCTCCGCGTGCGACGCAGCCTGCCGGTGCCCGACCAGATCCGCTCGAGCCCCGTCTGGCACGTGCTCGACCGCTACGGGCTGCCCCAGGTGTACTGGCACCGCATCCTCAAGGGACGGCTCTGACGAGCGCCCTGCCGCGCGCGATGCGGGCTGCAGGGGCGCGACGTGGAACACTGGAGGATGTGACCCACATCGGAGCGGCGACCGGCGAGCACGCCACCCAGGGCCCTGAGGGCCGCCAGTTCGCAGTGCGCTGGGCTGGATTGACCGACACCGGCTTCCGGCGGCAGCACAACGAGGACTCGCTCGTGACGCAGCCGCCCGTCTTCGCGGTCGCCGACGGCATGGGCGGGCACTCGCACGGCGACCTCGCCAGCAAGGCCGTCGCCGACCAGCTGGGCGGCCTCGGATCGCTCGAGACGGTCGAGCCGATCGACGTCGTGGAGGCGCTCCGGCGCGCGACCGACGAGATCGAGAAGCTCGGCGACGGCGAGGGTGCCGCGGGCACCACGGTGACCGGCTGCGCGTTCGCGATGCACGAGGGCGCACCGCACTTCGCCGTCTTCAACGTCGGCGACTCGCGCACCTACGCGATGCTCGGCGAGCGCCTCACCCGCATCACCATCGACCACTCGGTCGTGCAGGAGCTCATCGACGCCGGGCTCCTCACCGAGGAGGAGGCCGAGACGCACCCGGAGTCCAACGTCGTCACGCGCGGCGTGGGCGCGGGCATCGACCCCGTGCCCGACTACTTCCTGCTGCCCATCATGCCGCAGCTGCGCCTGCTGGTGTGCTCCGACGGGCTCACCAAGGAGGTGCACGACATCGACATCGAGCGCATCCTGTGGGAGCACGACGATCCCGCTGCCGCCGCCTCCGCGCTCGTCGCCGCCGCGCTCGACAACGGCGGCCGCGACAACGTCACCGTCATCGTCATCGACGTCACGCGGGCCCCGACCGTCGACGACGTCGACCGCACCGTGCCCCGGACGACGCTGCGCGACGAGGAGACCAGGCGGTCCTGATGGCGAGGCGGCTCCCCTCAGCGCCGCCGGTCCTGCCCGGCTACTCGCACCTGCACGTGCTGGGCACGGGCGGCTACGCCGACGTGTTCCTCTACGAGCAGGCGCTGCCGCGCCGGCCGGTGGCGGTCAAGGTGCTGCTCGCGGAGCTCGTCGACGAGGACGTCCGCCGCTCCTTCCGCAGCGAGGTCAACCTCATGGGTCGCCTCTCGTCGCATCCCGGCATCCTCACCGTCTTCGGCGCGAGCGTCGCGAGCGACGGCCGCCCCTACCTCGTGATGGAGCTCGCGAGCCCAGAGCTCGGCGAGCGCTTCCGCACCGAGCCGCTCGCCCCCGAAGCGGCGCTGCGGGTCGCGATCCGCGTCGGCGCCGCGATCGAGACCGCGCACCGAGCCGGTGTGCTGCACCGCGACATCAAACCCGCGAACATCCTCACCACCGCCTTCGGCCATCCCGTGCTGAGCGACTTCGGCATCGCCGGGCTCCAGCACGACGCCACCGAGGCGGCCGGCGTCTCGGTGCCGTGGGCCGCGCCCGAGGTGCTCCGCGGCGAGACCGGCGGCACCGTCGAGACCGAGATCTGGTCGCTCGGCGCCACCCTCTTCTCGCTCATCGCCGGCCGCAGCCCGGCCGAGCACCCGGGGCGCGCCAACGACCACGCCGCCCTCACCGAGCGCATCATCGCGCACGACCTGCTGCCCTCCCGCGCCATCCCGGCGCCGCTGCGCCGCGTGCTCGACCGCGCGCTCGCGGCGAAGCCCGACGACCGCTTCGACAGCGTCGAGCAGATGCTGCTCGAGCTGCAGGGCGTGCAGCGCGAGCTCGGCTTCGAGGAGACGCCGATCGAGGTCGAGGTCGACGCGTGGGCGGCGGCGCCGCTGCCCGAGCCGGAGGTGGTCGAGGACTCGGATGCGCTGCGGCTGCGGCAGAAGCGGTCGCGTCGGTCCCCGGGCATCACCGGCAGCCGCATCGACATCTCCCAGTCGACGGGCAGGCGGCAGCCCCAGCCGCCGAAGCGGGTCGCCGTCGGGCTCGGCATCGGCGTCGCGAGCATCGTCGTGCTCGCGATCGTCGCCGTCGCCGCCGTCGCGCTCTCGAGCGTGTCGCAGCGCATCCCGGTCGTCGCCGACGTCGCCGTGACCGAGGAGTCCGGCCGCGTCGCGTTCGCCTGGCCCGACCCCGGCCTCGTCGCCACCGACACGTACCACGTGCGCACATCGACCGGCGATGCGCTCATCCAGGGCGGGCGCGAGTTCACGATGACGGGAGCGCCGGGGGAGCGGCTCTGCATCGACATCGCGGTGAACCGCGACGGCGCGACGGGCGACGTGACGACGGCGTGCGGGGAGCCGTTGCCGTGACCCGCCGCACCGGCGTCGCGCTGGGCACCCTGCTCGTCGCCGGCGTCGTCGCCGGGGCGGTGCTGAGCCCCGGCTACGTCGCGGTGCAGCCCGAGCTCGACGGCTCCAGCGTCTGGGTCGCCAACGGCGCCGCGGGTGCCATCGGCCTCGCGAACACGGCGAACGGCACGATCGAGCGGGTCGTGCGGGTCGGCGACGTCGACGAGGCCCACCAGGCGCCGAGCGGCACGGTCGTCGTCGACCGCGACGCGTCCACGATCCGCGTCGTGCTCGAGGGGGCGTCGCAGCCGGGACCGGCCGTGCCGATCGTGGCCGGCGCCGTCGTGGGCGTCCGCGACGACCGCATCGTCGTCACGTCGCCGGCCACCGGCGACGTGTGGCGCACGACGACCGGCGCGATCGCCGAGGGGACGCAGCTCGAGGAGCCGGTCGTCGCGCTCGGCCGCGGCGGCGTCGCCGTGCTCGGCGAGCAGAGCCTGCTCGCCGCCTCGCCCGGGCTCGGCCGCGTGCTGCGCGTCGACGCGGCGGGCGAGACGGTCGCGAGCGACCGCGCACCGGTCTCTCCCGCGGCGCCCGACCTCCAGCTCACGGCGCTCGGCGACGAGTGGGTGCTCTACGACGCCGGCTCCGGCGTGCTCTCCACGAGCACCTGGCAGACCGCGGTCGAGGCGCGGGGCGTGCGGCTGCAGGAGCCCGGCCCGAGCGCGGCCGGCGTGCTCTACGCGACCTCCGACGCGCTCGTGCGGCAGTCGCTCGGCGTGGGCGCGGAGCAGGTGCTGGCCTCCGGCTCCGGCGGCGAGCCCGCCCGCCCGCTCGTCGCGGGCGACTGCACCTTCGCCGCCTGGAGCGACGGCGTGGGCTGGCGCGACTGCGCCGGCAGCGAGCCGGTGGTGCTGACCCTCGCCGACATCGCGCTCGAGCCCGACCTCAGCATCCTGCAGCGCGGCAGCGCGACCGCGCTCGTCGACGCCGCCAGCGGGGACGCGTGGGCGATCGACCACGACGGCGACCGGATCGTCGGCTGGGAGACGGAGGGCGAGGAGCCCGCGCCCGAGCAGCCGACCGAGGGCGAGACGGTCGAGGAGGTCGTCGAGGCGGCGCCCGCACCGCCGGTCGCCGAGGACGACGCGCTCGGCGCCCGCCCCGGCGCGGTGACGCTGCTGCCCGTGCTGCTCAACGACACCGACGTCAACGGCGACCCGATCGTCATCACCGAGGTCGAGTCCGACCGCGCCGACGCCCCCGCCACGATCACCCCCGACGGGCGCGCCATCCGGCTCGAGGCGCAGGAGCAGGGGGTGACGAGCATCCGCTACCGGATCTCGGACGGCAGCGGCTCCGACGAGGCGATCGCGACCGTGACCCTCGGCACCGGCAACCGGCCGCCCGAGCTCGTGCGGCCGCCGCAAGCGGTGACCGAGGCGGGTGGGCTGCTCGTGCTCGACGCGCTCGACGGCTGGCTCGACCCGGACGGGGATCCGCTCGCGGTCGTGTCCGCGACCGCGCAGGCCCCCGACCGGGTGAGCGTGCGCGCGGACGGCAGGCTCGAGCTCCGCGACGGCCGCGCCGGCGCGCAGCGCGAGATCGAGGTGACCGTCACCGACGGCCGCGCGACCGAGACGGCCGTGCTGGCCGTCACCGCGCACGCGGGGGCCGTCCCCATCTCGACGCAGCCGCTCACCGCGGTGACGCGCGTGGGCCAGCGGCTCGTGCTCGAGCCGCTGCTGACGTCCCAGGGCGGCTCGGGCGCGCTGAGCCTCCACAACGTGGTCGTCGGCGCGCAGCCGGTGCAGCCGAGCTTCGCCGACGACACGATCGTCGTCACGCCCACCGAGCCCGGGCTGCTGCGGTTCGACTACGTCGTCACCGACGGCCGGTCGACGCAGAGCGGGCCGGTGGCGGTGCGCGTGCTCGACGGCGCCGACGCCTCGTCCGCGCCCGTCACCATGCCGGAGCGCGCGGCGCTGCCCGCGATCGGCGCGGTCGAGCTCGATGTCGACCGGCTCGCCTACGACCCCGCCGGCGGCGTGGTCGCGGTGCGCACCGCCGAGAGCGACACCCCCGCCGTGCGCGCGGAGGTCGTCGACGCCGATCGGCTGCGGCTCACCCTCGCCGATGAGCTCGAGGGCCAGGCGACGGTGCGCTACACCGTCACGAACGGGATCGCCACGTCATCGGGCGAGCTGCTCGTGTCCTCCGCGGCCGCGGCCTCCGTGCAGGCCCCGATCGCCCGCGACGACGAGGTCACCGTGCGCCCCGGCGGTCTCGTCGAGATCCCCGTGCTCGTGAACGACGAGCAGCCCGACGGCCTGCCGCTCGCGCTCGATCCGCAGATCGTCGCGGCGCCGGAGGCCGGCCTGCTCTTCGCCGACGGCGACCGGATGCGCTACGTCGCGTCCGACGTGCCCGGCACCTTCACCGCGACCTACGGGGTGCGCGGGCCCGACGGCCAGACCGCGACCGCCGACCTCACCCTGCGCGTCGCGGCGCAGGCGCGCACGACGAACGCGGCACCCGACGCGCCCACGATCGAGGCGCGCGTCGTCGCCGGCGCGAGCATCGACCTCGCGCTGCCGCTGTCGGACGCCGACCCCAACGGCGACCCGGTGCAGCTGCTGGGGCCCTCGACCGCGCCGGCGCTCGGCTTCGTCACGCAGTCGGGCAGGTCGACGCTGCGCTACCAGGCGGGCGACTACTCGGTCGGCACCGACGAGTTCCGGTACCGCGTGGTCGACGACCTGAACGCGGTGAGCGAGGGCACCGTGCGGATCGCGGTGGTCGAGCCCGGCCAGGCCGCCCCGCCGGTGCTGCGCCCCGACGAGGCGGTCATGCGGCCCGACTCCACGCTCGTCGTGCCGGTGCTCGAGAACGACAGCGACCCTGCGGGGCTGCCGCTCGCGATCGTCGGCGTCGAGACGGCGTCGCCCGGCGCTGCCGTCGAGGTGCGCGACGATGCGGTGCTCGTGACGGCGAGCCCCGACGCGAGCGACATCGGCGTCGTCGTGACGGTCGAGAACGCCGCAGGCACGACGTCGTCGAGCTGGCTGCGCGTCGACGTCGACCCTGCCGCGCCGCCGCCCGCCGCCGACGTCGACGACGTGCAGGTCGCCATCCAGTCCATCGCCGACGCCGACGCCGTGCGCATCTCGCCGCTCGCGCACGCCTCCGTGCGCGACGGCCGGCTCGACGTGCTCGAGGCGAGCCTGCCGGTGCCGGCGGAGGGCGTGGCGCTGCGCGACGACGGCACGATCGAGGTCGCGGTCGCCGACCGCACGCGCTTCGTGCCGTTCTCGGTCGCCCGCACCGACGCGCCCGGCACGGTCACCACGGCGGTGATCGCCGTGCCCGGCCGCCTCGACGCGCTGCCGCAGCTGAAGCCGGGCGTCGCGCCGCTCACCGTCCGCGCCGGCGAGACGCTCGAGATCGACGTCGACAGCGTCGTCGACACCGTCGACGGCGGCGGCGCGACCATCACCGACGCGAGCTCTGTCGTCGCGTCGCCGACCGACGGCTCCAACCCGGTCATCGACGAGCGCACGCTGCGCTTCGTGCCGCAAGCGGGGTACTTCGGGCCCGCGAGCATCACCTTCGAGGTGACCGACGGCGACAGCGCGACCGATCCGGATGGCCGGGTCAGCACGATCGTGCTGCCGATCGAGGTGACCGCGGGCGACGACGTGCCGCTGACGGTGCTCGGCTCGTTCGTCCAGCTCGAGCCGGACGCAGCGCGCACGATCGATCTCGCCCGCGTCACCCGCGCCCCGGACGCGTCGCGGCTCGCGGGAGCGACCTGGTCGATCCTCGACGGTGCGCCGGCGGGCTTCGAGGCCTCGGTGAGCGGCTCGGAGCTGACGGTGCGCGCGCTGCCGGACACCGATGCGGGCACGACGGCGGAGCTGCGGATCGGCGTGCGCGACGGCGCGGGCGCCGGCGAGCCCGGCACCGTCGTGCTCTCCGTCATCTCGACCACCAAGCCGCTCGTGGCCCCCCTGCCGGACGCCATCACGCTGCAGCGCGGCACGAGCGCCGAGGTGCTGCCGCTCGTGAACGACGAGGCGTCGAACCCGTTCCCGGGCTCGCCGCTGCGGATCGGCGCGCTGCGCGCCACGGGAGCCGCGGCCCGCGGCATCGACGCGGGGCTCCGCGACGGCGCCGTGACGCTCACCGCGAGCCCGGGCGCCCAGATCGGCGCGACGATCGTGCAGGTGCTCGTGCTCGACATCACCGGCGACCCGCGCCGCGGGGTCTGGAGCCCGATCACGATCACGGTGCAGGACGTGCCGGATGCGCCGGCGCCGCCCGTGCAGGTGTTCGACGAGCACATCGACGGCGTCATCAGCATGGCGATCGAGCCGCCCGCCGACAACGGCAGCCCGATCACCGGCTACCGCATCGTCGGCACCGGGATCGACGTCGCGTGCGGCGCCGAGCCGCGCTGCACGATCGAGGGGCTCGACGCGGGGGTCGAGCTGCGGCTGCGCGCGATCGCGACGAACGCGCTCGGGCAGAGCGCGGCATCCGAGCCCTCCGAGCCGGTGCACGCCGATCGGCTGCCCGCGCTCGTGCAGGGCGTCGAGGCGCTGCCCGCGGCCGAGCCCGGCGCCGCGCGAGTCGTGTGGCGCGCCGTGCCGCAGCCGCAGGGCGGCACGCCGGTGGAGGCGTACCTGCTGCGGATCACCGGCAGCGGCACCGACCGGCTCGTGCGCGTCGGCGCGGCCGAGCGCTCCGCCGTGATCGCCGAGCTCACCCCCGGTCGCGCCTACGCCATCGAGGTCGCCGCGGTCAACGACGCGGGCGTGCCCGACGAGGCGTGGCGCTGGCCCGCCGCGCCCGTGCCGTTCACCGCTGTCGGCGAGCCGGCGACGACGCCGGTGCTCATCACCGACCGCGGCAGCGGCACGGTGACGGCTCGCTGGTCGAGCGTCGACGCCGGGGGAGCTGCGGGCGTCCGGTACGCCGCGCGGATCGTGCCGGTCGCCGACGTCGCGTCGCTCGGCTGCTCGAGCAGCGGCAGCGGCGAGCCCGCCGGCTCGACCGCCACCACCGCGACGCTCGCGATCGCCGACGGCTCCCGCGCGGTGGTCGCCGTCACCGCCGACAACGGCTGGCACTGCTCGGTGTCGGTCTCCGACCCGGTGTTCGGCACGCCGGCGCCCGTCGCGGCGAGCCAGGTCGCCATCGCGGCCGGCCCCGGCCAGGTGCGCGAGGACGCGCTCGACCTGCAGATCATCGCCCTGCCCGCGCCCGTCGACGGCACGTGGTTCGAGGCGCGCGCGAGCCAGTCGCCGCAGGCGACCGAGCCCGTCTGGCAGCGGGTGCGCGTCGGCTCCTGGGTCACGCCCACCACCACGTCGTTCACCTACGGGCGGGAGGCGACCGTCGACGTGCGGGTGTGCGCGCCGTCCGGCGCGGGCACCACCTCCGTGTGCTCGACCGCGACGCGCGTCGGCAGCGGGATGCCCCTCAGCCTGCTCGCGACCATCGTCTCGTGCCGGCCGCTCGTGCCGCTCGAGGCGACGCCGCCCGCGAACGCCGCCGCCGACGCGCGCGGCAGCGTCGTCGCGCGCTACCTCGTGGCCGGTGCGTGGACGGACGAGCAGCCCTCGACCGCGCGCGTCCCCGCCGGGGCGACGCAGGTCGAGGCCTGGGGCGTCGTAACCTACTTGGAGTCCGGTCCCGTTCGGGACCTGTCGCCCACCGTGGCGAGCTGCGGGCTGTGAACAGAGGGGAGCCGCCCGTGGGCGTCGACGTCGCGAGCATCCAGGAGCTGTCCGAGCGGGTGGTCGAGCGCGTCGAGCGGGTCCTCGTCGGCAAGCCGCACGTCGTGCAGCTCTCGCTCACCGCGATGCTGAGCCACGGGCACCTGCTCATCGAGGACAACCCCGGCACCGGCAAGACCTCCCTCGCCCGCGCGCTCGCCGCGTCGATCTCCGGCACCTCCACGCGCATCCAGTTCACCCCCGACCTGCTGCCCGGCGACATCACCGGCGTGAGCGTGTGGAGCCAGAGCAAGGCCGAGTTCGAGTACCGCCCGGGTCCCGTCTTCTCCAACGTCGTGCTCGCCGACGAGATCAACCGCGCGAGCCCGAAGACGCAGTCGGCGCTGCTCGAGGTCATGCAGGAGGGGCGCGTCACCGTCGACGGCGTGCCGCACGCGGTGCCGCAGCCGTTCATGGTGATCGCGACGCAGAACCCGATCGAGCACGCCGGCACCTACGAGCTGCCCGAGGCGCAGCTCGACCGCTTCGCGCTCAAGGCGTCGATCGGCTACCCGGACCACGCCTCGACCCTCCGCATCCTCGCCGACTCCGGCGACGAGGTCTCGCCCGAGGGCATCGAGCCGGTGACGGATGCCGCCACCGTGCAGGCGATGGCGGCCGTGATCCGGCGCGTGCACGTCGAGCCGTCGATCGTCGACTACGTCGCGCGGCTCGTCGAGGCGACCCGCGAGGCGGACGAGGTGCGCCTGGGCGTCTCGGTGCGCGGTGCGCTCGCGCTCGTGCGCACGGCGCGCGCGTGGGCGGCGATCCACGGCCGGGACTACGTCACGCCCGACGACGTCAAGGCGCTCGCCGTGCCGGCGCTCGCGCACCGCCTCGTGCTGCAGCCGGAGGCCGAGTTCGACGACGTGCGGCCGGAGAGCGTCGTGCAGCAGCTCATGCTGACCGTGGCCCCGCCCAGGCGCTGACGTGCGCTGGCTCGACGCGGCCCTGCGAGCGCTCACCCCCTGGGGGTGGACGCTGCTGGCGGTCGTCGTCATGGGCATCGTGCTCGCCCGCACGCTCGGCTGGAGCGAGGCGGTCGTCGCGGCCGTCGCCGCCGCCGGGCTCATCGTCGGCGCGATCCCGTGGGTGGTCGGCGAGCGCTGGGCGCGCGCCCGCATCGGGCTGAGCGCCGAGCGCGTGCCGGTCGGTGCCGACGCGCTCGCGCTCATCGAGGTCGCGCGACCCTCGCGCGCGGTGACGCCGAGGCAGGTCGACCTCAACCTCGGCGACGAGGAGGTCGTGCTCGAGATCCCGCCGCTCGAGGTCGGCGCGAGCGTGCTGCGCAGCGTGCCGCTCGACACCTCCAGGCGAGGGCTCCGCACGATCGGCCCCGCGACGATCCTCCGCACCGACCCGTTCGGCGTGCTCGAGCGGCGCCACCACCTGACCGAGACGCGATCGCTCGTCGTGCATCCGAGGGTCGTGCGGCTGCCCGGCGGCGCGGGCGGCATCGTGCGCGACCTCGACGGCGAGGCGGCCGCGGAGCGCACCGCCGAGGACGTCTCGTTCCACAGCCTGCGCGAGTACGCGCCGGGCGACGACCGCCGGCTCGTGCACTGGAAGTCGAGCGCGCGCCACGGCACGCTGCTCGTGCGGCAGTTCGAGCCCTCCCGTCGCGCGGACACGCTCATCGTGCTGTCGACCGATCCTTCGGAGTACGACGGCGACGACTTCGAGCTGGCGCTGTCGCTCGTCGGCACGCTCGGCCTCGCGGCGATCGCCGATCGCCGCACGCTGCGGGTGGTCGAGAGCCCGGCGACCGAGCGCGGCGCCGCGCCGCCGCTCGACTCCGCCACCCGCGAGCGGCTGCTCGACGCGCTCGCCGTGATCGAGCCGCGCAGCGCGCACGGCATCGCCCAGGCCTCGCGCGCCTCGCGCGGCGGGGCGCCGGGGAGCGTCGCCTGGCTCATCACCGGGTCCGTGGTGCCGGCCCGCACCCTCCGCACCGCGCGCGAACGGCATGCCCGCCGGCGTCGTCTCCGTCGTCGTGCGCGCAGCGGTCGGGGCCGTGCCCGCGCGCTCCCGCCTCGGGGACGCCGACGTCGTCACGGTCGGGGCGATCGAGGACCTCGCGCGCGGCATCCGGCAGTCGAGGTCGCCGTGATCGCCCGCCGCGCGCCCGGCGCGGGGCTGCTGCTCGTCGCCATCGCGTGCGCGTGCGCGCCGATGTGGTGGATCTTCGGCACGGCGCAGCTCGTCGTCGCGCTCACCGTCTCGATCCTCGTCGGCGCGGCCGTCGCCGTGCTCGGCGCCTGGCGCCGCTGGAGCGTCCTCCTGCTGCTGCTCATGGGCCTCGTCGCGCTCGCCCTGCTCGCCGTGCCCCTCGCCGCGCCGCAGCGCATCCCGCGCGGCGAATGGCTGCCGGGCCTCGCCGAGGCGGGCGCCGCCGTCGTGCTGTCGTGGCGCCGGCTGCTGACGATCGGCCTGCCGGTCGGCACCGGCGACTCGCTGCTCGTGGCGCCGATCGTGCTCGTGCTCGCCGGCACGATCATCGGCGTGACCCTCGCGCTGCGCTCGCGGCGCGCCGAGGCGGCGGCGCTCGTGCCGGCGGCGCTCGCGAGCTGGTCGATCCTGTGGGGTCCGCACGACCTGCCGACGCCGTGGCTCACCGGAGCGATCGCGCTCGTGCCGCTCGCCGCGTACGTGACGATCGTGCGGCAGGCGCGCCGCCGCAGCCGCGCCCCTCGCGCGCTCTCGTCGCTCGCCCGGCGCGTCGGCGCCGGGTCGCTCGTCGCGCTGCTCGCGGGCGGCGCCGCCGTGGGCGCGGGCGCGCTGCTCCAGCTGCCCGACCGGGTGGTGCTGCGCGGCGGCAGCCCGTCGTCGATCGCGCTCGAGGGGGCGTCGCCGCTCGTCGGCCTACCGCGCGAACTGGGCGCTCGACACCCGCGACGCGGTGCTGCTCACGGCCACCGGCCTCGAGACCGGGCGACCGCATCCGCCTCGCCGCCCTCGACGACTACGACGGCGAGGTGCTCGGCGTGGGCCGTGCCGCGTTCGAGCGGGTCGCGGGCGCCGAGGCGGGGGAGGGCCGCCTCGTCGGCATCACCGTCGCGGGGCTCTCGAGCCCCTGGCTGCCGAGCGTCGGCGAGGCCTCCGCGATCCGCTTCGTCGGGCCGCGCTCCGAGGCGCTCGCCGCCGGCCTGCACCGCGACCCCGACCTCGGCGCGCTCATCGTGACGCCGGGCATCGGCGCGGGCGACGGCTACCAGCTGCTCGTCCAGCCCGGCACGCCGGTCGCCGAGGGCGAGCGGCTCGCGGCGCTCGCCCCCGCCGAGCCGCTGCAGGGCTCCGAGACGCTGCCGGACGCGATGCTCAGCGCCCTCGCGTCGTGGACGGGGGAGGCGAGCACCGCGGGCGAGCGGCTCGCCGCGATGGTCGAGGGCCTGCGGTCGCAGGGCTACGTCAGCCACGGCGTGCTCGAGGACGAGGCGCCGTCGCGGCCCGGCCACTCGCTCGAGCGGCTCGACGAGCTCTTCCGCGACCCGATGGTCGGCGACGCCGAGCAGTACGCGACGGCCGCGATGCTGCTGGCCCGGCAGCTCGGGTTCGACGCGCGCGTCGTCGTCGGCTACACGCCCGACACGATCGTGCCGGGGAGCCCGACCCCCGTGCTCGGTGCCGACGCGGATGCCTGGATCGAGGTGCGCACCGACACCGGCTGGGTCGGGGTGGACGTGGTGCCCGAGCCGCGGCCCATCCCCGAGCAGGAGGACGGCGCGCCCACGGTCGTCGAGGAGCCGCCGACGCAGCAGGCACCCGCACCCGCACCGGGAGGCCAGCAGCAGGGCGCCGACCCCGCGGCGCCGAGCGCCCCGCAGGACGCCGCGGACCCGGCATCGCGGCTGCTCGCCGTGCTCGGCGCGACGGCGGCCGTGCTGGGGCTCGTGGCGCTCGTCGCGGCGCTGCCGGTCGGGCTCGTGGTCGCGAAGCTGATCCGGCGCCGCCGGCGCCGCGCGGCCGACGAGCCGCGCGAGCGCGCGGAGGGTGCGTGGACCGAGCTCGTCGACCGCTTGCGCGACCGGGGCGAGGCGCTCGCGCCGCAGGGCACGCGGCTCGAGCAGGCCGGCGACGACGAGCGGATGCGCGCGCTCGCCGACCGCGTCGATCGCGCCGTGTTCGCCGCGACCGAGCCCACCGACGACGACGTCGCGGAGGCGTGGGGGCTGAGCGACGACGTGCTCGCGGCGCGCGACGCCGACCGAGGCCGGCTGCGGCCGGTGCTCGCGAGCCTCAACCCCGCGTCGCTCGTCGGGCGCTGAAGGTCCCGGCGCAGGAGGGGCAGTCCCTCCACAGGCACGCGTCGCGCGCCGACGGCGCCCCCGCGACCTGGCGCATCGTTGCCGCATGGAGACCCGGATCGCGCTGCCGCGGCCACCGACCGAGCCCGAGCCCCCGTCGTTCCCGCTGCTCGCGAGCCTCGCGCCCGTGCTGGGCGCCGCGGCGCTGTGGCTGCTGCTGCAGACGCCCACCGTGCTCGTCCTGGCGCTGCTCGGACCGGTGATCGCGGTCGCGAGCCTCGGCGACGCGCGCCGCGTGCGTCGCCGGCGCCGCCGCAGCGAGCTGGAGCGCTGGCGGTCGGAGCTCGCGCGGGTCGCCGACCGGATCGACGCCGCGCTCGACGAGCGGCGGCACGCGCTCGCGGTCGCCCACCCGGGGCCGCGCGAGGTCGCCGCCCGACCGCCGCACGATCCGCACCGATGGCGGCGGGCACCGGACGATCCGGTGCCGGTCGTGCTCGGCGTCGGGGCGCTGCCCTCGGGCGTCGTCGTCGAGGGGGAGGCGCCCGCGGCCGACCCGCTCGGCATCGCCGCGGAGGCGGAGCGGCTGCGCGCGTTCGCGGCCGTGCTCCACGGCCCCGTGGTCGTCGACGCGCGCGACGGGCTCGGGCTCGTCGGGCCCCCGCGGATCGTGCTCGCCGTCGCGCGCTCGGCGGTCGTGCAGGTGCTCGACGCCGTGGCGCCCGACGCGGCCGAGGTGATCGCGCCCGACGACGCCGCATGGGACTGGCTCGAGGCCGTGCCGCATCCGCTGCACCGCGAGCCGGCAGCGGCCGTGCGGGTCGTCGGGGACGGGCTGGAGGCGACGATCGCGGTCGCGACGCACGCGTCGAAGCTGCCGCGCGAGTGCCGCGTGGTCGTGCGCGTCGCGCTCGACGGCGCCGTGGTCGGCGGCCGGGCATGCACGCCGGCGGCGATCGCCGAGCGCGAGGCGGCCGCCGCGGCGGCCATCCTCGCGCTCGCCGCCGAGCACGCCGGCATCCGGGGCGCCGGGTCACTGCCTGCCCGCGTCGACCTCGAGGCGCTGCCGACGGCGACCGGCGGCCTCGCCGCCGTCTTCCTCGCCGCCGACGGCCCGATCGAGCTCGACCTCGTGCGCGACGGCCCCCACGCGGTCGTCGGCGGCACGACCGGGTCCGGCAAGAGCGAGCTGCTGCTCGCGTGGGTGGCGGCGATCGCCGCGGGCCGCTCCACCGCCGAGGTCGCGTTCCTGCTCGTCGACTTCAAGGGCGGCGCCGCGTTCGCGCCGCTCGCGGGCCTCGCGCACTGCGTGGGTGTGATGACCGACCTCGACGAGGCGGGCGCCCGGCGCGCGATCGAGAGCCTGCGCGCCGAGCTGCGGCGACGCGAGCGCCTGCTCGCCGGGCTGGGGGTGCGGGCGATCGACGACGCGACCGGGCTCGCCCGCCTCGTCATCGTCGTCGACGAGTTCGCGGCGATGCTGCTCGAGCTGCCCGACCTGCACCGGCTGTTCGTCGACCTGGCAGCCCGCGGACGCTCGCTCGGCGTGCACCTCGTGCTGTGCACGCAGCGGCCCGCGGAGGCGGTGCGCGACGCGCTGCTCGCGAACTGCGGCATCCGCATCTCGCTGCGCGTCACCCACGAGCACGACGCGGTCGCCATCACCGGCACCGCGGAGGCCGCCGCGATCCCGCTCGGCGCGCGCGGCCGCTGCGTCGTGCGGGTGAGCGGCGGCACGACCCTTGCCGCGCAGGCGGCGATCGCCTCGCCCGCGCACCTCGCCCGGCTCGTCGCGGCCGCCGCCGACCAGCCGCGGCCCCGACCGCCGTGGTGCGAGCCGCTGCCCGCCCGGCTGCCGCTCGACGCGATCCCAGCCGATGCATCCGACGGCGCGGTCCGGCTCGGGCTCGTCGACCTGCCCGCCGAGCAGCGGGTCGCGCCGATCGCGTGGCGCCCCGCCGTGGACGGCCCGCTGCTCGCGATCGGCGGCGCCGGCAGCGGCAGGTCGAGCCTCGCCGACCTCGTCGCCGGCCAGCTCGGCTGCAGGGTCGTCGACCGCGAGGACGCCCTCTGGGACGCCCTCCGGGATCGCGAGGATGCCGCGCTGGTCGTCGACGACGTCGACCTGCAGCTCGCGCGGCTGGGGGAGGAGCAGCAGGTGCTCGTCGCGCAGCTGCTGGCCCGGCGGATGCGCGAGGGCACGCCGGTCGCGCTCACGGCTCGGCGCGTCTCGAGCGCGATGGGCCAGCTCGCGCCGCTCGCCGAGCTGCGGATCCTGCTGCGGATCGCCAGCAGGCAGGAGCACGTCGTCGCGGGCGGCGCGGGGCACCTGCACGACGGCGCGCTGCCGCCCGGCGCCGGCTGGCTGCGCGACGAGCGGATCCAGCTCGCGCTCCCGGCGGCGACCGCTCCGCGCCGCGCACCACGATCGGTGCGGATGCCGACCGGCGCCGCCGCGATCGTGCTCGGCCCGGGCGCGAGCGCGCCGCCGCTCGCGAGCGCGGCCGTGCGGCCGGGCGAGGACGGCGACGTCGTGGTCGGCACGCTCGCCGAGTGGGAGGCGGCGTGGGGTGCGCTCGACCGGCTGCGCGCGGAGCGGCCGGTCGTGGTGCTCGGCGTCGACGAGCGGCAGCTCCGGCAGGTGCTGCGGCATGCGCCGCCGGCACCGCCGATGCGCGGCACCCCCGCCTGGGTGCTCGACGCCGCGGGGTTCGAGCGGCTGCGCTACCCCAGCAGCGACGCGACCGGCACGGCCTGAGCGCCGAGCGACGACGCGACGCCCGCGTGGGCGACCTCGCCGCCGGTCGTGTTCAGGCCCTGCGCGAGCCCCGCATCCGCGCGCAGCGCCTCGCGCCAGCCGAGGTCGGCGATCCTGGTGGTCGCCGAGAGCGTGGCGTTCGTGAGCGCCGAGGTCGACGTGCGCGGCACGGCGCCGGGCAGGTTCGCGACGCACGCGAAGAGCGCGTCGTGCACGCGGAACGTCGGCTCCCGGTGCGTCGTGGGTCGCGAGTCGGCGAAGCAGCCGCCCTGGTCGATCGCGATGTCGACGAGCACGGCGCCAGCGGCGCATGCCCTCGACCATCGCGCTCGTGACGAGCTTCGGGGCCTTCGCGCCCGGGATGAGCACCGAGCCGATCACGAGGTCGGCGTCGGCGACCGCGCCGGCGACCGTGACGAGGTTCGAGTGCAGGGTCTGCACGCGCCCGCCGTAGACGGTGTCGAACTGCCGCAGGCGCGGCAGCGAGACGTCGAGCACCGTCACGCGCGAGCCGAGGCCGACAGCCATCTCGACGGCAGCGGTGCCCGCGACGCCGCCGCCGAGCACGACGGTGTGGCCCGCGTGCGTGCCGGGCACGCCGCCGAGCAGCAGGCCCGCACCGCCCGCGGGCGCGGTCAGCAGCGATGCCCCCTGCACGACCGAGAGCCGTCCGGCGACCTCGCTCATGGGCGCGAGCAGCGGCAGCGTGCCGTCGGCCGCGCGCACCGTCTCGTACGCGATCGCCGTCGTGCCGTTCGCGAGCAGCGCCTGCGCGAGCTCGGGCGCCGCCGCCAGGTGCAGGTAGGCGAAGAGGGTGAGGTCGGCGCGCAGGAAGCCCAGCTCCGCGTCGATCGGCTCCTTCACCTTCAGCACGAGCTCGGATGCCCACGCCTCCGCGGCCGTCGCGACGGTGCGCGCGCCAGCGGCGACGTACGCCTCGTCCGGGATCCCGCTGCCGACGCCGGCGCCGGCCTCGACCACGACCCGGTGCCCGCGGGCGACGAGCTCCGCGGCGCCGGCCGGGGTGAGCGCGACCCTGGCCTCGTCGGTCTTGATCTCGCGCGGGACCCCGACGAGCATCAGGCGGTCTTCGTCGACGCGATCGCGCGACCGATGACCTCGACGGCCTCACGCAGCTGGTCGTCCGTGATCGCCAGGCTGGGCAGGAAGCGCAGCACGTTGTAGTCGGTGCCGGCGGTCAGCACGAGCACGCCGTCGAGGCCGGCGGCCTGCGAGATCGGGGCGGTCGGGATCGGGGCGCCGGAGGAGGGGTCGATGAACTCGATCGCGAGCATCGCGCCGCGGCCGCGCACCTCGATGATCTCCGGGTGCTGCTCGGCGAGGCCGTCGAGGAGTGGGCGCAGCACGCGCTCGATGCGCTTCGCCTCGCCGTTCAGGTCGTTCGACTCGATCTGCTCGAACACCGCGACGGCGGCCGCGCACGAGACGGGGTTGCCGCCGAAGGTGCCGCCGATGCCGCCGACGTGCACGGAGTCCATGATCTCTGCGCGGCCGGTGACGCCCGCGAGCGGCATGCCGCCCGCGATGCCCTTCGCCGAGAGCACCATGTCGGGCACCCAGCCGAGCTGCTCGGAGGCGAACGTCGTGCCGGTGCGGCAGATGCCCGACTGCACCTCGTCGGCGATCATGACGACGCCGTGCTCGGTGCACCACTCCTGCATCGCGGCGAGGTAGCCGTCGGCGGGCACGATGAAGCCGCCCTCGCCCTGGATGGGCTCGATGACGAGGCACGCGAGATCGGTGACGCCGACGTGCTTGTCGAGGTAGTACTGGGTGCGCTCGGCCGCCTCGGCGCCGGTCAGGCCGTCCTGCAGCGGGTACGAGCCGGGCGCGTGGAAGATGTCGGACGCGAGCGGGCCCATGCCGGTCGCGTACGGCGCTGGCTTGTAGTTCATCGTCATCGTCAGGTTCGTGCGGCCGTGGTAGCCGTGCTCGACGACGGCGACCGCGCGGCGGCCCGTGTACTTGCGGGCGACCTTCACGCCGTTCTCGACGGCCTCGGAGCCGGAGTTGATGAAGAACGTCTTCTTCTCGTGGTCGCCGGGGGTGTGCTCGGCGAGGTACTCGGCGACGCGCACGTACGGCTCGTACGGCGTGGTGCCGAACAGCGAGTGGGTGAGCTTGCCGACCTGCTCGCGCACGGCGGCGACGACCGCGTCGTTCGTGTGGCCGACGGTCGTGACGCCGATGCCGCAGCCGAGGTCGATGAACCGGTTGCCGTCGACGTCGGTGATGATCGCGTCGTGCGCCGACTCGATGAACACGGGCAGCTGGTGCGGGATGCCCTGCGGCACCGCCTTCGCCTTGCGCTCGAGCAGCGCGCGGCTGTTCGGGCCCGGGATCTCGGTGACGACGGAACGGGACGGCGCGGAAACGGCGATGTCAGTCATGGCCCCGATCCTACGCCGCTCCGCGTGCCCCGGGCGTGCCTCGGGCGTGCCCGGCCCATACGCTGAGGCCATGCCGATGCGACACGCCTACGCCGTCGAGGTGGAGTGGACCGGTGCCGGCGCCGACGGCACCCGCACCTACCGCTCCTACACCCGCGACCACATCGTCCGCATCGACGGGCTGCCCGACATCCTGGGCTCCGCCGACCCGACGTTCCGCGGCGACCGGTCGCGGCACAACCCGGAGCAGCTGCTGCTCGCGTCGCTCGCGCAGTGCCACATGCTCTCCTACCTGCACCAGGCGGCGTCCCGCGGCATCGTCGTCACCGACTACCGCGACGCGGCGAGCGCCACCATGGAGACGGCCGGCACCGGCGGCCGCTTCACCGAGGCGGTGCTGCGCCCGACGGTGACGATCACGGATGCGTCGCAGGCCGCAGACGCGCTCGACGCCCACGGGCAGGCGAGTCGCGACTGCTTCATCGCATCCTCGGTCGCGTTCCCCGTGCTGCACGAGCCGACGATCCTCGTCGAGGGCGTCGTCGTCGCAGGAGGCGCGTCCTGATGCGCCGCGTCATCATCCTGGGCTCCACGGGCTCGATCGGCACGCAGACGCTCGACGTCATCCGCGCCAACCCGGGCCGCTTCCGGGTCGTCGGGCTCGTCGCGGGCAGCGACCGAGCCGGCCTCGAGGCGCAGCAGGCCGAGTTCGGCGGCGAGGCGGCGCTCGGCGCCGACGCCGCCGTCAGCATGATCGAGTCGGTCGACTGCGACGTCGTCGTCAACGGCATCACCGGGTCCGTCGGGCTCGCGCCCACGCTCGCCGCGCTCGACGCCGGCCGATCGCTCGCGCTCGCGAACAAGGAGTCGCTCATCGCCGGCGGCGACCTCGTGATGCGGCGCGCGAAGCCGGGTCAGATCGTGCCGGTCGACTCCGAGCACTCCGCGATCGCGCAGTGCTTGCGCGCGGGCGAGCACGGCGAGGTGCGACGGCTCGTGCTCACCGCCTCCGGCGGCCCGTTCCGCGGCTGGTCGCGGCAGCGGATGGCCGCCGTGAGCCCCGCGGATGCGCTCGCCCACCCGACGTGGGACATGGGCCCGATGGTGACGACGAACTCCGCCACCCTCGTGAACAAGGGGCTCGAGGTGATCGAGGCGCACCTGCTGTTCGGCATCCCGCTGGAGCGGATCGACGTCACCGTCCATCCGCAGTCGATCGTGCACTCGATGGTCGAGTTCGTCGACGGCTCGACCATCGCGCAGGCGTCGCCGCCCGACATGCGGCTGCCGCTGTCGCTCGGCCTCGACTGGCCGCACCGCATCGCGGGCGTGGGCGCGCCGCTCGACTGGACCGCCGCATCCGCGTGGACGTTCGAGCCCCTCGACGAGGCCGCGTTCCCGGCGGTGGCGCTCGCGAAGCACGTCGGACGGCTCGGCTCCACCTACCCCGCGGTGTTCAACGCCGCGAACGAGCAGGCCGTGCACGCGTTCCACGCCGGCGAGATCGGCTTCCTCGACATCATCCCCGCGATCGAGCGCGTGCTCGAGCTGCACGAGCCGGGCGAGCTGACCCTCGAGCGGGTGCTGCAGGCGGAGCGCTGGGCGCGCCGCACCGCCGACGAGGTGTGCGCGGTGAACCGCTAGCGATCCGCTCGGGCCCGAGCACGCTGTCGTCGCCTGGCGGGCGCGTGAGCGACAAGAGCGTGCACCTGGCCGCGGGAGCGCATGCGGCGGGTGGTCGCGTGTGCACGCTGTTGTCGTCTGGCGGCCGCGCGAGCGACAAGAGCGTGCACCTGGGCGCGGGAGCTCGCGCGGCTGGCGGCCGCATCGGCACGCTGTTGTCGTCCGGCCGATGCGTGGGCGACAAGAGCGTGCACTTGGGCGGGGCGGCTAGCTCGGCGCGACCACCACGACCGGGGCGGCCCGGTCGATCGCCGCGACCACCTCGCCGGCGTCGACCCACCACCGCTCGTAGTGGGTCGGGTCGCGATTGATCTGCACCGCGTGCGCGACGAGCGTCGGCGCCATCGCGTCGCGACCGTCGACCTCGGCGAGCGCGCGGTAGAACAGCACAGCCGAGCCGTAGGCATCCATGCGCACCTCGTACGGCCCCCAGGGGTCGCGCTGCTGGAACAGCCCGCGCGAGTCCGGGCCGGCCCGATCGCCGCGATCGAGCACGCGCAGGCTCGACTCGCCCATCGCCGTCATGACCGCCACCCGCACGTCGCGCTCGCCCATGCCGAGGTCGCGCCCCGCCCGCATCACGATCGCCGCGTGCTCGAGCTGCTCGCCGCTCCAGCCGCCGACCGAGCGCGGCAGCTCGCCCTCGACCGTGGCGGTCTGGTGCACCGGGTCCGGGTCGGGACGCGCCACGATCCAGGCGAGCAGCAGCACGAGCGCGAGGCCGACGACGCCGAGCACGACGGCACGGCCGTCGGACTGCGACCGCGGGACGCGCTCGGCGACGCTCGCGGCGCCTCTCGATCCTGGGCCGGCTGCCATGCGGAACAGCGTAGGCACACGGTCTGTGCGACTAGCCTGAGCGGCGATGGAACCCGTCCTGCTCTACATCGTCGGCGTGCTCGTCGTCGTCATCGGCCTCGCCGTCTCGATCGGCCTGCACGAGCTCGGCCACCTGTGGCCCGCGAAGGCCTTCGGCGTGCGCGTCGGGCAGTGGATGATCGGGTTCGGGCCGACGCTCCTGTCGTTCCGCAGGGGCGAGACCGAGTACGGCGTGAAGGCGATCCCGCTCGGCGGCTACATCTCGATGTCCGGGATGTTCCCGCCGGCGCAGCCCGGCGGCGAGTCCCGCGACGCCTCCACCGGATTCCTCGACACCCTCGTGCAGGACGCTCGCGACACGAGCGCCGACACGGTCCACGAGGGGGAGGAGCACCGCGCGTTCTGGCGGCTCGCGACCTGGAAGCGGATCGTCATCATGCTCGGCGGGCCGCTCATGAACCTGCTGCTCGCGATCGTGCTCTACGCGATCGTGCTGTGCACCTTCGGCATCGCCGTGCCCTCCACGACCGTCTCGACGGTGTCCGAGTGCGTGATCGCCGCGACCGACGAGCGCAGCGAGTGCGCGCCCGACGACCCGCAGGCGCCGGGCGCCGCCGCCGGCATGCTGCCGGGCGACACGATCGTGAGCATCGACGGCTCGGGCGTCGCCGGCTGGGACGACGTGCAGGCGGCCATCCGCGACCGCGCCGGCCAGCCGACGCCGTTCGTGGTCGAGCGCGACGGCGAGACCCTCACGCTCGAGGTGACGCCGCTCGCGACCGAGCGCTACGTGTTCGACGACCGCGGCGAGCAGGTCGAGTCGGCGGGCGAGCCCGTCACCGAGACCATCGGCTTCGTGGGCGTGGGGCCGCAGTACGCGATCGAGCAGCAGCCGGCCTCCGCCGTGCTGCCCGCGGTCGGCGACAACGTCGTGCGGGTCGGCGAGCTCATCCTCAACCTGCCGCAACGGCTCATCGACGTCGCCGAGGCGGCGTTCGGACCGGGGGAGCGCGACCCGAACGGGCCGATGTCGGTCGTCGGGGTCGGCCGCATGGCGGGCGAGATCGCCGCGCTCGACCAGGTGCCGATCCTCGAGCGCGTGAGCGCCATGGTGCAGCTGCTCGCGAGCCTCAACGTCGCCCTCTTCGTCTTCAACCTCATCCCGCTCATGCCGCTCGACGGCGGCCACGTGCTCGGCGCGATCGTCGACGCGGTGCGGCGCGGCTGGGCCAGGCTGCGCGGCACCGTGGCGACGCCGCTCGACACCGCGAAGTGGGTGCCGGTGACGCTCGTCGTCACGGGCGTGCTCGGCATCATGAGCGCGCTGCTGATCTACGCCGACATCGTGAAGCCGATCAGCCTCTTCAACTGATCTCGACGTCGCCAGTGGTCGATCGTCGCGCTCGAGCGGCTGAGCTGCCACCCGCGACGTCGGGAGGAACGGGCGGCGGGGTCAGCCCTCGCGCGTGCCCTGGTGGAAGCGCTGCCGCCACGTGGCGCCGCTGCGCACCCACAGCGAGCTGCGCAGCGCGCTCGACTCGCCCACCGAGCGCCACAGGATGAGCTGCGCGTCGTCCGAGACGCGGTGCGTGGCGAGCAGCTCGAGCTCGACCGGCGACGGCAGCGGGGCGATCTCCGCGAGCAGCTCGTCGCGGCTCCAGCGGCGGCCCGACGCGCCGATCTCCTCCCACTCGGGGTGCAGCAGCGCGGCGACCGACGCGGGGTCGGCGCGCACCCGGTCGCTCAGCAGCTCGCGCTCGAGCCGCACG
The DNA here is from genome assembly GCA_963803465.1 of uncultured Actinomycetota bacterium. Taxonomy (GTDB): domain Bacteria; phylum Actinomycetota; class Actinomycetes; order Actinomycetales; family Microbacteriaceae; genus Agrococcus. The sequence goes on from CAWDMS010000009.1 coordinate 63,331, forward strand.
ACGGTCGCCTCGTCCGGGTCGTCGGCGAGGAACCCGTCCAGGTCGTCGAACAGCCCGAGCGCGGTCGATGTGACGGCGGGCGCCGCGGGCGCAGCGGCGGCGGGCGCGGCTGCGGGGGCCGCTGCGGACTCGGCTGCCGGTCCGGCGAACCCGGGTCCCGGGTCCGGCGCCGCGCCCCGCTGGAGCGCGGTCGCCGCGCCGTTCGCGAGCCGGTCGGCCTCCTCGTTGAGCGGGTGCCCGGCGTGGCCGCGCACCCACTCGAAGCGCACCGTGCCGCCGTCCGCCTTGCGCTCGGTCATGAGCCGGTCGAGCTCCTCGAGCAGCTCGCGGTTCATCACCGGCTTGCCGTCCGCCTTCCGCCAGCCCTTGCGCTTCCAGCCGGGCATCCACTGGGTGATCGACTTGATGACGTACTGGCTGTCGCACAGGATCAGCAGCTCGTCGACGCCGCGCGTCTGCTGCAGCAGGTCGATGACGGCCGAGAGCTCGCCGATGTTGTTCGTGCCGAGCCGCTGGCCGCCCGCCGCCCAGCGCGCGTCGTCGATGTACCAGCCCCAGCCGGTCGGTCCGGGATTGCCGAGGGAGGAGCCGTCGGCCGCTGCGGTGATCATGGTCACGATCCTGCCAGCCGAGGAGACGCTCGGCCTGCGGCGCGTAGGCTGGACGGCATGGCAGCCATCAACCTCGGCAAGCCCGAGCCGCTCACGCTCGCGCCCCGTCGCAAGAGCAGGCAGATCAAGGTCGGCAAGGTGCTCGTCGGCGGCGACGCGCCCGTCTCCGTGCAGTCGATGACCACGACGAAGACGACCGACATCAACGCGACGCTCCAGCAGATCGCCGAGCTCACGGCCACCGGCTGCGACATCGTGCGCGTCGCCGTGCCGAGCCAGGACGACGCGGATGTGCTGCACATCATCGCGAAGAAGAGCCAGATCCCGGTGATCGCCGACATCCACTTCCAGCCGAAGTACGTCTACCAGGCGATCGACGCGGGCTGCGCGGCGGTGCGCGTGAACCCCGGCAACATCCGCAAGTTCGACGACCAGGTGGGCGAGATCGCCAAGCGCGCGAAGGCGGCGGGCGTCAGCCTCCGCATCGGCGTCAACGCCGGCTCGCTCGACCCCAGGCTGCTGCAGAAGTACGGCAAGGCGACGCCGGAGGCGCTCGTCGAGTCGGCCGTCTGGGAGGCGAGCCTGTTCGAGGAGCACGACTTCCACGACTTCAAGATCTCGGTCAAGCACAACGACCCGGTCGTGATGGTGAAGACCTACCGGATGCTCGCCGAGCGGGGCGACTGGCCGCTGCACCTCGGCGTCACCGAGGCGGGCCCGGCGTTCCAGGGCACGATCAAGTCGGCGACCGCGTTCGGCATCCTGCTCGCCGAGGGCATCGGCGACACGATCCGCGTCTCGCTCTCCGCGCCGCCGGTCGAGGAGATCAAGGTGGGCATGCAGATCCTGCAGTCGCTCAACCTGCGCGAGCGCAAGCTCGAGATCGTCTCCTGCCCCTCCTGCGGCCGCGCCCAGGTGGACGTGTACACGCTCGCCGACGCCGTCACCGAGGGCCTCAAGGACGTGCAGGTGCCGCTGCGCGTCGCCGTCATGGGATGCGTCGTGAACGGCCCCGGCGAGGCGCGCGAGGCCGACCTCGGCGTCGCCTCCGGCAACGGCAAGGGGCAGATCTTCATCAAGGGCGAGGTCGTGAAGACCGTGCCGGAGGCCGACATCGTGCAGACGCTCATCGAAGAGGCGCGCAAGCTCGCCGACGAGCAGGGCCTGCCCGCGGGCGAGGCCACCGTCGTCACCACCGCCTGACCGGACCGCCCGCCGTGACCGAGCTGCAGTGACCGACCCGGCCGCGGCACCCCCGCACCCGTCGCAGCGGCGCACCCTCGTGGTGCTCTCCGCCGCGCAGGCGCTCGGCGGCGTCGCGAACGGCGTCGCGCTCGGCGTGGGCTCGCTGCTCGTCGCGCAGGTGACGGGGCGCGAGGAGATGGCCGGCCTCGCCGCCACCCTGCTGACGCTGGGTGGCGCCGGCCTCGCCGTGCCGCTCGCGCGGCTCGCGCACCGGCGCGGCCGGCGCATCGCGCTCACCGCGGGCGCGCTGCTCGCGCTGCTCGGCACCGTGCTGCTCGCCGTCGGCGGCACGCTCGGCTCGCCGTGGATCGTGCTGCCGGGGTTCCTGGTGCTCGGCGGCGCGACGGCCGTCAACCTCCAGTCGCGCTTCGCCGCGACCGACCTGTCGCAGCCCCGCCGCCGCGGCCGCGACCTCGCCGTCGTCGTGTGGATGACGACCATCGGCGTCGTCGTCGGCCCGAACCTCATCGCGCCCGGCGACGTGCTCGGCCTCGCGCTCGGCCTGCCGCACCTCGTCGGCGCCTACATCATCTCGGGCACCGCGACCGCGCTCATGGCCGCGGTGCTGTGGATCCTCCTGCGACCCGACCCGCTGCTCGAGAGCCGGGCGGATGCGGCGGCGGCGGCGGGACCGCGCCCGGCCCTCCGGCTGCGCGACCACCCGCGGGCGATCGCGGCGGTCGTCGCCGTCGCCGCCGCCCACGCGACGATGGTCGGGGTGATGGCGCTCACGCCGGTGCACCTCGAGCACGCGGGCCACGCGCTCGCGCTCATCGGCTTCACCATGAGCGCGCACACCGCCGGCATGTACGCCCTCTCGCCGGTGTTCGGCTGGCTCACCGACCGCGTCGGTGCCCGCGCGACCGTGCTGCTCGGCGCCGGCATCCTGCTCGCCGCGGTCCTCGCGAACCTCGCGCTCGGCCCCGACCTCGCGCCGATCGGGCTCGCCCTGCTCGGGCTCGGCTGGAGCGCCGCGACGGTCGCGGGCTCGACCGTGGTCGCCGGTGCGGTCGAGCCGCCGCTGCGGCCCGTCCTGCAGGGCCGCAGCGACCTGATCATGGGGCTCGCGGGCGCCGCGGCCGGGGCAGCGGCCGGCCCCGTGCTGGGCCTCGTCGGCTACGGCGGCCTCAACCTGGCGATGCTGCCGATCATCGCGACGGTCGCCGTCGCGGCGGTGCTGGCGACCAGCGGCCGTTCAGCGACGCCCACTCCTCACCGGGTACCGTGACCGAGGCGACAGCCGCCAGCAGCATCGCCGTCATCAGCATCGAAGGAGCCCGCGTGTCGAACGCAGTCCCCGGCCGGGATCCCATCACCCCCGAGGAGCTCGAGCGCGCGAAGCGCATCATCCGCTCCGTCGAGCAGTCGTTCCAGTCGACGGTCGTGGGCCAGCACCAGCTGCTGCGCTCGCTGCTCGTCGCGCTGCTCACCGGCGGCCACGTGCTGATGGAGTCGGTGCCGGGGCTCGCGAAGACGACCGCCGCCGCGACGCTCGCCCGCAGCGTCACGGCGTCGTTCCACCGCATCCAGTGCACGCCCGACCTGCTGCCGAGCGACATCGTCGGCACGCAGATCTACGACCAGCACAGCGGCGACTTCCGCACCCAGCTCGGTCCGGTGCACGCGAACTTCGTGCTGCTCGACGAGATCAACCGCTCGAGCGCGAAGACGCAGTCGGCGATGCTCGAGGCGATGCAGGAGCGCCAGACGTCGATCGGCGGCGAGACGTACCCGCTGCCCGAGCCGTTCCTCGTGCTCGCGACGCAGAACCCGATCGAGCAGGAGGGCACCTACACGCTGCCCGAGGCGCAGCTCGACCGCTTCCTGCTGAAGGAGATCCTCACCTACCCGTCGCCGACCGAGGAGGCGGAGATCGTCCGCCGCGCCGAGACGGGCGTCTTCGAGCAGCCCGACGAGCCGGTGCGCGTCGCTCGACGACGTGCGGTTCCTGCAGGCGCTCGTGAAGCGCGTCTACGTCGACCAGGCGATCACGAACTACGTCGTGCAGCTCATGTACGTCACCCGGCACGCCGAGGACTACATCGGCGCGCAGCTCGCCGGCTACATCGAGTACGGCGCGAGCCCGCGCGGCTCGCTGTCGTTCGCGCAGGCGTCGCGCGCGCTCGCGCTCGTGCAGGGCCGCGACTGGGTGATCCCGGAGGACGTCAAGGACCTCCGGCACGCCGTGCTGCGCCACCGCCTCATCCTCGGCTACGAGGCGGAGGCCGACGGCGTCACGAGCGAGGAGATCATCGACGCGATCTTCGCCGCCGTGCGGACCCCGTAGAGCCTGCCATGGAGCGGCGACTGCGCAAGGTGAAGACGACCATGTCGATCCACGCGCACCGTCGTACCCTCGAGCTGCTCGACGGCGAGTACGCCTCGATCCACCACGGCCGCAGCCACGACTTCGACGACCTGCGCGAGTACCAGCCCGGCGACGACGTCAAGGACATCGACTGGAAGGCGACCGCGCGCAGCCACGTGCCGCTCGTGAAGCGCTACATCGCCTCCCGGCAGCACAACCTGCTGCTCGTCGTCGACTCCGGCCGCAACATGGCGGCGACCGCCGAGTCGGGCGAGACGAAGCGCGAGATCGCGATCCTCGTCGCCGGCGTGCTCGGCTACCTCGCCACCCGGCACGGCGACCGCGTCGCGCTGCTGATGGGCGACGCCGACCGGCTCGACAGCATGCAGGAGGGCGGCTCCGAGTCGCACCTCGAGCGCATGCTGCGCCGCATGGACGAGGCGATCGGCCTCGACGGGCCGCACTCCGACCTCGAGGGCGTGCTCGGCCAGGCCGTGCGGCGGATGCGTCGACGCTCGCTCATCGTCGTGATCGCCGACGACCTCGCCTACACGCACGACCTCGACGTGCACCTCGGCCGCCTCCACACCCGCCACGAGGTGCTGTGGGTGTCGATCGGCGACGCCGACCTGATGTCGCGCCAGCGCGACCACCGCGAGCTCGTCGGCGTCGACTCCGGCGTCGGCCTGCCGCCCTTCCTGCGCCGCGACCGCGGGCTGCGGAAGGCCTTCGACGAGGCCACCGCCGAGCGCCGCGCCCGGCTCGAGGCGGGCCTGCGCTCGCTCGGCATCGCCTCCGTGCGCATCGGCGACAGCACCGCCGCGATCAGCGGCCTCTTCAAGCTGCTCGAGAGGCATCGCCGTGCGCGCCGCTGACCTCGCGCCGGCGCTCGCGCAGCTGCCCGCCCCCGACACGTACGGACCCTTCGGCTACGGCCCGTGGTGGCTGCTCGGCGCCATCGCGCTGCTGCTCGTGCTCGCCGCCTACGCGTTCGCGTGGCTGTGGACGCGGCCGCGCGGCATCCTCGAGCCGCCGCCACCGCCGCCCGTGCCGATCGACGTGCGGAGCGTGAAGCAGAAGTACCTGGGCATGATCGACGAGGTCGCGCAGGAGCACGCCGACGGCGACCTCGACGCGCGCGGCCTCGCGCAGCGGCTCAGCCTCGTGCTGCGCTTCTTCGCCCACGAGTCGACGGGCGTCGTCGCCGAGGTGATGACGCTGCGCGACCTGCACGGCGCCGACCTGCCGAGCGTGCACGGCGCGGTCGAGCAGTACTACCCGTCGTCGTTCCGTCGCGCCGCGAAGCACGACCCGGATGCGGCCGTCGCGGCCGCGAAGCAGGTGGTGGCGACGTGGATGTGACGCTGCTGTGGCCGTGGGTGCTCCCGATCGTCGGCGTGCTCGGCCTGCTGCTCGCCGCGCTCGGCCTGTGGCTGCCCAGGCGCAGGCGCGACCGCGGCCTGCCCGTCGCGCACGTCGACCGGATGACCTCGCTCGGTGCCTTCCGCAGCGCGCTGCTGCGCTACCGGCTCTGGATCGGCGCGGCGCTCATCGCCTCGCTCCTCGGCGTCGGCATCGCCGGCGCGGTCGGCTCCCGGCCCTCCGGCATCAGCGCGAACCAGGAGGAGGACTTCAAGCGCGACATCGTGCTGTGCCTCGACGTCTCCGGCTCGATGGTCGACGTGGACGCCGAGATCCTCGGCGTCTACCAGCAGATCGCCTCGGAGCTCGACGGCGAGCGCATCGGCATGCGCATCTTCGACGCCTCGAGCGTGATGGCGTTCCCGCTCACGAGCGACTACGAGTACATCGCGGGCCAGCTGGGCCGCTACGAGCGGGCGCTGAACGGCACGCTCGGTCCCGACGAGCAGTTCAACTACCTCGCCGGCACCGCGAGCGGGCTCGGCGCATCCCTCGTCGGCGACGGCCTCGCGTCGTGCGTGCTCGACTTCGCCGACCTCGAGGCGAGCGAGCGCCCCCGCTCGATCATCCTCGCGACCGACAACGTCGTGAACGGCCAGCAGATCTTCTCGCTCCCGCAGGCCGGGCAGCTCGCCGTCGACAACGAGGTGCGCGTGTACGCGATCAACCCGTTCGACTTCGGCGGCGACATGGCGTCGCAAGAGCTCCGCGAGGTGGCGGAGGTCACCGGCGGCTCCTACTTCGCGCTCGACTTCGCCCAGACCGTGCCGCAGATCGTCGACCGCGTGAACGCGATCGAGGCCGGCTACATCGAGACCCCGCCGCAGGTGCAGATCATCGACCGGCCCGGCCCGCTGCCGCTCATCGTGCTCATGCTCGTCACCGGCGTCTGCCTGATCGCCTGGAGGGTGCGACTGTGATCACCTTCCACCCGACGCTCCCGATCGTCGTCGCCGTGCTCGGCGCCGTCGCGCTCGCGCTGTGCATCTGGCAGCTCGTCGCCATGCGCGGCCGACGGCTCGCGTGGCTGCGCCGCTCGCTGCTCGTGCTGCTCGCGGTCGCGATGGCCTTCCGCCCCGCCGTGCCCGGCGGCGAGGTGCCGACCGCCACGATCCAGGCGCGCGTGTTCATCATGATCGACACCTCGCAGTCGATCGCCGCGGAGGACTGGGGGAGCGAGCCCCGGCTGACCGGCATGCAGGACGACGTCGTCGAGATCGCGCGCGCCTTCGCGGGCGCCGACATCTCGGTCATCTCCTTCGACTCGCAGCCCATCCTGCGCGTGCCGCTCACCGACGACGGCTCCGCGGTGATCGAGATGGTGCGCGCCCTGCGGCCCGAGATCGCCCAGCAGTCGCGGGGCACCTCGGTCGCGGTCGCCCACGACCTGCTGCGCACCGAGCTCGAGCGCAGCGAGGCCGCCGAGCCCGACTCCCCGGCGATCGTCTTCTACCTCGGCGACGGCGAGCACACCGCCGAGGAGCAGCCGCAGTCGTTCGACGACGTCGCCGGGCTCGTCGACCGCGGGCTCGTGCTCGGCTACGGCACCGACCAGGGCGGGCGGATGCGCGTGTCGAGCTTCGACCCGGCCGCGCAGGAGCAGTACGTGCAGGATCCCGCGGGCGGCGACGCGGTCTCGAAGATCGACGAGGCCCAGCTCGGCACGATCGCCGAGCAGCTCGGCATCACCTACCTGCACCGCGCGCCCGGGCTGCCGATCGACGACGCGCTCGGGCCGATGGCCGCGGCGGACGGCGAGGCGAACCTCGACCGCACGGAGGAGGCGCGGCTCGAGATCGCCTGGATCCTCGGCGTGCCGATCGCGCTGCTGCTGGCGTGGGAGGCCCTCAGCCTCGCCCGCTCGCTGCGGGCGACCCGGGGCATCCTCAGCAGGGAGGGCGCGCGATGAGCCGCACCCGCAGCCGCGTGCTCACCGACCGCCAGCGGCGCACCCTGCGCTGGTGGCTCATGCTCGGGCTCATCCCCGTCGCGCTCGCCGTGCTCGTCCTGTCGACGAAGCTCATCAGCGTCAACGTGCTGTCGCAGACCGCGATCGACCGCTTCGAGGGCAGGGCCTACGCGCAGGGCGCGGAGGCGGCTCGCGGGCTCGAGCTGTGGAACTGGGTCGAGCCCTGGAAGGGGCCGTTCGACCTCGGCGTGAACCTGACGATGGCCGGGTCCCTCGAGGAGGGCAGGGCGAAGCTCGAGGAGTCGCTCGTGCTCCACGGCGAGCCCGTCACGCCGCCGCAGATGCACGAGCACTGCATCATCGTGGCGTCGCTCGTCACCGCGATCGAGAAGCAGGGCGACGTCGCTCGCGAGGCCGACGACATCCCGACGGCGAACGGCTTCTACAACGAGGCGCTCGCGATCATCGGCGGGCTGCCCGAGGGCTGCCTCGACGAGCCGCTCGACGACGAGGCCGACACCGCGGCCCAGTTCGAGGCCGCGACGCCGCGCATCGAGGAGAAGATCGAGGACGAGTCGTCCCAGAACGAGGACGGCGAGGGCGAGGGCGAGGAGGGCGAGCCGCAGACGCCCGAGGAGCAGCTCGAGGAGCAGAACCAGGAAGCGCAGGGCGAGCAGCAGCAGCAGGACCAGTACGACCAGCAGGGCGAGGATGGGCCCGGCGGGCCGAGCGTCGACCGGCCCTGGTGACACCCCCGCGCGGGCCGCTGACCGGCGGCCGCGAGCGGTGGCCGCGTGCGCGAGCGGTGGCCGCGTGCGCGAGCGGTGGCCGCGTGCGCGAGCGGTGGGGCTGCTGGCCTACCGGTCGCGGGCTGGGCCACCCGTGGCGTTGCTGGTTCGACCGGCCCCGGTGACGGCGCGGGAGGTGCGAGTCCATAGACTCGCAGGGTGATCCGCCTCTCCCAGCTCTTCTTCACGACCCTCCGCGAGGACCCGGCGGAGGCCGAGGTCGCGAGCCACCGGCTGCTGCTGCGCGCCGGCTACATCCGCCGCGCCGGCGCCGGGCTCTACTCGTGGCTGCCGCTCGGGCTGCGCGTGCGCCGCAACATCGAGCGCGTCATCCGCGAGGAGATGGAGGCGGCCGGCGCGCAGGAGGTGCTCTTCCCCGGCCTGCTGCCGCGCGAGCCCTACGAGCGCACCGGGCGCTGGACGGAGTACGGCGACGGCATCTTCCGGCTCCAGGACCGCAAGGGCGCCGACCACCTGCTCGCGCCCACGCACGAGGAGGTCTTCACGCTGCTCGTGCAGGACCTCGTCTCGAGCTACAAGGCGCTGCCGCTGACGATCTACCAGATCCAGGACAAGTACCGCGACGAGGCGCGGCCCCGCGCGGGCCTGCTGCGCGCGCGCGAGTTCTCGATGAAGGACGCCTACTCGTTCGACGTCGACGACGCCGGCCTCGACGCCTCCTACCAGCGGCAGCGCGACGCCTACGAGCGCATCTTCCAGCGGCTCGGCCTCGAGTACGTCATCGTCTCCGCCGACGCGGGCGCGATGGGCGGATCGAAGTCCGAGGAGTTCATGCACCCGACGCCGGTCGGCGAGGACACGATCGTGCGATCCGCGGGCGGCTACGCCGCCAACGTCGAGGCGTTCGAGACCGTCCCTCCCGAGCCGATCGCGATCGAGGGGCAGCCGGATGCGGTCGTGCGCGACACGCCCGACACGCCCACGATCGAGTCGCTCGTGGCCGACGCGAACGCGCGCTTCCCGCGCGAGGACGGCCGCCCGTGGACGGCCGCCGACACGCTGAAGAACGTCGTGCTGCGCCTCACCCACCTCGACGGCAGCCGCGAGCTCGTCGTCGTCGGCCTGCCCGGCGACCGCGAGGTCGACGCGAAGCGCGTCGAGGTGGCGTTCCAGCCCGCCGAGGTCACCGCCGCCGACGACGACGACTTCACGGCCAACCCGGGGCTCGTCAAGGGCTACATCGGACCCTGGTCGACCGCCGGCGCCGTGCTCGGCGAGGAGGCCTCGACCGGCATCCGCTACCTGCTCGACAAGCGCGTCGTCGACGGCAGCGCCTGGATCACCGGCGCCAACGAGCCCGGCAAGCACGTCTTCGGCCTCGTCGCGGGCCGCGACTTCGTCGGCGACGGATGGGTCGAGGCCGCCGACGTGCGCGCCGGGCGACCCCGCGCCCGACGGCTCGGGGCCGGTCGCGCTCGACCGCGGCATGGAGGTCGGGCACGTCTTCCAGCTCGGCCGCAAGTACGCCGAGGCGCTCGGCCTCAAGGTGCTCGACCAGAACGGCAAGCTCGTCACGGTGACGATGGGCTCGTACGGCATCGGCGTCACCCGCAACCTCGCGGCGATCGTCGAGCGAGTCGCACGACGAGCGGGGCATCATCTGGCCGCGCGAGATCGCGCCGTTCGACGTGCACGTCGTCGCGACCGGCAAGGACCCGGCGACCTTCGAGGTCGCCGAGGCCGTCGTCGCCGGCATCGAGGCGCGCGGCCTCGAGGTGCTGTTCGACGACCGGCCGAAGGTCTCGCCGGGCGTGAAGTTCGGCGACGCCGAGATCATCGGCGTGCCGCAGATCGTCGTCGTCGGGCCGCGACGCCACCGCGGGGCTCGTCGAGGTCTGGGACCGGGCGACGGGGGAGCGGCAGCAGGTGGCGCTCGACGCCCTCGAGGGCGCGCTCGGCCGCTGAGCCGGAGCCCCCGGGGTGCCGGGAGCGCCCCGCGCGCGGTAGAATGGCCGGTCGGCATCGGATGCCGACCGGAGATGAGCCAAGGAGCCACAAGTGAAGATCGATCTGACCGTGCTGAAGACCGTCGAGCGCGAGCGTGAGATCTCCTCGGACGCCCTGATCCACATCATCGAGCAGGCGATCCTGCAGGCGCACATCAAGTCGGCCGAGAAGCCCGTCGACAAGGCCGGCGACAAGGCCGCCGCGCCGCCCCGCAGCCGCGCGTCGAGGTGAACCGCTCGACGGGCGAGGTCACGCTCTACGAGCCGGAGCTCGACGAGGACGGCAACCGCATCGGCGAGTCCGTCGCGACCACCGACGACTTCAGCCGCATCGCCGCATCCGCCGCGAAGCAGGTCATCTTCCAGGCGCTGCGCGAGAAGAGCGACGAGACGGTGCTGGGCGCCTACAAGGACCGCGAGGGCGACATCATCGCCGGCATCGTGCAGCAGGGCACGAACCCGCGCATGGTGCACGTCAAGCTCGGCGACGACATGGAGGCGCTGCTGCCGCCCGAGGAGCAGGTGCCGGGCGCGGAGTACAAGCACGGGCAGCGGATGCGCGTCTACATCACGAAGGTGGAGCGCGGCCAGCGCGGCCCGCAGGTCACCGTGAGCCGCACGCACCCCTCGCTCGTGCGCAGGCTGTTCGCGCTCGAGGTGCCCGAGATCGCCTCCGGCGCCGTCGAGATCGTCGCCATCGCGCGCGAGGCCGGCCACCGCACGAAGATCGCCGTGCGCGCGACCCAGCCGGGCATCAACGCCAAGGGCGCGTGCATCGGCGAGATGGGCGCGCGCGTGCGCGCCGTGCAGGCCGAGCTCGGCGAGGAGAAGGTCGACATCGTCGACTACTCCGACGACCTGCCGTCGTTCGTGGCGAGCGCGCTCAGCCCCGCGCGGGTGTCGGATGCGTTCATGCTCGACGAGAAGACGCGGGCCGTGCGCGCGCTCGTGCCCGACTTCCAGCTGTCGCTCGCGATCGGCAGGGAGGGGCAGAACGCCCGCCTGGCCGCGAAGCTGACGGGCGCGAAGATCGACATCCAGCCCGACTCGGTGATGGATGAGGACTGACGCACCTGTTTCCCGGGCGCGTCGTGCGCTAGACTCGTGACCATCCGTACGTGTCTTGGCTGTCGCGCGCGCACCGAACCCGCACTCCTCGTGCGGATCGTGGCCGCGGGCGGAGCGGCGGTCGTGGATCTCGATCGACGGCTTCCCGGCCGAGGCGCGTGGGTGCATCCGACGCAGCAGTGCGCGGAGCGAGCAGTGCGCGCGATCCCGCGGGCGCCTGCGGGACAAGCACCTGGACACATCGCCCATCGCACGGTGGGCACATGACGGGCTCGACCCGAGCCCCGACCGAAGGAACGAACACCCCATGGACAACTGATGAGCACCTCGAAATGAGAACCGTCAGCATTTGATGTCCGCCCTGTCCTGGGCGGACCAGGACAGGAGACAAGTGGCTAACCCACGTGTGCACGAGATCGCCGCCGAGATCGGCGTCGAGAGCAAGGTCGCGATGGCCAAGCTCAAGGAGATGGGCGAGTTCGTCAAGGGACCCGCCTCGGCGATCGCGCCCCCGGTCGCCCGCAAGCTGAAGGCCGCGCTCGCGGCCGAGAGCGCAGCCGGCGCCCCCGCCGCCGCCGCCCCGAAGGCGCCGGCGAGGACCGCAGCGGCCAAGCCGGGCGCCGCTCGCCCGGCCGCGGCTCCGGCCCCCGAGGCGCCCACGCCGGCCCCCGCGGCCGCGCCGGCCCCGGCGCCCGCGCCGAAGGCCGAGCGCACGGCTGCGCCCGCACCCGCCGCAGCTGAGCCGCGCGGCTGCCCCCGCGGCTGCAGCAGCGACGCCCGCTCCGGCGGCCGACGCCGCACCCGCAGCGCAGGGCGACGACGGATCCAGCGCGATCCCGCGTCCGATGGGCCGTCCCGGCGCTCCCCGCCCGGGCAACAACCCGTTCGCCTCGGCGCCAGGGCATGGGCCGGCCGCGCGTCGGCAACAACCCGTTCACGAGCAAGGCGGGCCCCGGCGGCCCGCGCCCCGTGGCTCCGCGCCCCGGCGCTCCCCGTCCGGGCGCTCCGCGTCCCGGCGCTCCGCGTCCCGGCGCTCCCCGCGCGGGCGGCGCAGGCCGCCCCGGCGCCCGGCGGTCGACCCGCCGGCGGCTTCCAGCGTGCCGGTGCGGCGCTCCCGGTCCCGGCGCTCCGGGTCGTGGCGGTCCCGCCTTCGCGGGTCGTCCCGGTGGCGGTCGCGGTCGCGGCGGCACTGCCGGCGCGTTCGGCAAGGGCGGCGCCAAGGGCAAGTCGCGCAAGTCGAAGCGCACGAAGCGGCTCGAGTTCGAGATGCGCGAGGCGCCGTCGATCGGTGGCGTCAAGGTCCGTCGCGGTGACGGCACCACCGTCATCCGCATGCGCCGCGGCGCATCCATCGCCGACTTCGCCGAGAAGATCGACGCGAGCCCCGGCGACCTCGTGACCGTGCTGTTCCACCTCGGTGAGATGGCGACGGCGACGGAGTCGCTCGACGAGGCGACCTTCGAGCTGCTGGGTGCGGAGCTCGGCTACCGCATCCAGATCGTCAGCCCCGAGGACGAGGACAAGGAGCTCCTGGAGGGCTTCGACATCGACCTCGAGCAGGAGCTCGAGGACGAGACCGACGAGGACCTCGTCTACCGCTCGCCCGTCGTCACCGTCATGGGTCACGTCGACCACGGCAAGACGCGACTGCTCGACGCGATCCGCGACGCCAACGTCATCGAGGGCGAGGCCGGCGGCATCACGCAGCACATCGGCGCGTACCAGGTGTGGACAGGAGCACGACGGCGAGGACCGCGCGATCACCTTCATCGACACCCCGGGCCACGAGGCGTTCACCGCCATGCGTGCCCGTGGTGCGCAGGTGACCGACATCGCGATCCTCGTGGTCGCGGCGGACGACGGCATCATGCCCCAGACGATCGAGGCGCTCAACCACGCGCAGGCGGCGAACGTGCCGATCGTGGTCGCGGTGAACAAGGTCGACAAGGAGGGCGCGAACCCCGCCAAGGTGCGCCAGCAGCTCACCGAGTACGGCCTCGTCACCGAGGAGTACGGCGGCGACACGATGTTCGTCGACGTCTCGGCGCTCGCGCGCACCGGTATCGAGGAGCTCCTCGAGGCCGTGCTGCTCACGGCCGACGCCGGTCTCGACCTGCGTGCCAACCCCAACAAGGAGGCTCGCGGCGTCGCGATCGAGGCTCGCCTCGACAAGGGCCGCGGCGCGGTCGCGACCGTGCTCATCCAGTCCGGAACGCTCCGCGTCGGCGACGCGATCGTGGCGGGCACGGCCTACGGCCGCGTCCGTGCGATGGTCGACGACCGCGGCGAGCTGGTCCACGAGGCCGGCCCGTCGATGCCCGTGCAGGTGCAGGGCCTCTCGAGCGTCCCCCGCGCAGGTGACAGCTTCATCGTCACCGAGGAGGACCGCACCGCGCGCCAGATCGCTGAGAAGCGCGAGGCCGTGGAGCGCAACGCGCAGCTGGCGAAGGCCCGCAAGCGCCTCTCGCTCGAGGACTTCAAGCTCGCGCTCGAGCAGGGCAAGGTCGAGACGCTCAACCTCATCATCAAGGGCGACGTGTCGGGTGCCGTGGAGGCGCTCGAGGAGTCGCTCATGAAGATCGAGATCGACGACACCGTCGACCTGCGGATCATCCACCGCGGCGTCGGTGGCGTGACGGAGTCGGACGTGAACCTGGCGACGGTCGACTCGGCCGTCATCATCGGGTTCAACGTGCGCCCCGACCCGAAGGCTCGAGAGCGCGCCGCCCGCGAGGGCGTCGACATCCGCTTCTACAACGTGATCTACGCGGCCATCGAGGACGTGGAGAACTCGCTGAAGGGCATGCTCAAGCCGGAGTTCGAGGAGAAGCAGTCGGGCGTGGCGGAGATCCGCGAGGTGTTCCGCTCGTCCAAGTTCGGCAACATCGCCGGCTGCATCGTGCGCTCGGGGACGATCACCCGCAACGCCAAGGCGCGGGTCATCCGCGACGGCGTCGTGCTGGCCGATGGCCTCGCCATCGAGTCGCTGCGCCGCTTCAAGGACGACGTCACCGAGGTCCGCACGGACTTCGAGTGCGGCATCGGCCTCGGCAAGTTCAACGATCTCCAGCTCGGCGACGAGATCGAGACCACCGAGATGGTGGAGAAGCCGCGCGTCTGACGCGCATGCGGGTGTGGGGCGGCTGCGGTCGCCCCACACCTGTCTCTAGGACCGGAGGAACCCCATGGCAGAGAACCCCAGGGCGAGGAAGATCGCCGACCGCATCCACGAGATCACCGTGCGCGCGCTGGAGCACGAGGTGCGCGATCCGCGGCTCGGCTTCGTGACGATCACGGCCGTGCGCATGACCGGCGACCTGCAGCACGCATCCATCTTCTACACGGTGTACGGCACCGATGAGGAGCGCGAGGAGACGGCCAAGGCGCTCACGAGCGCGAAGGGCGTCGTGCGGCGCGAGATCGGCAAGGGCCTCACGCTCCGGCTGACTCCGTCGATCGAGTTCTTCCTCGACGCGCTGCCCGAGAACGCCGCGTCGATCGAGCACCTGCTCGACGAGGCCCGCGTGCGCGACCTCGCCGCGCAGGAGGCGGCGGCCGCCGCGCAGTACGCCGGCGACGCCGACCCGTACAAGAAGCCGCGCGAGGCGGACGACGAGGACTGAGTGCGTCGCGCGGTCGTCGGCGCGCTGGCGCTCGCGCTGGTCGTCAGCGGCTGCGCCCCGCTGGGCGACGGCCGCGTCGAGCTCTCGCCCCCGGAGGCCGCCGACGCCTACCGGTCGGCGATGTGCCGCGTCCTCGAGACCGACGGCGTCCTCGATGACGCGCTCGAGGCAGACGACGCGGAGGCGATCGCCGAAGCGGCGCGGCGACGAGCGCTGGTGCTCTCGACCCGGGCACTGACGATCTCCGAGCAGCACGCGTGGCCGGCCGGAGCCGAGGCGGTCGGGCAGGTCGATGAGGCGCTCGCCCAGGAGCTGACCTGGGTGCTCGAGGTCGCCGACGCGGAGTCCGTCGCGGATGCGAGAGCCATGACCAGACCGGACCCCTCGCTTCGCGCGGAGGCCGACCGAGCGACGCGAGCTGGACTCGGCCTGCCTTCCGACGACGCGATGCTGTGCGGCTGAGCTGTGCTCAGGCGAGCCGGCGCGCGAGCCGCAGCTCGCGCAGCTCCGTCGCGCCGCCTGCGGCGCCGAGCCGCTCGGTGCCGTCGGCGTGCCAGTCGTGGCGGCCGTAGAAGCGGATCGCGCGCTCGTTGCCGTGCAGCACCCAGAGGTATGCCTCGCGCCACCCTTCGGAACGCAGCCCGAGCACCGCGTGCTCGATGAGCGCGTGGCCGGTCCCCGTGCCCCCAGTGGCCGGGCAGCACGGAGAGCCCGGCGAGCTCGCCTCGGCCGGCGTCCTCCGCATCGCGGCCCCGACCGAACGTCGCCCAGCCGGTGATGGCGCCGTCCGCTTCGGCCACGAGCATCCGGTGCACGGCGTCGCCGTCGCCGTCGCTCGGCTGCCCGGCGCCCGTGCGCTCGAGCCACCGCGTCCACATCTGCTCGCGCTGCTCGACCCGCTGCGCGTCGAGCACGGCGTCGTCGATGAGCCCGCGGTAGGCCGCGCGCCACGTCTCGACGTGGACGGTCGCGACACCGCGCGCATCCGCCACGGTCGCCGGGCGGACTCGCGTCGCCATCGTCAGGCCTCGGCGAACCGCAGCCGCCGCGTGGCGAGGTCCGCCTCGGTGAGCCTGACCCGGATGCGCGTGCCCGGCTCGGCGGCGGTGTCGCACGCGGCCTCGGTGGGCGGGTCGATCAGCTGGATCGTCGCGCCCTCCTTGCGGGTCTCGACCACGACGGCGTCGAACTCCTCGCCGACGCGGTGCCGCAGCACGGCGATCTCGACCGCATCGATCGACTCGCGCTCGAGCCGCGATGCGAGCTGGCCCGACTCCTGCATGATCTGCGGCAGCCCGGCGAGCCCCTCCGCCGCCCACGCGGGGATCTCGCGGTCGTTCGCGATCGACTCGCAGTGGGCGAGCACGTAGCGGTCGACGAGCCGGCGCAGCGGCGCGGTCGTGTGCGCGTAGGGGGCGCCGATCGCCGCCTGCTCCAGCTCCGACGCCTCCGAGCCGTCGTCGAGCACCGTGTAGGACGCGCCCCGGAACAGCCGTCGCGCGGCCTGCAGGATCGCGAGCGTGGTGGGCTTCGAGCGGTCGAGGCGGCGCAGGAACGTGCCGTAGTGCTCGCCCTCCGCCCACTCCTCGCCGATCGCGCGCACCTCCTTGCGGAACCGCGCCACGTCGCCCTTCGGCGGCGCCGGCATCGTGCGCAGGATGCCGCGGCCGACGCGCAGCTGCAGGTTCGCCGCCTCCATGCCGGTCATGAGCGAGAGCTGCGCGTTCCAGCGCTCCACCGGCAGCAGCTCGCGCCGCTCGATGCGGTAGTCGTCGCCGTCGCGGACGATCTGCTCCTCCGGCATGTCGAGGCTCGCGCCCTCTCGTGCCTCCTCGAGCGCGATCCGCAGCTCGCCGATCTCCCGCAGCAGGCCGAGCATCGCGTCGCCATCGTCGATGCGCCGCTGCGCCTCGACGTAGGTCAGCTGCGCGCGCGAGCGCACGCGCGCGCGCTCGAGCGTCGTGCCGGTGACGTCGCCCGACGCATCCAGCCGCATCGTCCACACGTACGCGCCGCGCTCCTGGCCCTCCAGCAGGCTCGCGGCGCCCTCGCTCACGACCGGCGGATGCAGCGGCACGCGGCCGTCGGGCGCGTACATCGTCTGGCCGCGTCGCCGCGCCTCGGCGTCGATCGCGCCGCCCGGCTCGACGAACGCGGGCACGTCGGCGATCGCGTAGCGCACGACGAAGCCGTCGCCGTCGCGCTCGAGGTGCAGCGCCTGGTCGAGGTCGGTCGAGCCCTCGGGGTCGATCGTCACGAGCTCGACCGCGGTCTGGTCGGCGTCGGGCAGCCGCGGATCGGCGGCGAACGCCTCGGCCTCCGCTCGCGCGTCCGGCGGGAACTCGGCGGTGAGGCCCAGCTCCTCGCGGATGGCGGCGAGGGCGGCGGCGAGCTCGTCGCTCGCATCGGTCAGGCGCTGGTGTCGTGCCGGCATGCGAGACAACCTAGTCCGGCAGCCTGACCGCTCCTGGCTCGCGGACGACGAGCCCGTCGGCGGCGAGGGACGCGACGGCGCGCTCGAGCTGCTCCGGGTCGGGCCACAGCGGCGCGAGCTCCGCCTCGGCGAGCGGCACGTCGACCGCGCGCAGCGCCCGCAGCACCGTGCCGCGCGCCTGCCGGTCGCTGCCGGCGAACGCGCCCTGCCGCGGCGCGCGCCTGCCCTCGTAGGCCGGGTAGCCGGCGGCCCGCCACGCGCACGCGGCCGCGATCGGGCACGCGTCGCACCGCGGGGCGCGCGCCGTGCAGACGATGGCGCCGAGCTCCATGAGGGCGATCGACACGACGGATGCGTCGGCGCGGTCGGCGGGCAGCAGCGCCTCGACATCGGCCAGGTCGCGCTTCGCCGCCGGGCCGGCCTCGCCCCGACCGTGCACGGCGCGGGCGATCACGCGCCGCACGTTCGTGTCGACCACCGGATGGCGGTCCCCGAAGTGGAAGACGGCGACGGCCCGTGCCGTGTAGTCGCCGATGCCGGGGAGCGCGAGCAGCGCCGCGACGTCGCGGGGCACCTCGCCGCCGTGCCGCTCGACGATGGCGCGCGCCGCGTCCTGCAGCCGCAGCGCTCGGCGCGGGTAGCCGAGCGTGCCCCACTGGCGCAGCACCTCGTGCGTGGGCGCATCGGCGAGGTCGGCGGGCGTCGGCCAGCGCTCGAGCCAGCGGTCGATCTCGACCGCGACACGCGAGACCTGCGTCTGCTGCAGCATGATCTCGCTCACGAGCGTGCCCCACGCGTCGAACTCGGGGCGCCGCCACGGCAGGTCGCGGGCGCTCGCGCGGTACCAGCCGGCGAGCGCGTCCAGGGAGGCGGCGCTGAGCATCCCGTCAGGCTAGACGAGCGGGCTCCGTCGAGCGCCATCCGTCGAGCGGCGGAGGTGCCGTCGGTCTCTGCGCCCTAGCGTGATGCGGGTGACGGAGACCTCCCAGCCCATCCATCCCGCGCCCGCCGTCGACCACGCCGCCGCCGCGACCGCCGCCCGCGGGCGCAGCCTCGCGCCCGACCTCGCGCGCGGCCTCATGCTGCTGCTCATCGCGCTCGCGAACGTGCCCTGGTGGCTCTACGGCGGCGAGCACGGGCTGACGACCGCGCACCAGCTCGGCCGCACGGGCGCCGACCTCGGCTACCAGCTGGTCTCGCTCGTCGCGATCGACGGGCGCTCCTACCCGCTGTTCGCGTTCCTCTTCGGGTACGGCATCTGGCAGCTCTACAGCCGGCAGTCGGCCGCCGGCACGCCCAGCGGCGAGGCGAAGCGGCTGCTGCAGCGGCGCCACGGGTGGATGCTCGCCCTCGGTGCGGTGCACGCGCTGCTGCTCTGGTTCGGCGACATCGTCGGCGCCTACGGCCTCACCGGGCTGCTCGTCACGTGGCTGCTGCTGCAGCGGAGCGACCGCACGCTCAGGGTCGTGGCGTGGGTGCTGACGGGCCTGCTGGCGCTGTTCGGGCTCTTCTCCATCGTCAGCGGTCTCGTGCTCGCCTCGGGCGTCGCCGGCGACGTCTCGCAGTTCGCGGGCGGCAGCATCCCGTCCGCGGCGGCGGAATCGAACTACCTGCTGTTCATGCTCGCGAGCATCGGCGCCTGGCTGCTCGCGACGCCCGGGCAGGTGCTCGCGCTCACCGTCCCGCTCGCCGTCGTGCTCGGCATGCTCGCCGCCCGGCACGGCCTGCTCGACCGCCCGCGCGAGCACCGCACCGCGCTCGTCCGCATCGCCGTCGTCGGCATCGCGATCGGCTGGGCCGGCGGTGCGCTCGCCGCCGCGCAGTTCGCCGGGGTGCTGTTCGACCCCGCTCTCTCGTGGGCGACGATGGGCATCTCGAGCCTCGCCGGCGTCGCCGGGGGCGTCGGCTACGCGGCGCTGTTCGGCCTCGTGGCCGCCGCGGTCGGCGAGCGCCCAGGGCCGGTCCCGCGGGCGCTCGCCGCGGTCGGCAAGCGCTCGCTCTCCAGCTACCTCGCGCAGTCGGTGCTGTTCGCGCCGGCGCTCGCCGCCTGGGGGTTCGGCCTCGGCGCGGTGCTCTCGCCGCTCGGCGCCGCCGCGGTCGCGGTCGCCGTCTGGCTCGTGACGGTCGTCGTCGCGGTGCTGCTCGACCGGGCGGGCAGGCGCGGGCCGGCCGAGGCGCTGCTGCGACGGCTCGCGTACGGCAGGCGCCCGGTCGCGGCCCCGACGCCCGTCGCGTGAGCGCCTAGGCTGACGGCATGGTCGATTCCGCGCTGCTGATGAAGGCAGCCTCCTGGACGCCCGAGCAGAAGGCGCTCTACACGAGCCTCGCCGAGCAGCTCGTGCGCCGCAACCCGCGCGGCCGCAGGCTCGTCGCGATCGAGGGGCGCGACGGCGTCGGGAAGACGCGGTTCGCGGATGCGCTGCAGGTCGCGCTCGCGCGCGCCGGCGTCGAGGCGTTCCGAGCGAGCGCGGACGACTTCCACCGCGCGCAGGCGTTCCGCTACCGGCAGGGCCGGGACTCGCCGAAGGGCTACTACGAGGACGCGTTCGACACGGAGCTGCTCGACCGGGTGCTGCTGCACCCGTTCCGCATGGGCGGCTCGACGGGCTTCATGACTCGCGCCTTCGACCTGCACGCCGACCGCTCCGTCGAGATGGAGTGGCAGACGGCCGGTCCCGACGCGGTGCTGCTCGTCGACGGCGTCTTCCTGCAGCGGCCCGCGCTCGCGGGCAAGTGGCACGCGGTCATCTACCTCGAGGCCGACGATCGCGTCCGCGGCGAGCGGATGCGCGCACGGGACGGCGCGCATCCGGATGTGCAGCACGAGTCGCACCGCCGCTACCGCGAGGCGCACGACCACTACGAGCGCACCGTCGGCCCGCGGGGCAAGGCCCTCGTGATCGTCGACAACAGCGACTGGCGGTGGCCGAAGCAGGTCTTCGCCGACTCCTGCTAGGCCAGCCGCCGCACCGCCGACGCGGGGAGGAACCGCCCCGTCCGCTCCACCTCGTGCACGAGCTCGACGAGCGACGCGTTCACCGGCGCCTCCCGGCCGATCCTCGCGGCCGCCGCCACCACCGCGCCGTTGATGTGGTCGACCTCCGTCGGCTGCCGCCGTCGGATCGACTGCTGCGTCGAGCCGAGGTTCGGCACGTCCCCCAGGCGGTCCTTGATGCGCAGCGGCACCTGCTGCGCGATCCGCCGCGGGGCGAACGCCACCATCCGCACCATGAGCGGCGTCAGGCCCTGCAGCGGCTGGAACCGCACACCGGACGCGAGCCCGATGCGGGCGGTCTCGCGCATGGAGGCGAGCATCACGCCCCGCAGCCCGGGGTCGCGGATGACGTCCTGCACCGAGTGCCCGACGATCGCCGGCAGCGCGTTCACCATGTTGATGAGCAGCTTCGTCCACTGCGCACCCTCGATCGACGGGGTCTCGGTCGTCGGCAGCGCCTCGGCGAGCAGCGCCGCGAATCGCGACCCCTCCGCGCCGCCGACGATCGTGTCGCCCGGCGCAGTGACCGTGATGATGCCGGGCTCCATCGAGTTCGCGGCCATCAGGGCGATGCCGCCGGCGACGCGCGAGTGGCCCAGCAGGTCGGCGGCCGCGCGCTCGCCGCCGAGCCCGTTCTGCACGACGAGCAGCGGCACCCCGTCGAGGTGCGCCCGGTTGGCCTCGAGGGCCGCGGCCGCGCCGGTCGCCTTCGTCGTCAGGATCGCGACATCCGGGGTCGTCTCGAGCACCTCGAGCGCCGCGACGGGGGCCGTGCGGGTGCCGTAGCCGCCGCGCAGGCGCACCCCGTGCTCGCGGATCGCCGCGAGGTGCTCGCCGCGCGCCGTCACGGTGACCTCGTGTCCCCGGCCCTCCAGCAGCGCGGCCATCGTGCCGCCGATCGCGCCCGCGCCGATGACGGCGATCCGCTGTCGCGGCGCCGCCGCCTCGCCGGTGTCGATCGTCATGGCCAGCAGGCTATCCGGGGTGCGGATGTCGGCGGCCCGGCCTACGCTCCTCGCATGCTCGCGCGACGGCGCGCGGGGGAGGGGGAGTCGATGGCTGACGAGGCAACCGGGGAGCCGCGCCTGACCGCGAGGCGATTCCATGAGCATCCGGGCGTCGAGGACTGGCGGGTGCTCTTCTGGGGCGCGCACGCCTTCTACGCGTGCGACTCGTTCGCGCACGCCGTGCGGCTCGTCGACGCGATCGGCGACGTGGCGGAGGCTGTCGGTCACGCGCCCGACGTCGACGTGCGGCCGACCGGCGTGACCATCCGCACCGCGACGCGGCGCGACGGCGGGCTGAGCCTGCGCGACGCCCGGCTCGCGCAGGGCGTGTCAGAGGCCGCGCACCGCCTCGGCTGCCGTCCCGATCCGTCGACGCTCATGGTGACGGGCATCGCGGTCGCGCAGGACCGCGGCGCCGACGTCCGACCCTTCTGGTCGGCGGTGATGGGCTACGACCCGCTCGGCGACGAGGACGCGATCGACCCGCAGCGCCGCAACCCGCACGTGTGGCTGCACGAGCTCGACCCGCCGAGGCCCGGGCGCGGGCGCACCCACATCGACATCTCGGTGCCCGCGGACCACGCCGAGGCGCGCGTCGCCGCCGCGGTCGCCGCTGGCGGCCGCATCGTGCGCGCCGAGCCGGGACGCTGGTGGACGATCGCCTCGCCCGAGAACCACGGCGTCGACATCGCGTCGTGGCCCGACGTCGAGGACTTCGACGAGGATCCCGGCGGCGGTCCCGACGAGCCGCGGCCCGCGACGGACGACTAAACTCGACGGGTGCCAGCAGCCCCCGACGCCCCCGACGGCATCCTGCTCGTCGACAAGCCCCAGGGCATCACGAGCCACACGGCGGTGAGCCGCGCGCGTCGAGCGCTCGGCACGCGCAAGGTCGGCCATGCCGGCACGCTCGATCCGATGGCGACGGGCCTGCTCATCCTCGGCATCGGCCCGTCGACGCGCCTGCTGACCCACATGGTCGGCCTCGACAAGACCTACACGGCGACGATCGCGCTCGGTGCCGCGACCACGACCGACGACGCCGAGGGCGAGGTCGACCGAGACGGCGGACGCGTCGCACGTCACCGCCGGCGACCTCGTCGCGCCGATGGCGGCGCTCACGGGCGACATCGAGCAGCGACCCTCGTCGGTGAGCGCCATCAAGGTCGACGGCGAGCGCGCCTACGCCCGGGTGCGGGCGGGGGAGCAGGTCGAGCTCGACGCCCGCCCCGTCACCGTCGCCCGCTTCGAGGCGGTCGCCTTCCGCGCGGGCTCGATCGCCGAGGTCGACGTGGTCGTCGACTGCTCGAGCGGCACCTACATCCGCGCCCTCGCCCGCGACCTCGGCGCCGCGCTCGGCGTCGGCGGGCACCTCACCGCGCTCCGCCGCACCCGCATCGGCCCGTTCGCGGTGGACGGCGCACCGGGAGCGGACGCGCTGCCCGAGACGGGCGCCGACGCGCTGCTGCTGCCGCCCGCGGCGGCCGCCGCGCGCATCCTGCCCGTCGCGCTGCTCGACGACGAGCGCGCCGCCGATCTCGCGCACGGCCGCCGCACGGTCGCGCTCGAGGGCGAGACCGGTGTCGTCGCCGCCGTGCACGGCGACCGGCTCGTCGGCATCGCCCGCGTCTCCGGGCAGCGGCTGCTGCCGGTGACGAACTTCCCGACGGCGACCGGATCGGCGGCCACGGCATGATCAGCTGGCTCATGCTGGCGCAGGCCATCGGCCTCGCGGTCATCGGTGCGGCGGTCGCGATCCTCGGGCTCGCGCGCAGGCCCTTCAACGACTTCGTCTTCGCCGGCGCCGCGATCGCGCTGCTCTCGCTCATCGTGCAGACGGTCGCGTCGATCATCGCGCCCATCGCGGGAGCCGGTCCCACCGGCGACCTGCTCGAGTACTGGACGTACCTCATCACCGCGCTCATGATCCCGCCCGCCGCTGTGCTGTGGGCGCTCGTCGACAAGAAGGGGGAGTGGTCGACGCTCGTCGTGGGCATCGGCATCCTCGCGGTCGCCGTGATGGTCTACCGGATGCACCAGATCTGGTTCGTGCAGGTCGCGTGACGCGAGCGGCTGCGCACGCGGGGATTACGATGGATCCGATGAGCGAGCGCAAGCATGCCGGGATCGGTCGAGTCCTCGTCGCGGTGTACGCGGTGCTGGCCATGGGAGCGACGGGCCGCTCGTTCGTCCAGATCGTGCAGCGCTTCGACGAGGCGCCGCTCGCATACTCGCTGAGCGCGGTCGCCGCCGTCGTCTACATCGTCGCGACCGTCGCGCTCGCGATGCGCGGGGACGCGTGGCGCAGGATCGCGCTCGCTGCCGTGTGCTTCGAGCTCGTCGGCGTGCTCGTCGTCGGCACGCTCTCGCTCATCACGCCGGAGCTCTTCGCCCACGACACCGTCTGGAGCCGCTTCGGCATGGGCTACCTCTTCATCCCCACCGTGCTGCCCTTCCTCGGCCTCTGGTGGCTGCACGCGAGTCGCGAGCGGGTCGCCGCGTGAGCGGCCTCGCCGAGCGCGGCCCGTCGGCAGCGGGCATGGCCTGGATCGACGAGCTCGAGTCCGACGCCCTCTGCTGTCACGATCGGCAAGTTCGACGGCGTGCACATCGGCCACCAGCGCATCATCGAGCAGCTCCGCGCGCTCGCCGAGCCGGCCGGTCTCGCGACCACCGTCGTCACCTTCGACCGCAACCCGCTCGAGGTGGTGCGCCCCGACCGCGCCCCCGTGCCGCTCGTCTCGCTCGCCCACAAGATCGAGCTGCTGCGCGAGGCGGGCGCCGACCGGGTCGTCGTCGTGCCGTTCACGCCCGAGACCGCGGCGCAGCCGGCGACCGAGTTCGCCGAGCGGGTGCTCTTCGACGGGCTCGGCGCCCGGGTGCTGCTCGTGGGCGACGACTTCCGCTTCGGCGCGCGCGGCGCCGGCGACGCGGCGCTCCTGCGCGAGCTCGCCGAGCCGCGCGGCGCGCGCGTCGAGTCGATCGACGACATCTGCTTCGCCGACGGCCGCCGGGTCTCGAGCACGTGGATCCGCGAGGCGCTCGCGCTCGGCCGCATCGACGAGGCGAACGGCATGCTCGGCCGCCGCCACCTGCTGCGCGGCGACGTCGTGCGCGGCTTCCAGCGCGGCCGCGCGCTCGGCTACCCGACCGCCAACCTCGGCGCCCCGGTCGAGGGCTTCATCCCCGCCGACGGCGTCTACGCGGCGCTCGCGCACGTGGATGCCGGCACCTTCGCCGCGGCCGTCTCGATCGGCGACAACCCGACGTTCGACGGCGTCGCCGCGAAGACCGTCGAGGCATACCTGCTCGACGTCGACCTCGACCTCTACGACCGGCCCATCGCGCTCGAGCTCGTCGACTTCGTGCGCCCCATGCACCGCTTCGAGGACCTCGACGGACTCATCGCGCAGATGGGCCGCGACGTCGATCGCACCCGCGAGATCATCACCGCCGCGACCGCTTGACCCGCCGCCGTCGCACGGCCCGCGCCGCTTGCGCCGCTCGGTAGACTCTCCTGCACCCATCCGCCCGCGCACTCGACGCGCGGGTCGAGCAGGAGGAACCGCGTGACCACACCCAGCGCAGCGCTGGCGCCCGCAGAGCGCGCCGTCCAGCTGCTCGGCAGCGACCTCTCCGAGGTCGCCCTCCGGCAGCACCTCGAGGGGCTCCCGAGCGTCGACGCCGTCGGGCTCGAGGCGCGCGCGGCAGGGCTCGGCACCCGCTCGATCAAGACCACCTCGAAGCAGGCGGCGCTCGACCTCGTCATCCGCATGATCGACCTCACGACCCTCCAGGGCGCCGACACCCGCGGCAAGGTGCACAGCCTGGTCGCGAAGGCGCTCGTGCCCGACGCGTCCGACCCCTCCACGCCCCGCCCCGCCGCGGTGTGCGTCTACGGCGACATGGTCGGCAACGCGCGGGATGCGCTCGGCTCGGCCTGGAGCGCGGGCCGCGACGACGGCATCAACATCGCCGCCGTCGCGACGGCCTTCCCGGCCGGTCGCGCGAGCCTGCCGGTGAAGCTGCAGGACACCCGCGACGCGGTCGCCGCCGGTGCCGACGAGATCGACATGGTGATCGACCGAGGCGCCTTCCTGGAGGGCAACTACGGCAAGGTCTTCGACGAGATCGTGCTGACGAAGGAGGCGTGCCGCCGCGACGACGGCAGCTACGCGCACCTCAAGGTGATCCTCGAGACGGGCGAGCTCGTCACGTACGACAACGTGCGTCGCGCATCCTGGCTGTCGATCCTCGCGGGCGGCGACTTCATCAAGACGTCCACCGGCAAGGTGCAGCCCGCGGCGACGCTGCCGGTGACGCTGCTCATGCTGCAGGTCGTGCGCGACTGGGAGCGGCTGACGGGGGAGCGCATCGGCGTGAAGCCCGCCGGCGGCATCTCGACCGCGAAGGACGCCATCAAGTACCTCGTCACCGTCGCCGAGACGTGCGGCGAGACGTGGCTCGACCCGCACCTGTTCCGCTTCGGCGCATCCAGCCTGCTCAACGACGTGCTGCAGCAGCGCCAGAAGCTCACCACCGGCCGCTACTCCGGCCCCGACTACGTCACGATCGACTGAGGCACCCCATGGCATTCCTGGACTACGCGCCGGCTCCCGAGTCGACCTCCATCCTGAACCTGCGGGACGAGTACCGCCTCTGGATCGGCGGCGAGTGGGTGACCGGCGGCGGCACCGCCTTCGCGTCGATCTCGCCCTCCACCGAGCAGCAGATCGCCACGTTCGCGACCGCCGACGAGGGCGACGTCGACGCGGCCGTCGCCGCGGCCCGCACCGCGTTCCGCACGGTCTGGGGCCCCATGTCGGGCCGCGACCGCGGCAAGTACCTGTTCCGCATCGCCCGGATCCTGCAGGAGCGCGCCCGCGAGCTCGCGGTCGCCGAGTCGCTCGACAACGGCAAGCCGATCAAGGAGACGCGCGACGCCGACGTGCCGCTCGTCGCCCAGTGGTTCTTCCACTGCGCCGGATGGGCCGACAAGCTCGACTACGTCGGCCTCGGCGCCGCGCCGCAGCCGCACGGCGTGGCCGCGCAGATCATCCCGTGGAACTTCCCGCTGCTCATGCTCGCGTGGAAGGTCGCGCCGGCGCTCGCCGCCGGCAACACCGTGGTGCTGAAGCCCGCGGAGACCACCCCGCTGACCGCGATGCTCTTCGCCGAGATCTGCGAGCAGGCGGGCCTGCCCGCCGGTGTCGTGAACCTCATCACCGGTGCGGGCGAGACGGGCGCCGCGCTCGTGCGCCACCCCGACGTCGACAAGGTCGCGTTCACCGGCTCGACCGCCGTCGGCCGCGAGATCGCGAAGGCGATCGCCGGCACCGACAAGAAGCTCACGCTCGAGCTCGGCGGCAAGGGCGCGAACATCGTCTTCGACGACGCGCCCCTCGACCAGGCCATCGAGGGCATCGTCAACGGCATCTTCTTCAACCAGGGCCAGGTGTGCTGCGCCGGCAGCCGCCTGCTCGTGCAGGAGAACGTGCACGACGCGGTGCTCGACCGCCTCAAGGAGCGCATGGCGACGCTGCGCCTCGGCGACCCGCTCGACAAGAACACCGACGTCGGCGCCATCAACTCGTCCGAGCAGCTCGCCCGCATCACGCGCCTGGTCGCGCAGGGCGAGGCCGAGGGCGGCGAGCGCTGGGCGCCCGACTGCGAGATCCCCGCGCAGGGCTTCTGGTTCCCGCCCACCGTCGTGACCGGCGTCGAGGCGTCGTCGACGATCGCCCGCGAGGAGATCTTCGGCCCCGTGCTGTCGGTGCTGACGTTCCGCACGCCCGACGAGGCGATCGCGAAGGCGAACAACAGCCCCTACGGGCTCTCCGCCGGCATCTGGAGCGACAAGGGCAGCCGCGTGCTGGCTGTCGCCGACAAGCTGCGCGCCGGCGTGGTCTGGACCAACACGTTCAACAAGTTCGACCCCACGAGCCCCTTCGGCGGCTACAAGGAGTCCGGCTACGGCCGCGAGGGCGGCGTGCAGGGCATGCAGGCATACCTGAAGGCAGGCAAGTGATGGCGACGCCCACGAAGTCGACGACCGCCACGAGGACGACGGCGGCCCGCCTCGACGTGCCGAAGACGTACAAGCTGTTCATCGGCGGCGCCTTCCCGCGCAGCGAGTCCGGTCGCGTGACCGAGGTGCGCAGCCCCGACGGCGCGTTCGTCGCCAACGTCGCCAAGGCATCCAGGAAGGATGCCCGCGACGCCGTCCGGGCCGCCCGCAAGGCGCAGTCCGGCTGGGCCGGCGCGACCGCCTACAACCGCGGCCAGGTGCTGTACCGCGTCGCCGAGGTGCTCGAGGGCCGCAAGGCGCAGTTCGTCGACGAGCTCACGCGCAGCGAGGGACTCACCGCCGCCCGCGCACGGCAGCAGGTCGAGGACGCCATCGACCTGTGGGTGTGGCACGCCGGCTGGACCGACAAGATCGCGCAGATCGGCGGCAACGCCAACCCCGTCGCCGGGCCCTACTTCAACCTGTCGCTGCCCGAGCCGACCGGTGTCGTCGCGATCGTCGCGCCGCAGTCGCAGGGCCTCGTCGGCCTCACGTCGGTGATCGCACCCGCGCTCGTCACCGGCAACGCCGTCGTCGTGATCCCGGCGGCCTCGTCGCCGCTCGTCGCGATCTCGCTCGCCGAGGTGCTCGCCACGAGCGATCTGCCCGGCGGCGTCGTGAACGTGCTCACCGGCGACCCGGCAGAGCTCGCGCCGTGGCTCGCCGGCCACGCCGACATCAACGCGCTCGACCTCACCGGCGCCGGCGACCTCGACTGGGTCGAGCTCGAGGTGATCGCGGCCGACACGCTGAAGCGCGTCATCCGCCCGGAGCCCGGGCTCGCGCCCGAGACGCCGCACCGCATCCTCGCGCTCACCGAGACGAAGACGGTCTGGCACACGAAGTCGCGCCTGTAGCCATGGCCGCGCACGCGCACGCCCTCGCGCACGATCGCGAGGGCGGCGCGGATGCGTCGGGCACGACCCGCATCGCGGTCGCGTTCGGCATCACCGCGGCGCTGCTCGTCGCGCAGGTCGTCGGCTCGATCGTCACCGGCTCGCTCGCGCTGCTGGTCGACACCGTGCACATGCTCACGGACGTCGCCGGCCTGGGCGTCGCGCTCGGCGCGCAGGCGCTCGTGCGTCGGCCGCCGACGGGCGCGCGCACGTGGGGGCTCGTGCGCGTCGAGGTGCTCGCCGCCGCCGCGCAGGCCGCGGCGCTGCTCATCGTCGCGCTCGTGGTGGTCGTCGAGGGCGTGCGACGGCTCGCGGAGCCGACGGAGGTGCCAGGGCCGCTGCTGCTCGTGTTCGGCGTCGTCGGGCTGGTCGGCAACCTCATCGCGCTCGTCGTGCTCGCCGGCGGCCGCGGCTCGAGCCTCAACCTGCGGGCCGCGTTCCTCGAGGTGCTGAACGACGCGATCGGCTCGATCGCCGTGATCGCCGCCGCGATCGCGATCTGGCTGTGGGGGTTCCAGCAGGCCGACCTGATCGCGAGCGCCCTCGTCGCGGCGCTCATCGTGCCGCGATCGATCCTGCTGCTGCGCGACACCGGGCGCATCCTGCTCGAGGCGGCGCCCGCGGACCTCGACCTCGACGACGTGCGCGCGCACCTCGAGCGGGAGCCGCACGTGCTCGGCGTGCACGACCTGCACGCGACGACGCTCGGCACGGGCATGCACCAGCTCACGGCGCACGTGGTGGTCGAGGAGGCGTGCTTCCACGACGGGCACGTGCCGCGCATCCTCGACGCGCTGCAGGCGTGCGTCGCCGAGCACTTCCCGGTGCCGCTCGAGCACGCGACGTTCCAGGTGGAGCCGCCCGGCCACGCCGAGCACGAGTCGCACACGCACGCCTGAGCCGCGCCGCGCGGTTCCGGTACCGATCTGCGGGTGTGGGCGCGCTGCACCGGCAATTCGGTACCGGAACCGCCGGCCGGCGGCTAGGTTGTCGCCAAGGAGGGGCTCGATGGAGCGGATCGCCAACCCGGTCACGGGCAGCACTGACGACGGATCCATGCCCCGGGAGCCGCCGACCCGGCTGATGGTCGCCTGCCGCTACGCGCTGGCGCTGCTGATCCCCGGCTACCTCCTGGCCTCGGCCGCGACGGGGCCCGTGCTGGAGCACGACTGGTGGCTGCTCGTGCCGTTCTGGGCCGCCGTCATCCTCCTGGGCGCCGGCGCGCACGGCTCGTGGTGGCGCGTCGCGCCCTGGAGCGCGTGGCAGGCGAGCCTCCTCGTCGAGGCGGGCCTGCTGCTCGTCGGGCTCGTCGTCACGGCAGTGACGGGGGAGGAGCTGGCGATCGTGCTCGCGTCGACGCTGCTCGTCGGCGCGGTCCTCGGCTTCGGCGTCGCGCAGCGATGGCAGTCGCTGCAGCGCCGCCGCCCGTGATGCTCAGCCGAGCTCGGCCACGAACGCCGCCCACGGCATCCGCTCGACGACGCCCTCGGCCGCGGCCGCGAGCACCGGGTCGTCGGTGACGAGCGCGTCGGCCTGCAGGGTCGCGACCGCGAGCACCTCGGCGGGCGCGATCTCGTCCCAGCCGAGCCGCTCCGCGATGCGCCACGCGGTCGCGCGCGAGACGCGGTCGCCGAGCAGCCGCACCTTCAGGCCCGCGATGCCGTCGAGCACCGCGCGCACGCCGGCCGCATCCGAGTCGCCCGCACGGACCTCCGAGTAGAGCAGCTGCATCGCCTGGGAGCGCAGGCTGCCGGCCCCCACGAGCTGGTGCTCGCCCACGTCGACGCCCTCCCGGACGATCCGCAGCGCCGTGGGCGCGTCGATGGCGAACCGCGTCATCAGCAGCTCCTCTCGATGAGGTCGGCGTACCAGCGGCAGCCGTCGAGCCAGGTGTCGATCCGGATGCGCTCGTCGCGCGCGTGGAGCGTGAGCCGCTCCTCGCGCGTCATCGCGAACGGCGCGAAGCGGTAGACGCGGTCGGTGATGCGGTGCGCGTGCCGGCCGTCGGTGCCGCCGAGCATCACGTAGGGCGCCGTCAGCACATCCGGGCGCAGCCGCCCGATCGCCGCCTCGATGTCGGCCCAGCCCGGGCCGCTCGCGGGGCTCTCCGGGCTCGGCCCGTGGCCGTGCAGCAGCTCGAGCTCGACGTGCGGGTCGGCGACCGCGCGCCGCACGAGCTCGAGCGTCTCGTCGACGCTCGAGCCGACCGCGATCCGCGCGTTCACGACGGCGACCGCCTCCTCGGCGAGCGCGTTCGGCGCCGGCGAGCCCGACAGCTGGGTCACGACCGCGGTGGTCGAGAGCATCGCGCGCGTCTCGTCGCCGCGGGCGAGGATGCGCTCCACGAGCGGGCGCGACCGCCGCACGTTGCGCAGCACCGCGCCCTGCGGCCCGCGCGCCTCGGCGCCGAGCAGCTCGAGCATGCGCAGCGCCGGCTCCGGCAGCGACCGCGGGAACGACGCGCGGTCGAGCCGCCGGATCGCGCGCGCGAGCCGCGAGGTCGCGGGCAGCCGCGGCGGGGTCGACGCGTGCCCGCCGACCTGCGCCACGCGCATCCGGATGTTCGCGAAGCCCTTCTCGGCGACGCCCACGACGGCGATGTCGCGCGGCACGCCCGCGATCGGCGGCTCGATGATCGCGCCGCCCTCGTCGAGCGCCCACGCCGGCCGCACGCCGCGCGCGTCGAGCTCGGCGATCGCGGCGGCCGCGCCCGTGCCCATCGTCTCCTCGTCGTGGCCGAACAGCAGCCACACGTCGCGCGCCGGCCGGAAGCCCTCCGCGAGCAGCGCCTCCACCGCGACGCAGATGGCGACGAGCGAGCCCTTGTCGTCGAGCGTGCCGCGCCCCCACACGTGGGTCGCGTCGCGGTGGCCGTCGTACGGGGGATGCGTCCACCCGGTCGGCGGCGCCGGCACGACATCCTGGTGCGCCATCAGCAGCGCCGGTGCGCCGCCCGGTCCGTCCTCGTCTCCGCGGCCCGGCCAGCGCGCGAGCAGGGTCGCGCCGACCGACTCGACCTCGAGCGCGTCGAACAGCCGGGGGAAGCGCTCCCGCAGCGCCGCCTGGAACGCGGGCAGCTGCTCGGGCAGCTCGGTGGGCACCCGCACGAGCGCGACGAGGTCGTCGATCGCCGAGTCGTCGATGGCACGCACGCGAGCAGGCTATCCGGCGCGTTAGCGTGGGTGGCAACCATCGAAGGAGGCCGCCGTGGGCGTCGCCGACAACACGCGCGAGATCGAGTCGACGATCGTGACCGATCTGAGCGAGCGCATGAGCTACGGCGCGTACCTGGGGCTCGACACGCTGCTCGCGTCGCAGCATCCGCGCAGCGAGCCCGAGCACCACGACGAGCTGCTGTTCATCATCCAGCACCAGACCACCGAGCTGTGGCTCAAGCTCGTCATCCACGAGCTCGACGACGCCCGCCGGCTGCTGGCCGCCGATCAGCTCGGCGCCGCGCTCAAGCGCATCGCGCGGGTGAAGCACATCCAGGAGGTGCTGACCCAGCAGTGGTCGGTGCTCGCCACACTGACGCCCACCGAGTACGTGCAGTTCCGCGGCGCGCTCGCGAGCGCATCCGGCTTCCAGTCTGCCCAGTACCGGCTCGTCGAGTTCGCGCTCGGCAACAAGCACGAGCGCATGCTGCAGGTGTTCGCCTCCAGCCCCGACGACCACGCGGCGCTCGCGGCCGAGCTCGAGCGGCCGAGCCTCTACGACGAGTTCCTGCGGCTGCTGGCGCGGCGCGGCCACGCCGTGCCGACCGAGGTGCTCGAGCGCGACGTGCGCAAGGCGCACGTGTTCAACGAGCCGCTCGTCGAGATGTTCACGCGCATCTACACCGACGTGGGTCAGCCGGAGACCTCCGAGCACTGGCGCGAGTACGAGGCGTGCGAGGAGCTCGTCGACCTCGAGGACAACTTCCAGTTCTGGCGGTTCCGGCACCTGCGCACCGTCACCCGCACGATCGGCATGAAGACCGGCACCGGCGGCTCGAGCGGCACCGACTTCCTGCGCCGCGCGCTCGACCTGACGTTCTTCCCCGAGCTGTACGCGGTCCGCACCCGCATCGAGGAGTGAGCGCGCCGACCGTCGCCCGCGTCGACCGGGCGCGCATCGGCGGCCGCTGGGTGACGGATGCGGTGGTCGAGCTGAGCGGGACGGGCATGCGGCTCGTGCCGGACGACGAGGCGCCGCCCCGGATCCGCACGCGCATCGGCGGGGCGCTGCTGCCGCCCATCACCGACGCGCACGTGCACCTGGGCCTCTCCGACGCGGCGCAGCGAGGGGCCGACCGCGCTCGGCCGCGTGCTCGACCTCGGCTGGGCGCCCGCGGCGCTCCCCGGCCTCATCGATGCGGCGCGCGGCGCGCACCGCGGCCTCGACGTGCGGTTCGCCGGGGCGTTCCACACGGCCGTGGGCGGCTACCCGTCCGACCGCGCCTGGGCGCCGGCCGGGGCCGTCGCCCAGCTCGCGGACGCGGGCGAGGCGGCGCGGTCGATCCGCGCGCAGGCCGCCGCCGGCGCATCCGCGATCAAGGTCACCCTCAACCGCGAGGCGGGCCCGGTGCCCGACGAGGCGCTGCTCGCCGCCATCGTGGCCGAGGCCCGCGAGGCCGGGCTGCCGCTCGTGGCGCACGTGCAGGGCGACGGCCAGGCTCGGCGGGCGCTCGCGGCGGGCGTCGACGTGCTCGCGCACACGCCCTGGACGGAGCGGCTCGACGACGACCTCATCGCCGCGGCCGCCGCGCGCCAGACCTGGATCTCGACGCTCGCGATGCACGGCCGCGCCGGCGACGACCTCGCCTTCGCGCGCGCGACCGACAACCTCGCGCGCTTCGCCGCCGCCGGGGGAGCGGTCGCCTACGGCACCGATCTCGGCAACGGGATCGAGCGCTTCGACCTCGACGCGCAGGAGCTCGCCGCGCTGCGCCAAGCGGGCGTCGAGGGCTCGGCCCTCGTCGACGCGCTGCTGGCGGAGTGGCTGCTGCCGGCCGGACCGACGCTCAGCGTCGTCGCCGCCGATGTCCACGACGACGCGTCGCTGCTCGAGAACCTGCACCGGGCGAGCTCGCTGCCCGCCACCTGGCACGATCTGGAGGACGCATGACCGACACCGCCCGGGATCTCGCCGCGAGGGCCGCCGCGCTCGACGCCGCCGACCCGCTCGCCGCCCACACCGCCGCCTTCGTCCGCGACGACGAGGTGGTCTCCTACCTGGACGGCAACTCGCTGGGCCGCCCGCTCGCCGCGCTCGAGGAGCGCTTCGCGCGCTTCGTCGCGCACGACTGGGGCTCGCGGCTGATCCGCGGCTGGGACGAGGGGTGGATGCGCCGGCCCTACGACCTCGGCGACCGCATCGGCGCGCTCGTGGGCGCGGCCGCAGGCCAGGCGTTCGTCGGCGACTCCACCACGGTGCTGCTCTACAAGCTCGTGCGCGCCGCCGCGGACGCGCAGGCCGCGACCGGCCGCACCGAGATCGTCATCGAGGACGACAGCTTCCCGACCGACCGCTTCGTCGTCGAGGGCGTCGCGGCGGAGCGCGGGCTCGAGGTGCGGTGGATCGAGGTCGACCGCTCGGCGGGCGTCACGCTCGCGCAGGTCGAGCGCGCGGTCGGGGAGCGGACGGCGCTCCTGGTGCTGAGCCACGTCGCGTACCGCTCTGGCCACGTCGCCGACGTCGCGGGCATCACCCGGGTCGCCCACGACGCGGGCGCGCTCGTGCTGTGGGACCTGTGCCACTCCGCCGGCGTCATCCCCACCGAGCTCGACGCGTGGGGCGTCGACCTCGCGGCGGGCTGCACCTACAAGTACCTGGGCGGCGGGCCGGGCTCGCCCGCGTTCGCCTACGTGCGCGAGGGGCTGCAGCCGACGCTCGCCCAGCCGATCCAGGGGTGGATGGGCGCGGCGGACGTCTTCGCGATGGCGCCGAGCTTCGAGCCGGCGCCCGACCTCCGGCGCTTCGCGAGCGGCACGCCGCCGGTGCTCGCGACGGTCGCGCTCGAGGCGATGGTCGAGCTGCTCGAGCACGTCGGCATCGACGCGGTGCGCGAGAAGTCCATCGCGCTCACCGACTTCGCGGAGGCCTCGCTCGCGGCGCACGTGCTGCCGCTCGGCGCGCGCCTGGCCAGCCCGCCCGCCGGGCCCAGCCGCGGCAGCCACCTGACGGTCACGCATCCGGCCTTCCGGCTCGTCACCGAGCGGCTGTGGTCGCGCGGCGTCATCCCCGACTTCCGCGGCCCCGACGGCATCCGGGTCGGGCTGTCGCCGCTCAGCACCACCTTCGCCGAGGTCGAGACGGGCATCGCCGCGATCGGCGAGGAGCTGCGGGCGGCGCTCGCCTGAGCGCCACATGCTCCCGGCTAGGCTTCAGGGGCGGGCGAACCCCGCTCGACGCGTCCGCGCCCCGCTCACCCGGCGGGCTGAAGGCAATGGAGCCAGCATGACCGACACCCCCACGTACAAGCTCGATCCGGCGCCGCAGGGCGAGCGCATCTACGCCGGCCCGACCCGCGTGGAGCGCGACTCGCTCGGGGAGCTGCCGGTGCCGGCGGACGCGTACTGGGGGATCCACACGGAGCGCGCGCTCCACAACTTCCCGATCACCGGGCGCTCCATCTCGGTCTACTCCGACCTCGTGAACGCGCTCGCCGTCGTGAAGCAGGCGTGCGCGCGGGCCAACCGCGAGATCGGCGTGCTCGACCCCGACAAGGCCGACCTCATCGACCGCGTCTGCCGGCGCATCCGCGGCGGCGAGCTGCACGACCAGTTCAAGGTCGGCGTGATCCAGGGCGGTGCGGGCACCAGCACGAACATGAACACGAACGAGGTGATCGCCAACGCGTGCCTCGTCGAGCTCGGCCACCCCAAGGGCGCCTACGAGCACTTCAGCCCCATCGACGACGTGAACCGCTCGCAGTCGACGAACGACACGTACCCGACCTCGATCAAGGTCGCGATGACGTTCACGCTGCTCCGGCTGCTCGACGAGCTCGTGCGGCTGACGGATGCGTTCGACGCGAAGGCGGTCGAGTTCCGCGACGTGCTGAAGGTGGGCCGCACGCAGATGCAGGACGCCGTGCCGATGACGCTCGGCCAGGAGTTCCGCGGCTTCGCCGTGACGCTGCGCGAGGACCGCGACCGGCTCGCAGGAGACCATCGCGTGGCTCAGCGAGGTCAACCTCGGCGCCACCGCGATCGGCACCGGCATCACCGCCGACCCCGCTACGCCGAGGCGGCGTGCCGCCACCTCGCCGAGCTCACGGGCCTCCCGATCGTCGCCGCCGCCGACCTCATCGAGGCGACGAGCGACACGGGCGTCTTCATGACGCTCTCCGGCACGCTCAAGCGCTGCGCCGTCAAGCTGTCGAAGATCTGCAACGACCTGCGACTGCTCTCGTCGGGTCCGCAGGCGGGCCTCGGCGAGATCACGCTGCCGCCGAAGCAGGCGGGCTCGTCGATCATGCCCGGCAAGGTCAACCCGGTCATCCCCGAGGTCGTCAACCAGGTCGCCTTCGCGGTCATCGGATCGGATGCGACGGTCACCGCCGCCTCCGAGGCCGGCCAGCTGCAGCTCAACGCCTTCGAGCCGGTCATCGCGCACCAGATCCTGCAGAGCCTGCACTGGATGACGCAGGCCTGCCTCACGCTGCGCGTGAACTGCATCGACGGCATCGAGGCCAACCGCGAGCGGCTCAGCATGATGGTCGGCACCTCGGTCGGCGTCGTCACCGCGCTCACGCCCTACCTCGGCTACGCCGATTCGGCGAAGCTCGCGCACCTCGCGCTCACGAGCGACAAGTCGATCGCCGACCTGGTCGTCGAGGCAGGGCTCATGGACCGCGAGCGGGTCGAGAAGCTGCTCGCCCCCGCGCGGCTCTCGGGGCTGCAGCCGGTCACGCAGGCGATCCCGGTCATCTCTCCCGACGACCTGCCATGACCCGGGGCGGGGAGTCGGTACGCTCCTGAGGTGACCGCCACCCCAGCCCTGTCGCCGCTCGTGCGCAAGGACGGGCCGAACGTCGGGATGATCGCCGGCGTCATCGGCATCGTCGTCCTCGCGCTCGCCTCGTTCGGCGTCATCCTGTTCCTGGGCGGCGCGATCGGCAACCCGCTGGTCGTCGCCACCTCGGGCGCTCATGGCGCTCGTGCCGCTCGCGTTCGTCGTGTGGGCGGTGCTCGCGATCGACCGGTGGGAGCCGGAGCCGCGCATCGCGATGTGGTTCGCGGCGCTCTGGGGCGGCGTCGCCGCGGTGCTCCTCACCCTCGCGCTCAACTCGTTCGTGCTCGAGCCGCTCGTGGCGCCGTTCCTGCGGTCGCAGGAGCCAGTACGAGTTCTACGCCACCGTCATCCAGGCGCCGATCACCGAGGAGCTGTGGAAGGCCATCCCGGTGGTCATCATGTTCCTGTTCTTCCGGAAGACGTTCGACGGGCCGGTCGACGGCGTGGTCTTCGCGGCGCTGTCGGCGGCCGGGTTCGCGTTCACCGAGAACATCCTCTACTTCGGCACCTCGCTCGCCGAGTCCGGCGACGGCTCGTTCATCTTCTTCCTGCGCGGCATCATGAGCCCGCTGACGCACGCGATCTTCACGGCCGTCGGCATCGGCGCTCGCGCTCGGCCTCGCCGCGCGCGGCTGCGGTCGCGCTGGTGGCTGCTGCTCGCGTTCCCCGCCGGCTGGCTCGTCTCGGCGCTGCTGCACGCGCTCTGGAACTCGGCGAGCTGGTGGGTGCCCGGCGGCACCGTCGGCTTCTTCGTCTACTACCTCCTCGTGCAGGTGCCGCTGTGCGTGCTCGCGGCGGCGCTCGTGTGGCTGCTGCTGCGGCAGGAGATCCGCATCACGCGGGCGCGCCTGCACGACTACGGGCGCGCCGGCTGGTTCACCGCCGAGGAGGTCGAGCGGCTGTCGACCGGCGACGGGCGCGCCTCGCTGATGGACTGGGCACGGGGGCGCGGCCTGCGGCGGTCGATGCGCGAGTACATCATCACCGCCACGCGGCTCGCCAACCACCGGCAGCGCGCGCTCGTCGGCCGCGACGGCACCCGCACCGTCGCCGACGAGGCGGCGCTGCTCGCCCACCTCATGCACCACCGGCGGGGGATGGCGACCGCGGCGATCGGCCAGCCCGTCACGATCGCGCAGGGCGCCGTCGTCTCGTCGCCCGCCGGGGCGCGGGTGCAGCGCTTCGGCGACCTCGACGCCGCCTGGCCGCCGCGCCGCTGACCGCCTCGACCTGGTAGAGTTGTGCGGTTGCCGTAGACCGGCCGCGGACAGAGAGCGCCCCAGCATTCGGCGGGGGCACCGCGCTGTGAGCAGAGAGGGGTTCGACCATGGGTCTGAACGCAGACATCAAGAAGACCATCATCGAGGAGTACGCCACGCACGAGGGCGACACCGGGAGCCCCGAGGTGCAGATCGCGCTCATGTCGCGCCGCATCAAGGACCTCACGGAGCACCTGAAGGAGCACAAGCACGACCACCACTCGCGTCGTGGCCTGCTGCTCATCGTCGGTCAGCGTCGCCGACTGCTCGGCTACCTCCAGGAGATCGACATCGCCCGCTACCGTGCGCTCATCGAGCGCCTCGGCCTGCGCCGCTAGTCTTCCGAAGCGTTCCAGGAGGACCGTCCCCGGCCGGGGGCGGTCCTTCTGCGTTCCACGGGCGTGGGTTCCTGGGGTTCCGGGGCGCGGGCTGGTAGCCTGTCCGAGGCCGCGTCTGCGGCCGTCGTGCGCCCGATTCGCACCTGCTCGAGAGCTGGTCGTTGGTGGAGGGTGCCGAAGTCGCCTTCGGCGCCCTCCACTGATGACCACTCCGTGCCGCGATCGGCGCACGTCTCCCATGTCGTGCCCTCTCACGGGCACAGGAGAGGAGTGACCTTCATGGAAGGTCCCGAGATCACATTCGCCGAGGCTGTCATCGACAACGGCCGCTTCGGCACGCGCACCGTCCGCTTCGAGACCGGCCGCCTCGCGCAGCAGGCGCAGGGCGCCGCGGTCGCATACATCGACGAAGAGACGATGCTGCTGAGCGCCACGAGCGTCTCCAAGCACCCGAAGGACAACTTCGACTTCTTCCCCCTCACGGTCGACGTCGAGGAGCGCATGTACGCCGCGGGCCGCATCCCCGGCTCGTTCTTCCGTCGCGAGGGCCGCCCCTCGACCGACGCGATCCTCACGTGCCGCCTCATCGACCGGCCGCTGCGCCCGTCGTTCGTGGAGGGCATCCGCAACGAGGTCCAGGTCGTCGTCACCGTGCTCTCCATCGAGCCCGACGAGCTCTACGACGTGCTCGCCATCAACGCGGCGTCCATGTCGACGCAGCTGTCCGGCCTGCCGTTCGACGGCCCGATCGGCGGCGTCCGCGTCGCCCTCATCGACGGCCAGTGGGTCGCCTTCCCGAAGCACTCGCAGCTCGAGCAGGCCGTGTTCAACATGGTCGTCGCCGGCCGCGTCGTGACCGACGCCGCAGGCGTCGAGGATGTCGCGATCATGATGGTCGAGGCCGAGGCGACCGACAACGCGTGGGAGCTCATCCAGGGCGGCGCCGTCAAGCCGACCGAGGAGATCGTCTCCGAGGGCCTCGAGGCCTCGAAGCCGTTCATCAAGCAGCTCGTCGCCGCGCAGGCCGAGGTCGCCAAGACCGCGGCGAAGCCGACGCAGGAGTACCCGCTGTTCCCGCCCTACTCGGACGAGGCCCTCGAGGCTGTCCGCGGCATCGCCAAGGACCGCCTCGGCGAGGTCTACCGCATCGCGGCGAAGCTCGAGCGCCAGGATGCCGACGACCAGCTCAAGGAGCAGGTCAAGCAGGAGATCGCGCAGCGCATCGAGCGCGGCGAGCTCGACGCAGGTCTCGCGTCGCAGGTCTCCGGCGCCTACAAGGCGGTGACGAAGGAGGTCGTCCGCGGCCGCATCCTCACCGACCAGATCCGCATGGACGGCCGCGGCCTCGCCGACATCCGTCCGCTCGACGCCGAGGTCGCGGTCGTGCCGCGCGTGCACGGCTCCGCGATCTTCCAGCGCGGCGAGACGCAGATCATGGGCATCACGACGCTCAACATGCTCAAGCTCGAGCAGCAGATCGACTCGCTCAGCCCTGTCACGTCGAAGCGCTACATGCACAACTACAACTTCCCGCCCTACTCGACCGGTGAGACCGGCCGCGTCGGCAGCCCGAAGCGCCGCGAGATCGGTCACGGCGCGCTGGCAGAGCGTGCGCTCATGCCCGTGCTGCCGAGCCGCGAGGAGTTCCCCTACGCGATCCGCCAGGTCTCGGAGGCGCTCGGCTCGAACGGCTCGACGTCGATGGGCTCCGTCTGCGCCTCGACGCTCGCGCTGCTCAACGCCGGTGTGCCCCTCAAGGCGCCGGTCGCGGGCATCGCGATGGGCCTCGTGAGCGACACGGTGAACGGCGAGACCCGCTACGCGGCGCTCACCGACATCCTGGGCGCCGAGGACGCGCTCGGCGACATGGACTTCAAGGTCGCCGGCACGCCCGAGTTCATCACGGCCATCCAGCTCGACACGAAGCTCTCGGGCCTGCCGGCCTCGGTGCTCCACGGTGCGCTGACGCAGGCGAAGGAGGCGCGCACGAAGATCCTCGAGGTCCTCAACGCCGCCATCGACGCCCCCGACGAGATGGCGCCCACGGCGCCGCGCGTCATCAGCGTGCAGATCCCGGTCGACAAGATCGGCGAGCTGATCGGCCCGAAGGGCAAGACGATCAACCAGATCCAGGACGACACGGGCGCCCAGATCTCGATCGAGGACAACGGCACCGTCTACATCGGCGCCGTCGACGGACCGTCGGCGGAGGCCGCGCGCGCCGCGGTCAACTCGATCGCCAACCCGCTCAACCCGGAGCTCGGCGAGCGCTACCTCGGCACCGTCGTCAAGACGGCGTCGTTCGGCGCCTTCGTCTCGCTGCTCCCGGGCCGCGACGGCCTGCTCCACGTGACCGCGATGCGCGCCCTCAACGGCGGCAAGCGCATCGAGAGCGTCGAGGACGTCGTGACGATCGGCCAGAAGATCCAGGTCGAGATCACGAAGATCGACGACCGCGGCAAGCTCTCGCTCGAGATCGTGGACGAGTCGGCGCCGGTCGCGCCGCCCGCGGCAGCATCGGCGGACTCCGCCGACTCCGCGGACTCGGCAGACTCCGCCGAGTAGTCCCGCACGACGGATGCCCCCACCCCGCCGGGTGGGGGCATCCGTCGTCTGCGCCGCCGGGCCGGCTGTCCTAGGCTGGACGGATGCCCGCAGTCCAGCTCCCGCTCGAGACCCCAGAGATCGCCATCCCCGCAGCCGGCGGCGCCGTCGTGCGCCGCAGCGTGCTGCCGAGCGGCGTGCGCGTGCTCACGGAGCGCGTGCCGGGTGCGCTGAGCGCCACCGTCGGCTTCTGGGTGCCGGTCGGCTCGCGCGACGAGCGCGACGACGCCCGCGGCGCCACCCACTTCCTCGAGCACCTGCTCTTCAAGGGCACGCGCACCCGCACCGCGTTCGACATCGCGGTCGCGTTCGACGAGGTGGGCGGCGAGCACAACGCGCTCACCGCCAAGGAGCACACCTGCTACTACGCGAAGGTGCGCGACCGCGACCTGCCGATGGCCGTCGACGTGCTCGCCGACATGGTGACGTCGTCGCTGCTCGACGTCGACGAGTTCGAGCGCGAGCGCGACGTCATCCTCGAGGAGCTGGCGATGGCGGACGACGACCCCGGCGACGTCGCGGGGGAGCGGCTCAGCGAGCTCGTCCACGGCCTCGAGGCGCCCCTCGGGCGTCCGATCGGCGGCACCCCCGCATCCATCACCGAGGTCTCCCGCGACCGCGTCGCCGAGCACTACCGCGAGCACTACGGCCCCGGGAACCTCGTCGTCACCGTCGCGGGCGCCGTCGACCACGACGCGGTCGTCGAGCAGCTGCAGGTCGCGCTCTCGCGCTACGGCTGGTCGCTCGACCCGGCGCGCCCCGCGCCGCGCCGCGCGAGCGCCGCGCACCCCTACGGCGCCGGCGGCCTGACCGTCGTGCAGCGACCGCTCGAGCAGGTCAGCCTCATGATCGGCACGCCCGGGCTGACCGCGACCGACCCGCGTCGCGGGGCGATGGCGGTGCTCAACGCGGTGCTCGGCGCGGGCATGTCGTCGCGGCTGTTCCAGGAGATCCGCGAGAAGCGCGGCCTCGCCTACTCCGTCTACTCCTACGCGGGCGGCTACGCCGACGCGGGCATCATGGGCATGGCGGCCGCGTGCGCCCCGAGGAAGACGCTCGAGGTGGCGCAGCTCATGCTCGGCGAGCTGGAGCGCCTCGCCGACGGCGCGAGCGACGAGGAGCTGCGGCGCGCGAAGGGCCAGCTCGCCGGCGGATCCGCGCTCGCGCTCGAGGACTCCGACACGCGGATGTCGCGGCTCGGCCGCGCGGAGCTCACGCTCGGCGAGTTCCTCGACATCGACGCGACCCTCGAGCGCATCGACCGCGTCACCGACGCGGAGGTGCGCGCGCTGGCGGTCGAGCTCGCGTCCGGACCGCGCTCGATCGCCGCCGTCGGCCAGGTCCCGGACGGTCTCGAGGGGCGGCTCTTGTCCCCCGCCTCGACTAGGGTGGATGGAGCGGCCGCAACCGCTCCCTGATCCAGCCCGGGGCTCCACCGCGCCCTGCATTGACCGGCGCGTCGGCGCGCCCTGTGGAGGAACCATGGCGCACCTGCTCTACCTGATCCGGCACGGCGAGCAGGTCGACGCCGAGCACGGCGTCGAGGACGGCAGGCTCTCGCCGCGCGGGGTCCGGCAGGCGCAAGCGATCGCGCAGCGGCTCTCGGGCGTGCACTTCGACCATGCGTGGACGTCGCCGCTGCTGCGCGCGACCGAGACGGCGGCGATCATGCAGCAGCGGCTGCCGGCGGTCGAGTTCGAGCCGTCCTCGCTGCTGCTCGACTGCATCCCCTCCGGCCTGGAGCCCGACACGCCCGTCGGCTTCCAGCGGTTCCTGAAGAGCGTGCGGCCCGTCGACGCCGAGGCGGGGGCCGCGCAGATGCACGACGCGGCGGAGCACTGGCTGCGGCCGTCGCGCGGCGACGTGAACGAGCTGCTCATCACCCACAACTTCGTGATCGGCTGGTTCGTGCGCGAGGTCATGCAGTCGCCCAGCTGGCAGTGGATGAGCCTCAACCAGGCCAACTGCGGCCTCACGATCATCCGCCGGCGCACCGGCAAGCCCCCGCAGCTCGTCGTCCACAACGACCTCGGCCACCTCCCGCCGGAGGACCGCACCGGCCTGCCCATCCCGCAGCCGTACTAGTCGGCCGGCGGCGCGCCCAGCCCCCCGGCGGCGCGCCCAGCCCCCCGGTTGAGGGTTTGCGTCTGAGTTGCCCTGCACTCGGACGCAAACCCTCGACGGGCCGCAGCGCTGCGTCCTCCACAGGCGACGGATGCGTGGCAGCGGCCGGCCACGCCGGTGCGGCATGGTGCGCGCATGGCAGGCAGCATCGACATCCCCGAGCTCGACGGAGAGCAGCCCTCGGTCGGCGTCGCGGCGCTCCGCGCCCGCGGCGTCAGCGAGAAGCGACTGCGCTCCCGCGGCCTCGTCCGGCCGTTCCGCGGCATCCGTGCAGAGGCGCTGGAATCGACGCTCGCCGGTCGCGCCCGGCAGTACGCGCCCAGGCTGCGGCCGGGCCAGGCCTACGGCGGCGCCGCAGCCGCCGCGCTCTGGGAGCTGCCGCTGCCCGACTGGTGCGACGAGGCTCCGGTCACGGTGGTCGTCCCGAGAGGCGCGCACCGCCCGCGAACGGCCGGCATCGACAGCGTCTCCCTCGTGCAGGAGCGCTTCGTGGTGCAGCGCCTCGACGACCTGCCGGTGACGTCGCCGGTGCTCACGCTCTGCCTGCTCTCGAGGATCCTCGACGTCGACGCGCTCATCGTCGTGGCGGACGCGCTGATGGCGCCGCGCGATCGCTACCCGCGCCTGCGCTTCCCGCGGCCGGCGGCCACTCCGCAGCGGCTCGCCGCGGCATGCCTCACCTGGACCGGGGCGCCCGGTGCCGAGCGGCTGCGCGCAGCCCTCGAGGAGGCGCGACCCGGCGTCGACTCCCCGATGGAGACGCCCACGCGCTGCATCCTCGTGCGCGGCGGCCTTCCCGAGCCCGAGGTGAACGGCGAGATCTTCGCCGACGGCATCCTGATCGCCCAGCCCGACCTGCTCTATCGCGATGCGAAGGTCGCGATCGAGTACGACGGCGAGCACCACTTCGCCGACCCTCGCCAGCGTGCGCGCGACATCGAGCGCGACGAGCGGCTGCGCGCGCTCGGCTGGACCGTCATCCGTGTGACGGCGGCGATGCTGGCGAAGCCGTGGCTGCTCGTCGACCGCGTGCGCGCGGCGCTGGCCCTGGCCCGTTGAGCGTTTGCGTCCGAGTGGAGGGCAACTCGGACGCAAACCCTCAACGGGGGCCGGGGCGGGGGCGGGACCGAGTCAGCCGAGCGGCTTGCGGAACCAGGTCGTCGCGTTGGGGTTGTCGTTGTAGGCCGGGACGGATGCGTAGCCGCGCGTCGTGTAGAGCCGGTTCGCCACCTCGAGCGCGCTGTTCGTGTCGAGCACGACCTCCGTCGCACCCAGCTCGGCAGCCCTCGCCTCGAGCGACGTCAGCAGCGCCGCCCCCGTGCCCATGCCGCGCCCGGCCGGGGCGACGTAGAGGTGCTTCACCTCGAAGCGCGTCGGGCTCAGCCGTCGCAGCGCCCCGCAGCCGACCGGCTCGCCGTCCGTCCA
Organism: uncultured Actinomycetota bacterium; assembly: GCA_963803465.1. Classification (GTDB taxonomy): domain Bacteria; phylum Actinomycetota; class Actinomycetes; order Actinomycetales; family Microbacteriaceae; genus Agrococcus. The sequence continues at coordinate 107,419 of CAWDMS010000009.1, forward strand.
CGCGACCAGGAACGCCCCGTCGGGAGCGCGCAGCGTCGCCGGATCGGCGGGCTTCGGCGTGTACTGGCCGCCGACGAACGTGATCGCCCGGTCGGAGAAGTAGGCGTCGAGCAGCGCCCGCGCGACGGCGGAACCGGGGTCCTCGGGAGCGATCGTGACAGCCACCCGCCAACTGTACGACGGCGTCCGACCGGCGGCCGTCGCACGGCGGGGCCCGTAGGCTGGACGCCATGGCAGGCACGAGGCGCATCGGGATCGCGGGCTCCACCGGCAGGCTCGGATCGCTCGCGATGCGGCTCGTCGAGGAGGCCGCCGATCTGGACGCCGTCGCGCTCGACGCGCGCCGCGCGCTCGACCTGCGCGGCGCTCGACGCGATCTTCGACGCGACCGTGCTGGACGCGAGCGAGCGGCTCGTCGCCGCCGCCGTCGACGCCGGCGTGCCGGTCGTCGTCGGCACGAGCGGGTGGTCGGACGAGCGGATCCGGGGCCTCCGCGCCCGCGGCGCCGAGCGCATCCGCATCGTCCCCAACTTCTCGCTCGGCAGCGTGCTCGAGACGCACCTCGCGACGATCGCGGCGCGCCACTTCAGCGCGGTCGAGGTCGTCGAGGCCCACCACGACCGCAAGCGGGATGCGCCGAGCGGCACCGCCGTCCGCACCGCGGAGGCGATCGGCGCCGTGCGCGGGTTCCGGCCCGCGACGCCCGACGAGCCCGGGCGCGGCACGATCATCGCCGGCGTGCCCGTGCACGCGCTGCGGCTGCCCGGCGTCGTCGCGCGCCAGGAGATCATCTTCGGCGGCACGGGGGAGACGCTCACGATCCGTCACGACACCACCTCGAGCGAGTCGTACGCGGCCGGCATCCTGCTCGCCCTGCGGGCCGAGCCGCAGCCCGGCGTGACCGTCGGCATCGGCGACCTGCTGGGCCTCGCATGACGCAGCCGCGCGCCGTCCGCGTCGGCTTCCGCAAGTCCGCCGCGCTCGCGATGGCGGCGCTGCTCGCGCTCTACGTGATCGTGGCCGGCGACCGCGCCGTGCGCTTCATCGCCACGGGCGAGGCGCTCGGCATCGCCGTCGGCAGCGCCCTGATCGTGATGTTCCTCGTCGGCGCGTGGGCGCTCGTGCGCGAGGTCGTCTTCGGCATGCAGCTCGAGGGCGCCGTCGCGGCGCTCGAGGCCGACGGCGGGATGCCCGCGCCGCTGCCGGGCACGCCCTCGGGCCGGGCGGACAAGGATGCGGCGGAGCGCGCGTTCCCGGTGGCGAAGGCCGACGTCGAGGCGCACCCCGAGTCGTGGCAGTCGTGGTTGCGGCTCTCGATGGCGTACGACGCGGCACGCGACCGGCGGCGCGCGCGCCACGCCGCGCGCACCGCGCTCGGCCTGCGGCGGGCGCTGCGGAAGACTGGATCCCAGGAGGCATCATGACCGCGCACCAGAGCCAGGCACACCCCTACGAGGAGCTGCTCGCCGACGTGCTCGCCAACGGCGAGCACAAGAGCGACCGCACCGGCACCGGCACGCGCTCCGTGTTCGGCCGCCAGCTGCGCTACGACCTCTCCGAGGGCTTCCCGCTCATCACCACGAAGCGCGTGCACTTCAAGTCGATCGCGCTCGAGCTGCTGTGGTTCCTGCGCGGCGACTCCAACGTGCGCTGGCTGCAGGAGCGCGGCGTGACGATCTGGGACGAGTGGGCCGACGCGGATGGCGAGCTCGGGCCCGTCTACGGCGTGCAGTGGCGCTCGTGGCCGACGCCCGGCGGCGAGACGATCGACCAGATCCAGCAGGTGATCGACGAGATCCGCCGCAACCCGGACTCGCGCCGGCTGATCGTCTCCGCCTGGAACCCCGCGGACATCCCGAGCATGGCGCTCGCGCCCTGCCACGCGCTCTTCCAGTTCTACGTCGCCGACGGCCGGCTCTCGTGCCAGCTGTACCAGCGGTCCGCCGACATGTTCCTCGGGGTGCCGTTCAACATCGCGAGCTACGCGCTGCTCACGCACCTCATCGCCGAGCAGACCGGCCTCGAGGTGGGCGACTTCATCTGGACCGGCGGCGACTGCCACATCTACGACAATCACGTGGAGCAGGTCACCGAGCAGCTCTCGCGCGAGCCGTACCCGCTGCCGCAGCTGCGGCTGCGGACGCGCCGCGACTCGGTCCTGGAGGTCGAGTACGACGACCTCGAGGTCGTGGGCTACCAGCACCACCCCGCGATCAAGGCGCCGGTCGCCGTCTGATGCTCGGCATGATCTGGGCGCAGGCCCGCGACGGCGTGATCGGCGAGGCCGGCGACATGCCGTGGCGGCTGCCGGAGGACATGCAGCGCTTCAAGGCCATCACGATGGGGCACCCCGTCGTGATGGGACGTCGCACGTGGGAGTCGTTCCCCGAGCGGTTCCGCCCGCTGCCCGGCCGCGACAACATCGTCATCACTTCGGACCGCGATTACGTGGCGCCCGGCGCGACGATCGTCCGCAGCCTCGACGAGGCGCTCGAGGCCGCTCGCGCCATCGACGACGAGGTGTGGATCGTCGGCGGCGGCCGCGTCTACCGCGATGCCATGGACCGCGCCGACCGGCTCGAGATCACCGACATCGACCTCGGCGCGAGCGGCGACACGACGGCACCCGAGAGCGGATGCGTCATGGCGCGAGGTCGCGCGCGATCCGTCCGAGGGGTGGCACGTCAGCCGCACGGGACTCCGCTACGCGTACCGCACCCTCGAGCGCGCCGCTCGCTGAGCGCCTCGGCGGCCTCGCTCAGACGTGCGCGGGCGCGTGCAACGGTGCAGCGACGGGTCGCCGTCTCAGCGAGCCGACCAGCTGCCCTGCCCGGAGACGATGCGGGTCCGGCGGGACGGGACCGACCCGGCGTAGCAGCCGAACTCGTGAAGAGCAGGTCCTCCGTGCGCCCCATCCCGTCGAACAGCCGACGATGAACGCGGGTCCCTTGTGTCCTGCAGACGTGCGCTGCACCGGCGCCGTAGAGGTAGACGGCATCACCCGATCCCGATGCCGTCCCCGGGAACTCGGGCATCGTGGCGGATGTCTGAGACGGAGCGCCACGGTCCGTCGCCTGGACCTCGGTGGGCGCAGTAGCTGGCTCCGTGTCCACGCCCGTCGAAGAGCACGTCACCGTAGCCGCCCCGATCCCATGGAGCTCGCGAGCTGGTCGAGTTCGTACGCGGCGTCGACATCGACACCCGGAGTCGCCGCCACCTCGCGTGTCAGCGCACGGCGAACAGCTGGCTCCGAGGTCGATCACCTGATCGCCGGCCCGAGTAGGACCGGGTGGCGAAGGTGCCGTAGCGGTCGCCCATCGCCCGCTGGAAGGGCGTGAACGCGGGGCACGGGCCGAGCGACAGCGCCTGGTCGCTGATCGAGGCCGAGGTGCCGAGGCCGATGACGGTCTGGATGCCGCGCTGGTACGCCTCGCCGCCGCAGCATGTCCGAGATGCGGGCGTGGCACGCCTTCGGCGTCAGATAGAGCGGGATGCCGCGGAGCGCGGCGTGCACGGCGCCGGAGAGCGCATCGGGGAAGTTCTCGCCGGTCGCGAGCATCATCGACCGATCGGTCGGGGCGGGGTTGAACGTGTCGTTGATGACGCGCGCGGTCTCGTACCGGTCGGCGCCCGAGTAGCGGAAGACGCCGGTGGTGCCCGACCAGCGGAGCACCTGCTCGTCGTAGGGGCTGACCGACGGGCCGCCGCCCGCGATGTTGACCACACGGCCCTGCAGGTACGGCGCGACCCGCTGGCGCCATGCCTCGACCCCGTTCGCGGTGCCGTCGTGGTAGTCGAGGATCACCGCGTGCCGCCGCGTGCCAGCGACAGACGCCGCGACGAGCGCGTCCGGGAAGTTGTGCCCCGACGCGACCCAGAGCGTGTCGACGCTCGCACCGGGCTGCAGCAGCAGTCGATCGAGCAGCAGCAAAGACGTCTCGACCCGGTCTCGTCCACCGATGCGCGTGATGTCCGCGCCGGTCTCGCGGCGCACCTGCTCGGCGACGGCCGCCGAGACGGAGGCCTCCGAGCCGACGATGACGACCTCCGTCGGCGCGAGGTCGCGGATGCGCTGCATCACCGTCGCGTCGACGTGATCCGGGCGCGTGAGCAGCAGGTGCCCGCGCTCGGCGGCTGCGACGGGGCCGGCGGCGAGCGCGTCGGGGAACTTCAGGCCGGACGCGAGGAACACCGTGGAGCCGGCCCAGCCGTCCGACCACTTCGACACCTCGACGCTCGTGGCGAATCGATCGGCGCCCGCGTACCGGACGGTGGAGAGGGCCTGCGCGGCTGGCGCCTGCAGGGGAGCGACGATCAGCGCCGCCGCGAGGGCGAGCGCGAGCAGCGCGCGAGTGAGAACAGCCATGGGGACTCCTGGGCGATGGGGATTGCCGTGGCGAGACCACAGCGGCGCGCCTTGCTGGATCCTATGAGCGCCGCAGCTGCCCTGGAGACGAGCATTGATCACGATTCGGCAACGTTGCAGGCGGAGCGATGCTTCCGCGCAGCCTTGGGAGTCGGGGAAGCTCTGACCCTCAGCCGAGGCGCAGCGTCCAGGGCTCGTTCGCCCTCACCCACAGCACCGATGGGCCTTCTCGCAGCGTGCCGGTGGACGGCGGCGTGGCGAACCCGAAGGGCAGCGACTGCTCCCAGTAGCCGTGGAGCTGCTGCACCGAGAACGCCCGCATCGTGCCGCCGTTCGTGCTCGACGCCGCAGTCGCCGGCCCGTCGTAGAGGTAGACCGCGTTCGAGTCGCCGCTCGCCGTGCCGCTCAGCAGGGGAGCGCTGGTGAGATCGCGGACCTCGACCGTCCACGGCCCGTCCGCGACGACGCGCAGGTAGCGCGTGCCGGCGGCGGTGCCGTACGGCGCGAGGTAGGAGGTGCCGGTGTAGGAGCGGAACCCCGAGCCGATCGCGTCGACCTGCTGCTGGTCCCGATCGAGCGCCTGCACGCTCGTGAAGGTGCTCGACGCGAGCTGCGCCACCACCTGCGCGTACGGGATCTCGCGGCCGAGGTCGATGACGCGGCCGCCGGTGCCGGTGTGCCGCTGCGTCGCGAACGTCCCGTACACCTGGCCGATCTGCTGCTGCAGGGTCGTGGTGCACGGACCGAGCCGGAGCGCGCCGTCGCTGACGGTCGCGGCGCTGCCGAGCCCGATGACGGCCTCGACGCCGAGCCTGGTCGCCTCCGCGCGCAGCATCGGCGTGATCGCGGCGTGGCAGCCGTTGGGCGTCAGGTACATCGGCGCTCCGGACGCTGCCGCGAGCGCCGCGCCCGCGAGCGCGTCGGGGAAGTTCTCGCCCGTCGCGAGGAGGATCTCCGGAGCCGGCGAGCCCGTGCCCCACGCCTCGTTGATGAGCCGAGCGGTCTCGTACCGGTCGCGACCCGCGGTCCGCTGCACGGAGCGTGCGCCGAAGCTCCAGAGGCCGTCCGCATCGGCGCTGCTCACCGACGACGAGCCGCCGGCGACCTCCACGTGCCGCCCCATCACGCGCGGGCCGACGGCGTCGAGCCACGCCTGCGCGGCGGCGTCGCCCGGGCCGTGGTGGTCGAGGATCACCGCGTGGTGGTGCCGGCCGGCCACGGATGCCGCGACGAGCGCGTCCGGGAACATCGCTCCCGACGCGACCCAGACGTGCGAGACCGGCCCGCTCTCGAGCAGCCGGTCGAGCAGCAGCAGCGAGGTCGCGACCCGGTCGACGCCGCCGATCCGCTCGAGGACCGCCTCGGTCCCACCGCGCAGCGCCGCCTCGGCCGCCTGCGCTGCGACCGCGTCCGAGACGGAGGCGGAGGAACCGACCACGACGATCTCGCTCGGCGCGAGCTCCTCGATGCGCGCGGCCACCACGGCAGGCAGGGCGTCCGGGCCCGTGAGCAGCAGGTGACCGCCCTCCGCCGCCACGACGGGGCCGGCCGCGAGCGCGTCCGGGAACTTCTGCCCGTTGGCGAGGAAGACCGGGCCGCCGACCGCATCCATCGCCCGGTCGATCTCCACCGCGGTGGCGTACCGGTCGGCGCCCTGGATGCGGTGGGTCTCGAGCGCCTGCGCGGGCGCGGCGGCTGTCGCGAGTCCGGTCGCGACGAGGGCGGAGGCAGCGATGAGGGCGAGCAGTGCGCGCATGGCGGTCCTGACGGGATCGGGCAGCGGCGCTGCGTCGTGGGGGCTGAGCGCGAGCCTATGCAGGCGCGCGCACGCCGCAGCAGCGCGACCGATAACGATTCGGCCACGCTGCGCGCCCGAGCGTCAGCGGAGCGTGACCGTCCAGGGCGCCTCGCCCAGCACGTTCAGCACCGCGGGGCCGGCCTGCAGCTGCGCCGTGGGGCTCCCGGCGACGCAGCAGCTCGAGATCGGCGTCAGGTTCGCGCCCGCGGCAGTGACCTGCCGCACGCCGAAGTAGCTCGAGCCGCTGTGGGTGGTCGCGAGGGTGCGCGCGGCGCCGCCGTAGAGGTAGACGGCGTCGCCGCTGCCGCTCGCAGAGCCGGTGAGCACGGGTGCGCTCGTCAGGTCGCGCAGCTCGAGCGTCCACGCGCCGCTCGACTGCACCTGCAGGAAGCGCGCCGGACGGCTCGCGCTGTCGGACGCGAGCAGCGTGGTGCCGGAGTACGCGCCCGTGATCGACAGCGGCATGGCCACCACCTGGCGGTCGGCGGCGAGCGCGCTCACCTGGTTCACGCCGCTCGCGGGCATGCGCGCCACCAGCTGCGCGTAGGGGATGGACGTGCCGAGGTCGATGGTCTGGGCGCCCGTGCCGCTGAACGAGCGGGTGGGGAAGGTGCCGAACGCGGCGCCGATCTGCTGGGACAGCGTCTGCGCGCACGGCCCGAGGGCGAGCGCGCTGTCGCTGATCGAGGTCGCGCTGCCGAGCCCGATGATCCGCGTGATGCTGCGCTGCGCGGCCTCGTCGCGGAGCATCTGGGCGATGCCCGCGGTGCAGGAGCCGGTCGTCAAGTACATCGGGATGCCCCGGGAGGCGGCGTGGACGGCGCCGGAGAGCGCGTCGGGGAAGTTGCTGCCGGTGGTGAGCAGCATCGTGGGCTCGGCGGGGGTGGCCGAGAAGGCGTCGTTGATGACGCGAGCGGTCGCGTAGCGGTCCTGGCCCGCGTACCGGGTGACGGATGCGGCGCCCGCGCCGCGGAGGAGCTGCGCGTCGGCGGCGCTCACCGAGGGCTCCCCGCCGGCGATCCGGACGTTCCGGCCCACGACGTGCGCCCGCACCCGCTGGAGCCAGGCCTGCGCCGACGCGGCGTCCGCGCCGTGGTGGTCGAGGATGACGGCCGACCGGTCGCGCCCAGCCACGGATGCCGCGACCAGCGCGTCGGGGAAGTCGAGGCCGGAGGCGACCCACACCGAGCCGACGGCGCCGCGCGCCGCCAGCCGATCGAGCAGGAGCAGCGAGGTCGCCACCCGGTCGGCGCCACCGACACGCGTGAGGCGGGAGCCGTGGACGGCCGCCGCCGCCGTGGCCACCGACGCCGAGACCGACGCGGTCGATCCCACCACCACGATCTCGGTCGGGCGCAGCTCGGCGATGCGCTGCGCCACGATCCCCGGCAGCTGGCCCGGCGTGGTCAGCAGCAGGTGACCGCGCTCGGCTGCGACGACGGGGCCGGCGGCGAGCGCGTCCGGGAACTTCTCGCCGCTCGCGAGGAACACCGTCGTGCCCGGGTTCGACGAGCCGCGCGAGATCTCGACGCTCGTCGCGTAGCGGTCCGCGCCGGCGAAGCGCTGCGTGGTGAGCGCTTCGGCCGGTGCGGCGGCGGTGGTGAGGCCGGCGACGACGAGCGCGACGGCGGCAGAGATGGCGAGCAGTGAGCGCATGGCGGTCTGTCCTAGATGCTGGGGAGGCGTTGCGGTGATCCTGTGTGCGCGCGATGCGCGACCTGCGGATGACCTGGTAGCAAGTGTGCCACGCAAACGTTGTTGCAAAATTGCCGATTTGGAATTGTGTCGAGGAGGTCAGCGAGCCGTCGCACATGGCACGCGATACCCTGGAGGGGTGAACCCCAATCCCTTCGGCCAGGTGCTCGTCGCGCTCGTGACGCCGATGGGCGTCGACGGCGAGGTCGACTGGGGCGACGTGGAGCGGCTGATCGACGACGTCGTGACGAACGGCGCCGACGGCATCGTCGTCTCCGGCACGACCGGCGAGACGTCGACGCTCACCGACCCGGAGAAGATCCGCCTCGTCGAGGTCGCCAAGGCCGTCGCCGGCGATCGGGCGAAGATCATCCAGGGCGGCGGCTCGAACGAGACCGCGCACGCCATGGACCTGTACCGGCAGGCGGAGCACGCCGGCGCCGACGGCGTCATGATCGTCACGCCGTACTACAACAAGCCGACGCAGTCCGGCATCCTCACGCACTTCCGGATGATCGCGGATGCGACCGACCTGCCCGTCATCCTCTACGACATCCCCGGCCGGTCGGGCATCCCGATCCGGTACGAGACCCTCGTGCGCGCCGCGAAGCACCCCAACATCCTCGCCGTCAAGGACGCCAAGGGCGACTTCGCCGAGGTGAGCCGCGTGCTCAACCAGACCGACCTGCTGTACTTCTCCGGCGACGACGCCAACGTGCTGCCGCACCTCGCGGTCGGGCGCCTCCGGCCTCATCGGCGTGACCGCGAACATCGCGCCGCGGCCGTACCGCACGATGATCGACGCCGTGAACGCCGGCGACCTGCACACGGCGCAGGAGCAGCACAAGGCGCTCGAGCCGCTCGTGCGCGCCACCATGACGCACGTGCCGGGCACGGTCGCGACGAAGTACATCCTCCACGGCCTCGGCCGCATCGGCAGCCCGCGCGTGCGCCTGCCGCTCGTCGGCCCCGAGGACACCGAGGCCGCGCTCATCGAGGACGAGATCGCCCTCGTCCAGGGCGTCGACGGCCTCGACCTCAGCCGCTTCCGCCCGGACCGCAACGCGGCCGCCGGCGGCGCGCTCCCGAAGGTGCACGGCACCACCCGATAGCCGCGTCCGGCCGGACCCACAGACCACGCAGCGCGCGAGGTGCGCGCACACCACCACAACCGCCCGCGGTCACGCGGGCTCCATACGAAGGAGGGCCATTGACGGCCATCATCCAGCCTGCCCCGCTCGAGGCCGGCACGCTCCGCATCCTCCCGCTCGGCGGCCTCGGCGAGGTCGGCCGCAACATGACCGTCTACGAGCTCGACGGCAAGCTGCTCATCGTCGACTGCGGCGTGCTCTTCCCCGAGGAGCACCAGCCCGGCGTCGACCTCGTGCTGCCCGACTTCGGTCCCATCCGCGACCGCCTCGACGACGTCGTCGGCGTCGTGCTCACGCACGGCCACGAGGATCACATCGGCGGCGTGCCCTACCTGCTGCGACTCAAGGCCGACATCCCCCTGCTCGGGTCGCAGCTCACGCTCGCCTTCATCGAGGCGAAGCTCAAGGAGCACCGCATCAAGCCCTACACGCACACGGTGCGCGAGGGCCAGATCGAGCAGCTCGGCCCGTTCGAGACCGAGTTCGTCGCCGTCAACCACTCCATCCCCGACGCGCTCGCCGTCGCGATCCGCACGAGCGCGGGCCTCGTGCTGCACACGGGCGACTTCAAGATGGACCAGCTGCCGCTCGACGACCGCATCACCGACCTGCGCCACTTCGCGCGGCTCGGCGAGGAGGGCGTCGACGCGTTCCTGGTCGACTCGACGAACGCCGACGTGCCGGGCTTCACCGCGCCGGAGCGCGAGATCGGCCCGGTGATCTCGCAGGTGATCGCCAAGACCACCGGCCTCGTCGTCGTCGCGTCGTTCTCGAGCCACGTCCACCGCGTGCAGCAGGTGCTGGATGCGGCTGCCGAGAACGGCAGGAAGGTCGCGCTCGTCGGCCGGTCGATGGTGCGCAACATGGGCATCGCCGCCGACCTCGGCTACCTCAAGGTGCCGGACGGCGTCGTCATCGACCAGAAGAAGGCGGAGAACCTGCCGCGCAACGAGGTCGTGTTCATGTCGACCGGCTCGCAGGGCGAGCCGATGGCCGTGCTCAGCCGCATCGTGAACGGCGAGCACCGCATCGAGGTGGGGGAGGACGACACGATCATCCTCGCGTCGAGCCTCATCCCGGGCAACGAGAACGCCGTCTTCCGCATCATCAACGGGCTCATGCAGCTCGGCGCGAAGGTCGTGCACAAGGGCTCGTCGAAGGTCCACGTCTCGGGCCATGCCTCCGCCGGCGAGCTGCTCTACTGCTACAACATCGTCGGCCCGGCCAACGTCATCCCGGTGCACGGCGAGTACCGCCACCTGCACGCGGCCGCGCAGCTCGCGATCGACACGGGCGTGCCCCGCGAGCGCGCCTTCGTCGGCGAGAACGGCACCGTCTGGGACCTGAAGGACCACCGCATCCGGGTCGCCGGGCAGGTCGAGATCGGCTACGTCTACGTCGACGGCTCGTCCGTCGGCCGCATCGACGAGGCCGACCTGAAGGACCGCCGCACGCTCGCGGAGGAGGGCTTCATCTCCATCTTCATCGCGCTCGAGCCGCAGACGGGCAAGGTCGATCGTCGGTCCCGAGATCCACGCGCGCGGCTTCGCCGAGGAGGACTCGATCTTCGACGAGATCCGTCCCAAGATCGTCAAGGCGCTCGCCGAGGCCGGGCAGCAGGGCGTGCGCGACCAGCACCAGTACCAGCAGGTCGTGCGCCGCACGGTCGGGCGCTGGGTGGGCACGCGCATCCGCCGCCGCCCGATGATCGTCCCGGTCGTCATCGAGGCGTAGCCCCGCTGATGTGAGCAGATCTCATCCTCCAGGAGGAGTGCGCTCCGCGAGTGCCCTGGCCTAGCGTGAGGCCAGGGCATTCGCGCAACGTTGCGGTTGCCGCATCCGAGAGGACGACGCCGTGGCCGAGCAGGACCAGACGACCCAGATCGAATCGCCCGCGCAGCCGGCGCACGCCGGCCCGTCGCCGCGCGAGGCACGACGAGCCGCGAAGCGGCAGGAGCAGCTCGAGCGACTCGAGCGCAAGCAGCTGCACAAGGCGGAGCGCGCCGCCCGCGGGCCGGGCGCCTGGCGCACCTGGGTGCTGCCGGTGCTCAAGCTCATGGTCGCAGCCGCGATCGCGATCGCGCTCGTGAAGCTCGCCTTCTTCCCGGCCGAGGAGCCGGCGATCGCCGACACGGCCTTCCCCGGCGCCGTCTTCGAGGAGCCGCTCGTCCCCGTCGAGCGCGGCTCGATCGAGAACGCCGTCTCGGTCAGCGGCTCGATCGTGCCCGTCGACGCCGTGCCGGTGCGATCGACCCGCGCCGGCACCGTCGCGCGCGTGAACGTCGCCGACGGCCAGCTGGTGGCCGCCGGCGACGTGCTCTACACCGTGCGCGTCGAGACGCAGCCGCAGCCCGCCGCCGACGGCACGATCGGCGCGCCCACCTCGCGCATCTACAACGTGACGTCGCCCGCGGCAGGCGTCCTCACCGGCTTCGCGCTGCTCGTCGACCAGAGCGTCGACATCGCGACCGAGACGGGCGCCGTGCAGCCGCCGCAGCACCTCGTGCGCGCCTCCGTCGGCGCGGCGGAGCAGTACCGGCTGACCAGCCGGCCGGAGACCGCGACCGTCACGATCGAGGGCGGTCCCGCGCCCTTCGAGTGCGGCGGCGTGACGATCGCCCAGCCGAGCGGCGAGGCCGCCGCGACCGGCACGGGCGCGACGCTCAGCTGCGCGGTGCCCGACGACGTGCGCGTCTTCGTCGGGCTCGCCGCGAGCATCCAGCTCGTGGCCGGCGCGGCCAGCGATGTGCTGCTGCTGCCGACCACCGCCGTGCTCGGCAGCGCCGACGTGGGGCTCGTCTACCGGCCGGGCGCCTCCGGCGAGCCCGAGGAGGTGCGCATCGAGCTCGGCCTCACCGACGGCACGCAGGTCGAGGTGCGCTCCGGGCTCGCGGAGGGCGAGCAGGTGCTGCAGTTCGTGCCCGGCACCGCCGACCCGTGCGCCGATCCCGCCACCGCCGACCCGATGGTGTGCGGCTTCGACGGCGGGTTCGCCCCGTGACGCTGCTGCACCTGCGGGCGGTCACGCGTCACTTCGCGACCATCGACGGGCCGGCGCTGCAGATCCTCAAGGGCGTCGACCTCGACGTGGAGGCGGGCGACCGCGTCTCGATCGTCGGTCGCTCCGGCTCCGGCAAGTCGACGCTGCTGAACCTGCTGGGCCTCATCGACCAGCCCACCACCGGCGTCGTCGAGCTGGACGGCGAGCCCGTCGCGCTCATGCGGGGACGCCGACGCGACCGGCTGCGCGGCGCGAGCGTCGGCTTCGTGTTCCAGCAGTTCAACCTCATCGAGGGGCTCACCGCGGCCGAGAACGTCGCGGTCCCGCTCCACTACGGCGCCGGCCGAGGCTACTGGCGGCGCGCGCACCTCGCGCGCGAGATGCTCGACCGCGTCGGGCTCGGACACCGGCTCGACACCAGGGCGACGCACCTCTCCGGCGGCGAGCAGCAGCGCGTCGCCATCGCGCGCGCGCTCGTGCGGCAGCCGCGGCTGATCCTCGCCGACGAGCCGACCGGCGCGCTCGACATCGAGACGGGCGCGCGCACCATGGACCTGCTCGACCGCGTCGCGACCGACGCCGGCGCCGCGCTCGTCACCATCACGCACGACCTCGCCGTCGCGAGCCGCGCCCGCCGCGTGCTGCGCCTCGTCGACGGCCGCCTGCACGCGCACGAGGGCGTCGAGGCGACCGCATGACCGACATCGTCGCCGCGATCCAGGACGCCTGGACCGAGCTGCGCATCCACCGTGGCCGCGTGCTGATGAGCCTCATCGGCGTGACCGTCGCGATCGCCGCGCTCACCGCATCCGTCGCCATCGGCGAGCTCGCCCGTTCGACGCTGCTCGCGTCGATGGAGACGAATGGCGGCAGGCCCGCGACCGTCACGATGTGGGTGAACCCGGCCGCAGCCGAGGCGCCGTCGGCCGCAGACCATGTCGTGACCCTCGACGCGATCGAGGCGGCGGTCGACCGCTACGCCGTCGAGTACGCGAGCGCGCGCACCAACGCCCACCTGCCGCTCGCGCAGGGGATGGGCGTGCAGGTGGAGGGCGTCGACCCCGACTTCGCGGTCATGCGGCACCTGGGCGTCGCGGACGGCCGCTTCCTGGTCGAGAGCGACCGTGCGCGCCTCGCACCCGCGATCGTCGTGAACCGCGGCGTGCTCGACACCCTGGGCGGCGGCGGCATGGACGTGCACCGCACGATCGAGCTCGGCGGCACGACTGCGGTCGTCGTGGGCGTCGTCGACCGCGGGGTCGGCGACGACTGGCCGCAGGCGTGGATGCTGCCGCGCGACGTCGTGCGGGTCGCGGACGCGGCGGGCCAGGCCGGCATGATCTCCGGGATGCAGCTGGAGGCGTGGGTGCCGGAGGAGCTCGCCGACGACGGCGCCAGGATGCTCGCGCAGGACATCCGCTCGGCGCTGCCGGGCAGCTCCGTGGACGGGCAGCGCAGCGACTGGCAGGCGTTCGACGGCTTCGACCCGCTGCTGCCGCTGCAGCTCACGCTCGTCGGGACCGCCGTCGTCATCCTGCTGCTCGGCGCGCTCGGCCTCATCACCGTCGCCGTCGTCTCGATCCGTCAGCGCGTGCGCGAGCTCGGCATCCGCCGAGCCTTCGGCGCCTCCCGCTCGCGCATCTTCGTCGCCGTCATGCTCGAGTCGGTGGTCGGCACCGTGGTCGCCGGCACGATCGGCATCGGGCTGTGCATCTTCGCCTACCGGCTGCCGATCGTGCAGGAGACGCTCACGCAGGGCATCGGCGGCGTCGTGCTGCCGGGGTTCCCGATGGGCGCGGCGGTCACCGGGCTGCTCGTCTCGGCCGCCGTCGGCGCGCTCGCCGGGAGCATCCCCGCCACGATCGCGGTCCGCTCGAAGGTGATCGAGGCCATCCGCTTCTGACGCCGGAGCGCCTCCGGGGCCGCGTCGGCACCGGCGATTAGGGTGTCCGCATGTCCACCACCAAGCCGACGCGCCCGCGCTCGACCAGCGCAGCCTCGAATCGTGCCGCATCCGGCACGGCGGCCTCGAAGGGGAAGACGACCGCGACCACCAAGGTGCAGCGCACGCGTCAGACCACAGCGCAGCCGACCTTCGAGGACCACGGTCCCGGCGTCGGGCAGCGCGCGTGGATGGGGCTCGCGCACGCGACCGGCGCCGCCGCGCGCGTCTTCGGCCGCGAGTCGCTCGCCAAGGACGAGCGGCGCGACGGCGTGCCCTTCCTGCTCACGCTGCTCGCGATCGCCGGTGCCGTCGTCGAGTGGATCCTGCCCACGAGCGAGGTCGCGCAGGCGATCTCCGCCTACACGCTCGGCGGCCTCTTCGGGCAGGTCGCGATCGCGCTGCCGGTGGTGTTCGTGCTGCTGGCGCTGTGGATGTTCCGCCACCCCGCATCGGTGAGCGACAACGGCCGCGTCGGCGTCGGGCCTCGCGATGCTGCTGACCGCCGTCGCGGGCCTCTGCCACGTGCTGCTCGGCATGCCCGACGCCTCGCTCGGCATGCCGGCGCTCGCCGGAGCCGGCGGCATCCTCGGCTGGGTCATCGCCGCACCGCTCGCCGCCCTCATGACCGGCATCGGGGCGGGCATCGTCTGCGGGCTGATCGCCGCGCTCTCGGTGCTCGTCATCACGAGGACGCCGCCCAACCGCATCCCCGAGCGGCTCGGCGACCTGTACGGCTACCTCTTCGGCGTCGAGGCGATCGACCCCGAGGAGCGGGAGGCCGCCCGCCGCGAGCGTCGGGATGCGAAGGAGCTCGAAGAAGGCAGAGGCCGCGCAGATCGCGGAGGACGAGCTCGTCGACGACCCGGATGCCCTGCCCTTCTGGCGGCGCAACACCACCGGCCGCGAGATCGACCCCGACTACGACCCCGCGTACGACACGCCCGTCGTCGTCGACCGCGAGCAGCCGACCACGCACATCGGCACGGCGCCGGCCGGCGCGCCGCCGGTCGCCGCGGTGCCGGCGACGCCGGTCGAGCCGCTGCCGGACGCCGACGAGCACGACGACGCTGCACATGACGCCTATGGGACCGCGGTGCTCGCCTCGCTCGAGCACGCCGAGGAGGCCATGCGCAAGCACACCGGCGAGGTCGAGGGCGCGGCCGCGGCCGCGCCTGCGCCCGCCGCCGCGCCGCGCGAGCGCCCCTACCGGCTGCCGTCGATCGCGTCGCTCGGCCAGGGCGACCCGCCCAAGGCCCGCTCGGCCGCGAACGACGAGATCGTCGCCGCGATCACGCAGGTGCTCGGCTCCTTCAACGTGGACGCGAAGGTCACCGGCTTCTCGCGCGGCCCGACCGTCACCCGCTACGAGGTCGAGGTCGCCCCGGGCGTGAAGGTCGAGCGCGTGACCGCGCTGTCGAAGAACCTGTCGTACGCCGTCGCGTCGAACGAGGTGCGCATCCTCTCGCCCATCCCCGGCAAGAGCGCGATCGGCATCGAGATCCCCAACCCCGACCGCGAGATCGTGAAGCTCGGCGACGTCCTCCGCTCGCGCGCCGCCGCGGACTCGAAGCACCCGATGACGATCGGCATCGGCAAGGACGTCGAGGGCGGCTACGTCGTCGCGAACCTCGCGAAGATGCCCCACCTGCTCGTCGCCGGCTCCACCGGCTCTGGCAAGTCGTCGTTCGTGAACTCGATGATCACGAGCCTGCTCATGCGCTCGACCCCCGCGGACGTGCGGATGGTGCTCGTCGACCCGAAGCGCGTCGAGCTGACCGCCTACCAGGGCGTGCCCCACCTCATCACGCCCATCATCACGAACCCGAAGAAGGCAGCGGAGGCGCTGCAGTGGGTCGTGAAGGAGATGGACATGCGGTACGACGACCTCGCGTCGTTCGGCTACAAGCACATCGACGACTTCAACAAGGCCGTGCGGTCCGACGAGATCGTGCTGCCGGCCGGCAGCCAGCGCACGCTCAAGCCCTACCCCTACCTGCTCGTCGTGGTCGACGAGCTCGCCGACCTCATGATGGTCGCGCCGCGCGACGTCGAGGACTCGATCGTCCGCATCACGCAGCTCGCCCGAGCTGCCGGCATCCACCTCGTGCTCGCCACCCAGCGCCCCTCCGTCGATGTCGTCACCGGCCTCATCAAGGCCAACGTGCCGAGCCGCTTCGCGTTCGCGGTCTCGAGCGTCACCGACTCGCGCGTCATCCTCGACCAGCCGGGCGCCGACAAGCTCATCGGCCAGGGCGACGGCCTCTTCCTGCCCATGGGCGCGAACAAGGCCATGCGCGTGCAGGGCGCCTGGGTCGACGAGGCCGAGATCCAGCGGGTCGTCCAGCACGTCACCGGCCAGGCGCAGCCCGAGTACCGCCACGACGTCGCCGAGGTCGCCGAGAAGCGCGAGATCGACAGCGACATCGGCGACGACCTCGAGGACCTCTGCGCCGCCGCCGAGCTCGTCGTCTCCACGCAGTTCGGCTCCACGTCGATGCTGCAGCGGAAGCTGCGCGTCGGGTTCGCGAAGGCGGGCAGGCTCATGGACCTGCTCGAGTCGCGCGAGATCGTCGGACCCTCCGAGGGGTCGAAGGCCCGCGACGTGCTCGTGCCGCCGGACAACCTCGCGCAGGTGCTCGCGTCGCTCCGCGGCGAGGGCCCGGCCGCGGCTCCCGCGCCGCGCGCCGCCGCGCCGCAGGCGACGGCTCCCGCCGACGACGCCGGCCGACGACGACGCGGCCGACGACGAGCCCGGTGCCTGGATCGAGCAGGACGACCGGTACGCCGACCCGTTCGACGAGGCCAACCGCGACGGCCTCGAGGTCGTCGAGGCGGACGGCGATGACGACGACGACGCCTGGTCGCTGACCGGGCGGGACTGACCGGCCTCCCGGGTCGAGTCGGTAGCCTCGCAGCATGGGGATCCTGAGCCCGTGGCGCGGCCGCGTGTGGCGCCGCGGCGACGCGCCGGCGAGCGTCGCGAGCGTGCCGAACCTCATCTCGGTCGCGCGCATCCTGCTCACGCCCGTCTTCATCGCCGTCGCGCTCACGAACCCTGAGCCCGGGCTCGCCCGCACGATCGGCGCGGTGCTCTTCGCGGTGCTCATCGCCACCGACTTCGTCGACGGCCAGATCGCGCGCAGCCGCGACCTCGTCACCGACTTCGGCAAGCTCATCGACCCGATCGCCGACAAGGCCATCACCGGCAGCGCCTTCGTCGTGCTGTCGCTGCTGGGCGAGCTGCCCTGGTGGATCACCGTCGTCGTGCTGCTGCGCGAGGTGGGGATCACGGTCTACCGGCTCGTGGTCGCGCAGCAGGTCGTGATCGCGGCCGACTGGGCGGGCAAGGCGAAGACGATGGCGCAGGCGATCGCGCTGCCGCTCGCGCTGCTGCCGCTGCAGGCCTGGCTGGGCGACTGGGCCGTGTGGGTGTGCGTCGTCACCATGACGATCGCGGTCGCCCTCACGGTCTACTCGGGGCTCGAGTTCGTGGTGCAGGCGGTGCGAGCGCGCGGGAGCGGCCGCTGATGGATGCCGCCGAGGTCGCCGCGCGGGTCATCGCGCGAGCCGCCGCTCGCGGGGTGACGATCGCCGTCGCGGAGTCGCTCACCGGCGGCCTCGTGGCAGCCACGCTCGTGCGCACGCCGGGCGCCTCCGCGGTGCTGCGGCTCGGCGTCGTCGCGTACGCGACCGCGATGAAGCAGCGGGTGCTCCACGTGCCCGCGCAGCTGCTCGCCGACCGCGGCGCGGTCGACCCGGAGGTCGCGATCTGGATGGCGCGGGGCGTGCGCCGGCTCGCGGCGCTCGACCGCTCCGCGTGCACCATCGGCGTCGGCACGACCGGCGTGGCCGGCCCTGCGGCGCAGGACGGCCATCCGCCCGGCGAGTTCCACATCGGCATCGAGCTCGAGACGACGCGCGGGCTCGACGCGAGCGCGACGTCCCACCTCGTGCGCGGGGATCGCGAGCACGTGCGCACGGCGGCGCTCGACGCGGCGCTCGGCGCGCTCGACGCGGCGCTCGAGCGCACCGACCTCGTGATGCACAGCGAATCCACATCCTGACGAGGGTCGCGCGCGGAATGCCCGATGTGACACTGGCGTTGTGGATCACGTGGGACGCACGGCTGAGCGCAGGACACCTGCGACTAGGATGATGCATCCGACCACGGTGAAGGGGGAGACCATGGTGCTGGTACGACAGGAGATCGGCGACGTCCTGCGCGACGTCCGCCTCCGGCAGGGCAGGACACTGCGCCAGGTCGCATCGCGTGCGTCGGTCGCGCTCGGCTACCTCAGCGAGGTGGAGCGCGGGCAGAAGGAGGCCTCGAGCGAGATCCTCGCGTCGGTGGCCGACGCGCTGGAGGTGCCGCTGTCGAGGATCCTCCGCGAGGTGGGCGACCGTCTCGCAGTGCTCGAGGGGCTCAGCTACGGCGAGCTCGACGCGATCGGCTCGACGGTGCCCGACACGCTGCCCGACGAGCTCGTCGCCCAGTTCGACGCGGTCGTCCGCTGACGGGTCGGCGCGCATGAGGACGAGCGAGCTGCAGCTCGCGGTCACCGAGGAGTTCGGTGCGCTCGGCGCCGTGCTCATGACCGACACGACGCTCCGGAGCCTCGGCGGCCGGACGGCCACCGAGGCGCTGGCGGCGGGGATCCCCGCTCGCCAGATCTGGCAGGCGCTGTGCGACGCGAAGGACGTGCCGATCGAGCGCCGGCACGGCCGCGGCGTGCGCGCGCCGCAGGGCTGACGCTCGCGCGACACGCCGCCGGCGTTCGAAGACTCGTTCGATCCGAGGCGTAGGCTTGCCATGCTCGACGAGCCCGTCCTCCACAGGCGGCGCTCCGGGCCGCACGCATGTCAGCGGCCCGCCGTAGCGTGAGCGCACCACCAACGGAAGGCCCAGCAATGCCCACATCCGCAGACCGCGAGAAGTCGCTCGAGGCAGCGCTCGCACAGATCGATCGCCAGTTCGGCAAGGGCTCGGTGATGCGCCTCGGCAGCGACGAGCGCGCGCCGGTCGAGACCATCCCGACGGGCTCCATCGCGCTCGACGTCGCGCTCGGCATCGGCGGGCTCCCGCGTGGCCGCATCGTCGAGATCTACGGCCCCGAGTCGTCCGGCAAGACCACGCTCACGCTCCACGCGATCGCGAACGCGCAGCGCGCCGGCGGCATCGCCGCCTTCATCGACGCGGAGCACGCGCTCGACCCCGAGTACGCGAAGAAGCTCGGCGTCGACATCGACGCGCTGCTCGTGTCGCAGCCCGACACGGGCGAGCAGGCGCTCGAGATCGCCGACATGCTCGTGCGCTCGGGCTCGATCGACCTCGTCGTCATCGACTCCGTCGCAGCGCTCGTGCCGCGCGCCGAGATCGAGGGCGAGATGGGCGACAGCCACGTCGGCCTCCAGGCCCGGCTCATGTCGCAGGCGCTCCGCAAGCTCACGGGCGGGCTGAGCCAGACCCAGACGACGATGATCTTCATCAACCAGCTGCGCGAGAAGATCGGTGTGTTCTTCGGCAGCCCCGAGACGACCGCGGGCGGCAAGGCGCTGAAGTTCTACGCCTCCGTGCGCCTCGACATCCGTCGGATCGAGACGCTCAAGGACGGCACCGACGCGGTCGGCAACCGCACCCGCGTCAAGGTCGTGAAGAACAAGATGGCGCCGCCCTTCCGCCAGGCGGAGTTCGACATCCTCTACGGCGTGGGCATCTCCCGCGAGGGCAGCCTGATCGACTTCGGCGTCGAGCACGGCATCGTGCGCAAGTCCGGTGCCTGGTACACGTACGACGGCGATCAGCTGGGGCAGGGCAAGGAGAAGGCCCGCCAGTTCCTCATCGACAACCCCGACATCGCGGCCGACATCGAGCAGAAGATCCTGGTGAAGCTGAACATCGGCGCAGGCAAGGCCGCTGCGGTGCCGGAGGCGAGCGTCGAGTCGCTCGATGCGCGCCGGCAGGAGCGCCAGGGCGCGTGAGCGACCCCGACCGCCTGGCCGGCGTCACCCAGCTCTCGGCGTGGGTCGCGCGCGACGCCCCGACCGAGCGCGACGACGCTCGAGCCGCCGGCGGCACCGATGCGGGGACTGCCGCGGCCGAGCCCGTCGACGAGGAGTCGGCGCGCTCGATCGCGCTGCGGGCGCTCGGGCGCAAGGCGGCCAGCAGGCGCGAGCTCGACCGCACGCTCGAGCGGCGCGACGTCGAGCCCGACGTGCGCGAAGCGGTGCTCGACCGCCTCGCGAGCGAGGGGCTCGTCGACGACGCGCAGCTCGCCCGCGACACCGCCGAGCGGCTGCGCGAGCGCAAGCACATGGGGGAGCGCGGCGTGGCCGCCGAGCTGCGCAGGCGCGGCCTCGACCCCGACGAGCTCGACGACGCCGACCGCGACGACGAGCTGCAGCGGGCGATCGACGCGGCCGCCGATCGCCGGCGCCGCCTCGGCAGCCTCGACGACGAGACCGCGGAGCGCCGCCTGGCGGGCTGGCTGCAGCGGCGCGGCTTCTCGGGCGGCACGGTCCGGATCGCCATCGAGCGCACCCGAGCGCGCGGTCCGCGCTTCCGCTGAGCGGTCCGGGGAACGTCCAGGTGACATGCAGGTTTGCGTTCTGCGCAGAGGCTAGGTTCGACGCATGAAGACCACCAGGCTCCTTGCTGTTCCCGCCCTCGCAGCCGCATCGCTGCTCGCCCTCACCGGGTGCATCCAGCTCCCGCCCATGGGCGGCGGCACGACCACCGAGACCCAGGCGCCCGTCACGGGCGGCGACGGCGGCACCGAGGCCGCCGACCTCGCCGGCACCTCGTGGACGGGCGCGATCGACGGCGTCGTCGACCCGCTCGGCTTCACGCTGAACGAGGACGGCACCGTCGACATCACGACGTGGGGCGACTCCGACGCGACCTACGACTTCCCGCAGGACGTCTGGTCCGGCGACTCGTCCGACCTCACGGTGACGATCACCGGTCTCGAGGAGGGCGCGTTCGACCTCACCGTCACGGGCACGGCCGACGGCGGCCAGATGGAGCTGAGCGGCGAGGGCACCGACGGCAGCTCCCACACGCTCTCGGCGTCGCAGGACTGACACCAGGCATCCGACAGGAGGGCGGCCCCGCGAGGGACCGCCCTCCTTCGTCGTACCCTGATGGCATGACCCTCACCGCTCCGCACCCCGAGCACGCCGTGCGCACCTACGAGGTCAAGACCTTCGGCTGCCAGATGAACGTGCACGACTCCGAGCGGCTCCGCGGATCGCTCGAGGACGCCGGCTTCGCCGAGTCCGTCGACGGCGAGCCCGACATCGTCGTCATCAACACGTGCGCGGTGCGCGAGAACGCCGACCAGAAGCTCTACGGGCACCTCGGCCAGCTGGCGAGGACGAAGCGCGAACGGCCCGGCATGCAGATCGCGGTCGGCGGCTGCCTCGCCCAGAAGGACCGCTCGACGATCGTCGAGCGGGCGCCGTGGGTCGACGTCGTCTTCGGCACCCACAACATCGGCTCGCTGCCGGCGCTGCTCGAGCGCAGCCGCCACAACGGCGAGGCCGCCGTCGAGATCCTCGAGGCGCTCGAGGTCTTCCCCTCCACGCTGCCGACGAAGCGGGAATCCACCTACGCCGGCTGGGTGTCGATCTCGGTCGGCTGCAACAACACGTGCACCTTCTGCATCGTGCCGTCGCTGCGCGGCAAGGAGCGAGACCGCCGCCCGGGCGAGGTCCTCGCCGAGCTGCAGGCGCTCGTGGACGACGGTGCGATCGAGGTGACGCTGCTGGGCCAGAACGTCAACTCGTACGGCGTCGAGTTCGGCGATCGGCTCGCGTTCGGCAAGCTGCTGCGCGCAGCCGGCTCGATCGACGGGCTGGAGCGCATCCGGTTCACGAGCCCCCACCCCGCGGCCTTCACCGACGACGTGATCGACGCGATGGCCGAGACGGATGCGGTGATGCCGCAGCTGCACATGCCGCTGCAGTCCGGCTCCGACCGCGTGCTGAAGGCCATGCGCCGGTCCTACCGCTCCACGCGCTTCCTGGGGATCCTCGACCGCGTGCGCGAGCGCATCCCGAACGCCGCGATCACGACCGACATCATCGTCGGGTTCCCCGGCGAGACCGAGGAGGACTTCGCCGAGACCCTCCGGGTGGTGGAGGCCTCGCGCTTCGCCTCGGCCTTCACGTTCCAGTACTCCATCCGCCCCGGCACCCCTGCGGCCACCATGCCCGATCAGGTGCCGAAGGAGGTCGTGCAGGAGCGCTTCGAGCGGCTCGTCGCGCTCCAGGACCGCATCTCGCACGAGGAGAACCAGGCCCAGGTCGGCCGACGCGTCGAGGTGCTGGTCTCCGCCGGCGAGGGCAGGAAGAACGCAGAGACCCACCGCGTGAGCGGTCGCGCGGAGGACAACCGGCTCATCCACTTCACGCCCGGCGACATCCCCGGCGTCGGCGCGCCCCGGCCGGGCGACATCGTCACCGTCGAGGTGACGCGCGCCGCGACCTTCCACCTGATCGCCGACGGGGGCCCGCTGGCGCTGCGGCGCACCCGCGCGGGGGACGCGTGGGACCGGGCGCAGGCGGACTCGTGCGCGGCGCCGTCGCCCGCGGGGGCGCCGCGCGCCGTCTCGCTCGGCCTGCCGACCCTCCGCCCGGTCGAGTCGCGCGCGTGACGCTGATCGCCGTCGTCGGCGCCACCGGCACCGGCAAGACGGCGAGGTCGCTCGCGATCGCCGACGCCATCGCGCAGCTCGGCGCCGCCGCCGAGATCGTCAACTGCGACGCCATGCAGCTCTACCGCGGCATGGACATCGGCACGGCGAAGGCGAGCCTCGAGGAGCGCCGCGGGCACCCGCACCACCTGCTCGACGTGCTCGAGCCGTGGCAGGACGCCGCCGTGCCGGCCTACCGCGACGCCGCGCTCGGCGCGCTCGCCGCGATCGAGGCGCGCGGCGCGGTGCCGATCCTCGTCGGCGGGAGCGGGCTCTACGCGTCGAGCGTGCTCTACGACTTCGCCTTCCCCGCCACCGACGCCGCGCTCCGAGCCACGCTCGAGGCGCAGCTCGACGAGCTCGGCGCCGCGGCCATGCACGCGCGGCTGCTCGCCGTCGACCCGGTCGCGGCGGGCGCGATCGGTCCGCACAACGGCAGGCGGCTCGTGCGCGCGCTCGAGGCCGTCACCCTCACCGGCGAGCCCTTCCGGGTCGGACTGCCGCCGGAGGAGTCGCTCGTGCGGCCGACGATCATCCTGCACGAGCGTGCCGACCGCGCCGAGCTGGTGGCCCGGCTCGACGCGCGGGTCGCGCGCATGTGGGCGCTCGGCATCGTCGACGAGGCGCGCGAGCTGCGCACCGCGGGGATCGAGCGCGGCACGACCGCGCAGCAGGCGATCGGGTACCGCCAGGCGCTCGACCAGCTCGACGGCCGCATCGACGAGGCCGAGGCCATCGCCCGCACGCAAGCGCTCACGCGCCGCTACGCGCGCCGTCAGGTGTCCTGGTTCCAGCGCTACCCGGCGGCCCCGGCGCTCGACGCCGCCGCCCTCGCCCAGCGCGCGGTCGCTACCCTGGAGGCATGACGGAGCACGAGCGGGGAGCCTTCTCGAAGGGGCATGGGACGGGCAACGACTTCGTGCTGGTCGCCGACGTCGACGGGAGCGCGCCGCTCACCCCCGAGCGGGTCAGGACGCTCGCCGATCGGCGGTTCGGCATCGGCGGGGACGGCGTGATCCGCGCCGTGCCGTCCGGCGCGTCCGGCGACGCTGCGCTCGACGCCGCGGCAGGCGGTGCGGACCACACCGTCTGGGCGATGGACTACTGGAACGCCGACGGCAGCATCAGCGAGATGTGCGGCAACGGGGTGCGCGTGTTCGTGCGGTACCTGCTCGAGCAGCGCCTCGCGACGCTCCCGGACGGCGGCTCGATCGACATCGCCACCCGAGCCGGCGTCAAGCGCGTCGTGCGCCGAGGCGCGCTGCTGTCTGCCGACCTCGGCCGGTTCGAGCTCGGCGCCGACAGCCTCGTCGCGGCGGACGGCCTCGACGTCGCCCGGCCGGGGCTCGCCGTCTCCACCGGCAACCCGCACGTCGTCGTCGCCCTCGCGAGCGAGGACGAGCTGGCCGGGCTCGACCTCCACCGCGCCCCGTCCCTCGACCCCGTGCCCGCCGAGGGCGCGAACGTGGAGTTCGTGGTGCCCGGCCTGATCGCCGACGGCGTCGGGTCGATCCGGATGCGCGTGCACGAGCGCGGGGTGGGGGAGACGCTCTCGTGCGGCACGGGCGCCGTCGCCGCGGCCATGGCGACCCGGCACTGGTCGGGTGACGCGGCGGACCGCTGGATCGTCGACGTGCCCGGCGGCAGGCTCGAGGTCGAGCTGGACGAGCGCGGCCACGCCTGGCTCACGGGGCCCGCCGAGATCGTCTTCCGCGGAGAGACGCTCAGTCCGGTGCCGTGACGGCGATGATGCGGTACGTCTTCTTGGAGTCGGCGCGCTCGACGTCGGAGTCCGGGAAGCGCTGCGCGAGCCACGACAGCAGCGAGTCGGCGCCCAGGTGCTTCTGCACGACGAGCCACGCGGTCGCGCCGGGCGCGAGCCGAGGGAGCCACGTCTCGAGCAGCGCGTGCAGCTGGGGCTTGCCGATCCGGATCGGCGGGTTCGACCAGATGGCGTCGAAGCGCACCGCATCGGGCACGAGCTCGGGCGAGGCGGCGACGATGTTCGATAGGCTGAGCAGCTCGGCATTCCGCTCCACGAGCGAGAGCGCTCGGGCATTGACGTCGACCGCCCACACGCGGGCGGCGGGGGAGCGGAGCGCGAGCGTCGCGGCGATGGGCCCCCAGCCGCAGCCGAGGTCGAGCAGCTCGCCGGTGGCGGGCGGCGCGGGCACGGCATCGAGCAGCACGGCGGTGCCGACATCGAGCCCATCCCCGGAGAAGACGCCGGCCGCCGTCAGCATCTCCCGCTCCTCGCCGGCGATCGGCACCCGGATGGCCCGGGTGGACGAGGCGGTCGCGGGATCGGGCGAGAAGTAATGGTCCGGCACGGACACGACAGTAGCGAAGGACGCAGCATGGCAGCACCGCAGGACACCGGATCGACGGGACCCGCACGCGCGACGGAGCGGATCCTGGCCTGGGGCGAGCGCGCGCAGGCGCTCCAGGACGACGACCGGGGCGTCGACGCCGACGCCGTGGTCGACGAGGGCGTCGACGGCGCGCAGCTCGACCGCGCCGACCGCGCGGCGCTGCGTCGCGTCGACGGGCTCCGCACCGAGCTCGAGGACGTCACCGAGGTCGAGTACCGACAGCTGCGGCTCGAGAACGTCGTGCTCGTGGGCGTCTACTCCGGCGGCGCGAGCGGCGCCGAGGACGCGGAGAACTCGCTGCGCGAGCTGGCGGCGCTCGCCGAGACCGCCGGCGCGCTCGTGCTCGACGGCATGCTGCAGCGCCGGCCGAACCCGGACCCCGCGACCTACGTCGGCCGCGGCAAGGCCGAGGAGCTCGCGGCGATCGTCAAGGAGGTCGGCGCCGACACGGTCATCGCCGACAGCGAGCTGTCGCCGAGCCAGCGGCGCGCGCTCGAGGACAAGGTGAAGGTGAAGGTGATCGACCGCACCGCCGTCATCCTCGACATCTTCAGCCAGCACGCGACGAGCCGGGAGGGCAAGGCGCAGGTCGAGCTCGCGCAGCTCGAGTACCTGCTGCCGCGTCTGCGCGGCTGGGGCGAGTCGATGTCGCGCCAGGCCGGCGGCCAGGTCGGCGGCCAGGGCGCGGGCATGGGCTCGCGCGGTCCCGGCGAGACGAAGATCGAGCTCGACCGGCGGCGCATCCACACGCGCATGGCGAGGCTGCGCAAGCAGATCAAGGGATTCGGGCCCGCTCGCCAGGCGAAGCGGGCGAACCGCGACCGCTTCGAGGTGCCCGGCGTCGCGATCGTCGGCTACACGAACGCGGGCAAGTCCAGCCTGCTCAACCGCATCACCGGTGCCGGCGTGCTGGTCGAGAACGCCCTGTTCGCGACCCTCGACGCGACCGTGCGACGCTCGAGCACGCCCGACGGCCGCGAGTTCACGATCGCCGACACGGTCGGCTTCGTGCGCAACCTCCCGCACCAGCTCGTCGAGGCGTTCCGCTCCACCTTCGAGGAGGTCGCGGAGTCCGACGTGATCGTGCACGTCGTCGATGCGAGCCACCCGGACCCGGCCGCGCAGATCGCCACCGTCCGCGACGTGCTGGGCGAGACCGGCGCTCGCGCGATCCCCGAGATCGTCGTGTTCAACAAGGCCGACCTCATCGGCGACGACGAGCGACTGGTGCTGCGCGGCCTGCAGCCCGACGGGATCTTCGCGTCCGCGCGGACCGGCGACGGCATCGACGCGATCCTCGCGGCCATCGCCGAGCTGCTGCCGCGCCCCGAGGTCGCGGTCGTCGCTGCTCGTGCCGTTCGACCGCGGCGACATCATCGCGATGCTGCACGACCGCTTCGACGTGGTGCACGAGGCGTACGAGGAGGCCGGCACGCGCGTCGACGCGAAGGTGAGCCCCGCCGCGCTCGCGCAGCTCGCCGAGTTCCGGGTGGGCTAGGCCGGGACTACACCGCGCGCAGCACCGCGACGACGCGGCCGAGCACGTCGGACTCGTCGCCCAGGATCGGCTCGAACGCGGAGTTGCGGGGCAGCAGCCACGTGTGGCCGTCGCGCTGCTTGAACACCTTGACGGTCGCCTCGCCGTCGAGCATCGCCGCGACGATGTCGCCGTTGTCGGCCGTCTGCTGCTGCCGCACGACCACCCAGTCGCCGTCGCAGATCGCTGCGTCGATCATCGAGTCGCCGACGACCTTGAGCATGAAGAGGTCGCCGGTGCCGACGAGCTGCTTCGGCAGCGGGAAGACGTCCTCCACCTGCTCCTCGGCGGTGATCGGGATGCCGGCCGCGATCCGACCGACGAGCGGCACGAACGACGCCTGCTGGATGCTGCCGGCGGTCTCGTCGATCTCGTCGTCGACGAGCACCTCGATCGTGCGCGGCCGCGACGGGTCGCGGCGGATGTAGCCCTGCAGCTCGAGCTGTCCGAGCTGGTGCGTGACGCTCGAGAGCGAGGAGAGCCCCACGGCGTCGCCGATCTCGCGGTAGCTCGGCGGGTAGCCGCGCTGGCGCACCTCGCGCTGGATCATCTGCAGGATCGCCTGCTGCTTGTCCGTCAGCTGCCTCGCCATGATGCCTGCTCTCTCGCCCGGGACGCGATGTCAGTGGTGCCTGATGGACTCGTCCTGGTTCGAAAGCGTATCCGACGGGTCGCGCGAACCACACAGACGTTCGAGCGTGTCGCGCACGCGGTGTCGAGGAAGTTCGCGATATCGGGGCTTGACTCGCACCGACAGTCGAAGATAGGTTCGAAACAGAGATTCGTGGTCGGTGCTCCCGGCCGAGCACCGACCGCGAGTCCCACGAGAGGAGCAGGCCATGACTGCCATCGCCATCGCAAGCACCACCGGCGCCCCGACGCCCCGCGTCCGCATGACGCCGCGGGGCCGCCGCGCCCTCGCGCTGCTCGTCGCAGCACCGCTCCTCGCCGTCGGCACCCTCGCCGGTGCGGGCGTCCTCGGCGGCGCGCTCGCCGGTGCGGTCGCATCGTCGTCCGTCCAGACCGCCGACTTCGAGCACATCACCGTGCTCCCCGGCCAGTCGCTCTGGCAGATCGCCGCCGCGATCGCCCCCGAGGCCGACCCTCGCGACGTCATCGCCGAGATCGAGATGCTCAACGGCATCGCGGGCGCGATCCAGCCCGGCGAGCAGCTCGCGATCCCCGCGCACTACTCCCGCTGAACCCCGACTCCCGCTGAACCCCGACCGGGTGCAGCGCCGGCCGGTCGCTGCCGACCGGCTGCGCCGTCCTAGGCTGGTTCGGTGACGAGCCTCGACGACCTTCCCATCCGCGACGACCTGCGAGGGCTCACGCCCTACGGCGCCCCGCAGCTCGACGTGCCCGTGCGCCTCAACGTGAACGAGAACGCCTACCGGGTGCCGGAGGCGGTCGCGCTCGACATCGTGCAGGAGATCGCGCGGGCGCTGCCGGATGCGAACCGCTACCCCGACCGCGAGTTCGACGCTCTCCGACGGGCCTTCGCCGACTACCTCGGGCACGGGCTCGAGCCCGAGCAGCTGTGGGCGGGGAACGGGTCGAACGAGGTGCTGCAGCACGTGCTGCAGGCCTTCGGAGGACCCGGCAGGACGCTGCTGTCGTTCACCCCCACCTACTCGATGTACCCGCTGCTCGCGCAGGGCGTGGGCATGCGCTGGCTGCCGGTGCCGCGCGCCGAGGACTTCACCCTCACGCCTGCCGCCGTGCGCGCGGCGATCGCCGAGCACGACCCCGACGTCGTCTTCCTCTGCTCGCCGAACAACCCGACGGGGACCGCGATCGGCCTCGACGTGGTGGAGGCGGCCGCCGAGGCCGCGCGCGGGATCGTGCTCGTCGACGAGGCCTACGCGGAGTTCGCCCACGACCGCGCCCAGACGGCGCTCACGCTGCTCGACCGCTACCCCCGACTGCTCGTGTCCCGCACGATGAGCAAGGCGTTCGCGTTCGCGGGGATCCGGGTCGGCTACCTCGCCGCCGACCCCGCCGTCATCGACGCCCTCCGCCTCGTGCGGCTGCCCTACCACCTCTCGTCGATCACGCAGGCGGCTGCCGTCGCGGCGCTGCGCCACAGCGACGAGATGCTGTCGCGCGTCGACGAGCTGCGGACGCAGCGCGACCGCCTCGTCGACGAGCTCGCCTCGCTCGGCTACCGCCCCTACCCGTCGGATGCGAACTTCGTGCTGGTGGGCGGCGTCGACGACCCGCCGGCGACCTTCCGCGCCCTGCTCGACCGCGGCATCCTCGTGCGCGACGTCGGCCTGCCGCACACGCTCAGGATCACCGCCGGCACCCGCGCCGAGACGACCGCGCTGCTCGCCGCCATGGCAGAGCTCCGCGCGGAATAGGATCGAGGCATGCCCCGCACTGCTTCCATCGAGCGCACGACGAGCGAGTCGAGCATCCGCCTCTCGCTCGACCTCGACGGCGACGGCACCTCGTCCATCTCGACGACGGTGCCCTTCTACGACCACATGCTGACGGCGTTCTCCAAGCACTCGCTCATCGACCTCACGATCGAGGCGACCGGCGACACCGACATCGACGCGCACCACACGGTCGAGGACACCGCCATCGCGCTCGGGCTCGCGCTCGCCGAGGCCCTCGGCGACAAGGCGGGCGTGCGCCGCTACGGCGACGCGACCGTGCCGCTCGACGAGGCGCTCGCGCGCGCGGTCGTCGACCTCTCCGGCCGGCCGTTCCTCGTGCACGGCGGCGAGCCCGCCGGGTTCGAGCTGCACCGCATCGGCGGCCACTTCACGGGCTCGCTCGTGCGCCACGTGCTCGAGGCGATCACGCTCAACGCGCGCATCACCGCGCACGTCGACGTGCTCGCCGGCCGCGACCCGCACCACATCGCCGAAGCGGAGTTCAAGGCCTTCGCCCGCGCGCTGCGCGTGGCCGTCGAGCCCGACCCGCGCGTCACCGGGGTGCCGTCCACGAAGGGCGCGCTCTGATGGCAGCCCGCCCCACCGTGGCGCTGCTCGACTACGGGCTCGGGAACGTGCACTCCGCGGCGAAGGCGCTCGAGGCGGCCGGCGCGGACGTGACGCTCACGGCCGATCGCGCGCGCGTCGCGGAGGCCGACGGGCTCGTCGTCCCCGGCGTGGGCTCCATGGCCGCGTGCATGGCCGGCATCCAGGCGATCCGCGGCGGCGAGCTCATCGGGCGCCGGCTCGCGGGCGGCCGCCCGGTGCTCGGCATCTGCGTGGGCATGCAGGTGCTGTTCTCGGCCGGCGAGGAGGGCGGCAGCCCCACGGTCGGCCTCGACGAGTGGCCTGGCACCGTCCGCCGCCTGCAGGCCGACATCCTGCCCCACATGGGCTGGGCGCAGGTCGAGGCGCCCGAGGACTCCTCGTTGTTCGCGGGCCTGCGGGACGAGCGCTTCTACTTCGTGCACTCCTACGCCGCCACCGAGTGGTCCATCGACCCGCACCCCCGCATCCGTCAGCCGCGCGTGACGTGGGCGCAGCACGGCGAGCGGTTCATCGCCGCCGTCGAGAACGGCCCGCTCTCCGCGACCCAGTTCCACCCCGAGAAGTCGGGGGATGCGGGCATCCGCCTGCTGGGCAACTGGGTGCGCGGCCTCTGAGCTCCCACACCCATCCGGAAGGCATCGATCCCTCATGACCGACTTCAACCAGTCGCCCAAGCTGCAGCTGCTGCCCGCCATCGACGTCGCCGGCGGCAAGGCCGTGCGGCTGACGCAGGGGC
This sequence comes from uncultured Actinomycetota bacterium, assembly GCA_963803465.1. Taxonomy (GTDB): domain Bacteria; phylum Actinomycetota; class Actinomycetes; order Actinomycetales; family Microbacteriaceae; genus Agrococcus. The sequence continues at coordinate 137,706 of CAWDMS010000009.1, forward strand.
GCGCGGGCACCGAGACGTCCTTCGGCAGCCCGGTGGAGGCCGCCGAGGACTGGGTGCGCCAGGGCGCGGAGTGGCTCCACCTCGTCGACCTCGACGCCGCCTTCGGCCGCGGCGACAACCGCGGCGTCATCAAGAAGGTCATCAAGGCCGTCCGGGGTCGCGTGCAGGTCGAGCTCTCCGGCGGCATCCGCGACGAGGCCTCGCTCGAGGCGGCGCTCGCCACCGGCGTGAAGCGCATCAACCTCGGCACGGCCGCGCTCGAGAACCCCGAGTGGACGGCATCGGTCATCTCCGAGTACGGCGACCAGATCGCGGTCGGGCTCGACGTGCGCGGCACGACGCTCGCGGCGCGCGGCTGGACGCAGGACGGCGGGGACCTCTGGGACGTGCTGGCACGCCTCGAGGCCGCGGGCTGCAGCCGGTACGTCGTGACCGACGTGACGAAGGACGGCACGCTGCAGGGGCCGAACATCGAGCTGCTGCGCCAGGTGGCAGAGCGCACCGAGAAGCCGGTCGTCGCCTCCGGCGGGATCTCGAGCCTCGACGACATCGCCGCGCTCCGCGAGCTCGTGCCGCACGGTGTCGAGGGCGCCATCGTCGGCAAGGCCCTCTACGCGGGCGCCTTCACGCTCGCGGCAGCGCTCGACGTCGCGGGCGACTGAGGCGTGGCGGTGACGCCGGGCCGGGAGGCCGACTCGGCGGGCCGGCCGTGGGCCGGGCGCAGCTTCGGCCACCACGACACCGCCTACGCCGGCGACGACGGGTCCGCGCCGGACGGCTACCTCGCGGCGGTGCGCGCGCTCGCCGACGGGTCGGCGGGGCCGGCGGCGGTCGTCGACGCGCTGCGCGGCGAGCGGCTGCTCGTGCCGCTGCTCGCGGCGGCGGGGGAGACGGGGGTCGACGCGTCCGGCAGGACCGTCGACAAGACGCAGGAGCTGTCGATCGTGACGGTGCAGGGGCCGGACGGGGCGCCCATCCTGCCGATGTTCTCGGGCGTCGCATCCATGCAGGCGTGGAACCCGCTCGCGCGCCCGGTGCCGACGAGCGTGCAGCGCGCCGCCGCCGCCGCGCTCGACGGGCCCGCGCGCATCGTCGTCGACCCCGGCGGGGAGGGCGAGTTCGTGCTCGCCCGGCCCATGCTCGAGGCGCTGCTGACGGATGCGCCGTGGTCGTGGGGCGTCGAGGACCCGGCCGTGCACGAGGCCGTCGTCGAGGCGCTGCTCGCGCAGCCGGCCGTGCAGGCGGTCGTCCTCGCGACCGGCGACCCGCGCTGCCGACTCGCCGGCGCGGAGCTCGAGGTGCACGCGCTCGTCGACCCCTCACCGGATGCCGCGCGGCAGGTGCAGGCGGCGGCCGCGGCGCTCGCCACGGTCGACGTCGTGCGCGCCCGCATCGCGAGCGTCGCCGTGCGGCTGCATCGGTGGGACGGCGGCGCCGCGCGGCTGCCGCTCGCCGCGCCCGCGGCGCTCGCCGTGACGCGTGCGGAGCGCGAGGGGCCCGCTGCCTAGTTGACCGGCCCGGTGAACTTCTCGCCGGGGCCCTTGCCCGGCGCATCCGGGATCGTGCTCGCCTCGCGGAACGCGAGCTGCACCGATCGCAGGCCGTCGCGCAGCGGCGCGGCGTGGATGCTGCCGATCTCGGCGGCCGCGGCCGTCACGAGGCCCGCGAGCGCGTTGATGAGCTTGCGCGCCTCGTCGAGGTCGAGCTGCTGGTCGGGGTCGTCCGCCAGGCCGACCTTCACGGCGGCTGCGCTCAGCAGGTGGATGGCGACGGTGTTGATGAGCTCGACCGCCGGGACCTCCGCGATGTCGCGCATCTCGTTGATCGCGTCGTCGTGGTCGTGGTCGTGCTGCATCGCGTCGCTCATCGCACTCTTCTCCCGAAGGTCGGTGTCTGGTAGGCTTCTGCAGGTTTCGGGCTTTGCGCCCGGAAGGTGAAAGAGGAGCAATCCCACCCGCAGTCGTTCCAGGCTAACGGGTCAACGGCACCGCGACGCTCTGCGTCGCAGGTGCTGAGCCGCGCAGCAGCATTCGCGTTCTGGCTCCTCGTTCGCCGTGCACCAGCACACAGCACGCAACGAGAAGGAGCCCGCGATCAGCGACCCCCGCACCAATGAGCGCATCCGCGTCCCCGAAGTCCGACTGGTCGGCCCTGCCGGCGAGCAGGTCGGCGTCGTCCGGGTCGAGGATGCCCTTCGTCTTGCCCGCGAGGCAGAGCTCGACCTCGTCGAGGTCGCGCCCGAGGCCCGCCCGCCCGTCGTCAAGATCATGGACTTCGGCAAGTTCAAGTACGAGCAGGCTCAGAAGGTCAAGGAGGCTCGTCGCAACCAGGCGAACACGGTCCTCAAGGAGGTCCGGTTCCGGCTCAAGATCGACGAGCACGACTACGAGACCAAGCGCAAGCGCGCCGAGGGCTTCCTGCAGGCCGGCGACAAGGTCAAGGCGATGATCCTCTTCCGCGGTCGCGAGCAGTCGCGCCCCGACCAGGGCGTCCGTCTGCTGCAGCGCTTCGCCGAGGACATCGCGGAGTTCGGCTCGGTCGAGTCGTCGCCGATGATCGACGGTCGCAACATGGTCATGATCGTCGGCCCGATGCGCTCGAAGTCCGACGCGAAGGCCGAGCTCAACGCCGTCCGCTCCGCGCAGCGCGCTGCCGACCAGGAGAAGCGCCGCCTCGAGGCGGAGCGCCAGGCCGCGCGCCAGGCCGCCCTCGACGCCGAGCGTCCCGAGCGACCGGCACTGCCCGCCAGCAGCGCCGTGGACGCGGAGTTCCGCACGCGTCCGGCGACCAGCTCGTCGCGGCCGTCGACCGGCTCCTCGAGCTCGTCGACCGGCTCGTCGAGCGCGCCGAGCTCGTCGCGGCCGTCGACCGGGGCCTCGCGCCCCGCGAGCGGTGCGACCTCGCGCCCGACGAGCTCCTCGAGCTCGCCGCGCCCGTCGTCGGACTCGTCGTCGGACTCGCGACCGCGCCAGCAGGCGCGGACCGTGCAGCCGACGCCGGCCGGAGCACCGCGTCCCGCGTCGGCGCCCCGTCCCGCGGGCGCGACGCCGACCGCCACCCCCGCTGCCGCCCCGGCAGCTCCCAAGCCCGCTGTGAAGCCCGGCACCCCGAAGCCCGCGGCGAAGCCCGCGACGCCCTCGGCGGCGAGCAAGCCCGCAGCGCCCAAGGCCAAGCCCGCGGGCCCGCCCGCCGGCGAGCCAGCATCCGAGTAGGAGAAGAAGAATGCCCAAGCAGAAGACGCACTCCGGTGCGAAGAAGCGCTTCAAGATCACCGGTTCCGGCAAGATCCGCAAGCAGGGGGCTGGCATGCGCCACAACCTCGAGGTGAAGTCGTCGGTCCAGACGCGCCGCCTCAACAGGGACAAGGTGCTCGCCCCGGCCGACGCCAAGATCATCAAGAAGCTGCTCGCACGCTGACGCGCGCGACGAAGAGACAAGAGAGAACAGACTCATGGCACGTGTCAAGAGGGCGGTCAACGCCCACAAGAAGCGTCGCGTCATCCTCGAGCAGGCCTCCGGCTACCGGGGACAGCGCTCGCGCCTGTACCGCAAGGCGAAGGAGCAGCTGCTCCACTCGCACGTCTATGCCTTCCGCGACCGCAAGGCGAAGAAGGGCGACTTCCGCCGCCTGTGGATCCAGCGCATCAACGCCGCGTCGCGCGCGAACGGCCTCACGTACAACCGCCTGATCCAGGGCCTCGGCCTCGCAGGCATCGTCGTCGACCGCCGCATGCTCGCAGAGCTCGCCGTGCACGAGCCCGCCACCTTCACGACCCTCGTCGAGGCGGCGAAGGCAGCCCTGCCCGCCGACACCTCGGCACCGCGAAGCGCGGCCTGACATGCTCGACAGCCCCCGCGCGCCCCGCGTGCGAGAGGCTGCGAGACTCCAGCAGCGAGCAGCCCGGTCATCGACCGGGCTGTTCCTGTTGGAGGGCCCCGCGTCCCTCGACGAGGCGGTGCGCTGGCAGCCCGCGCAGCTCGTCGAGGTGTTCGTCACCGACGCCGCGCGCGAGCGCCACGCCGACCTGCTGCAGCGGGCGGCGCAGCACGCGCCGCTGACGCCCGTCTCGGAGCGGGCGCTCGCCGCGATCGCCGACACCGTGCACCCGCAGGGCGTGGTGGCCGTCGCGAAGCAGGCTCCCGTGCGGCTCGAGGACGCCATCGAGCGCGCCGCCGCGAGCGAGCACCCGCTCGTCGCGATCCTCCACGAGGTGCGGGATCCGGGCAACCTCGGCACGATCCTGCGCGCGGCCGACGCGGCGGGCGCATCCGCCGTGATCGTCACCGCCAACTCCGTCGACCCCTTCTCGCCGAAGGTCGTCCGCGCCACCACCGGATCGCTGTTCCACATCGACATCGCCGTCGGCGCCTCGACGATCGACGCCGTCGAGGCGGCGGCCGCAGCGGGGCTCTCGGTGCTCGCCGCCGACGTCGCGGGGGAGGACCTCGTCGCGCTGCAGGCCGAGGGCGTGCTCGCGCGACCCACCGCCTGGCTGTTCGGCAACGAGGCGCGCGGGCTCGACGCCGGCACCCTCGCGCTCGCCGACCGGGCGGTGCGACTGCCCGTCTACGGCCGCGCCGAGTCGCTCAACCTCGCGACCGCGGCATCCGTGTGCCTGTACCAGAGCGCGTTCGCGCAGCGGGGCGAGCGCTGAGCGCCGTGTAACCATTTCGTTGCGATCGGTGGGCGTGCGATCGACCCGGCCATCGGTCGTGCTTTGATGACGACATGCAGCCCCTCGTCGAGCTCGACCACGTCAACAAGCACTACGGCGACCTCCACGTGCTCAACGACATCAACGTCGCTGTCCCCAAGGGTCAGGTCGTCGTGGTCATCGGCCCGTCGGGGTCCGGCAAGTCCACGTTCTGCCGCGCCATCAACCGGCTCGAGACCATCGACGACGGCGAGATCCGCATCGACGGCGTCAAGCTCCCCTCCGAGGGCAAGGGGCTCGCGCAGCTGCGGGCGGACGTGGGCATGGTGTTCCAGTCGTTCAACCTCTTCGCGCACAAGTCGATCCTCGACAACGTCACCCTCGGCCCGATGAAGGTGCGCGGGAAGAAGCGCAAGGACGCCGAGGAGCAGGCGATGGTGCTGCTCGAGCGCGTCGGCATCGCCAACCAGGCGCACAAGATGCCCGCCCAGCTCTCCGGCGGCCAGCAGCAGCGCGTCGCGATCGCGCGCTCGCTCGCGATGGAGCCGAAGCTCATGCTCTTCGACGAGCCCACGAGCGCGCTCGACCCGGAGATGATCAACGAGGTGCTCGACGTCATGGTCGAGCTCGCGCACGGCGGCATGACGATGATCACCGTCACGCACGAGATGGGCTTCGCGCGCAAGGCCGCCGACCGCGTGCTCTTCATGGCCGACGGCAAGGTGCTCGAGGACTCGACGCCCGAGTCGTTCTTCTCGAACCCGCAGACGCCGCGCGCCCAGGACTTCCTGTCGAAGATCCTCACCCACTGACCCCCCTGCACAGCACAACGAATCAAGGAGAAGCACCCATGCGCAGCAAGATGACGCTGGGCGTCGCCGCACTCGCGGTCCTCGCCCTCACCGCGTGCGGTGGCCCGGCCGGCACCACGTCGTCCGAGGCCCCGGAGGAGCCCGCGGAGTCGGGCGCCACGACCGACCACCCGTACGGCCTGGAGGTCGCCGAGGCGCCCGAGTTCGAGGCGGGCACCACGATGGCGGAGCTGGCAGAGGCCGGATCGATCACCATCGGCACGAAGTTCGACCAGCCGCTGTTCGGCCTCGTCGGCCCCGACGGTGCGCCCGAGGGCTTCGACGTCGCCGTCGGCTCGCTCATCGCGGCAGAGCTCGGCATCCCGTTCGAGAACGTGCAGTGGGAGGAGACCGTCTCCGCCAACCGCGAGACGTTCATCGAGAACGGCACCGTCGACATCGTCGCGGCGACGTACACGATCAACGACGCCCGCAAGGAGAAGATCGACTTCGCCGGCCCGTACTACGAGGCAGGTCAGGCGCTCATGGTGCTCGCGGGCAACCCCGAGGGCCTCACCGGTCCGGACGACGTCGCCGGCCTCTCGGTCTGCTCCGTCGAGGGCTCCACGCCCGCGGCGCGCATCGTCGACGAGTACGGCGCCGTGCTGAGCGCGACCGACACCTACTCGAACTGCCTCGACCCGCTGCGCAACGGCCAGGTCGTCGCGGTCACGACCGACAACGTGATCCTGGCCGGCTTCGTCGACCAGAACGCCGGTGAGTTCGAGCTCGTCAACGAGGGCGAGACGTTCACGCAGGAGCCCTACGGCATCGGCCTCGAGAAGGGCGACGACGCGTTCCGCGACTGGATCAACACGGTCCTCGAGGAGGCCGTCGCCGACGGCACCATGGCCTCGCTCTGGGAGCAGACCGCAGGCACCGTCCTGCCGACGCCCGAGTTCCCGGCACCCGACCGCTACTGATCGATCACCCGAGCCGGGTGCGGGAGGACCTCCTCCCGCACCCGGCCGCCGGATGAGGGACTGATGCAAGCACTTCTCGAGAACTGGCCGCTCTGGCTCCAGGGCATGGGCGCCACGCTGCTGCTCACCGCCGTGGTGACGCTCATCGGCCTGCCCATCGGCATCCTGCTGGCGGGCATGCGCGTCTCGCCCGTCGCGGCGCTGCGCGTCGTGGCCGCGGTGTGGACCGAGGTCGCGAGGAACACGCCGCTGACGCTCGTGTTCTTCTTCACGGCCTTCGTGCTCCCGAAGCTCGGCATCATCCTCGACTTCACCCTCGGCGCGGTCATCGCGCTCACCTACTACACGAGCGCGTTCTTCGGCGAGGCGGTGCGCTCCGGCATCAACTCGGTGCCCATCGGCCAGGCCGAGGCGTCGCGCTCGATCGGCCTCGGCTTCGGCGCGACCATGCGGCTGGTCATCCTGCCGCAGGCGTTCCGCAGCGTCATGCCGCCCGTCATCAACGTCGTCATCGCGCTCGTCAAGAACACCTCGGTCGCGATGGGCTTCTTCGTCTTCGTGCTCGTGTCGGTCGCGCAGCGGCTCTCGAACGTCTACGGCGACCAGAGCCTGCAGGTCTTCATCGGCATCGCGCTCAGCTACCTCATCCTGACGGTGCCGCTCGGCCAGCTGGTCGACCACCTCGAGCGAAAGTGGAGCGTGCAGCGATGAGCGGCTCCGTCCTCTTCGACGCCCCCGGACCCAACGCGATCCGGCGCTCGCGCATCCTCTCGATCGTCTTCGCCGTCGTGGCCGTCGTCGCGCTCGTGCTCGCGGCCTACCAGCTCTGGGCCGGCGGCGCGTTCTACCAGGACCGCTGGGACATCTTCCAGGACCCGCAGCTCTGGTTCGGCGCGCGCGGGCTCATGGTCGGCCTCGGCACGACGCTCTCGATCGCCGCGATCGCGGCCGTCGGCGCCATGATCCTGGGCGTCGTGTTCTCCATCATGCGCAACGCCTACTCGGCCTGGGTGCGCGTGCCGACCACGATCGTGCTCGAGTTCTTCCGCGGCATGCCCGTGCTGCTGATGATGCTGTTCATCCTCATCGTGTTCTCGACCGGTGCGTACTGGGCCGTGGTCTGGGCGCTCATCGTCTACAACGGCGCGATCATCGGCGAGGCGCTGCGCGCCGGCATGAAGTCGCTGCCGAAGGGCCAGCGCGAGAGCGGGCTCGCGATCGGCCTCACGCCGCTGCGCACGACGCTCTCGATCGAGCTGCCGCAAGCGCTGCGGATCATGCTGCCCATCATCCTGGCGCAGCTCATCGTGCTGCTCAAGGACACCTCGCTCGGCTACATCGTCGGCTCCCCGGAGATCATCCGGATCGGGCGCCAGCTCGTCGACTTCTACGACCGCCAGGGCGGCCCCTACGCGCTGTCGATGTTCTTCGTCATGCTCGCGATCTTCCTCGGCATCAACCTCACGCTCTCCGCCCTCGTGCGCTGGGCGGCCAAGCGCATGTCCCGGCCGCGCCGGGGCGGAGCGAACCTCGACGGCACGGCGACGACGGCCATCCCCGTCTCGACGCAGGCGATGCGCGAGATCCACGACCCGCAGGCCGAGATCACGCGGCTGCCCGGCGCCGGGATGGGCAGCGGCGGCGGCGGCTGACGCCGACGGCTCGGTAGGATCGTCGGGTGCCACACCCTGACGATCCCGCCGACCTCGGCGCGCGCGTCGACGCCGCGGTCACCGCCGCGCTCGCCGCCATCGACGCCGCCACCACGACCGCCGACCTGCAGGCGGCGAAGTCCGCCCACAACGGGCAGGGCTCCGAGCTCGCGTCGCTCAACGCGAGCCTGCGCGACATCGCGCCGGCGGACCGCAAGGCGGCGGGCCAGACCATCGGCGGCGGACGCGCCCGCGTCGCCGAGGCGATCGCCGCCCGGCAGGCGGAGCTCGTGCTGGCCGAGGAGGCCGCGCAGCTCGAGACCGAGCGCGTCGACGTCACCGCGCTGCCGCGCATCCGCGGCCGCGGCGGCCGGCACCCCCTCACGATGCTCATGGACGACATGAGCGACGTGTTCGTCGGGATGGGCTGGGAGGTCGCCGAGGGACCGGAGCTCGAGCACGAGTGGTACAACTTCGACGCGCTCAACGTCGACCCCGACCACCCCGCGCGCAGCGAGTCCGACACCTTCTACATCGCGCCCGCCGACCGGCACATGGTGCTGCGCACCCAGACGAGCCCCGTGCAGGTGCGCACGCTCCTGACGCGCGACCTGCCCACGTACATCGTCGCGCCCGGCCGCGTCTACCGCACCGACGACATCGACGCGACCCACCTGCCGGTGTTCACGCAGCTCGAGGGCCTCGCCGTCGACAAGGGCATCACGATGGCGCACCTGCGCGGCACGCTCGAGCACCTCGCTCGCGCCATGTTCGGCGAGGAGGCGAGGATCCGCCTGCGCCCCAACTACTTCCCCTTCACCGAGCCGAGCGCCGAGATGGACGTGTGGCACCCCGGCATGCGCGGCGGCGCCCGATGGGTCGAGTGGGGCGGCTGCGGCATGGTCAACCCCAACGTGCTGCGCGCGGCGGGCGTCGACCCCGACGTCTACTCCGGCTTCGCGTTCGGGATGGGCATCGAGCGCACCCTGCAGTTCCGCTACCTGCTCGACGACATGCGCGACATGATCGAGGGCGACGTCCGCTTCACGGAGCAGTTCGGGATGGTGATCTGATGCGGATCCCGCTGTCATGGCTCGGCGAGCTCGTCGAGATCCCGAAGGACGACACCGCCGACTGGCTGCACGCGACGCTCGTGCGCGTCGGCTTCGAGGAGGAGGCCGTCCACGGCGCCGAGCTCCGCGGCCCGATCGTCGTGGGCCGCGTGCTCGAGATCGTCGAGGAGCCGCAGAAGAACGGCAAGACGATCCGCTGGGTGCAGGTCGACGTCGGCGAGGCGAACGGCGGCGTCCGCGGCGTCGTCTGCGGCGCGCTCAACTTCGTCGAGGGCGACCGGGTGGTCGTCACCCTCCCGGGGGCGTCGCTCCCGGGTGGCTTCGAGATCGCGGCGCGCAAGACCTACGGCCACGTCTCGGACGGCATGATCGCGTCGGAGCGCGAGCTCGGGCTCGGCGACGACCACGACGGCATCATGCGGCTCGACCAGCTCGGCATCCCCGGTGCGATCGGCGACGACGCGCTGGCGATCCTCGGCCTCGACGACCAGGCCGTCGAGATCAACGTGACGCCCGACCGCGGCTACGCGCTCTCGCTCCGCGGCATCGCGCGCGAGGTGGCGAGCGCGACCGGGCAGCCCTTCCGCGACCCGGCCGCGATCGAGCCGGGCACGGCATCCGGGTTCCCGGTCGGGCTGCGCGACGACGCACCCATCCGCGGCCGCGACGGCTGCTCGCGATTCGCGGTGCGGGTCGTGCGCGGCATCGACCCGAGCCGGCCGACGCCCGGCTGGATGGCCTCGCGCCTGCGCCTCGCGGGCATCCGCTCGATCTCGCTCCCGGTCGACATCACGAACTACGTCATGCTCGAGCTCGGCCAGCCGATCCACGGCTACGACCTCGGCAAGCTCCGCGGCGGCATCAGCGTGCGCCGCGCGGCGGCGGGGGAGCGGCTCACCACGCTCGACGGCGTCGACCGGGCGCTCTCGACCGAGGACCTGCTCATCACCGACGACCGCGGCGCCATCGGCCTCGCCGGCGTCATGGGCGGAGCCGAGACCGAGATGGACGCGTCGACGACCGACGTGCTCATCGAGGCCGCGACCTTCGACGGCATCACGATCGGCCGCACCGCCCGCCGGCACAAGCTGTTCTCGGAGGCGTCGAAGCGCTACGAGCGCGGCGTCGACCCGGCGATCGCCGCGGCAGCCGCGGCCCGCGTGGCGCAGCTGCTCGTCGAGCTCGCCGGCGGCTCGCTCGACGAGCTCGGCGCCGACGTGGGCGACGTGCCCGCGATGGCGCCCATCCGCATCCCGGTCGGCTTCTGGAGCGACTACACGGGCGCCGACTACACCGTCGACGAGGCGCGCGACGCGCTCGAGCGCATCGGCGCGAGCATCGTCGACGGGGACGGCGCGGATGCGTGGACGGTCACGCCGCCCACGTGGCGGCGCGACCTCGTCGACCGCGAGGGGCTCGTCGAGGAGATCGCGCGCATCGTGGGCTTCGACCGCATCCCCTCCGTGCTGCCCGTCGCACCGCCCGGCCGCGGCTACACCCGCTCCCAGCGGCTGCGCCGCAAGGTCGCCGACGCGCTCGCGTCGAACGGCCTCACCGAGGTGCTCGTCGCGCCGTTCGTCACCGAGCGGCAGGCGCGCCTGACCGGCGACGCGCCGGTGCGGCTCGAGAACCCGCTCGACGGCGAGCGCCCGTGGCTGCGCACCGCGCTGCTGCCGGGCATGCTCGACACCGCGCACCGCAACCTCGGCCGCGGCCTCACCGACCTCGCGCTGTTCGAGCTCGGCCGCGTCTTCGTGAGCGTCGACGGCCACGGCACCGACACCCTGCCGGGCGCCGCGTCCCGACCCTCGGACGACGAGCTGGCACAGCTCGACCGCCTGCCCGCGCAGCCCGACCACGCGGCCGTGCTGCTCGTCGGGGAGCGGGTGCGCAAGCAGCCCGGCACCCCCGCCGTGCGCTTCGGGCTCGCCGACGCGATCGAGGCGGCGGAGCGCATCGCGCGCACGCTCGGGCTCGAGCTCGAGCTCCGCCAGGCCGAGCGCTCCTGGCTGCACCCCGGCCGCACCGCAGAGCTGCTGCTGGGCGAGACGGTCGTCGGCGTCGCTGGCGAGCTGCTGCCCGCGGTCGCGGCCGCGGCGGACCTGCCGCGCGTCGTCGCGGTCGCCGAGCTCGACCTGAGCCTGCTCATCGACCGAGCCCGCGTGAGCCTCGACACGCAGCGCATCGCGCCGGTGCCGGCGGCGACGCAGGACCTCTCGGTCGTCGTCCCCGCCGACGTGCCCGCGGGCGACGTGCGCCGAGCGGTGCGCGACGGCGCAGGGACGCTGCTCGAGCACATCGCGCTCGTCGACGACTACCGCGGCGGCGGGCTGGGCGAGGGCGAGAAGTCGCTCACGTTCGCGCTCCGCTTCCGCGCGGCCGATCGCACGCTGACGGCCGCCGAGGCCTCCGCGGCGAAGCTCGCCGGCCTCGCCGTCGCGACCGAGCGGCACGGAGCCCGCCTCAGGGAGTAGCGCCAGGGCGCACGAGTAGCATCCGGCGCATGGTGGACATCACGGTGTGCGGCTCGGCGATCGAGCGCGCCAGCGCGGAGCGGGCGACGGTCACGGTGCAGTCGCGCTGGAGCGCGTCCGACCCCGAGGCGGCGATGCACGCGGTCGCCGAGGCGCACGAGCGGCTCGTGACCGACGCGACGGCCCACGAGGCGCAGGGCGCGGCCGACTCGTGGCACGCCGACCGGGTGTGGATCTCGCACCACGAGGAGTGGGTCGGCGAGGGCCAGCCGCGGCGCTCGGTGTACACGGCGGCCGCCGCGGTGACCGTGCGGTTCCGCGACTTCGAGGCGCTCGGCACCTGGATCGGGCGCGTCGGGCTGCACCAGACGCACGAGGTGGGCGGCATCCAGTGGTCGCTGTCGGACGAGACCGAGCGCGAGCGCGCGAAGGCCGCCCGCAGCCGCGCGATCGCCGACGCCGTCGAGCGCGCGGGCGACTACGCCGCAGCCGCGGGCCTCGGCACACCCGTGATCGACGCCATCCAGGAGCCCGGCACCACGGCGCCCGCCCCGGCCGCGCCGAAGGCTCGGATGGCGGCCGTGGCGATGGAGGCCGCCGACGCCGGCGCCGCCGTGTCGTTCGAGGCGGGCGAGCTCGAAGTGCGCGCCGCGGTCGAGGTGCGCTTCGTCGCGGAGCCCCTGCGGCACATCGCGCCATCGATGCCCGAGTAGCCTGGAGGAATGAGCCTCTCCGTCGCCGTCGCAGGCGCGAGCGGATACGCGGGCGGCGAGCTGCTGCGGCTGCTCGCCCAGCACCCCGAGCTGGAGGTGCGCACGGTCACGGCGCACGCCAACGCCGGGCAGCCCCTCGTCTCCGTCCACCCGAACCTGCGCTCCCTCGCCTCGCTGACCTTCCAGGAGACGACCCCGGAGGTGCTCGCCGGTCACGACGTCGTCTTCCTCGCGCTGCCGCACGGGCACTCCGGCGGCATCGCCGCGCAGCTGCCGGAGTCGACCCTCGTCGTCGACGCCGGCGCCGACCACCGGCTGCTCGACGCGCGCGACTGGCGGGCCTTCTACGACACCGAGCACGCGGGCACCTGGCCCTACGGCATGCCCGAGCTGATCCTCGCCGACGGCGGCCGGCAGCGCCGCGAGCTGCGAGCGGCCCGCCGCATCGCCGTGCCCGGCTGCAACGCCACCGCCGTCACCCTCGCGATCGCGCCCGGCATCTCGGCCGGGCTCGTCGACCCCACGGGGCTCACGTCCGTGCTCGCGGTCGGCTCGTCCGGCGCCGGTCGGGCGGCCAAGACCACGCTGCTCGCGGCGGAGCTCACCGGCTCCGCGACACCGTACGGCGTCGGCGGCACGCACCGGCACCTGCCCGAGATCGCCCAGAACCTGCGCGCGGTCGGCGCCGCCCAGGTGCGCCACTCCTTCACGCCCGTGCTCGTGCCGATGTCGCGCGGCATCCTCGCGACCGTGAGCGCACCGCTGGTCGGCGACGCCACCGCCGAGGAGGTGCGGAACGCCTGGTTCACCGCCTACGGCGACGAGCGCTTCGTGCACGTGCTCCCCGCGGGCGCATACCCCCGCACCGCCGACGTGCTCGGCTCCAACTCCGTGCACATCGGCGTGGGCGTCGACGAGGCGGCGGGCCGCGTCATCGCGATCGCCGCGCTCGACAACCTCGGCAAGGGCACCGCGGGCGCCGCGATCCAGTCGGCCAACATCGCGCTCGGCTTCGACGAGCACACCGGTCTGTCGGCCGACGGGGTCGCCCCGTGAGCGTGACGGCAGCCGCCGGCTTCCGCGCGGCGGGCGTCGCGGCAGGCGTGAAGTCGTCCGGGGGAGCCGACGTGGCGCTCGTCGTCAACGACGGACCGCTCGACGCGGCAGCCGCGGTCTTCACCTCGAACCGCGCGAAGGCCAACCCGGTGCTGTGGAGCCAGCAGGCGATCGCCGGCGGCAGCGCCCGCGCCGTGATCCTCAACTCCGGCGGCGCGAACTGCTTCACCGGCGCCTTCGGCTTCCAGACCACGCATCAGACCGCGGAGCGCGTCGCCGAGCGGCTCGGCATCGGCGCGATCGACGTGCAGGTGTGCTCGACCGGGCTCATCGGGGTCGGCGACGACGCCTTCCGCGCCGCCGTGCTGCATGGCGTCGACCTGGCGGCGGAGGCGCTGGGCGCGGGCGACGCGGCCGGGCTCGCCGCGGCGCAGGCGATCATGACCACCGACTCGAGGCCGAAGCAGGCGACGGCCACCGCCCACGGGTTCGCCGTCGGCGGCATGGCGAAGGGCGCAGGCATGCTCGCACCCGGGCTCGCCACCATGCTCGTCGTGCTGACGACCGACGCCGAGGCCGACGCCGACGTGCTCGACCGCGCACTGCGCGCCGCGACCCGCGTCACGTTCGACCGGCTCGACTCCGACGGCTGCATGTCGACGAACGACACCGTGCTGCTGCTCGCCTCCGGGGCCGCCGGCGTGCGCCCCGACGAAGCCGAGCTCACCGCCGCCGTGACTGCCGTCTGCGACGACCTCGCGCGCCAGCTGCACGGCGACGCCGAGGGCGCCACCCACGACATCGCGATCGAGGTGCGGCACGCCGCGAGCGAGGACGAGGCGGTCGTCGTCGCGCGCTCGGTCGCCCGCTCCAACCTCTTCAAGGCCGCGATCTTCGGCAACGACCCCAACTGGGGGCGCGTGCTCGCCGCGATCGGCACGACGGATGCGTCCTTCGACCCGTACGCGGTCGACGTGCACTTCAACGACGTGCGGGTCTGCCACGCGGGCGAGCCCGACCGGCCGCGCGAGGAGGTCGACCTGACGCCGCGCGAGACGCGCATCCGCATCGACCTGTTCGCCGGCGACGCGACCGCGACCGTGCGCACGAACGACCTCACGCACGACTACGTCCACGAGAACTCCGCCTATGCGAGCTAGGGGCGAGGCGGCCGACGCCGCGCGCAAGGCCGAGACGCTCATCGAGTCGCTGCCATGGCTGGAGCGCTTCCGCGGCGCCACGGTGGTCGTGAAGTACGGCGGCAACGCGATGGTGAGCGCCGAGCTGCAGCGCGCCTTCGCCGAGGACATGGTGTACCTGCGGCACGTCGGCATCCAGCCGGTCGTCGTCCACGGCGGCGGCCCGCAGATCAACGAGGCGCTGCGCATCCACGGCATCGAGAGCGAGTTCCGCGGCGGCTACCGCGTGACGAGCCGCGAGGCGATGGACGTCGTGCGGATGGTGCTCACCGGCCAGGTGGCGCGCACGCTCGTGTCGCTCATCAACGCGCACGGGCCGCTCGCCGCGAGCCTCTCGGGCGAGGACGCGGGCCTGTTCACCGGCCGCCGGCGCGGCACGGTCGTCGACGGCGAGGATGTCGACCTGGGCCAGGTGGGCGACGTCGTCGCCGTCGACCCTGCGGGTGTGCACCGGCTGCTCGACGCCGGGCTCATCCCGGTCGTGTCGTCGATCGCGCCGGACGGCGATCGCCCGGGGGAGACACTCAACGTCAACGCCGACGCGGCGGCGGCAGCGCTCGCGGCCGCGCTCGGCGCGGCGAAGCTCGTCATCCTCACCGACGTCGAGGGCCTCTACCGCGACTGGCCCGACCGCGGCTCGCTCATCAGCGAGATCACCGACACCGAGCTCGAGGCGCTGCTGCCATCGCTCGAGTCGGGCATGATCCCGAAGATGCAGGCGTGCCTGACCGCCGTGCGCGCCGGCGTCGCGAAGGCCGCGATCATCGACGGCCGCTCGCCGCACTCGATCCTGACCGAGATCTTCACCACCGCGGGCTCCGGCACCGAGGTCGTGCCCGACCGCGCCCACGCCCGCACCGCACAGCCCAGCAAGGAGACCGCATGACCCGCCACTTCCTGCGCGACGACGACCTCAGCCCCGCCGAGCAGCGCGAGGTGCTCGAGCGCGCCCGGCGCATGAAGCAGGACCG
The DNA here is from genome assembly GCA_963803465.1 of uncultured Actinomycetota bacterium. Lineage (GTDB taxonomy): Bacteria > Actinomycetota > Actinomycetes > Actinomycetales > Microbacteriaceae > Agrococcus. The sequence continues at coordinate 153,273 of CAWDMS010000009.1, forward strand.
GTTCGGCGAGCGCCCGCTCGAGGGGCCGCGCTCGGTCGCCGTCATCTTCGACAAGTCGTCGACCCGCACGCGCGTCTCGTTCCACGTCGGCATCTCCGACCTGGGCGGCTCGCCGCTCATCATCTCGACCGCGTCGAGCCAGCTCGGCGGCAAGGAGACCGCGACCGACACGGCCCGCGTGCTCGAGCGCCAAGTCGCGGCGATCGTCTGGCGCACCTACGCGCAAGCGGGCCTCGAGGAGATGGCGGCCGGCACCACGGTGCCGGTCGTGAACGCGCTCTCGGACGACTTCCACCCCTGCCAGCTGCTCGCCGACCTGCTCACGATGCAGGAGCACAAGGGGGAGCTCGCAGGCCTGACCGTCGGATTCGTCGGCGACGGCCGCTCGAACATGGCGCAGTCGTACCTGCTCGCGTGCGCGACCGCCGGCATGCACGTGCGCGTCGGCGCGCCCGCCGAGTACGAGCCGGAGGCGGGCGTCGTCGCCGACGCGCAGCGCATCGCGGCCACGACCGGCGGCAGCGCGACGGTCGTGACCAGTGCCGCCGAGGCCGTCGCCGACGCCGACATCGTCGTCACCGACACGTGGGTGTCGATGGGCAAGGAGGACGAGAAGGCCGAGCGGGTCGCGACCTTCGGCGGCTTCAAGGTCGACCAGGCGCTGATGGATCTGGCGTCGCCCGATGCGGTCTTCATGCACTGCCTGCCGGCCGACCGCGGCTTCGAGGTGACGGCCGACGTCATCGACGGCCCCCAGTCGATCATCTGGGACGAGGCGGAGAACCGCCTGCACGCGCAGAAGGCGCTGCTCGCGTGGCTGCTCGAGCGCGCGGGCTCGTCGGAGGCAGGCGCATGAACGACCAGCACGCCACCAACGAGGGCTCGCTGTGGGGCGGCAGGTTCGCCTCCGGCCCCAGCCCCGAGATGGCGCGGCTGTCGAAGTCGACGCAGTTCGACTGGCGGCTCGCGCAGCTCGACATCCGCGGCTCGAAGGCGCACGCCCTCGCGCTCCACGCCGCGGGCCTGCTGGGCGACGACGAGCTCGCCGCCATGCGCGGGGCGCTCGACGAGCTGGCCGAGCGCGTCCGCACGGGAGCGTTCGCGGCCGCGGAGTCGGACGAGGACGTGCACGGCGCGCTCGAGCGCGGGCTGATCGACATCGCCGGCGCCGAGCTGGGCGGCCGGCTGCGCGCCGGACGCAGCCGCAACGACCAGATCGCGACGCTCGTGCGGGTGTGGATGCTCGAGGAGACCGACGAGGTCGAGCGCGGCATCCGCGCGGTGATCGAGGCGCTGCGCATGCAGGCGGCAGCGCATCCGACCGCCCCGATGCCGGGCAGGACCCACCTGCAGCACGCGCAGCCGGTGCTGCTCGCCCACCACCTGCTCGCCCACGCGTGGCCGCTGCTGCGCGACCTCGAGCGGCTCGCCGACTGGCGGGTGCGCGCGAGCGAGTCGCCCTACGGCGCCGGCGCGCTCGCCGGCTCGACGCTCGGCCTCGACCCGGCGCTCGTCGCGCGCGAGCTCGGGCTCGCGGCGCCGAGCCCCAACTCGATCGACGCGACGAGCGCCAGGGACGTGGTCGCCGAGCTCACCTTCGTGCTGGCGATGACGGCCATCGACCTCTCGCGCCTCGCCGAGGAGGTCATCTTCTGGTCGACCCGCGACGTGGGCTTCGCGAAGCTGCACGACGGCTTCTCCACCGGGTCGTCGATCATGCCGCAGAAGAAGAACCCCGACATCGCCGAGCTCGCGCGGGGGAAGGCCGGTCGCCTGATCGGCGACCACGCGGGCCTGCTCGCGACGCTGAAGGCGCTGCCGCTCGCGTACAACCGCGACCTGCAGGAGGACAAGGAGCCGGTCTTCGACGCGGTCGACCAGCTGCAGGTGCTGCTGCCGGCGTTCGCGGGCATGGTCGCGACCCTCGACTTCGACGAGCAGCGGATGCGCGCGGGCGCCGCGGCCGGCTACGCGCTCGCGACCGACGTGGCCGAGTGGCTCGTCAAGCGACGGGTGCCGTTCCGGGAGGCGCACGAGATCTCCGGCGCGCTCGTGCGACTGTGCGAGGCGCGCGGCATCGAGCTCGACGAGGCGACCGACGACGACTACCGCAGCGTGAGCGAGCATCTCGCCCCCGAGGTGCGGCAGGTGCTCACCGTCGACGGGGCGATCGCATCGCGCGACGGGGTCGGCGGCACCGCGCGCTCCGCGGTGGACGTGCAGCTCGGCTCGCTCGAAACGCGCCTCGCGCGCCTGGACGCCCGCTGATCCCCGGTAGGTTCGTGTCGTGATCGAACCCGCGCCCATCCAGCTCGACCCCGCCTTCGAGAACGTCTGGGACGAGCTGCAGCACCGCGGCAGCGTGCACGTCTCGACCGACCCGGAGGCGCTGCGCGCCCTGCTCGGCGGCGCGCCGATCACGTTCTACTGCGGGTTCGACCCGACGGCGCCCAGCCTGCACCTCGGCAACCTCGCGCAGCTGATCGTCATGCGACGGCTGCAGCTGGCCGGGCATCGCCCGCTCGCGCTCGTGGGCGGCTCGACCGGGCTGATCGGCGACCCGAAGCCGACGAGCGAGCGGCAGCTCAACACCCGGGAGACGGTCGCCGAGTGGGTGACCTACCTGCAGGCGCAAGTGCTGCGCTTCCTCTCGGACGAGGGGGAGAGCGCCGTGCGGCTCGTGAACAACCTCGACTGGACGGCGCCGCTGTCGACCGTCGACTTCCTGCGCGAGATCGGCAAGCACTTCCGAGTCGGCACGATGCTCCGCAAGGACGCGGTCGCCGCCCGCATGGAGTCGGACGAGGGCATCTCGTACGCGGAGTTCAGCTACCAGGTGCTGCAGGGGATGGACTTCCTCGAGCTGCACCGCCGCTACGGCTGCCTCATGCAGACCGGCGGCAGCGACCAGTGGGGCAACCTGACCGCCGGCACCGAGCTGCTGCGCAAGGCCGAGGGCGTGCACGCGCACGCGATCGGCACGCCGCTCATCACCGACGCGGAGGGCCGCAAGTTCGGCAAGAGCGAGGGCAACGCGGTGTGGCTCGACGCCAACCTGACCACGCCCTACGCGATGTACCAGTTCTGGCTCAACCAGGACGACGCGATCGTGATCCAGCTGCTGAAGTCGTTCACCTTCCTGCCGAAGGAGCGCATCGACGAGCTCGAGGCGGCGACCGCGGAGGCACCGTTCCGCCGGGAGGCGCAGCGCGTGCTCGCGCTCGAGACGACGGCGTTCATCCACGGCGCGGCGGCGACCCAGCAGGCGATCGACGCCTCCCACGCGCTGTTCGGCAGCGGCGACCTCACCGCGCTCGACGCGCCCACGCTCGCGGCAGCGGTGGGCTCGCTCGACAAGCAGGCCACCGCGACCCCGGATGCGCCGGTGCTGCAGCTGCTGCAGGAGACCGGGCTCGTCGAGTCGCTCTCCGACGGCCGGCGGGCGATCGCGCAGGGCGGGGTGTCGGTGAACAACGAGCGGATCGACGACCCGGCGGCGACGCTCGAGGGCCGGCTGCTGCACGGTCGCTTCGCCGTCCTGCGCCGCGGGAAGAAGACGCTCGCCGGCGTCGACACCGCCGTCGCCACGGCGGACTGAGCGCCCACATCCGCCGGATCCCGCGAGATCACGGGGCGACACGCCCGGGACGCGCGTGGTTTGGAGGACTGGGCCCCGGCCCGTGTAACGTAATCACTCGTCACCCCAAAGACGCAGAGCCGGTCAGGCCAGCGGATCAAGAGGGACCACCTCCTCGCCGAGAGGCACCACGCAGTAGCGTGTTGCGCCACGATGCGAGTACGGTGACAATCCACTTCAATGACGACAGTGCGGAGCGCGAAGCGCGACGGACGGCAGCAGCATGCAGCCGGCCAGAACGACTTCGAATCCGCCCAGCGTGTCGATTTGACACCGGCTGAGAAGTGGTTATGATTGAGAAGTTGCCTCGGCGCCGATCCTGAGAGGGTGAAGCACGAGAGCGTCTGATCCTTGAGAACTCAACAGCGTGCACAATGTCAAATGCCAAATATTAACTCGTCGTGTCTTCGGACACTACGATTCCTTTGGATGAGACAGATTGTCAGTAGACAGTCTATTTTGTCAGCATCAAACTCGCTGCCGTCCGGTTTACCGGTCGGCATGCAACTTTTCTTTACGGAGAGTTTGATCCTGGCTCAGGACGAACGCTGGCGGCGTGCTTAACACATGCAAGTCGAACGATGACGGAGGAGCTTGCTCCTCCTGATTAGTGGCGAACGGGTGAGTAATACGTGAGCAATGTGCCCTTGACTCTGGGATAAGCGCTGGAAACGGCGTCTAATACCGGATACGACGATCGGAGGCATCTCCTGGTCGTGGAAAGAACTTCGGTCAAGGATCAGCTCACGGCCTATCAGTTAGTTGGTGAGGTAATGGCTCACCAAGACGACGACGGGTAGCCGGCCTGAGAGGGTGACCGGCCACACTGGGACTGAGACACGGCCCAGACTCCTACGGGAGGCAGCAGTGGGGAATATTGCACAATGGGCGCAAGCCTGATGCAGCAACGCCGCGTGAGGGACGAAGGCCTTCGGGTTGTAAACCTCTTTTAGCAGGGAAGAAGCGAAAGTGACGGTACCTGCAGAAAAAGCACCGGCTAACTACGTGCCAGCAGCCGCGGTAATACGTAGGGTGCAAGCGTTGTCCGGAATTATTGGGCGTAAAGAGCTCGTAGGCGGTTTGTCACGTCTGCTGTGAAAACCCGAGGCTCAACCTCGGGCTTGCAGTGGGTACGGGCAGACTAGAGTGCGGTAGGGGAGATTGGAATTCCTGGTGTAGCGGTGGAATGCGCAGATATCAGGAGGAACACCGATGGCGAAGGCAGATCTCTGGGCCGTAACTGACGCTGAGGAGCGAAAGCATGGGGAGCAAACAGGCTTAGATACCCTGGTAGTCCATGCCGTAAACGTTGGGAACTAGATGTGGGGACCATTCCACGGTCTCCGTGTCGTAGCTAACGCATTAAGTTCCCCGCCTGGGGAGTACGGCCGCAAGGCTAAAACTCAAAGGAATTGACGGGGGCCCGCACAAGCGGCGGAGCATGCGGATTAATTCGATGCAACGCGAAGAACCTTACCAAGGCTTGACATATACGAGAACGCACTGGAGACAGTGAACTCTTTGGACACTCGTATACAGGTGGTGCATGGTTGTCGTCAGCTCGTGTCGTGAGATGTTGGGTTAAGTCCCGCAACGAGCGCAACCCTCGTCCTATGTTGCCAGCACGTAATGGTGGGAACTCATGGGATACTGCCGGGGTCAACTCGGAGGAAGGTGGGGATGAGGTCAAATCATCATGCCCCTTATGTCTTGGGCTTCACGCATGCTACAATGGCCGGTACAATGGGCTGCAATACCGTAAGGTGGAGCGAATCCCAAAAAGCCGGTCTCAGTTCGGATTGAGGTCTGCAACTCGACCTCATGAAGTCGGAGTCGCTAGTAATCGCAGATCAGCAACGCTGCGGTGAATACGTTCCCGGGCCTTGTACACACCGCCCGTCAAGTCATGAAAGTCGGTAACACCCGAAGCCAGTGGCCTAACCTTTTGGAGGGAGCTGTCGAAGGTGGGATCGGTGATTAGGACTAAGTCGTAACAAGGTAGCCGTACCGGAAGGTGCGGCTGGATCACCTCCTTTCTAAGGAGCATCTCGCCGGCTTGCCGGCGCAGAGCCACTTCGGTCGCATACGTCGACCGGTGGTCAGCTCAAGGGTGGAACATTGACATTGGCGCTCGAGGGATCGAGTCTCATCTAGTACCGCTGCTTGCAGCGAGGAAGAGTGGGGCTCGGGAGATCGGGTGCGTGCACGCTGTTGGGTCCTGAGGGACCAGACGGCGCCTTTTGGCGTCTTCGAACTCCTCACCGGACCGGATGGTCGCAGCCTTCGGGCTGGGGCCGGCGGGACCGACCGTAAGTTGAGAACTACACAGTGGACGCGAGCATCTTAGATTCGAGCTTCGGCTCGAGTCAGATGATCTATATAGATCATTGGTCAGCAGCCTTCGGGCTGCCGATTAACCAAAATACTCATGTATGTGGTCAAATTTCTAAGAGCAAACGGTGGATGCCTTGGCATCTGGAGCCGATGAAGGACGTAGTAATCTGCGATAAGCCTCGGGGAGCTGATAAACGAGCTTCGATCCGAGGATCTCCGAATGGGGAAACCCCGCTGGGCGGCGTGCCGACCCAGTGACTCCCGCCTGAATATATAGGGCGGGTAGAGGGAACGTGGGGAAGTGAAACATCTCAGTACCCACAGGAAGAGAAAACAACAGTGATTCCGTAAGTAGTGGCGAGCGAACGCGGAAGAGGCTAAACCGATCATGTGTGATATCCGGCAGGAGTTGCATGATCGGGGTTGTGGGACATTTCAGCTGCCCTGCCGAGCAGCGAACGTTACAGACCGTGGTAGGCGAAGGACTTGGAAAGGTCCATCGAAGAGGGTGACAATCCCGTAGCCGAAACCATGCAATGGCGTGAAGTTCATCCCAAGTAGCACGGGGCCCGAGAAATCCCGTGTGAATCTGCCAGGACCACCTGGTAAGCCTAAATACTCCCAGATGACCGATAGCGGACAAGTACCGTGAGGGAAAGGTGAAAAGTACCCCGGGAGGGGAGTGAAATAGTACCTGAAACCGTTTGCTTACAAACCGTTGGAGCAGCCCTAGTAGCTGTGACAGCGTGCCTTTTGAAGAATGAGTAGAAGGGCTCGGAGACCGAGTACGCCGTCGGGGCGATCCCGCTCGGCGGCTACGTGAAGATCACCGGCATGAGCCCGGAGGAGGAGATCCCCGAGGAGGTCGTCGACCGGGCGTACTACCGCCAGAAGGTGTGGAAGCGCATCGTCGTCATCGCTGCGGGCCCGGCGGTGAACATCGTGCTCGCGTTCATCTTGCTGTGGGGGCTGTTCGCGTGGACGACGCTGACGTTCACGCAGCCGGTCGTCGAGAAGGTCACGAAGGGCAGCCCCGCTGCGCGGTGCTCAAGCCCGGCGACAAGCTCATCTCGGTCGACGGCACGGCCGGCTACGCGGCCGGGCTGAAGGCGCAGGACGGCCCGGACCGCGTGGACGCGCAGATGGCGGCGATCGTGTCGCACACCTGCGAGGGGACGCCGCGGGTCGGCTGCCGCGCGGCGCAGCCCGTCGAAGCTCGTCGTCCTGCGCGACGGCAAGGTCCTGCGCTTCGACGTGACGCCACGGTACGAGCGGCTGCCGGCGAAGGCCGCCGCTGCCGCGCGCCGAGCCGACAAGCCCGATGCGCGGATGCTCGTCGGCCTGCAGTTCGGCCAGGTCCCGCACGACTTCGACACGGTCGGCGCGGCGGCGTACGGCGTCGACACGATGTGGACGATCACGACGACGACCGATCGACTCGCTCGTGAAGCTCTTCTACGACAAGGAGGCCCGCGACCAGGTGTCCGGCGTCGTGGGCTCCTACGAGGCGACGCGCCAGTCCTTCGAGTTCGACACGAAGCGGGCGATCTTCGTCCTCGCGCTGATCTCGCTGTCGCTCGGGATCATCAACCTCTTCCCGTTCCTGCCGCTGGACGGCGGGCACATCTTCTGGGCGCTCGCCGAGAAGGTCCGCGGCAAGCCGGTCCCGTTCCGCGTCATGGAGCGCGCGGGCGTCATCGGCTTCATGCTCGTGATCTTCCTGTTCTACATCGGGCTGTCCAACGACATCGGCCGGCTCTCGAGCGGCGAGGGCTTCGGCGTGCGCTGACCGCTGAACGACCGCGCAGCGGAGTAGCGTTCTCACCCATGGCCTGCCCGGCAGCCCTTGTAACGCTGCTGTCTCTCGTGGCCGCCGGGCTGGGTTGCACGCTTGCGCCCGCCGCGTTCGGCCAAGCGCGCGAGAACCCGGCGAAGCGGGTCTTCAAAATGACGTTCGCTGCTCGCTCCTGCTCGCAGTACACGGACGTGCGCGCGAACCGGGCGCGCAACGACATCATGGAGAGCCTCGAGGACCTGGGACCCGACACGAACTACGAGGCGCCCTTCCTCGTCAACCCGGTCAAGGAGGACGCCCCACCGCAGAGCCGCTGTCAGCCGTTGGTGGATTGGCGATTTCAGCTCGGCAGGGGCTATCAGACGCGAGCGGTGACCGGCCCGTGGGGTTCGCTGTCGAAGGTGACGGGACCGTACGCCTCACCGGCGATCCGGACCAAGGACGAGGTCGACGAGCTTGACTCGGGCGGCCAGCCGACGGGGCGCAAGATCAGGGGAGCGGTGACCGTCACGCTGACCGACGAGCAGGTCGACCTTGCCGCGCACAGTCAATCGCTGTGGATGCAGGGCGGCCTGCCCGACGACCCCGTGCTGAACAACCTCTACAAGGGCCAGTACGGGTTCGCGGCCCTGCGCTGTGCGATCGACAACTACAACGGCGACAACGTCGAGTGGATCAGCTTCCCGACCGGGACGACGCACGTCTACTGCTACGCCTACTACGTCACGCCGCCGCCGGCGGGCGGCCAGATCATCGTGAGGAAGGTCGTCGAGGGCGCCGACGCGCCGACGCAGGCGTTTCGCTTCACGGGCAACATCTCGTTCAACGCGAACGGCGCGTTCAACCTGACGGCCGGGCCCGGACAGCCTGCGGATACCGGCGGCCTCTTCTTCCGGTCGGAGGTGAGCGGCGCAACGCCGCCCTGGCACTTCGCCGAGCAGGTTCCCGACGACTTCGCGCTCGTCTCGATCGGATGCACGAGCAACCTCGGCAGCCCCACGAAATCCACCATCACGACCGGGAGGACGGAGGTCACGCTGCGAGCCGGGGATGTCGTGACGTGCACGTACACGAACCGGTTCATCGTCCCGCCGGGCGGATTGCTCATCCGCAAGACGACGCTCGGCGGCGTCGGGACCTTCGGCTTCGCCGTCGCCGGCGACACGTCGTTCGAAGCGTCCGCGACGACGACCGAGGAGGGCATCCCCGAGGTCGCCGAGCCGGCGCCGATCCTCGGCCCCGGCGGGCGAATATCGGATCACCGAAACGCTCCCGCACAGCGCTCGCGGGTCGTGGGCCGCAGCATCCGCCGAGTGCGCCGGCCAGCGCGCGACGGAGGCCTCGAGCATCGCGGCGATCGTGCGATCCGGCAAGGCGACGGTCTGTACGTTCACCAACCGCTTCACGTCGATCGGCAAGATCCGCATCCGCAAGCGCACGCTGAACGCGGGGGCGACGACGGGGTTCGTGATCCTGCCCGTCGCGATGCCCTCGCACCGGTACCTTCAGTCGGCGACCACGAAGCGCAACGGCCCGGTGGTGCGCGCAACCGGCGACGATACGACCGGCATCGCGCTCGGCACCTACATCGTCCAGGAGACGAGCCCGAGCGGCACCGGCGACGCGGTGTGGGTGCTCGCCACCGTGGAATGCGACGGCGTGGCCGTCCCGTTCTCGCAGGGACGCATCCGGCTGACCCTGAGCGAGGACGACCCCGTCTCGGACTGCACGTTCACCAACGAGCTTGAGCGCAGCGGCGTCGACCCGATCCCACCGACGCCGAGCCCGCCCGACCCGGCCGGAGGGAGCGGGTCGCCGGTCGATCCGCCGGCCGACCTTGTGGTATCCAAGCGTGTGAGCCCGCGAACGATCTCCCCGGGCGCCACCGCGACGTACACGATCACCGTCACAAACCACGGACCGGCGACCGCGGCGCACGTGTTCGTGGCCGAGCAGCGCAGCCGACGCCCGGCCACCCTGCGCTACAGCACGACGCAAGGCCAGTGCTTCAAGCGTGCCCTGCCGTTCTGCAGGCTGGGCTCGATCCGGGCGGGCAAGAGCGCGAGGATCCGAGTCCACGTGCGCGCCGCAGCGAACGCCGGCGTCTACCGCAATCGCGTCGTGGCCGGCACCTCCACCGCCGAAGAGCGCCTCCGCGACAACGTCGCCACGGCCAACCTGTTCGTACAGCGCCCACCGACCTTCACCGGCTAGCGGATCGCGCGGCGGCGTGAGCATGTCCGGTGAGCACCAGCGGGCGGCGCGGACGCGCACGCGCGTTCGGGCACGCGCCGGCGCGTCTGCTTGCGCCTGTCGAGCGGCGCCGCCGGCGCATGGCGCGGTAGGCGCAGGAGGTGGTCGTGCGCGGGTCGCAGCACGAGGATCTCGCCCGCCGCGTGCTCGAGCAGCCACGCGACGTCGGCGGCGTCGAAGCCGTCGGTGCCCGCGGTGTCGGCGGCGACGACGATCCGGTCCTAGCGCTCGTGCGCGAGGAGCTCGCGCAGCGCGTGGCGGTACGTGCGGCCCGCGCTCGATGCGGGCGTCGACGGCGACGCCCTCGCGCGACGCGCGCTGCTCGACGGCCTCGAGCAGCGGCATGCGCCTCGTTGCACTGCCGCGGCAGCGGGGCGCTCAAGCGGGAGGTGCATCGGCACCCGTGCGAGGTACGCGGGAACGAGCGTGGCGTCCTCGGCGCGGGCGATCCGCAGCGCGGCGTCGAGCACGGGCTCGCGACAGCGCGCCGCCGACGAACGGGAAGAGGATCCGCCGCGCGGCCGGCGCCGGTGCGGACGCGCGCCGCAGGCGCGATCGCGTCGCGCACGCGCCAGGCGAGCAGGCCGGCGCACGAGGACGGCCGAGGGCGACGGACAGCGATGTCGGTCATGGGTCACCTCGCTGGGCGCGGTCCGCGACGATCCGCACGTCGATGCCGGGAAGCGCGTCGACGAGCTGCGATCGGGAGCGGGTCGCGCGAGGCGGCGCAGGCCGCGCCGGCGCGCCGGCACGCCCATGAGCACGTACGTCGTGCCGCGGTCGGCGGCGACGCGGCGCACGACCTCGACGAGCTCGCCGTGCTCGACGATCAGGTGGGCGCCGAGCACCGACGTCAGCCGCCGCAGCGCCTCGAGCTGCGCGCGCTGCTCGGCGGTGGGCTCGCGCTCGGGCGGCCCGACCCACAGCACGTCCAGCGGCGGCGCCGAGGCGCTGCGCCGAGCGCCACGCGCGCCGGACGATCCGCTGGCTCGACGGCTGCGGGCGTGACGAGCGCGAGCAGGCGCTCGGCCACCGCCTGCGGCGCGGCCGTGCGCGACGAGCCGGTCCTCGCGGCGACGCGGGCTCGACGCACGAGGCGCTTGGCCTCGACGCTCCTCGGCGACCTGGCGCAGCGCGACCTCGCGCAGCGCGGCGAGGTTCTCGATCTTGAAGAAGCCGTTGAGCGCCGCCGGGACGCGGTCGGCGCGGGTAGACCTTGCCCGCGCTGCATGCGGCCGATGAGCGCCTCGCGGCGTGAGGTCGACGATGACGACCTCGTCGGCGCGGCCGAGGACGTCGTCGGGCAGCGTCTCGCGCACGCGTCACGCCGGTCAGCTCGGCGACCTGGTCGTTGAGCGACTCGAGGTGCTGGACGTTGACGGTCGAGAAGACGTCGATGCCCGCGCGCAGCACGTCCTCGACGTCCTCGTAGCGCTTGGCGTGCTCGAGCCCGGGCGCGTTCGTGTGGGCGAGCTCGTCGATGAGCGCGAGCTCCGGGCGCGCGCTCGAGGACGGCCGGGAGGTCCATCTCCTCGAGCAGCTCGTTGTCGCGGTAGCGCGACGCGGCGGCGCGGCACGACCTCGAGGTCCTCGGCCTGCGCGTCGTGTCGGCGCGGCCGTGGGGCTCGAGGTAGCCGATCACGACGTCGCGCCCCGCCTCGGCCTCGGCCTGACCCTCCTGCGAGCATGCGGTAGGTCTTGCCGACGCCGGCGGCCATGCCGAGGAAGATCTTGTGATGCCACGGCGCGCGCGCTGCAGTCCGACAGTCTCAGGCGCCGAGCACGTTGTGGACGAGGAGGTCGACGAGCTTGATGCCGATGAACGGCGCGACGAGCCCGCCGAGGCCGTAGATGAGGAGGTTGCGGCGCAGCAGCGCGGTCGCGCCGACCGGCCGGTAGCGCACGCCGCGCAGCGCGAGCGGGACGAGCAGCCGGGATGAGCAGCGCGTTGAAGACGATCGCCGAGATGATCGCCGACTCGGGCGTGCCGAGGTTCATGATGTTCAGCGCGTCGAGCGGGCCCGGCGCCGCGCCGGCGGTCGCGTAGGTCGCGGCGAAGATCGCCGGCAGGATCGCGAAGTACTTCGCGACGTCGTTGGCGATCGAGAACGTCGTCAGCGCGCCGCGGGTGATGAGCAGCTGCTTGCCGACCTCGACGATCTCGATGAGCTTCGTCGGGTTGGAGTCGAGGTCGACCATGTTGCCGGCCTCGCGCGCGGCCTGGGTGCCGGTGTTCATCGCGACGCCGACGTCGGCCTGCGCGAGCGCGGGCGCGTCGTTCGTGCCGTCGCCGGTCATCGCGACGAGCCGCCCGCCGGCCTGCTGCTCGCGGATGAGCGCGAGCTTGTCCTCCGGCGTCGCCTCGGCGAGGAAGTCGTCGACGCCGGCCTCCTCGGCGATCTTCGCCGCGGTCAGGCGGTTGTCGCCGGTGACCATGACCGTCCGGATGCCCATCGCGCGCAGGCGGTCGAAGCGCTCGCGCATGCCGTCCTTGACGACGTCCTTGAGCTAGATGACGCCGAGGACCTGGCTGTCGCGCGCGACGGCCAGCGGCGTGCCGCCCTCGCGGCGCGATCCGGTCGAGCGTCGGCGGCGAGCTCGCGGCGGCGCCTGGCCGCCCTCGCCGTCGACCCAGCGCAGGATCGCGTCGCCCGCGCCCTTGCGCAGGCGCGATGCCGTCGATGTCGACGCCGCTCATCCGCGTCTGCGCGGTGAACGGGACGAAGCGCGGCTCGATGGCCGGCGAGCTCGTGCTCGCGGATCCCGTAGCTGCTTGGCGAGCACGACGATCGAGCGGCCCTCCGGCGTCTCGTCGGCGAGCGAGGACATCTGCGCGGCCTCGGCGAGCTCGGCCTCGTCGACGCCGGGCATCGGGATGAACTCGCGTCGCCTCGCGGTTGCCGAGCGTGATCGTGCCGGTCTTGTCGAGCAGCAGGACGTCGACGTCGCCGCGACGCCTCGACCGCGCGGCCCGACAGCGCGAGCACGTTGCGGCGCACGAGGCGGTCCATGCCGGCGATGCCGATCGCCGACAGCAGCGCGCCGATCGTCGTCGGGATGAGCGCGACGAGCAGCGCGATGAGCGTCGCGATCGACGCCGTCGGTGCCCGCGAACGTCGGCGAACGGGCGCAGCGTCACGACGACGACGAGGAAGATCAGCGTCAGCCCGCCGAGCAGGATGCCGAGCGCGATCTCGTTGGGCGTCTTGCGCCGCTCGGCGCCCTCGACGAGCGCGATCATGCGGTCGAGGAAGCTCTGGCCGGGCTCCTGGGTGATCTCGACGACGATCCGGTCCGACAGCACGCGCGTGCCGCCGGTGACGGCGCTGCGGTCGCCGCCGGCCTCGCGGATGACCGGCGCGGACTCGCCGGTGATCGCCGACTCGTCGACCGACGCGATCCCCTCGATGACCGTGCCGTCGCCGGGGATGACCTCGCCGGCCTCGACGACGACGACGTCGCCGCGGCGCAGGTCGCGACGCCGGCCGCGTGCGTGCCGTCGCGCAGCGTCGCCGTCGGTCTCCGTGCGCATCGCGCGCAGCGTCGCGGCCTGCGCCTTGCCGCGGCCCTCGGCGAGCGCCTCGGCGAGGTTGGCGAAGAGGACCGTCAGCCACAGCCACAGCGCGACGGTGAACGTGTACCACGCCGGGCTCGTCGCCGCCGCCGAGCGGCTGGCCGCCGAAGGCCTGGATGAGCCAGCCGACGGTCGTGATGACCGCGCCGACCTCGACGACGAACATCACCGGGTTGCGGACCTGGACGCGCGGGTCGAGCTTGCGCAGCGAGGCGAGCAGCGCGGGGCGCAGGATCGCCGGGTCGACAGCAGCGAGCGCTGCGCGGTCGTCATCGGCCGGGCCTCCTGGTCGAGCGCGAGGTTGAGCTCGAGGACGTTGACGCCGGGCTCGCCGAGCACGCCGAGCGAGCGGCCGTCGGTGTTGTCGTCGACGAGCGCGCTGGACGCGCGCCGAGCGGCGATGCCGCGGACGCGCGGCGACGCGGCGCGCCTGGATCGCGGCGTTCGCGGGGGAGATGTGCGGGTCGACGCCCGAGGCCGACGTCTGGACCGCGTCGACCGGGACGTCGCCGCGCTTCAGGCCGGGGTTGTCGGGCCCTCGCAGCGCGAGGTACGCGCGTCGAGGTTCGTCGGCGAGCAGGTCGCGCAGGTCCGCGCTGTTCGGGCCGAGGTTGTTGAAGAACGTGCCGGCCGGGTTGTAGCCCGTCACCGACGGGCGGCTCTGGAAGTAGCGCGGGTCGCTGCTTGAAGTCCTGGCCGATGAGCGACGAGCCGACGACGCTTGCCGTCGCGCTCGATCCGGCTGCCGTCGGCGGCGTCCGGGGAAGGCGAGCCTGCGCGACGCCGGTCATGGCGAGCGGGTAGGCGAGCCCGAACAGGACGGTGAAGACGAGGACGGCGACGAGCGGAGGAGACGAGGTCCTTGCGCATGCATCAGAAGAGCTGGGTCGAGAGGCCCTGCACGACGGGGCCGAGCAGGAGGGCGGGGACGAACGTCAGCAGCGCGACGAGCAGGATCGTCGCGATGAGCAGGACGACGAACGTCGGCGTGTCGGTGCGCATCGTTCCGGGGCCGGCGGGCGCGATCCGCTTGCCGGCGAGCGAGCCGGCGACGGCGAGCGGCGAGCACGAGCGGCACGAAGCGGCCGGCGAGCATCGCCACGCCGCCGAGCAGGTCGGCGAACGTGATCCCGAACGCGCCGGCGTTGCCCGGCGCGTTGGGCTGCACGAAGCCCGTGTAGCCCGCGAACGCCGAGCCGTTGTTGTTGGCCTGCGAGGCGTAGGCGTAGAGCGTCTCCGAGAAGCCCTGCGGCCCGGCGTTGAAGATCGACGGCGCGCCGTACTTCGTCGCGATCGCGAGCGCGGTCGCGACGAGCACGAGCAGCGGCACCGCGAGCGTGCCCGATCGACGACGAGCTTGACCTCGCGCGCCTCGATCTTCTTGCCGAGGAACTCCGGCGTGCGGCCGACCATGAGGCCCGGCGATGAAGACCGCGAGCAGGACGAACAGCAGCATCCCGTAGAGGCCCGAGCCGACGCCGCCGAAGACGACCTCGCCGAGTCATCATGTTCGACAGCGGCACCGCGCCGCCGATGCCGGTGAGCGACGTCGTGCGCCGACGTTCACCGCGCCGCACGACGCGACGGTCGTGATCGACGACCCACAGCGCCGACGTCGGCGTCGCCGAAGCGCACCTCCTTGCCCTCGAGGTTCGAGCCCGTCGATGCCGGCGAGCGTGCTGGGCGGGCGTGCCGTGCGTCTCGGCGGCGTAGACGATCGCGACGCCGGCGACGAACATGACGCCATCGCCGCGTAGAGCGCCCAGCCCGAGCCGGCGGTTGCCGACCATCCGCCCGAACGTCGCGGTGAGGCCCGCCGGGATGAGCGAGGATCAGCAGCATCTCGACGAAGTTCGTGAGCCCGTTCGGGTTCTCGAACGGCATCGCCGAGTTGACGTTGAAGAAGCCGCCGCCGTTCGTGCCGAGCTCCTTGATGACCTCCTGCGAGCCGACCGGGCCCGAGCGCGAGCGTCTGCTCGCCGCCGAGGAGCGTCGGAACGTCACGTAGTGCGCGAGCGTCTGCAGCGCGCCCTGCGAGACGAGCAGCAGCGCCGACGACGAGCGAGATCGGCAGCAGGATGTAGAGCAGCGCCGCGCGTCAGGTCGACCCAGAAGTTGCCGAGCTCGCGCCCCGAGCGCGACGCGAAGCCGCGGATGACCGCGACGAGCACCGCCATCCCGACGGCGGCCGAGACGAAGTTCTGCACGGCCAGGCCCGCCATCTGCGAGAAGTACGACATCGTCGTCTCGCCGCCGTAGTACTGCCAGTTCGTGTTCGTGACGAACGACGCGGCGGTGTTGAACGACGACGTCCCACGGCGGCGAGCCGAAGCCCTCGCGGGTTGAACGGGTGGATCCCCTGCGTGCGCAGGATCACGTACAGCGCGACGAAGCGACACGCGCGCTGAAGACGAGCGTCGTGCGCGCGTAGGCCTTCCAGTCCTGGCCGCGCTCGGGATCGGTGCCGAGCAGCCGGTAGATGCCGCGCTCGACCGGGCGCGAGCACGCGGCGTCAGCAGCACGCGCTCGCCGCTGTAGACGCGGAACATGTACGCGCCGATGAGCGGCGTCAGCGCGGTCAGGACCGCGACGTAGAGGGCGATCTGAAACCAGCCCTGCGACGGTCATCGCTACAGCCGCTCCCCGCGCAGCAGCGCGTACGTCAGGTAGCCGAACAGCGCGACCGACACGATCGAGCGCGAACAGCTCGGCGCCGCTCATACCCGGTCGAGTCCCTCGAGCAGGGCGAGCATCGCCGCGAAGACGATCAGCCCGAGCGCGACGGCGATGAGATCCATGCGATCAGCATCGGACGGACCTCGTCCAGGCCGCGTGAAGATCGCGTCGGCGCCGCCATCAAGATCGCTGTGAAGACGCCGGCATCGACTCGACGACCGCCCGGCGGGATAGCGTGCTCGCAATGGGCCGCCCCGCAGTCCTTGTGACGCTGCTGCTCCTCGCGGCCGGCGGGCTGGGTTGCGCGCTCGCGCCGGCCGCGTTCGGTCAGGCGCGCGAGAACCGGGCGTTCAAGGTGACGTTCGCTGCTCGCGCCTGCCCGCAGTACACGGACGTGCGCGCGAACCGGGCGCGCAACAACATCATGGAGAGCCTCGAGGATCTCGGGCCGGACACGAACTACGGGACGCCCTTCCTGGTCAACCCGGCCAAGGAGGACGCCCCGCCGCAGAGCCGCTGCCAGCCGCTGGCGGACTGGCGATTTCAGCTCGGCAGGGGCTATGAGACGCGCGCGGTGACCGGCCCGTGGGGCTCGCTGTCGAAGGTGACGCGACCGTACGTCTCACCGGCGATCCGGACCAGGGACGCGGTCGACGAGCTTGACCGAACGGCCAGAAGACGGGGCGCAAGATCGCGGGCGCGGTGACCGTCACGCTGACCGAGGAGCAGGTCGACCTCGCCGCGCACAGCCAATCGCTGTGGACGCAGGGCGGCCTGCCCGACGACCCCGTGCTGAACGATCCCTACCCCGGCCGGTACGGGTACGCCGCGCTGCGCTGCGCGATCGACGCGTACAACGGCGACAACGTCGAGTGGATCAGCTTCCCGACCGGGGCGACGCACGTCTACTGCTACGCCTACTACGTCACGCCGCCGCCGGCCAGCGGCCAGATCATCGTGCGCAAGGTCGTCGAGGGCGAGGACGCGCCGACGCAGACGTTCCGCTTCGACGGGCAACATCTCGTTCAGCTCGAACAGCACCTTCGACCTGACGGCCGGGCCCGGCAAGCCGGCGGACACGGGCGACCTCTTCGTCCGGGCGCAGGTCACCGGCACGACGCCGCCCTGGGACTTCACGGAGCGGGTTCCCGACGACTTCAAGCTCGTCTCGATCGGCTGCGAGAGCAACCTCGGCAGCCCCACGACGTCGCTGCGTCGCCACCGGGAGGACGGAGGTCAAGCTGCTGGCCGGGGACGTCGTGACGTGCACGTACACGAACCGGTTCGCACCCCCGCCGAGCGGGCTGCTGATCCGCAAGACGACGCTCGGCGGCGTCGGGACGTTCGGCTTCGCGATCGCCGGTCGGCACATCGTTCACGGCGTCCGCGACGACGACCGAGGAGGGCATCCCCGAGAACGCCGAGCCCGCGCCGATCCTCGGCGCCGCCGGGCGACTACCGGATCACCGAGACGCTCCCACGCAGCACGCGCGGGTCGTGGGCCTTCGAATCCGCCGAGTGCGGCGGCGACCATCCGGCGCAGCCCTCGAGCATCGCGGTCACCGCTGCGATCCGGCAAGGCGACCGTCTGCACGTTCACCAACCGCTTCACGCCGATCGGCAAGATCCGCATCCGCAAGCGGACGCTGCACGCGGGCGGCACGACGGCGTTCGCGATCCTGCCCGTCGCGATGCCCTCGCGCAGGTACCTGCAGTCGGCGACGACAGAGCGCGACGGCCCGGCGGTGCGCGCGACCGGCGACGACACGACGGGCATCGCTCTCGGCACCTACGTCGTCCAGGAGACGACGCCGAGCGGCACCGGCGACGGGGTGTGGGTGCTTGCCACCGTGCAATGCGACGGCGTGCCCGTGCCGTTCTCGCAGGGTCGCATCAGGCTGACGCTGACCGAGGACGACCCCGTCTCGGACTGCACGTTCACCAACGAGCTTGAGCGCAGCGGCGTCGACCCGATCCCACCGACGCCGAGCCCCCCCGACCCGGCCGGGCCGAGCGGGCCGCCGGTCGATCCGCTGGCCGACCTCGTGGTGACGAAGCGGGTGAGCCCGCGAACGGTTCCCCCGGCGCCACCGCGACCTACACGATCACCGTCGCAAACCGCGGGCCGGCGACCGCGGCGAACGTGTTCGTGGCCGAGCAGGGCCAAGGCGGCCGGGCGCTCGCGCGCTTCAGCACGACGCAGGGCCAGTGCTTCAAGCGCGCCCTCCCGTTCTGCCGGCTGGGCTCGATCCCGGCGGGCAAGACCGCGACGATCCGCGTCGACGTACACGCGGGGACCGACGCGGGCGTCTACGCCAACCGCGTCGTGACCGGCTCCTCGACCACCGAGGAGCGCCTGCGCGACAACGTCGCCACGGCCAACCTGCGCGTGCGGCGCGCACCGGCCTTCACGGGCTGAGCTCCGTCGCAGATCGCCGAACGCGCCCGCGGCGTCGCTCAGCCGGCGAAGCGGTAGCCGACGCCGGCGTCCGTGCGGATGTAGCGCTGCTCGCCCGCGGGCTCGATCTTGCGGCGCAGGTTCGCGATGTGCGTGCGCAGGACGCGGGTGTCGTCGGTGTACTGCGGGCCCCAGACCTCGGTCGAGCAGGGCGCGGTGGGTCAGCAGCCGGCCGCGGTTGCCGGCGAGGATCCGCAGCAGGTCGTACTCGATCGGCGTGAGGTGGACGTCCTCGCCGTCGCGCAGCACGCGCCGCGCGGCGAGGTCGACCTCGAGGCCGTCGACGCGGATGACCGGCTCGCCGGCCGTGCCGACGCCCGCCGCAGCACCGCGTGCAGGCGCGCGACGAGCTCGCGCGGGCTGAACGGCTTCGTGACGTAGTCGTCGGCGCCGGCCTCGAGCGCCGCGATCTTCACGTCCTCCTCGCCGATCGCCGACAGCACGAGGATCGGCATCCGGCTCCACGCGCGCAGCGCCGGCAGACCTCGACGCCGTCGCCGTCGGGCAGCACGAGATCGATGATCGCCGCCTCCGGCGGGTGCAGGGCGGCGGCGTCGAGCGCCTCCTGCGCCGTCTGCGCCGCGACGACCTCGAAGCCGGCCTCGCGCAGCACGATCTTCAGCGCGCGCAGGATCTGCAGCTCGTCGTCGCAGACGAGGACCGCGCGGTGCTCACGGGCGCGCGGCTCGCCGCGGGGGCGGGCTGCTCCGCGAGTGGCAGCTCGACGACGAAGACCGTGCCCTGACCCGGCAGCGACTCCGCGTGCACGTCGGCCGCCGTTGGCCTCGACGAAGCCGCGGACGATCGCGAGGCCGAGCCCCGAGCCGGTGTGCTCGCCGGCCGGCTCGCTGCGCTAGAAGGGCTCGAAGACCCGCGCGAGCTGCGCGCGCTCATCCCCGGCCCGCGGTCGATCACGCGGATGATCATCCGGCCGCCGACGACGCGGGCGCGGACCTTCACCGGATGCCCGCCGCTGTAGCGCCGCGCGTTCTCGAGCAGGTTGACGAAGGCTCGCTCGAGCTGGGCGGCGTCGGCCTGGACGAGCGGCAGGTCGTCGTCGAAGGACAGCACGAAGCCTCCTCCGCCGCTCGCCGACCTCCTCGGCGGCCGTGCGGATGATCTCCTCGAGCGAGCACCAGTCGCGGCGCGGCTCGGCGGCGCCGGACTGCAGCTTGGAGAGGTCGAGGAGCTTGTCGACGAGCGCCGACAGCCGGTGCGCCTCCTCGACGACGACGAGGCCGAGCTCGTCGCGCTCGGCGTCCGCGAGCGCGGGCGAGCGCAGCGGCCTCGCCCGCGGTGAGGATCGCCGTCAGCGGGGGTGCGCAGGTCGTGTGAGACGGCGCGCAGCAGCGCGGTCTTGATGACGTCGGAGCGGCGCAGGGCCTGCGTCTCGATGACCTCGGCCTGCAGTCGCTCGCGATCGAGCGCCGCGCGCAGCAGCGCCTCGAGCGACGGCGCGACGCGCTCGCGGACGCGGGCGATCGTCTGCTCGCCGGCGCCGGCGCCGGGGACGAGCGTCGGCCTCGCGCCCGTCGCCGAGGTCGAGCGCGATCGCCGGCCGCTCGCGGCCGGCTCGAGGACGATCTCGGCGTCCGGCAGCCCGAGCGCGCGCCGATGAGCCGCGACGCCTCCGGCAGCGCGTCCGCGAGCGTGGCCTCGCCGAGCAGGACGCGCGCGGTTGCCGCGGCCAGGTCGGCCTCGCGGCGGCGCTGCTCGGCTTCGGCGGCCTGTCCGCGGGCGCGGTCGCCGAGGCCCGACGCGATGACCGCGGCGACGAGGAAGACGCCGAGGCCGACCCAATCCGTCGACTCGGCGATCGCGAAGCGGCCGGTCGGCGGGATGTGGAAGAAGTTGAACGCGGCCGCGCTCGCCGACCGCCGTGAGCAAGCCGAGCGTCCGCCCGTGGTAGATCGACACGAGCAGCACCGCGACGAGGTAGAGCGACGCCGGTCGAGAGCGCCGGCGCGATCTCGCGCAGCGGATAGATCAGCAGCGTCGTCGCGGCGACGGCGCCGATCGCGACCAGCGCCCCGATCGCGCGCGAGCGGGGCGTGGCGACGAGCCGAGGCGAACCGGATGACGCGCCATGCGCAGATCATGGACCACCGGCGCGGGCAGCACCGGGGTGTGTCGTTCCGAGGAACGCCGGGGACCCTTAGAACGACACACCCCGCCGCGCGGATCTCGACGCGCTCGAGCGCGAGCACGCGCAGGCCGGCCTCGGCCGGCGAGCGCTCGAGCGTCCGCGACCTCGTCGCGGCGCGATCGCGGCCACGCCGGCCAGGACGCCGTCGAGGTACTCGCGGCTGACGACGGCGCGCGCCGCGCGGCCAGGCCCTCGCGCAGCCGGGCGC
This sequence comes from uncultured Actinomycetota bacterium, assembly GCA_963803465.1. GTDB lineage: Bacteria > Actinomycetota > Actinomycetes > Actinomycetales > Microbacteriaceae > Agrococcus. The sequence continues at coordinate 174,354 of CAWDMS010000009.1, forward strand.
GGCCGGCGTCCGAGCCGCGGTAGGCCCAGACGCGCCCGGCGCGCGCCGTCGATCGCGCCGGTCACGTCGATGCGGTCGTAGTTGCGCTCGCGCGCGTCGAGGGCGTGCAGGTCCGCCGGCGTCGACCGGCATGCAGACGCCGGTCAGCGCGCCCGCCGGGTCCTCCTCGATGTCGAGGAACGCCACGAACACCGCGGGCCGGCTGCCGTCGGCGCGCAGGCGGTAGGACTTGTAGCCGGGCAGGTCGACGGCTGTTGTCCATCGCGACGCCCCATACGCGCCGCCAGCCGCGCAGCCGCGCGACGTGGCCGCGCCGTGCTCGGCGGCGAGCGAGCCGTAGCCGAAGACGAACTGCGAGCTCGTTCACAGCATGGTGATCGGGCGCGCGGGGGCCGCCCGTAGAATGCTCGACATGGCTTCCACGCGACAGATCATCGTCGGCGGCGTCCCGATCGGCGGCGGCGCCCCGGTCGTCGTGCAGACGATGACGAAGACCGAGACCGCCAACCTGCAGGCGACGATGGATCAGATCCACAAGGTCGCCGAGGCCGGCGCGGACATCGTGCGCGTCGCCGTCCCGCGCGACGACGACATCGAGGCGCTCAAGACGATCGTCGTGCAGTCGCCGATCCCGGTCATCGCCGACATCCACTTCAACCACACGCTCGCGCTGAAGGCGATCGACGCGGGCGCGCACTGCATCCGCCTGAACCCCGGCAACATCGGCGGGCCCGAGAAGGTCGCCGAGGTCGTCGCGCGCGCGAAGGCCGCCGGGCACGCCGATGCGCATCGGCGTGAACTCCGGCTCGCTGCCCAAGCACCTGCACGCGCTCGAGCGCGAGAGCCCCGTCGAGGCGCTGACGACCGCCGCGACGGAGTTCGTCGAGCTCATGCACCGCCTGGACTTCTACGACTTCAAGGTCTCGATCAAGTCGACGAACGTGCCCGAACACGATCGCCTCCAACCGCCTGCTGAGCGCGAAGATCGACCATCCGCTGCACCTCGGGATCACCGAGGCCGGCACGAAGTGGTCGGGCTCGCTGAAGTCCGCGGTCGGCCTCGGCACGCTGCTCGCCGACGGCATCGGCGACACGATCCGCATCAGCCTCTCGACGTTTCACGCCGAGGAGGAGGTCAAGGTCGCCTGGGAGATCCTCAAGGCGCTGCAGCTGCGCGAGCGCGGCCCGGTGCTCATCGCCTGCCCGACGTGCGGGCGGCTGCAGTTCGACATGGACTCCGTCGTCATGGAGATCGAGCGCCGCCTCGAGGCCTACGAGGACCCGATCGAGGTCGCCGTCCTCGGCTGCGCGGTCAACGGCATCGGCGAGGCGTCGCACGCGGACTTCGGCATCACCGGCGCCAAGAACGAGGGCCTGATCTTCAGCCGCGGCAAGGCGCTGCGCAAGGTCCCGACGGCGCAGCTCGTCGACGTCCTGTTCGAGGAGATCGACAAGTACGCGACGACGAAGAAGATCGTCGTCGACGAGCGCGCCGCCGCCGAGGGCGCGGCGTGGCTCGAGGCCAACGAGGACGCGACGGCGATGACGCCCGAGCGCCTCGCCGCGATCGAGAAGGCCGAAGTCCGAGGCCGCGGGCGGCGGCGACGACGTGCTGCGCGCTGCTCGACGAAGACGGTCTCGCCCGTCGCCGGACGCCGCTTCACCCGCGCGTAGGCCGCGCGGCGACGCGATCCGGCCGCGACGCGCCCCGCGCGCCGCACGGCGACGCGCGCGGGGAGCGCGGAGCGATCCGGATCAGTTGCCGCCGGTGCCGGGGCTGAACGTCCCGACCGAGCCGTCGGGCAGGACGAACGCCCCGCGCCACTCGCCCGGCACCGGCAGCGGCGCGGTGCGCGTCGTCTCGAAGTAGCCCGAGGTCGGTCGATCGGGACCGGATCGCCGACGCGTGATCCACGGCGTCGAGCCATCCTTCGCGCGCCACTGGATCGTCGCCGGCCGCGGCGCCGTTGGGCCGGAAGCGCAGCTGCCCCCAGAGCCGGAAGACCGGCGCGCCCGTCGCCGGGTCCAGCGTGTTCGTGTTGAACGCGAGGAACGGGAACCCGTAGGCGCGCCGCGGCCGGCTTGGCCGTGCCCGTTGAGGCAGTACAGGCCCGACTGGTACGTGAACCAGTAGCCCTTCGAGCGTCTTCGTGCGCTTGCGCACCGGCGGGACGTCGCGCAGCAGGAACTGCGCCTGCGACGCGATGCGCGGGTTCGATGTAGGCCTGGTACTCGCCGATCATGTTGAACTGTCGCCTGGCTGGCGAGCGGGACGCCCGGAGAACGGGTCCGGCGGGTTGGTCTCGAAGCCGAACTCCGTCATGAACAGCGGCAGGCCGGCCGGGATCGCGCCGCTCGTCTTCGCGGACAGGTCGTCGAGCAGCGTGCCGAGGTTCGAGATGTTCGCCATCGTCAGCGCGTCGGGGTTCGGGTCGACGACGGTCGGCGCGATGTTCTTCGTGTACGGGTGATGGGCGTAGCCGTTGGCGAGCAGCGGCCCGCGCGCGGCGAAGTCGCCGCAGTCGCGGGCCGACGCGGCCGCGCCGCGCGTACGGCGTGCCGTTGGGCTGGATGCACATGAGCTCGCGCAGGAAGAAGCCCGGGCCGCATCGGCGCCTTGCGCGCTGCGCGACGTCCGAGCCGTAGCGGCGCCGTCTCGCCCATGAGGATGATGTCGTTGTCGGCGCGGTGGCCGGTGGCGAGCAGGCCCTTGTAGCCGTACTGGTGCAGCTTGCGGTACAGCGCCGGCGAGGCCGGCACGATCGCGCCGCCGCGCCGCTCCCACTGCGGCGACAGCCAGCCGGCCTGGTTGGGCTCGTTCCACAGCGACCAGAAGCGCACGCGCGGCAGGGCGCCGCGGCTGCCGTTCTCGTCGCGGTAGGTCCCGTCGTAGCGCTTGCCGACGGCCTGGACGAACTGCTTGAACGCGCGCGGGCCTGGGCTTCCAGCGTCGCGCGCAGGCTGCGGTTCTTCTCGGCGGCTTGCCATGCGCCCACACCGGGCCGGGGCCCGTGACGTTGAAGTAGACGCGGATGCCGACGGTCGGCCGCCGACTTGACGAGGTTGTCGTAGCGGTCCCAGTTGCGGATCGGGTACGTGCTCGGGTTGGCCGCCTTGAAGCGGCGGGTCTGGCGCTGCGCGGCGGCCTCGCTGGAGCCGTTGCTCTTCTTCGCCCGGAGCTTCGCGAGCTCGGCCTTCGTGAACTGCGCGTTCTCGGCGACGGTCTTCCACAGGACGGTCACGCGGACGGTGTCGACGCCGAGCGACTTCATGCTGCGTCAGCGTGCGCGCCGCGGTGCTGTCGTCGCGATAGACGAGCAGGTCGTCGTCCATCATGATCGACGTCTGGGCCGGGCTGGCCTGCGCCGCGGCCGGTGCAAGCAGCGCGCCCAAGCCGAGCGCGAGGATGAGCAGGCGAGTGGTGCGCGACATGGAGCTCCTGGCAGACGGGGATGTGAACGGGGGCGTGCCGGCGGGACGGCAGCGATTGCCGTCCCGCGAGCTGAGAACACCGCTGGGGTCGCGGAGTTCCGCGCTTGGCTACCTATCGGTCAGGCTGTGGCGGAGCTGTAGCGCTCGGCGACCTTCGTCCAGTTGACCGTGTTCCACCACGCCTTGAGGTACGCCGGGCGCGCGTTCTTGTACGTCAGGTAGTACGCGTGCTCCCAGACGTCGTTGCCGAGCAGCGGCGTCTTGCCGGCGGTCAGCGGGGTGTCCTGGTTGGGCGTGCTCGTGACGGCGAGCGAGCCGCCGTCGAGGACGAGCCAGGCCCAGCCGGAGCCGAACTGGCCGGCGCCGGCGGCCTCGAACTTCTCCTTGAACTCGTCGAAGGAGCCGAACGCCGCGTCGATCGCCGCGCCGAGGTCGCCGTCGGGCGCGCCGCCGCCGTCGGGGCTCATCGACTCCCAGAAGAGCGAGTGGTTGTAGTGGCCGCCGCCGTTGTTGCGGACCGGGCCGCGCTTGTCCTCGGGGATCGCGTCGAGGTTCGCGACGACCTCCTCGATCGGCTTGTCGGCCCACTCGGTGCCTTCGAGGGCGGCGTTGGCCTTGTCCACGTAAGCCTGGTGATGCTTGTCGTGGTGGAGATGCATCGTCTCCTCGTCGATGTGCGGCTCGAGCGCGTCGTAGGGGTACGGAAGGGCGGGTACTTCGTATGCCATCGGGCTGTCTCCTTGGGTTCGGCGGGACTCGCGGCGGACTCTACCCGTAGGCTTGCGGCCTACCCATGACCCGACTCAGCCAACTTCTGCTGCCCACCGAACGCGAGCCGCCCGCCGACGCGGAGGCCGTCTCGCACAAGCTCATGGTGCGCGCGGGCCTCATCCGCCAGGTCGGCTCGGGGCTGTGGACGTGGCTGCCGGCGGGCTGGCGCGTGCACCGCAAGGTCGAGCAGATCGTGCGCGAGGAGCTCGACGCGATCGGCGCGCAGGAGATGCTCATGCCGGTGCTGCATGCCGGCCGAGCCGTGGCGGCGCACGCGGCCGCTACGAGATCGACGAGCTGTTCAAGCTCAAGGACCGCAAGGGCGCCGACATGGTGCTCGCGATGACGCACGAGGAGTGCATCACGACGCACGCCGCGCAGCTCGTGCGCTCCTACCGCGACCTGCCGTTCAGCGCTCTACCACTTCCAGACCAAGGAGCGCGACGAGCCGCGGCCGCGCGCCGGGGTCCTGCGCACGCGCGAGTTCATCATGAAGGACGCCTACACGTTCGATCGCGACCGCGCGGGCTGGACGTCGCCTACGAGGCGTACGCCCGCGCCTACGACGCAAGCAATGGTACTGTCGTCTGCTCGACGTTCATGTCTAGCTCCGGGGCCGCTCCGGGTGGAGTCGCCGCCAGCCGCTGGGCGGCCTGTTGCAGGGCGGCGGTGACGTCGGCTCTGTCGTCGGCCGCGACGGCGTCCAGCACCGCCGCCACCCCGTTGGCCAGCGTCTCGGCCCGGGCCGAGTTCCGCCACGGATAGGCCACCACCAGCTCGGTGACCTCGGTGCCGGGACGCGACCGTACGGCCAGTCGCCGCACCCCACCCGCCGCGCGAGTCGGCGTACCAGGTGGGCCACGGCCCGGCCGGCGAACCGCTGCCGGAAAGCCGAGCCCTCGGGACCGGGCCGCGACCGGCGTCAGCCCGACGTCGGTCGCGAACCGCTGGGCCTGCGCGAGATCGAGCTCGAGCAGGACCCCGATGTCGAGGGTGACCTTGGCGGCGGGCCGCGGGAAGTAGAGGTTGGGGCCGTCGAGCAGCCGCACTTCGACCAGCGATCCCGCCGCGGCCCCGGTCACCTCGGTCAGGCGCCCATCGCGTGCACGCCACCGTCGACGTGGATGATCTCCCCGGTGGTCGCCGGGAACCAGTCGCCGAGCAGCCGACCACGGCCTTGGCCGTCGGTCCCTGGTCCTTGGGATCCCAGCCGATCGGGGCCCGCTGCGCCGTGGTGTCGAACTCGTCAGCGCCCCCGATGGCCTTCTTGGCCAAGGTCTGCAGCGGACCGGCGGCCACCAGGTTGACCCGGACCCCGTCCGGACCGAGATAGCGCGCCATGTAGCGGCTGGTGCTCTCGAGCGCGGCCTTGGCCACCCCCATCCAGTCGTACACGGGCCAGGAGATGGTCGCGTCGAAGGTCAGTCCGACGATGGAGGCCGGGTTCGCCAGCAGCGGCTTCACGGCCATGGCGAGGGAGTTGAACGAGTAGGCCGAGACGTGCACCGCGGTCGACACGTCGTTGTACGGGGTGGACAAGAACTTGCCGCCCAGAGCCGTCTCCGGGTTGGCGAAGGCGAGCGAGTGCACCACACCGTCCAGACGGTCGACGTGCTGACCGATCGTCTCCGCCAGCCCGGCCAGGTGCTCGTCGTTGGTGACGTCCACCTCGAGCAGCGGGGGCACCGGATCCAGCTTCTTGATCACCCGACCGGTGAGGCTCATGGCCCGGCCGAAGTTGGAGACGATCACGTTCGCCCCCTCGGCCTGGGCGATCCGCGCCACATGGAAGGCGATCGATGTGTCCAGGGTCACCCCCGCGACCAGGATGTTCTTGCCCTCAAGGATTCCCACTGCTGTCCCTCCACGTGCTCGGTGTCTGCTGCTGGTACGGCTCCCTGCATCCGCCGTAGCGGTTGCGGTCGAACTCTCTCAGTGACCCATCCCCAACCCGCCGTCCACCGGGATCAGGGCGCCCGTGATGTAACCCGCGGCGTCACTGGCCAGGAACTCGATGGTCGCCGCGATGTCGTCGACCGCACCGAGCCGGCCGAGCGGGATCTGGTCGGTGTACTTCTTCACCAGCTCCTCCGACAGCACGGCGGTCATGTCGGTCTCGATGAAGCCGGGCGCGACCACGTTGGCGGTCACCCCGCGGGAGCCGAGCTCGCGGGCCAGCGACCGGGCCAGACCGACCAGGCCCGCCTTGGACGCGGCGTAGTTCACCTGGCCGGCCGAGCCGAGCTGGCCGACCACCGAGGAGATGAAGATCATCCGACCGAACCGGCCGCGCATCATCGCCCGGGTCGCCCGCTTGGCGACCCGGAACGAGCCGGTCAGGTTGGTCTCGATGACCGTGGACCAGTCGTCGTCGCTCATCCGCATCAGCAGGGTGTCGCGGGTGATGCCGGCGTTGGCCACCAGCACCTCGACCGGGCCGAGCGCGCCCTCCACCTCGGCGAAGGCGGCGTCCACCTGGGCCGGGTCGGTGATGTCGCACTGCACGCCCAGCACGCCGGCCGGCACGTCGCCGCTGCGGTAGGTGGCGGCCACCCGGTGGCCGGCGGCGTGCAGCCGCTGGGCGATGCCGCGGCCGATGCCCTTGCTGCCGCCGGTGACCAGCACCACTCGGGGCGTGGAGCTCGGGGCGGTCTCGGACGTCGTCGTCGGTTCACTCTCAGTCACGGGGCCAACCTATCGAGAGTTGCTCGGGGACTGCCATGGTCGGTCGATCCGGCCCACCGGACTGCGCCGGCGTAGCGACGTAGGCTGAACCGGTGACGGGCAGCGCGCAGGACCGGAAGGGTCCGGACGGGCACATCGCCCCCGCGGCCGCTCCGCGGTCGGGCGGCGGGGTCGCCTTCGGCTCGTTCACCGTGATCACCGATGCCCGGGGGGCGGCGAGTCAGGAGCAGGCCACCCGCCAGCGCCGGTACGCGATCACGATGGCGTTCCGGACCGGTTGCTTCATCGCCATGATCTTCGTGCCGGGCGCCTTGCGCTGGGTCCTGTTCGCCGGCGCGGTGTTCCTGCCCTACATCGCCGTGATCTTCGCCAACCAGGCCCAGCAGCGCCCGCCGGGCGATGCGGTCGGAGGCAGCGGGGGCGACCCGAGCGACGCACCCGCCATCACCACCGGCGAGGAGCGTGGCCAGATCATCAGCGGCGAGATCATCACCGACGACGAGGAGCGCGATGACCGGGTCGCCTGACCCGCACCCGCTGCTGCGGGGCATCGATCCGCTGCCGACCGGTCCCGACGGTCTGGTCTGCTCGGCGAAGGACTGTCGCGCGGCGGCCGCGTACGACCTGCAGTGGAACAACCCGAAGATCCACACGCCGGACCGGCGCAAGCACTGGCTGGCGTGTGCCGAGCACCGCGAGTCGCTGACCTCGTTCCTGTCGTCCCGCGGCTTCCTGCGCGACGTCGAGGACCTGCCCGAGGCGTCGGACTAGCGGTTCAGCCGCCGATGGCCGACATGGGCCGGTCGGGCTGCAGGAACGACGGGTCGTCGATGCCGTGGCCCGGACGCTTGGTCGCCAAGGCCCGCACCCACTGGTCGGCCAGCTCCTCATCGGTGGCTCCGGCCCGCATGGTGGCGCGCAGATCCGACTCGGTCCGGGCGAACAGGCAGTTGCGCAGCTGACCGTCGGCGGTCAGCCGACCCGGTCACAGGCGCCACAGAACGGTTTGCTCACCGACGCGATGATGCCCAGGGCATGCTCGGTGCCCC
>CAWDMS010000010.1:0-131609 GCA_963803465.1 uncultured Actinomycetota bacterium
GGGACCGACCGTAAGTTGAGAACTACACAGTGGACGCGAGCATCTTAGATTCGAGCTTCGGCTCGAGTCAGATGATCTATATAGATCATTGGTCAGCAGCCTTCGGGCTGCCGATTAACCAAAATACTCATGTATGTGGTCAAATTTCTAAGAGCAAACGGTGGATGCCTTGGCATCTGGAGCCGATGAAGGACGTAGTAATCTGCGATAAGCCTCGGGGAGCTGATAAACGAGCTTCGATCCGAGGATCTCCGAATGGGGAAACCCCGCTGGGCGGCGTGCCGACCCAGTGACTCCCGCCTGAATATATAGGGCGGGTAGAGGGAACGTGGGGAAGTGAAACATCTCAGTACCCACAGGAAGAGAAAACAACAGTGATTCCGTAAGTAGTGGCGAGCGAACGCGGAAGAGGCTAAACCGATCATGTGTGATATCCGGCAGGAGTTGCATGATCGGGGTTGTGGGACATTTCAGCTGCCCTGCCGAGCAGCGAACGTTACAGACCGTGGTAGGCGAAGGACTTGGAAAGGTCCATCGAAGAGGGTGACAATCCCGTAGCCGAAACCATGCAATGGCGTGAAGTTCATCCCAAGTAGCACGGGGCCCGAGAAATCCCGTGTGAATCTGCCAGGACCACCTGGTAAGCCTAAATACTCCCAGATGACCGATAGCGGACAAGTACCGTGAGGGAAAGGTGAAAAGTACCCCGGGAGGGGAGTGAAATAGTACCTGAAACCGTTTGCTTACAAACCGTTGGAGCAGCCCTAGTAGCTGTGACAGCGTGCCTTTTGAAGAATGAGCCTGCGAGTTAGCGATATGTGGCGAGGTTAACCCGTGAGGGGTAGCCGTAGCGAAAGCGAGTCTGAATAGGGCGATTCAGTCGCATGTCCTAGACCCGAAGCGAAGTGATCTATCCATGGCCAGGTTGAAGCGAGGGTAAGACCTCGTGGAGGACCGAACCCACTTAGGTTGAAAACTGAGGGGATGAGCTGTGGATAGGGGTGAAAGGCCAATCAAACTTCGTGATAGCTGGTTCTCTCCGAAATGCATTTAGGTGCAGCGTTGCGTGTTTCTTGCCGGAGGTAGAGCTACTGGATGGCCGATGGGCCCCAAAAGGTTACTGACGTCAGCCAAACTCCGAATGCCGGTAAGTGAGAGCGCAGCAGTGAGACGGTGGGGGATAAGCTTCATCGTCGAGAGGGAAACAACCCAGACCACCGACTAAGGTCCCTAAGCATGTGCTAAGTGGAAAAGGATGTGGAGTTGCTTAGACAACCAGGAGGTTGGCTTAGAAGCAGCCACCCTTGAAAGAGTGCGTAATAGCTCACTGGTCAAGTGATTCTGCGCCGACAATTTAGCGGGGCTCAAGCACATCACCGAAGTCGTGGACTTCGTACAACAGCTCGGCTGCCTTCGGGCGGTCCAGGCGTACGGAGTGGTAGGAGAGCGTCGTGTGGCGAGTGAAGCGGCGGAGTGATCCAGCCGTGGACGCCACACGAGTGAGAATGCAGGCATGAGTAGCGAAAGACATGTGAGAAACATGTCCTCCGAAAGACCAAGGGTTCCAGGGTCAAGCTAATCTTCCCTGGGTAAGCCGGGACCTAAGGCGAGGCCGACAGGCGTAGTCGATGGACATCAGGTTGATACTCCTGAGCTGGCGAAGAACCGCCCAAGTCAATCCAGTAATGCTAAGAGTCCGAATCCTTGGACCGATCCCTTCGGGGTGACGTCCCTGGGCTAGCACTCGACCCTATGCTGGTGCGGCTAGCGTATTAACAGGTGTGACGCAGGAAGGTAGCAGAACCGGGCCGATGGTTGAGTCCGGGTAAGCCGTAGGGCGTGGGATAGGCAAATCCGTTCCACATACAGCCTGAGAGCTTTGCCGAACCCTTAGAGGGAAGTCTGTGATCCTATGCTGCCTAGAAAAGCATCGACGCGAGGTTCAAGTCACCCGTACCCCAAACCGACTCAGGTGGTCAGGTAGAGAATACCAAGGAGATCGAGAGAATCGTGGTTAAGGAACTCGGCAAAATGCCCCCGTAACTTCGGGAGAAGGGGGGCCTGAGGCGTGACGGCACTAGCTGCCCGAGCGTTCGAAGGCCGCAGAGACCAGTGGGAAGCGACTGTTTACTAAAAACACAGGTCCGTGCTAAGTCGCAAGACGATGTATACGGACTGACGCCTGCCCGGTGCTGGAAGGTTAAGAGGAAGGGTTAGCGCAAGCGAAGCTCAGAATTTAAGCCCCAGTAAACGGCGGTGGTAACTATAACCATCCTAAGGTAGCGAAATTCCTTGTCGGGTAAGTTCCGACCTGCACGAATGGCGTAACGACTTCCCAGCTGTCTCAACCGCGAACTCGGCGAAATTGCACTACGAGTAAAGATGCTCGTTACGCGCAGCAGGACGGAAAGACCCCGTGACCTTTACTACAGCTTGGTATTGGTGTTCGGTGTGGCTTGTGTAGGATAGGTGGGAGACTGTGAAGCTCGGACGCTAGTTCGGGTGGAGTCAATGTTGAAATACCACTCTGGTCACTCTGGATATCTAACTTCGAACCGTAATCCGGTTCAGGGACAGTGCCTGGTGGGTAGTTTAACTGGGGCGGTTGCCTCCCAAAAAGTAACGGAGGCGCCCAAAGGTTCCCTCAACCTGGTTGGCAATCAGGTGTCGAGTGTAAGTGCACAAGGGAGCTTGACTGTGACAGTGACAACTGGAGCAGGGACGAAAGTCGGGACTAGTGATCCGGCAGTGGCTTGTGGAAGCGCTGTCGCTCAACGGATAAAAGGTACCTCGGGGATAACAGGCTGATCTTGCCCAAGAGTCCATATCGACGGCATGGTTTGGCACCTCGATGTCGGCTCGTCGCATCCTGGGGCTGGAGTAGGTCCCAAGGGTTGGGCTGTTCGCCCATTAAAGCGGCACGCGAGCTGGGTTTAGAACGTCGTGAGACAGTTCGGTCCCTATCCGCTGCGCGCGTAGGAAGTTTGAGAGGATCTGACCCTAGTACGAGAGGACCGGGTTGGACGAACCTCTGGTGTGTCAGTTGTTCCGCCAGGAGCACCGCTGATTAGCTACGTTCGGGATGGATAACCGCTGAAAGCATCTAAGCGGGAAGCCGGCCTCAAGATGAGACTTCCATGCCTTCGGGCGAGAGGCTCCCAGCCAGACTACTGGGTTGATAGGCCGGATGTGGAAGTGGGGACTACAGACCCATGAAGCTGACCGGTACTAATAAGCCGATAATTTGATAACACCTATATGAGCTTGCTGCTCGCGTCCACTTTGTGGTTCCCGATGTACGGTCGGGAACTGCAGCCCTCCACGACAGTGGAGAGCTGTGCAGACTGAAACATCAACAGTGTTTCGGCGGCCATAGCGAGAGGGAAACGCCCGGTCACATTCCGAACCCGGAAGCTAAGGCTCTCAGCGCCGATGGTACTGCAGGGGGGACCCTGTGGGAGAGTAGGACACCGCCGGACTTTCTTTGGAAAGGGGCCCCAGTCACCTGGGGCCCCTTTTTCCGTCTTGAGACACACGAGCCCCAGAGCGATCTGGGGCTCTTCGTCGTTGCGGGCCGCGACGGCTCAGCCGTCGTCCGTCGGCGGCTCCCACAGGCTGCGCCAGCGCTGCACCAGGCGGGGGTCCGGGCGGGTGCCGTATGCGGCCCAGAAGGCGGGCTCCGCGTCGCCGAGACCGTTCCAGTGCAGCGACCACGAGGCGATCGCGAGATCCGCCCACCGGTCGCCGACGCCGACGTCGCCGAGATCGACGAGCCCCGCGAAGCGGCCGGCCGCGATGAGGGTGTTCGGCGCGCACGGGTCGCCGTGGCACACGACCGGGTCGTCCACGCGCTCCCCGGCCGTCCAGCTCGGCGCAGGGAACGGGCAGCCGTCCGTCGGCAGCGCGTGCAGCCGGCGCAGCCCGTCTCCGAGCGCTGCAGCGGCGCGCTCGGGGTCGCGCAGGCCCTCGGCGCTGACGATCGGCATCGCCGCGATGGCGTCGGTGACGAGCACGTCGCCCGCCGCCGATGTGCGCAGCTCGAGCACCCGCGGCACCCGGACATCGCCCGCTGCGGCGAGCCAGCGCATCCGCTCGCACTCGTCCGCCAGGGACGCTGGGCTGCCCGACGGATCCCACTTCGCGAACACCGCGCCCGCCGGCCGGTCGATGCGCGCCGTCACCCCGCCGAGCTCGTTCTGCCACACGAGCTGGAGCGGATGGTGCTCGGCGAGCGCGGCGATGGCAGCCGGCACCGGCGCGCCCGCAGGCGGCGGGCCTGCGTTCGCTGGTGGCATGACGACGACGCTAGCGCCGACGCCGCGGTCGTGGTGTGCTGAGCCCATGGACGACGGGTCGCGGGTGGAGCGTGTGCTCGTGCTGGGCGGCACCGGGTGGCTGGGCCATGCGGTCGCCGCGCGCCATGCCGCCCGGGGCGCGGAGGTCGTGTGCCTCGCGCGCGGCCAGGCCGGCACCGTGCCGCGCATCGCCCACCTCGTCGTCGGCGATCGCGATCGCGACGGCGCGTACGACGCGCTCGAGGGCGAGTGGGACGAGGTCGTCGACGTCACCCGGCTGCCCGAGCATGCCGCCGGCGCGCTCGACGAGCTCGCGGGCCGCGCGCGGCACTGGACGTTCGTCTCCTCCGTCTCCGCGCAGCGGGTCGAGGGAGCGCCGGTCGGCGCGGACGAGGACGACGAGCTCGTGCCGGAGGATGCCACCGGCGAGGAGTACGGCGGCGCGAAGGCGTGGATCGAGCGGGTCGCGCGCGAGCGGCTGGGCGATCGGCTGTCGATCGTGCGGCCGGGGCTCATCGGCGGGCCCGGTGACGAGAGCGACCGCTTCGGCTACTGGGTCGGCAGGTTCGCGCTCGCGGGCGACGGACCCGTGCTCGCGCCCGGACGCGATCAGCCGACGCAGACGATCGACGTCCGCGACCTCACCGCCTTCGTCGTCGATCGCGCGCCATCGCGCAGCGATGTCGTGAACGCGGTCGGCGCGGAGATGACGCTCCACGCGCTCCTCGCGATGGCGAGGGAGCTCACCGGGCACGCGGGCGAGCTCGTGCTCGCGAGCGACACCGAGCTCGAGTCGCGCGAGATCGGCGCCTGGGCGGGCCCGCGTGCGCTGCCGCTGACCCTGCCCGCGGCGATCGCGTCGCACGCGCAGCGCTCGAGCGCGCGCTACCGGGCGGCAGGCGGCCAGCACCGCCCGCTGCGCGAGACCCTCGTGGCCGCGCTCGCCGACGAGCGGGACCGGGGGCTGGACCGGCCGAGTGCCTCGAGGCTCTCGCGCGCCGACGAGCTCGCGGCCATCGATTCGCTAGCCTCGGAGGCATGACCGACCACTCCAGCGCGCCCGACGGGCTCGTCGACGAGCTCGAGCTGCTCGAGCAGCAGCCGCTGGAGGAGCGCGCCGACCAGCTCGCTCGCATCCACGACCGGCTGCAGGCCGAGCTCGGGGCGGTGCGTGGCTGACCTCGACGTGGGCGGCGCCGCGCGACTGGACCAGGCGCTCGTCGAGCGCGGGCTCGCCCGCAGCCGGACCCAGGCGCAGCAGCGCATCGCCGAGGGCCTCGTGACGGTGGCCGGTCGGACGGCGCTCAAGGCGAGCCTCAAGGTGACCCCCGACGTCGACATCGCCGTCTCCGGCGGCGACGCGTGGGTGTCGCGCGCCGCCCACAAGCTGCTGGCCGCGCTCGACGCCTTCGGCGTCGACCCCGCGGGCCGTCGCGCCCTCGACGCCGGGGCGTCCACGGGCGGCTTCACCCAGGTGCTGCTCGCCCGCGGCGCCGCGCACGTCACGGCGCTCGACGTCGGCCACGACCAGTTCCGGCTCGACGTCGCGGCGCATCCGATCACGCTCATCGAGGGCGCCAACGTGCGCGACCTCGCGCCGGGCTCGATCGACCCGCCGCCGACCATCATCACGGCCGACCTGTCGTTCATCTCGCTCGGGCTCGCCATCCCGCCGCTGCGCGGCGTCGCAGCGCCCGACGCCGACTGGATCGTGCTGATCAAGCCGCAGTTCGAGGTCGGCAGGACGGGCGTCCGCGAGGGCATCGTGACCGATCCCGGCCTGCGAGCGCAGGCGATCGAGCAGGTGCTGTGGGCGGCATGGGATGCGGGGCTCGGCACCGCGGGGATCATCGGCAGCCCGATCGTCGGCGCGCGCGGCAACCTCGAGTACCTCGCGCACCTCTCGGCGACCGGCGGCACGAATCCGACAGAATGGCTCGACGAGTCCGCGCGACTGTCGAGGGAGGCCCGGTGACCGACCGCAGGTTCCTGCTCGCGTTCCACCCCGGGCGCGAGGAGGCGGTCGACACCGCCGCATCCATCGCCGTGCGGCTGCTCGCCGCCGGCGTGATCCCGGTCGTGCTCGCCGAGGACCGCGGCGTGCTGCTGGACGGGCGCCACGGCCTCGAGGAGGTCGAGCCGCACGACCCGGACGACGGACGCGAGGTCGAGCTCATCATGACGCTCGGCGGCGACGGCACGATCCTGCGCGCGGCGGAGCTGCAGCGGGAGATCGGCGCGCCGCTGCTCGGGATCAACCTCGGCCACGTCGGCTTCCTCGCGGAGGCGGAGGTCGCCGAGACGGCGAAGGTGGTCGAGCGGGCGCTGCTGCGCGACTACGAGGTGGAGGAGCGGCTGACGCTCTGCGTGCGCGTCTTCCAGCACGGCGAGCTCGTGCACGAGACGTGGGCGATCAACGAGGCGGCGATCGAGAAGGACGGCGCCGGCCGCATGATCTCGGCGCTGCTCGAGATCGACGGCCACCCGATCTCGTCCTTCGGCACCGACGCGGTCATCCTCGCGACCCCGACCGGGTCGACGGCGTACTCCTTCTCGGCGGGCGGGCCCGTCGTCTGGCCGACCGCGGAGGTGCTGCTCGTCGTCCCGCTCGGCGCCCACGCGCTGTTCACCCGGCCGCTCGTCGTCGCGCCCACGTCGACGCCCGCCGTGACGATCGCGGAGGACTCGACGAGCGCCGCGATGCTGTGGTGCGACTCGCGCCGCTCCTTCCCGCTGCCGCCGGGCTCGCGCGTCGAGGCGACCCGCGACGACCGGCCGCTGCGCCTCGCCCGACTGTCGCGCGCCCCGTTCGCCGACCGGCTCGTCGCCAAGTTCCACCTGCCCGTCGAGGGCTTCCGGCGGCCGCGACCGTGACGCGCCTCGACGAGCTGACGATCCGCTCGCTGGGCGTGATCGACGAGGCCCGAGTGCCGGTGGGTGCGGGGTTCACCGCGATCACCGGCGAGACCGGCGCGGGGAAGACGATGCTCGTGCAAGCGCTCGCGCTGCTGCGCGGCGAGCGAGCCGACGCCGGCGTCATCCGGGCCGGCGAGGCGCGCGCGGCGGTGCAGGGCGTGTGGCTCCTGGACGACGCGGATGCGGTGGCCCTCGTCGAGGACGCGGGCGGCACCGTCGACGACGGCGAGCTCATCCTCGGCCGCGCCCTCACGCGCGAGGGCCGCTCGCGCGCCCAGGCGGGCGGTGCGGCGGTGCCCGCCGGGCTGCTGCGCGAGCTCGCGGACCGGCTCGTCGCGGTGCACGGGCAGGCCGACCAGCAGCGGCTGCGCTCCGCCGACGCGCAGGCCGACGCGCTCGACCGCGCCGCCGGGGACCCGCTGCGTGCGCTGCTCGCCGAGTACCGGGCCGAGCACGCGGCCTGGGCCGACGCGCGCGACACGGCGGCACGCATCCGGGCGCAGCACGACGCGCGCGTCGCCGAGGCCGACGCGATCCGCGCGGAGCTCGAGGAGCTCGAGGCCGTCGACCCGGCACCGGGCGAGCAGGACGCGCTCTCAGCGCTCGCCCACCGGCTCGACCACGCGGAGGGGCTGCGGCTGCAGCTCGCGGAGGCGCACGCGGCGCTGTCGAACGACGACGGCGCCCCCGACGCGCTCACGCTCGCCGGCCACGCCCGCCGGCTCGTCGAGCGCGCGGCGGGGGACGACGCGGCGCTCGCCGATGCGCTCGACCTGCTCGTGCAGGCGGATGCGCTGCTGCTGGAGGCGTCGTCGTCCATCGTGCGAGCGCTCGACGACCTCGATCGCCCCGAGCGCAGCCTCGACGAGGTGCAGGACCGCCGGGCGGCCCTCACCGCGCTCGAGCGCCGGCTCGGCCGCCCCCTCGACGAGGCGCTCGAGACGGCGCCCGCCGCCGCGCTGCGGCTCGTCGAGCTCGAGGGGGACGACGCCGAGCTCGCGCGGCTCGACGCCGAGGAGGCGCGGCACCTCGACGCGGCCATCGCCGTCGCCGACCGGCTGAGCGCGCTGCGCCAGGACGCGGCACGGCACCTCGAGCAGGCGGTCGGCGCGGAGCTGCGCGCGCTCGCGATGCCCGATGCGCGGCTCGTCGTCGAGGTCGAGCAGGGGGAGCAGCTCGGGCCGAGCGGTCGCGACCGCGTCACGATGCTGCTCGCGCCGCATCCGGGCGCCGATCCGCGCCCGGTGCAGAAGGGCGCCTCCGGCGGCGAGCTCAGCCGCATCATGCTCGCGATCGAGGTGGCGCTCGCCGACGAGAGCGTGCCCACGATGGTGTTCGACGAGGTCGACGCCGGCGTCGGCGGCGCCGCCGCCACCGAGATCGGCAGACGACTCGCTCGGCTCGCCGAGCACTGCCAGGTGATCGTCGTCACGCACCTCGCCCAGGTCGCGGCCTTCGCCGAGAGCCACGTGCGGGTCGTCAAGGGCACCGACGGGCGCATCACCGCATCGCAGGTCGCTCGCGTCGAGGGCGACGAGCGCCTCGCCGAGCTCGCTCGCATGCTCTCGGGCACCGCGTCCGACACCGCGCTGGCCCACGCCCGCGAGTTGCTGGTCGGCGCGCGCGCGGTGGGTTAGGCTCGAAGCCCGTGAGCCAAAGTGCAACCGGGACCCCGCCCAGACCTAAGGTGACCAAGCAGATCTTCGTCACGGGCGGTGTCGTCTCGTCGCTCGGCAAGGGGCTCACGGCCGCGTCGCTCGGCAACCTGCTGACCGCTCGAGGTCTGCATGTCGTCATGCAGAAGCTCGACCCGTACCTCAACGTCGACCCCGGCACGATGAACCCGTTCCAGCACGGCGAGGTCTTCGTCACCGACGACGGCGCCGAGACGGACCTCGACATCGGCCACTACGAGCGATTCCTCGACGTGAACCTGTCGCAGGCCGCGAACGTCACGACGGGACAGATCTACTCGCGCGTCATCGAGCGCGAGCGCCGCGGCGAGTACCTCGGCGACACGGTGCAGGTCATCCCGCACATCTCCGACGAGATCAAGCGCCGCATGCGCCTGCAGTCCGAGGGCGACCCGCAGCCCGACGTGATCATCACCGAGATCGGCGGCACCGTCGGCGACATCGAGTCGCAGCCGTTCATCGAGTCGGCGCGCCAGATCCGCCACGAGCTCGGCAGGCAGAACATCTTCTTCGTGCACGTCTCGCTCGTGCCGTTCCTCGGCGCCTCCGGCGAGCAGAAGACGAAGCCCACGCAGCACTCGGTCACCACCCTGCGGTCCATCGGCATCCAGCCGGACGCGCTCGTGCTGCGCAGCGACCGGCCCGTCTCGGACGCGAACCGCAAGAAGATCGCGCTCATGTGCGACGTCGAGGAGCGCGCGGTCGTGAACGCGATCGACAAGCCCTCGATCTACGACATCCCGACCATGCTGACCGAGCAGGGCCTCGACTCGTACATCATCGAGCAGCTCGGACTCGAGGCCGGGGAGGTCGACTGGGCGCGCTGGCAGCCCGTGCTCGACGGCGTGCACAACCCGAAGCACGAGGTGACGATCGGCCTCGTCGGCAAGTACATCGACCTGCCGGACGCGTACCTGTCGGTGACCGAGGCGGTGAAGGCCGGCGGCTTCGCGAACCAGACGAAGGTCAACATCCGCTGGATCCGCTCCGACGAGTGCGAGACGCACGAGGGCGCCGCCGCCCAGCTCGGCGAGCTCGACGGCATCGTCGTGCCCGGCGGCTTCGGCATCCGCGGCATCGAGGGCAAGCTCGGCGCGCTGAAGTTCACGCGCGAGAACGACATCCCCACGCTCGGCATCTGCCTCGGCCTGCAGTGCATGGTGATCGAGGCGGCACGGAACCTCGCCGGCATCGAGGGCGCGTCCTCCACCGAGTTCGACGAGGCGACGCCCGCCCCGGTGATCGCGACGATGGCCGAGCAGGAGCAGCACATCCATGGCGGCGACCTCGGCGGCACGATGCGGCTCGGCCTCTACGAGGCGAAGCTCGCCGAGGGGTCGCTCGCGGCCCGGCTCTACGGCTCGGACGTGTCGCACGAGCGGCATCGCCACCGCTACGAGGTCAACAACGCGTACCGCGACGAGATCGCCGCCGCTGGGCTCGCCTTCAGCGGCCTGTCGCCCGACGGCACGCTCGTCGAGTACGTCGAGCTGCCCGGCCACCCGTTCTACATCGCGACGCAGGCGCACCCCGAGCTGCGCAGCCGGCCGAACCACGCGCATCCGCTCTTCCGCGGCCTCGTCGCCGCGGCGCTCGATCGCCAGCGCGCCTCGAAGCTGTTCGACGAGACGGACGAGCGGACCGACTGATGCTCGCCGACGAGCTCGGCGCGCAGCCCGTGCTCGCCCGCGAGCAGCTGTTCGCCGGGCGGGTGTGGGACGTCGAGCGCCAGGAGTTCGAGCTCGGCGGCGCCCGCATCCGCCGCGAGGTGCTCGTGCACCCGGGCGCGGTCGCGGTCGTGGCGCTGAACGAGCGCGACGAGGTGATGCTCGTGCACCAGTACCGGCATCCGGCCGGCGGCACGCTCTGGGAGCTGCCCGCGGGACTCCTCGACGTCGAGGGGGAGCACCCGCTGACGGGCGCCCAGCGCGAGCTCGCCGAGGAGACGGACCTCGCCGCCGACACCTGGCGCACCCTCATCGACGTCTCCACGTCGGGCGGCGGCTCGACCGAGATCATCCGCGTCTACCTCGCGACCGACGTGCACGAGCTGCCGGATGCGTTCGATCGGCTCCACGAGGAGGCCGAGATGGAGCGCCGGTGGGTGCCCCTCGACGAGATCGTCGGCGCGGCGCTCGCGATGCGCCTCCACAACGCGACGCTGCTGTCGGCGGTGCTGGCGCTCACCGCGATGCGCGCGCGGGGCACGGCGGCGCATCCTGCCGACCTGCCCTTCGACTGGCACCCGGCGCACCGCCCGTGATCCCGCGATGACGCCGGCGCAGGCCGTCGAGCGGCTGCTGCGGCAGCTCGCCATCGAGCGGGGCCTGTCGAAGCACACGACCGCCGCCTACCGCCGCGACCTGACGGGCTATCTCGCGGTGCTCGACGCGCGGGGCGTGACGGATGCGTCGGCCATCACGGGCGACGACGTCGCCGCGTTCCGCACCGCGCTCGCCGACCGCGGGCTCGCCCCGGCCTCGGTCGCTCGGCACCTGTCGGCCGTGAAGGCGCTGCACCGATGGCTCGTCGACGAGCGCGTCGCCGTCGAGGACGTCGCGAAGGACCAGCGCCCGCCGAAGCAGCCGTCGAGGCTGCCGAAGGCGATCTCGGTGTCGCAGATGCAGCGGCTGCTCGAGACGGTGAGCGGCGACGACCCCGCGAGCCTGCGCGATCGCGCGCTGCTCGAGCTGCTCTACGCGACCGGAGCGCGCATCTCGGAGCTCATCGCGCTCGACGTCGACGACGTGGGTGAGTCGCTCGTGAAGGTGACCGGCAAGGGCGCGAAGCAGCGGCTCGTGCCGGTCGGCTCCTTCGCGCGCGCGGCGCTCGACGCGTGGCTCGTCCGCGGGCGCGCGGCGCTCGCGACGAGCGGGCGCGGCGGGCCGGCGCTGCTGCTCGGCGCGCGCGGCGGGCGGCTCAGCCGCCAGGCGGCGTGGGAGATCATCCAGCGGGTCGCCGAGGAGGCGGATGTGCCGCACGTGTCGCCGCACACGTTCCGGCACTCGTTCGCCACCCACCTGCTCGAGGGCGGCGCCGACGTGCGCGTCGTGCAGGAGCTGCTGGGCCACGCATCCGTCGCGACCACGCAGATCTACACGCACGTCACGGCCGACACCCTGCGCGACATGTACACGACCGCGCACCCGCGGGCCCGCTGACGGCGCTGCGACGGACCCGCGCAGCGCATGGTCGGGAGCGGTAGCGTGCACGGATGCACGCCGCCTCCTACGACGCCTTCGCCGAGCGCTACGACGCCGAGAACGCCGACAGCCTGCTGAACGCCCACTACGAGCGCCCGGCCATCCTGCGCCTCGCGGGCGACGTGTCCGGCCGCCGGATCCTCGACGCCGGCTGCGGCTCCGGTCCGCTGACCGCTGCGCTGCGCGCGCAGGGCGCGGCGGTCACGGGGATCGACGGCAGCCCCGCCATGATCGCCCTCGCCCGCGCGCGGCTGGGCGACGACGTGCCGCTCCACGTCGGCGACCTCGCCGAGCCGCTGCCGTTCGCGGACGGTGCGTTCGACGACGTGATCGCCTCGCTCGTCCTCCACTACCTCGAGGACTGGGACGCGCCGCTCGCCGAGCTGCGCCGGGTGCTCCGCCCCGGCGGCCGGCTCATCGTGTCGGTCAACCACCCGACGGTGCGGCTCCTCTCGCATCCGCAGGAGGACTACTTCGCCACCCGGCGGTACTCCGACGACTTCGACTTCGACGGCCAGCCGGCGGTGCTGACGATGTGGCACCGGCCGCTGAGTGCGATGACCGCAGCCTTCACCGGTGCAGGACTCTCGATCGTCGCGATCGAGGAGCCGGGACCCTCGCCGCGCACGCCGCCGCACCTCATGCCGCCGCGCATCGCGAGCGGGGAGCGGAGCGCGTTCCTGTGCTTCCTCTTCTTCGTGCTCGAGCGGGGCTAGCCTCGGCCACGGCCATCGCCGACTTCGAGCGCTACCCGCGCACCTTCGGGCCGAGCCCGGTGCATCCGCTCGAGAACCTCTCCCTGGAGCTGACGGAGGTCGAGCCGTCGCACCACAGGTTCAGGTAGAGGTTGAGATACACGCCGTCCGCGCCTCCCGGCGATGCGCCGCGCCGTTCCTAGACTCGGAGGCGTGAGCACGCGCAACGAGACCCTGACCGGCATGGAGGCACCCTCGCTCGGGCCCACCGGGCGCCCCGCCCGCGACTTCCCGGAGCCGCAGCCGCTCCGCAGCCACGGCCCCGCGCGCATCATCACGATGTGCAACCAGAAGGGCGGCGTCGGCAAGACGACGACGAGCATCAACCTCGGCGCGGCCGTTGCCGAGTACGGCCGCCGCGTGCTCGCTGTCGACTTCGACCCGCAGGGCGCGCTGAGCGCGGGCCTCGGCGTCGACAACCACGACGCGACCACCATCTACGACCTGCTGCTCAACCCGCGCCTCGACCCGAAGGACGCGATCCAGCACACGAGCGTCGAGGGGCTCGACGTCATCCCGGCGAACATCGACCTGTCGGCCGCCGAGGTGCACCTCGTCAACGAGGTCGCGCGCGAGCAGATCCTCGCCCGCGTGCTGCGCCGCGTCGCCGACGACTACGACCTCATCCTCATCGACTGCCAGCCGTCGCTCGGCCTGCTCACCGTGAACGCGCTCACCGCCGCCCACGGCGTGCTCATCCCGCTCGAGAGCGAGTTCTTCGCCCTCCGCGGGGTCGCGCTGCTGAAGGAGACGATCGACAAGGTGCAGGACCGCCTCAATCCCGCGCTGCAGCTCGACGGCATCCTCGTCACCATGTACGACGCGCGCACGCTGCACGCCCGCGAGGTCATGGAGCGCGTCGTGGGGGCGTTCGGCGACATCGTGCTCCACACCGTCATCCGCCGCACCGTGAAGTTCCCCGACGCATCCGTCGCCGGCCAGCCCGTCACGCAGTTCGCGCCCGAGCACGCCGCCGCCGAGGCGCACCGCCAGCTCGCGCGCGAGCTGATCTCCCGTGGCGCGATCGCCTGACGCCGAGGCGTCCGCAGCCGATGAGGAGCGCGGCTTCCGCCTCGCGCTCGACAACTTCGACGGGCCGTTCGACCTGCTGCTGACGCTCATCGGCAACCGCTCGATGGACGTCACCGAGATCTCCCTCGGCCGCGTCACGAACGAGTTCATCGCCTACGTGCGCACGCTCGACACCCACGAGGAGCTCGAGCAGGCGAGCGAGTTCATCGTCGTCGCTGCCACCCTGCTCGACCTGAAGATCGCGTCGCTGCTGCCGGCCGGCGACGTCGTCGACAGCGAGGACGTGGCGCTGCTCGAGGCACGCGACCTGCTGTTCGCGCGGCTGCTGCAGTACCGCGCCTTCAAGCAGGCGGCGCTCTGGCTCAGCGAGCGGCTCGGCGCGGAGTCGAGCCGGCACGCGCGCTCGGTGCGGCTCGAGGAGCGCTTCCGGCAGCGCACGCCCGAGCTCAAGTGGACGCTCTCGCCCGACGACTTCGCCGCGCTCGCGCTGCTCGCGCTCACGCCGCGCGAGCTGCCCACCGTCGGGCTCGCCCACCTGCACGCGCCGCTCGTGTCGATCCGCGAGCAGGCCGCCCACATCGTCGCCATGCTGCGGCAGTCGGGCACCACGACCTTCCGCGAGCTCATCGCGGGGGAGGGGACGCGCGGCGTGATCGTCGCCCGGTTCCTCGCCGTGCTCGAGCTCTACCGCCACGCGGCGGTCACGTTCGAGCAGCTCGAACCGCTCGGCGAGCTGTCGATCAGCTGGACCGGCCACGACTTCCGCGACGAGGACCTCGTCGCGCTGGGGGCAGACTATGACCATGCCTGAGACGGATGCGGTGACGGACGAGCCGATCGCCGTCGACCGCTCGCACCTGCCGCTCGAGCGCCGCATCGAGGCGATCCTCATGGTCGCCGACGAGCCGCAGGGCGCCGTCCACCTCGCGACCGCGCTGCGCGCGCCGGTCAAGGACGTGAAGGCGGCGATCGAGGCGCTCCGCACCGACTACGACGGGCGGGGCGATGGGCCCGAGCGCGGCTTCGAGCTGCGCGAGGTCGGCGGCGGCTGGCGCATCTACGTGCGCGCCGCCTACGACGTCGACGCCGCCGACTTCGTGCTCACGCAGCAGCCCACCCGCCTGTCGCAAGCGGCGCTCGAGACGCTCGCCGTGATCGCGTACAAGCAGCCCATCACGCGCGGCGCCGTCGCGGCCATCCGTGCCGTCAACGTCGACTCCGTCGTGCGCACGCTGCTCGGCCGCGGCCTCATCCGCGAGGCCTTCGCCGACGCGGAGACGGGCGCCATCCACTACGAGACGAGCGAGCTGCTGCTGACCCAGCTGGGGCTCAACTCGCTCGACGAGCTGCCGCCGATATCACCCCTCCTGCCGGACGGGGAAGAGGAGCTGGGACTGTGACACCGAAGGACACCGATGCGAGCGCCGAGGGCGAGCGGCTGCAGAAGGTGCTCGCCGCCGCCGGCGTCGCCAGCCGCCGCGTCGTCGAGGACATGATCGTCGCAGGCCGCATCTCGGTCGACGGCCAGGTCGTGACCGAGCTGGGCAGCCGCATCCGCCCCGACGCGCAGGTGCTGGTCGACGGCACCGCCATCCAGCTCGACGCCACGAAGCGCTACCTCATGCTCAACAAGCCGACCGGCGTCATCTCGACGATGGCCGACGACCAGGGGCGGCCGGACCTGCGCGAGTTCACCGATCCCATCGAGGAGCGCGTCTACAACGTCGGGCGGCTCGACACCGACACCTCCGGGCTGCTGCTGCTCACGAACGACGGCGATCTCGCCCACGTGCTCGCGCACCCGTCCTTCGGGGTGGAGAAGACGTACGTCGCCAAGGTGCGCGGCGCGGTCGACCAGCGGGTCATCCGCCGGCTGCTGGACGGCTTCGAGCTCGAGGACGGAGAGATCCACGCCGACGCCGCGAGGCTCGTCGGCAAGCCCTCCCAGGGCCACTCGATGGTCGAGCTCACGCTCCACTCGGGCCGCAACCGCATCGTGCGCCGGATGCTCGACCACGTCGGCCACCCGGTGGTCGAGCTCGTGCGGCGCAGCTTCGGCCCACTGCACCTCGGCACGCTGCGGTCGGGGCAGGTGCGGGAACTCACTACCATGGAACGCGGCGCCATCCTCACGATCTCGAGGTCGCAGCCCTAACCCCCACCCCTCGCACGCAAGGAGCGCCCGTGACCCACCGACTGCGCGGACCCGTGCGCATCGTCGGCACCGGGCTGCTCGGCACGTCGATCGGCCTCGGGCTCGCCGCCCGCGGCGTCGAGGTGCAGCTCGCCGACGCCAGCCCCACCGCCATGCGGCTCGCCGCCGACTACGGCGCCGGCCGCCTCGCCGAGCCGGGCGACGCTCCCGAGCTGATCGTGGTCGCCGTGCCGCCGGACGTGACGGCGCGGGTCGTCGCCGACGAGCTCGCCGCGTTCCCGGACGCGGTCGTCACCGACGTCGCATCCGTGAAGGCCGTGCCGCTCGCGCAGCTGCGCGCGCTGGGCGCCGACATCAGCCGCTACCTCGGCACGCACCCGATGGCCGGGCGCGAGCGCTCCGGGGCGCTCGCGGGCTCCGGCGACCTGTTCGTCGGCCGGCCGTGGGTGATCGCGGGCCACGACGGCATCTCGTACGAGCGCGGCAGCCTCGTCGACGACCTCATCCTCGACCTCGGGGCTGTCCCTGTCGAGTCGACGCCCGACGAGCACGATCGCTCGGTGGCGATCATCAGCCACCTGCCGCAGCTCGTCTCCTCGCTCATGGCCGCGCGGCTCGCGGACGCCCCCGACGAGGCGCTGCGGCTCGCGGGCGGCGGCGTGCGCGACGTCACCCGCATCGCCGCGAGCGACCCGGCGCTGTGGATCCAGATCCTGGGCGCGAACGCGCCGGCCGTGGTCGAGCAGCTGCGCGCGCTGCAGGCCGACCTCGCGACGCTCGCCGACGCGCTCGACGACGTCGACGCATCCGGCAGCCGCAGGGCCGTGGCGGATGCGCTGCGGGCCGGCAACGAGGGCGTCGCGCGCCTGCCCGGCAAGCACGGCACCCACACGCGCTTCACGCGCGTGCAGGTGCGGGTCGACGACCGCCCCGGCCAGCTCGCCCGGCTGCTCGTCGACATCGGCGATGCGGGCGTGAACCTCGAGGACGTGCGCCTCGACCACGCGGAGGGCGCCCAGTTCGGCGTCGCCGAGATCACCGTGCTGCCGGAGGCCGTGCGCCACCTGCACGACTCGCTCGAGGCGCTCGGCTGGCAGGTCGTCGCATGAGCGCGCGCACGAGCACCGTCGTCGCGATCGACGGACCGGCGGGCAGCGGCAAGTCGTCGGTCGCCCGCGCGGTCGCGCAGTCGCTCGGCTTCCGCTTCCTCGACACCGGCGCCGCATACCGGGCGATCACCTGGCTCATCCTCGAGCGGGGCGGGTCGACCGACGACGAGGCGACCGTGGTGGCGGCGCTCGACGGGCTCGACGTCGACGTCACCGTCGACGCGGCGGGCCAGCGCGTGACGATCGCCGGGCACGACGTGACCGACGCCATCCGCACCGAGCGGGTCTCGGCCGCCGTCTCGGGCGTCGCCCGGGTGCAGGCGGTGCGCAGCGCCGTGAACGAGCGCTTCCGCGCGATCATCCTCGACGCGGAGCCCGGCATCGTCGCCGAGGGCCGCGACATCACCACCGTCGTCGCGCCCGACGCCGACGTGCGGGTGCTGCTGACCGCCGACGAGGCCGTGCGCATCCGCCGCCGCTTCGGCGACGTCGGCGGCGACCAGCACCAGGTCGGCGCGCGCCTCGCGGCCCGCGACGCGGCCGACTCGACGGTGTCCGACTTCCTGACCGCAGCCGACGGCGTGACCGTCGTCGACTCCACCGACCTGACCTTCGACGAGACGGTCGAGGCCATCGTGCGCCTCGTGACCGAGGAGAACCATGACTGACGACAACCCGATCGAGCACGACGACTTCGAGAACGAGCAGGCGCGCGTCTCCGCGCTGCGCGCCGGGCTCTCCGACTACGAGCTCGACGACGAGGATGCCGAGCTCCTCGACCTCGCCGACGCGGGTCCCGACGCCATCCGCATCCTGCCGGCGCTGCCGGTGCTCGCGATCGTCGGCCGCCCGAACGTCGGCAAGTCGGCGCTCGTGAACCGCATCCTCGGCCGCCGCGAGGCCGTCGTCGAGGACACGCCCGGCGTCACCCGCGACCGCGTCTCCTACAAGGCCGAGTGGGCGGGCCGGCAGTTCACGCTCGTCGACACGGGCGGGTGGGAGCCCGACGCGCGCGGCATCGACCGCTCGGTCGCGCTGCAGGCCGAGATCGCCGTCGACCTCGCCGACGCCGTGCTGTTCGTCGTCGACGTCAACGTCGGCCCCACCTCGACCGACGAGCACGTCGTGCGCATGCTGCGCCAGTCGAACCGGCCGGTGCTGCTCGTGGCGAACAAGTCGGACGACGCCCGCCGCGACCTCGAGGCCGCGTCGCTCTGGAGCCTGGGACTCGGCGAGCCGATCCCCGTCTCGGCCGTCCACGGCCGCGGCGTCGCCGACATGCTCGACCTCGCGATGCAGAAGCTGCCCGAGATCTCGGCCGTCGCGAAGGAGGAGATCGGCGGTCCCCGCCGCGTCGCCATCCTCGGCCGCCCGAACGTCGGCAAGTCGAGCCTGCTGAACAAGGCCGCCGGCGAGGAGCGCGTCGTCGTCAACGAGATCGCGGGCACGACGCGCGACCCGGTCGACGAGCAGATCGAGCTCGGCGGCCGCGTGTGGCGCTTCGTCGACACCGCCGGCATCCGCCGCCGCGTGCACCTGCAGCAGGGCGCCGACTTCTACGCGACGCTGCGCACGCAGGCCGCGCTCGAGAAGGCGGAGGTCGCGGTCGTGCTCATGGACGTCACCGAGCCGATCTCGGAGCAGGACGTGCGCATCATCGACCTCGTGCTCGAGTCGGGCCGAGCGCTCGTGCTCGGGTTCAACAAGTGGGACCAGCTCGACGACGAGCGCCGCCGCTACCTCGAGCGCGAGATCGAGCAGGACCTCGCGCACGTCGACTGGGCGCCGCGCGTGAACATCTCCGCGCGCACGGGTCGTCACCTCGAGAAGCTCGTGCCGGCGCTCGAGACCGCGCTCGAGTCGTGGGACACGCGAGTGCCGACGGGCAAGCTCAACGCGTTCATCGCCGAGATCGTCGCGGCGCACCCGCACCCGCTGCGCGGCGGCAAGCAGCCGCGCATCCTCTTCGCCACGCAGGCGTCGACGCGGCCGCCGACCTTCGTGCTGTTCACGACCGGCTTCCTCGACCCCGGCTACCGGCGCTTCATCACGCGCCGCCTGCGCGAGGACTACGGCTTCGAGGGCTCGCCCATCCAGGTGAACATGCGCGTGCGCGAGAAGCGCGAGCGCCGCACGTAGGAGCGGTGGCGCCCGCGCGCGAGTGGTCATTCCGGTGGGTGAGTGGTCGCTCCGGCGGGTGAGTGGTCAGTCCGGCGGGTGAGTGGCGTCACTCCGGTGGGTGAGTGGTCACGCCGCGCTGGGTGAGTGGCCCGTTCGCGAGACGAGTCGCCACGGCGGGCGTTGCGTTGCGCATCCGGGAAGTGGGTGCCGAGCGCGTGTGTGGATCGCAGTCCTTGGCTGTCTGGTCACGTGCGGGGATGACCAGTCATGTGCGGGGATGACCGATCACGAGCGGGACTGACCGCTCAGGTGCTGGAGTCGACCCCTCACGTGCGGGAGTGACCGGTCAGGTGCGGGAGTGACCTCAGGTGCGGGAGTGACCCCTCACGTGCGGGAGTGACCGTTCACGTGCGGGAGTGACCGCTCAGCGGCGGGTCAGCGGACCTGGCGCGCGCGGAACTGCATGCGCGGGTGGGCGAACGCCTCCTGCGACTGCACGAGGCGCAGCTCGCGCTCGCCCGAGCCGAGCGTCGTCTGCAGCAGGTCGAACACGCTCGACGCGGTCTTCTCGAGCGCGACGAGCGCCGACCCCGTCTCGCGGTAGTGCGCCGAGAAGACGGCGCTCGTCACGTCGCCCGAGCCGTTCGCCTTGAACGGCAGGTGGGGCGTCTGCAGGATCCAGGCGCCCTCGTCGTCGACGGCGAGCATCTCGATCGTGTCGGGCTCCCGGTCGGGGCGCAGCACGCTCGTGACGAGCACGGTGCGCGGACCGAGGTCGCGGACGATGTCGGCCGACTCGAGCGTCGACGCGACGGTGTCGGGGGATGTGTCGGTCATGAAGCCGAGCTCGAACTGGTTCGGCGTGAGGATGTCGGCCTGGGGGAGTGCCCGCTCGCGGATGAGCGGAGGGATCGCAGGCGCGACGAAGCAGCCAGAGTTCGCGTTGCCCATCACCGGATCGCACGTGTACGTGGCGAGCGGGTTCGCGGCCTTCACGCGCGCCACGGCGTCGAGCACGACGTCGACGATCTCCTCGCCGCCGAGGTAGCCGGAGAGCACCCGTCGACCGTGCCGAGCACGCCGCGATCCTCGATGCCCTGCACGACCGCCCGCACGTCGTCGGCCGGGATGAGCGGCCCGCCCCAGGAGCCGTAGCCCGTGTGGTTCGAGAAGTTGACGGTGAGCACGGGCCACACCTCGTGCCCCATGCGCTGCAGGGGGAAGACGGCGGCGGAGTTGCCGACGTGCCCGTAGGCGACGTGCGACTGGATCGACAGGAACCTCATTCCGACATCCTCCCATCGAGCGCTTCGAGCAGCGTGCCCTGGACGAAGCCGACCCAGTCGATCACGTCGCGCAGCTGCGCGATGTCGTCGTCGGTGACGTCGTCCGGCAGCTCGTGCTTGTCCTGCCCGGTCCGCACGTGGAGCACGAGCCGCACCTCGCCGAGCGCCCGCAGCCAGGCATCCGCGCCCTCGGCGTCGACCTCGAGCTGCACGACGTCGCTGTCGGCCTCGGTCGGCAGCGCCGACTCGAGGTCGACCACCATCCGCGTCATCGACTGCATGCGGGCGTAGGCGATGTCGCCGGACGCGAGCCTGCGGAACTCCGCCGCGTCGGCGGCATCCTCGTACGCGTCGGGGTAGAGGCGGGCCATGACGGGATCGGATGCGATCGCCGTGCGGTCGATGACGGCGCGGTGCAGGCCGAGCACCTGGCGCCCGAGCGTCGCGAGCATGTCGGCCTCCTCGGCGAGCATCGAGCAGCTGGCGCCGTCGTCGCCGACGCGCTGCCACGACCTCACGGCAGCACCCGCTCGAGCGTCGCGAGCAGGCCGTCGGCGTGCATCCCCGCGACGTGCATCTCCTGCTCCTCGCGCGCGCCTCGAGCGACGGCGACGCGGCCGTCCCGCTGCGCGCGCTCCATGAGCTCGCGCGCCTGCGCGCGAGTGCAGCCGAAGCGCCGCATGAGCATGTGCACGACGTAGGACTGCAGGGTCACCTCGTCGTCCCAGAGGATCGTCGACCACTCGTCGGCCGCTCTCGCGTCGGTCACCGGATCACCTCGATGCCCGCCGTCGTCGGGCCGAGCACGGTCGCGACGACGGAGTGCGCGGCCGTGTCCGGCCCGCGGTCGATGCGCGAGGCTCCACAGCGCGAGCAGGAAGCCCGCCGTGGCGAGCCCGACGCCGAGCCATGCGGGCGCGAGGTAGCCGAGGCCCGCGGCGATGACGGCGCCGCCGAGCGCGGCGCCAAGCGCGTTGCCGACGTTGAACGCCGCGTGGTTCGTGCGCGGCGCCCATCAGCTCGGCCTCGCCGGCGGTGCGGATGATGCGCGCCTGGATGGTGGGGATGAGGACCGAGCTCGCGGCGCCGATGAAGAAGGCGAGCACGAAGAGCGCGATCGGCATCGCCCCCAGCAGCGCGAACAGCGCGAGCGACACGATGAAGCTCGGGAAGGCGATCACGATCGTGCGGCGGAGGCTCTTGTCGCTCGCCCAGCCGCCGACGATGTTGCCGACGGTCATGCCGAGCCCGACGGTCGCGAGCAGCCAGGCGATCGCCGACTCCGGCAGCAGCGCGACGCGCGTGACGATCTCGGCGCGCATAGGAGTAGACGGCGAAGAAGCCGCCGAAGCCGACGCACGCGACCGCGATCATGAGCCACAGCCGCGGGTTGCGGAACGCGGCGAGCTCGCGCTTCGCGCTGCGCGTCGGGTCGCCCGGCACGCTCGGCAGGAACGCGAGCGCGAGGGCGAGCGTGAGGGCGAAGATGACGGCGACCGCCACGTACGTCCAGCGCCATCCCGCCACCTGGCCGAGCCAGGTGCCGAGCGGCACGCCGATGACATTGGCGATCGTGAGGCCCGGAGAGGGCGAGCGCGATGCCGGCGCCCTGCCGGCCCGGGCCCATGATGCGGGCGGCGAGCAGGGAGGCGACGCCGAAGTAGGCGCCGTGGGGGATCGCGGCGACGAAGCGGGCGACGAGCGTGAGCTCGAAGCTCGGCATCAGCCCGCTCGCGAGGTTCGCGACGGTGAACGCGGCGACCAGCAGCAGCACGAGCGTGCGCTGCGACATCCGCGCTGCCCAGATCGACACGAGCGGCGCCCCGACGACGACGCCGAGCGCATAGGCCGTGATCATCCACCCCGCGTGCGCGATGCCGCCGGCGGGATCCGCCTCGAATCCGGGCACGAGCTCGGCGGCCGCGAGCGGCAGGATGCCCATGGTCGCGAACTCGGTCGTGCCGATGCCGAAGCCGCCGAGCGCGAGGGTGAAGAGCGCGGCGAGCCGTCGTCCGGGAGTGAGCTGCATGCTGCCTCGATCGTACGGGCGGATGCGGGCGCGCGTGGCGCTTGCTACGCTTGAGAGGTAAGGCTTGCCTCACCTGAGGCCCGAGCACCAGGAGGCCAGCATGGCGGGACCCGAGCGCGTCGCTGCGGTCGCACCGAAGTTCGTCGAGCTCGAGGTGCTCGCGAACCAGCAGGTGTCGCCGCACATCCGTCGCGTCACGCTCGGTGGCGACGAGGTCCACGCGATGGTGCCGCAGGGCTTCGACCAGTGGTTCCGCTTCTTCATGCGCCGCGAGGGCCAGGACCAGCTGCGACTGCCGAAGAGCCCGTCGACGTGGTTCCCGCAGTACCTCGCGATGCGCGAGTCGGACCGGCCGTGGATCCGCAACTACACGGTGCGCGACTTCCGGCTCGACTCCGGCGAGCTCGACATCGACTTCGTCTGCCACGTCGACCCGGGCCCCGGTGCCGCGTGGGCGATGGCCGCGCAGCCGGGCGAGCGCGCGGTGCTGCTCGACGAGGGCCTGCTCTACAACGACGACGGCCTCGAGGGCGAGGTGCTGCTGGTCGGCGACGAGTCGGCGCTGCCGGCGATCGCGGGCATCTGCGGGTCGCTCGCGGACGACGCGCGGGGCACGGCGGTCATCGAGGTCGGCCACCGCGACGACATCCAGCACTTCGCGCGCCCGGACGGCGTCGACATCCGCTGGGTGGAGCGCGGCGATGTGCGCGAGGGCCAGGCGGCGCTCGAGGAGCTCCGCGGCCTTCGGATGCCCGAGGAGTTCGGCTACGCCTACAACGCGGGAGAGCAGGCGCTCGCGACAGGCGCTCGCCGGCATCTCGTGCGCGACCGTGGGATCGACAAGCGCCGCATCACCTTCACCGGCTACTGGAAGCTCGGCAAGTCGTACGTCGACTGAGCCTCCGCCTGGAAAGATCGGGCGAAGTTTCACCACGGTGACGTTGGGAGCATCCTGACCCGCTGGGGCGCCGGTATGCGGTTGCTCGCTTGCCTATCGTGAAGGTGTGACAACCGCTTCCTCCGCCGCCGAGAGCGCCCACCAGGCGTGGCTCGACCGCCTCGCGCTCGCAGAATCCGCTGTGCCGATCATCGGCCGCCTCTACCGCGAGCGCGACGTCGTGACGCACGTGCACGGCAAGAAGCTCGTCAACCAGTCGCCGATCGACATCCTCAAGGCGCACAAGTGGGCGCGCCGCGTCGGCGAGCGCGTGCTGCGCATCGAGGACTCCATCCAGGTGCTGCGCATCGTCGACGAGCTGGGCCTCCGCGGCATCTCGCTCGACCTGGGCCTCGTGCTCGCCGAGGCGCCCTCCGACGGCTTCGACGCGTGGGTGCGCGAGCACGTCGCCGCCCTGCCGTCGTGGTCGCAGGATGACTCCACGGACGTCGTGCTGTACGGCTTCGGCCGCATCGGCCGCCTGCTGGCGCGCATCCTCATCGGCCACGCCGGGAGCGGGCTCGGGCTGCGACTGCGCGCGATCGTCGTGCGCCGCGGTGGCGAGGACGACCTCGAGAAGCGCGCGAGCCTGCTGCGCCGCGACTCGGTGCACGGCGCGTTCCTCGGCACGATCGAGGTCGACCGCGAGGCGTCGACGATCCTCGCCAACGGCACGCTCATCCAGGTGATCTACTCGGACGACCCGACGACCGTCGACTACACGCAGCACGGCATCGACCGCGCGATCGTCGTGGACAACACCGGCCGCTGGCGCGACGAGGCGGGGCTCGCACAGCACCTCTCCCGCCCGGGCGTCGAGCGCGTCGTGCTCACCGCCCCCGGCAAGAGCCCGCTCAAGAACATCGTCTTCGGCGTCAACCACGACATGATCGCCACCGACGACACGATCGTCACGGCCGCGTCGTGCACGACGAACGCGATCACGCCTGTGCTGCAGATCATCGACGACGCGTTCGGCATCGAGCACGGCCACGTCGAGACGGTGCACTCGTACACGAACGACCAGAACCTCATCGACAACTTCCACAAGGGCGCCCGTCGCGGGCGCTCGGCGGCGCTCAACATGGTGCTCACCGAGACGGGCGCGGCCAAGGCCGTCGCGAAGGCCCTGCCGCAGCTCGAGGGCAAGCTGACCGGCAACGCCATCCGCGTGCCGACGCCCGATGTGTCGATGGCCATCCTCAACCTCACGCTCGAGCAGGATGTGGACCGCGACCAGGTCAACGAGCTGCTGCGGCAGACGTCCCTCACCGGCGCGCTGCGCGCGCAGATCGACTTCACCGACTCCGCCGAGGTCGTCTCGACCGACTTCGTCGGCAACAACCGGGCGGGCATCGTCGACGGACTCGCGACCATCGCGACCGGCCGGCACCTCGTGCTCTACGTCTGGTACGACAACGAGTACGGGTACTCGTCGCAGGTCGTGCGCGTCATCGAGCACATGGCCGACCAGATGGCCAAGGCGCGGCAGCTGCTGCCCGCCTGACACAGACTTGCCGCCGTCGGGACTCTCCTGGGTGGAGGCCCGACGGCGGCAAACCCTCATCGCAGGCGGATCCGCTAGCGTCGACGCCATGCGCGAGGTGACCGAGACCGAGCTCCGGGCGTGCTTCGTGAACGCCACGCCGCGCGAGCTCGACCAGCTGCCCATCCCCGGGCTGCACGAGACGATGTGGGACGACCGGGAGTACCTCGGCTGGCGCGACCCGCACTCGTCCCGGGTCGGCTACATGGTGCTCTGGCAGGGCGACCGCCTCGTGGGCCTCGTCGTGCGGTCGGCGCCGGGTGGCCTGCGCCCCGGCATCGCGGCGATGTGCGCGCTGTGCCACTCCACGCAGCCGGCCACCCAGGTGCGCATGTTCAGCGCGCGCCTCGCGGGTCCCGGCGGCGATACGGGCAGCTCGATCGGCACGTACATCTGCGAGGACCTCGCGTGCTCGCACATCATCCGCACCGGCCCGCCCCACCTGATCGACCGCGCCCGCGTCGCGTCGCGCGCCGAAGGGCTGCTCGGTCGCGTGACCGGCTTCGCGGCTCGGGTCGAGCGGGCGCTGCGGGATGCGCGCGATGGCTGACGCCTTCATCCTCGACGCCGTGCGGACGCCGCGCGGGCGGCGTCGCGGCGCCCTCGCCGACGTGCATCCCGTGCGGCTCGCCGGCGGACTGCTCGCCTCGCTCGAGGCCCGCGGTGTCGCCCCCGACAGGATCGACGACGTCGTGCTCGGCACGGTGTCGGCGGTCGGGGAGCAGGGCGGCGTGCTCGCGCGCGCGGCCGTGCATGCGGCCGGGCTGCCCGACTCGGTGCCGGGCATGCAGGTGAACCGGTACTGCGCATCCGGGCTCGAGGCGGTCACCACTGCGGCCGCGCGCATCGCGGCGGGCTTCGACGACCTCATCGTGGCCGGCGGCGTCGAGGCGATGACGCGCGTGCCGCTCGGCAGCGACGGCGGGCCGTACGCGACCGACGCGAGCGCGCTCGAGCCGTGGAGCCTCATCCCGCAGGGCGTGAGCGCCGACGCCATCGCGGCCCTCGACGGCTTCGACCGCGACGCGGTCGACCGCTTCGCCCTGCTGTCGCAGCAGCGCGCGGCGGCGGCGTGGGACGAGCAGCGGTTCGCTCGCTCGATCGTGCCGGTGCGGCGCGCCGACGGCGGCGTGCTGCTCGACCGCGACGAGCATCCACGGCCGAGCACGACGCTCGATGCGCTCGCGTCGCTCGCCCCGGCGTTCGCGGCCTTCGGCGAGGGCGGCTTCGATCGTGTCGTGCACGGGCGCCACCCCGCGCTCGCGCAGATCGACCACGTGCACACCGCGGGCAACTCGTCGGGCATCGTCGACGGCGCGGGACTCGTGGTGATCGGCAGCGGGGCGGCCGCCGCATCCCTCGGCCTCCCGCCTCGGGCCCGGATCGTCGCCGCGACGTCGATCGGCTCGGATCCCACGCTCATGCTCACGGGGCCCGTCGCCGCCACCGAGCGCGTGCTCGATCGCGCGGGGCTCAGCATCGACGACATCGACCTGTTCGAGGTGAACGAGGCCTTCGCCTCCGTCGTGCTGCACTGGATGCGCGAGACGGGCGTCGACGCGGATCGCACGAACGTCAACGGCGGTGCGATCGCCATGGGGCACCCGCTGGGCGCGACCGGCGCGATGCTGCTCGGGACGGCGCTCGACGAGCTCGAGCGGCGCGGTGGCCGGCGCGCGCTCGTGACGCTGTGCGTGGGCGGCGGCATGGCCTCGGCGATGGTGATCGAGCGCGCTCGATAGGGTCGGTCGGGTGACCGAGAGCAACGACGCCAAGACCACCACCGCAGACGAGACCGCGAAGACGCCAGAGGTGCACGCGGTCGACGAGCTCGTCATCACGAAGCACCGGTTGACGACGCCCGACGGCGAGCTCGCCTACACGGCGCGCGCCGGCCGGGTGGTGCTGTGGGAGGAGAAGGTCGAGGACGACGTGTTCCGCGGCCGGAAGCCGCGCGCGCAGGTCGCGATCACCGCGTACACCGCCGACGACGCCGACCCGACGACCCGGCCCGTGACGTTCGCGTTCAACGGCGGCCCCGGATCCGCGAGCGTCTGGCTCCACATGGGCGTGCTCGGCCCGAAGCGCGTCGTCATGGGCGACGCGGGCTCGCTCGCCTCGCCGCCATACGGGATCGTCGACAATGCCGAGTCGCTCCTCGCCGTCTCCGACCTCGTCTTCATCGACCCCGTCTCGACCGGGCGCTCGCGACCCGTCGAGGGGCAGAAGGCCAAGGACTTCCACGGCTTCACCGCCGACATCGAGTCGGTCGCCGAGATCATCCGCCAGTGGGTGACCGCCGAGGGGCGCTGGCTGAGCCCGAAGTTCCTCGCGGGGGAGTCGTACGGCACGACGCGTGCCGCGGGGCTCGCGCAGCTGCTGCAGGAGCAGCTGGGCATGTACCTCAACGGGCTGCTGCTCATCTCGAGCGTGCTCGACTTCTCGACCGCCAACTTCGAGCGGGGCGGCGACCGCGCGCACGCCATGTACTTGCCGTTCTACGCGGCGACCGCCTGGCAGCACGGCTT
Organism: uncultured Actinomycetota bacterium; assembly: GCA_963803465.1. Classification (GTDB taxonomy): domain Bacteria; phylum Actinomycetota; class Actinomycetes; order Actinomycetales; family Microbacteriaceae; genus Agrococcus. The sequence goes on from CAWDMS010000010.1 coordinate 27,607, forward strand.
CCACGAGGGGCGATCGCTCGAGGAGGTCGTCGACGAGGCACGCGAGTTCGCGGCCCGCGACTACCCGTTCGTGCTCTCGCGCGGCGCCCGCCTGACCGCGGCGGAGCGTGCGGATGCGGTGGCGACCGTCGCGCGGCTGTCGGGGCTGTCGGAGGCGTACGTCGACCGCGCCGATCTGCGCATCGAGCACTGGCGGTACTTCGGCGAGCTGCTGCGTGACCGCGGCCTCACGGTCGGGCGACTCGACTCGCGGTTCACCGGGCCGGCGGCGAGCGGGATCGCGGAGCACATGGATGCCGACCCGTCGATGGACGCCATCCTCGGCCCGTACGCGGCCGCGTTCCAGCACTACCTGCACCACGACCTCGGCGTGCGGGACACCGGTCCCTTCCACGTGTTCGGGCTGAACGTGAACGAGCAGTGGAGCTACAAGGAGTTCGAGAACGCGCCCGTCTATGTGATCGACCGGCTCTCGCGTGCGATGCGGCAGAACCCGCACCTGGCGGTGCACCTCGCCTACGGCTGGTTCGACGGTGCGACGCCGTTCTCGGCGGCGGAGGACTCCGTCGCGCACCTGCAGATCCCGGAGGCGCTGCGCGACAACCTCGAGCACCGCTACTACGAGGCGGGGCACATGATGTACGTGCACGAGCCGTCGCGACTGGCGCAGTCTGCTGATCTGGCCGACTTCGTGCGCCGCCGCTCGGGGCGCTGACCCGCCACCCGGCCGTCAGAAGGGTGTCTCGGGCAGTGGCCCGATGGTGCCCTTCCAGAGCCAGTCCATGTAGCTCTCGGTGAATCGCGGGCCGGCGGGTTCGGGTTGGTCGACGTAGACGCGTCCTTCGGGTGAGGTCCATTCGAGCACCCCGTGCCCGAGCTGCCGCACCGCCCAGCGTCGGCCGCCGGCGAGGACCGCGCCCTTCAAGCGTGTGGTGGCGTCGGCAGAGGTGGGCGAGGTTGTCGATGGTGGTGGTGCCGCCGTCGGCCCAGGGGATGGTGTGGTCGAGGTCGGCGTGCTCGGCCCTGCCGGTGCAGCCGGGCCATCGGCAGCGCTGGTCGCGCTCGCGGAGCAGCCGTCGGAGCTTCCGGGGCACCCGGTACCCGTCGACCGCGACCACGTGGCCCTTGACGGGGTCGGTGAACACGCGCGTCCACAGCTTCGTCATGCCGGCGAGCATGCGGGCGGTCTCGGGGTCGACGAGCTGCCCGGTGCGCAGCCGCGCATCCCCGCGTGCCGGTGTCGGTGTCGTCGCCGGTGAGGACGGTCGCGGGGATGACGATGCTGACCTGGGCGCGGATGCCGCGCAGCGCCTGGCCGGTGGGCTCGCCGGTGAGGAGCAGGTCGCAGAGCGCGTCGGCGCGGCGCTGGTCGTAGCTGCGGGGGTCGTCGTGGTCGGTGTCGCCGGCGCGGGCGATCTGGGTGAGCCGGTCGAGGATCCCGTGGGCGAGCACCGTGGGCACGATGGCGCGCACCATGGACATGCCGTCGTCGAGGTCGGTGACGAACACCTCCCGCCGGTCCCGCGCCTCGCGGTGCCGCTCGGCGAGCGGCTGCTCGAGGAGCGTCGCGAGCTCGCGGCGGGCGATCGCGCGCAGCCGGCCCGGCGTGGTCGCCGCCGCGTGCGGCAGCAGCGCCGCCTCGAACGCGGCACGAGCCTCCGGGGTCGTGAGGGGCGCGCCGATCTCGGCGATCACGGCGACGTGGCCGCGGCTGATCGTCGCCGCGCCCCACGCGCGCAGGGTCGCGGGCCATCGTTCGACGGTGTCCATCGCCTGCGACACCTCGGCCTGGACGGTGCGGTCGCTGCGCCGCTCGCAGCAGGGCGAGCTCGGCGGCGAGGTCGCGGATCGCGACGCCGGTGTCGAGCTTCGCCTCGATCGCCTGATCGATCGCGAGCCGGCCGAGGCCGGCGAGCAGGTGCGTGCGCATCGCCAGCATCGACGCGACCGCCGCATCGATCCCGACCACCGCCCGCATGGCCGTCGCGCTCACACTCTCCGCCGTCGCCACGACCGGAGCGCCGGCCGGCTCGGCGGCGCTCCTCGAGGTCGGGCGCGGCCGCGACGTCCCCGGGCCGCGGGCCGCGCAGCCACAGCGGACCCTCGAGCGCGGCCGGGTCCAGCGGCACCGGCAGCACCGGACCGCGGTGCCTGGCTGGTGGCTGCTGTCTCCCTCGACATGGCCGCACTCTCCCACGGGCCACTGACACGCATCCGCCCTTGTGGACAACCTCGCCCGACCCGGATCGAGCCCGCTCGGGTGCCTCCGTGGTCCGCCGGATGCGCTAGTCTGTTGCAGTTGCCTTCGGGCAGCTCGATCGCAAGATCGACGGGCTGTGGCGCAGCTTGGTAGCGCACTTGACTGGGGGTCAAGGGGTCGCAGGTTCAAATCCTGTCAGCCCGACAGAGAGTCCCGAAGACCACCGTCTTCGGGACTTCGTCGTTCGCAGGGCACGACGCGCGCCGCGAACGGGCGGCTGGCGCGCGTCGCGCGCCGGGGCTACCGTCGCGCCATGCGGAGCAGCCAGGCAGGTGGACCCGAGGCTGCGCCCGTCGACGGCGACGCCACGGTGCCCGCACCGAACGACAGCATCGTGGTCGGGCACGACGGATCGGCCGGTGCCCAGCACGCGCTGATCGAGGCCCTCGAGCTCGCCGACCACCTGCGGGTGCCGGTCGTGCTCGTGCGAGCCTGGTCGATCGCCACCGCGCCTCGCCCGTCGGACTGGACGTTCGGCTACGTCTCATCGTTCGCCGACTACGCCCGCACGGTCACCCAGGCGCTCGTGCGCGATGCGCACGACGCGGTCGCGCAGCATCCGGCGGTCCCGGTGACCTATCGCGCCGAGCACGCCAGCCCCGCCGGGTGCCTCATCGAGGTGTCACGAGACGCCCGGATGCTCGTCGTCGGCACCCGCGGCCATGGCGGGATCACGGGGATGCTGCTCGGGTCGGTGAGCGAGCAGTGCGTCCGGCACGCTGCGTGCCCCGTCCTCGTCGTGCGGCCCCGCCGCTGACGACCGCGTGGCGACGGCGACCGGCAGAACACGCGTCTGGACCGCGACCGGCACCCGGACGTACCATCCAGCCGTCGGGCAGCGCTGCTCGGGACCGGAGGCAGGATCATGCACACGAAGTGGGCTCACGGGGCAGTCGGCGTCGCACTCGGCGCGCTGCTCGCGATCGGCCTGGCAGCACCCGCGAACGCGGCCCCGCTCGGGTTCCCGGTGGACGTCGTCGTCCATGAGGACTTCAGCGCCCCGGCGAGCGAGTTCGAGGGCAACATCCCCGGCTGCGAGACCGGCACGGTGGTCACCGTTCCCGTTCGCACGCAGCCGACACCGTGGGGCGGCGTCTTCGTCGGCATGAAGGAGTTCACGTGCGACAGCGGCGCGGGCGGCTTCGACGTGCGCCTGGTCGCACGGTTCGGCGAGCCGGGGTCGACGGGCACCTGGCGGATCGTGGATGCGTGGGGCGAGTACGAGGGCGTGCGAGCGTCGGGCACGCTCGTCGGGGTGCCGACGGAGATCGGCATCGACGACCGCTACGTCGGGACGGCGAGATAGTCGAGGCGACGCGAGCGCGTAGCCTGTGGACCTCACCGACCGAAGGATCCGCCGTGTCTTCCGACCCGCACGCCGCTCACGACCACGTCCCCGGCCCGGGCGAGCACAGCATCCCCGAGCTCGAGGCCGACCAGACCCACGCGCCGCGGCCGGAGGAGGAGATCGCCGACCTCCTCCGAGCCGAGCCGGATGTGGCGGACCACACCGAGCACCCCGAGCGGTAGCGACCGGCGAGCATCCACCGCATGGCCATCGCACTCGACAACGTCGGCATCGCCGTCCGCGACCTGGACGCGGCGGTCGCCTTCTTCGCCGACCTCGGTCTCACGCTCATCGGCCGTGACACGGTCAGCGGCGAGTGGGCAGACACTGCGGTCGGGCTCGACGGCAACCACGCGAAGATCGCGATGCTCGCGACGCCGGACGGGCGTGGTCGGATCGAGCTCTTCGAGTACCTCCACCCCGACGCGATCGAGACCGACCCGACCCTCCCCAACGAGATCGGCATGCATCGCGTGGCGTTCTCGGTCGACGACATCGACGAAGCGCTCGCGATCGCCGCGAAGCACGGGTGCCATCCGCTGCGCGGTGTCGCGCAGTACCAGGACCTCTACAGGCTCACCTACCTCCGGGGCCCGAGCGGCATCCTCGTGATGCTCGCCCAGGCCCTGCAGCAGCCCTGAGCCCGGACGCAGGGCTCCTGCCGGCGCGACGCGGCGCCTCGGCTTGTCGTAGCCCAAGGTTCCGTCGCGTGTTCGTCATGGTTTCTCCATCCGGCCATACGTTCGCGCCAACCCGCGATCGCGGGCCCCCTCTCGAGATGGAGTCACGATGCGTCTCTCTTCCCTGGCCGCCGCGACCGCGCTGGGCCTCGCCCTGACGCTGGGCGCTGCAGCCCCAGCCTTCGCGGGTCCCGCGGAGAAGCAGGCCAACTGCGCCGCGCTGGGCGGCACCCTGAGCGGCAACGGATCGAATCAGGTCTGCACGGTCATCACGGTCGTGGTCGCCCCCGATGTGCCGTCCGGTTCGGCGACCGTCGCGTACAGCGCGGACCGACCCGTCGGCGATGCCGTCACCGTGGACACCGCGCTCCCGGCCCGTCAGCCGGATCCGACGGTCACCGCCGAGGAGCGCAACGTCGGCGAGCCGACCGTGGTCCGCACCGAGCGCGCGGGCACGCCCGACGTGACGCATGAGGATCGCGACGCGGGAGCCGCGTCGAGCGAGCACGTGATCGTGCAGGGCACGCCCACCGCCACGCAGCGCACCGAGCTCGGCACTCCGACGAGCGTCGAGACGCCCACGACGATCGGCTGCGAGCGTGTGAACGACTCGCGAGCTGCGAAGGCTGTCGAGAAGTGCGAGCGCGCGGTGCTGACGACGACGACGACGCCGACGAGCATCATCACCACGACCACGACACCCCAGGAGCGCGTCACGACGACGACGCAGCCGCGCGAGACGCTCATCACGACGACCACGCCCTACACCGAGGTCTTCACCAGCACCCAGCAGCGCGAGCTCTGCACGACCACGACCTACCGCACGCTGATCGCGACGATGACGACGCAGCAGACCGAGCGGACCGCGACCACCACGCAGCCGACGACGAGGACGGCGACGACGACGGTCACGAGGTTCGACTTCCCGCGCGGCACCGACATCCCCACACCGACCGGCACCCCGACCGTGACGGCGTCGACGACCCCGGGCACGCCCGTGGTGACGGAGGCAGTGGTGCCGGGGACGCCCGTGGTCACCGAGGGCACCCGACCGGGCGCGGATGAGGCGGACGTCGAGTGCGCACCCATCGCCCCTGTCGTGACCGCCACCGATGGCGACACCCGGTACGACGTCGCGACCGCGACCGTGCCCACGGAGCCGATCATCACGGTCACGCGCGCCGACATCGAGCCGCTCGTCGTCGACACCGCGACGCCCGGAGCCTCCATCGTCGACACCGACGTGCAGGGTCTCGGCGAGACCTGCGTGATGAACCCGGGCTCGGGGAAGCGGGGCAACAGCTGCTGAGCTGACCGCAGCCGATCGAGCGGATGCCGCCTCCCGTCAGGGAGGCGGCATCCTTCGTCCCCGGACTGCGGCTCGCGTCACTCCGGGACGATCGTCGTCGCCTCGACGCGCTCGGGCGGCACCTTCACGGTGCGCTTCGTGTCGATGGCGATGACGAGCCCGACCACCACCATCGACAGCGCGATCGAGGCGGAGACGTCGCTGAGGTAGTGGTAGCCGAGATAGATGCGCCCCGCCGCCTGGGCGACGATCATGACGATCGCGACCGTGACGGCCGACACCGTGAACCACGTCCTCTGGATGCGGCTCGCCAGCAGGAAGGCGAGGATCAGGAAGAAGTCGGAGGCGCCCAGCACGTGCCCCGACGGGAACGAGAAGCTGTGATCCGCGCCGAAGAGCATGTCGGCCACCGGCGGTCGTGGATGCTTGACGATCGGCGCGATGGTGAGCGCCAGCACGACCCCCGTCAGCATGCCGGCCGCGAGCAGCAGCGGACGCCAGACGTGCTTCGCGGCGATCGACCACGTCACGACGACGACCAGCACGATGATCGGCAGCGCCACCGGGCCGAAGACGATCGCGAGGACGATCATCCAGGCCGTCGCGTCGGGGGAGCGGAAGCCGTCGAACCAGTCGTCGACCGGCACGTCGAGCCGCTCGAGGCCCGACTGCGTGAGCACGCTCACGAGCAGCGTCGTGAACAGCGCGAGCCCGACCACGATGAGGGTGGCGGCGGTCAGGTACAGCCGCCGCCGCGCCGCGGCGTCGAGCCGTCGCTCCTCGACGATGAAGCGCTCGTTCCATGCCCGGATGCGTTCGCGCCGGCTCGCTGTCTGCGTCACGAGCGGGATCGTCTCACGAACGCGGCCGCGAGACGCCATCCCACGAGCGTGGCGAGCAGCGCGAGCGTCGCGACGGCGACGAACGGCAGCGCCGTGCCCTGCCCAGAGAGCGCGCGCAGCAGCATCCCGCCGGCGACCGCGACGACCCACACGGGCACACCCGTGCGCAGCGGCGCGAGGGGCGCTCGCCATGCCAGGCTGAGCAGCCAGCCGAGCACGAGCGCGACGACGAACGGCCACGCCGTCGTCAGCAGCCCGAGACCTCCATCGCCGAGCACGCCCGACTCGTGGCTCGCGCGGCCGATCGCCGCGAAGGCGACGACGAGGAGCAGGTCGAGCCCGAGCGCTCCAGCGGCCCCGGCGGAGCGGCGCGACGGTGCGCGGATGTCGGTCGAGTGCACGAGCCGACAGTAGCGATCGCCGCCGCTCCCGCTGCGGACCGACGCCACGGCTGCGGCTCTTCAGCGATTCCGAGGCGCTTCCTGCGGCAGGTGGTCTATCCGCATGGACGATGGCAGAGCACGCTATGCATACGACGCGTGCTGAGCGAAGGAGCTCCAGATGGTCAAGCTGAACCGGGCAGGTGCGAGCGGGGCGGGTGGACGGTTCGACGCGTTCGACATCTCAGCGGCCATCATCAAGCCGCTCCATGAGCGGCGCGAACGGATCTTCGTGCCGGGCGGCGACGGCGACGGCGACGAGTCGAGGCCCTCGGCCGTGCCGTCGAGCAAGCCCCGGCGGGAGCCGCGGACGACCCGGTTCACGCGTGTCGGCATCGGACAGCCGATGAAGATCACCCTCGAGCAGCTGTACATCGGCGAGACGGCGAGGCCGCGCGGCGAGCTGCTCGTGATCTCGACGGCGAAGGACCCGGAGGATGCCGCCGAGGCCGCGGCATCGTTCCACTGGTGGGGGAGGAGCGTCGAGGCGCGGACGCATCCCAACATGGCCGACGGCTCTGCCGGGACCAATCTCATGTACTACTCGAGCGCGGAAGCGGCGACGAAGCTCGAGCTCGCGGTGCGCCTCAAGTTCGACTACTTCCCCGAAGAGGTCGTCGAAGCGTGGAGGAAGGCGATCGTGGACATCGGTCGGCTCCCGATCCTGCTCGGAGGGATGACCTTCGGACCGGGCGGTGCGGCGGCTGCCAAGGCGGTCGTCGGCGTCGCGGACGCCGGCTCGGACCTCATCGTGAACCTGCTCGACCAGTCGATCGACGGCGAGGGCGGCGTCGTGATGGGCGGGGATCTCACGATCGCGCATCCGGGCAGGACCGAGGCGCAAGCCGGCTACCTCGTGCTGACCCCGGAGGGCTACGCGGTGCGCTCGAGGGGCGAAGGCGGTACGTCGGTGCTGACCGGCTACGCGAGCAACGACGGCTACCGCAGCGAAAGGGGCACGGAGCGCACGGAGACGATCGACATCGACGATCGGGACTTCTACGTCTCGAGCGCCGACGGCAAGCTCAAGCACGCAGCGGACGGGACGTGGGACGACGGCACGGCGTTCGAACAGGGCGACACCGTCGAAGGGCCGTGGCACTACGCCATCATCCTCATCAACGGGGCGCCCGATCCGAAGCTGAAGAAGTGGCGGCCGGCAGCGGTCACCGCCGACCTCGCGGCGAAGTTCCTCAGCCGTCCGAAGGACTCCGCGTTGCCGAGCCTGACGGAGAAGGTCTTCTCCTCCTACTCCGACGCCGTGATGGTGAACCGCGCCGCTGACCTGGATGCGGAGATCACGGCGAAGACCAAGGCGATCAAGAAGGCAACCGCCGCGGGGGACGAGGCCGCGCAGCGCGAGCTCGAAGCGGCGAAGGCGCTGCTGCAGCAGCAGCGGACCGCGATGGTCGATGCGATCGAGGACGACAAGCTCAAGGAGCTCGTCGCGGGATAGCCGGCGGGCCCAACTCGGGTATTGTTGGACCCAGCCCAACAATCCCAGCCCCGAAGATGGTCCAGCCATGCCCGCGATCGAGCACGTCGCATCCCTCGAGCACGTCACCGTCGCCTACGGCGCGGCGAAGGCGCTCGACGACCTCACCCTCGACATCGAGCGCGGCGAGATCATCGGCGTCATCGGCGAGTCGGGGGCCGGCAAGTCGACGCTGCTCGCCCTGCTCGACGCCGCCCAGCACCCGACCGCCGGCGCGGTCACGATCCTCGGCACCGATCCGGCCACGCTCCGCGGGCCGCGAGATCCGCGAGCTGCGCCGCCGCATCGGCATGGTCTTCCAGGGCTTCAACCTGCTCTCGAACCGCACCGTGCGCCAGAACGTCGCCCTGCCGCTCACGCTGCAGCGCATCCACGACCCGGCCCAGGTGGCGACGCTCCTCGACTACGTCGGCCTCGCCGACCGCGCCGAGCACTACCCCGCGCAGCTCTCCGGCGGCCAGCAGCAGCGCGTCGCGATCGCCCGCGCGCTCGTCACCCGCCCCGGGCTCCTGCTCGCCGACGAGCCGACGAGCGCCCTCGACACGCGCACGACCGAGGGCATCCTGGGCCTGCTGTCGAACGCGCGCCGCGACTTCGGCACCACCGTCGTGCTCGTCACCCACGAGCTCGAGGCGGTCGGGCGCCATCTGCGATCGCGTCGCCGTGCTCGAGCGGGGCGTGCTGCAGCGCGTCTTCCCGGTCGCGCGGACCGACTACGGCCGCGAGCACGCGAGCTACCTCGCGCACGCCGAGCGGGTGCTCGGCGCATGACCGACGCGCTCGCGTCGCTCGCCGCCAACGCCGATCAGATCGGTATCGCGCTCGCCGAGACCGGCTACATGCTCGCCGTGTCGCTCGCCGCCGCGATCGTCATCGGCCTGCCGCTCGGCGTGACGATCTTCCTCACGCGTCCCGGCGGCCCCCGCGAGCGCAGGGCCGTCTGGCGGGTCGCGAACCTCTACGTGTCGGTCATCCGCTCCTTCCCGTTCCTGCTGCTCGTCGTCTTCCTCATCCCCCTCACCCGGGCGCTCTACGGCACCACCTTCGGCACGGCTGCGGCGACCTTCCCGCTCTGCTTCGTCGGCGTCGCGATCTACGCGCGCCTCGTCGAGCAGATCCTGCTCGAGATCCCGCCGGGCGTGCTGCAGGCGGCGCGGTCGATGGGGGCGGATGCGCGCCAGACGGTCGTGCACTTCCTGCTCGTCGAGGGGCGGTCGGGTCTCGTCTACGCGCTCACGTCCGCCGCGATCAGCCTCATCTCCTTCTCCACCGTGCTCGGCATCGTCGGCGGCGGCGGCATCGGCGACTTCGCCCTCCGCTTCGGCTACCAGGAGTACGACTACCCGCTCATGTACTCGATCATCGGGATCGTCATCGTCTGCGTGCTGCTGCTGCAGACGGTCGGCGAGCGCGTCTCGAGCGCGCTCGACAAGCGCTGACATCCCCACACCCTGCGAAAGGCACACCATGCAGCCCCGACTCCACCGCATCCGTCTCGCCGCCGCCGCGGCCGCTGTCGTCGCGCTCGTCGCGAGCGGCTGCGCGGGCGCGACCGACGCGGATGCGCCCGTCACGATCCGCGTCGCGGCCACCGTCACGCCCATGACCGACGCGGTCGAGGCCGCCGCCGAGGTGATCGAGGAGGGCTACGAGGTCGAGCTCGTGCCGGTCTCGGACTACGTGCAGCCGAACGTGCTCGTGCAGAACGACGAGATCGACGCGAACGTCGTGCAGTTCGAGTCGTTCATGGAGGAGTTCAACGAGCGCAACGGCGCCGACCTGGTGGTCGTGCAGCCGGTCTACGCGACCGTCGTCGCGTTCTACTCCCGCACGCTCACCTCGCTCGACGAGCTGCCGCAGGGCGGCAGCGTCGTGATCGCGAACGACAAGGCGAATGCGGCGCGCGCGCTGCAGCTGCTCGCCGACAACGGGATCATCACGCTCGATCCGTCCGTCGATCGCTTCGCGGCCCGCGTGAGCGACATCGTCGAGAACCCGCGAGAGCTCGACATCACCGAGGTCGACCTGCTGCAGCTCAACACCGCGTACGACGAGGCGGATGCGGTCTACAACCTGCCGTCGTTCGCCCGCCAGCTCGGGCTGACGCCCCAGGAGGACGGGCTCGTCGTCGAGCAGGACGAGCGCTTCGAGGTCGCGCTCGTCACCCGAGCGGGCAACGCGGACGCGCCGGCGATCGCCGCGCTGCAGCGCGCGCTCACGAGCGACCACGTGCGCGAGGTGCTCGAGGGCCTCGGGGTGCCGCCGGCCTTCTGAGCGATGCGCGTCAGACGGCGCGGAGCACGAGCGCCGCGTTGTGGCCGCCGAAGCCGAACGAGTTCGACAGCACCGTGCGCGGCATGGCTGCCCTCGCCTCGTGCGCGACCACGTCGAGCTCGGGGAACTCCCGGTCGTCGAGGTTGATCGTCGGGGGGATCGCTCCCTCGCGCATCGCCAGCAGCGAGAGTGCCGCCTCGAGCGTGCCGGCAGCCCCGAGCAGATGCCCGGTGGTCGACTTCGTCGACGTCACGGGCACCGCGCCGAGCGCGTCGCCGAAGACGGTGCGCAGCGCGGCCGTCTCCATCGCATCGTTCAGCGGCGTGCCCGTGCCGTGCGCGTTCACGTGGTCGACGTCGGCGGGGGAGATGCGCGCATCGTCGAGCGCCTGGCGCATCGCCGCGGCGGCTCCGCTGCCATCGGGCCTGGGCGCGGTCGCGTGGTACGCGTCGGACGTCACGCCGTACCCGGCGATCTCGCCGAGCACATCCGCGCCGCGACGGCGCGCGTGCGCCTCCGACTCGACGAGCAGCGCCGTCGCGCCGGCCGACATGACGAAGCCGCTGCGAGCTCGGTCGAACGGCCGGGACGCACGCCACGGCTCGTCCTCGTACCCGGGTGCGAGCGCACCGAGCATCGAGTTCACGGCGAGGTTCACGCGGTTGAGGCAGTCGTCGGCGCCGACCACGAGCACCGCGTCGGCGTAGCCGTGCCGGATGGCGCGCAGCGCGTCGCCGAGGCCGACAGCGCCGCTCGCGCACGTCGCCGAGGTGCCGACCCCGGGGCCGCGCGCGCCGTACCGCTCGCTCAGGAAGGCGGCCGCGGCATCCGGTCCGCCGTAGACGACCACGCCCGGCGGCACGCGCCGCGGCCCGTGGGCGTCGAGCGCGCGCACCGCCTCCTGGGTCAACGTCACCGCGCCGGATCCGGTCGCCGCGGTGACGCCGAACCGCGTCGGGTCGGCGGCCGTGAAGCCCACCATCGCCTCCGCCGCCGCCGCGACCGCGTAGAGCGCGTGCCGGTCGAGCCGTCGCACATCCGAGCGCGACACGTGGTCGAGCGGGTCGAAGCCGCGCACCTCGCCGCCGACCTTGACCGCCAGGTCCGAGACGTCGACGCCCTCGAGCGCGCGGATGCCGCTGCGACCGGAGACGACGGCATCCCACGTCGAGCGCAGGTCCAGACCGTTCGGCGTCACGGCACCCATGCCGGTGACGACGGCGCGCGAGCGGCTCACAGCCGCTCCGCGGCGCCGTCGGCGACGAGCTGCGCCACCGCGACGCGACGGACCTTGCCGCCGGCCGTCCGCGGCAGCTCGGTCGCCCGGTAGTAGCGGTGCGGCACGAACTGCGGCGCGAGCAGGCCGCGCAGCGCCTGCTGCATGCGCTGCTTCGACGGCACGGCGCGCTCGTCGCCCTCGACGACCACCGCCACGATCGACCCGAGCGACGCATCCGGCAGCGCCACCGCGCAGCACGACTCGCACCCGGGCACGGTCGCGAGCGCGCGCTCGACCTGCGGCAGCGACACCTTGTGGCCGCCCGAGACCGCGATGTCGCCGGCCCGCCCCGCGAGCACGATGCCCTCGCCGTCGACGGACGCGAGGTCGTGCACGCTCGACCAGCCCTCGGCATCGGTGATCCGCTCGTCGCTCGTCGCGGCGACGTACCGCTCGACCGCGGAGGCGACGCGCACGTGCAGCGTGCCGATCTCGCCGTCGGGCACGGGCCTGCCGGTGTCGTCGCGGACGCTCACCTCGACGCCCTCGAACGGCGACAGCCGCGTGCCGTCGCCCGCGTCGCTGAAGCCGATGAACCCGATCTCGGAGGCGCCGTAGTAGCTGCGCAGCCGCGCTGCGGGCGCAGCCGCCTCGAACACCGAGCGGATGCGCTCGCTCTGGTTCGCACCGCCGGTGATCACGGTGCGGAGCGGGTCGAGCGCACCGGCGGCGCCCACGGTCGCACGCTCTGCCGCGGCGGCGAGCGCGAGCAGCATCGAGGGCACCCCGACGAAGCGCTCGATCCGCTCCTGCGCGATCGTCCGCACCGCCGCGACCGCGTCGAACCCCGACTGCAGGTGCAGCGAGCCGCCGGTCGCGAGCACCTCGACGAGCGCGTAGAGGGTGAGGCTGTACGACACCGGCCCCGGCGCGATCGTGCGCGATGCCAGCCTCGGCGCCGAGAGAGGCGCGGCTGATGCGCACGTTGTGGTCCCAGCTGCCGCGGGTGCGCAGGAATCCCTTCGGCAGGTCGGTCGTGCCGGACGTGAACAGCAGCAGGAACGGCTCGTCGCGCGGGCGCACCTCCGGTCCCGCCGACGCCGGCGCGGTCGCGGCGATCGCGTCGAAGCGATCGAGCGAGACCGCGGTGCCGCTCCACGGCTCGACGGTGCCGAGCGCCGCCTCGAAGCGCTCGTCGTCGGTGACGACGAGCGCAGGGTCGACGCGGCGGATCGTCTCGAGCCGGTGCTCCTCGGGCCACAGCGGGTCGAGCACCGCGACGATGGCCCGGAACGAGGCCACGCCGCTGATCCAGCGGGCGACGTCGATCGCGCGGGAGAGCGAGACGGCGACGATCGGCACACCGCCGGTCTCCGCATCCGAGCGGCCGGGGGCCGCGTCCGCGAGCAGCAGCTCGATGCCGCTGCGGATGCGCGTGCACGCCTCGCGCAGCTCGCCGTACGTCATGCGCTCCCCGTCCCCGGCGAGCGCGAGCCGGCCCGGATCCGAGCCGGCGACCGCGAGGATGCTGCCCGTGAACGTCACGCTCCGAGTCTAGGCTCGCCGGTCGCTAGCCTGGCCGGGGAGGGGCGACCATGGGCGGACGAGCCGGCAGCGCAGAGGACTCCGAGAGCGCAGAGGACTTCGAGACCGCCTGGCGGCGGTGGCAGGACACCCGCTGGCGCCTCGTCTCTGGCCCGCACGGGATCGCGGCGCTCGCGGCCACGGTGTGGCTCACCGCCGACGACCAGGCGATCGACGGCGTCCCCGGCCGCTGGCGCGCCGACGGCGACGCCGTCGTCGGGGTCGGGCTCGGAGGCATCGGGCCTCACCCGCATCGACGGCAGCGCGGTGGCCGACACCGTGACGCTGCACGCGGGCGAGACCCTCCGCGCCGGCGACGGCCTGCTGCGCGCCTTCGCGCGCGAGGGCGTCCCGGCGCTGCGCCGCATCGACCCGCACACCGACCGGCGCACCCGGCTGCGGTCGATCGCCGCACACCCGCCCGACCCTGCCTGGATCGTGGAGGCGCACTGGACGCCGCTCGACGGCTCGATCGAGGTCGAGCAGGTCGACGGCCACCGCACGACGCAGGGCGGCGCGGGCACGCTCGCGTTCACCCTCCGGGGGCAGCCGCGCACGCTGACCGCGACGCTGGGCCAGGGCGAGCTGTCCGTCGTGTTCCGCGACGCGACCGCCGAGGGCGACGCCTACCCCTTCCGGTTCCTCCGCCCGCCGCTGCCGGATGCGACCGGCGCGACGACCCTCGACTTCAACCGCGCCTTCCTGCCGCCGTGCGCGTTCAGCGACCACTACGTCTGCCCGATGCCGCCGCCCGGCAATCGGCTCGACGTCGCCGTGACCGCCGGCGAGCGGCTGCCGATCTCCGGGCCGCCCGAGCCGCGGGGCGCGCCGTGAAGGCCGCCCTGATCCTCGGCACCCAGCTGCTCGAGCGGCATCCCGCGCTCGAGGACGACGACATCGACGAGCTGCTCGTCGTCGAATCGGCCGCGCTCTTCGACCGGCTGCCCTACCACCAGCACAAGATCGTGCTCGTGCTCTCGGCCATGCGCCACATGGTGGCGCGACTCGAGCGTGAGGGCCGCACGGTGCGCACCATCCGCCAGGGCGAGGGCCTCTCCTTCCCCGACGGCGTGGCACGGCTCATCGAGCAGCACGACGTCGACGGGCTGGCGTGGATGCGCGCCGCCGACCGCGGCGTCGACCGGCGGATCGACCGCATCGCCGTGCGCGCCGGGATCCGCACGCGCCGGTGGGCGGACCGGGCGTTCCTCACGCCGGAGCCCGAGCTCGACGCGTGGTTCCGCGAGCACCCGAGGGCCCGCATGGAGGACTTCTACCGCTGGCAGCGCCAGCGCACCGGCATCCTCATGGAGGGCGCGAGCCCGGCGGGCGGCCGCTGGAACTACGACGCCGACAACCGCGAGCCGCTGCCCAAGGCGGGCATCGACATCCCCCGCCTGCCTCGGATCGAGCCGGACGCGATCACCCGGCAGGTGATCGACGAGGTGCGCGAGCGCTTCCCCGACCATCCGGGCGACGCGCGCGACTTCTGGCTGCCCGTCACGCACGACGACGCCCGCGCGTGGCTCGACGCGTTCGTCGCCGAGCGGCTGCCCGACTTCGGCCGCTACGAGGATGCGATGGCGGCCGACGAGCCGTTCCTGTTCCACTCCGTGCTGACGCCCGCGCTCAACATCGGCCTCCTCACGCCCCACGACGTCGTGGATGCGGTGCTCGAGGCGAGCGGAGACGTGCCGCTGCCGTCGCTGGAGGGATTCCTCCGCCAGGTGATCGGCTGGCGCGAGTACATGCGCGGCATGTACCGCGCCCACCCGGAGCTCGAGGGCGCGAACGCGCTCGGGCTCACCCGCGAGCTCGAGCCCTGGTGGTACTCGGGCGAGGGTATGCCGGACGACCTGCCGATCCCGGTGCGCACCGTGCTCGAGCGGGTGCTCCGCCACGGCTACGCGCACCACATCGAGCGGCTCATGGTGCTCGGCAGCTGGTTCCTGCTCGAGGGGTACGCGCCGGCATCGGTGCAACCGCTGGTTCCTCTCGCTCTTCGTCGACGCGTATCCCTGGGTGATGGTGCCGAACGTCTTCGGGATGAGCCAGTTCGCCGACGGCGGGATGGTGGGGACGAAGCCCTACGTCTCGGGAGGCGCGTACCTGCAGCGCATGGGCCGGTGGTGGCCGTCGCAGCAGGCGGCGAAGGAGTCGGCGTTCACCGAGGGCTACTGGGACTTCCTGCAGCGGCACGAGGCGGTCCTGGCGGGCAACCCCCGGCTCTCGCTGCCGCTCGCGCAGATGCGGTCGCGGCGCGGCCCGGCGTAGGGCGGTGCTCAGCAACTCCTGAGCGGTCGGGATGCGTAACGCTGTTATCGTTGCCGCAGTCAGCGACGGACGGGTCACCCGCAGCATTCGCCGGCACCGACGACGATGTCGAGTGCTGGATCGGGCGGGGGAGCGATGCCTGTCGCGTGTTCACGGACAGGGGTCTCATCATGAAGAAGAAGCTGCTCGCGGGCGCTGCTGTCGCAGCCCTCGCCGTCATCGCCATGGGTGCGCCCGCGCAGGCCGCACCGCCCCCGCATGCCGCGCAGAACCATGAGGCCTACTGGGAGGCGCATGGGCTACGGCGACTGCACGAAGGTCGAGATGCCCGACGGCGTCGGCAGCTACACGCTCCCGCCGATCAGTGCACCGGCCGACCTACTCGCTGCTCGTGCTGAAGGCCGGCTCCGGATCCTCCGCGAGCGAGGTGATCCAGTGGCCGATGGCCGGGGTCGCCTACGACCACAGCACCGACAAGGACCTCAGCCACATCATCTACTGCGTGGGCGAGAAGCTGAGCTGAGACCCACGAGCGGGGCGGGTCTCGTGACGGCCCGCCCCGCTCGTGTTCCATGTCGCCGGAGCGCACCCCGCGGCATGCTGCGAAGATAGGTTGTGCACAATGTAATTGTGTGCGAGGCTGGAGCCATGCCCGCCGCCCAGCCCGTGACCGACCAGATGGTGTGCTTCGCCCTCTACTCGGCGGCGCGCGCCACGACCCAGGCGTACCGCGGCCTGCTCGAGCCGTGGGGGCTCACCTACCCGCAGTACCTCGTGCTCGTCACGCTCTGGGTCGAGGGGCCGCAGAGCGTGAAGGACCTGGGGGAGCGGATGCAGCTCGACAGCGGCACGCTGTCGCCCCTGCTCTCGCGCATGGAGCGCGACGGCCTCGTCGAGCGGCGGCGCAGCGACACCGACGCGCGCGTCGTCGAGATCACCCCCACCGCCCGCGGCGGCCAGCTGCGGACCGAGCTCGCGCACGTGCCCGCTGCCGTCGCGCGCGGCCTCGGCCTGGGCGACACGGTCGACGGAGCGCAGCTGCTCTCGACCCTGCACGGCATCACGGCATCCATGCACGCGGTGGCCGACGATCCCTCGTCGGTCATCGGAGCAGACGACGCATCCGTGTCGCGACGACGAGAGGAGCACCATGGACGTGCTGTACACCGCTGAGGCACTGTCGACCGGAGCCGGCCGCGACGGCCGCGTCGCCACGATCGACGGGCGGCTCGACCTCGACATGGCTGTGCCCGCCGAGATGGGCGGCTCAGGAGCCGGCTCGAACCCCGAGCAGCTCTTCGCCGCAGGCTACGCCGCGTGCTTCCACTCCGCGCTGCAGTCGGTCGCGCGCGCCGGGCGGGAGCGGCTCACCGACTCGAGCGTCGGCAGCCGCGTGCAGATCGGACCGGACGGCTCGGGCGGCTTCACGCTCGCCGTGCACCTCGAGGTCGTGCTGCCCGGCGTCGACGAGGCCCGCGCTCGCGAGCTCGTCGACGCGGCGCACACCGTCTGCCCCTACTCCAATGCGACGCGCGGCAACATCGACGTGACGATCTCGGTCTCGGATGACTGAGCCCGAGGCGCCGGCTCCGCGCCGGTCGGTCGGTCGCACGATCGCCCGCGTGCTGCTCGGCGCCTCGCTCGTCCTCGCCGGCGTCGGCCACCTCACCGTGGCGCGCCAGGAGTTCCAGGCCCAGGTGCCCGACTTCGTGCCGCTCGACCCCGATGCCGTCGTGCTCGCCTCGGGCGTCGTCGAGATCGTCATCGGTCTCGCGCTGCTGGTCGTGCGGCGGCACCGCGTCTGGGTCGGGCTCGTCGCGGCAGCGTTCTTCGTCGCCGTCTTCCCCGGCAACATCTCGCAGTGGCTGACCGCGCGCGACGGCTTCGGCCTCGACTCCGACGCGGCCCGCTTCGGCAGGCTCTTCTTCCAGCCCGTGCTCGTCGCGGTCGCCCTCTGGTCGACCGGGGCGTGGGATGCGCTGCGCCACCGATGGCGCGCGCGCTCGCGCCGCACGGCCTGAACCCCACCATCCATCCGTCACGTGAGAGGAGCACCCATGCGTGCCATCGTCCATGAGCAGTTCGGCGAGCCGGAGGACGTGCTGCACGTCGTCGACCGCCCGATCCCCGAGCCGGGCCCCGGTCAGGTGCGCGTGCGCACCACCCTCGCCACCATCCACAACCACGACCTCTGGACGGTGCGCGGCACCTACGGCTTCGTGCCGGAGCTGCCCGCGGCGAGCGGCACCGAGGCGGTCGGCGTCGTCGAGGCGCTCGGCGAGGGCGTCGAGGCGCTCGCGATCGGCGACCGCGTGATCGCCGGCGCGTTCGGCGTCTGGGCCGAGCAGTTCGTCGCCGACGCGGCCGGCCTCGTGCCCGCCCCCGCCGGCCTGCCCGACGAGGCTGCGGCGCAGCTCGTCGCCATGCCGTTCAGCTCCATCAGCCTGCTCCACGACCTCGCGCTGCAGCCCGGCCAGTGGCTGGTGCAGAACGCCGCGAACGGCGCGGTCGGCCGGATGGTGGCGCAGCTCGCCCGAGCGCGCGGCATCCGCGTCGTCGGGCTCGTCCGCCGACCTGAGGCGATCGCGGAGCTCCGCGACGCCGGCATCGACGACATCGTCGCCACCTCCGAGGAGGGCTGGGCCGACCGCGTGCGCGCGATCACCGGCGGCGAGACCATCGTGGCCGGCGTCGACTCCGTCGGCGGCTCCGCCGCAGGCGACGTGCTCTCGGTGATCGGCGACGGCGGCACGCTCGTGGCGTTCGGCGCCATGGCCGAGCCCACCCTCGAGCTCTCCGTCGGCGACCTCATCTTCCGGCAGATCACCGTCCGGGGCTTCTGGGGGAGCATCGTCGGGCGCCGGATGGACCCGGCCGTGAAGCAGCGGCTGTTCGCCGAGCTGTCGGAGCGCATCGCGGCCGGCGACCTGACGCTGCCGGTGTCGAGCACGCACCCGTTCGACGACATCCAGGGCGCGGTGCGGGCGAGCCTCACGCCCGGCCGCGTCGGCAAGGTGCTGCTGCGCCCGTAGCACTCGGCGTCAGCGGGTCGCCGGCCCGGGGTGCCGCGCGAGCTCGTCGACGCGCCGCAGGGGAGGTCCGGCTAGCGTTGGCTCCCGAGAAGGAGCGACCGATGATCCCCACCACCACCGCCCATGACGGGCTCACCCTCCCGATGCTGGGCTTCGGCACCTACAAGCTGAAGGGCCGCGACGGCAGCGCCGCGATCGAGCGCGCGATCGGCGCCGGCTACCGGCTGCTCGACTCCGCCTTCAACTACGAGAACGAGGGCACCGTCGGCGCGGCCGTCCGCGCCTCCGGTCACGGAGTCTCGCGCGACGACCTCATCGTCACGTCGAAGCTGCCCGGCAGGCACCACGAGCACGATGCCGCGATCGCGACCATCGAGGAGAGCGTGGCGCGCACCGGGCTCGAGCGGATCGACCTGTACCTCATCCACTGGCCCAACCCGCTCGAGGGGCGCTACGTCGAGGCGTGGGGCGCCCTCATCGAGGCGAAGGAGCGCGGGCTCGTCGGCGCCATCGGCGTCTGCAACTTCCTGCCGGAGCACCTCGACCGGCTGCAGTCCGAGACCGGCGTGCTGCCGGAGGTCAACCAGATCGAGCTCCACCCGTACTTCCCGCAGGAGGAGCAGCTCGCGTACGACCGCGAGCGCGGCATCATCACCCAGGCATGGAGCCCGATCGGGCGCGGCAACGACCTGCTCGACCGACCCGAGATCCGCGAGATCGCCGCGGCGCACGGCGCGACGGCGGGCCAGGCCGTGCTCGCCTGGGCGATCGCCCGCGGCGCCGTGCCGCTGCCGAAGGCGGCCTCGCCGGCGCGGCAGCTCGAGAACCTCGGCGCCGTCGACCTCCGCCTCGCAGACGACGAGATCGCCGCCATCACCGCGCTCGGCCGACCCGACGGCCGGCTCGCCGACCAGGACCCGGCCGCCTACCAGGAGTTCTAGCCCGCGGCGCCCTCGATCGCCTGCCGCAGGTCGGCGATGAGGTCGGCGGCGTCCTCGAGGCCGATCGACAGCCGCAGCACGCCCGCGTGCGGCTTCGCCTCGGGCGCGACGGGCCGGTGCGTGAGCGATGCCGGGTGCTGGATGAGCGAGTCGACGCTGCCGAGCGAGACGGCGTGCGTGAACAGCCGCACGCCCTCCGCGACCGCAGCGGCGAGCGCGTACGAGCCCACATCGAGCGCGAGCACCGAGCCGGGTCCCGCCATCTGCCGACCCGGGCCCACGAGCCCGAGCGGGTCGCAGCCCTCGAGCCCCGGGTAGCGCACGGCGCGCACGCCGGGCATGCCGCACGCGGCCTCCGCCACGAGCTGGGCGCTCGCCTGCTGCGCGCGCACGCGCAGCGGCAGCGTCTGCAGCCCGCGGTGCATGAGGTAGGCGCTCAGCGGATGCGCGATGGCGCCGGTGATCGCGCGCACCGGGCGGATGGACCTCGCCCAGTCGGCGTCGCAGGCGACGACGCCGCCGAGGACATCCCCGTGCCCGCCGATGTACTTCGTCGCGGAGTGGAGCGAGAGCGCGACGCCGTGCTCGAGCGGGCGCTGCAGCACCGGTGTCGCGAAGGTGCTGTCGATCAGCACGGGAGCGTCGCCCGCTGCGGCGACGAGCGCGCCGAGGTCGATGAGCTCGAGGGTCGGATTGCCGGGGCTCTCGGCCATCACGAGCCCGGTGTCGGGGCGCACGGCGGCGGCGACCTGGTCGACCCGGTCGACGAAGGTGGTCTCGGTGCCGAGCAGGCCGCTCGCGAGCAGGTGGTCGGTGCCGCCGTAGAGCGGTCGCACCGCGACGACGTGCGCCCCGCGTCGCTGGCGCGCGGCCGTGAGCACCGCGGTCGTCGTCGCCATGCCGGACGCGAACGCGACCGCCTCGTCCGCACCCTCGAGCTGCGCGAGCGCGCGCTCGAACCGCGCGACGGTCGGGTTCCACAGCCGCTGGTAGACCGCGGAGCCGTCGCCGACATCACCGCCCGTCGCGAGCCGCTCGTAGGCGTCGCCGCCGGCGTCGACGCCCGGGAGCGCGTAGGTGGAGGAGAGGTCGATGGGGGCGGCGTGCACGCCCAGCGCCTTCAGGTCGTCTCTGCCCGCGTGGACCGCGAGCGAGTCGAGGCCGAGGCGAGCGTCATTGCTCTGCGTCATGCCTGTGACGATGCCGCATAGGAGAGCCATTGGCCAGCGCGCCGCGCCAGAGCGACCCCTTGTGGGTCGGGATCCGTGCCCGTACGGTGCGGGCACCGACGAGAGGGGCGGCGATGGCAGACGAGGGGCGACCGCAGCCTTCCGCCTCTGCAGCCGGGAGGATCGCGGCCTTCCGCCGGCTGCACGAGGCCGGCACGTTCGTCATGCCCAATCCGTGGGACGTCGGCAGCGCCGTCGTGCTCGAGCGCATGGGGTTCCCCGCGCTCGCGACGACGAGCGCGGGCTCCGCGTGGGCGATGGGGAGGCACGACAACGCACTGGCCCTCGAGGATGCGCTCGCGCACCTGCGGACGATCGCGGAGGCCGTCGAGGTCCCGGTGAACGCCGACTTCGAAGGCGGCTTCGCCGTCGACCCGGAGGCGTTGGGGGCGAACGTGCGCGCGGCGACCGCGACGGGCGTCGCCGGCCTGTCGATCGAGGACTCCACGGGTGACGCGCGGCAGCCGCTCCACGAGCGTGCGCTCGCCGTCGACCGCATCGCCGCGGCGCGCGCCGCGATCGATGCGAGCGGCACGGGCGTGGTGCTGACGGCGCGGTCGGAGGGCTTCGTCGTCGGCCATCCGGACCTCGACGACACGATCGCGCGCCTGCGCGCGTACGCGGACGCGGGCGCCGACTGCCTCTACGCGCCGCGGCTCGACTCGCTCGCGCAGGTCGTCGCGATCGTCGAGGCCGTCGCCCCGAACCCGTCAACCTGCTCGTCAACGCGCCGTTCGTCACGGTCGCCGAGGCTGCGCGCATCGGCGTGCGGCGGATCAGCGTCGGCGGCACGCTCGCGCGCGCGGCGTGGGGCGGATGGCTCGACGTCGCGCGGGAGATCGCAGCGGCGGGGACGTTCACCGGCTTCGACTCGCTGCCCGACGTCGAGGGGATGCTGCGGTCGGGCTGACGCCGGCCCGGCCGCTCGTGCCCGGCCGCTCCGCTACGGCTGGAACGCGAGGATGCGGTCGTCGCCCTCCGCGGGCCCGCCGCGCCCGTCGGTGTTGCTCGTGAGCACCCACAGGGCCCCGTCGGGAGCGCGGACGACGTCGCGCAGCCGCCCGTGCGCCGCCGACCAGTGCACGGTGGCGTCGCCCGGCGTCGCGAGGGCGACCTCGCGCAGCGACTGGCCGCGCAGGTTGGCGATCCAGAGCCTGCCGTCGGCGTGCGCCATCCCGCTCGGGCTCGCAGCCGACGGCGCCCACTGCTGCACCGGGTCGGTGAAGCGCGCGTCGCCCGCCGCGCCCTCGACCACCGGCCAGCCGTAGTTCGCGCCCGGCTCGATGCGGTTGAGCTCGTCCCACGTGTCCTGCCCGAACTCGGTCGCCCACAGGCTGCCGTCGTCCGCCCACGCGATGCCCTGCGGGTTGCGGTGCCCGAGCGAGTACACCGGCGAGCCGGGCGTCGGGTTGTCATCGGGGATCGCGCCGTCGGGCTCGAGCCGCAGGATCTTGCCCGCCAGGCTCGACGGGTCCTGCGCCCTCGACGGCTGCCCCGCGTCGCCGGCCGTGACGTACAGCATCCCGTCGGGGCCGAACGCGATGCGGCCGCCGTTGTGGTTGCCGGCGGCAGGCAGCCCCTCGAGCACCGTCTCGGGCTGCCCGAGCACGAGCCCGCCGGGGTCGCCGGTGATCGTCGCCCGCAGCACGCGGTTGTCGTCGGCGGTGGTGATGTAGGCGTACAGGTGCCCGGCGCCCACGGCGATGCCGAGCAGGCCGCCCTCGCCGCCATGCGCGACGCCCGCGAGCTGCGCGACCGGCGTCGCCGCCCCTCGGGGCGAGAGCTCCAGGATCGTGCCGGTGTCGCGCTCGCTCACGAGCGCCGCGCCCGTCTCGGTGAACGCGACCGACCACGGCGCGTCCAGGCCGGTGGCGACGACCGCCGGCGCGTCGAGCGAGCCGGCCTCGAAGGGCGCGGGGGACGCGCCCGGCGCGGTCGGGGCCGCGGTCGCGATCGCGCTGATCGAGGGCGTCTCCGGCTCGGCGGGCGCGCACCCGGCGACGGCCAGCGTGGCGGCGCTCAGCACGGCGGCGCTCAGGACGGTCGCGCTGCGGACGCGCGTCCCCGCTGGCCTTCGCATGACGTGCTCCTTCGCGTGTGCGGCCGAGCATACGCCGGCCGCGCCGGGGTCTCCCGGGTCTCCCGGGGGCGGAGACGGGGGATGGCCCTCTGTCGAGCGCGGCGGCCGGTGCCTACGCTGATGCCCGAGACCGAGAGGGGCCCCGCGATGACCGATGCTGCGCAGCTGCCGAAGGTGCCGCCCCGGTGGTTCCTGCGCACGGCGTGGGTCGTGCACCGCGCGCTGTACCGGATGACGGGAGGCCGGCTCGGCCTCACCCGGCCGCGCCCCGGGAAGTACGGGATGCTGCGGCTGCACACGATCGGTCGCCGCTCGGGCGAGCCCAGGGTCGTGATGGTCGCCTACTACGAGGACGGCGCCGACCTCATCACGATGGCGATGAACGGATGGGCCGAAGCGCACCCCGCGTGGTGGTTGAACCTGCGAGCGCACCCCGAGGCCACGGTCGACCTGCCCGGTGGCGCTCGGAGGGTCCGGGCACGCGAGGCGACGGGCCTGGAGCGCGAGCGGCTCTGGGCCGGCTTCGATGCCTACAGCGAGGGCCCGACGATGGAGGCGTACTCGCGGCGACGCGGCCGCCGCACCCCCGTGATCGTCCTGGAGCCGGTCGACCGGGGCTGATCCTGCATCCACCGCCCCCGTGCGGGCTTCCGGCTTGTAGCGTGCTCCAGTATGAGCACCACTGCCGCAGACGCGGCGCCGTACGCGGAGGTGGACGCCCCGCCGCGGGGGCCGTTGCGATGGTGGATGTGGCTGCTCGCCGCCGTGCTGCTCTTCGCTGCCTCGCTCGCCGGCGCGATCTTCGCGCCGCCGGGCACCGGCGTCGCGGTGTGGTGGCCCGCGGCCGGCATCTCGCTCGGGATCGCGCTGCTCGTGTCGCGGCAGCGCATCCCGGCGGCACTCGTGCTCGTGCTGGTCGTGACGTGCGCGGCGAACGCGTTCGCGGGGCGCCCGCTCCTCGTCTCGCTCGCGTTCGGCCTGTCGAACGCGCTCGAGGTGGTGGCGGCGCTCGGCGTGCTGCAGGCATGGCGACGGCCGTTCCGGCTCTCGTCGCTGCAGGCCGCGCTGCGCTTCGCCGTGGCAGCCGGCGTCGCGGCCGTCCTCTCTGGCGTGCTCGTGGGCACGATCGTCGTGCTCGACGGCGGCCCGTTCCTGCCGACGGCGCCGTTCGTCGCAGCCTCGCACGCCGCGGCGGTGCTGATGATCGCGCCGTTCGCAGCGCTCCCGCGCCCGGTGCCGGTGCGCGCGAGCCCGGTCGAGATGGTCGTGCAGGCGGCGCTCCTCGCCGCGGCGATCGCCTTCGTGTTCAACCTCGACCAGGCGCTGCCGCTCGCGTTCACGCTCTATCCGTTCCTGGCGTGGGCGGCGTTCCGCTTCCCGATCCGCGTGGTGCTCGCGGAGAGCCTGGTCGCGTCGCTCGTGATGCTGGCGCTGACGCTCGCTGGCGGAGGCCCCTTCAGCGCGGCCGGCCTCGAGCTCACGGTGAGCGCCGCGCTGCTCGAGACCCTGCTCGTCACCTTCGCCGGCTTCGCCGTCGTGCTCACCGCCGCGCAGTACGAGCTGCGCGCCGTCTCGCGCCAGCTCGACGCCTCCACCCTGCTGCTGGGCGGGAGCCTCGTCGATGCCCGCGTCGGCCTCGCGATCGTGCAGCGCGACAGCGATGCGACGCGGATGGTGTGGATGAACCGCGCCGCGCGACGGCTGCTCGCCCCGGAGCTCGGCGAGGGCGACAGCTGGAGCGGCCGCATCGAAGCGGCCGCGGCGACCGCGCTGCGCGACGGGGAGCAGGCGACCGTGACGACCGCCGACGGCCGCACGATCACGATGTCGGCGAACGGGATCGACGGCGACGGCAGCCGCTTCGCCGTCCAGCTGCTCGACGTGACGTCGATCCTGCGCGCCCAGCAGGTGCAGGTCGAGGCGGAGGTCGAGCGGGAGTCGGCGCGCTCGATCCGAGCGGAGCTCGAACGGCAGCGCGACGACTTCCTCGCCACGACGAGCCACGAGCTGCGGACCCCGATCACGAGCATCGTCGGCTACGCCGAGCTGCTGGCGGAGTCGGACGCGGTCCCGGACAGCAAGCGCGCGTGGCTCGAGGTCATCGACCGCAACGCCCACCGGCTGTCGGAGCTCGTCGAGGACCTGCTGACGCTCAGCGGCGGGACGACGGCGCCGACGCGACCGCAGCATCCGGAGCCCATCGGCTGCGAGGCGCTCTTCGACGAGGTGGTGGCGAACCTGCGCGTCGTGAGCGACCGCAAGTCGCTCGACGTCGCGGTCGAGGCGGGCGACGCCGCGGTGCTCGGCTCGCGCAGCGACATCGCGCGGGCGGTCACGAACCTGCTCGTCAACGCCATCAAGTTCACGCCCGACGGCGGACGCATCCGCCTCGTCGCGCGCGCGGAGCGCGACGCGGTGCTGCTCGAGGTCGTCGACAGCGGCCCCGGCATGGCCGACGAGGAGATCGCGCAGGCCTTCGAGCGCTTCTACCGGGCGCCGGGCGCCGAGCGCGACAACGTCGCGGGCACGGGCCTGGGGCTCGCGATCGTCGCCGAGCTCGCGCGCCGCAACGGCGGCGACGTCGAGCTGCGGCGCAACGGCGACGGCGGCCTCACCGCGCAGCTGCGGCTCCGCGCCGCCGCGCCCTGACGCCGCCGGAGCGGCTCAGAGCAGGCTGAGCTCGCGCAGCTTCGCCTCGACGTCGTCGTTCGACGGCTCGACCTGGTGCGAGCCGTCGGGGAAGACGACCACCGGGATGTTCATGCGGCCCGCGATCTCCTGCGCCCGCTGCGCGGCGGCGTCGTCGTGCTCGACGTCGATGTAGGCGAAGTCGACCGCGAGGCCCTCGAGCTGCCGCTTCGTGCGGCGGCAGTCCCTGCACCAGTCGGCGCCGTACACCTGGATCGTCGTCTGCGTCATGTCGTCAACGCTACGCGACCCGGATGGCGTCCCCGTTCAGCCGCCAGGCGGGGGCGTGGGCGCCGGGTCGCTGCCGAGCGAGGGCTCGGGCACCGGCGGATCGATGGGCGCCGGATCGAGCGGCGGGGCGCTGGGCGCCGGGCTCGGGTCGACGGGCAGCGGGTCGACGGGGGCTGGGTCCACCGGAGCGGGCTCCGTCGGCGTCGGAGGACCGGGCACGGCAGGCTCGACGGGCTGGCCCGGCTCGGGCTGGGGCGTGCTCGGTGCGGGCGCGGGGGCTGGCGGACCGCTGGCCGGCGGCCGACCGGGCCGCGGCGCGGCCGGTTCGAGCTCGACGGCAGGGCGGGGCGCGACCTCGGCGATCGCCTGCTGGGACGCCGTCGCTGCGGCGGAGAGCGCGGCGGCCGCGTCGCGCTCGCCCATCGCCTCGAGCTGCCACGCCTCGGCCATCCAGCCCGCCGCGACGTGCATCGCGAGGGCCTCGACCAGGTCGAGCACGGCGTCGGGGGCGTGCTCGCCGGTGACGACGTCGACGAGCTGCTCGATGTAGGCATCGGCATCGCGCACAGGAGCGACCGCCTGCTCCGGCGCGAGGTCGAGGCCGGCCTCGAGCGCCGCGAGATCGGCGCGGCTCTGGGCGGCCGCGACGACCGTCGGCTCCAGCTGGACGATCGCCGCCTCGAGCCGGTCGATGCGCGCGTCGTCGAAGTCGCCGGGATCGCCGAGCGCCCGCAGCTCGCGCTCCAGCTCGCGCGCCTGCTCGGGTGTGACGTCCTGCCTCGGCGGGCGGACGCCCTCGGCGTCCTGCAGGCACGCGGCGACCACATCGAACTGCTGCGGGGCCTCGGCGGCTGCCGCGCGCGCCTGCCACGCGCGGGACGCCGAGCGATCGGCGTCGGTGACGAAGCCGCCGTCGTCGATCGACCGCAGCAGCGCCTCGCGGCGCTCGCCGAAGGTCGTGCGCTCGCGATCGCCGAGCAGCTGCTCCGCGCTGGGCACGTGCTCTGCGGCGCGCAGGACGTCCTCGGTGCGCTGCTGCAGGCCCACGGCGCTCACGATCCTCGCCTCGAGCTGGCACGCCGCGCGATCGTTCTCGACATGCCACGCCTCGATGCGGCTGGCGATCGTGGCCGCGCTGGCCTGCGAGCTCCAGGCCACCACCGAGCCGGTGATGACGACGGCCGAGACCGCGATGGCGGACAGGCCGACGGCCCAGCGACGCGTGCGTCGCCGGCGAGCGAGCTGCGCGAGCACGGCGGCGCGACGGCGCTGCTCCGCGTCCGCGGAGGAGGGCCCGTGCCCTGGCTCCTGATCCACCCGGCCTCGCAATCGTGCATGGTGTGCAGGTTCATGCTACGGGCTGCGGGGTACGGATGCATCCCCGCTGGACGACTCCGCTGGACGACTCTGGCGCCGAACGGGCGGCTGCGCCATGCTGGGCCGCACGCGGCCGAGCGGCCGCCCCGAAGGAGTCACCATGGCAGTCCTGCTCAACCCCTACCTCGCGTTCGGCCGGAACGCGCGCGAGGCGATGAACTTCTATCACGGCGTGTTCGGCGGCGACCTGGTCGTGAGCACCTTCGGCGAGTCCGGCATGAGCGAGGGCCCCGCCGACGCGGACCTCGTCATGCACGCGCAGCTGACGACCGCGGACGGCCACACGATCATGGGCGCCGACACGCCGTCGTCGATGCCGCAGCCCAGCGGCACGCAGCAGGTCTCGCTCTCCGGCGACGACGCCGCGACGCTGACCCGCTACTGGCAGGGGCTCGAGGAGGGTGCGAAGATCATGGAACCGCTCGTGCAGGCCCCGTGGGGCGACACGTTCGGGATGCTGACCGACCGATGGGGGGTGCTGTGGATGGTGAACATCGCAGGTGAGGGGAGCGGTGCGACGGATGCGTCGACCGGCTCCGCGGATGAGGCGGTGGGCACGCCCACCGAGGGCGGCCACCAGGATGCCGCCGAGCAGTGGTACGAGGAGGGTGCGCAGCCGACCACCACGGCCGGCCACGAGGACACGGCCGACCAGTGGGAGGCCGACCAGCTGCCCACCGACCGCTGATCGAACGACGAAGGGCCGGGCATCGCGCCCGGCCCTTCGTCGTGCGTGACAGCTCGGTCAGGCCGGCGGCTGCGGTGCACCGCCCGAGGCGGTGTCCTCCTCGGTCTCGGGGTCCTGCTGCTCGTCGAGCGGCTGTGCGTCGCGGTCCGCCGGATCGACCGTCAGGTCGTCCGAGCTCTGCTGGTGCTGCTGATCGCTCATGGCTGCGTCTCCTGTCGTCGGTGCATCCGTTGTACTCCCGGAGTCAGCGAACCGGCTGGATGCCGAGCGAGTCGAGCAGACCGCGGACGCGCAGCTCGATGTCGTCGCGGATCGGGCGCACGGCCTCGATGCCCTGGCCGGCGGGGTCGTCGAGCTCCCAGTCCTCATAGCGCTTGCCGGGGAAGATGGGGCACGCGTCGCCGCAGCCCATCGTGATGACGACGTCGGACTCGCGCACCGCGTCCGTCGTCAGCACCTTGGGCACCTCGGCCCGGATGTCGATGCCGACCTCCTGCATCGCGTCGACCGCGGTCGGGTTGATCTGCTCCGCGGGCATCGAGCCCGCCGAGCGCACCTCGACGGCGCCGCCGGACAGCTCGCGCAGGAAGCCCGCGGCCATCTGGGAGCGGCCGGCGTTGTGCACGCACACGAACAGGGCAGTGGGGGAGTCGGTCATCGGGGGCCTCCGGGTCGGTCGGTCGGGGTCGAGCTCGGCGAGCAGCAGGTCGACCCGCCGCTCGATGTCGTCACGGATCGCGCGCACGCCCTCGGGCGAGGCGAGTGCGGGGTCGCCGACCTCCCAGTCCTCGTACCGGACGCCGGGGATGATCGGGCACACGTCGCCGCAGCCCATCGTCACGACGACGTCGGCGGCGCGCACGGCGTCGTCGGTGAGCGGCTTGGGGAAGGGATCGCCGTCGACGCCGAGCTCGTCGATGAGCGCGCGCACGTCGGGATGCACGTCGGCGGCGGGCATGGATCCCGCGGACCGCGCGACCACGCGGCCGGCGGCGCGCCGCTCGACGAGCGCGGCGGCCAGCTGCGACCGGCCGGCGTTCTGCACGCAGACGAAGAGCACGTGGGGCACGTCGGCGTCGCGGTCGCGGCGCGCGTCGCGGATCCGCTGCGTCGCGAAGCGCTCGGTGAGCACGAGCAGGTGCGACGAGACCCGGGACGACCGGGCGAGGGATGCGTACGACTCGCGCACGATGCGCAGCACCGCGTCGCCCGAGACGTCGGCCGTCGCATCGGCGATGCGCTCGGCCATCCGCACGAGCCTCGCGTCGACGTCGACGAGCTCGCGATCGCCCTGGGCGCGGCGGGTGCGCCTGCGGCTCGGGTCGCAGCGCTGCGCGCAGGCCGTCGACGAGCGCTGCCACGACGGGTCGCATGCCCGGCTCGACGCGGTAGTAGACCCAGGTGCCGCGGCGCTCGGAGGAGACGACGCGCGCGTCGCGCAGCACCTTGAGGTGGTGCGAGACGGTCGGCTGCGAGACGTCGGCGAGCTCGGCGAGATCGCACACGCACGCCTCCCCGCTGGGCGAGGCCGCGATGAGCGAGAGCATGCGCAGCCGCAGCGGATCCGCGAGCGCCCGCAGCGCTGCCGCGATCGGCTCGGTCGCCGCTGCCGTGAGCGCCGTCCCCGCGTCGACGCGGTCGCAGGCGGCGAGGGCGGTCGTGGTCATGCGCCTATATTGACGCAGATCGATACAAGCGCGCAAGCGCACGGCTCCGCGCGTCCGGCGCGCGGGTATCGTGGTCGCATCCCGACTGCGAAGGAGCAGCACCATGCCCGAGACGATCATCGCCGGATACGCGCGCACCCCGTTCGCCAAGTTCCTGGGCCAGCTCGCCCAGACGCCCTCGACCGAGCTCGGCGCCCACGCGGCGAAGCACGCGCTCGCGAAGGCGGGCGTCGCGGCGACCGAGGTCGACGCGGTCATCGTCGGGCAGGTGCTGCAGGCGGCGGTCGGGCAGAATCCGCCGCGCCAGACCGCTGTCGGGGCGGGCATCCCGATGACCGTGCCGGCGCTCGGCGTGAACGCCGTCTGCCTCTCGGGCACCGAGGCGATCGTCACGGGGCACCGCATGATCCAGCTCGGCGAGGCCGATGTCGTCGTCGCCGTCGGCCAGGAGTCGATGACGCTCGCGCCGCACGCCGCGCCGATGCGCGCCGGCGCGAAGTTCGGGCAGCTCTCGCTCACCGACACCATGCAGTTCGACGGGCTCACGGATGCGTTCGAGCGCGTGCCGATGGGGGAGTCGACCGACGGCTACAACGCCGCCTTCGAGATCACCCGCGAGCAGCAGGACGAGTTCGCCGCCGCCTCGCACGCCCGGCTCGTGCGCGCGCAGGCCGACGGCACCCTGGACGACGAGATCGTGCCGATCGAGGTCAAGGCCGGCAGGAAGACCGTCACGGTCGCCACCGACGACGGCGTGCGCGCCGAGATCGACGGCCGAGTCGCTCGCCGCGCTGCGGCCCGCCTTCCGCCCGGACGGCTCGATCACGGCCGGCAACGCGTCGCAGATCACCGACGGCGCGGCCGCGGTCGTGCTCGTCTCCGACCGCTACGCGACCGAGCACGGCATCGCCGGGCTCGCGCGCATCGTGGCGACCGGCTTCGTCGCGGGCGCCGACGTCTCGCTGCACTCGCAGCCGGCCGACGCGATCGAGCAGGCGCTCGGCCGCGCGGGGCTCTCGACGAGCGACCTCAAGGCCGTCGAGATCAACGAGGCGTTCGCCGCGGTCGGCGTCGCCTCGACGCGCCAGCTCGGCGTCGACCCGGCGATCGTGAACGCGAACGGCGGCGCGGTGTCGCTCGGCCACCCGATCGGCGCCTCCGGTGCGCGCATCGTCGGGCACCTCGCGCGCCGCCTGCAGCAGCTCGGCAGCGGCTCGATCGGCGCGACGGGCATCTGCGGCGGCGGCGGCCAGGGCTCGGCCGTGGTGCTCGAGGCGATCTGATCCGCTGAGAGCGAAGGGCGCGGCCGCCCAGCATCCACCCGGCTTAGGCTGGGCGGATGCGTCTCTCCGTGCTCGACCTCGCCCCGATCGCCCCAGGAGAGACGGCCGGCGCGAGCCTCGCCGGCTCCGTCGTCCTCGCGCAGGCGGCGGAGCGGCTCGGCTACGCACGGGTCTGGTACGCCGAGCACCACAACATGGCGACGATCGCCTCGAGCGCGACGAGCGTGCTCATCGCGCACGTGGCGGCGCACACCTCGACCATCCGGCTCGGGGCGGGCGGCGTCATGCTGCCCAACCACTCGCCGCTCGTGATCGCCGAGCAGTTCGGCACGCTCGCCGAGCTGCACCCGGGCCGCATCGACCTGGGCCTCGGCCGCGCGCCCGGCACGGACCAGCGCACGTGGACGGCACTGCGGCGCGACATCCGCGCTTCCGAGCGCTTCCCAGAGGACGTCGTCGAGCTGCGCGGCTACCTCGCGGGGGAGCCGACCGTGCCGGGCATCCGCGCCGTCCCCGGCCACGGCACGAACGTGCCGCTCACGATCCTCGGGTCGTCGCTCTTCGGCGCGCAGCTCGCTGCCGCCCTCGGCCTGCCCTACGCCTTCGCATCCCACTTCGCGCCCGACGCGCTGCACCAGGCCGTCGCGGTGTACCGCGAGCGGTTCCAGCCCAGCGCGCAGCTCGAGGCGCCCTTCGTGATCGCCGGCATCAACGCGGTCGTCGCGCCCACGCGCGACGAGGCGATGACCATGCAGCGGCAGCTCGTGCGCGCTCGCGTGCGCGGCCTGCTGCTGCGCGACAGCCCGGTCGCGCAGCAGGTCGGCGACGACGAGCTGGATGCGCTGGCGGCGAGCCCGCAGGCGGCGCACATCGCGTCGATGGTGCGCAACACCGCGCTCGGCACGGGCGACGAGGCGGTCGCGACCCTCCGCCGGTTCCAGGTGGAGGCGGATGCGGACGAGCTCATCATGGCCGTGCACGGCACGACCGCGGAGCGCGTGCGCGCGCTCGAGCTGCTGCAGACCGCGGGCGCGCTCGAGGACGCCGCGGCCTGAGTCACGCGCGCGCGGCGCGCAGCCGGCGCTCGCCCCAGACCGCGACCCCGCCGTAGGCGAGGGCGGCGACGGCGACCAGCCCGAGGAACGGCACCGTGAGCGGGCGGTCCCACAGCAGGTCGTCGCGGCGGACGAGCAGCGAGACGACGATCGCCGCCAGGCTCAGCAGCTGCGCGCCGTAGAGGATCCGGAACGCGCTCCAGCGCTCGTCGCGCAGCATCGCGAGGTTCACGACGCCCGTGAGCGTGAGCACGGCTCCGGTCGCGCGCGCGGTGAGCGGCGTCAGCTGCCACGCCCACACCTGCGCGACCGCCTCGGGCGCGACGAGCGCTGCGGCGCCGGCGACGAGCGCGCCGAGCCCGATCGCGGCGAGCGCGAGGCGCGCGCCACGGGGGATGCGCGCATCCGCAGGGTCGGGCGTCATCGCGTCGGTGCCGCGCTGGAGCCGCAGCAGCGCCACCATCGCGATCGGCGTGCTCGCGTAGAGCGCGAGCCAGACGGCGAACGGCAGGTTGCTCGAGAACCTGGGCAGGTGGAGGAGCGTCGCGACGAGCAGCGCCCCCGCGAACACGAGCACCGCCGGCAGGCCGTGCCGCACGCGATGCCAGCGCTGCTCGCGCCACGCGGCGAGGAAGTAGGCGATGCCGCCGAGGTAGGCGGAGGCGAGCAGGTACGCCGTCATCGGTGGCGCGATCGGCCAGGCGAAGAGCTCGCCGCTGCGGTCAGGGGCCGCGAAGAGCACCACGACCGCGACCACCAGGAACGGCACGATCGCCAGCCCGGTCCAGCGGGTCACCGCGAGCAGCCGGTCGTCGCCGGGGCGATGGCGGCGGTGCCGTCCCTCGCTCATGGCTGCCGGACGAGCGCGAGCACGTCGGCGAGCGGCATCGTCGCGCCCCGCTCTGCCGCCTCGTCGAGCACATCGCCCGCTCCGGCCTCGCGCAGCTGCTGCACGACCGGGGTCGAGAAGTCGAAGCCGCTGCGGTTGAGCGCACCCGTGCGGCGACGGAGTGCCTGTGCCGCGCCCTGCAGCAGCCCCGCCGTCTCGGCGTCCCCCGTCGCGCCGCGCAGGCCGACGAATCCTTCGAGCCCGTAGGCGACGCCCTCGTCGTGCCCGAGCGCGAGCGACTCGTCGAGGCTCGTCCCCATGTCGTCGGCGGCGCCGGCCAGGTCGCCGAGGAGCAGCCGCGCCCAGCCCCGATGGTTGCGCGCGATGACGATGCCGAGCAGCTCGCGCTGCGCGGTGGCGAGCGCGAGGCTCTCCTCGAAGCGCGCGCGGGCATCGTCGAGCCCGCCCGTCAGCAGTGCGATGCGACCGAGCATCACGAGCGTCATCGCCTCGCCCCACGTGTCGCCGAGCGCGCGGAAGCCCGCGCGGCCGCGCTCGAGCACGGCCGTCGCGCCCGGCACGTCCGGCCCCTCCGGCAGCGTGAGCAGGCCGAGCGCGAGCGAGACGTCGGCGAGCGCGGCGCCGCCCGCGTCCCCGGCCTCCGCGAAGCGGTCGCGGGAGGCCTGCACGCCGGGCACGACGTCGGCCGTCGGCTCCTGCCACAGGCGGATGGTGTGGGTGAAGTAGAGCGCGATGGCGCGCGTGCGCACGGCGAGGCCGATCGATTCGCGCTCGGCGATCTCGAGCAGCTCGATCATCCACTCCCGGACGAGGCCGAGGTAGCCGCCGATCCAGAGGTAGAGGTAGAGCGACCAGGCGTGCTCGGCGGCCGCGTCGAGCCTGCGGTCGTCGAGCAGCATCCGCACGACCCCGCCGAGGTTCTCGGCCTCGAGCTCGAGCCGCTGCAGCGTCGGGAGCTGGGCGGCACCCCGCAGCTCGAGCGCCGCCGCCGCGGCGACGCTCCGGTAGTGGTCGATCCACGCGGCACGGGCCGCCTCGAGCCGCCGGGGGTCGCCCGCCTCCCGCGCGAAGGCCCGCACGAGCGAGGGGAGCGAGAGCACCGGGGTGCCGCGGCGGTCCTCGTACCGCAGCAGGCTCGCCTCGGCGAGCGCCGTGATCGCGGCCGTCGGGTCCTGGATGCCGGCCGCGCCCAGCACGGCCTCGGCCGTCGCGCCGAGGAACGGGCCGGAGGGCACGGCGAGCGCGGCGAGCGCGTCGGCGGCGCCGGGCTCGAGCAGGTCGACGCTCCACTGGATCGTGCTGCGCAGCGCCTGCTGGCGCTCCGGCAGGTCGCGCGCGCCGCCGACGAGCAGGGTGAGCGCCGATTCGAGCCGGCGCAGCAGCTCGTCGACGGGCATCCACAGCATCCGGGCGGCCGCGAGCTCGATCGCGAGCGGGCTGCCGTCGAGCCGGCGGCAGATCTCGCCGACCGTCGCCGCGTTCGTCGGGCTGAGCCGGAACCCGGGCTGCACGGCGGTCGCCCGCTCGGCGAAGAGCGCGACGGCCGGGGCCGCCATGACCTCGGTGGGGCTCGCGTCGCGCGCCGGCAGCCCGAGCGGCCCGAGCGCGAACAGCCGCTCCGCGCGCACCCGCAGCGGCGAGCGGCTCGTCACGAGCAGCGTCAGCCGCGGCGCGGCGGCGATGAGCCGCACGAGCAGCGCTGCCGCCGCCAGCACGTGCTCGACGTTGTCGACCACGAGCAGCACGTCGCGGTCGGCGACCGCGTCGATCACCGTCTCCTCGAGCGGCGCGTCGCCGGTGTCGCGCACCCCGAGCGCGCGCGCGATCACCGTGATGACGCGCTCGGGGACCGTGATCGTCTCGAGCATCGCGAAGGCGACGCTCGAGCCCGCGGCGGCGGCGGCCCCGGCGACCTCGATCGCGAGCCGCGACTTGCCGATGCCGCCGTCGCCGACGATCGTGACGATCCGCACATCGGGCCGGGAGAGCAGCGCGAGCAGCGCCTCGCGCTCGCCGTCGCGGCCGATGATCGCGCTGTAGGGCGCGGGGATGCCGGGCGGGGCGGGGCCGCCGGCCCGCGCCCGGCCGGCGTCGAAGCGCTCGGCGAGCAGCGTCGCGAGGTCCTGCCGCACGAGCTCGGCGAGCTCGGCGGCGTCGCGGTAGGAGCGGTAGGAGGCGCGGTCGTCGGCGCGCACGCGGTCGAGCAGCGCCGTCAGCCGCGGCTCGCGGTCGGGCGCGGGCTCGAGCACGTAGATGAGCGACGGCAGGTCGCCGGCGAGCGAGTACTCGTCCTCGAGCCCCGACACCGACTCCCCGGGCGCCACCCAGCCGTACCGCTCGCCGTAGATGCCGAGGAACACGTCGCTCTGCGCGAGGTACGAGCGGTAGAGCGAGCGCGGCGGATGCGGCCGCGCTCCCAGCTCGAACATCACCGGCGCGAGCTGCAGCGACTCGATGGCCGACCGGACCGCCTGACGCTCCTCCGCCAGCTCCTTCAGCGTGGAGCTGACGAAGACGCGCAGGCGCTGGTCAGGCGTGCGGATCGGCGGGCCCGCCTCATCCATGAGGGCAGTCTGACCCTCGGTGCTCGGCCTGTCCAGACGGCCTGTCCAGACGGCCTGTCCAGACGGCCCGTGCGGACGGCCCGAGCAGACGTCTCCTCGCGCTAGCGGAGGCCGAGCCGGGCGACGGATGCGGCGGTCGCCGCGAGCAGGTCGGCCGCGTCGCGCTGCATCGTCGCGAGGCTCGCCGCCCCGGCCGCGATCGAGAAGGCCGGCACCCCCATCGCCGCGGCGGCGCGCGCGTCGACGGCGCCCGCGAGCACGCACAGCGGCACCCCGTGCCGCACGGCGGCGTCGTGCACGACCGAGACGACCTTGCCGCCCGCCGACTGCCCGTCGAAGCTGCCCTCGCCGGTCAGCACGAGGGCGCTGCCGGCGACCGCGTCGTCGAGGCCCGCGAGGGCCGCGAACCACGCCCCTCCCGCGACGATGTCGCCGCCGGTGATCGCGCGCAGCACGCTCGCGACCCCGCCCGCGGCGCCCGCGCCGGGCGCGTCGGCGATCGCTGCGGCGTCGACGCCCAGCTCGACGGCGGCCACGCGCGCGAGCCGACCGAGCGCCGCGTCGAGCGCGGCCACGTCGGCGGCGGTCGCGCCCTTCTGCGGCCCGAACACCGCGGCCGCGCCGCGCGGCCCGGTGAGCGGCGCGTCCACGTCGGTGACGAAGCGCCAGCGGGCGGCGAGCGCCCGCGGATCGATGCCGGTCAGGTCGGCGCGCTCGAGCGAGCCGAGCCCGCCGCCGCCGTCCGGGATCGGCGCACCCGACGCATCCGTCAGCCGAGCGCCGAGCGCGCGCAGCAGCCCCGCGCCGCCGTCCGTCGTCGCGGAGCCGCCGAGCAGCAGCGTCAGCTCGGTCGCGCCGCGCTCGAGCGCGTCGAGCACGACGCGGCCGAGCCCCGCCGTGGACGCCTCGAGCGGCCGCAGCGGCGCATCCTCGACCTGGGGCAGCCCGGCGGCCTGCGCGAGCTCGATCACGGCGTGGCCGCCGTCGAGCGCCCAGTGCGCGATCGCCGGCCGGCCGATCGCGTCGACGGTCTCGGTCGACTGCTGCTCGCCGCCGCGCGCGAGCAGCGCGTCGAGGCTGCCCTCGCCGCCATCGGCCATCGGCACGAGCACGACCCGGGCGCCCGGCATCGCATCCCGCACGCCGCGCGCCGCGGCCTCGCACGCCTCGAGCGCCGTCAGGCTGCCCTTGAACGCGTCGAAGGCGACGACGACCGTGCCGCTGCCGGGCATCATCGGGTCAGCCCGTAGCGGTCGGCGAAGCGCGCGAGGATCGTCTGCGGATGCTCGACGTGCGCGGCCCTGCCCGCCCGCACGAGGTCGTCGACCTCGTCGGGGGAGAAGTACCCGTGGTCGCGGTAGGCGCGGATCCGCTGCTCGAGCCCCTCGGCGTCGAGCTCGGGATGGAACTGCGTGCCGACGACGTGCTCGCCCACGCGCATCATGTGCACGCACGACGCCGAGACGGCGAGGGTCGTCACCGGCAGGCCGGGCGCCCCCGCCGGCGCCTCGCGGATGCCCTCCTTGTGCCCGCCGAACGCGGTGAACGCTCGCGGCAGGCCCTCGGTGAGCCAGTCGTCGCCGACCATGCTCAGCTCGACGGGGGCGACGGACTCCGCGACGCCGCGGATCATCCGGTCCCCGAGCGCGTGCACGACGGCACCGAGCCCGAGGCAGGCGCCGAGGTAGGGGATGTCGTCGCGGACGACCTGCACGGCGAGCGCGGTGAGCCACGGCACGACCCCCGCGTGGGCGGCCGGCCGCAGCTCTGGGTCGTCGCTGAAGTTCGCCGGACCGCCCCCGATGAGCACGGCGTCGACGCCGGCGAGGTCGATCTCCGGCTGGTCGCGGTCGAGCCGCACGCGTCGGATGCGCGACGCGTCGAGGCTGCCGAAGCGCACCATCGCCTCGAGCTCGGCGGCGGCGACGTCGTCCTCGGGCCGCGACTGCACGATCAGGATGCGGCTCATGCGCGGTGCCCTTCCGTCGTCCAGACGCCGCTCGAGCCGCGGCGGTGCGAGCCGAGGAGGTGGGTGTCGATCACGCCGACCGCCTCCATGAGCGCGTGCATCGTGGTCGGCCCGACGTGCGCGAAGCCGTGGCGCTTGAGCGCCTTCGACAGCGCGAGCGACTCCGGCGACACCGTCGCCACATCCGAGAGCGACACCGGCATGGGTGTCCGCTCCGGCTGGAAGGACCAGATCAGGCCGGCCAGGCCGCCCTCGCCGCGCAGCGCCACCGTCGCCCGCGCGTTGCCGATGGTGGCCTCGATCTTGCGGCGGTTGCGCACGATGCCGGCGTCGGCGACCAGTCGCTCGACGTCGTCGTCGCCGAACCGCGCCACCGCATCCGCCTCGAAGCCCGCGAACGCCTCGCGGAAGGCAGGCCGCTTGCGGAGGATCGTCGCCCACGACAGCCCGGACTGGAAGGCCTCGAGCGAGAGCCGCTCGAACAGGCCCGTCTCGTCGCGCACCGGCATGCCCCACTCGCGGTCGTAGTAGTCGCGCAGCAGGGGGTCGGTGGCCGCCCACGGCGGGCGGGCGAGGGCATCCTCGCCGACGATCACGTGCATGGGTCCACGCTAGCCGCGGCCGGAGCGGGCGACGAGCACCGCTCGCGCGGCTCGTAGGCTGGATCGGTGCAGACGGATGCGGTGCGGCGCGCGTGGCGCGCGGGGCTGAGCGTCGTCGTCGCCACCAGCGCATACGGGCTCTCGTTCGGGGCGCTCGCGATCTCGTCGGGCCTCGACCTGTGGCAGACGATGGTGCTGAGCCTGCTGATGTTCTCGGGCGGGTCGCAGTTCGCGTTCATCGGCGTGATGGCGGCGGGCGGTGGCGTCGCGGGCGTCGCGAGCGCGGCCATGCTGGGGCTGCGGAACGCGCTCTACGGCATGAGCATGCGGCGCGTGGTCGATCCGAGCCGCGCGATGATGCCGCTCGCCGCGCACGTGACGATCGACGAGTCGACCGCCGTCGCCCTCGCGCAGCCGGACCGGCGCTCGCAGCGGGTCGGGTTCTGGGTGACCGGTGTCGGCATCTGGATCGGCTGGAACCTCGCGACGCTCGCGGGCGCGATGCTCGGCGACCTGCTGGGCGACCCGAAGCAGTGGGGGCTCGACGCGGCCGCCGCGGCGGCGTTCGTCGGGCTGCTGTGGCCGCGGCTGCGCGCCCGGCAGGCTGTCGCCGTCGCGGCGGCGAGCGCCGTGGTGGCGACCGCGCTGCTGCCCGTGCTGCCCGCCGGGCTGCCGGTGATCGCGGCGGCGGTCGTGGGTGTCGTCGTCGGGCTGTCGAACTGGCTCGGGCCCAAGCACGAGTCCCCGCTGCCCGACCCGGGTGCGGCCGGCGAGCGTCGGCATCCCGACCCCATGCATCCGCGAGGGGAGCACGCATGACGACGTGGCACCTCATCCTGCTCGCGAGCATCGCGGTGCTCGCCATCAAGCTGCTCGGCTACGCGGTGCCGCCGCGGCTGTTCGACAGCCCGCGGCCGCGCCGCACGCTCGAGCTGCTGCACGGTGTCGCTGCTGGCGGGGCTCGTCGCGGTGCAGTCGCTCGGCGGCGGCGACGGCATCGTGCTCGACGCGAGGATCCCCGCGGTGGCGGTCGCCGCGGGCCTGTTCGCGGTGCGCGCGCCCTTCATCGTCGCGGTCGCCGCTGCCGCCGCGACGGCGGCGCTGCTGCGTCAGCTCGCGGGGCTCGCGTGAGCGTCCCGCGAGCCCTGCGGATTCGCTAGGGTTGGCCTCTCAGGCGACGGCGGCGCAGGCTCCGGCCCAGCCTCGAACCCGTATGCTGATCGACACCCGCCGGCACCGCCGGCGCCGTCCGCGTGGAGGAAGCGCATGACCGAGCAGGACCCGCCCAAGGGCCCCGACAGCGAGAGCACCCAGTCGTGGGGTGACGACTACCGCGCACAGCTCGCTGCCATGCTCTCGGGCACCTCTGCCGAGGACCGCGAGGCCGTCGCATCGCTGCCGTCCGGCTCCGCCATCCTCGTCGTGCGCCGCGGCCCCAACGTCGGGGCCAGGTTCCTGCTCGACCAGGACTCGACCATCGCCGGTCGTCACCCGGACGCCGACATCTTCCTCGACGACGTCACCGTCTCGCGCCGCCACGCGGAGTTCACCCGCCGGGGCACGACCTTCGAGCTGCGCGACCTCGGGTCGCTCAACGGCACGTACTACGACGGCGAGCGCGTCGACCGGGCCGTGCTGCTCGACGGCGCCGAGGTGCAGGTCGGCAAGTTCCGACTCACGTTCTACCGCTCCCGCCTCGACCTCGAACCACGGGCGTGAGCGCGCAGGCCGCGAGGAAGCCCGCCGGACTCCTCTCCATCGGCCAGGTGCTGGCGAAGCTCGGCCCGGAGTTCCCGGACCTGTCGCCGTCGAAGCTGCGCTTCCTCGAGGACCAGGGGCTCATCTCGCCGCAGCGGACGCCGTCCGGCTACCGCAAGTTCGACGGCGCCGACCTCGAGCGGCTCCGCTACATCCTCGACGCTGCAGCGCGACCACTACCTGCCGCTCAAGGTCATCCTCGGCCACCTCGACGACATCGACGCCGGCCGCACCCCGCAGAT
This sequence comes from uncultured Actinomycetota bacterium, assembly GCA_963803465.1. GTDB lineage: Bacteria > Actinomycetota > Actinomycetes > Actinomycetales > Microbacteriaceae > Agrococcus. The sequence goes on from CAWDMS010000010.1 coordinate 67,588, forward strand.
CCCGGGCGCGAACGTGCGCCTCGAGGCGCCGTCGATCCTGGCGGTCGAGCGGCGGCTGACGCGCGCGGAGCTGCAGTCGGAGGCGGGCGCGACGAAGCAGCTCGTCGCCGACGCGATCTCCGCGCAGCTCGTGCCGGGCGCCGAGCCGTTCGGCGACGACGCAGTGCAGGCGCTGCGCGCCCTCGTCGAGCTCCAGCGGTACGGCATCGAGCCGCGCCACCTGCGCGGCATGCGGCAGTCGGCGCAGCGCGAGGCCGCGCTCATCGAGTCGGCGCTCAAGCCCATGCGCGGCCGCCGCGAGACGGGCAGCCAGGCGAAGGCGGCGGAGGCCGCGCGCGACCTCGCCGGCCAGATCCAGTCGGTCCGCGAGCTGCTGACCCGCGACGCGCTGGGCGCGTGACGCACCAGGTCGAGCCGCTCGTGGGCGGCAGGGCGTAGACTCGGCTCCGACACGCCGCTCCGGGCACGAGATGCACGGCGGCGGGGGATCGGGTCGCTACGGTGGGGCCTAACACTCAACCTCTGCTTGAAGGTTGAGCCCGGCACTGCGGAAGGAACGGCCATGCGCGACGGCAGCCTGGACGACGACCAGAGCGGTGCGGGCGCGTCCGGCAGCGACGCCGCCGACGCCGGCCGCTTCGAGGCGGGCCTGCTGTTCACCGACGGCCTTCCCGAGGAGTCCGACGCGGTCGGCTACCGCGGCGCGATCGCGGCCGACGCCGCGGGCATCACCTACCGCCAGCTCGACTACTGGGCACGCACCGGCCTCGTCGAGCCCACGGTGCGTCCCGCGCACGGCTCCGGCAGCCAGCGGCTCTACTCCTTCCGCGACATCCTCGTGCTCAAGCTGGTGAAGCGACTGCTCGACACCGGCATCTCGCTGCAGCAGATCCGCATCGCGATCCAGCAGCTGCACGAGGCCGGCGTGCGCGACCTCACGCAGACCACGCTGATCTCCGACGGCGCGAGCGTCTACCTGTGCACGTCGAGCGACGAGGTCATCGACCTGCTCGGCCGCGGCCAGGGCGTGTTCGGCATCGCGGTCGGCAAGGTGCTGCGCGAGGTCGAGACGCAGCTCATCGAGCTCGAGGTCACGAAGGTCGACGACGCCCACATCGACGAGCTCGCCGCGCGCCGTGCGCGCCGGAGCCGCACGGCCTGACCCGCGCGCCCGCCCGCGCCCGAGTGGCCACCCGCCCGAGCGGTCAGCGCGCGCGCATCCGGCGCTCCGGCACTCGCCGCCGGTCTTCGCGGCTGACCGGCACGGGCGGCCGCTCGGGCGTGCTGCGCTGCGTGTCGGAGTGACCGCTCGTTCGCGGAGTGACCACACGTCCTGCGTACTGAGTGCCCAGCGAGACCACGTGCCGGAGCGAGCTCACGTGCTGGCGCACTCGTGCGGTGACCGCTCACGTGCCGGAGTGACCACTCACGTGCCGGAGTGACCACTCACGTGCCGGCGCGTCGTCCCGGGCGGGCTACTGGTGCTTGTCCGCCGCAGGAGCGTCGGCGTCGGCGGGCTCGGTCTCGGCGGCTGCCTCGAGCTCGGCGGCAGCGGTCGCGTCGACCGCCGCGGTCGGCGCGGGCACCTTGCGGCCGGACGCGGCCTCGTCGCCCATGCGGCCGGAGGCGGTCAGCACCGTCTGCAGCAGCTCGTCGAACTGCAGCGCCATCTCCTGCGCGCCCTCACCGGGCCACACGTGCAGCGGCCGGGCGGCGCCCTGCGCCTGCTGCATGGAGGTGCGCTCGGGCAGGATCGTCTCGAGCACGAGCGGCCCGAACATGTCCTTGAGCTCCTGGATGCGGTACTGGTGCTCGAGCGACTGGGGCCGGGCGCGGTTCACGACGATGCCGAGCGGCTGCAGCCGGGGGCTCAGGCCGCGGCGGATCTCCTCGATCGCGCGCAGCGCGCGGTCGGCGGCGGCGACCGAGAACAAGCCGGGCTCGGTGACGACGAGCACGCGGTCGGAGGCGGCCCACGCCGTGCGCGTGAGCGCGTTGAGCGACGGGGCGCAGTCGACGAGCACGAGGTCGTAGTCGTTCTCGACGGTCGTCAGGGCCGTCTCGAGCTTCCAGATGTCCTTGATGGTCGGATGCGGTCCGTCGAAGTTGATCGCGGAGGGCGAGCCGATGAGCACGTCGATCGTGCCGCCGTGGCCCTGCGTCCAGCCCGAGGGCGAGATCGCCTGCTGGACGACCTTCTCCTTGGGGTTCGCGAGCACATCCGCGACGTTGAGGCGGCCCTCGATCTCGATGTCCATGCCGGTCGAGGCGTCGGACTGCGGGTCGAGGTCGACCACGAGCGTTCGGAGGCCCTTGGCGAAGGCGGCGGAGGCGAGGCCGAGCGTCACGGTCGTCTTGCCGACACCGCCTTTGAGCGAGCTGATCGAGAGTACGTGCACGGCGGCCAAGCCTAGCGGCACTAGATTGGAAAGCCCGCGTCGCCGCACTGTTCGGAGGAATCCGCATGTTCTCGAAGCTGCTTGTCGCCAATCGAGGCGAGATCGCGATCCGAGCCTTCCGCGCCGCCAACGAGCTGGGCGTCCGCACCGTCGCGGTCTACGCGCACGAGGACCGCAACTCCCTGCACTGCCAGAAGGCCGACGAGGCCTACCAGATCGGCGAGCCGGGTCGCCCGGTGCGCGCCTACCTGACGGTGAGCGAGATCATCCGCGTCGCGAAGGACGCCGGCGCCGACGCCATCTACCCCGGCTACGGCTTCCTGAGCGAGAACCCCGAGCTCGCGACCGCCGCCGCGGAGGCCGGCATCACGTTCGTCGGCCCCGGCCCGTCGGTGCTCGCGATGGCCGGCAACAAGGTGACCGCCAAGGAGCACGCGATCGCGGCCGGTGTGCCGGTGCTCGCATCGACGCCCGCCACCACCGACCTCGACGAGCTCGTCGCCGGCGCCGACGAGATCGGCTTCCCCGTCTTCTGCAAGGCCGTCGCCGGCGGCGGCGGACGCGGGATGCGCCTGGTCGAGCGCCGCGAGGACCTGCGCGACGCGCTCGAGGCCGCCATGCGCGAGGCCGACAGCGCCTTCGGCGACGCCACCATGTTCATCGAGCAGGCCGTCGTGCGGCCCCGCCACATCGAGGTGCAGATCCTCGCCGACGCGTCGGGCGACACCGTGCACCTGTTCGAGCGCGACTGCTCGGTGCAGCGCCGCCACCAGAAGGTGGTCGAGATCGCCCCCGCGCCCAACCTCACGCAGGAGCAGCGCGACGCCCTCTACCGCGACGCCGTCGCGTTCGCCCGGTCGATCGGCTACGTCAACGCCGGCACCGTCGAGTTCCTGCTCGACACCGCGGGGGAGCGCGAGGGCCAGCACGTCTTCATCGAGATGAACCCGCGCATCCAGGTGGAGCACACGGTCACCGAGGAGATCACCGACGTCGACCTCGTCGCGAGCCAGATCCGCATCGCCGCGGGCGAGTCGCTCGCCGAGCTCGGGCTCACCCAGGGCGAGATCCGGATGCACGGCGCGGCGCTGCAGTGCCGGGTCACGACCGAGAACCCGGCGGACGGCTTCCGCCCCGACACCGGCCGCATCACCGCCTACCGCTCGCCCGGCGGCGCGGGCGTGCGCCTCGACGGCGGCACGATCAACCCCGGCACCGAGGTCAGCCCCCACTTCGACTCCATGCTCGCGAAGGTCACCTGCCGCGGCCGCGACCTCGACACCGCCATCCGCCGCGCGCACCGCGCGGTGAGCGAGTTCCGCATCCGCGGCGTCGCCACGAACATCCCGTTCCTGCTGAACCTGCTCGACAGCCCCGACTTCCGCTCCGGTGACGTGTCGACGCACTTCATCGACGAGCACCCAGAGCTCACCCGCATCAACCCGCCGAAGGACCGCGCGTCGAAGGTGCTCGCGTGGCTCGCCGACGTGACGGTGAACCAGCCCAACGGCAAGGCCCAGGACGTCATCAACCCGGCCATCAAGCTGCCGGACATCGACCTCGAGGCGCCCGCGCCCGACGGCGAGCGCCAGCGGCTGCAGGAGCTCGGACCGGCCGGATGGGCGAAGGCGCTGCGCGAGCGCACCTCGCTCGCCGTCACCGAGACGACCTTCCGCGACGCGCACCAGTCGCTGCTCGCCACGCGCGTGCGCACCGCCGACCTCGTCGCCGTCGCCCCGCACGTCGCGCGCATGACCCCGCAGCTGCTGTCGATGGAGGCGTGGGGCGGCGCCACCTACGACGTGGCGCTGCGCTTCCTCGGCGAGGACCCGTGGGAGCGGCTCGCGGGCATCCGCGAGGCGATGCCGAACATCCCCCTGCAGATGCTGCTGCGCGGCCGCAACACGGTCGGCTACACGCCGTACCCGACCGAGGTCACCGAGGCCTTCGTCGAGGAGGCCGCCGCGACCGGCATCGACGTCTTCCGCATCTTCGACGCGCTCAACGACGTCGACCAGATGCGGCCCGCGATCGACGCGGTGCTCGCGACCGGCACGACCGTCGCCGAGGTGGCGCTGTGCTACTCGGGCGACCTGCTCGACCCCGCCGAGGACCTCTACACGCTCGACTACTACCTCGCGCTCGCCGAGCGCATCGTCGACGCCGGCGCGCACGTGCTCGCGATCAAGGACATGGCCGGCCTCCTCCGCGCCGGCGCGGCCTCGGTGCTCGTGGCCGCGCTCCGCGACCGCTTCGACGTGCCGGTGCACCTGCACACGCACGACACCGCCGGCGGCCAGCTCGCGACGCTGCTCGCTGCCTCCGCCGCGGGCGTCGACGCGGTCGACGTGGCGAGCGCGCCGATGGCGGGCACGACGAGCCAGCCGTCGCTGTCGGCGCTCATCGCCGCCGTCGCCCACACCGACCGCGACACGGGCCTCTCGCTCGACGCCGCGAGCGACCTCGAGCCCTACTGGGAGGCGGTCCGCCGCCTCTACAAGCCGTTCGAGTCGGGCCTGCCCGGCCCCACCGGCCGCGTCTACCGGCACGAGATCCCGGGCGGCCAGCTGTCGAACCTGCGGCAGCAGGCGATCGCGCTCGGCCTCGCCGACGACTTCGAGAAGATCGAGGACTGGTACGCCGCCGCGTCGCGGATCCTCGGCCGCCCCACGAAGGTGACGCCCTCGTCGAAGGTGGTCGGCGACCTCGCCCTGCAGCTCGTCGCGCAGGGCGTCGACCCCGACGACTTCGAGCGCGACCCGCGCAAGTACGACATCCCCGACTCCGTCATCGGCTTCATGGCCGGCGAGCTCGGCGACCTGCCGGGCGGCTGGCCCGAGCCCTTCCGCTCGAAGGTGCTCGAGGGCCGCGACGTCGACATCTCGGTCACCCCGCTCACCGACGAGCAGCGCGACCGCCTCGCGGCGCCCGGCGCCGACCGGCAGGACGCGCTCAACGCGCTGCTGTTCGCGGGCCCGACCGCGGCGTTCAAGGAGACCCGCGCGCAGTACGGCGACCTGTCGGTGGTCGACACGATCGACTACCTCTACGGCATGCAGCCGGGCGAGGAGCACCAGGTCGGCATCGGCCGCGGCGTGACGCTGAACGTCGAGCTCGAGGCGGTCGGCACGCCCGACGACGACGGCATCGTCACCGTCATGACGGTGCTGAACGGCCAGCTGCGGCCCGTCTACGTGCGCGACCGCTCCGTCACGGTCGACAAGCCGAAGGCGGAGAAGGCGGATGCGTCGCTGCCGGGCCACGTCGCGGCCCCGTTCGCGGGTGCGGTGACGGTGAAGGTCGCCGAGGGCGACACCGTCGCGGCCGGCGACCCGATCGCGACGATCGAGGCGATGAAGATGGAGGCGGCGATCACGACCCCCGTCGCCGGCACGATCGAGCGCATGGCGCTCACCGGCACGACGCCCGTCGAGGCCGGCGACCTCATCGCGGTGGTGCGCCCGGCATGAGCGTGCGAGAGATCCGCGTCTTCGGCGACCCGGTGCTGCGCGAGCGTGCCGCGGCCGTCGACCCCGCCGCCCCCGCGACCGCCGCGCTCGTGCAGGACCTGCTCGACACCGTGCGGCTGCCCGGCCGCGCCGGCGTGGCCGCCAACCAGATCGGCGTCGCGAAGGCGGCATTCTCGTACAACGTCGACGGCGAGGTCGGCTACGTGCTGAACCCGCGCATCGTCGAGGTGCGCGGGGAGCCGGAGCTCGTCGACGAGGGCTGCCTGTCGGTGCCGGAGCTCGGCTTCCCGACCCCGCGCCACCCGTTCTGCCGCGTCGTCGGGGTGGGCCTCGACGGCGAGGAGGTCGTGCTCGAGGGCGAGGGGCTCATGGCGCAGCTGCTCCAGCACGAGATGGGCCACCTCGACGGCCGCCTCTACCTGCAGGCGCTCGAGAAGGACATGCGCGCGGTGGCGATGGCCGAGGTCCGCAGGGCCGCCTGGTACTGAGCCCGCGTCAGGCCTTCACGAGCGTGAAGATGCCGTAGCGCATCGCGCCGGTGCGGTACGCGGCGATGAGCCTGGGGAACGACAGCGCGAAGACGCGGTTGCGCGCCGGGAGCGCGATCCTGCGGATCTCGCGATCGACGACGAGCGCTCGCGCGAGCCGGCGGGCGCAGATCGTCCACGTGCGGGCGACCCGTCGGCTGACGTCCTCGTAGCCGACGACCTCGAAGCCCGCGGCCCGCGCCATCGCCTCGTACTCCTCGCGCGTGCCCATCGACGGCAGGCGGCCCTCGCGGCAGATGGGCTCGAGCAGGTGGCGCACCTTCCAGCGGCTCGCGCCGGTCTCGGCGAGCCACGCGCAGATGACGAAGCGGCCGCCCGGCGCGAGCGCGCGGTGCGCCTGGTCGAAGAAGGCGGGCTTGTCGACCATGTGCTCGCTCGACTCGATCGACCACGCGGCGTCGACCGAGCCGGCGGGCAGGTCCTGCTCGAGCCAGTCGCCGACCCGGATGTCCACGTCCGCCTCGGCGTGCTCGGCCGCGTACGCGGCCTGCTCGGCCGAGAGCGTGAAGCCGGTGACCCGCACGCCGCGGGTCGCCGCGAGCCGCCGCGCGGTGCCGCCGTAGCCGCAGCCGATGTCGACGCACGACTGGCCGGGCGCGAGGCGCAGCCGATCGCCGACCGTGTCGACGAGCGCCTCCACGGCCGCGGCCGGCGCCTCGCGCCCCGTCGTCCACAGGCCGTGGTGCACGTGCTCGCCCCACACCCTGCGGTAGATGAGGTCGAGCTCGTCGTAGTGGTCGGCGACGGCCGCGGTGCTCTGCGGAGCATCGGGCACGATCATGCGAGCACCGGTCCGATCACGCCGCGCGCCGTCGGCTCACTCGCCGACGTCGTGCGCGGTGGAGTTCGACGCGTAGATGTCCTCGATCTGCGGCTTGAAGTCGTTCATGATGTTGTGCCGCTTGATCGACATCTTCGGCGTCAGGTAGCCGGTCGCCTCGACGAACTCGATCGGCAGGATCGCGAACTTGCGCACCGACTCGGCGCGCGACACGAGCCGGTTCGCGCGCTGGATGGCGCTGCGCACCTCCTCGACGACCGCGGGGTGGGCCGCGGCCTGCTCGAGCGACATCGTCTTGTCGTGGCCGTGGTTCTCGAGCCAGGTGGCGAGCATCTCGGCGTCGAGGGTGATGAGCGCGGCGACGAACGGCTTCTGGTCGCCGACGATGACCGGCTGGCCGATGATCGTGTTCGAGCGGATCGGGTCCTCGAGCGTGTTCGGCGCGACGTTCTTGCCCGCGGCGGTGACGATGAGCTCCTTCTTGCGGCCCGTGATGGTGAGGTAGCCGTCGGCGTCGAGCGAGCCGATGTCGCCGGTGTGGAACCAGCCGTCGTCGGTGAACGCCTCCTTCGTCGCCTGCTCGTTCTGCCAGTAGCCGGCGAACACCGCGACGCCCTTGCCGAGCACCTCGCCGTCCTCCGCGATCTTCACGCCGTTGCCCGGCAGCGCCGGGCCGACCGTGCCGATCTTGAACCGGTCGGGGAGCCCGACGGTGAGCGGCGCGGTGGTCTCGGTGAGGCCGTAGCCCTCGAGGATGCGGATGCCGAGCGAGCGGTAGAAGTGCGCCAGGAACGTCGACAGCGGGGCGGAGCCGGAGACGGCGTACTTCACGCGGCCGCCCATCGCCGTGCGCAGCTTGTTGAGCACGAGCCGGTCGAAGAGCGCGAACTGCAGCTTGAGGCGCGAGCGGCACGTGCCCCGCGTCGAGCGCCTTCGAGTGCGCGACGGCGACCTGCGCCGCGCGGCGGAAGATCTTGCCCTTGCCGCCGGCCTCGGCCTTCTGCTCGCTCGCGTTGTAGACCTTCTCGAACACGCGCGGCACGGCGAGGAAGAACGTGGGCCGGAAGGTGCCGAGCGACGCGAGCAGCTTCTTCGTGTCGGACTGGTGGCCGACGCGCACGGCCGACGCGATCCCGAGCACCGAGATGAAGCGGGCGAAGACGTGCGCCTGCGTCACGAACAGCAGCGTCGACGTGCCGGGACCCACGACATCCTTCATGACGACGCGGGCGTTGCGGCACAGCTCGACGAAGTTCGAGTGCGTGATCATCGTGCCCTTGGGGCGGCCGGTGGAGCCGGAGGTGTAGATGAGCGTCGCGATGTCGCTGCCGACGGCGAGCGAGCGGCGGCGCTCGATCTCGTCGTCGGGCACGTCCTTGCCCTGCTCGACGAGCCGGTCGAGGTCGCCGCGGTCGATGCGCCACACGTCGGTGATCGCCGGCAGGTCGCCGTGCGCCTCGTCGAAGCGCGACACGAGGTCGGCGTCCTCGAGGATGACGCGGGTCGCGCCGCCGTCGGAGAGGATCCACTGGATCTGCGAGGGAGCCGACGTCTCGTAGACCGGCACCATGCGGGCGCCGGCGTACCAGAGCGCGAAGTCGACGAGCGAGAACTCGTAGCGCACCTTGCACATGAAGCCGACCGAGTCGCCCGGCTGCACGCCGGCCGCGACGAGGCCCTTCGGCGAGCGCGATCACCTGGCGGTGGAACTCGCGCGTCGAGATGTCGCGCCAGCCGTCGCCGTCCGGCACCGCGAACAGCGGCGCGTCCGGGTGGTTCAGCAGCGTCTCCTCGAGCAGATCGGTGACGTTCGCCTCCGGGTCCGCGGGGACGACGGGCGGGGTGACGCCCTCGGGGACGGTGATCTGTGGCACTGGGACTCCTTCGGCTGTCGTGCGTTGGGCTCATCCTATGGTCGGCCGCACGAGCGGAACGCAGGCGGCGGGCGCATGTCTGAGCGGCGACGCGAGTGCCCCTAGGCTCGATGCGTCGAGGGGAGGCGCGATGTTCTACTGGCTGATGCGGCACTGGGTGGTCGGCCCGTACATGACGCGCGTCTTCCGACCGTGGGTCGCGGGGCTCGACAACATCCCCGAGCACGGCGGCGCGATCATCGCCGGCAACCACCTGTCGGTGATCGACTCCTTCCTCATGCCGCTCGTGATCGACCGCCGCGTCTACTTCCTCGCGAAGTCCGACTACTTCAACGGCCCGGGCCTCAAGGGTCGGCTGATCCGCTGGTTCTTCCTCGCCGTCGGCCAGCTGCCCATGGACCGCTCCGGCGGCGAGAAGAGCTCGCAGAGCCTCGACGCCGCGCTGCAGAAGCTGCAGGACGGCGGCCTCATCGGCATCTACCCCGAGGGCACGCGCAGCCCCGACGGCAAGCTGTACCGCGGCCGCACCGGCGTGGCCCGCATGGTGCTCGACGCGCGCGTGCCGGTCGTGCCGTGCGTGATGGTCGACACCGAGAAGATCATGCCCATCGGGCGCCGCCTGCCCAAGGTCGGCCGCATCGGCATCATCTTCGGCGAGCCGCTCGACTTCTCGCGCTACTACAACCTCGAGGGCGACCGCTTCGTGCTGCGCTCCATCACCGACGAGATCATGGTGGCGCTCAACCGCATCTCCGATCAGGAGTACGTCGACGTCTACGCCTCGAGCGTGAAGTCGCGGGTCGAGGCGGAGCGCAGGGCGGTCACCGCGAACCGCGGTCGCTGACCCGCTCGGTAGACTGGTCTGCGGCGCGCACCGCGCCGCTGGAAGCGAAGGCAAGCATGACTGACACGATCGCGATCCCCGACGCCGACGAGCGACGCTCCATCGAGCAGGGCCTCGACGCGTATCGCGCACTGCCGGTCAAGCAGCAGCCCGCCTGGCCCGACGAGGATGCGGTGGAGCAGGTGCGCCGCGAGCTGCGCAGCGCACCGCCGCTCGTCTTCGCGGGCGAGGTCGACATGCTGCGCGAGCGGCTCGCCGCCGCGGCGCAGGGCCGCGCCTTCCTGCTGCAGGGCGGCGACTGCGCCGAGACCTTCGCGGGAGCGACGGCCGACAACATCCGCAACCGCGTGAAGACGATCCTGCAGATGGCGGTCGTGCTCACGTACGGCTCGGCGATGCCGGTCGTGAAGATGGGCCGCATGGCGGGGCAGTTCGCGAAGCCGCGCTCGAGCGACGCCGAGACGCGCGGCGACCTCACGCTGCCCGCCTACCGCGGCGACATCGTCAACGGCTACGACTTCACGCTCGAGTCGCGCACCGCCGACCCGCAGCGCATGCTGCGCGGCTACCACATGGCCGCCTCGACGCTCAACCTCGTGCGCGCCTTCACGCAGGGTGGCTTCGCCGACCTGCGCCAGGTGCACTCGTGGAACAAGGGCTTCGCCCAGAACCCGTCGTTCGCGCGCTACGAGGCGCTCGCCGGCGAGATCGACCGCGCCGTGCGGTTCATGGAGGCCGCCGGCGCGAACTTCGACGAGCTGCGCGGCGTCGAGTTCTTCACCGGCCACGAGGGCCTGCTGATGGACTACGAGCGCGCGCTCACGCGCATCGACTCGCGCACGGGCCTCGCCTACAACACGTCGAGCCACTTCCAGTGGATCGGCGAGCGCACGCGCGAGATCGACGGCGCGCACGTCGACTTCTTCTCGCGGGTGCGCAACCCCATCGGCGTGAAGCTCGGCCCCTCGACGACGCCGGCCGACATGGAGGCGCTCGTCGACCGGCTCGACCCCGAGCGCGAGCCCGGTCGCATCACGTTCATCACGCGCATGGGCGCCGGTCGCATCCGCGACGCGCTGCCGCCGCTGCTCGAGGCCTCGAAGTCGCTCGAGTCGACGCCGCTGTGGGTCACCGACCCGATGCACGGCAACGGCATCACGACGAAGAACGGCTACAAGTCGCGCCGCTTCGACGACGTGGTCGACGAGGTGCGCGGCTTCTTCGAGGCGCACCGCGCGGTCGGCACGTTCCCGGGCGGCATCCACGTGGAGCTCACCGGCGACGACGTCACCGAGTGCCTCGGCGGCTCGGAGGAGATCGACGAGCTCGGCCTCGAGTCGCGCTACGAGTCGCTCTGCGACCCGCGCCTCAACCACATGCAGTCGCTCGAGCTCGCGTTCCTCGTCGCCGAGGAGCTGCGCGCCGCCCAGCGCCCGTAGGCCCCGCGCGGGGCGGACCGCGCGTCAGTAGGTGGCGTCGATCACGATCGTCGTGCCCTCGACGACCGGGCCGGGCGCGCCCGGATCCTGCGAGAGGATCGCCGCGAGGCCCTGCAGCGGCTCCGGCACGTTCGTGCGCAGGTCGGGCACGAGGCCCGCGTCCCTGATGGCCTGCACGGCGTCCGGGATGGTCATGCCCACGACGTCGGGGACGTCGACCATGACCGGCCCGAGCGACACGACCCCGCTGACGGTGTCGTTCGCGCGCAGCGGCCGGTCCGTGGGGATCGAGAGCGAGATGAGCCGGCCCTGCTCCACCTCGGTCGAGTGCTCCTCGGCCGAGAAGTCGACGACCAGCCCCGCTCGCTCGAGCGCCGCCCGAGCCTCGGTGGCGACCTGCCCGGCCTCCGCCGGCACCGGCCCGAGCGAGACGCGCAGCGCGATGGGGGTGCGCTCCTCGATCGCCTCGAGCTGCGACACGTCGGTGCCGTCGGGCGTGAACGCGGCCAGCACGGTGCCCGCCGCGGCGCTGTCGAAGACGGCGTCGGGCTCGCCCTCCGCGACGCGTGAGCTCGGCCGGCCTCGATCGCCGCGCGCGCCGCATCGAGCTGCATGCCCGCGACGGGCGGCGGCGGCAGGCTGCGGCGGCCCGACGACAGCACGAGCTGGACCGTCTCGCCGTTCGCCGAGCACGCTGCCCGCGCCGGGGTCGGTGCGCAGCGCGTGCCCCGAGGGGGTGTCGTAGTTCGGCTCGGTGACGCTGCCGCCGACCTCGATGCCCTCGGCGGCGAGCAGCGCGAGCGCCGCCTCCTCGGTCTCGCCCGCGACGGGCGGCACCGTCGCGCTGCCGCCCGGGCCGAGGTTGAACCACCAGCCGATGCCGGCGGCGACGAGCGCGCCGATGACCACGACCGCGAGCCACAGCATCCCGCGCCGGCGGCGCACGGTCACGCGGCGCGCGAGCGCGGTGGTCGCGACCCCGTCGCCGCCGTCGTGCACGACCTCGGGCTCGGCGACGAGCTGGCGGCGCCGCTGCGGGCGCGGCCGGTCGATGACGGTCGTCGAGCGGTCGTCCTCGCTGACGAACGGCATCACGGTCGTCGGGGTGTCGAGGCCGCGCTCGCGCACGGCGTGCAGCTCGGCGAGCATCTCGGCGGCGTCGGAGGGGCGCAGGTTCGGGTCGCGCTGCGTCGCCCAGTGCACGAGCGAGTCGAGCGCCTCGGGCACGCCCGGCGCGACGCTCGAGGGCAGCGGCACCTGCTCGTTCGCGTGCTGGAACGCGATCTGCATCGGCTCGTCGCCGACGAACGGCTGCTGGCCGGTGAGCATCTCGAAGAGCATGATGCCGACGGCGTAGATGTCGCTGCGCGCGTCGGCGAGGCCGCGGGTGACGAGCTCGGGGGAGAGGTAGGCGATCGTGCCGAGCAGCGCCTTGCCGGTGGCGGTGTTCTGGGTCGCGGCGCGGGCGAGGCCGAAGTCGCCGATCTTGATGCGGCCGTCGTGCGCCAGCAGGATGTTCTCGGGCTTGAGGTCGCGGTGCACGATGCCGGCGCGGTGCGCGGCCGCGAGGCCGGCGAGGATCGCCTCGAGCACGTCGAGCGCCTGCTCGGAGGTGATCCGGCCGCGCTCGGCGAGCAGGTCGCGGAGCGTGATCGAGGGCACGAGCTCCATGACGAGCCACGCGAGCCCGTCGTCGTCGCCCTGGTCGTAGGTGTTGACGACGTTCGGATGCGCGAGCCGCGCCGCGGCCTTCGCCTCCTGGATGAAGCGCTCGCGGAAGTGCTCGTCGTCGCCGAGGTGCGGATGCATGACCTTCACGGCCACCTTGCGGTCGAGGCGCAGGTCGAGCCCCTCGTAGACGCTCGCCATGCCGCCGCGCGCGATCCGCTCGCCGACCGCGTACCTGCGGTCGATCGTGCGTCCGATGACGGGATCGCGGGGGTCGACGGGCACGTTGGCGAGGATAGGCGGCCGAATGGCGCTTGCCGATGACCCACGCCGCAATGCGAGGATGGGAGCGTGACACATGACACCGCCTGGCTCACCGTGCCCGACCTCGTGACCCTGCTGGGTCAGCCGGTCGGACGCATCCACCGCCTCATCGAGGAGCACCGCCTCCCCGCCACCCGCCGCAACGGCACGCTGCAGGTGCCGGCCCTCTGCATCCGCGACGGGGAGCCGCTGGGCGAGCTGCGCGGCACGCTGCTCGTGCTGCTCGACCAGGGCATCACCGAGGACGAGGCCATCGACTGGATGCTCGCGGAGGACGACTTCCTCGGCATGTCGCCCCTGGACGCGATGCGCGCGGGCGGCAAGGCGTCGGTGCGGAAGGCCGCGCAGCTCCTGGGCTGACGACGCCGGCTCCGTCAGCTGTCGCGCTTCGAGACCGTGTCGGCGAGCCGCTCGAGCTCGAGCACCGCGGATCGCGAGAGGTCGCCGTCGTGCAGCGCCTCGAGCGCCTCGCCGACCGCGCGGTCGATGAGCGCCTCGAGGCGGGCGGGGGCCTCGGCCCGCTGGATCGCGTCCTGGAGGATCGCCACCTGCCGCGCGTCGAGGTCGCGGTCGCCGAGCAGCTCGTCGAGCATCGTGCGCACGCCGGGGGAGAGCCGCTGCCGAGCGATCTCGATGAGCACCGTGCGCTTGCCCTCGCGCAGGTCGTCGCCGGCGGGCTTGCCCGTCACCTCGGGGTCGCCGAAGACGCCGAGCAGGTCGTCGCGCATCTGGAAGGCGACGCCCACGGGCAGGCCGTAGCCCGCGAGCGCATCGAGCTGCCGATCGCTCGCGCCCGCGAGCAGCGCGCCGAGCGTGAGCGGCGCCTCGACGGAGTACTTCGCCGACTTGTAGACGGCGACCGTGTGCGCGCGGTCGAGCAGCGCGGCGGGCTCCTGGCGGATCCAGGCGGCCTCCTCGAGCACGTCGAGGTACTGGCCGAACGTGACCTCCTCGCGCATCCGCCGGTACGCGTCGTGGACGGCGTCGCCGTGCGCCGTGCTGCGGCACGCGAGCATCATGCGGTCGTCGGCCCAGTTGAGCAGCAGGTCGCCGACGAGCAGCGCGGCGCTCGACCCCCACGAGGCGGCGTCGCCCACCCACTCGCCGTCGCGGTGCACCGACTCGAGCGCGCGATGCATCGCCGGACGGCCCCTGCGCGTGTCGGATGCGTCGATGATGTCGTCGTGCACGAGCGCCGCCGCGTGGAACAGCTCCATCGCGGTCGCGACCCCCACCACGTCGGCCCACTGCGGATCCTGGTCCGTGCCCGTCGTGTGCGGTGCATCCGCCCGCGACGCCGCCACCGCGTGCCAGCCCCAGAGCACGAACGAGCTGCGCACCCGCTTGCCGCCCGTGAGCATCTCGCGCACGAGCCGCATGAGCGGCGCCGCATCGGGCGAGATCTCGACGAGCGCGCGCTCGCGCGCATCGAGGTACTGCTGGATCGAGCCGTCGACGGCTCGGGAGAATCGCTGCTGGGCGGACACATCCCACATGCTATTGACAGCAGAGACGCGTAGACTGGCCATCCGCACCAGTCGAGCGAAGGGGGTGCGAGATGGGCCTCTCCGAGCACGAGCAGCGTTTGCTCGACGAGATGGAGCGCAATCTCTACAAGCACGAGGCTGACATCGTGAACACGTCGAGCGGGCCTCGCACCGTCGACTACACGAAGGTCGCGGTCGGCGTGCTGGGGATCGCCGTCGGTCTCGTCCTGGTCGTCGTCGGGGTGCTCATGAAGCTCGCCATCATCGGCGTCGCCGGATTCGGCGTCGCCGTCGTCGGTGCGCTCTGGGCGCTGTCGGCCTCGAAGCCGGCGACCGGCGACGACGTGGCCGCAGGCGGACGCCAGGGCCAGGGCCCGGCAGCGGCGAAGCAGGGCCCCGGTCTCATGGACCGGCTCGCCCAGGAGTGGGACGACCGCAACACGAGGGGCTAGACCGAGCCCTCCACACACCTCCACGACGGGGCCAGCGCGAGAGCGCTGGCCCTTTCTCGTGCGCGCGGCACCCGAGTGGTCGGCGAGCCGGCGAAAAGCCCTCCACCATGAATCCCCGCAGAATCTTGGGCGAGTCCCGCGATTCGCAGAGCGATTCCCGGCGAATGTGGCGGTCAGTGGAGTAGAGTGGAGGAAGTCGGCAGGAGTCGGCGGATCTCTTGAGGCCGGACGAGAGGGGGCGATGTGTTCCTCGGCACCCATACGCCCAAGCTCGACGACAAGGGCCGCGTCATCCTCCCCGCCCGCTTCCGCCAGGAGCTCGAGGGCGGCCTCGTGCTCACCCGCGGCCAGGAGCGCTGCATCTACGTCTTCTCCGTCCGCGAGTTCGAGCGCGTGCACGACCAGATCCGACAGGCGCCGCTCACCTCGGCCGGCGCGCGCGACTTCCTCCGCCTCTTCCTCTCCGGCGCGTCGAGCGAGCAGCCCGACAGCCAGCACCGGGTGACGATCCCCGCGAACCTCCGCGACTACGCGGGCCTCGGCCGCGACCTCACCGTCATCGGTGCAGGCAGCCGCGCCGAGATCTGGGACACCACGGCCTGGAACGCGTACTACGCGGCCAAGGAGGCCGACTTCGCGAGCACCACCGAGGAGGTGATCCCCGGCATCTTCTGACCCGGCCTGTGACTCCCAGCCGTCCTCCGCGCCGCACCTTCCCCGGTGGCGCGTCGAACGGATGGGGATCAGGGACCGGGACAGGAGCGGACACGACATGGACGCATCCGCACTCCACACCCCCGTGATGCTCGAGCGCACGCTCGAGCTGCTCGCCCCGGCGATCGAGGCCGCCGCCGCGGCCGGCCGCACGCCCGTCGTCGTCGACGGCACGCTCGGCATGGGTGGCCACACCGAGGCGCTGCTCGCCGCGCACCCCACCCTCGTGGTCGCAGGCATCGACCGCGACCCCGACGCCATCCGGCTCGCCGGCACCCGGCTCGCCCGCTTCGGCGACCGCTTCCGCCCCGTGCAGGCGACCTACGACCGCATCGACCTCGCCGTCGAGGCCGCCGGCGCCCGCGCGGCCGACGGCATCCTGCTCGACCTCGGGGTCTCGAGCCTGCAGCTCGATGCCGCCGACCGCGGCTTCGCCTACGCGAAGGACGCGCCGCTCGACATGCGGATGGGCCAGGACGGCGACGTGACGGCCGCGAGCATCCTCGCCGAGCGCAGCGCGCGGGAGCTCGCGAAGCTCTTCCGCGAGTACGGCGACGAGAAGCTCGCCGACCGCTACGCCCGGGCGATCGTCGCCGCGCGCGACGAGGCGCCGATCGAGACGTCGAAGCGCCTCGTCGACATCCTGCAGGCGGCCACGCCCCGCGCGCTGTCGAACCAGGGCCACCCCGCCAAGCGCGTCTTCCAGGCGCTGCGCATCGAGGTGAACCAGGAGCTCGCCATCCTCGAGCGCACGATGCCCGCCGCGATCGACGCGCTCGCCCAGGACGGCCGGCTCGTCGTGCTCGCCTACCAGTCGCTCGAGGACCGCATCGTGAAGCGCGCGCTGCAGGCCGCGACCTCCTCCACCGCCCCGCTCGACCTCCCGGCCGAGCTCCCGGAGCACGCCCCGCACCTGCGGCTGCTCGTCAAGGGCGCCGAGCTCGCCGATGAGGCAGAGCGCGCCGCCAACCCACGATCCGCACCCGTCCGACTTCGAGCAGCGCAGCGCATCCGACCGCTGTCGCTCGCCTCGAACTCCGCCTCGACCACCGGGGAGCCGTCATGAGCACCGCAGCCGTCATCGACATCCACGCACTGCCGTCCGCAGGGGCGCCGCTCCGCGACGCCCAGCCCGAGCGCGAGCGCCACCTGCGCGCGCTCCCCGTGGTCGCGCCGCGCCGCGCGCCGCGGCTCGTGCACGGCATCGTCGCACTCGTCGGCCTCACCGGCATCGTCGTCGCCCAGCTCGGCCTCTCGGTCGTGATCAGCGAGGGCGCCTACCGGCTGAGCGCCCTGCAGGGGGAGTCGACCGCGCTCGCGCGCACCGAGCAGACGCTCGCCGAGGACATCGCGGTGCTCGCGTCGCCGCAGCACGTCGCCGTCGCCGCCGACGAGCTCGGCATGCTCGCCGGCCAGCCCTCGCAGTTCCTGACCCTCTCCGGCGAGGCGACCGCAGGCGGCCCCGACGCGCTGCACATGCAGGCGCCGGCGCTCGACCAGTTCGGCGTCTACGTGCCCAACGCGCTGCTCGCCGAGGCGCCGCAGGTCGCCGCCACCGTGCAGCACGTGCAGGCGGAGGCCGCGCGCCCCTACCCGGGCATGCTGCTGCCGGCCGGCGAGACCGCCGTCGCGGGCGCGCCCGCACCCGCACCGACCGTCGACCAGCCCGCGCCCGGCACACTGCTGCCGACCGCCGCGGGGGAGTGAGGGCGTGGCTGCCGGACACGGCGTCGCTTCGCCGCTAGCGTGCGGTGACTCGATCGAGGCTCGCGGCAGCGAGCGACTGAAGCGGAGGTGCCCGTGGGCGTGAAGCGGATCCGCAGCCGGAACCGCGTGCGCACGACGATCGTCGCGCTGCTGACGTTCGCGCTGCTCGCGACCTTCGTGGTGCGGCTCGCCGACATCCAGCTCGTGCGGGCGGAGGCGCTCAACGCCGAGGCGGACGGGCGCCGCGGTGTCTCGCAGACGATCTTCGGCACCCGCGGCCCGATCGTCGACGCCGCCGGCACCGTGCTCGCCGAGAGCGTCGACCGGTGGGACCTCACCATCTCGCCCCAGTACACCCGCGACCTGCTGCCGGAGGTGGACGGCGTCGAGGCGACGGTCACGGGCGGCGAAGCGCTCCAGCGCATCGGTGCCATCACCGGCCAGGACCCGCTCGACCTGCAGGCGATGATCCTCGCCGAGCTCGAGCGCAACCCCGACTCCGACTACCTGCTGCTCACGAGCGGCCTCACCGCCTCGCAGTACGAGGCGGTGCGCGACCTGAGCCTGCCGTACGTCTACCTGCGGCTCAACCCGCAGCGCGTCTACCCCGCGGGGTCCGTCGGCGGCAACCTCGTCGGGTTCATGGGGCAGAGCGAGCCGCTCGCGGGCATCGAGCGCAGCGAGGACGCCTGCCTGACGGCCCAGGACGGCAGCCGCACCTTCGACCGGTCCGCCGACGGCACGCCCATCCCCGGCTCGATGGTCACGACCCCCGCCGTCGACGGCGGCAGCGTGCAGCTCACGATCGACGCCGACGTGCAGTACCAGGTGCAGCAGCTCACCGCGCAGTACACCTCGCAGCTGCAGGCGCGCAGCGGCACCTCGATCATCATGCGCACCGACGGCACCATCGCCGCCATCGCCGAGTCGTCGTCGGTCGACCCGAACGATCCGACCGCGACCGACCAGCGCGACCGCGGCTCGCGCGCGTTCACCGCCGCCTACGAGCCGGGCTCGATCTTCAAGACCTTCTCGTTCGCGGCGATGGTCGACCTCGGCCTCGTCTCCCCGCGCGACGAGATGACCGTGCCGTGGACCTACACCGAGCCGGGCGTGCGCGTGCGCGACGCCCACTCCCACGAGGTCAAGCAGTGGACCGCCGCAGGCATCCTCGTGAACTCGTCGAACTCGGGCATGGTGCGCCTCGCCGAGGACATGGACCGCGGCGACTACTACGACTACCTCGACCGCTTCGGCTTCGGCGAGCAGTCCGCCGTCGGCTTCGCCGGCGAGCAGGCCGTGCCCCTGCGCGACGCCGATGCGCTCGACCCCCAGACCCGGCTGAACGTGCTGTTCGGCCAGGGCATCGCCGCCACGCCCATCCAGCTCGCCTCCGCCTACCAGGCGCTCGCCAACGGCGGCGAGCACCTGCCGGCACGGCTGATCGCGAGCTGCACCGACGCCGAGGGGGCCGTCACCACGCCGGAGGTGGGCGGCGCCGAGCGCGTCGTGAGCGAGTCGGCCGCACGGCAGACGCTCGAGGTGCTCGAGCACGTCGTCACCGACTACGGCTACGACACCTTCCCGATCGAGGGCTACCGGATCGCCGCCAAGACCGGCACCGCGCAGATGGCGTACGAGGACGGCTCGGGCTACGACCCGTCCCGGATGATGATCTCGGTCGCGGGCGTGTTCCCCGTCGACGACCCGCAGTTCGTGGTGCTGACGCTGTTCGACAGCCCCCAGACGATCCGCACGAGCGGCGGGGCCATCCCCGCCTTCCACGATATGGTGAACCTTCTGATCCGCCACTACGACATCCCCCCGAGCACCACCCCGGCCTCCGAGGTGCCGCTCGAGTGGACGGCGGATCAGCCGTGACCGTGCGCGGCGCCGCCGAGAGCGGCACCGCGGTGGAGAAGTCTGACGAGAGGATGTCCGTGGCGGGCGTGACCCCGAGGATCCTGCGACCCGAGCACCCCGCGGCCCGGCCGATCACCGGGCTCGTCGACGCGTTCGAGCTCGACGTGACGGCCGACCTCGACGGCGTCGAGGTCACCGGCATCACCATCGACTCCTCCGACGTGCAGCCCGGCGACATCTTCGCCGCGCTGCCCGGCGCGCACCGGCACGGCGCGGAGTTCGCCGCCTCCGCGCTCGAGCGCGGCGCCGTCGCGATCGTCACCGACCCCGCCGGCGCCGAGCTGCTCGAGACGGATGCGCCGGTGATCGTCGTCGACGACCCGCGTGCCGCGCTCGGCGAGATCGCCGCCTGGGTCTACCGCACCGCAGAGCAGCCGCCCAAGCTCTTCGGCATCACCGGCACCAACGGCAAGACCTCGACGGCGTTCATGCTCGAGGGGCTGCTCGCCGACCTCGGCTTCGTCACCGGGCTCTCGACCACCGCCGAGCGCCACGTCGGCGACCTCGTCGTGACCTCCAAGCTCACCACCCCGGAGGCGAGCGAGCTGCACGCGCTGCTCGCCCGGATGCGGGAGGCGGGCGTGCGCGCCGCCGTGCTCGAGGTGAGCGCGCAGGCGCTCGAGCGGCACCGCATCGACGGCGTCGTGTTCGACGTCGTCGCGTTCACGAACCTGAGCCACGACCACCTCGACGACTACGGCTCGATGGACGCGTACTTCGACGTCAAGCTCGACCTGTTCACGCCCGACCGCGCCGAGCGCGGCGTCGTCTGCGTCGACACCGACTGGGGCGTCAAGGTCGCCGAGCGCAGCCGCATCCCCGTCACGACCGTGACGAGCGACCCGGAGCGCAGCGCCGACTGGCACCTCGACATCTGGGAGGAGACGGCCGTCTCCACCTCGTTCACCCTCACCGGCATCGACGGCGGCGCCATCGAGGTGCAGATCCCCTTCATCGGCCGCCACATGGCCGTCGACGCCGCCATCGCGATCCTCATGCTCGTCGAGGACGGCTTCGAGATCGAGGGCGTCGCCGAGGTCATCGACCGCGGCATGCGCGCGACCCTGCCCGGCCGCGTCGAGCGCGTCTCCGGCGACGAGGGACCCTCGGTGTTCGTCGACTACGGCCACAGCCCCGACGCGTTCGCGCAGACGCTGCAGGCGCTGCGGCGCGTCACCGAGGGCAGGCTCGTGATGGTCTTCGGCGCCGACGGCGACCGCGACACCACGAAGCGCGCCGACATGGGGCGCATCGCCGCCGAGCTCGCGGATGCCGTGGTCGTCACCGACTTCAACCCGCGCTCCGAGGACCCCGCCAGCATCCGCGCGCAGGTGCTCGAGGGCGCCCGCGCCGCCGCCGGCGGCAAGACCGTGATCGAGTCCTCGCCCGAGGAGGCCGCGATCCGCGCGGCGATCGCGCTCGCCGGTCCCGGCGACACCGTGCTGTGGGCGGGCCCCGGCGACGCCGACTACCGCGACGTCGCGGGTCGCCGCGAGCCGTTCGTGGCGCGCGACGAGGCGAGGCTCGCCCTGCACGAGGCCGGCTGGGCCTGATGGAGAGCACGCACTGATGGAAGGCACCCGCTGATGCTGCGCCTGCGCGCGAGCGAGATCGCGACCGCCGTCGGCGGCACGCTGCACGGCGACGACGTCATCGTCACCGGCTCGGTCGAGACCGACTCGCGGCTGCTGACCGACGGATCCGTGTTCTTCGCGATGCCCGGCGAGGAGACCGACGGGCACCGCTTCATCGATGCCGCGATCGCCGCCGGCGCCGTGCTGATCGTGGCGGAGCGACCGCTCGAGCAGGACGTGCCGCACGTCGTGGTCCCCGAGGGCGTCGTCGCGCTCGGCGCGCTCGCCGCCGACGTCATCGCCCGCGTGCGCGACGCGGGCGAGCTGACGGTCATCGGCGTGACCGGCTCGAACGGCAAGACGACGACGAAGAACATGCTGCAGGCGATCCTCGAGCAGCACGGCCCGACGGTGAGCCCGGTCAAGTCGTTCAACAACGAGGTCGGCGCACCGATGACGATGCTCCGCATCGACGAGTCGACGCGCTACCTCGTGCTCGAGATGGGCGCGAGCGTCGAGGGCGACATCGCGCGCCTGACGGCGATGGCGCACCCCGACCTGGGCGTCGTGCTGAAGGTCGGGCTCGCCCACGCCGGCGAGTTCGGCGGCGTCGAGGCGACGACGCGCGCGAAGACCGAGATGGTGCGCGACCTCGCCGCCGACCAGGTGGCCGTGCTCAACCGCGACGACGAGCGGGTGCGCGGCATGGCCGCAGCGACCGCCGCGCGCATCGCCTGGTTCGGCACCGACGGCGGCACCGCGGCGGAGCCGCTGACGCTGCGCGCGAGCGACGTCGACTCGACGCTCGAGGGCACCGTCGCCACCATCCACCGCGGCGACGCCAGCTGGCGCCTCCGCCTGCGCATCCTGGGCGAGCACCACGTCATGAACGCGCTCGCCGCGCTCACCGTCGCCGACGTCCTCGGCCTCGACCTCGAGCGCGCGATCGAGGCGCTCGGCGCGATGCCGCGCGCGGAGCGCGGCCGCATGGAGCTGCTCGAGCCCGGCGGCGGCATCACCGTCATCAACGACGCCTACAACGCGAGCCCGGACTCGACCGCCGCGGCGCTGCGCTCGCTCGCGCACATGACGCGCCAGGCCGGCCGCCGCTCGATCGCGGTGCTGGGCGAGATGGCAGAGCTCGGGCCGCACGCGGTCGAGGAGCACGACCGGCTCGGCCGGCTCGCGGTGCGCGTGCGCATCGACCGGCTCGTCGTCGTCGGCGCCGGCGCGAAGGCCATCCACGACGCCGCGGAGCTCGAGTCGTCGTTCGGCCAGGAGACCACCTGGGTCGCCACGGCCGACGAGGCCGAGGCGCTGCTGCGGGCGGAGCTGACCGAGGGCGACGTCGTGCTCTTCAAGTCCTCCAACGTGTCGGGCCTGCAGCCGCTCGCCGAGCGGATCGGCGGCGCCTGATGCTCGTGCTCCTCGCCTCCGCAGGCATCGCGCTGCTCGTCTCGCTGCTCGCGACGCCGCTGTTCATCCGCGGCTTCGCGCGCATCGGCTGGGGCCAGTTCATCCGCGACGACGGCCCGCAGTCGCACCACGTCAAGCGCGGCACGCCCACCATGGGCGGCCTCATCTTCATCGTCGCGACCCTGGCCGGCTACTTCGGCGGCAAGCTGCTCGGCCAGGACCCGCCGACCTGCCGGTGCTGCTCATCCTGCTGCTCATCGTGGGGATGGGCGCCGTCGGCTTCGTCGACGACTACATGAAGATCTCGAACCAGCGCTCGCTCGGCCTGGGCGGCTGGGCGAAGGTCGCCGGTCAGCTGATCGTCTCGGTCGTCTTCTCCGTGCTCGTGCTGACCGTCCCGGCGCCCCGAGCGGGCGTGCCGCTCGTCGACCCGGCGATCTCCGGCGTCCGCGACATCCCGTGGCTCGACCTCGCCCCCTGGGGCGCGGCCGGCGTCATCGCGTTCGTGCTCTGGATCACCGTCATCAACGTCTCTGCCGCGAACGCGGTGAACGTGACCGACGGGCTGGACGGGCTCGCGACCGGCTCGATGATCCTGTCGATGGTCGGCTTCGTGTTCATCGCGTTCTGGCAGTTCAACCAGTCCTGCCTGGCGGCGCTCGGCGCCGGAGGATGCCGCGCGCTGCTACGACGTCGCGCAGCCGCTCGACGTCGCCACGCTCGCCGCGACGATCGTCGGCGCGCTCATCGGCTTCCTGTGGTGGAACACGAGCCCCGCCCAGATCTTCATGGGCGACGTCGGCTCGCTCGCGCTCGGCGGCGCGCTCGCCGGCTTCGCCGTCATGACCGACACGCAGCTGCTGCTGCTGCTCATCGCCGGCCTGCCGATCATCGTGACCGGCTCGGTGATCGTGCAGCGCGCCTACTTCAAGGCCACCGGCGGCAAGCGCGTGTTCCTCATGACCCCGCTGCACCACCACTTCGAGCTCAAGGGGTGGGCCGAGGTCACGATCGTCGTGCGCTTCTGGATCATCACCGGGCTCTTCGTCGCCGCCGCCGTCGGCGCCTTCTACTTCGAATGGACCGTGCACCCGCGATGAGCCGGCTCGACGACCTGACGTCCTGGCGCGCCGACTGGCGCGGGCTGCGCGTCGCCGTGCTCGGCGTCGGCGTCACGGGCTTCGCGGCCGTCGACACGCTCGTCGAGCTCGGCGCATCCGTCACCGCCGTCGCCGAGCGCGTCGACGACGAGCGCCGCACGATCCTCGGCGTGCTCGGCGTGCCGATCGCGCTCGCCGGCCGCGACGTCGTGCCCGACGCGATCGTCGACGCGGAGCTCGTGCTCGCCTCGCCCGGCCTGCGCCCCGACCACCCGTGGCTGCGCGCGGCAGTCGACCGCGGCATCCCGATCTGGGGCGACATCGAGCTCGCCTGGCGGGTGCGCGACAAGGTGCGCGCGGCCGAGTGGATCCTCGTCACCGGCACGAACGGCAAGACCACCACGACCCAGCTCACCGCGCACATGCTGCGCGAGGCGGGCTTCCGCGTGGCGCCGGTCGGCAACATCGGCACGCCGGTGCTCGACGCGGTGCGCGACCCGGAGGGCTTCGACGTGCTCGTGGTCGAGCTGTCGAGCTTCCAGCTGCACGCGATGGCGAGCGACGGTCCGGGTGGGCTGTGGCCGCACTCCGCCGCGTGCCTCAACATCGACGACGACCACCTCGACTGGCACGGGTCGGCCGACGCCTATCGCGCGGCGAAGGCCAAGGTCTACCGCAACGCCCGCGTCGCCGCCGTCTACGGCGTCGACGACCCCGCGACGCAGCGGATGGTCGAGGAGGCCGAGGTCGTGGAGGGCTGCCGTGCGATCGGCTTCGGGCTCGGGCGTGCCGGGGCCGAGCGACCTCGGGCTCGTCGACGGCATCCTCGTCGACCGCGCCTTCCTCGACGACCGGCACCAGCGGGCGCTCGAGCTCGCGAGCCTCGACGACCTCGAGCCCGCAGGCCTCCGCTCGCCGCACATGACCCGCAACGTGCTCGCCGCCGCGGCGCTCGCGCGCGGGTTCGGGGCCGAGCCCGTGCACGTGCGCGACGCGATCCGCTCGTTCCGGCTCGACCGCCACCGCACCGAGCTGATCGCCGAGATCGACGGCGTGCGCTGGATCGACGACTCGAAGGCCACGAACCCCCACGCGGCGGAGGGATCGCTGAGCGCCTTCGACCCGGTCGTGTGGATCGTCGGCGGCCTCTTCAAGGGCGCGGACGTCGCGCCGCTCGTCGAGCGCCACGCGCGACGCATCGTCGCCGTGGTGGCGATCGGCGTCGACCGCGACCCCGTGCGTGAGGCGTTCGCGCGACACGCGCCGGGCATCCCGCTCGTCGAGGTCGACACGGCGGACACTGGAGCCGTGATGCGGCTGGCCGTCGAGGCCGCCGCAGCGCACGCCGCGCCCGGCGTGACGGTCCTGCTGGCGCCGGCGGCCGCATCCATGGACCAGTTCGAGGACTACGCAGCCAGAGGCGATCGATTCGCCGAGGCCGTGCGGGCACAGCGAGATCGAACCGAGCGAGATCGAGAAGGGGGAGCCGATGGCGACGACGACGGCTCCCGCCTCGACCACTGACGGCGGCCGCGCCGAGCGGATGGGCAAGCGCGCGCTCGTGCGCGTGCGCTCCATGTTCGGGGCGCCCACGCTCAACGCGGCGCTGCTGCTCGGCACGACGCTGTTCCTGGTCGCGTTCGGGCTGATCATGGTGCTCTCGTCGTCGTCGGTCGAGAGCTACGTCGCGAACGACTCGTTCTTCACCGACTTCGTCAAGCAGGGCGCGTTCGCCGCGATCGGCATCGTGCTCATGCTGTTCGCCGCGCGCATGCCCGCGTCGCTCTGGCAGCGGCTCGCGTGGGTGGGCGTGGGTCTCGGCATCGCGCTGCAGGTGCTCGTCTTCACCCCGCTCGGATTCGGCGCGAACGGCAACCGCAACTGGATCGGCGTCGGCGGGTTCTCGCTGCAGCCGTCCGAGTTCGTGAAGGTCGCGCTGTGCGTCTGGCTGGCGATGATCATGACGCGCAAGCAGAAGCGGATCGACAGCTTCTGGCAGGCGTGGATCCCCGCGGCACCGGTCGCCGGGCTGTCGATCGGGCTCGTGCTGCTCGGGAGCGACCTCGGCACCGTCGTCATCATGGTGATGCTCTCGTTCGGGGCGCTCTGGTTCGCGGGCGTCAAGTGGTGGCACCTGCTGCTGCCCGTCGGCGGGCTCGCGCTGCTCGCCGTGCCCGTCGTGCTCTCGAGCCCGTCGCGCGTGCGGCGCATCTCGGCGTTCGTGCAGGGCTGCACCGACGCCGACTACTACTCGGGTTGCTGGCAGCAGCTGCACGGCACCTGGGCGCTCTCCGCCGGCGGCCTCTTCGGCGTGGGGCTCGGCAACTCCCGCGCCAAGTGGTCGTGGCTGCCCGAGGCCGACAACGACTACATCTTCGCGATCATCGGCGAGGAGCTGGGGCTGCTCGGCGCGGCCGTCGTGCTCGCCCTGTTCGCGCTGCTCGCCTGGACGATGCTGCGGATCGTGCGCCAGGCGTCGCTGCAGATGACGCGCGTCGTCGCCGGCGCCGCGACGGTGTGGCTCATCGGCCAGGCGATCGTCAACATCGGGGTCGTGCTCGGCCTCCTGCCCGTGCTGGGCGTGCCGCTGCCGTTCATCTCCTCGGGCGGATCGCAGCTCATCGCCGCCCTGCTCGTGGTCGGCATCGTGCTGTCGCTCGAGCGCGTCGACAACCCGCGCGTGCGCGGCGAGCTCACCGCGACGGGCGCGTGATGCGCGCGCTGCTCGCCGGCGGCGGCACCGCCGGCCATGTGAACCCCCTGCTCGCGACCGCGCAGCGGCTGCGCGAGCGCCACCCGGACGCGGAGCTCGTCGTGCTCGGCACCCGCGAGGGACTCGAGCGCGAGCTCGTGCCGCGGGCCGGGCTCGAGCTCGTCACGATCGAGAAGCTGCCGTTCCCGCGGCGACCGGATGTCGCGGCGCTGCGCTTCCCCGCGCGGTGGCGACGGGCCGTGCGCGAGGTGCGCGCGCTCATCCGCGACCGCCGCATCGACGTCGTGGTCGGCTTCGGCGGCTACGCCTCCGCGCCCGCCTACCGCGCCGCCCACCTCGAGGGCGTGCCGATCGTCATCCACGAGGCGAACGCGAAGCCCGGCATGGCGAACGTGCTCGGCGCCCGCTGGACGACGTTCGTGGGCCTGTCGTACCGCTCGACGAAGCTCGCGGGCGAGCTCGTGGGCATGCCGCTGCGGCCCGAGATCACCGGCCTCGACCGCGCGGGCGGCCGCGACGCCGCGTGCGCCGAGCTCGGTCTCGACCCCGCGCGACCCACGCTGCTCGTCACCGGCGGGTCGCAGGGCGCGCGCTCCATCAACCGGGCGATCGTCGCGTCGGCGGCCGACATCGTCGCCGCGGGCTGGCAGGTCCTGCACCTGTCCGGCGGCCGGCAGACCGACTTCGAGCCGGCCTCGACCCCGCACTACGTCGCGATCGAGTACCTCGACCGCATGCACCTCGCGCTCGCCGCCGCCGACCTCGTGGTCTGCCGCGCCGGCAGCCTCACCGTGTCGGAGCTCATGGCGGTCGGGCTGCCGGCCGTCTACGTGCCGCTGCCCTACGGGAACGGGGAGCAGGGCATGAACGCGGCCGACCAGGTTTCCGCTGGTGGCGCACTGCTCGTCGACGACGCCGATTTCACGGCAGAATGGGTGCGCGCCCGGCTCGTGCCGCTGCTGCGGGACGCCGACGCCATCGCCGAGATGGCCACCGCCAGCGCGGGTGCGGGCGCGACGGACGGCAGCGACCGGATGAGCGATCTCATCGAACGGGCCGCGGCCACGAGGAGGCAGTCGTGATCGAACCGGATCTCACCCAGCCCATCCCGGAGACGATCGAGCGGGTGCACTTCATCGGCATCGGCGGCTCCGGCATGTCGGGCATCGCCCACATGATGCTCGACGCGGGGCTGACGGTCTCCGGCTCCGACCGGTCGGGCTCGGCGACCGTCGACCGGCTCGTCGAGCGCGGCGCGCACGTCGGCATCGGCCACGACGCCGCGCACCTGCCGGCCGACGTCGACGCGGTCGTCGTCACGAGCGCGCTCTGGCCCGACAACCCCGAGCTGGTCGCCGCCCGCGGGCGCGGCATCCCCGTGCTCCACCGATCGCAGGCGCTGCACGTGCTCGCGCGCGGGAAGCGCGTCGTCGCCGTCGCCGGCGCCCACGGCAAGACGACCACGACCGGCATGCTCGTGGTCGGCCTGCACGGGCTCGGCATCGACGCCGGCTTCGTGAACGGCGGCGTCATCGCCGGGCTCGACGCCTCGAGCGGCCACGGCACCTCCGACGCGTTCGTGCTCGAGGCCGACGAGTCCGACGGCTCCTTCCTGCTCTACGACGTCGCGGTCGCGCTCATCACGAACATCGACACCGACCACCTCGACCACTACGGCACGCCGGAGGCCTTCGACGCCGCGTTCGCCGAGTTCGCCGATCGCGCGAGCGAGGCGGTCGTCATCTCCGCCGACGACCCCGGTGCCCAGCGCGTGCGCGCGCTCATGCGGCACGAGCGCGTCATCACGTTCGGCGAGGCCGAGGGCGCGGATGTCCGGATCGTCGACATCCGCGTCGGCGACGCCGCATCCTGCACCGTCGAGATCGCGGGGGAGCGGTTCGAGCTCGAGGCCGGGGTGCCCGGCCGCCACAACGCCGTCAACGCGGTCGGGGCGCTCGCGACCCTCGTCGCGATGGGCATCGCCCCGGTCGACGGCGCGCGAGCGCTCGCCGCCTTCCGCGGCACCGGCCGACGCTTCGAGCTCCACGGCGAGCGCCGGGGCGTGCGCGTGTTCGACGACTACGCCCACCACCCGGCAGAGGTGGACGCCGCGCTCACCGCCGCGCGCACCGTGATCGGCGACGGTCGCATCATCGCCATCCACCAGCCGCACCTCTACACCCGCACGCGCGACATGGCCGGCGAGTTCGCCGCCGTCTACGAGCGCGTCGCCGACCACACGGTCGTGCTCGACGTCTACGGCGCGCGCGAGGACCCGATCCCGGGCGTCACGGGCGCGCTCGTCGCGGACCGCTTCCGCGACCCGAGCGACGTCGACTTCCTGCCCGACTGGCAGCAGGCCGCCGAGCGGGCGGCCGCGATCGCCCGCGAGGGTGACATCATCGTCACGCTCTCGTGCGGCGACGTGTACCGGATCATCCCGCAGGTGCTGTCGGCGCTCGAGGTGGGCGACGACGCGTGAGGCGACCCGACGGGTTCGATCAGCGGCCTGGGGATGCGCAGGAGGTCGAGCAGACGCCCGACCCGGCGCCCAGGCCGTGGCGACGCCGCGCCGACCCCGCGGTCGACGCGCAGCCTGACGCATCCGACGCATCCGCCGTGGCCGACGGCGGCGAGGCCGACGCCGCCGAGCCGCCCAAGCGCCGCTGGGCGCTGAGCGCGTACGAGGTGCTCGACGACGAGGCGCCCGCGCCCGCGGTCGAGCCGGTGCCGGAGCGCGGCTCGCACG
Source organism: uncultured Actinomycetota bacterium (assembly GCA_963803465.1). Taxonomy (GTDB): domain Bacteria; phylum Actinomycetota; class Actinomycetes; order Actinomycetales; family Microbacteriaceae; genus Agrococcus. Next base: position 96,770 of record CAWDMS010000010.1, read on the forward strand.
CGCAGCGCGTCGACCGCGAGTGGCGGGCGGCGCAGAAGGACCAGCGCGCCGAGGAGCGCGAGGAGGCGCGGGCGGCGAAGCGGGCGGCCGCGCAGGCCCGTCGTGCCCGCGTCCGCAGCGAGCGCGCCGAGGTGCGCCGGTTCACCGCGGGTCGTCGGCGCCAGCTGCGCGCCGGACTGCTCACCGCCGGCGGGCTGGTGCTGGCGCTGCTGCTGCTCGTCGGGCTCGTCTGGTCGCCGCTCATGGCGGTGCGCGACGTGCGCATCGACGGCGCCGACCGGCTCGACCCGGCGACGGTGCAGGCGGCGCTCGCCGCGCAGGTCGGCCAGCCGATCGCGACGGTGACCGAGGCGGGCGTCGCCGAGCAGCTGCAGGCCATCCCGCAGATCGAGTCGTTCCGGCTCGAGGTCGTGCCGCCGTCGACCATGATCGTGCACATCGTCGAGCGCCGGCCGGTGGCGATCATCCCCGGCGACGCGGGCGAGCGCGTCATCGACGCGGCCGGGGTGGTGCTCGGCGGCGTCGACGCGACGACGGGCGCGCTGCCGCGGCTCGTGGGCATCGCGGCCGGCAGCCCCGAGTTCGAGGCCGTCGCGACCGTGCTCGTCTCGGTGCCGACCGAGGTGCTGTCGGCGACGCAGTCGATCGAGGCGCCGACGCCCTCCGACATCCGGCTCACGCTCGCGAGCGGCCAGACGGTGCAGTGGGGCGGCGCGGAGGAGAGCAGGCTCAAGGCCGACGTGGTCGCTGCGCTCATCGCGACGCAGGATCCCTCGGTCGCGCGCGTGCTCGATGTGCGGGCTCCCGAGCACCCCGTGGTGCGCGGCTCCTGAGCCCGGGAACCTGACGATTCTTTTTCTTGGCGCGATCGGCTCGCGACACACCGAGTCGCTCCCGGGCGCACGGTGCGAGCGCCCGTAGCGTCGGACTCGTCAGCATGAAGTGAGGAATTCTCTAAACCTCAACTAGAGGTTGAGAGTTCGATCGAGGGGCCGGAACCGTGACTTCCAACAACAACTACCTCGCCGTCATCAAGGTGGTCGGCGTGGGCGGCGGCGGCGTGAACGCCGTGAACCGCATGATCGATCTCGGCCTGCGAGGGGTCGAGTTCATCGCCATCAACACCGATGCGCAGGCGCTGCTGCTCAGCGACGCCGACGTCAAGCTCGACGTCGGCCGCGAGCTCACCAAGGGCCTCGGCGCGGGCGCCGACCCCGAGGTCGGCCGCCGGGCGGCAGAGGACCACGCGGAGGAGATCGAGGAGGCGCTCGCCGGCGCCGACATGGTCTTCGTGACCGCAGGCGAGGGCGGCGGCACCGGCACCGGTGGCGCTCCCGTCGTGGCGCGCATCGCGAAGAGCCTCGGCGCGCTCACCGTCGGCGTCGTGACGAAGCCGTTCTCGTTCGAGGGCAACCGCCGTCGCCAGCAGGCCGAGACCGGTGTCGAGGCGCTCAAGAACGAGGTCGACACGCTCATCGTCGTGCCGAACGACCGGCTGCTCGAGATCAGCGACATGGGCATCTCGATGGTCGAGGCCTTCGAGACCGCCGACCAGGTGCTGCTCGCGGGCGTCCAGGGCATCACCGACCTCATCACCACGCCGGGCCTCATCAACGTCGACTTCGCCGACGTCAAGAGCGTCATGCAGGGCGCCGGCAGCGCGCTCATGGGCATCGGCTCGTCGCGAGGCGCCGACCGCGCCATCAAGGCCGCGGAGCTCGCGGTCGCGAGCCCGCTGCTCGAGGCGAAGATCGACGGCGCGCACGGCGTGCTGCTGTCGATCCAGGCCGGCAGCAACCTCGGCATCCACGAGACCTACGACGCGGCGAAGCTCGTGCAGGAGGCCGTGCACCCGGAGGCGAACATCATCTTCGGCACGGTGATCGACGACACCCTCGGCGACGAGGTGCGCGTCACCGTCATCGCCGCGGGCTTCGACGGCCCCGGCCCGGTGGCGAAGGAGGACGACTCCGTCATCCGCACCGCGGCGCGCACCGACATGGGCCTGCGGGCCTCCGGCGCAGCAGCGGCGTCGCCCGAGGTCGACCGTCGCCCCGTGCCGACGCCGCCCGTCGCCGACCACCTCACCGGTCCGGTGCAGCCGCTCACGCAGGTGGACGAGGAGGAGGACGAGTTCCTCCCCGACTTCCTGCGCTGACCCACGTGACCGACGCCCCCGCCGCGCGACTGGCCGCGTTCCTCGAGGATCTCGAGGACGCGCGGCCGGCGCGCGGCGTCACGGTCATCGTGGTGTCGAAGTTCCACCCCGTCGAGCTCGTCCGCGAGCTCGCCGCGGCGGGGCAGCGGGACTTCGGCGAGAGCCGGCACCCCGAGTCGCGCGACAAGGCGGAGGCCCTCGCGGACCTCGACCTCACGTGGCACTTCGTCGGCCAGCTGCAGCGCAAGAAGGCGCGGCAGGTCGCACGCTACGCCGACGTGCTGCACTCGATCGACTCGATCGAGCTCGTGGAGGCGCTCGAGGGCGGCGACGAGCCGCGGCCCGTCCGCGACGCGCTCGTGCAGCTCAACCTCACCGACGACCCCGCCCGCGGGGGCGTCGCCCCGGCCGACCTCGACGCGCTCGCCGAGCGCGTCGCGGCGTCGCCGGCGCTGCGCCTGCGCGGCGTGATGGCGGTCGCGCCGCTGGGCGAGGAGCCCGGCCGCGCGTTCGAGCGCCTCGCCCGCCACGCCGAGCGCGTGCGCACCATCGACCCCGACGCCGACTGGATCTCCGCGGGCATGAGCGCCGACTGGCGCGAGGCCCTCGAGCACGGCGCGACACACCTGCGAATCGGCACGGCAATCACGGGCAACCGCCCGGCCGCCGGATAGCGTGAACCCAGCCACGAGGAGGATCCCATGAGCAACGCACTGAAGAAGGCTGCGATCTACTTCGGCTTCGCCGAGGAAGACGAGCTGACCCAGGAGGTCCGCCCTGTCGAGCGGACCGAAGAGCAGGACCGGCACGACCGTGCCCCGCAGCCGCGGGAGCGGGTGGAGGAGCCGCGCCGCGCCCCCGTCACCAAGCTCCGCCCGGCGCAGAAGGTGAGCGACATGAGCGAGATCCTCACGGTGCACCCGCGCCAGTACAAGGATGCCAAGCCGATCGCGGAGGCGTTCCGCGACGGGACCCCCGTGATCATCAACCTCTCGCAGATGACCGATGGTGACGCGCGTCGTCTCATCGACTTCTCCGCGGGTCTCACGCAGGGCCTCGAGGGTCGCATCGAGCGCGTCACGACCAAGGTCTACCTGCTCACGCCCGAGCACATCGCCGTCTCCGGTGGTCGCTCGGTCGACGAGGACACGGACGCGGCCGTCTTCGCCCACTGACGGGTGAGCAGCCCGTCCGTCAAGACCCCACCGTCGACGCTGTCCCCGGTGAAGCAGTGACGATCGTCTCGGTCCTCGCGTGGATCCTCTACGCCGCCGCGAACCTCGTGCTCTACGTGCTCTGGGCGAGGATCATCCTCGACCTCGTGCGGCAGCTGCGGCGCGACTGGAAGCCTGCGGGCTTCTGGCTCGTGCTGTCGGTGTGGCTGCTGCGCGTCACCGATCCGCCGCTGCGGCTCGTGCGGCGCTTCGTCAAGCCCATCCGGGTCGGCGGCGCGATGCTCGACCTGGCGATGCTGGTGCTCATGCTCGCGCTGATCCTCCTCATCGCGATCATCAGCCCGTTCCGCTTCGCCTGACCCTGGCGCATCCGGCCCTCGGGCTAGGATCGTCAGCACGCCCTCTGCGACGGGTACAGTGAATCTGCGCTGCAGGCCCGCCAGGGGCGGCAGCCGAGCAAGAAAGGCACGCCATGGCACTGACTCCTGACGACGTCGTCCACAAGCGCTTCGAGACGACGCGCTTCCGCGACGGCTACGACCAGGACGAGGTCGATGACTTCCTCGACGAGGTGGTCACGGAGCTCCGTCGACTCACCGAGGAGAACGACGCGCTCCGGGCCGAGAACGAGCAGCTCAAGCAGGGCATCGCGCCCAGCGAGTCGGCGCCGGCAGCGGTCGACACGACCGAGCTCGACGCGCTCCGCGGCGAGAACGAGCAGCTGAAGGCCCAGCTGGCCGAGCGCGACGCCGCACCCGCCGAGCAGGGCGCGCCCGTGGCAGACGCCGCCGCTGCCGACCTCGAGTCGCTGCGCAGCGAGAACGAGCAGCTCAAGCAGCAGCTCGCCGCAGCGCAGGGCGCGGAGCAGGCCCCGGCCGAGCAGCAGGCGCCCGCCGAGCAGGAGCCGGCCGCCCCGCAGACCACCGCGGCCCAGGCCGAGGCGAACGGCCTCATCGCCCTCGCCAACCGCGTGCACGACGAGTACGTCGCCGAGGGCGAGCGCAAGCGCGACGAGCTCATCGCCGCCGCCGAGCAGAGCGCCCGCGAGATCGAGGACGCCGCCGAGCAGCGCAAGGCCGTGCTCGAGCAGGAGTTCGGCGACAAGAAGGCCAAGCTCGACCAGCAGAAGACGAGCCTCGAGCAGAAGATCGACGAGCTCAAGAGCTTCGAGCGCGACTACCGCCTCAAGCTGCGCGGCTACATCGAGAGCCAGCTGCGCGACCTCGACCGCTCGTCCTCGCTCGCCTTCGGCGGCCAGGGCGGCGCTTGAGCCCCGCTCGGTGACTGACGACAGGACGGCGGTCCCGAAGGCGACCTGGCGGATGCTGGGGCTCGTCCTCGGGACCGCCGCCGTCGTCTGGGTGGGCGACCTGCTCTCGAAGGAGTGGGTCATCGCCCAGATGGCCGAGGGCGAGCAGCGACCGGTGCTCGGCGAGCTGCTGCAGTGGCACTTCGTCCGCAACCCCGGCGCTGCCTTCTCGTTCGCGGCCGGCTCGACCTGGATCTTCACGATCCTCGCCGCGGCCGTCGTGATCTTCATCGTCACGCAGCTGCGGAGCATCCGCTCGCGGCTGTGGGCGGTCGCGTTCGGCGGCCTGCTGGGCGGCACGCTCGGCAACCTCACCGACCGCCTCACCCGCGAGCCCGGCTTCTTCGTCGGCCACGTGATCGACTTCATCCAGGTCTGGGGCTTCCCGGCGATCTTCAACGTCGCCGACATCTTCATCGTCTCGTCGATGATCGGCGTCGTGCTGCTCGTGCTGCTGAACATCGGCCTCGACGGCGTGCGCCGCACCGACGAGCCGCGCGCCGACGAGCCGGCCCGCGCCGTCGAGGACCGCGACGCCACCCAGCCCCTCGACCCGGACGACCGCCCCTGATGGAGTCCCGCTTCCTGCAGGTGCCGCCCGGCCTCGACGGCACGCGCGCCGACGCCGGCCTCGCCAAGCTGCTCGGCCTCTCGCGCACCGCGGTCGTGACGATGCTCGACGACGGCGGCGCCGTCCAGGACGGCATCGTGCTCGGCAAGTCCGACCGGCTGCACGCCGACGCCTGGCTCGACCTCAGCTGGCGCCCGCGCGAGGAGCCGCGGCTCGTCCCGACGCCCGTGCCCGACCTCGGCATCGTCCACGACGACGACGACATCGTCGTGGTCGACAAGCCCGCCGGCGTCGCCGCGCACCCGAGCGTCGGCTGGCAGGGCCCCACCGTCGTCGGCGCGCTCGCCGCCGCGGGCTTCCAGGTCGCCACCTCCGGCGCGGCGGAGCGGCAGGGCGTCGTGCACCGGCTCGACGCCGGCACGAGCGGGCTCATGGTCGTCGCGAAGAGCGAGCGGGCCTACGCGTCGCTCAAGGCCGCCTTCCACGACCGCGAGGTCGAGAAGATCTACCACGCCGCCGTGCAGGGGCATCCGGATCCGCTCGTCGGCACGATCGACGCGCCGATCGGCCGGCACCCGAGCAGCGAGTGGCGCTTCGCCGTCGTCTCGAGCGGCAAGCACGCGATCACCCACTACGAGACGCTCGAGGCGTACCGCGGCGGCAGCCTGCTCGAGATCGAGCTCGAGACGGGCCGCACCCACCAGATCCGGGTGCACATGGCCGCCCGCCGGCATCCGTGCCTCGGCGACACGATGTACGGCGCCGACCCGACCATCGCGGCCAGGCTCGGCCTCGAGCGGCAGTGGCTGCACGCGATGCGGCTCGGCTTCCGGCACCCGGGCACGGGGGAGCGCGTCACCTTCGAGTCGCAGTACCCGACCGACCTCGCCGCAGCGCTCGAGCAGCTCCGCGAGGAGTAGCCCCTCGGCCTGTCGCGTGGGCGTCCGGCCGTAGGATCGAAGGGCCATGGCAGACTCCTTCGCGCACCTCCACGTCCACACCGAGTACTCGATGCTGGACGGCGCAGCCCGCATCAGCGAGCTGATGCAAGCGGTCGAGGAGCAGCAGATGCCGGCCGTGGCGATGACCGACCACGGCAACGTCTTCGGCGCCTACGAGTTCTGGCGCGCGGCGAAGGCGCAGGGCGTCAAGCCGATCATCGGCACCGAGGCGTACATCACGCCCGGCACGCACCGCTCCGACAAGACGCGCGTCAAGTGGGGCGGTGCGGATGCCGCGGGCGGCGACGACGTCTCCGGCGGCGGCGCGTACACCCACATGACGCTGCTCGCCGAGAACGACGAGGGGCTGAAGAACCTCTTCCGGCTCTCGTCGTACGCCTCCATGGAGGGCTTCTACTTCAAGCCGCGCATGGACCGCGAGCTGCTCGAGCGCTACTCGGGCGGCCTCATCGCCACCACCGGCTGCCCGTCCGGCGAGGTGCAGACGCGCCTGCGGCTGGGCCAGTTCGACGAGGCGATGGCGGCCGCGGCCTCGAACCGCGAGCTGTTCGGCGCCGAGAGCTACTTCCTCGAGATCATGGACCACGGCCTCGAGATCGAGAAGCGCGTGCGCGAGGACCTGCTCGAGATCGGCCGCCGGCTCGACCTGCCGCTGCTGGCGACGAACGACCTGCACTACACGCACGCCGAGGACGCGAAGAGCCACGAGGCGCTGCTGTGCGTGCAGTCGGGCTCGACGATGGACGACCCGAACCGCTTCAAGCTCGAGGGCGGCGGCTACTACGTCAAGTCCGCCGCCGAGATGCGGCACCTGTTCCGCGACCTGCCGGAGGCGTGCGACAACACGCTGCTGATCGCCGAGCGCTGCAACGTCGAGTTCGACGAGCAGGCCAACTACATGCCGCGGTACCCGGTGCCGGAGGGCCACACCGAGGACACCTGGTTCCGCCACGAGGTCGCCGTGGGCCTCGAGCGGCGCTACCCGGGCGGCGTGCCCGAGAAGGTGCACCGCCAGGCCGCGTACGAGATGGACGTCATCTCGAACATGGGCTTCCCGGGCTACTTCCTCGTGGTCGCCGACTTCATCAACTGGGCGAAGGACAACGGCATCCGCGTGGGCCCGGGCCGCGGCTCGGGCGCCGGCTCGATGGCCGCCTACGCGATGCGCATCACCGACCTCGACCCGCTCGAGCACGGCCTCATCTTCGAGCGCTTCCTCAACCCGGACCGCGTCTCGATGCCCGACTTCGACATCGACTTCGACGACCGGCGCCGCGGCGAGGTCATCCGCTACGTCACCGAGAAGTACGGCACCGAGCGCGTCGCCCAGATCGTCACCTACGGCACCATCAAGTCGAAGCAGGCGCTCAAGGACTCGTCGCGCGTGCTCGGGTTCCCGTTCGGCATGGGCGAGCGGCTCACGAAGGCCATGCCGCCCGCAGTGATGGGCAAGGACATCCCGCTCTCCGGCATCTTCGACGCCGACCACCCGCGCTACAAGGAGGCCGGCGACCTCCGCGCCCTCATCGAGACCGACGCCGAGGCGAAGACCGTCTTCGAGACCGCCCGCGGGCTCGAGAACCTCAAGCGCCAGTGGGGCGTGCACGCGGCCGGCGTCATCATGTCGTCCGACCCGCTCATCGACATCATCCCGGTGATGAAGCGCGAGCTGGACGGCGCGATCATCACCCAGTTCGACTACCCGGCGTGCGAGGCGCTCGGCCTCATCAAGATGGACTTCCTGGGGCTGCGCAACCTCACGATCGTCTCGGACGCGCTCGACAACATCCGCGCCAACCGGGGCGAGGAGATCGACCTCGACACGCTGCCGCTCGACGACAGCGCGGCCTACGAGCTGCTGCAGCGCGGCGACACCCTCGGCGTCTTCCAGCTCGACGGCGGACCGCTGCGCTCGCTGCTGCGGCTCATGAAGCCCGACTCGTTCGGCGACATCTCCGCCGTCATCGCGCTCTACCGGCCCGGCCCCATGGGCGCCGACTCGCACACGAACTACGCGCTCCGCAAGAACGGCCTGCAGGCGATCACGCCCATCCACCCGGAGCTCGAGGAGCCGCTCGCCGAGATCCTGGGCGAGAGCTACGGCCTCATCATCTACCAGGAGCAGGTGATGGCGGTCGCGCAGAAGGTGGCCGGCTACACGCTCGGCCAGGCCGACATCCTGCGGCGCGCGATGGGCAAGAAGAAGAAGTCCGAGCTCGACAAGCAGTTCGAGGCGTTCTCGGGCGGCATGCACGAGCGCGGCTACTCCGCCGCCGCCGTCAAGGCGCTCTGGGACGTGCTGCTGCCGTTCTCGGACTACGCCTTCAACAAGGCGCACTCCGCCGCCTACGGCGTCATCTCGTACTGGACCGCCTACCTCAAGGCCCGATATCCGGCCGAGTACATGGCGGCGCTGCTGACGAGCGTCGGCGACTCCAAGGACAAGATGGCGATCTACCTGTCGGAGTGCCGGCGGATGGGCATCACGGTGCTGCCGCCGGACGTCAACGAGTCGACGCTGTACTTCACGGCCGTCGGCGACGACATCCGCTTCGGCCTCGGCGCCGTGCGGAACGTCGGCGAGGGCGTCGTCGAGGGGATCATCGCGGCGCGGAAGCGCGAGAGCTCGTACGTCTCGTTCCACGACTTCCTCAAGAAGGTGCCGCTGGGCGTCGCGAACAAGCGCACGGTCGAGTCGCTCATCAAGTCGGGCGCGTTCGACACGATGGGCGGCACGCGCCGGGCGATGCTCGAGATCCACGAGGATGCGGTCGACGCGGCCATCTCGATCAAGCGCAACGAGGCGAACGGCCAGGTCGACCTCTTCGGCGACATCTTCGACGACCTCGACACCGTCGCCGACCGGGTGCCGGACCGGCCCGAGTGGGGCAAGCAGGACAAGCTCGCGTTCGAGCGCGAGATGCTCGGCCTGTACGTCTCCGACCATCCGCTCGCCGGGCTCGAGCTCGAGCTCGCGAAGCACGCGACGCACCAGATCCAGGACCTCGCCGAGACGGCGGAGGACGGCGACACCGTCATCCTCGCCGGCCTCGTCACGAGCGTGCAGCATCGCGTCGCCCGCAACTCGGGCAACCCCTACGGCATCTTCGCGCTGCAGGACTTCGGCGGCGAGCTCGAGGTGATGGTGCTCGGCAAGAGCTACACCGAGTTCCGCCACACGCTGCAGGCCGACCAGGTGGTGGTCGTGCGCGGCCGCGTGCGCACGCGCGACGACGGCTTCACGATCCACGCGAACAGCATCGACACCCCGGACGTGCAGCCGGTCGACGAGACGCGGCCGCTCGAGCTGCGCATCCCCGAGCGGCGCGCGTCGATGACGGCGATGCGGGAGCTGCGCGGCCTGCTCGAGCGGCACAAGGGACCGACCGATGTGCGGCTGGCGCTCGAGCGCCCCGACCTCGAGCGCGTGTTCGCGCTGCCGCAGCAGGTGCGCGTCTCGAGCGACCTGTTCGGCGAGCTGAAGTCCCTGCTCGGGCCCTGCCTCGATCGCGTAGCGACGGCCCGCTGCAACCCGGGCGGGTGCGGCCCTCCGGCAGCTGAGTGGTCACTCCGGCGGGTGAGTGGTCACTTGCGCGGGTGAGGGGTCACTTCCGCTGGTGAGGGGTCACTTCCGCTGGTGAGGGGTCAACTCGGCGCGTGAGTGGTCACTTCCGCGCGTGAGTGGTCACTTCCGCGCGTGAGGGGTCAGCTCCGCGGGTGAGTGGTCACTTCTGCGGGTGAGTGGGCGCTCGGCAAGCGGCGTCGGCAGGTGAGTGGCGCGTGCAACGAGTGCATGGCGCGTTGCGGGGGCGAGTCGCGACGCGCTCAGGGTCGCCGAGCAGGGACGGATGCGGACAGCCCGAGGCGGTGGCATTGACCTGCGGGAGTGACCATTCAGACTCGCGAGTGACCGCTCACCTGCGGGAGTGACCGTTCAGGTTCGTGAGTGACCGCTCATCTGGGGGAGTGACCGTTCAGGTTCGTGAGTGACCGCTCATCTGCGGGATGTGACCGATCACGCTTCGGAGGGACCGCTCAAGCGTCCGAAGTGACCGCTCACCTGCGGGCCTGACCGCTCGACTGCCGGCGGCAACGGTCAGGCCGCGGGCGCGGCGGTGGTCGTGCTGCCGCGGCGAATACGATGGAACCCGTGCTCCGACGAATCGACCTGACGACCCTCCCCGACGATCGCGAGCTCCGGGCGCTGCTGCCGCGGCCCGCCGTCGACGTGGAGGCCGCGCTGCCTGCGGTCGCCGAGCTGATCCGCGACGTGCGCGAGCGCGGCGAGGCGGCCCTGCTCGAGCAGGCCGAGCGCTTCGACCGCGTGCGCCCCGACGCGCTGCGCGTGCCCGTCGACGCGCTCGCGGATGCGCTCGAGACCCTCGCGCCGCACGTGCGCGCCGCGCTCGAGACCGCCATCGCCCGCGTGCGCGTCGGCTCCGCCGCGCAGGTGCCGCCGCCCGCTCGCGTGGAGCTCGCGCCGGGCGCCGTCGTCGAGCTGCGCTGGCAGCCGGTCGAGCGCGTGGGCCTCTACGTGCCGGGCGGCAAGGCCGTCTACCCCTCGAGCGTCGTCATGAACGTCGTCGCCGCGCAGGCGGCGGGCGTCGCGTCGATCGCGGTCGCGAGCCCCGCCCAGGCCGAGCACGGCGGCCTCCCGCACCCGAGCATCCTCGCCGCCTGCGCCCTGCTGGGGGTCGACGAGGTCTACGCGATGGGCGGCGCCGGGGCGATCGGCGCGCTCGCCCACGGCGTGCCCGGCATCGGCCTGGAGGCGGTCGACGTCGTGACCGGCCCCGGCAACGTGTTCGTCGCCGCCGCGAAGCGCGTCGTCTCCGGCGTCGTCCGCGTCGACGCGGAGGCGGGGCCGACCGAGATCCTCGTCATCGCCGACGCGAGCGCCGACCCGGAGCTCGTCGCCGCCGACCTCGTCAGCCAGGCCGAGCACGACGAGCTCGCGAGCGCGGTGCTCGTCACCGACGACGCGGGGCTCGCCGACCGGGTCGACGCGGCCGTCGCGCGCCGGGCCGCCGAGACGCCCGCCGCCGAGCGCGTGCGCGCATCCCTCACCGGGGAGCAGTCCGCGATCGTGCTCGTCGCCGACCTCGAGGCCGCCGCGCGCGTGAGCGATGCGTACGCCCCGGAGCACCTCGAGCTGCTGACGGCGGACGACGACGCGCTGCTCGCGCGCATCCGCCACGCGGGCGCCATCTTCGTCGGCCCGCACGCGCCCGGTGAGCCTCGGCGACTACGCCGCCGGCTCGAACCACGTGCTGCCGACCGGCGGCCAGGCGCGGCGCGTCGCCGGTCTCGGCGCCGCCACCTTCCTGCGGCCGCAGCAGGTCGTGCGCTACGACCGCGAGGCGCTCGCCCAGGTGCGCGCGGCCGTCACGGCACTCGCCGCCGCAGAGGGGCTGCCCGCGCACGGCGAGGCCGTCGAGGCTCGCTTCGAGGGGGGCGAGCGCTGATGCACTGCCCCTTCTGCCGCAACCCCGACTCGCGCGTCGTCGACTCCCGCACGAGCGACGACGGCACCTCCATCCGCCGGCGGCGGCAGTGCACGGCGTGCGGCAGGCGCTTCACCACCACCGAGACGGCGAGCCTCTCGGTCGTGAAGCGCTCGGGCGTGCTCGAGCCGTTCCGCCGCGAGAAGGTGATCGAGGGCGTGCGCAAGGCGGTCCGCGGCCGCCCCGTGACCGACGCCGACCTCGCGGGCGTCGCGCAATCGGTCGAGGAGACGATCCGGGCGACCGGCGCGAGCCAGATCGACGCGAACGAGATCGGGCTCGCCGTGCTGCCCCCGCTGCGCCGGCTCGACGAGGTCGCGTACCTGCGGTTCGCGAGCGTCTACAACGCGTTCGACTCGCTCGACGACTTCGAGGACGCGATCCGCGCCCTCCGCGAGGATCAGCGACCCGACGAGGAGCCGGCACCGTGACCGCCTACGACCAGCTGTTCCGGCACGGCTTCTCCCGCGTCGACCCGGAGGCCGCCCACCACCTGGGGGCGACCGCCATCCGCGCGATCGGCGTCGCCCGACCCGGCGTGCGCACCGATGCGACGCTCCGCACGCGCGCGCTCGGCCGCGAGTTCCCGACCCCGTTCGGCGTCGCCGCCGGCTTCGACAAGGACGCCACCATGATCGCCGGCCTCGGCGCGCTGGGCTTCGGGCACGTGGAGGTCGGCACGCTCACCGCGCAGGCGCAGCCCGGCAATCCGCAGCCGCGGCTGTTCCGGCTCGTCGACGACCGCGCGCTCGTCAACCGGATGGGCTTCAACAACGGGGAGCGGCGGCCGCCGCCGACCGGATCGCCGCGGCGCGCGAGGCGCGCTCGCGCCCCGTGATCGGCGTCAACATCGGCAAGAGCCGCGTCGTCGACGCCGAGGACGCCGCCGCGGTCGAGCGCGACTACCTCACGTCCACGCGGCTGCTCGCGCCGGTCGCCGACTACCTCGCCGTCAACGTCTCGTCGCCGAACACGCCGGGGCTCCGCGGCCTGCAGGACGAGCGGCTGCTCGAGCCGCTGCTCGCCGCGATCCGCGGCGCCGCCGGTGACGTGCCGGTGCTCGTGAAGATCGCGCCCGACCTCGACGACGCGCAGGTCGAGGGGATCGCGGGGCTCGCGGCGCGGCTGGGCCTCGCCGGGGTGATCGCCACGAACACGACGATCCGGCGGGACGGGCTCGTCAGCGATGCGGATGCGGTGGCGCGCGCCGGGCAGGGCGGGCTGTCCGGGCCGCCGGTCGCCGCCCGATCGCTCGAGGTGCTGCGGCTGCTGCGGGCCGCGCTGCCCGCAGCGGTCGACGTCGTCTCGGTCGGCGGCGTCGAGACCGCCGACGACGTGCGGGAGCGGCTGGCTGCCGGCGCCGCGCTCGTGCAGGGCTACACCGGCTTCATCTACCGCGGCCCCGGCTGGGCGCGCGAGATCAACCGCGGCCTCGTCGCGCACCCCTAGGGAGCGTCGCGCATCCGACCCGATGCCCAGCGGTGGTCAGGACACGCCGTGCGGCACCCGCCGCCCTTGGCGTTTCGTGACCACCCATCGCGGGCCGGTCAGGCGGGGTACTTGAAGAGCTTCGTCTGCGGCTTCGGCATGCGCATGAACGGCAGCTGCACCGACCGCATGGTCGCGTACCAGCCGTGACCCTTCGCATCCTTGTCGCCGAACTTCGCGCGGATCGCGCGACGCAGCTGCCACGCCAGCACGACGGAGTCGAGCACGACCACCACGACGAAGCCCCACAGCACGAGGTTCGCGATCAGGCGCCACTGGTCGTCGTTGAGGAACGTGAGGATGAGCACGACGATCATCATCGGCATCGCGAGCGTGCCGATCGACAGGCGCGCGTCGACGAAGTCGCGCACGTAGCGTCGCACCGGACCCTTGTCGCGAGCAGGCAGGTACTTCTCGTCGCCCTGCTCGAAGCCGCGCCGGGCCTTCTCGCGCTCCGCCCGCATCTTCTCGGACGACTGCTTGCGCGCCTCCTTGCGGTCGGAGGGCACGAGCGGACGGCGGTTGCGCGCGACCTGCTCGGACTGCTTCGGCGTGCGGCGCACCTCCGGCTGGGGAGCGGCAGCGGCCTTGTCGTCGGCAGAACGGCGGAACAGCGCCACAGGGAGGTCCTTCTCGAGATGGCCAGCAGGGTGGTCCCATCGTACCGCCGCACGCGTGCCGGGCCCGCGCCTAGGATCGAGCGCATGACTGCTGCCTCCGCTGACCTCACCGCGCTCTCCGACCGGGACCGCGCCGTGCTCGCCGCCGTCGACGCCGGATTCGAGCGCGCCGTCGACGACCTCAAGGCGCTCGTGCGCATCCCGAGCGTCGCGTGGGATGCGTACGACCCCGCCCACGTGCAGGCGAGCGCCGAGGCCGTGGCCGCGCTCGCCGAGGGCACCGGCATCTTCGAGCGCGTCTCGATCGAGCGCGCGCCGATCGGCGACACCGAGGTGCTCGGCCAGCCCGCCGTGCTCGCGACCCGCGCGGCGCGAAGAACGGCAAGCCGTCCGTGCTGCTGTACGCCCACCACGACGTGCAGCCGTGGGGCGACGACTCGCTCTGGCGCACGCCGCCGTTCGAGCCCACCGAGATCGACGGCCGGCTGCACGGCCGCGGCGCCTCCGACGACAAGGCCGGCGTCATCACGCACATCGCCGCCGTCCGTGCGCTCGCCGAGGTGCTCGACCCCGAGGTCGGGCATCGCGCTGTTCATCGAGGGGGAGGAGGAGCACGGCTCCCGCTCGTTCTCGCGGTTCCTCGAGCTGCACGCCGACGTGCTGAGCGCCGACCTGATCGTGGTCGCCGACAGCGACAACTGGTCGACCGAGGTGCCGTCGCTCACGGTCGCGCTCCGCGGCAACGTCGCCCTCAACGTGCGCGTCACGACGCTCGGCCACGCGAGCCACTCCGGCATGGTCGGCGGCGCCGTGCCCGACGCGATGATGGCGTTCGCGAAGCTCGCCGCCAGCTTCTGGGACGAGCAGGGCTCGGTCGCGATCGAGGGCCTCACCGAGGCCGACCTCGAGGTGCCGGAGCAGTCGGAGGAGCAGCTGCGCGAGGAGGCCGCCGTGCTCGAGGGTGTCGAGCTGGTCGGCACCGGCCCGCTGCTGCGCCGCCTGTGGGCGAAGCCCGCCGCGACCATCACCGGCGTCGACGCGCCCAGCGTGCCGGACGCATCCAACACGATCCTGCCGACCGTGCGCTTCCGGCTCTCCACCCGCATCGCGCCCGGGCAGTCGGCCAGCCGACGCGTTCGCCGCGATCGAGCGGCACATCCGCGCGCACACGCCCTTCGGCGCGCACATCGAGTTCGACAGCATCGACCTCGGCGACCCCTTCCTCGTCGACGCGACCGGCTGGGGCGCGAGCGAGGCGAAGCAGGCGATGGCGGATGCGTGGGGCGCGGCACCCGTGGAGGCCGGCATCGGCGGCTCCATCCCGTTCATCGCCGACCTCGTGCGCCAGTTCCCCGGCGCGCAGATCCTCGTGACCGGCGTCGAGGACCCCGCCACGATGGCGCACAGCCCGAACGAGTCGCAGCACCTGGGTGTGCTGCGCCGGGCCATCGGCGCCGAGGCGCTGCTGCTCGCGCGAGCCGGAGACCGCACGGAATAGGATGGCACTGCCCGGCGTTGTCCAGGCAGAGTCTGACGAGAGGAGCCGCACATGACGGATCAGCAGGTCACCGAGGTGCCCACCCACGGGGTGTTGCTCACCGACACGGCAGCGGACAAGGTGCGCCGACTGCTCGACCAGGAGGGCCGCGACGACCTCCGGCTCCGCGTCGCCGTGCAGCCCGGCGGCTGCTCCGGCCTCATCTACCAGCTCTACTTCGACGAGCGGCTGCTCGAGGGCGACGTCGTGCGCGACTTCGACGGCGTCGAGGTGGTCGTCGACCGCATGAGCGTGCCCTACCTCGACGGCTCCACGGTCGACTTCGAGGACACCATCCAGAAGCAGGGCTTCACGATGGACAACCCGAACGCGGGCGGCTCCTGCGCCTGTGGCGACTCCTTCCACTAGGCCGCGCAGCACCCCCTCACGACACGCCGTCGATCCCGCTCGGATCGGCGGCGTGTTCGTGTTCCATCCCCGGTTGTGAGGCGCGTGGCAGGGTCCTGAGCGCGGTCTGTGGGTACTAGGATCGATGGAGACGCCGACAAGCCGGAGGAAGACATTGCGCAATCGTCGAACCCGTTGGATCGCTGCCCCGCTCGCGGTGGTGGTCGCTCTTGCGCTGGCCGGATGCACCCAGGCGCAGCTGCAGGGGTGGATGCCGTCGACGCCGGGCCTGACGAACCACGTGGACCGCATCATGGGCCTGTGGACGACCTCCTGGATCGTGCTGCTCGTCGTCGGCCTCGTCACCTGGGGCCTCATGATCTGGGCCGCGGTCGCGTACCGCCGCCGCAAGGGCCAGACCGGCCTGCCGGTGCAGCTCCGCTACCACATGCCGATCGAGATCTTCTTCACGATCGTGCCCGTCATCCTCGTCGCCGGCTTCTTCGCCTTCACGGCGCGTGACCAGGCGATCATCGAGGAGCCGATCGAGGACCCGGACTACTCGATCACCGTCTACGGCAAGCGCTGGGCGTGGGACTTCGTCTACGACCGCGAGGGCCAGGACCCCGTGCACTACCAGAGCATCCAGGTGCAGCAGGTGCCCGGCACGAACGACCTCGACGCGAGCACGCTGCCGACGCTCTACCTGCCGACGAACTCCACGATCGAGATCACGCTCGAGTCGCGCGACGTCGCGCACTCCTTCTGGATCGTCGAGTTCCTCTACAAGAAGGACATGCTGCCGGGCGTCACGAACCACATGTACTTCGAGACGGGCGACCAGGAGGGTGTCTTCACCGGCAAGTGCGCCGAGCTCTGCGGCGAGTACCACTCCGCGATGCTCTTCAACGTCGAGCTCGTCAGCCCGGAGGAGTACGACGCCTACCTCGAGGGGCTCGAGCAGCAGGGCTTCGTCGGCCCGATCGACGAGTCCATCAACCCGGCGACGGGCAGCGGCAACGTCGACCCCGACGCCGACGAGGACGTGGACACGACCAACGAGAACGAGGGCAACTGATGACCGCCACGGCGACGCCCCCCACCACGGTCAGCCCGACCGCGGAGCGCAAGGGCAACATCCTGGTGAAGTGGATCACCTCCACTGACCACAAGACCATCGGGTACATGTACCTGATCGGTTCGTTCGTCTTCTTCCTGATCGGCGGCGTCATGGCGCTGCTGATCCGCGCCCAGCTGTTCGCGCCGGGCCTGGAGGTCGTGCCGACCGAGGAGCAGTACAACCAGCTCTTCACGATGCACGGCACGATCATGCTGCTCATGTTCGCGACGCCGCTCTTCTCGGGCTTCGCCAACGTGCTCATGCCGCTCCACATCGGCGCCCCCGACGTGGCCTTCCCGCGCCTCAACGCGCTCGCGCTGTGGATGTACATCTTCGGCTCGATGATCGCGGTCGCCGGCTTCCTCACCCCGCAGGGTGCGGCCTCGTTCGGCTGGTTCGCGTACACGCCGCTGAGCACCTCGGCGTTCTCGCCGGGCATCGGCGGTCACCTCTGGGTGCTCGGCCTCGCGCTCACCGGCTTCGGCACGATCATGGGTGGCGTCAACTTCATCACCACGATCATCACGATGCGCGCGCCCGGCATGACGATGTTCCGCATGTCGATCTTCACCTGGAACACGCTCGTCACCTCGCTGCTGGTGATCATCGTCTTCCCGGTGCTGGCAGCTGCGCTCTTCGGGCTCGCGCTCGACCGCATCTTCGGCGGTCACATCTACGACCCCGCCAACGGCGGCGCGGTCCTGTGGCAGCACCTGTTCTGGTTCTTCGGCCACCCCGAGGTGTACATCATCGCGCTGCCGTTCTTCGGCATCATCTCGGAGGTCATCCCGGTCTTCTCGCGCAAGCCGATCTTCGGGTACAACACCCTCGTCGGCGCGACGATCGCGATCGCGGCCCTGTCGGTCACGGTGTGGGCGCACCACATGTACGTCACCGGCACGGTGCTGCTGCCGTGGTTCGCGCTCATGACGATGCTGATCGCGGTGCCCACGGGCGTGAAGATCTTCAACTGGATCGGCACGATGTGGCGGGGCTCGATCACGTGGGAGTCGCCCATGCTGTGGGCGCTCGGCTTCCTCGTGACGTTCACGTTCGGTGGCCTCACCGGCGTCATCCTCGCCTCGCCGCCGCTCGACTTCCACATCTCGGACACCTACTTCGTGGTCGCGCACTTCCACTACGTCGTGTTCGGCACCGTCGTGTTCGCCATGTTCTCGGGCTTCTACTTCTGGTGGCCCAAGTGGACCGGCAAGATGCTGAACGACCGGCTGGGCCACGTGCACTTCTGGATGCTGTTCATCGGCTTCCACATGACGTTCCTGATCCAGCACTGGCTGGGCGTCATGGGCATGCCGCGCCGGTACTACACGTACCTGCAGGAGGACGGCTTCACCTGGATGAACCAGGTGTCGACGGTCGGCGCCATGATCCTCGGGCTCTCGATGGTCCCGTTCCTCTGGAACGTCTGGATCACCGCGCGCACCGCGCCGAAGGTCACGGTCGACGACCCGTGGGGCACCGGCCGCTCGCTCGAGTGGGCGACCAGCTGCCCGCCGCCGCGGCACAACTTCTCGTCGATCCCGCGCATCCGCTCGGAGTCGCCCGCCTTCGACCTGCACCACCCGAACGCCGGTCCGCAGTACGGCGTCGGCGGCGTCGGTCCGCTGAAGGATGCACCCCAGCGGCCCGTGGTCGACCTGGCAGACGGAGAGGTGCGCTGACATGCGCTCGAACATCATCATCCTGGGCATCCTCGCCGCCTTCTTCTACCTGTGCGCCGCGGTCTACACGCTGTGGCACATGGGCGCCTACGACGGTCGCGTGGAGTGGGCGGGCACGCTCGGCCTCGCGCTCACCGGCATCATGTCGACGTTCATCGCCTTCTACCTCGTGCTCACGTACCGGGGACAGCGGGGCGAGCACCCGTCCGACCTGCTCGAGGCCGAGATCGACGACGCCGACCCGGACGAGGGGCACTTCTCCCCGTGGAGCTGGTGGCCGATCTCGCTCGGCGCGGCGCTCGCGCTGCTGTTCCTGTCGATCACCGGGCCCACGTTCCTCGTCCCGATCGCCGGCGGCCTGCTGGCCATCGTGATGATCGGCTGGGTCTACGAGCACTACCGCGGCAACTTCAGCCGCTGACGGCCCTGAGACGAAGCGCCCCGCCGGATCGGCGGGGCGCTTCGTCGTGAGCGGGCGGTCAGTCCGCCCAGTTGCCGAGCGCGAGCTGCACGGTGGTGAAGAGCAGCATGGCGGTGCCGACCCACAGCGCGATCCAGAACCACCGCCGATGCGGGCCTCGCGTGACATCCGCGAGGAGGATGAAGAGCGGGAACATCGTCAGCGTGTTGCGCGCGAGCGACAGGTAGCTCGTGCTCGTCATGAGCGAGGCCGCGGTCGCGCCCACGAGCGTCGCCGATGCCCAGTCCTTCCGGCGGGCGAGCACGACGACGGCCACGGCGATGCCGACCGCCGCCACCACCTCCAGCACGGCCTGCACCTGCCAGTCCAGCTCGGGCTCCCGCAGCACGTGGATGGCCTGGTTGTACAGCGTCTCCCACGGCCAGCGGGTGCGGCGGTTCCACCCTTCGCTCTGCGCGTGGAACCAGGCGAGCAGGTCGCCCGTGCCCAGGTAGAGCCACGCCCAGTAGGCGAGCACGCCGAGGCCCGAGGCGCCGATCGCCACCAGATGCACGACGCGGAAGCGCTCGCCGTCGCGCCGCAGGCGCACCAGGTACAGCACGAGCAGCGCGACGACGAGGAACATCCCGCTCGCGCGGGTCGCGGTCGCGACGATCCCGAGCAGGCCGGTGAGCCAGTACTGGCGCCGCAGGCAGCAGTACCAGGCCCACACCGCGGCGGCGAGGTAGAGCGACTCCGAGTACGAGGCGACCAGGAACACGGCGTACGGGCTGAAGAGGAACAGCGCCGTCGCGCGCCGCGCGGTGCCGGCATCGAACTGGAGCTCGGCGATGCGGTGGACGCCGACGGTGGCGAAGGCGGATGCGACGGCAGCGACGAACCACAGCCCGAACGCGATGCTCGCCGGCGCCCACCGCGCCGAGCGAGACGACCCAGGCGACGGCGTGGGCGAGCATCGGGTAGAGCGGGAAGAAGGCGATGCGCTCGATGCCGGACCCGCCGTCGCACGCCTGCCCGAGGTAGCCGTAGCTCGCGATGCAGCCGAAGTAGCCGCTGTCCCAGCGGTAGAAGATGCCGAAGAAGCCGTCAGGCGCGTAGTCGGGACCGCCGGTGAGCGCCACGACCACGACGCCGACCACCTGGATGCCGATCCGCTGCAGCAGCCAGAGCGCGAGGCAGTACCGGAGCCCGGAGCCGACGATCCACGACACCGCCGACCGGCGGGAGCTGGCGAGGTCGCGTACCGACATCGAGGACCCCCCGGAAGCGTCGAGCCTGGACGTCGGCCCGAGCCTGCGACCGCTTGCGTCGGAGCCTAGCCATGCGGCCCGCCGAGGGGAACAGGCTCGGCCGTGCGCGCGGTCAGACGGCGCGGCCCGCGCGGAGCCCGGTGTGCAGGCAGCCGCCGAGGAAGGTGCCCTCGAGCGCCCGGTAGCCGTGCACGCCGCCGCCGCCGAAGCCGGCGGCCTCGCCGACCGCGAACAGCCCGGGGATCGGCTCGCCGTCCGCGCCGAGCGCCCGCGAGTCGAGATCGGTCTGGATGCCGCCGAGCGTCTTCCGCGTGAGGGTGCGCAGGCGCACCGCGATGAGCGGCCAGTGGCGCTCGTCGAGGATTCGGTGGGGCGCGGCGGTGCGCACGAGCCGGTCGCCCACGTACTCGCGTGCCCGCCGGATCTCGACGGCCTGCGGGTCGGTCGAGCCCGGATCGTCGACGGCCGCGTCGCGCTCCTCGATCGCGGCGACGACGGCGCCGCGATCGACGCCCTCGCCCTCCGGGATGCCGGCCGCCGCCTCGAGCCGCTGCATGCCGTCGAGCAGCTCGGTGAGCGATCCGGCCACCACGAAGTCCTCGCCGTGGTCGAGGAACGCCTGCACGGGCGCGGGCGCCCCCGGCAGCACCCGCTGCGCGAGCCGGCGCACGCTCCGGCCGGTCAGGTCGGGGTTCTGCTCCGACCCCGAGAGGGTGAACTCCTTCTCGACGATCGACTGCGTGAGCACGAACCAGGAGTGGTCCGCGCCCACCTGCCGCAGGTGCGTGAGGGTGGCGAGCGTGTCGAACCCGGGGAAGTTGGGGGAGGGCAGCCGGCGCCCGCGGTGGTCGATCCACAGGCTCGACGGACCGGGCAGGATGCGGATGCCGTGCTGCGGCCAGACCGGATCCCAGTTGGCGACGCCCTCGGTGTAGTGCCACATCCGATCGCCGTTCACGAGCCGTGCGCCGGCGTCGTTCGCGATCGCCAGCCCGGAGCCGTCGACGTGCCGGGGCACGCCGCACACCGCGTCGCGGGGCGCGGTGCCGAGCCGCGCGGGCCACAGCTCTCGCACGCGGTCCAGCTCGCCGCCGATGCCGCCGGTCGCGACGACCACCGACGCCGCGCGCAGCTCGAAGCCGCCTGCCACCTCGCGGCTGGAGGGCTCCCCGCGCACGGTGACGTCGTCGACCAGCCGGTCGCCGGCGACGCCGACGACGCGGCCGTCCTCGACGAGCAGGCGCGTCGCGCGGTGCCGGAACGACAGCCGGGCGCGACCGTCGGCGACGGCGTCGCGCAGCCGGCGCGTGAACGGGGCGACGAGCCCGGGCCCCGTGCCCCAGACGATGTGGAAGCGCGGCACGGTGTTGCCGTGCCCGCCGGGCGTGCGGGCGCCGCGCTCCGCGTGCCCGACGATCGGGAAGAGCCGCACGCCGAGCGAGCGCAGCCAGGGGCGCAGGTCGCGGTGGGCGAACTCGAGGTAGGCGTCCGCCCACTGCCGGCCCCACGCATCCTCGTCGCGGTCGAAGCCGGCGGCATCGAACCAGTCGGCGCGGGCGAGCCCCGGCGAGTCGGCGATGCCGAGCCGGCGCTGCTCGGGGGAGTCGACGAGCAGCAGGCCGCCGAACGACCAGTAGGCCTGCCCGCCGATCGACTGCGGCCCCTCCTGCTCGACGATGCGCACCGTGCGGCCGCGATCGAGCGCCTCGCACGCGGTGACCAGGCCAGCGAGCCCGGCCCCGATCACGATGACGTCCGGGTCTGCGGAGGGATCGGTCACCGGGGGCTCCTCGAGGTCAGCGGATGAGCGGGTTGCGGTTGAGCATCGCCGTCGCGGCGCGCTCGAAGTAGTCGTCGAGCTCCGCCCGGTGGAGCGGGGCGGGCTCGAGCGCGTCGAGCGCGCCGCGCATGCACGCGAG
This sequence comes from uncultured Actinomycetota bacterium, assembly GCA_963803465.1. GTDB lineage: Bacteria > Actinomycetota > Actinomycetes > Actinomycetales > Microbacteriaceae > Agrococcus. The sequence continues at coordinate 118,834 of CAWDMS010000010.1, forward strand.
CCATCGCTCGCGCGCGAGCGGGTCGATCGGGAACGGCGCGTGGCGCATGCGCAGGCGCGGGTGGCCGCGCTGCTCGCTGTAGGTCGCGGCCCCGCCCCAGTACTGCTCGAGGAACATGCGGAAGCGGTCCTCGGCCCCCGCGCGGTCGTCCTGCGGGTACATCGGGCGCAGCACGTCGTCGGCCCACACGCGCTCGTAGAACTCGTGCACGAGCCGGCGGAAGAACGCCTCACCCCCGACCGCGTCGTGCAGCGTCTGCGTCATCGGGCGTCCTGCAGCCCGTCGTCGACGACCTGCTGCACCGAGGGCAGCACGATGCCGAGCTCGTCGAGGCCGTCCTTCACGCGGCGGCGCAGCTCGCGCGCCACGTCGTCCTTCGCGTTCGCACGCGTGCGCACCACGAGCCGCAGCACCACCGCATCCGCCGAGACCGACTCGATGCCCCAGGTCTCCGGCTTGTCGATGACGCGGCCGACCCAGGCGGCCTCCTCGCTCATCGCCGTCGCGACGTCGAGCAGCCGCTGCTCGACGAGGTCGACGTCGCTGTCGTACGGCACGGCCTGGTCGATGATGACGCGAGCCCAGCCCTGGGAGCGGTTGCCGACGCGCAGGATCTCGCCGTTGCGCACGTACCAGAGCGTGCCCTCGACGTCGCGCACCTGCGTGACGCGGATGCCCACCGACTCGACGACGCCGGTGGCGGCGCCGAGGTCGACGACGTCGCCGATGCCCACCTGGTCCTCGAACACCATGAACAGGCCGTTGAGGAAGTCCTTGATGACGCCCTGCGCGCCGATGCCGGCCGCGGCGCCGAGGAATCCGGCCATCGCCACGAGCGACGCCGGCTCCACCCCGAGGATGCTGAGCACCAGGATGAGCGCGATCGCGCCGATCACCCACGCGAGCATCGTGTTGAGCACGCTGCCGATCGCGCGCGTGCGCTGCACGACCCGCACCTGCGCGAGCGGCGAGTTCGAGAGCGCCTCGGTGTCGGCGGCGTCGGCGCGGCGCTTCACGCCGCTGACGACGCCGCCGACCACGCGGCCGATGAGGCCGCGCACGACGTAGAACACGACGAACGCGCCCACCACGACGAGCAGCACGCCGATCGGCGGCCCCCACACGGTCCACCAGGTGCCCACCGCGGCCCAGTCGACCCCGGGCGTGCTCGTCTGCTGCATCTCGGCGATCCCGATCAGGCGTCCCGCTCCTGCGCGGCGAGCGCCCGCTCGACGCCGGCGAGGTGCTCGATGACGATGCGGCGCAGCGCCGGCACGGCGGACGTGTTCGCGGCGAGCCAGCCGCGCGTCGCCTGCGCGAGCTCCTCGCTCGCGAGCGACGCCGGGTAGAGGCCGACGAGCAGCCCCTCGGCCACCTGGTAGGTGCGCGAGTCCCACACCTGCTGGATCGCGTCGTGGTAGCGCGGCACGAGCCCGGACAGCACGGATGCGTCGTTCACGTGCGCGAGGCCGACGCCGGTGTAGCGCACGATCATGTTCGACGCGCCGGCCTCGTCCACGACCGACGCGAACGCGGCCTCCTTCGCCTCCGGCGTCGGGATGGTCGCGCGGGCTCGAGCGGCGAACTGCCGGCCCGTCGCGGTGTCGTCGGCGGCGAGCTCTGCGTCGATCTCCGCGTCGCCGGCGGCGCCGTTGAGCACGAGGCCGTCGAGCAGCTGCCAGCGCAGGTCGGCGTCGATCTCGAGGCCCTCGAGCGCGGTCGAGCCGCTCAGCAGGCCGCGGAGCACCTCGACGTGCTCGGGCGTCGAGGCGAGGCCCGCGAACGCGCCCGCGAACTGGAACTGCGCATCCGATCCCGCTTCGGCCGTCTGGGCGAGCGTCCACAGGCCGTCGCCGACGCGCTGGATCGTCTCGGCGCGGCGCGACGGGTGCACGTACGACCGCGCGGCGAGGCCGAGCTGCGAGAGCGCGAGCCGGATGGTGGTCGACTCGGTCTCGGCGCCGATGTTGGCGAGCACGAGCTCGACGTAGTCGCTCGCGGGCGTCTCGGCGTCGCGGGTCGCGTCCCACGCGGCACCCCAGACGAGGGCGCGCGCGAGCGGGTCCTCGATGTCGCGGAGGCTGCCGAGCGCGGTCTGCATCGACGAGTCGTCGAGGCGGATCTTCGCGTAGGCGAGGTCGTCGTCGTTCACCAGGATGAGCGCGGGGCGGATGTGGCCGACGAGCGCGGCGACCGTGGTCTCGGCGCCGTCGACGTCGAGCTCGACGCGGTGGGTGCGGCGCAGCTTCTCGTCGTCCTCCTCGTAGAAGCCGATCGCGAGGCGGTGCGGCCGCAGCGTCGGCCACTCGGCGGGCGCGGTCTGCTCGATCACGAACGAGCTGATGATGCCGTCGGCGGTGACCTCGAGCTTGGGGCGCAGCGTGTTCACGCCTGCCGTCTCGAGCCACAGCCGGCTCCACTCGGTGAGGTCGCGGCCGCTCGCGGCCTCCAGCTCGGTGAGCAGGTCGGCGAGCTCGGTGTTGCCCCACGCGTGCTTGCGGAAGTAGGCGCCGACGCCCTGCATGAACGCCTCGAGCCCCACCCAGGCGACGAGCTGCTTGAGCACGGAGCCGCCCTTCGCGTAGGTGATGCCGTCGAAGTTGACCTGCACGTCCTCGAGGTCGCGGATCTCGGCGACGATCGGGTGCGTGGAGGGCAGCTGGTCCTGGCGGTACGCCCAGGTCTTCTCCATCGCCTGGAACGTCGTCCAGGCGTTCGTCCACTCGGTCGCCTCGGCGGTCGCGAGCGTCGACGCCCACTCCGCGAACGACTCGTTGAGCCACAGGTCGTTCCACCAGCGCATCGTGACGAGGTCGCCGAACCACATGTGCGCGAGCTCGTGCAGCACGGTCACGACCCGGCGCTCACGGATGGCGTCGGTCACCTGGGCGCGGAACACGTACGACTCGGTGAAGGTCACGCATCCGGCGTTCTCCATCGCGCCCGCGTTGAACTCCGGCACGAACAGCTGGTCGTACTTCTCGAACGGGTAGGGCACGCCGAACTGCGCCTCGAAGAAGGCGAAGCCCTTGCGCGTGATGTCGAAGATGTAGTCGGCGTCCATGTGCTCGGCGAGCGATGCGCGGCAGAAGATGCCGAGCGGCACGATGCGGCCGTCGGACGAGGTGAGCTCGGAGCGCGTCACCTCGTAGGGGCCCGCGACGAGCGCCGTGATGTAGCTGGAGATGCGCGGCGTCGGCTCGAAGGTCCAGGTGCCGGTCTCGCCGTCGACGACCGGCTCGGGCGTCGGCTGGTTCGAGACGACCTGCCAGCGGGCGGGCGCGGTGACCGAGAAGCGGAACGTCGCCTTGAGGTCGGGCTGCTCGAAGACGGCGAACACGCGCCGGGAGTCGGGCACCTCGAACTGCGAGTAGAGGTAGGCCTCGCCGTCGACGGGGTCGACGAAGCGGTGGAGGCCCTCGCCGGTGTTGACGTACAGGGCGTCGGAGACGACGGTCAGCTCGTTCTCGGCGGCGAGGTCGTCGAGCTGGATGCGGACGCCGTCGTTCACGGCCGCCGCGTCGAGCTCGGTGCCGTTGAGCGTGACCGAGTGCACGGTGCGGGAGATGTGGTCGATGAACGTCGACGCGCCGGCCTCGGCGGTGAAGCGCACGATCGTCGTCGATCGGAACACCTCGTCGCCGGTGGTGAGGTCGAGGGCGACGTCGTAGCTCTCGACCTGCACGAGCGCGGCGCGCTCCTGGGCCTCGACGCGAGTGAGGTTCTCTCCGGGCACGCTGGACTCCTTGTGACTGCAGCGGTGGCTGCGTGTGTGGCGGTACTGCGGGTGCGACCAGCGTAGTGCCGACCGGCCCGGCCCCTGCCGAGCCCTCGATAGCATCGGAGCATGAGTGCATCGAGCGCGATCGAGACCACCGTCGACACCCAGCAGCCCCGCGTGCGGATGTGGTTCGACCCCACCTGCCCGTGGGCCTGGATGACCTCCCGCTGGCTCGGCGAGGTCGCCGAGGTGCGCGAGCTCGACGTCGACTGGCAGGTCATGAGCCTCGCCATCCTCAACGAGGGGCGCGACCTGCCCGAGGCGTACCTCGCGCGGATGCCGCGCGCGATGCGCCTCACGCGCCTCGTCACGGCAGCGCGCGCCGCCGGCGGCGACGCCGTCGTGAAGCCGCTCTACGACGCGCTCGGCACGCGCATCCACCACGCATCCCGCAAGGACGACGACGCGATCATCGCCGAGTCGCTCGCCGAGGTCGGCCTCGACGCGTCGCTCGCGACGGAGACCGACGCGCACGACGAGACGCTGCGCGGCACCCACCAGACGGCGATCGACCTCGTCGGCGACGACGTCGGCACCCCGGTCGTCGCGGTCGGCGACGTCGCCTTCTTCGGACCCGTCGTCAGCCCCGCGCCGACCGGCGAGGAGGCGCTGCGGCTGTTCGACGGCGTCGTCGCCGCGGCATCCGTCGACGGCTTCTTCGAGATCAAGCGCTCGCGCACCCGCGGGCCGGTCTTCGACCGCGCGAGCGACGATGCGGCAGGGCGCCTGATGCGCGTCCACGTCGCCACCGACCACGCCGGCTTCGAGATGTCGAAGCGGCTCGTCGCGCACCTGACGGCGCTGGGCCATGAGGTCGTCGACCACGGGCCGGCCGACTACGACGCCGAGGACGACTACCCGTCGTTCTGCATCAACGCTGCACGAGCCGTCGTGCGCGACCAGCGCGATGGCGTCGAGGCCCTCGGCGTGGTCTTCGGCGGCTCCGGCAACGGCGAGCAGATGGCCGCGAACAAGGTCGAGGGCGTGCGCGCGGCGCTCGCGTGGAGCCTGCCGACCGCGGAGCTCGCGCGCGAGCACAACGACGCCAACGTCGTGGCCGTCGGGGCGCGCCAGCACTCCGAGGACGAGATGCTCGAGATCATCGACACGTTCCTCGCCACCCCGTTCACGGGCGTCGAGCGGCACGCGCGGCGGATCGCGCAGCTCGGCGAGTACGAGACCACCGGCGGCATCGCGGGCCACGAGATCCACTGATGCCACGGTCGTCTGATGCCTGAGGGGCACTCGGTCCATCGCATCGCGCGGCAGTTCGCGGCGAACTTCGTAGGCAGCGCCGCCGCGGTCTCGAGCCCGCAGGGCCGCTTCGAGGTGGGCGCCGCGGAGCTCGACGGTCGCACGATCACATCCTCGGAGGCGATCGGCAAGCACCTGCTGCTCGGCTTCGACGGCACGGCCGCAGCACCCGACCGGGTGCTGCACGTGCACCTGGGCATCTATGGCGCATGGGACTTCGCCGGTGCGATCTCGGTCGACCCGACGATCCTCGCCTCCACATCGGCAGTCGGGGCGTCCCGGATGGGCCAGACGGGGATGCGGGGCGCGGCCGGCATGGACGGCGAGCACGAGGACTCGATCGCGTCGATCGGTGCGCCGCGGCTCGCCCGGCTGCGGGCGGGGGAGCGCGAGACGGCGAGCGAGGTCGCCGACTTCCCGCCGGAACCGGTCGGCCAGGTGCGGGTGCGCATCCTCACCGCCACCGCGGTCGCGGACCTCCGCGGCCCGACCGTCTGCGAGGTGCTCGAGCCGTCGCAGGTGCAGGTGCTCGCGGATCGGCTCGGCCCCGACCCCGAGGCGCCGACCGAGTCGCGCCGGCGGGCGGAGGCGCGCTTCGTCGAGCGGGCGTCGAGGTCTGGGCAGGCGATCGGGCAGCTGCTCATGGACCAGTCGGTGGTCGCGGGGATCGGCAACGTCTACCGCGCCGAGCTGCTGTTCCGCGCGCGCATGGACCCGCACCGGCCCGGCAGCGCGGTGCCGGAGGACGAGCTGCGCGCGCTGTGGCGCGATTGGGTGAAGCTGCTGCGCATCGGCGTCGAGACCGGGCAGATGCTCACGATCGATGGGCTGCGCGGCGCGCGACGTGCCGCGGCGCTCGCGAACCGCGCCGACCGGCACTGGGTCTACAAGCGCGAGGGTCAGCCGTGCCGGCGCTGCGGCACGCCGATCGCGCTCGAGACGATGCAGGGGCGCAAGCTCTACTGGTGCCCCGGCTGCCAGCTGTAGCCGCTGCTCAGCGCCAGCGGTAGAGCGTCGCCGCGTCGATCCCCGACTCCGACGGGCTGATCACCCACGAGCCGGTCGGGTCGTCCTCGCGCACGGCGACGATCACCTCCGCCACCTCACGGTCGCCGGGGGCGAACTCCCAGATGTAGCCGAGGTCGTTCGGCGCGGCCGCGGTCGACGCCGAGTTCTGGTCGGTGAACGGGCCGCCGTCGGGTTGGTAGGCGAAGGTCATGTCGTGCATCGGATGCGTCGTGATGACGCCGACGTTCGCGATCTCGAGCTCGAGGATGACGAAGCGCTCGCCCGCGCGCGGCGTCGCACCTGTCGAGGCGGCGAGGCTGTCGGCCGGGTCGATCGACCGCATGGCCGTGACCTCCCAGGTGGAGCCGCGGTCGGTGTGGATCGTGACCGTGTCGCCGTACGAGAACTCACCGGGTGCCGTCGTCGGCACCGGGGGATCGGTCGGCCCGTTCGTCGTCGGGGCGGGCGCGACGTCGGTGAAGGCAGGCGAGGGCGTCGTCGGGATGGCCGGGTCGTCGGGCGTGGTCGGCGGCGTCGCGACGCACGCCACGAGGGTGAGCGTGACCGCGCCGACGAGTGCCGCGCCGAGCCGGGCGGAGCCCTGGCGGCGGGGACGGGTGATCAGCCTCTCCTGCACACCGGAACGCTACTGCCCGCGGCTGTGAGGGACTGCCCACCGAGCGTCAGAAGGGTGTCTCGGGCAGTGGCCCGATGGTGCCCTTCCAGAGCCAGTCCATGTAGCTCTCGGTGAATCGCGGGCCGGCGGGTTCGGGTTGGTCGACGTAGACGCGTCCTTCGGGTGAGGTCCACTCGAGCACCCCGTGCCCGAGCTGCCGCACCGCCCAGCGTCGGCCGCCGGCGAGGACCGCGCCCTTGAGCGTGTGGTGCCGTCGGCACAGGTGGGCGAGGTTGTCGATGGTGGTGGTGCCGCCGTCGGCCCAGGGGATGGTGTGGTCGAGGTCGGCGTGCTCGGCCCTGCCGGTGCAGCCGGGCCATCGGCAGCGCTGGTCGCGTTCGCGCAGCAGCCGTGCGCAGCTTCCGCGGCACCCGGTACCCGTCGACCGCGACCACATGGCCCTTGACGGGGTCGGTGAACACGCGCGTCCAGAGCTTCGTCATGCCGGCGAGCATGCGGGCGGTCTCCGGGTCGACGAGCTGCCCGGTGCGCAGCCGCGCATCCCCGGTGCCGGTGTCGGTGTCGTCGCCGGTGAGGACGGTCGCGGGGATGACGATGCTGCATCTGGGCGCGGATGCCGCGCAGCGCCTGGCCGGTGGGCTCGCCGGTGAGGAGCAGGTCGCAGAGCGCGTCGGCGCGGCGCTGGTCGTAGCTGCGGGGGTCGTCGTGGTCGGTGTCGCCGGCGCGGGCCATCTGGGTGAGCCGGTCGAGGATCCCGTGCGCGAGCACCGTCGGGCACGATGGCGCGGACCATGGACATGCCGTCGTCGAGGTCGGTGACGAACACCTCCCGCCGGTCCCGCGCCTCGCGGTGCCGCTCGGCGAGCGGCTGCTCGAGGAGCGTCGCGAGCTCGCGGCGGGCGATCGCGCGCAGCCGGCCCGGCGTGGTCGCCTGCGCGTGCGGCAGCAGCGCCGCCTCGAACGCGGCACGCGCCTCCGGGGTCGTGAGGGGCGCGCCGATCTCGGCGATCACGGCGACGTGGCCGCGGCTGATCGTCGCCGCGCCCCAGCGCGTGCAGGGTCGCGGGCCATCGTTCGACGGTGTCCATCGCCTGCGACACCTCGGCCTGGACGGTGCGGTCGCTGCGCCGCTCGAGCAGGGCGAGCTCGGCGGCGAGGTCGCGGATCGCGACGCCGGTGTCGAGCTTCGCCTCGATCGCCTGATCGATCGCGAGCTGGCCGAGGCCGGCGAGCAGGTGCGTGCGCATCGCCAGCATCGACGCGACCGCCGCATCGATCCCGACCACCGCCCGCATGGCCGTCGCGCTCACGCTCTCCGCTGTCCCCACGACCGGAGCGACGGCCGGCTCGGCACGCTCCTCGAGGTCGGGCGCGGCCGCGACGTCCCCGGGCCGCGGGCCACGCAGCCACAGCGGACCCTCGAGCGCCGCCGGGTCCAGCGGCACCGGCAGCACCGGGCCGGGTGCCTGGCTGGTGGCTGCTGTCTCCCTCGACATGGCCGCACTCTCCCACGGGCCACTGACACGCATCCGGCGTCGTGGACAACCTCGGACGGCGATCGCGGTGAGCGATCGGCAGTCGCATCAGGTGCTGGATCAGGCGAGGAGGTGGAGCGGGCGACGGGAATCGAACCCGCGTAATCAGTTTGGAAGACTGAGGCTCTACCATTGAGCTACGCCCGCGCGCCCCGTCGCTCGCGCGGCGGGACTGGACGAATCTACCGCATCCGGCCGCCGCAGCCGACAGCCGCATCCGGCCGGGATACGCTCGTGCGGTGCACCGCAGCATCCCCACAGACCTCATCCTCGGCGGCGCGACCGCCGCATACCAGATCGAGGGCGCCGCAGCCGAGGACGGCCGCCGCCCCAGCATCTGGGACACGTTCTCGCGCGTGCCGGGCGCCGTGATCGACGGCCACACCGGCGACGTCGCGTGCGACCACTACCACCGCATGCCCGAGGACGTCGCGCTCATGCGCGATCTCGGCCTGCAGACGTACCGGTTCTCCACCAGCTGGGCGCGCGTGCGCCCCGACGGCGGCGCACCGAACCCGAAGGGGCTCGACTTCTACTCGCGGCTCGTCGACGAGCTGCTCGACGCCGACATCATGCCGTGGCTCACGCTCTACCACTGGGACCTGCCGCAGGCGCTCGAGGACGTCGGCGGCTGGACGAGCCGCGACACCGCGAGCCGCTTCGTCGAGTACGCGCTCACGGTGCACGAGGCGCTCGGCGACCGCGTCACGAACTGGACGACCATGAACGAGCCCTGGTGCTCGTCGTTCCTCTCCTACACCGCCGGCGCCCACGCGCCCGGCAGGCAGAGCGCCGAGGCCGGCCTGCAGGCGGGCCACCACCTGCTGCTCGCGCACGGCATGGCCGTCACCGCGCTCCGCGAGGCCGGCGCCGAGCGGGTCGGCATCACGCTCAACTTCCAGCCCGCATCGCCGGTCGACCCGAGCAGCGCATCCGACGTCGACGCCGCCCGCCGGATCGACGACCAGTACAACCGCTTCTTCATCGAGCCGATCGTGCTCGGCGCCTACCCCGAGTCGCTGCTCGCCGACGTCGGCCACCTCGGCCTCGACGCCGTGGTGCAGCCGGGCGACCTCGAGATCATCGCCGCGCCCATCGACGTGCTGGGCGTGAACTACTACCACGACGACATCGTCTCGTTCGAGCTGCCGGCCGTGCCGGTCGTGCAACGACGCGCCGACCGACCGGCCGATCGCGAGCCCGTATCCGGCCGCCGATGGCGTGCAGGCGCACCCGCGCGACGTGCCGACGACGAGCATGGGCTGGGAGGTCAACCCGTCGGGCCTCACCGCGCTGCTGCAGCGGCTGCACGAGCAGTACACGGGTCCGAGCGGCATCGAGCTGTGGGTGACCGAGAACGGCGCCGCGTACGACGACGTCGTCGAGACGGATGCGTCCACGGGCGAGGCGCGCATCCACGATGCGGAGCGGGTCGACTTCCTGCGCTCCCATGTCGGTGCCGTGCTCGACGCGATCGACGCCGGCGTGCCCGTCCACGGCTACTTCTACTGGTCGCTCATGGACAACTACGAGTGGGCGTGGGGCTACCACAAGCGCTTCGGCATCGTGCGGGTCGACTACGAGACGCAGGAGCGCACGGTGAAGGACTCAGGGCTCGAGCTGTCGCGGATGATCCGCGAGCGCACGCTCTAGGCCTGGCCGCGCCGCGAGCATCGCGCCTCACGGGACCCCTCCCACCGAGCGGGACCCGGTGCACCGGGTCCCGTCGGTGAAGCCGGGTCCCCGAGCGTCGCGGCGGCACAGCAGAAGGGCCGGTCCTCGCGGACCGGCCCTTCCGATGTGTGGGTTGCGGATCAGCCCATCGACGGCGGCATGAGCACCGAGTCGATGAGGTAGACCGTGGCGTTGGCGGTCTGCACGCCACCGCAGACGACGGTCGCGGCGTCGCCGTTGACCATCATCATGTCGGCCTCGCCCTCGACCATGAGCTCCTCGCCCTGGACGGTGGTGTGCGTGCCGGCGATCGCGTCGGGCGCGATCTGGCCGGGGATCACGTGGTAGGTCAGCACGGACTCGAGCGTCTCGGCGCCCTCAGGCGTCTGGAGCGTCGCGACGGTCTCGGCGGGCAGCGCCGCGAAGGCGTCGTCGACCGGCGCGAAGACCGTGAACTCGTCGCCGTTGAGCGTGTCGACGAGGTCGACCTCGGGGTTCAGCTGGCCCGAGACCGCTGCGACGAGCTGCGTGAGCATCGGGTTGTTCGACGCGGCCACCGCGACCGGGTCCTGCGACATGCCGACGATCGAGCCTGCGCCGTCCGGCACCTGCTCGTCGTACATCGCGCATCCGGCGCCGACGAGGTTGTCGTAGGCCGGGTCCATCGCCGCGGACTCGGTCTCCATCGGCTCCTCGGAGGTCATGGGCGCCGTCGTCGGCTCCATGGTCTCGTCGGCGGTCGTCGAGCCGCCCATGGAGCAGCCCGCGAGCACGAACGTCGCGGCGCTGACGAGCACGAGCCCGGCCATCTTGGGGTTCTTCTTGGTGAGCATGTCGCTCCCCTTCCCTGGTGGTGTGTTGCCGACCCGTGCGAGCCGGTGATGCCAGGGGTTCGGAGCTCGTCGCCCGGCGGATTGGAGCGATCCGGCCGGCGACGGGAATGCATCCGTTCACGCCCCCGCGCCGAACCATCGGCAACGCGCCAAGGAGGCACCATGCTCGCCCTCATCGGATTGCTCGGTGGATTCATCACCGGCATCTCGCCATGCATCATCCCGGTGCTGCCGGTCATCCTGTTCTCCGGCGGCATGCAGTCCGCGCGCGGCGCGAGCGGAGCGGCGGATGCGTCGGCCGACGACGACCAGAGCGCGCGGGCAGCGGCGGGGTCGCCACCGCCACCCGGACGAAGCCGGCGCCGGTCGTCTCGCGCTGGCGCCCCTACTTCGTCATCGCCGGCATCGTGGTGAGCTTCACGCTCATGACCCTCGTCGCGAGCCTCCTCCTCAGCCTCCTCGGGCTGCCGCAGGACGTGCTGCGCTGGGCCGGCATCATCGTGCTGTCGCTCATCGGCATCGGCCTCATCGTGCCCGCGTTCCAGCACCTGCTCGAGAAGCCGTTCCAGAAGATCCCGTCGCTGCAGACCGGCAAGCTGCAGGGCTTCCCGCTCGGCCTCGCGCTCGGCGCCGTCTACGTGCCGTGCGCCGGCCCCGTGCTCGCCGCCATCACCGTCGCGGGCTCCACCGGCCAGATCGGCATCGACACCGTCGTGCTCACCGTCTCGTTCGCGATCGGCGCGGCGCTGCCGCTGCTGTTCTTCGCGCTCGCGGGACGTGGCCTCGCCGAGCGCATCGCGGCGTTCCGCAAGCGCCAGGGCATCATCCGGATCGTCTCCGGCGCGCTCATGCTGCTGCTCGCGATCGGCCTCGTCTTCGACGTGCCCGCGCGGCTGCAGCGGCTCGTGCCCGACTACACCTCGGCCATCCAGGAGTCGATCGCCGGCAACGAGGAGGTGCAGGAGGCGATCTCGATCGGGGGGCTCGAGACGGAGGAGAACCAGGACCTCGACCTGTGCGACCCGGGCGCGACCGAGCTGCAGGAGTGCGGCACGGCCCCGAGCATCCGCGGCATCGACTCGTGGTTCAACACCGACGGCGACCAGCCGATCGACCTCGCGGAGCTGCGCGGCCAGGTCGTGCTCGTCGACTTCTGGGCCTACTCGTGCATCAACTGCCAGCGCTCCACCCCGCACATGAACGCGTGGCACGACGCCTACGCGGATGCGGGCCTGCAGGTGATCGGCGTCCACAGCCCCGAGTACGCGTTCGAGAAGGAGCGGCCCAACGTGATCGCCGGCGCCGAGGCGCTCGGCATCGAGTACCCGGTCGCGATCGACAACTCGCTCTCCACCTGGACGAACTACCGCAACGCCTACTGGCCCGCCCGCTACCTCATCGACGCGGACGGCACCGTGCGCAACGTGCACTTCGGCGAGGGGCAGTACCAGGAGGGCGAGCAGATGATCCGCGAGCTGCTCGAGCAGGCGAACCCCGGCGTCGAGCTGCCGCCGGTCACCGAGCTCGCCGACGACACCCCGGAGAACGCGGCGATCACGCCCGAGTCGTACCTCGGCACGACGAAGGTGCAGAACTTCGGGGGCGAGGAGCGCTACTCGGCGCAGACGGAGGCGTTCGCCTACCCGGCGGAGCAGCCGCGCGACACGTTCGCGCTCGACGGCGACTGGCAGCTCGAGACGCAGTTCGCCACGCCGCGCGGCGATGAGGCGCGCATCCGGCTCCAGTACACCGGCCAGGAGGTGCGGATGGTGCTGGCGGGGGAGGGCACGGTGGTCGCGGACGTCGACGGCGAGCGCGTCGAGATCCAGGTCTCGGGCACGCCCAGGTCGTACGAGCTGCTGCGCGCCGATGCCGGCCGGGAGGGGACCATCGAGGTCACGGTGCCGCAGGGCGTCGAGGCGTACTCGTTCACCTTCGGGTGATCGACCGCTCCGTCTCGGGGACCCCGTCCACCGAGCGGGACCCGGTGCACCGGGTCCCGCAGGGTGGACGGGGTCCCCGTGCGTGGGCCGCGGCCGTCAGGGCGCGGTGCT
>CAWDMS010000011.1:0-83248 GCA_963803465.1 uncultured Actinomycetota bacterium
CATTCCAGGTAACGCAGATAGGCGACGTTGTTCAGGTGTCCCATGGCGTCGATGTCGCCATAAGGAACTTCGACCGTGATCTTCAAGATTGGGGCTTCGCTCGCCGGAACGTGAACGCCTGCGTCCGGACGGCCCGCGAGGGGGCGGGCGCGGTGGTCTGGGCGAAAACGGCGGCCGATAGGAGAAATCCGGCGGCGGACGCGAACGAGCCCACGGGCTTCATCACCGCCGAACGATAGCCCGACGACGGCCGCGCGAAATGGTATTGTCTGCCGCCCGACGTCCGGAGTAGTCTTTCTGAGCATTCTTCGATGAATCTCAAGCGATTCGCTTCGTGTTGCATCGTCACAGGGCTTTTCCTGTCTGCGGCCCGCGTCGACGGACAAGCCAGCTGCGGCCCGACGTTTCTCCACACGGCCAGCTATCCGGCCGAGATCCAGTTTCCCCAGGCCGCGGCGACGGGAGACTTCACGGGGGACGGCCTCATCGAATCGCCGTCGTCGGGGGTTACATCGGGGTTCTCCCGGGCGATGGGGCGGGCACGTTCGGTCTTCCCATCGTGACGCCGTTTTCCAACTCGACGCACCGACTCATCGCCGCGGATCTCGACGACGACGGCGACCTCGACCTCGCATCGGAGACCGTCCGTCACGATTATCTGGGCAACGGAGACGGGACGTTCGAGTTCGCCGGCTCCTACGACGGGGGGATCAATACGACCGGGTTCGCGGTGGGCTACTTCAACGACGACGCGATCCCGGATCTCGCCGAGACCTTCTCGTTCTACGACAACGGGGTCGCGATCCTCCTCGGCTACGGCGACGGCACCTTTCAGGCGCCCGTGCTGTACACCAACGGATCGCCAACTTCGCTGGCGGTCGCCGACTTCAACGGCGACGGCCGGTCGGACGTGGCGACACCCCTCGAGGCGGACAAGGTCGCCATCTACCTTTCTCAACCCGACGGGAGTCTTCCGGCTGCGACACTGGTGACGGTCGGTTTCGACATGCGCGGGAGCATGGCGGGCGACCTCGACGGTGACGGCTTCGCGGACCTCGTCGTCTCCCGCCCGGACGCGCTCGAGCTGCTCTACGGAAACGGCAATGGCACGTTCGACGCGCCGGTGGCCATCCCCGTCGCGGGCCAGCCCGACCCGCTCTTCGTCCTGGACGCCGACGGCGACGGCCTCGTCGATCTGGTGATCAACCAGCCGTCGGATGTCGGCAATCTGGCGATCCTCTTCCAGAGCGCGCCGGGAGTTTTCCTTCCCCCCGCCGGCTACCAGCCCGCCCATCCGGCGGCCGGATTCGCCACCGGGGACTTCGACGGCGACGACAGGGCCGATTTCGCTTCCCCCTCCGACTACGACGAGGTGGTCGACGTCTTCCTCTGGCAGGCCACGGGGCTCGCCGCCGCGCCGCTCGTGCGCATGCGGTCCGATCCCGGCCGCCTGGCCGCCGGAGACTTCGACGGGGACGGAGTCTCCGAGGTCGTCGGACGGGACGACTTCGAAACCCTCGGCGTCGCCGGACGCGACACCGACGGGTCTTCCGCCCTCGGGAACGGCGTCGATCCCCGTCAGCTCGAACATCTGGTCGCTCGCCGCGGCCGACTTCAACTCCGACACGATGGACGATCTGGCCGTCGCCGTGGATGGAGGACTTCGCTGATCCTGTTGAGCAACGGCGATTACACCTTCTCCGGACGGACCACCGCCACCCCCCTCGCCGAGCCCGTCGCGCTGGTCGTCGCGGCGGATTTCGACGGCGACGGTCTTTCCGACCTCGTCCTCGTCGTGGCTTTCCGGGCGACGGCCACATCCAGTACCTCCGAGGCAACGGCGACGGCACGTTTCAGCCACCCGTCGAAGGCCCGGCTCCGGAGCACTCGATCGGCGACCTCATCGCCGTCGATCTCGACGGAAACGGAGCGCTCGACCTGGCGAGCGCCAATGGCGGTGCCTGCTGCGGATACTCGTCGAACACCGTCTCGGTCTTTCTGGGCAACGGCAACGGGACGTTTCAGGCCCCCAGCGATTACGCCGGGGGACCTGGAGCGGCTTCCCTCGCCGCCGCGGACTTCGACGGCGACGGACATCTCGACATCGTGACGGCGAACTCAGAATCGACGAACGTCTCCATCCTCGCGGGCGACGGAAGCGGCGCCCTGGAGCCGCCGGTGTACATCGGTGTCGGCTGGGCTCCGGCATCCGTCGTCGCCGCGGATTTCAACGGCGACGGGTTCGCCGAGTGGCACCGCCGACGGCGCCGGATCCAACGGGGCGCGCAACCTCGTCTCCGTGCTGCTCGGCGACGGGCAGGGAGCGTTCGCCGCACCCGGGCTCTGCCTGACGTCGGCCCGGCCGACGCACATCGTCACGGGCCAGTTCGACGGAACGGGTCCGGTCGATGCCGCCGTCTCGAATTCGAGCACCTACGGCGGTCCGCGGCATCGGCTTCCTGCTGGCCACGGCGCTCACGGTCTCCGAGGTTTCCGGGCCGGCCTCGGCGGCCCCGGCGAGGCCGTGACGCTGCAGCGTGACGGCCTCGGGGTCGGGCCACTCCAATACCAGTGGCGGAGGAACGGAGTCGCCGCTCTCCAACGGCGACACGATCGCGGGCGCCGGAACGCCGACGCTCACGATCGCTCCCGTCGCGTTCGCCGACGCCGGGGAGTACGACGTCGTCGTCACCGACTCGTGCTCCACCGTCACGTCCGCCCGGCCTCGCTCGCCGTCGAGTTCGCCGACGTCCCGGACTCGTCGCCCTTCCACGACGACATCCTCGCGATCGCCGCGGCGGGATCACCGGCGGGTGCGGCGCCGGAAACTACTGCCCACCGCTCCCGTCCGGCGCGACCAGATGGCGGTCTTCCTCCTGAAGGCCGAGCACGGCTCGGCCTACGCGCCCCCGCCATGCGGCGGGCTCTTCGCGGACGTCGCCTGCCCGGGGCCTTCGCCGACTGGATCGAACAGCTCGCCGCCGAGGGCGTGACGTCCGGCTGCGGCGGCGGCAAGCTACTGCCCGGGCAGCCGGTGACCCGAGCGCAGATGGCGATCTTCCTGCTCAAGACGAAGAAGGCTCGGCCTACGCGCCTTCCCCCGGCGACGGGTATCTTCGGCGACGTGCCCGCGGGCGCGTTCGCGGCCGATTTCATCGAGGAACTCCATGGCCGAGGCATCACGGGGGGCTGCTCCGCCTCGCCTCTGCTCTACTGTCCGAGCGGCGCAGTTCTCCGACAACAGATGGCGACGTTTCTGGTGCGAACCTTCGCCCCATGAAGCCAGCGCGACTGCTCGCCGCCCTTCTGCTCGCCGCCGCCGTATCGCCGGTTCAGGCCGGAGAGCCCACCTGCGGCGCGTCGGCGTTTATCAGTGCGCGACGTCGCCGGCCGGATTGGCGCCGCGCACCCTCGCTGTCGGACGCTTCAACGCCGACCTCGTCCCGGACGTCGCCGTCGCGCATTCCTCGAGCTTCGAGGACAGCCTGGCGATCCTTCTGGGCAACGGCGACGGCACGTTCGGAGAGCCGAAGCTTCTCGACGGCGGGGACATCGACGTCCTGGTCGCCGCCGACTTCAACGGGGACGGTTTCGACGATCTGGCCTTCGACGCCGGCGGCTCGGTAGCCGGGATCATGATCTCGAACGGCGACGGGACGTTCGAGCCGAGTCGTCCTGTACAGGGGACCTCCGAGCATCCGGCAGGCGCTGATCGCCGCGGACCTGACGGGACCGGCGTGATCGACCTCGTGCTCTCGAGCTGGGATGGCCAGGCTTTCGTCGTCCCCGGCAACGACGACGGCACGTTCGACGAGGATTTCTCACGGGAACCGCCGGCGGTGCCATCGCCCTCGGCGATGTCAACGACGACGGCGAGCTCGACCTCGTCAGCACCTAGGCAAGTACGTCACCGTCAGCCTCGGCCATGGCGACCGGACCTTCAAGCTCCGCGCTCGCCTGGGTGCTGCGCGACGACCGCGTCACCTCCGCGATCGTCGGGGCCAGCAGCGTCGCGCAGCTCGAGGCGAACGTCGCCGCATTGGCCTCGCCGCCGCTCGACGAGGGGCTGTCGCTGCGAGGTGGATGCGGTGCTCGCCGGCGCCGGCACCGGCGGCTGAGCCATCCGCGCTCGCTCAGGTCACCGCGAACGACGCCTGCGTCAGCTCCTCGGAGACCTGCCAGACGCGCGCGGCGTCCTCCTCGCTGCGCAGCGCGCGAGTAGAGCCGCTGCTCCGCCGGGCGGCCGCCCAGGTGCCCGAGCCCGCTGCGGCCCGTAGAAGCCGCCGCGCCGCGGCCTCCGGGGAGGTCGCGGCGTAGCAGGGCGGGCAGCGCGGCGGTCTCGACGGTGCCGACCAGGATGCCGCGCGCGGACAGCGCGCGGATGACGCCGGCCGCCCGTGGTGTCCTCGTCGCGGCCGAGCTCGGGGCGGGCGGCGAGCAGGTTCGTCGGCGCGACGCCCGGGGTGGGAGAGGTTGCTGGTGATGCCCCAGCCGCGCGGCCTGGCTGCGCCGGTCGAGCTCGAGGCCGAACAGCCCGAACGCGATCTTCGACTGGCTGTAGGCGCGCATGCCGTCGTAGGAGCGCTCCCAGTTCAGGTCGTCCCAGTTGATGCGCGCCCTGGTCGCGCGGCGACGCTGACCTGCGAGGTCACCCGGGCGCGGCCGGCGCGCAGCAGGGGCAGCAGGTGGGCGACCAGGGCGAAGTGGCCGAGGTGGTTGGTGCCGAACTGCAGCTCGAACCCGTCGGCGGTGGTCTGCCGGTCGGGCGGGGTCATGACGCCGGCGTTGTTGATCAGGATGTGGATCGGGCGGCCCTCGCTCGCGCAGCGTCGTCGCCGAGGGCGGCGACGGAGGCGAGCGAGGACAGGTCGAGCTCGCGCAGCGAGACGTCGGCGCCGGGGTGCTGCTGCGCGGATCGCGCGCGATCGCGGCCTCGCCCTTGCGGGGGTTGCGGACGGGCAGGACCACCTCGGCGCCGGCGGCGGCGAGCCGGGTGGCGATGCCGAGGCCGATGCCGTCGCTGGCGCCGGTGACGACGGCGCGCTTGCCGGACAGGTCGGGGACGGTGATGTCGATGCTGTGTGCGTGGCATGGTGCTGCTCCTCGGTCGTGGTGTGGTCCCACCGAGGTCGCGCCTGTGCGGCCGACGATCCACGGCCTCGCGATCCCAGGCCGACGCGGGCGCCGCGCAAGGGGGGATCGACAGGCCGTGGCTGCGGCGCGGTGCCGGCGGTAGAACACGAGCAGCGGCGACGCGACGGAGGTGACGCATGATCGACCGGGCCGGGCTGGCCGAGTTCCTCCGGCGCCGCCGGGAGTCGCTGCAGCCCGAGGACGTCGGCCTGCCGCGCGGGCAGCGCCGCCGGACCAGCGGGCTGCGGCGCGAGGAGGTCGCCGCGCTCTGCCACATGTCGACCGACTACTACTCGCGGCTCGAGCGGGAGCGCGGCCCGCAGCCGTCCGAGCAGATGATCGCCTCGATCGCGCAGGGACTGCACCTCTCCCTCGACGAGCGCGACCACCTGTTCCGGCTCGCCGGGCACCACCCGCCGCCGCGGGGCGCGGCCAGCGAGCACATCAGCCCCGGCCTGCTGCGCATCCTCGACCGGCTCAGCGACACCCCCGCCGAGATCGTCACCGAGCTCGGCGAGACGCTGCGGCAGACCCCGCTCGGCGTCGCGCTCACCGGCGACCTGACGCGCCTACACCGGCCCGGCCCGCAGCATCGGCTACCGGTGGTTCACCGACCCGGCCGACCCGCGCGCTGCTACGCGCCCGAGGACCACGCGTTCCTCGCCCGGATGTTCGCCTCGGGCCTGCGCGGAGGTCGTCACGCTGCGCGGCCCCGGGTCCCGGGCGGCGCAGCTCGCCGACCTGCTGCTCGCGCGGAGCGAGGAGTTCCGCGAGCGTGTGGGACGCGCACGAGGTCGGCATCCGGCCGCAGCGAGGTCAAGCGCTTCATCCACCCCGAGGTCGGCGCCCTGGAGCTGAACTGCCAGACGCTGCTCGACCCGGACCAGTCGCACTCGCTGCTCGTCTACACCGCGGTGCCCGGGCAGCGAGAGCCACGAGAAGCTGCAGACTGCTGTCCGTCATCGGCGCGCTGCGCTGACGCGGGCTGGGCCGCACGTGCGCCGGCCGACCCCGAAGCGGCACACGGGTGGCGTCATCGCGACGCAACGCCCGCGGAGGACGCTGAGAGGAGGAGGTGCGGGATGGATGGACTCGAGGTGACGGTGCTGCTCGGGGCGTCGGTGCTCGTCGGCGTGCTGCTCGCACCGCGGCTGCGCGTCGCGACGCCGCTGCTGCTCGTCGTGGTCGGGCTCGCGCTCGGCTTCGTGCCGGAGCTGCGCGAGGTCCAGCTGCCGCCCGGAGACGATGCTGCTGCTCTTCCTGCCCGTCATGCTGTTCTGGGAGAGCCTCACGACGTCGCTGCGCTCCATCAAGCGCGACCTGCGCGGCATCGTGATCGCGAGCACCCTGCTCGTCGTGGCGACGGCGTTCGCGGTCGCGGGCGTCGCGCACCTGTTCGGCGTGCCGTGGGAGGTCGCGCTCATCCTCGGCGCCGCGGTCGCGCCGCCCGACGCGACCGCCGTCGCCGCGCTCGGGCGCACCCTGCCGCGGCGCAACTTCATGCAGCTGAAGGCCGAGAGCCTCACGAACGACGGCACCGCGCTCGTCGTCTACGCGATCGCGGTCGGCGATCGCCGTCGGCGGCAGCTTCACGCCGCTCGACATCACCGGCATGGTGCTGCTGTCCTACCTCGGCGGCGCAGCCGCGCGGGTTCGCGATCGCCGGGCTCGCGCTGCCTGCTGCTGCAGCGCGTCCGCGAGCCGCTCGCCGGTCAACATCGCGCTGCTCGTCACCCCGTTCGCGGCGTTCCTCGCCGCCGAGCTGCATCCACGGCTCGGGCGTGCTCGCGGTGGTCGCGGCGGGCCTCGCCGTCTCGTACGCCGGACCGCGCATCAGCACCGCCGCATCCCGGCGCCAGACCGAGGCGGCGTGGCCGCTCGGCTCCGCGGTGCTGAACGGCGCGCTCTTCGTGCTCATCGGGCTCGAGGTGCAGCTCATCGCGCACGAGACCGAGGCGGCGGCGCTCGGCCGGCTCGTCGTGCTCGACCGTCGTCGGTGTGGACGGTGCTGCTCGTGGTGCGCTTCGCGGTCATGTCGCTGAGCGCCTACGCGATCCGGGTGCTCGACCGGCGGCCGTCGCAGCGGGCCGCGGCGCATGACCTACCGGGCGCGGGTCGTGAGCGCGGTCGCCGGCTTCCGCGGCGCCGTGTCGCTCGCGATCGCGCTGTCGGTGCCGACGACGGCCGCGGCGGCACGCCGCTCGCGGGCCGCGACGGACATCGTGTTCGTCGCCGCGGGCGTCATCGTGCTGACGCCTACTCGTGCAGGGGCCGGTGCTGCCGGCGGTGGTGCGGTGGGCGCGGCTTCCGCACGACGCCTCCGAGGCGCGAGGAGCTCGAGCTCGCGGAGCGCGCCATCACCGATGCGGCGCTCGCGGCGATGGACGAGCTCGCCGAGCAGCACGGCATCGACGACGAGACGCGCGCGCGGCTGCTGCGCGACCACGAGGACCGGCTCGTGACGACGGAGCGGCGCGAGCAGGCGGACGCGTCGGCGCACGGCGACGTCGGCCGACGGTCGGGCTGCGGATGCGTCGAGCCCCGCCGCGCGCGCGGCACGAGCAGTACGCGCAGCTGCGGCTCGCGCTGCTCGAGCGCAAGCGCGAGGTGCTGCAGCAGCTGCGCCGCGACGGCGCGGTCGACGACGCGGTGGCGCGGCGCGTGCAGTCGCGGCTCGACGTCGAGGAGCTGCGGCTCACCGGGGTCGAGCCGATCGACTGAGGTCGCGCGGCTCGGCGGCTAGCGTCGCCGGTCGCCGCTGCGCGACGAGCACGATCGCCACACCGAGGGCGGCGACCGCGAGCCCGGCGACGCCGAGCGCCGTGACCGGCACGCCCGAAGATGAGCCAGACCCACAGCATCGTCGTCGGCGGCGTCAGGTAGAGCAGCGTGCTCACGAACGTCGCGCCATGCGAGCGCGGTGACCGTGACGTAGAGCACGTACGCCGCCGAGGCTCGACGAGCAGCACGAGCCAGAGCACCGCGAACCACACGTCGGGCGCGGTCGGCACGCCGGCGTCGCCGCGCAGCAGCGCGACCGCCATGAACGCGGCACCCGCGACGATCGCCTGCATCGTCAGCGTCTGCAGCAGGTCGTCGTGCAGGTGCCAGCGGCGCTGCAGCACCGTGCCGGCGCCCAGGCACAGCACGCCCGCGAAGGGCAGCGCGTACGCCCACAGCGGCGCGCCGACGCCGCCGAGCGCGCCGGAGACGACGAGCGCGACGCCAGCGAGCCCGACCACCATGCCGAGCCACATCCATCCGGTCGCGCGCTCGCCCAGCACGCGCCCCGCGACGGTCGCGACGAGCATCGGCTGCAGCGCGGCGATCAGCGCGGCGGTGCCCCCGTCGACGCCGCGCGGCCACGCCCTCGAAGATCAGCAGCAGGTAGCCGGCCTGGCTGAGCAGCGCGATCGTGCCCTGCCGCAGCCAGCTGCCCCGGCTGCGGCCACCGGCGCCGCAGCGACGAGCATCGCGGCGACGAGGATGCCCGCCAGCACGGTGAAGCGCCAGGCGAGCACCGTGATCGGCTCGGCGCCCGCGCGCGCGGTGAGCTCGGCGCCGACGAAGCCCGAGCTCCACAGCGCCACGAGCCCGATCGACGCGATCACGATCGCGACCGGGCCCAGCCGGCCACGGGACGCGTCGTGCTCCCGCGGGGCTCGGCTCGGTCATCGGGTCGAGTATCCCAGTGCCGCGGACCCGCGCCTGACCGCGGCCGCGGCCCGGACCGCGCGAGCGGCCTACGTCTCGACGACGAGGATGGGGTCGGTCGTCGGCGCGTCGGAGCCGCCATCGGGCTCGACGGTCACGCCGACCGCGGCGCCGGCGGTGAGCGCGCCGTCGAGCAGGAACGCGGTGGCGTCGCCGCTCGCGTCGAAGGTGCCGGCGCTCTGCGGGCCGTCGGCGTCGATGTACCAGGCCTGGTAGGTGCGGCCTGCGGGCGCGGCGGTCAGCCCGTCGAACAGGATCGCCGACTGGCCCCGCTCCGCCGACCACACCACGGTCGCCGTCGAGCCGTCCGCGAGCTCGACCTCGTCGCGCTGCGCATCCGCGGCGCTCACGACGGCGCCGAGCGCCTCGTTCCGCGAGTCCTCGCCCAGCTGCGCGCCGACCGCGACGCCGCCGAGCAGGAGCGCGGCACCGGCGGCGATCGCGCCGACCGTGCGCAGCGGGCGCCACCGGGCGCGAGCGCGCCGCTCGGCCGGTCCGGGGCCGGTGGACGCGCGCGGCGGCTCGACCGAGACGGGCTCGACCGCGGCCGGCACGACCGGCGCGGCGAGCGCCTCCGGCAGCGCGGTCGGCCGGCTCGGCGGGCAGTTGCGGCTCGCGCCCGATCGCGTCGAGCACCGACGCGCGGAGCGACGCGGGCGGCGCGATCGGGGTCGCCCGCCAGCAGCGCGGCGGTGTCGGCGAGCGCCGCGGCCTCCGCGCGCGCCGTCGGCGAGGCCTGCGCCTCGAAGCGCGCGCGCTCCGTCGGGCGTCAGCGCGTCGAGCGCGTAGGCGGCCGCGAGGTCGTCGATGGATCGCTGGTCGTCGCTCATGTCGTCACCCCCAGGATGCCGCGCAGACGCACCATGCCGTCGCGCAGGCGTGTCTTGACCGTGCCGAGCGGCGCTCCCACGCGCTCGGCGATCTCGGACTGCGTGAGCCCGTGGAAGTAGGCGAGCTCGATGGCCTCGCGCTGCGGATCGCTGAGCTTCGCGGAGCGCCCTGCGAGCGCGCGCCGCCTCGAGCGACACCTCCGCCTGCTCGGCGACCAGGTCGACGGGCACGGGGGAGTCGCGCACGCCGATGCGGGCGTCGCGGTCGCGCTGGGACTGCGACGAGCGCACGCGGTCGATCGGCGCGGGCGTGCGCGATCTGCAGCAGCCAGCTGATGGCGGCGCCGCGGTCGGGGTCGAAGCGCTTCGCCTGCCGCCACGCCTCGAGGTAGACCTCCTGCGCGACCTCCTCGGCCTGCGCCCGGTCGACCAGGATGCGCAGCACGAGCCCGAAGACCCGCGGCGACGTCGCGTCGTAGACGCTCGGCGAACGCCCGCTCGTCGCCCTCGGCGGCGCGCACGAGGCACTGCTCGAGGGTCGTCTCCACGAGCCTGAGTATTGCAGGCGGAGCGACGAGGGCCAGCGCGGTCATGCCGGTGGTTCGTCACGGGCGAACGCCCGGATTGGAGCGCGCGGTCCGGCCGGCGGGTAGACTCGGGCGGTGGCCCGCCCTCTCGCGGCGGATCCGGCGTGCCCACGCGCGTCGCGGGCAGAGCGCCCCGCACCCCCCGACGAACCCCAGGAGACCACCTCGTGAAGACCACGGTCGAGAAGATCGAGAACACGCGCACCAAGCTCACCATCGCGGTGGAGCCCGAGGAGCTGCGTCCCGCGATCGACCAGGCGTACAAGACCGTCGCCGAGCAGATCAGCGTCCCCGGCTTCCGCAAGGGCAAGGTGCCCTCGGCGATCATCGACCAGCGCGTCGGCCGCGAGGACATCCTGAACCAGGCTGTCTCCGAGTCGATCGACGAGTTCTACCGCCAGGGCGTCGCCGAGGCGGGCATCCGCCCGCTGGGCCGCCCGCAGGCCGACGTCACCGCGTGGCCCGAGGTCAAGGACTTCTCCGGCGACCTCGTGCTCGAGGATCGAGGTGGACGTGCGCCCCGACTTCGACCTGCCGACCGTCGAGGGCCGCACGATCACCGTCGACGCCATCGAGGTCGGCGACGAGGCCGTCGCGAAGGAGCTCGACGAGCTCCGCGGCCGCTTCGGCACGCTCGTCACCGTCGACCGCCCGGCCGCGAAGGGCGACTTCGTGCAGCTCGACCTCACCGCGTCGATCGACGGCGACGTCGTCGACACGCGCGAGCGGCATCTCCTACGAGGTCGGCTCCGGCGAGCTCATCGACGGCATCGACGAGGCGGTCGAGTCGCTCACCGCGGGCGAGGAGACGACCTTCACCTCGAAGCTTCGTCGGCGGCGACCACGCCGGCAAGGACGCCGAGGTCAAGGTGGTCGTCGAGGCCGTCAAGGAGCGCGAGCTGCCCGAGGCCGACGACGACTTCGCCCAGATGGCGAGCCAGTTCGACACGATCGACGAGCTCCGCGAGGACCTCAAGGTGACGGCGGGCCGCAGCGGCCGCCTCGGCGCAGGCCGAGCAGGCGCGCCAGCGCCTCCAGGACGAGCTCGTCGAGGCCGTCGAGATCGAGGTCCCGGCCGCGGTGGTCGAGGACGAGGTCGTGCGCCACCTCGAGGCCGAGAGCCGCGCCGAGGACGCCGAGCACGGCGAGGAGGTCCGCCAGGAGACCCGCAAGGTGCTCAAGCAGCAGATGCTCTTCGACCGCTTCGCGGAGGAGGAGGGCCTGCAGGTCACCCAGCAGGAGCTCACGCAGATCATCGTGCAGCAGGCGGCGCAGTACGGCATGGCGCCGCAGGAGCTCGTCACCGCGCTCGAGGCCAACGGCCAGCTGCCGGTGCTGCTCGGCGACATCCTGCGCGGCAAGACGCTCTCGACGCTGCTCGGCCGCGTCACGGTCGTCGACGACAAGGGCGAGACGGTCGACCTGTCGGACTTCCTGCCGTCGAACGAGGTCGACGAGGACGACGTCGAGGGCGCCATCCGCGAGGCCGAGGCGAAGCTCGCCGCGCAGCACGCCGAGGACTCGATCCGCACCGAGAGGGCCGGGCTTCGTGCCCGGCCCTTTCGCATGCCTCCGCCTGCGGCGAACACGGCAGATCGGCGCCGCTGCGCCGCCTAGGGTTGGAACGAATCGAGAGAAGGAGTCACCCGTGGCTGAACCCGTCTTCGCGCCGTCGGTCTTCGACCGGCTGCTGCGCGATCGCATCATCTGGCTGGGCGAGGAGGTGCGCGACGACAACTCGAACGAGATCTGCGCGAAGATCCTGCTGCTCGCCGCCGAGGATCAGAACAAGGACATCTTCCTGTACATCAACTCGCCCGGCGGCTCGATCACGGCCGGCATGGCGATCTACGACACGATGCAGTTCGTGCCCAACGACATCGTCACCGTCGGCATCGGCATGGCCGCGTCGATGGGGCAGCTGCTGCTCACCGCCGGCGCACCCGGCAAGCGCTACATCACGCCGAACGCGCGCGTGCTGCTGCACCAGCCCCACGGCGGGTTCGGCGGCACGTCGAGCGACATCCAGACGCAGGCGCAGCTCATCCTCGACATGAAGAAGCGCCTCGCCGAGATCACGGCGGAGCGCACGGGCAAGACCGTCGAGCAGGTCAACGAGGACGGCGACCGCGACCGCTGGTTCACGGCGCAGCAGGCGCTCGAGTACGGCTTCGTCGACCACGTGCGCGAGTCCGCGGTCGACGTCACCGGCGGCGGCGGCACCGACCAGGAGGGCTCAGCCTTCGACGACACCACCGGCCAGGAGGGCAACTGATGGAGACCCCGACGTTCCAGGCGGCAGGCAGCGCGCTGCAGATGCCCGGCTCCCGCTACATCCTCCCCAGCTTCGAGGAGCGGACGCCCTACGGCTACAAGCGCCAGGACCCCTACGCGAAGCTCTTCGAGGACCGGATCATCTTCCTCGGCGTGCAGATCGACGACGCGTCCGCCGACGACATCATGGCGCAGCTGCTCGTGCTCGAGTCGCAGGACCCCGACCGCGACATCGTCATGTACATCAACTCGCCCGGCGGCTCGTTCACGGCCATGACGGCGATCTACGACACGATGCAGTACATCCGGCCCGCGGTGCAGACCGTGTGCCTCGGCCAGGCGGCCTCCGCGGCCGCGGTGATCCTCGCCGCGGGCGAGCCGGGCAAGCGCCTCGCGCTCCCGAACGCCCGCATCCTCATCCACCAGCCGGCGACGTCGGATGCCGGCCGCGGCCAGGCGTCCGACATCGAGATCCAGGCGCGCGAGGTGCTGCGGATGCGCGCGTGGCTCGAGGAGACGCTGTCGAACCACTCGAACCACGACGTCGCGAAGGTGTCGAAGGACATCGAGCGCGACACGTTCCTCTCGGCCGAGGAGGCCATGGAGTACGGCCTCATCGACCAGGTGCTGACGAGCCGCAAGACGGCGCCGCAGCTGCTCGGCTGAGCGACCACCCGCACGACGAAGGGCCGGCCCCCACGGGCCGGCCCTTCGTCGTGCGAGGGATGGATCAGGCGTCGTCGCCGGCGCGGTCCTTGCGCAGGCGGTTCGCGCGGTAGGCGATGACGGCGAGCACGGCCAGCACCGCGAGCACGCCGATCGCGAGGAACGGCAGCTGACCGCCGGCGTCCTGGGCCGGCGCCTCGCTCTCGATGGGCGCGCCCTGCTCGGCGGAAGCGGTGACCTCGGGCGCGTCGGTCGCCGTCGGCGCCTCGCTCGTCGCCGGCTCGGTGCTGCTCGGCTCGGAGCTCGGCTCGGCGCTGGGCTCCGACGAGGACGGGTCGGTCGCCGCCGGGGCCGCGGCGTCGCACACCGGGGCTTCGGCGCTGCCGTCCGGGCCGCCGGTGCCGTCGACGGGCTCGAAGGCGAAGGCGATCTCGCCCGAGACCGCGTGGCCGTCCGCCGAGACGACCTGGTAGGTCAGCGTGTAGTCGCCCGCGGCGCCCAGCTCGGCGTCGAGCGCGATGGTGTCGCCGTCGACGACCGCGCAGCCGTCGCCGTAGTAGAGGCCCGACGCATCCCGCAGCTCGAGCGCATTGGCGCTCTGCGCGCCGGGCACGTCGATGATCTCCTCGTTCAGCACCACGCTGAACGATCCCGGCTGCTCGGTGACGATCGAGCCGTCCTCGCGGAGTCGAACCGGTGACGGATGCGTGGGCGGGCAGGAGCAGGGTGACCGCGACAGCGGCGAGGACGGCATGCATGCCTCCAGCCTAGGCGAGGCGGATCCGCCGCCCGAGCGGCGTGGTCACCGCCGGTGTGGGCAGGGTGTTCTAGGCTCGGTGCACGGGCGCGGCCTGCGCCTACGACGATGTGGAGAAGCGACATGGCTCGACTCGGAGAGAGCGGCGACCTCCTGAAGTGCTCCTTCTGCGGGAAGAGCCAGAAGCAGGTGCAGCAGCTGATCGCGGGCCCCGCGGTGTACATCTGCGACGAGTGCGTCGAGCTGTGCAACGAGATCATCGAGGAGCGCATGGCCGAGGCCGGCGAGTCCACGGTGCAGGAGGGCTTCACGCTGCCCAAGCCGCGCGAGATCTACGCGTTCCTCGAGGAGTACGTCGTCGGCCAGCAGAGCGCGAAGCAGTCGCTCTCGGTCGCGGTCTACAACCACTACAAGCGCATCGCCGCCATGCAGCAGCTCGAGTCCGCCGACAAGGCGCACGACGGCGTCGAGATCCAGAAGTCGAACATCCTGATGGTCGGCCCGACCGGCTGCGGCAAGTCGTACCTCGCCGCCACGCTCGCGCGGCAGCTCAACGTGCCGTTCGCCGTCGCCGACGCGACGTCGCTCACCGAGGCCGGCTACGTGGGCGAGGACGTCGAGAACATCCTGCTGAAGCTCATCCAGGCCGCGGACTACGACGTGAAGCGGGCCGAGACGGGCATCGTCTTCATCGACGAGATCGACAAGGTCGCGCGCAAGGCGGAGAACCCGTCGATCACGCGCGACGTCTCCGGCGAGGGCGTGCAGCAGGCGCTGCTGAAGATCATCGAGGGCACGGTCGCGTCGGTGCCGCCGCAGGGCGGCCGCAAGCACCCGAACTCCGAGTTCATCCAGATCGACACGTCGAACGTGCTGTTCATCGTCGCGGGCGCCTTCGCAGGCCTCGAGGACATCATCGCGAACCGGTCCGGCAAGCGCGGCATCGGCTTCGGCGCCCCGGTCGCCTCCCTCAAGCCCAACCTCGACGTGTTCCAGGACGTGCTGCCGGAGGACCTCCACAAGTACGGCCTCATCCCCGAGTTCATCGGCCGCCTGCCCGTGATCGCCACGGTGTCGCCGCTCGACCAGTCGGCGCTCGTCGAGATCCTCTCCGAGCCGCGCAACGCGCTCGTGAAGCAGTACCAGCGGATGTTCGACCTCGACGGCGTCAAGCTCGACTTCGAGCCCGAGGCGCTGCAGGCCATCGCCGACCTCGCCGTCGACCGCAAGACGGGCGCACGCGGTCTCCGCTCGATCCTCGAGACGGTGCTCGCGCCCGTGATGTTCGACGTCCCGTCGCGCGAGGGCGTCGAGCGGGTCATCGTCACGAAGGAGTCGGTCGCCGGCAAGGAGTCGCCCGTGATCCTCACTGCGGACGACATCGAGGAGCTCTCCGCCTGACGCGCAGGACCCGCGGCGGTTTGTGCTGGGGGTGAGGTAAGGCTAACCTTAGTCCGTGACCGAACCCCTCGACGCGCTGCAGGCGACCGACGTCAGCCTCGCCTACGGCCGGGACCGCATCGTGCACGGCGCGTCGATCTCGCTCGCACCGGGCTGCGTCACCGCGCTCGTCGGCCCCAACGGCAGCGGCAAGTCGACCCTGCTCCGCGGGCTCACGGCGCTGCACCGCCCGACGGACGGCACCGTGCTCTTCGCCGACGGAGCCGACGCCTCGAGGCTCGGCGAGCGCGAGCTGGCGCGGCGCATCGCGATGCTCGCCCAGTCCCACCCCGACCCGTCGGGCGTGAGCGTGCGCGAGGTCGTCGCGTACGGCCGGTTCGCGCATCGCGGCCGCTTCCGCGCCGCCGACCCGCGCGGCGAGGAGGCGATCGACCGGGCGATGGCGGCCACGGGCATCGCCGACCTCGCAGCGCATCCGGTGTCGCAGCTCTCCGGCGGCCAGCGCCAGCGCGTCTGGCTCGCCACCTGCCTCGCGCAGGAGACCGGCATCGTGCTGCTCGACGAGCCGACCACCTACCTCGACCTGCGCTACCAGCGGGAGATCCTCGAGATCGTCCGCGACCTCGCCGACGCCGGCGTCGCCGTCGGCATCGTGCTGCACGACCTCGAGCAGGCAGCCGAGGTCGCCGACCGCGTCGTGCTGCTCGTGCACGGCCGCGTCGCCGCGACCGGATCGCCCGAGGAGGTGCTGACCCCCGAGCGGCTCAGCGCCGCCTACGAGGTGCCCATCGACGTCGAGGCCGTCGCCGACGGCCTCCGCATCCGGCCCCGGCGCATCCGCCGCCAGCCGTTGGTGTCGCGCGCCGCGTGACGCACGCCATCGTCGAGCCCGGTCCGGGCTCGACGCCTGAGGAAGGACCCCCAATGACCATGCGACGAACCCTCTTCGCCGGCGTCGCCGTGCTGTCGGCGCTCGCGCTCGCCGCGTGCGGCACGACGGAGCCCGCGGGCGAGACGCCCGCCGCCGAGCCGGAGGGCTCGGCAGTGACCGTCACCGACGCCCGCGGCGTCGAGGTCGAGATCCCGGCGGGCGCGACCGACGTCGTCGCCCTCGAGTGGGTCGCGGTCGAGCACCTGCAGACGGTGGGGATCGTCCCGGTCGGCGTCGCGGATGCCGCGGGCTACGAGGAGTGGTCGGGCACCGGCGCGCCGCTCGAGGGCGAGCCGACCGATGTCGGCACGCGCGTCGAGCCGTCGATCGACGCCATCGCGGGACTCGCGCCCGACCTGATCGTCGCCGTCGCGGGCCGCGACGACGCCGCGTACGCCGACCTCGAGGCGATCGCGCCCGTGCTCGTGCTGCAGGGCGCCGACGCGGCCGACCCGATCGGCACGATGTACGGCGACCTCCGCCTCGTCGGCGAGGCCACCGGAGCGCTCGAGGCGGCGGAGACGGCCATCACCGAGTACGAGGCGCACATCGAGGAGGTCTCGGCGGCCGTCGCGGAGGCGGGCCTCGACGGCACCCCGCTCGCGCACATGGACGGCTACGAGAACGCCGGCCAGGTCGAGATCCGGCCCTACGCGCAGGGCGCGCTGCTGCCCGCGGTCTTCGAGTCGATCGGCTTCGCGAACGCCTGGCCCGGCGAGGGCGACCCGCAGTACGGGCTCGGCATCACCGACGTCGAAGGCCTCACCGCGCTGCCGGACGACGCGCACGTCCTGTACATGACGGTCGGCGAGCGCGACGTCTTCACCGAGCAGCTCGCGACGAACGAGATCTGGAACGGACTGCCCACCGTGCAGGCGGGCCAGGTGCACCGACTGCCCGACGGCATCTGGCTCTTCGGCGGCGTCGGCTCGATGGCTGCCTACGCCGACGCGGTGCTGGCAGCGCTCTCGCCCACGCCGTGACGCGGGTCCGACCGGGAGGGCTCGCGCTCGCCGCGGCCCTCCTCGTCGCACTCGTCGGCCTCTCCGCGTGGCACGCCACGCAGGGGACGACGCAGCTCGGGCTGCCCGAGCTGCTGGGCTGGCTCGGCGGTGAGCGCGGCAACGCGGCGATCATCGTCGAGAGCCGGCTCCCGCGCATCGCCGCGGCGATCGTCGTCGGCCTCGCGCTGGGGGCGGCGGGCTACGCGATGCAGACGCTCACGGGCAACCCGCTCGCCTCGCCCGACACGCTCGCCGTCAACGGCGGCGCCAGCGCCGCGATCGGGGTCTCCGCAGCGTTCGGGCTCACGCTCCCGGGCATCGGCGGCGCCGGCCTCGCCTTCGCGGGCGGCATGGCCGCGGCGCTCGTCGTCGTGGCGATCGGGCGCGGCCGCGGCTCGACGACGCAGATGGTGCTCGTCGGCACCGCGCTCGCGCTCGCGCTCCAGTCGGTGACGACCGTCGCGATCATCCTCGCGGAGGAGGAGACCGCGGGCCTGTTCGCGTGGGGCGTGGGCCGGCTCTCGCAGAACGGCATCGGCACGGTCGCGCAGATGCTGCCGCTCGTGCTGCTCGGCATCGCGGCGCTGCTGCTGCTGGCGCGACGCCTGGACGTCCTCGCGCTCGGCGAGGAGGCGGCCACGACCATGGGCGTCGGCGTCGGCAGCCTGCGGCTCACGAGCCTCGTCGCATCCGTGGCCCTCGCGGCCGCTGCGGTGGCGATCGCGGGTCCGATCGGCTTCGTCGGCCTCGCCGCGCCGATCGTCGTCCGCCTGCTCGTCAAGCGCATCCCGGGCGCTGCGCGCCACATCGTCGCGATCCCGCTCGCCGCCCTCGCGGGCGCGGTGCTCGTGGTCGGCTCCGACGTGCTGCTGCGCGGCGTGCTCGGCGGCGTGGGCGCCCTCGACGTGCCGACCGGCGTGATCACGAGCCTCGTCGGCGCGGTGTGCATCGTCGTGCTCGCCCGCACGGTCGCCGGCGCGGCCGAGACGGAGTCGATGTCGGTGCTCGGCGCTCGCACGCTCGTGCGGCGCGCGTGGGTGCCGCTCGCCGTCGCGGCGATCGTGCTCGCGGTGCTCGCGGTCGGCGCGGTGCTGCTCGGCGACCGGATGCTGCTGCTCGGCGACGTCGCGAACTGGCTCGCGGGCAGGGCCGGCGACGCCGTGCGCGTGACCCTCGACACCCGCACGCCCCGGATCGTCGCCGCGGTGCTCGCCGGGGTGGCGCTGGCGACCTCGGGCGCGCTCGTGCAGGCCGTCTCCCGCAACGCGCTCGCCGACCCGTACCTGCTGGGCGTCGCGGGCGGCGCGGGCTTCGGCGCCGTCGCCGTCATCACGCTCGTCCCGGCGGCCGTCGGCTGGGTGGTGGCCGGCGGTGCGCTCGGCGGCGGCGCGCTCGTGGGCGTGCTCGTGCTCGGCCTCGTCGGCTGGCGCCGTCTCGGCAGCCTGCGGCTCGTGCTCACCGGGCTCGCGCTCTCGGCCGCGACCGCGGCCCTCACGAGCCTGCTCATCGTCGTCACCGATCCGTGGAACCGCGCGAAGGCGATCGTCTGGCTCGCCGGCTCCACCTACGGCCGGGGGTTCGAGGATGTCGTGCCGGTCGCGGTGGCGCTCGTGATCGCCGTGCTCGTGCTCCTGTGGATGCACCGCGACCTCGACCTCGCGCAGCTCGACGAGTCGACGCCGCGCCTGCTCGGGGTGCGGCTGTCGGCGGTGCAGATCGTCGCGCTCGTGCTCGCCGTCGTGCTCGCCTCGACCGCCGTCGCGGCGATCGGCGTCGTGGCGTTCGTGGGCCTCGTCGCCCCGCATGCGGCGCGAGCGCTCGTCGGCGCCCGGCATCGGGCGCTGCTGCCGCTCGCCGCGATGCTCGGCGGCACCCTGACGCTGCTCGCCGACACGCTGGGCCGCACGCTCATCGCCCCGGCGCAGCTGCCGGCCGGGGTCATGACGGCGCTCGTCGGCATCCCCTACTTCATCTGGCTCGTGCTGCAGGCCGGCCGCGCGCGCTGACGCCCGGTCGCGGATCGCCCGAGCGGAGTCGAGCGGGCGATCCACGACCGCGGGGTCGGCCTGCTACGCGGCGGCGTCGAGTCCGCGGCGCTGCAGCAGGTGCGCGAGGTCGGCGTCCTGGCCGCGGAAGTCGCGGAACGCCTCGAGCGGGTCCTTCGAGCCGCCGACGCCGAGCAGGCGGTCGCGGAAGCGCTGCCCGGCCTCGCGGATCGACGGCTGCGACTTGAACCACTCGACGGTGTCGGCGTCCATGACCTCCGACCAGATGTAGGAGTAGTAGCCGGCCGAGTAGCCGCCCGAGAAGACGTGCTGGAAGTAGCCGGTCGAGTACCGCGTCGGCACGGTCTCGCTCAGCAGTCCCACCCGATCGAGGGCGTCGCGCTCGAACGCCGCGACCTCCGCGACCTCGTCGCCCGCGGTGCGCGCGTGCCAGGCCTGGTCGAGCAGCGACGCGGCGAGGTACTCGCTCGTGTCGTGCCCCTGGTTGAACGACTCCGACGCCTGCAGGCGCTCGATGACGTCGGCGGGCAGCGGCTCGCCGGTCTCGATGTGCTTGGCGTAGTGCTCGACGATGCCGGGCCACAGCATCCACATCTCGTTCACCTGGCTCGGGAACTCGACGAAGTCGCGGAAGGTGTTCGTGCCGCCGAACGACGGGTAGGTGACCTGGGCGAAGAGCCCGTGCAGCGCATGCCCGAACTCGTGGAAGAGCGTCGTCGTCTCGTCGAAGGTGAGCAGCGTCGGCGTGCCGGCCGGGGGCTTGGGCACGTTGAGGTTGTTCATCACGACGGTCGGGTGGCCGAGCAGCGTGTTCTGCTGCACGAGCGAGTTCATCCACGCGCCGCCGCGCTTGGCGTCGCGCGTGTAGAGGTCGAGCAGGTACAGCCCGACCTCGCTGCCGTCCTCGTTCCGCACCTCGAACACGCGCACCTCGGGGTGGTAGCCGACGAGGTCGGTGCGCTCCGAGAAGGTGACGCCGTAGACCTGCGTCGCCGCGTGGAAGACGCCGTCCCACAGCACCCGCTCGGCCTCGAAGTAGGGGCGCAGCGCTGCGGTGTCGACGTCGAAGCGCGCGGTGCGCTCCTTCTCGGTCCAGTAGTCCCAGTCCCACGACGCGAGCTCGTACGACTCGCCCGCGGCGTCGATCTGCGCCTGCAGCGCCGCGGCCTCGGTGCGTGCGTTCGCGGCGGCGGGCTTCGCGAGCCTCGTGAGCATCGTCATCACCCGCTCCGGGTCGCGGGCCGTCTCATCCGCCATGATCGCGTGCGCGTGCGTGGCGAAGCCCAGCAGCCCGGCGCGCTCGGCGCGGAGCGCGGTGAGCTCGAGCACCGTCGCGCGGTTGTCGTGCTCGTTGCCGCGCGTGCCGCGGGCGAGCGACGCCTCCATGATGCGCTGGCGCACGTCGCGGTTCGTGAGCGACGCGAGCCACGGGTGGCCGGAGAAGAGCGGGAGCGTGACGAGGTGCTTGCCCTCGAGGCCGCGATCGGCGGCGGCCTGCGCGGCGGCCTCGATCTCGCCGGCGGACAGCCCGTCGAGCTCGGCCGCGTCGTCGATGACGACCGCGAGGTCGTTCGTGTCGGCCTGCAGGTGCTTGTCGAAGCGGGTCGAGAGCGTCGCGAGCTGCTGGTTGAGCTCCTTGAGCCGCTCCCGCGCCTCCGGCTCGAGCCCGGCACCGGCGACGGTCATCTCGGTGTGCTTGCGCTCCACGAGGTAGCGCTGCTCGTCCGTCCAGGATGCGTCGGGCTCCGCGTGCAGTGCGGCGACGCGCGCGTAGAGGCGCGGGTCGAGCGTGATCGAGTCGGCGTGCGCGGCGAAGCGGGGCGCGTAGCGCTCCTCGAGCTCCTGCAGGAACGGCGAGGAGTCGGTCGACGTCATGCTCCAGAACACGTGCGCGACCCGCGACAGCGTCTGGCCGCTGCGCTCGAGCGCCTCGACCGTGTTCGCGAAGGTCGGCGCGGCGTCGTCCTCGACGATCGCGCGGACCTCCTCGGCCTGCTCCGCGAACCCGGCCTCGAGCGCCTCCTCGAAGTGCTCGTCGCGGATGTCGGCGAACGGAGGCAGCTGGTACGGGAGCGTGCTGGGGGAGAGGAAGGGATTGGTCATCCCTCCACCCTAGGACGCCCGTCTGATCGCAACGTCGTCAGTGGCAGCTCGACGCCCTCTGCGGCACGAGCGACCACGGGCGACGTTGAGGATCAGGGGGTCGTAGACTCCCGCCATGGCGCAGGTCAGCTACTCGCACGGGCACCACGCGAGCGTGGTCGGGGCGCACGCCGCCCGCACGGTCGCGAACTCCGCCGCGTACCTCTCGCCGCTGCTCGACGCGGGGATGCGCGTGCTCGACGTGGGCTGCGGGCCCGGCTCGATCACGATCGACCTCGCGCGCCGGGTCGGCAGCACGGGGCGCGTGGTGGGCATCGACCAGAGCGCCGAGGTGGTGGAGACGGCCCGGGCGGCCGCCGCGCAGGCGGGGGTCGGCAACGTCGAGTTCCACGTCGGCGACGCCTACGACCCCACGCCGGGCGAGCGCTACGACGTCGTGCACGCGCACCAGGTGCTGCAGCACCTCGGCGAGCCGGTCGCGGCGCTCGCCGCCTGGCGCGCGGTCGGCGACCTCGTCGCCGCTCGCGACGTGGTCTACTCCGCGACCACCATCCATCCGCTCTCGCCGGAGCTCGCGCGCTGGCGGGCGCTCATGGTGGCGCTGCAGGGGGCGAACGGCGGCGACGGCGACGCGGGCGCGAAGCTCAAGGCCTGGGCGCGGGCGGCCGGCTTCACGACCGTCGAGACCGACGTCGAGACCTGGTGCTTCGAGTCGGCGCAGGGCCGGGCGTTCTGGGGCGGTCAGTGGCAGGAGCGCGCGCTCCACTCGGCGTTCGCCGACGGCACCGAGCGGCACGGGCTCGCGGATGCCCGCGAGCGCGAGGCGATCTCGGCCGCGTGGGCACGCTGGGCCGCCGACGAGGACGGCTGGATGGCGATGCTCCACGGCTGGATCCTCGCCCGCGGCTGACCGAGAAGACCGCTAGTCGGCGCGCGTCACGAGCACGTCGTCGCCGTCGAGGCGGACGATCGTGCCGTCGTCGAGCTCCACGACGGGCTTGCCCTCGAGCCACGTGAGCGTCCAGCGCCACGTCGACGTGTCGGCGCCCAGCTCGACGAGCGTGCGCTCCTCGTCGTCGATCGCCGCCCGCATCGCGAGCGGCACCGACTGCGGCGGCTCGCCGCCCACCGACCAGCGCGTGCCGATGTCCATCAGGCCTCCTCGAGCACGATCTCGCCGACCGCGAGCTCGTCGCCGTCGACGATCGACAGGTCGCGGATGCGTCCGACGGCCTTGAGGTCGGCGGTGGCGGCCTCGAGGTGCTCGCGCAGGGCGGCCGGGACGGCGATCACGGCCGACGCGACGGGCGTCTTCTGGCTCGCCTTCGCATCCGTCTTCGCGCGTCGGATGCCGATGAGCGCCTGGCCGACGGCCGCGAGCATGCCGGTCGCACCGGCATCCGTCATGCCGGGCACCGCAGCGAGCTCGGTCGCCTCGGGCCAGGATGCGAGGTGGATCGAGCCCTCGTGCGACCAGGACCAGACCTCCTCGGTCGCGAACGGGCAGGAAGGGCGCGAGCAGCCGCAGCTGCACGTCGATCGCCGTGCGGAGCGCCGCGATCGCCGAGCCGCGGCCCGCCGCGTCGCCCGCGTAGGCGCGCTCCTTCACGAGCTCGAGGTAGTCGTCGCAGAAGGTCCAGAAGAACGCCTCGGTCGTCTCGAGGGCCTTCGCGTGGTCGTAGCCCTCGAACGCGCGGGTCGAGGCGCGCACGACCGCGGCGAGCTCGGCGAGCATCTCGCGGTCGAGCCGCTCGGTGATCTCGCCCGGCGTGCCCTCCATCGAGAGCACGAAGCGCGCGGCGTTGAGCACCTTCATCGCGAGGCGGCGCCCGATCTTGATCATCTTCGGGTTCTGCGGGTCGAGCGTCGCGTCGACGCCGAGCCGCGAGGACGCCGCCCAGTAGCGCACGCCGTCGGAGCCGTGGTCCTCGAGCATGCCGAGGGGCGTCACGACGTTGCCCTTCGACTTCGACATCTTCTTGCGGTCCGGGTCGAGGATCCAGCCGGAGAGCGCCGCGTGCTTCCACGGTGCGCGGCCGTCCTCGAACATCGAGCGCAGCAGCGTCGAGAAGAGCCAGGTGCGGATGATGTCCTGGCCCTGCGGGCGCAGGTCGAAGGGCGTCAGCCGCTCCCACAGGTCGGCGCCGGCCGCCCAGCCGCCCGCGAGCTGGGGCGTGAGCGACGAGGTCGCCCAGGTGTCCATGATGTCGACCTCGCCGGCGAAGCCGCCGGGCACGCCGCGCTGCGACTCGTCGTAGCCCTCGGGCACGTCGCTCGTCGGGTCGAGCGGCAGCTGGTCGGGGCGCGGCAGCAGCACGCGGTCGAAGTCGCGCTCGCCCTCGTCGTCGAGCGCGTACCAGACGGGGATCGGCACGCCGAAGAAGCGCTGGCGCGAGATGAGCCAGTCGCCGTTGAGGCCGTGCACCCAGTTCTCGTAGCGGGTGCGCATGTGCTCGGGGTGCCAGGCGATCTCGCGGCCGAGCTCGACGAGCCGCTCGCGCAGCGCCTCGTCGCGGCCGCCGTTCTTGATGTACCACTGGCGGGTGGAGACGATCTCGAGCGGCTTGTCGCCCTTCTCGTAGAACTTCACCGGGTGCTGGATGGGCTTCGCCTCGCCGATCACGCGGCCCGCCGCCTGCAGCAGCTCGACCATCGCCTTCTTCGCGCTGAACACCGTCTTGCCCG
The DNA here is from genome assembly GCA_963803465.1 of uncultured Actinomycetota bacterium. Lineage (GTDB taxonomy): Bacteria > Actinomycetota > Actinomycetes > Actinomycetales > Microbacteriaceae > Agrococcus. The sequence goes on from CAWDMS010000011.1 coordinate 24,092, forward strand.
CGAGCTCGGCGTAGGCGGCCCGCGCGGCGTCGCTCGAGAGCGCCTCGGGCGCCTCGGCGGCGAAGCGGCCGTCGAAGCCGATCACCGAGCGGTTCGGCAGCTGCAGCTCGCGCCACCAGGTGACGTCGGTCACGTCGCCGAACGTGCAGATCATCGCGACGCCGGTGCCCTTGTCGATCTGCGCGAGCTCGTGCGCGACGAACGGCACCTCGACGCCGAACACCGGGGTGGTCACGGTGGTGCCGAACAGGTGCTGGTAGCGCGTGTCGTCCGGATGCGCGACCACGGCCACGCACGACGGCAGCAGCTCGGGGCGCGTCGTGTCGATGCGCAGGTCGCCGTCCTGGCTCGTGAAGACGATCGTGTGGTACGCGCCGGGCTGGTCGCGGTCCTCGAGCTCTGCCTGGGCGACGGCGGTGCGGAACGTCACGTCCCACAGCGTCGGCGCATCCGCCTGGTAGGCCTCGCCGCGCTCGAAGTTGCGCAGGAACGCGAGCTGCGAGGTGCGGCGCGCGTCGTCCGAGATGGTGCGGTACGTCTGCGACCAGTCGATCGAGAGGCCGAGCGTGCGCCACAGGTGCTCGAAGCGCTCCTCGTCCTCCTCGGTGAGGCGCTCGCACAGCTCGATGAAGTTGCGGCGCGAGACGGGCAGCTGGTCGGCCGCCTTCGAGCTCTTGCCCTCGCCGCCCTGCTGCGGCGGCGTGAACGCCGGGTCGTAGGGGAGCGTCGGGTCGACGCGCACGCCGTAGTAGTTCTGCACGCGGCGCTCGGTGGGCAGGCCGTTGTCGTCCCAGCCCATCGGGTAGAACACGTGCTTGCCGCGCATGCGCTGGAAGCGGGCGATGAGGTCGGTGTGCGTGTAGGAGAACACGTGGCCGACGTGCAGCGAGCCGGATGCGGTGGGCGGGGGCGTGTCGATCGAGTAGATCGCGTCGCGGTCGAGATCGGCGGCATCGAAGCGATAGGTGCCCGACTCCTCCCAGCGCTGGCCCCACTTGGCCTCGAGGCCCTCGAGGGCGGGGCGGTCCGGCATCCCCGGCGTGGCGGGCGTTCCCGGCGTTGCGGGCATGGCGCTCATGGCGTCTCGCTTTCGATGTGCGCGGCATCGCGTCGCGCCGGATCCTCGGGTCGAGGGCTCGGCTTGATGCCTGGTTGTGCTGCGACCCAGTGTAGAGGCGCGGCGATCCTGGGCCGGGTCGCCGCTCGGGGTCTGCGCCCGGCGGAACCGGCGCCCAGCGACCCCACGGCCGCACTATCCGGTCGATGCCTCCCGCAGCGCCGGATCCTCCGGGGCGGTGCCGGCGCCGGCGCGCTCAGCGCGCGCGCCGCATGCGCCACTGCAGCAGCGCGGTGACGGCGAGCGCGGCGGCGGCGATCCCGAAGAGCACCTGGCTGAGCGTGTCGCGCTGCAGCAGCGCGGCGGCCGCGAAGCATGCCGCCGCGACGATCCAGATCCACAGCGGTGCGGGCTTGGGGGAGCGTGCCATGCCGTCGACGCTATCGCCCGTGCTGCCGCGAGCGCAGGGTGGCAGGGTGGCAGGGTGGCGGGCATGGATGTGGTGAAGCGCGCGCCCGTCGGGGCGCCGCACGCGCTCGCGATGGAGGCGGCAGGGCTTGCGTGGCTCGCCGAGGCCGAGGACGACCGGGGGCACGCGGATCGCGCGCGCTCGGCTCGACGACGGAGTGCTGCGCGTCGCTCGGGTGACGGAGGCTGCCGCGACACCGGCGCGGGCCGAGGCGCTCGGGCGCAGCCTCGCCGCGCTGCACGCGAGCGGCGCGAGGTGGCACTGCTGCCCGCCGCCGGGCGCGAGCGAGCCGTTCGAGGTGGGCTCGTCGCGCACGCGGCTCGCGGGCTCGCCCGCTGGCGACGGCTGGGGCGAGGCGTGGGCGACGACCTCGGTGCGCCCCATCCTGGAGCGCTGCCTCGAGCGGGGCCGGCTGGGCGGCGAGGGGGCGCGGGTCGTCGCGCGCGCGATCGACCGGATGGCCGAGGGCGCGTTCGACGCGCCGCAGCCCGCGGGCGTGCCACCGGTCGCGCGCATCCACGGCGACCTGTGGAGCGGCAACGTGCTCTGGAGCGACGTCGACACCGGGGCGGTGCTCATCGACCCGCACGCGCAGGGCGGGCACGCCGAGACCGACCTCGCGATGCTCGCGCTGTTCGGGCTGCCCCACCTCGAGGCGGTGCTGGGCGCCTACGACGAGACCGCGCCGCTCGCGGACGGCTGGCAGCAGCGCATCCCGATGCAGCAGCTGCAGCCGCTGCTCGTGCACACGCTGCTGTTCGGCGGCGGCTACGCCGACCGAGCCGTGCGGGTCGCGCGCTCGCTCGCCTGACGCGACCGCGTCAGGCTCCCGGGCGCTCGCGCACCCGCCCGCCGTGCGCCTCGTGCACCACGCCGAGCCTCGCCAGCAGCGAGCGGGCGGCGGCGAGGTCGTCGTCGTCGACGGTGAGCGCGAGCGTCGCTGCACCGGGGCCGTACGCCACGACCGGCTCGTGCCCGGCGCTGCGCAGCGCGTGCTCGACGCGCTGCGCGTCGGTGACCGGCACGCTGCCGAGCAGCTCGGTGGCCGGGACGCGCTCGAGCGTGCCGGCCGCGTCGAGCGCGGCCGAGGCGATGCCGCCGTAGGCGCGCACGAGGCCGCCGGTGCCGAGCTTGACGCCCCCGAACCAGCGCACGACGAGCACCGCGACGTCGGTGAGCCCTCGGTGCGCGATCGCGGAGAGGATGGGCGCGCCCGCCGTGCCCGCCGGCTCGCCGTCGTCGTTCGACCGGCTCGCCTCGCCGAGCGGGCCGGCGACCGCGGCGCTGCACACGTGCCGGGCATCCGGATGCGCGCGGCGTGCGGCGCGGACGAGCTCCGCCAGCTCGTCGAGCCCGCCGATGCGCTGCGCGGTCGCCTCGAAGCGCGACCGCGACAGCTCGACGTCCGCGCTCGCGGTGCGCACGATCGTCGGCCTGCTCACGGGTCCATCCTCCCGCGCACGCCGGCCTCCCTGCATGCGCTGGCCCGCGCGGGCCCGCTGCCCGGTCCGCGCGCTCCGGGGTCTGGCCGCTCGCGCCCCGCAGTGCCAGGGTGGTGCCATGGAGACCGCCGTCACCAGGCTCACCGATCCGGACCGCTTCGCCATCACCGCGGACGGCGTCATCGCGGGCTTCGCGCAGTTCTTCGACCATGCCGGGCGGCGCATCTTCTTCCACACGGTCGTCGACGCGGGCTTCGCGGGCCACGGCCTCGCCACCGAGGTGATCGGCCGCGCGCTCTCGGCGACCCGCGACGAGGGGCTGCGCATCGTGGCGCTGTGCCCGCTCGTCAAGCAGTACGTCGAGCGGCACGCCGACGTGTGGTCGGCGTTCGTCGACCGCGTCACGCCCGCCGAGCTGGAGCTGCTGCCGCCGAAGCTGTGACGCGCGTCAGACGCGCGCCGGCTCGGGCTCCTCGACGGCCGCCTGCGCGGCGTCGGCGTCCTCGTCGCCGAGGTGCCGCATCCGCTGCGCCGCGAGCGCGCCCGCGAGCGTGAGCGCCGAGAGCGCCGCGAGCACGATGCCGGGGTGCCACCACGCGCCGCCGCTCGCCACGCCGAGCGCATCGGTGAGGAACGGGATGAAGCCCGAGACCACGGCGGCGAGCGCGTATGCGAGCGACAGCGCCGAATAGGCGTGGCGGCCGCGGAACAGCTCCTGCATCGTGCCGCCGAGCGCCGCCCACGAGGCGGTCGGCAGGATGCCGCCGACGACCATGAGCACCACGAGCACGGCGAAGGTGGCCGAGCCGAGCAGCCAGTAGATGGGGAAGGCGATGAGGAGCGTGCCGACCGCGCCGAGCGCGACGACCCGCGCGGAGCCGATGCGGGTCGCGAGCCAGCCGAAGAACGGCACGGTGACGAACTGCAGCAGGCCGCCGATCGTGGCCGCCGTGAGCAGCTGCATCTCGTCGTAGCCGAGCTGGGCCACGCCGTAGCCCATCGTGTACGTGTTCATGAGCGAGTACGAGCCGATGCCGAGCAGGGCGACGAGGATCGCGACGCCGAACGCGGCGGGCTGCGTGCGGATCGCCGCCCAGACCGGATTGCGCTCCCGCTCGCCCCGGGCGGCGATCGCCCGGAACACGGGCGTCTCGTCGATCGACCAGCGCAGGTAGAGCGAGACGGCGATGAGCGGGATCGCGAGCAGGAACGGGATGCGCCAGCCCCACTCGGCCATGGCGGCGGGGCCGAGCCCGAAGAACATCGCGAGCATCAGGCCGCCCGCGGCGACCGAGCCGATGGGGGAGCCCAGCTGCGGCAGCGAGGCGAAGAACGGGCGGCGCCGGGCGTCGGCGTGCTCGGTCGCGAGCAGCACCGCGCCGCCCCACTCGCCGCCGAGCGACAGGCCCTGCACGACCCGCAGCAGCACGAGCGCGACGGCGCCGAACGTCGCCCAGCCCTCGCCGGTCGGCAGCACGCCCACGAGGCCCGTGGCGACGCCCATGAGCGTGATCGTGACGATGAGCGTGCGACGGCGCCCCATGCGGTCGCCGAGGTGCCCGAACAGCACCGCGCCGATCGGACGCACGACGAACGCGATGCCGATGGTGGCGAACGAGGCGAGCAGGGCGCCGGTGGCACCGAGCGCCGAGAAGAAGAACGGGCCCGCGAAGAACGCGGCGAAGTACGAGTACGTGTAGAAGTCGTACGACTCGAGCGCGGTGCCGACGGTTGCGGCGGCCGCGACGCGGGCGGAGGATGCGCGTGGGGGCGCGGAGGCGATGGTCACAGGTGCTCCTCGGGAGGCGCCGGGCTCGGCGCGAGTTGTCATACCGAGTGCAACAATAGCGGCGAGAGGGGATTCCCATGGGATCGAAGAAGGGGCCGGGCCGACCGCGCGCCTCGAGCGCCGCGACCATCCACGAGGCGGCGCTCGAGCTCTTCCTCGAGCACGGCTACGAGACGGTGAGCGTCGACGACATCGCGCGCCGGGCGGGCGTCTCGCGCGGCACGGTCTTCAGCTACTGCGATTCGAAGGCCGACGCGCTGTGGGTCGAGCTCGACGCCGCGATCGCGCGCGCGGTCTCGGCCGTCGACGCCGGCGGACCGGAGGAGGGCGGTGCCGACGCCGTCGACCGGCTCGTCGCCGCCATCGCGCGTGCGGTCGAGCCGTGGGGCGCGACGCCCCCGACGGTCCTCCGCGACGCGCGCGCGATGGGCGCCGAGCACGCCTTGCGCGACGGCGCCCCGGCGCGGATGCAGCCGCTCGTCGAGCGCGCGGCGCTCTCGCTCGCGCTGGAGCGCGACGCGCTGCCCGAGTCGACGGATGCGGCGGTCGCGCCGGTCGCGATCGTCGCCGCCGCGTGCGCGACGCTCATCGCGTGGGCGGGCACGCCCGGGCGCCCGAGCGCTGCCGACGCCGTGCGGATCGCGCTCGCACCCCTCGCCGCGGCATCACGGTTCGGCAACGATCCGCGCGGCTGACGGCCGCCCGGGGTACACGGGCGCATCATGTGGACATGAGGCGCGCCCCACGCTCCGCGACCGTCGTCGCCGCCCTCATCGCGGGTGCGGCGCTCGTGGGGTGCGCGGTCACCGCCGAGCCGCCCGCCGTGGTGACGCCGCCGGGCCCGGTCGCGTCGCAGGCGCCGGTCGCGGTCGCGGAGCCCGTCGCGGCCGGGCCGCTCGCCCCGCCGCGGGGTGTGCCGGAGCCGCCCGTCCCCACCGCGCACTACACGCCGGCGGCCCCGCCGGTGTCGACCCCGCCAGAGACGACCCCCGCGTCGACGCCGACGCCGGCATCCCCGTTGCCTGCGCCGGCATCCCCGGGGCCGGCCGCGTCGCCGTCACCCGTGGCGCTCCTCGCCCTCCTGCCGCCGGCGACCGCGCTCGCGCCGCTCGGCTGGACGGATGCGACCGGCGCGCGCACCGCGCGCTGGACCGAGGCGGCACCCGCTGCGGCGATCGCGCGGGGGAACGCGCTCCCGCACGTCGCCGCGGCCCGCTCTGCCGGGGGTGCGTGCGCGAGCGCGGCCGACGCCGTCGACGGCCGGGCGGTCGAGGCCGCGATCGTCTCGCTCGCGCTCGACCCCGCATCCGCGGCTCCGATCGACCTGGTGCTGGTGCGCTACCCGAGCGCCAGCGCGGCGGCTGACGCCGTCGCGGCCGTGCAGGCGCTCGGCGTCGCCTGCGACGGCGTCGCGACCCAGGACGGCACGCTCGGCAGCGCGACGCCGCTCCTCTCGGCGGCCGCGGTGCTGTCGGGCGACGGGGCGGGGCTCAGCGCCGACGTGACGGGGGAGGGCGCGATGCTCATCGCCGTCGTCCACGAGGGCGCGCCGCCCGAGGCGGTCGCGGCGCTCGTCGCCGCGCAGCTCGCCCGGCTCGGCTGAGCGCGCTCAGACGTCGAGGATCCGACGCACCGCCGCGTCGAGCGGGGAGCGGGGCAGATGCTCGCCGTCGACGCTCGTGACGTGGGCGACGAGCCGCCCCGACGAGAGCAGCCACGCGCCGTCGGCACGCCGCAGGTCGTCGGGCTCGAGCGCCGCGAACGCCACCTCGAGCCCCTCGCCGGGCGCGTCGCGCATGAGGTGCTCGAGCGTGATCGACGCGAGGATGCCGTCCTGCGAGGGCGTCAGCAGCGCGCCGCCGCGGTCGATCACGAGCGTCGACGTCGGCCCCTCGAGCAGGCGGCCGGAGGGCGCGACGAAGACGACGTCGTCGAAGCCGTTGCGGACCGCGTGCCGCTTCGCCGCCATGTTGATCGAGTAGGACAGGCTCTTCGCCCCCGGCAGCAGCCACGGCATCGCCGCGACCTCGTCGCCGTCGTGCCCCCGCCCCAGCAGCGTGATCGCGATGCCGCGCTCCCGCTCGGCGACGGCGGATGCGGCGAGCGGCGCCATGAGGGCGAAGGCGGTGGGTGCGCCGCCCGACTCGGGGCCGCGGGTGAGCACCAGGCGGATGAGCGCCTCCGGCTGCTCGGCGAAGTCCCACGCGGCGACGAGCGCGTCGATCGCGCGCTCGAAGCCGGCCCTATCCGGCTCGGGCAGCTGCAGGATCGCGGCCGAGCGCTCCAGCCGGTCGAGGTGGGCCTCGCGGTCGCGCACGTGGCCGACCCCGTCGGGGCCGCGGCGCACGAGGGTCGCGTCGAAGACGCCGTCGCCGCGCACGACGCCGAGGTCGTCGGCGCGCACGAGCGGCGTGGCGACGTCGGCGAGCGTGCCGTCGAGCAGCGCGAGCAGCGGTGCGGTCATGCGGTCAGCGTACGGTCAGAGGATGCCGGCGCACGGCAGCAGCGCGGCCGGCGCGGCGAACGCCACGAGCGGCGAGCGCAGCGTGACGACGAGCCCATCGCGGGATGCCACGCCGTCGGCGAGCTCGGCGATCGGCTCGTCGAGCTCGCGGAAGCTCTCCGCGAGCGCCGTGCTCGTGGTCGAGGCGATGAACGCGTCGCGCATGACGGGCAGGTCGGCGACGACCGCGTCGGCCGCCGCCCAGTCGGGCTCGCCGTCGGCGGGCACCGCGTCGAGCACCTCGGTCGCGCGCGTGACGATCGCCGCGAGCGCCTCATCGGCGGCGGTGCACTCCGCCGGGGTGGGTGCGGGCAGCGCGGGGCCGGCGTCGGTCGGGGCGGGGTCGACGGGCGTCTGCGACGGCGCGGGCTGCGTGGGGGCGGGCTGGGTGGGGCTCGGCGCGCTCGACGACGCCTGCGGGGTCGGCGTCGCGATCACGGGCGGGGCCGGGGCGGGCAGCGGCGGCGGCAGGATGACGCAGCCCGAGAGCGCCGCCGCGGCGACGACGAGCGCGGCCAGCCGGCCCGCGCGTGCGCTGGTCACGGGGTGCCCGCGCACAGCTGCTGCAGCTCGGAGACCCGCTGCCCGAGCTCGGTGACGGATGCGGTGATGCGCTCGAGCGCGCCGAGGTCGCCCGCTCCGATCGAGTCCTGCGCGTCCTGCACGATCGCGTCCCAGCCGACCTGGATCTCGTCGATGCGCCGCAGCAGCTCCGGATCGGTCACCTGCACGTCGAGGTCGGCGACGCGGCCGGAGAGGTCGGCGACGAGCGCGAGCGCACCGAACGGGTCGGTGCCCAGCAGCTCGCCGACGCGGGGGACGTCGACCGCGATCCCCTGCACATCCGTCAGCAGCTGCGCGCACTGCTGCGCCTGCGTGCGCGGCTCGGGGGCCGGGTCGCTGGCGGGGTCGCTCGCGGGCGTGGTCGGCCCGGCCGTCGGGGTGGGAGGCGTGCTCGCGCAGCCGCTCACGAGCAGGCCGGCGGCGACCACGAGGGCCGCGGCGGCGGTGCGGATGCGGGTGTCGATCATGCGCCGAGGGTATCGCCGCAGGCTGGGATCGGCGGGGTGGGGGATAGCCCCCGCAAGGCTTCCGGGGATCCGCCGGGTGCGCTGCTCGCGCCCGTCCTAGCGTGGAGCCATGCAACGAACCGGCACCCTCCTCGCGACCGTCGCGCACCTCGCGCTGCTCGGCTCCGTCGGGATCCCCATCCTCACGACCATCGTCGTGCTCGCCGCGACCGGCATCCCCACCCTCATCGTGCTGGTCGGCTTCCTGCTGCTGGCGCTCGCGATGCTCGGACTGCTCGCGGTCGCCTGGTTCGAGCGCGAGCGGGTCGCCGGGCTCTACGGCGCGCCGGTGCCGCCCGCGGTGTTCCGCCGCTCGCCGCGCACCGACTGGCTCCGCATCCCGCACCGCCTGCTGCGCATCGTCACCGACGGCCAGCACTGGCGCGCGATCCTCAGCTTCTTCCTGGCGAGCATCCTCGGCGCGGTCACGCTGCCGCTGCTGGGCCTCGTCGGGCTCGGCGTGCCGCTCGCGCTCGCGGGCCTCGGCGCCGCCGAGACCGTCATGGTGCCGCTCACGAGCATCCCCGTGCCGGTCGGATGGGCGCCGCTGCTGGGCATCCTCGCCCTCGCGGGCGGCGTCGCCGGCACGATCGGCCTCGCCATCGCGCACCGCAACCTCACGCTCGGCCTGCTCGTGCCCGACGACCGCGAGCGGCTCGAGCAGGAGGCGCGCGACGAGCGCGACCGTCGGCACGGCGCCGTGCGGGCCGCCGACCTCGACCGCACCCGCATCGAGCGCGACCTGCACGACGGCGTCCAGCCGCGGCTCGTCTCGATCGCGATGCAGCTGGGCATGGCGCGCGACCGCATCGAGTCCGACCCCGCAGGCGCGAAGGCGCTCATCGATGAGGCGCACGCGTCGTCGAAGTCGGCCGTCACCGAGCTGCGGCAGCTCGCCCGGGGCATCCACGTCGCCGTGCTCGACGACCGCGGCCTCGACGCCGCCGTCTCGGCGCTCGCGGCCCGCAGCCCCGTCCCCGTCGAGGTCGACGCGCGGCTCGACCGCCGCTGCTCCCGAGACGCGGAGACGGCCGTCTACTTCGCGATCGCCGAGGCGATCACGAACGCCCAGAAGCACGCCCGCGCCAGCCGCATCCGGGTCGCGATCCGCACCCGGCAGGACCAGCCCGGCTCCGCGCCCGACGCGGCGCAGCCCGCCACGGCGACGCTGTGGGCACGCATCGAGGACGACGGCATCGGCGGCGCGGAGCGCCAGCTGGGCGGCGGCATCGACGGGCTCGCCCACCGCGTCGCGGGCGTCGGCGGCACCCTCACCCTGACGAGCCCCGCCGGCGGCCCGACCGCGATCGAGGTGACGGTCCCGTGCGCATCCTGATCTGCGAGGACAGCGTGCTGCTCCGCGAGGGCATCGCGCGCCTGCTCACCGACGCCGGCCACGAGATGGTCGCCCAGCTGCCCGACGCGAGCGCACTGGAGGCGGCCATCGCCGGCCACCGACCCCGACCTCGCGCATCCTCGACGTGCGGATGCCGCCGACGCGGACGAACGAGGGCATCCTCGCCGCGATCGGCATCCGCAGCCGCGGCGACCGCCCCCGCGTGCTCGTGCTCTCGCAGTACGTCGAGGAGCGCTACGCGGCCGATCTCATCGCGAGCGGCCCCGCCGGCTTCGGCTACCTGCTGAAGGACCGCGTCGCCGACATCCGGGACTTCCTCAGCGCCGTCGAGCAGGTCGCCGGCGGCGGCACCGTGCTCGACCCGGAGGTCGTGAGCCAGCTGCTCGCCCGCCGCCGCCGCGACACGCGCATGGAGCGGCTCACGCCCCGCGAGCGGCAGGTGCTCGCGCTCATGGCGGAGGGATCGTCGAACCAGACGATCGCCGACCGCCTCTACGTCTCCGCGGGCAGTGTCGAGAAGCACATCTCCGCGGTCTTCCAGAAGCTCGAGCTCGAGCCGGAGGACGGCAACCGCCGCGTCCTCGCCGTGCTCGCCCACCTCGACGCACCCCACGCATCCGACCAGTCCGACGCCTCCGGAGGCCTCCGATGACCATCCCCACCACCGCGCGCCCCGGCTCGTGGATCAGCATCCTCCTCGTCGTCCTCGGCGCGATCGCGCTCGTCTTCGCGATCGGTGGCGGCGTCGTGCGCGGCGTCGCCGCCCACAGCGCGACGAGCCAGTCGTGGACGGCCTCGGCCGACGGCGTCGAGGCGCTGCGCATCGACAGCACCGCGGCCGGCTTCGAGGTGCGCTTCGACGACGTCGACGAGGCCCGGCTCGACGCGTCCACCGACGGCGGCCCGGTGCAGCAGTGGCAGCTCGTCCGCGACGGCGCCACGCTCCGGGCGCAGACCGACCACCGCTGGGGCTGGTGGGGCTTCGGCCGCTGGTTCGGCGACCGCGGCGGCGAGGAGCACGTCGTGCTGACGCTCCCCGCGGAGCTCGAGCGAGCGGGGCTCGACCTCGACGTCGACGTCGCGGCCGGCAGCTTCGACGCCGACGCCGACTGGGGCACCGCGATCGTCGACCTCAGCGCCGGCAGCGTCGACCTCGCCGGCGACGCCGACTCCCTCGGCCTCACCGTCTCGGCGGGCGAGGCCCGGCTCGACCTCGCGTCGAGCGGCGACGTGACGCTCGACGTGAGCGCCGGCCGCGTGATCGGCGCCCTCACGGGCGAGCAGCCCGCGTCGATCACCGCGGAGGTGAGCGCCGGCAGCATCGAGCTCGGGATCCCCGACGGCGACTACGCGGTGACGCAGGACGTGTCGGCCGGGGACGCGACGATCGACGTCGACGAGGACCGCGACGCGACCTCCACCATCGACGTCCAGGTGAGCGCCGGCAGCATCGCCCTCCGCTCCGAGACGCGATAGGATCACCCCACACGCATCGATCCGGCCATCACCGGGGAGCGGTCGGGAGAACGGCGGCGACGCCCAGTAGATCCGAACGGGGCAGGCCCGTCACAGCCGTAGGGCCCGGTCTCCGGGCGGAGCGGCGGCCCGGCAGCGGGTCGCAAGCGGGGTGGTACCGCGCGAGAGCGTCCCCGCATCCAGGAAGCAAGAGGATGCAGGAGACCAGCGTGACCGACCAGCGAACCACCCGACCGGACCGCTACCCGCTCACCGGCGACGCGGGCGTCGTCGCGAGCCCCGACCTGCCGTCGATCGAGACCGGCATCCTCGCCTTCTGGAAGGGCGACGACACCTTCAAGGCCTCGCTCGAGCAGCGCGAGGGCTGCACCGAGTGGGTGTTCTACGACGGACCCCCGTTCGCGAACGGGCTGCCGCACTTCGGGCACCTGCTCACCGGCTACGCGAAGGACGTCTTCCCGCGGTTCCAGACGATGCGCGGCAAGCTCGTGCCGCGCGTGTTCGGCTGGGACACGCACGGCCTGCCGGCCGAGCTCGAGGCGATGAAGCAGCTCGGCATCACCGAGAAGGCGCAGATCGAGTCGATGGGCGTCGACGTGTTCAACGCGAAGGCGCGCGAGTCGGTGCTGCGGTACGTCGACGAGTGGCAGGACTACGTCACCCGGCAGGCGCGCTGGGTCGACTTCGACGGCGGCTACCAGACGCTCGACCTCACCTACATGGAGAGCGTCATCTGGGCGTTCAAGACCCTCCACGACAAGGGCCTCGCCTACGAGGGCTACCGCGTGCTGCCGTACTGCTGGCGCGACGAGACGCCGCTGTCGAACCACGAGCTGCGCATGGACGACGACGTCTACCAGGACCGCCAGGACACCACCTGACCGTCTCGTTCCCGTTCACGGGGGCGGCGGCGGATGCGCTGCAGCTGTCGGGCGTCAAGGCGCTCGCGTGGACGACGACGCCGTGGACGCTGCCGACGAACCTCGCGCTCGCCGTCGGCCCCGCCGTCGAGTACGCGGTCGTGCCCGCAGGACCGGAGGGCACGAGCGCCGGCGACGGCGACTTCCTGCTCGCGACCGCCACGATCGCCGGCTACTTCAAGGACCTCGGCTACGGCTCGGCCGAGGACGCGGTCGACGCGGTCTCGCGCACCCTCACCGGCGCCGAGCTCGCGGGACTGCGCTACGAGCCGATCTTCGACTTCTACGCCGACGCATCCGCCTGGGGCACCGAGCACGCCTTCCAGATCCTCGTCGACGACTACGTCGCCACCGGCGAGGGCACCGGCATCGTGCACCAGGCTCCTGCCTACGGCGAGGACGACCAGCGCATCGCGACGGCCGCGGGCATCCCGACGATCCTGTCGGTCGACGACGGCGGGCGCTTCCTCGACGCGGTCGCGCCGGTCGCCGGCATGCAGGTGTTCGACGCCAACAAGCCGCTCTCGAAGCTGCTGAAGGACGCCGGCCGCGTGCTGCGGCAGGCCTCCTACGTGCACTCGTACCCGCATTGCTGGCGCTGCCGCAACCCGCTCATCTACAAGGCCGTCTCGAGCTGGTTCGTGCGCGTCACCGAGATCAAGGACGACCTGCTCGCCGCGAACGAGCAGATCAACTGGGTGCCCGAGAACGTCAAGCACGGCCAGTTCGGCAAGTGGCTCGAGGGCGCCCGCGACTGGTCGATCAGCCGCAACCGCTACTGGGGCAGCCCCATCCCGGTGTGGAAGAGCGACGACGCGAACCACCCGCGCGTCGACGTCTACGGCTCGCTCGACGAGCTCGAGCGCGACTTCGGCGTGCGCCCGACCGACCTGCACCGCCCCGCGATCGACGAGCTCACCCGCCCCAACCCCGACGACCCGACCGGCCGCTCGACGATGCGGCGCATCCCCGACGTGCTCGACGTGTGGTTCGACTCCGGCTCGATGCCGTTCGCGCAGTTCCACTACCCGTTCGAGAACGAGCAGTGGTTCGAGGCGCACAGCCCCGCCGACTACATCGTCGAGTACATCGGCCAGACGCGCGGCTGGTTCTACGTCATGCACGTGCTGTCGGTCGCGCTGTTCGGCCGGCCGGCGTTCGAGAACGTCATCAGCCACGGCATCATCCTCGGCGACGACGGCTACAAGGCGTCGAAGTCGCGCCGCAACTACCCCGACGTCAACGACGCCTTCGACGCCTACGGCTCGGATGCGGTGCGCTGGCACCTGCTGCAGGGCTCGATCCTGCGCGGCGGCAACTTCATCGTCTCGGAGGAGGGCATCCGCGAGGCGCTGCGGCAGTTCCACCTGCCGCTGTGGTCGACGTGGTACTTCTTCGCCACCTACGCGAACCGCGCCCGCGGCGGCGCGCCGTACCTCGCGCAGCGCTCGACGACGTCGACCGACGTGCTCGACCGCTACATCCTCGCGAAGCTGCGCTCGACCGTCGAGACGGCCACCGCGAGCCTCGAGCGGCTCGACGCGACCGGCGCGACGCTCGCCGTGCGCGAGCTGCTCGACGTGCTCACGAACTGGTACGTGCGGCGATCGCGCGACCGCTTCTGGGTCGGCGTGGCCGAGGACGGCTCCGGGTCCGAGGCGTTCGACACGCTGCACACGGTGCTCGAGACGCTGACCCGACTCGCCGCGCCGCTGTCGCCGCTCGTCACCGAGCAGGTCTGGAAGGGCCTCACCGGCGGCCGCTCCGTGCACCTGACCGACTGGCCGGACGCATCCGACCTGCCGTCCGACGACGTGCTCGTCGCGCAGATGGACGCCGTGCGCGCGATCGCGAGCGTCGGCAACGCGCTGCGCAAGCAGGCGCGCAAGCGCGTGCGACTGCCGCTGCCGACGCTCACCGTGGTGGGCGACGTCGACGTGGCGCCGTTCGCCGCCGTGCTGCAGGACGAGCTCAACGTGCGGGAGGTCGTGCTCGAGAGCGCCGGTCCCGACGCGCTCGAGCGCTACGGCATCTCGCGCCGGCTGCAGGTCAACGCCCGCGCCGCCGGACCCCGGCTCGGCAAGGACGTGCAGCGCGCCATCCAGGCCGCCCGCGCGGGCGACTGGACCATCGAGCACGCCGACGGCGGGCCCGAGACCGTCGTCGCCGGCGGCATCGCGCTCGAGGCGGGCGAGTTCGAGCTCGCGCTCGAGGTCGCCGACGAGACCGCGGCCGTGGGCTTCCTGCCCGGCGGCGGCTTCGTCGTGCTCGACACGGCGACGACGCCCGAGCTCGAGGCCGAGGGCCTCGCCCGCGACGTCGTCCGCGCCGTGCAGCAGGCGCGCAAGGAGGCGGGGCTCGACGTCTCCGACCGCATCCGCCTGACGCTCGGCTCCGACGCGGCACGGCGTCGCCGCGCTCGAGGCGAACCGCGCGCTCGTGGCGGGGGAGACGCTCGCGACCGAGCTGACGCTCGACCGGGTGGACGACACGATGGGCGAGCTCGCCGACGGCCGCACCGCGCACCGCGTGGGCGACGGCTCGCCGCTGGCGATCACGATCGAGAAGGTGGACGCATGACCGACGAGCTGGACGCGGCGGAGCCCTTCGACGGCCCGGCGCACGTCGACGACCGGATCCTCGAGTCGCTCGAGCACCGCGAGGCCGCGGAGGCCGCCTATCAGGCGCTGCTCGCGCGGGCGGGCGAAGCGGCGGTCGAGCCGCGCATCGAGGCGACCCGGCGCGCGGTCGAGCTGCTCGGCGACCCGCAGCGCGCCTTCCGGGTCATCCACATCACCGGCACGAACGGCAAGGGGTCCACCGCGCGCGTCATCGACGCGCTGCTGCGCGCGCACGGCCTGCGCACCGGCCTGCTCGACGAGCCCGCACCTCGAGCGCGTCAACGAGCGCATCGCGATCGACGGCGAGCCCGTCAGCGACGAGGCGTTCGCGCGCAACTACGACGACGTCGCTCCGTTCCTCGAGCTCGTCGACGCCGAGCTCGAGGCCGCGGGGGAGCGCCGGCTCACCTTCTTCGAGGCGTTCACGGTGCTCGCGCTCGCGACCATGGCGGATGCGCCGGTCGACGTGGCGGTGCTCGAGGTCGGCATGGGCGGCACGTGGGACTCGACGAACGTCGCCGACGGCGACGTCGCGGTGATCACGCCGATCGCGCTCGACCACACGAACCGGCTCGGCACGACCGTCGAGGCGATCGCGCGCGAGAAGGCGGGCATCATCAAGCCCGACGCGATCGCGGTCTCCGCGGCGCAGGCACCCGAGGCGCTCGCCGTGCTCGAGGCGCGCGCCGAGGAGGTGGGCGCGCGGCTGCTCGTGGAGGGTCGCGACTTCGCGCTCGCCTCGCAGGCCGTCGCCGTCGGCGGGCAGCTCATCACCGTGCGCGGCATGGCGGCCGAGTACATCGACCAGCTCGTGCCGCTGCTCGGCGCCCACCAGGGCGCGAACGCGGCGCTCGGGCTCGTCGCCGTCGAGGCGTTCCTCGGCGGCGGCTCGCAGCCGCTCACGGCGCAGGTGCTGGCAGAGGGCTTCGCCGCCGCCACGTCGCCGGGTCGCCTCGACGTCGTGGGCGCGCATCCGCTCGTCGTGCTCGACGCCGCGCACAACCCGCACGGCGCGGCCGCGCTCCGCGTCGCGCTCGGCGAGGTGTTCGGCCTGGAGCGCGTCACGCTCGTGCTCGGCGTGCTCGCCGGCAAGGACGTCACGGGCGTGCTCACCGAGCTCGAGCCCGTGATCGACGAGCTCGTCGTGACGCAGTCGACCTCCGAGCGGGCGCTGCCGGCCGACGACCTCGCCGCGCAGGCGGTCGCCGTGCTCGGCGCCGAGCGCGTGCTCGTCGAGCCCGAGCTGGGGACCGCCGTCGAGTCGGCGCGCGAGTCGGCCGCCGACCGCGACGGCGCCGTCGTCGTGACGGGGTCCATCACGCTGCTCGGCGACGTGCTCGCCCACGCGCGCGAGCAGGGCTGGCTGCGCCGGCCCGACGCGCGCCGACAGGCGGCGACGGTCGAGATCACCGACGAGGATCCCTCGTGAGCGCGCCGGAGCGCAGCCCGCGCCAGCGCCCCGCCCGCGGCGCGATGGAGTCGCTGCTGCGGATCGTGCACGGCCTGGAGGTCGGCGGCATCGCGTTCGGGGCGCTCGCCGTCTGGGGCGTGACCCGCGACTGGCCCGGCCCCGTCGCGTTCGGCGCGGTGGGCGTGCTGCTCGTCGCGACCATGCCGCTGCTGCGGCACGCGTGGGGCTGGGTGGTCAGCCTCGGCACCCAGTTCGCGCTCGCCGCGCTGACGTGGTTCGAGCCCGTGTGGGGTGCCGTCGCGCTCGTGCTCGTCGGCCTCTGGATCTTCTGCTTCGCGAAGGCCCGCCAGATCGAGCGGCAGCGCCGGGCGCAGGGCCTCGACCCCCGCGGAGCCCCCGGCACCTGAGTGGTCACATCGCCGACCTCGACGACGACGGCATCGCCGACACCCGCTGCGCCAGCGGCGAGACCCCGGACGCCCGTGCGACAGTGAGCGCATGATGGAGAGATCGGCGACGCAGGAGTCGTGGCGGAATCCGGTCTCCCGCGTCGCTCGCCGCGCTGCGCTGTGGAGCGGGGTGCTCGCGAGCGTCGGCATGCTCCCGACCCTCGTCGAGCTCTACGGGCCCGGCATCGATGTCAAGACGTCGGAGCCATCGTCAGCGTCGTGGCGATCAGCATCGGTGGTGCTGTGCCTGGGTTCTGCGGGGCCGCGGTCTGCACCATCCATCGAGGTGCGCATCCGCGTGGGTCTCGAACGCCTCGGATCCTGCTGGCGATCGCCGCGCAGGTGCTGTTCGCCACCGGTTGGCTCGCGCTGGTGGCCTGGACGTTCTCCAACCGGCCCTCCCCAACGCTCGTGGAGCTGGCGGATGCGCTGACACCGGCTGCCTGGGTGTGGGGGCCCGGAGCCGCGCTCGTCATCGCGATCACGACGGTGGGGACGTTCCGGACGGTGCGCGCGGCACCAGAGGAGGCATCGGGTGCCATCAGGTGGGGACGCGCGGGCGGCGATCTCGCACTCCTCGGAGCACTGCTTGTCGCGGTGTACGCAGGCACAGGGCTGCTCGTCGCGGCGCACGTCGACCTTCGCCTGAACCCGCCTGGCGAGGGCGCGGTGAGCCTCACCGTCGTCACGGGCTCCATCTTCGCGTTCGTCGCGATGATGGTCGGGTGCGTCGCAGGTCTCGCGCTCGGTTGGATGGCGGCCGAGGTGCGCCGCACGCCGCCCGTGCGTTGGCGCAGCGCGACCCTGGCGGTGGTCGGACTGGCCGTCGCCGGGGTGCTCGGTTCGCTCGTGCTGCCGCTGATGGGCCCGTGGGGCTCGAGCGCCGAGCTCGCAGGCGTGGTCTCCCAAGCACTCGTCGGCATGGCGGGGTCGCTGCTCCTCGTGCTCGCGGCGAGCCGCACATGGCCGCAGGTGCCGACTGTGCCGGCGGCGGTGCCAGAGGGGCCGGGCGCCGCTCGGTAGGCTGGGCGGCATGCAGAGCACCCTCGTCCTCATCAAGCCCGACGGCGTCCAGCGCCAGCTCACCGGCGCGATCCTCGCGCGCATCGAGGCGAAGGGCTACGTCGTCAGCGACCTCAAGCTCGTCCAGCCCGACCGCGCGCTGCTCGAGGAGCACTACGAGGAGCACCAGGGCAAGCCGTTCTTCGAGCCGCTCGTCGAGTTCATGCTCTCGGGCCCGTCCGTCGCGATCCGCCTCGAGGGCGACCGCGTCATCGAGGGCTTCCGCTCGCTCGCCGGCACGACCGACCCGACGACCGCCGCGCCCGGCACGATCCGCGGCGACCTCGGCCGCGACTGGGGCCTCAAGGTGCAGCAGAACCTCGTGCACGGCTCCGACTCCGAGGAGTCGTCCGCGCGCGAGCTCGCCCTCTGGTTCGCCTGAACCCACGCCCGTCTCCGCCGTCGACCTTCCCCGAATCGCGGCTTTCGAGCGCGAATCCCCGCAGGTAGGGGAAGCTCGGCGCTCGCGGCCGTGACCGGGGTCGCCGGCTAGAAGGCGAAGAGGTACCGGGGGATGCCCGGGAGCACGATCATGATCGTCAGCACGAGGATCACGGCGAGCGCGAGCGAGAGCACCCAGCCCCACGACGAGAAGCGCGCGGCCGTGCGGCGCAGGCCCGCGGGTGCGGGCAGCCCGCCGGCGCCGAGCGCCCAGGTCCACAGCGGGAACGCCATCGCGTACATCGCCATCCAGACCAGGAAGCACCACGGGCACACGAAGCCCAGCACGAAGATCGACTGCTGCGCGAGCCACAGCACCAGCGCGATGCCGCCGAGCACGCCGATCGAGAAGACCGTCCACACCCAGCGCGGCATCGCGACGCGGCCGAGCGTCAGGGCCCCCATGATGATCGGAGCCGGGAACGCCATGAGCCCGAGGAACGGGTTGGGGAAGCCGAACACGCCGCCCTGCTCCGACTGGATCGCACCCGAGCACGACAGGAACGGGTTGAGGTCGCAACCGAGCGCCTCATCGGGGTGCAGCAGCAGCTCGATGCGCTCGACCGAGAGCGAGAACGCGCCCAGCAGGCCGAGGAGGCCCGTGATGATCAGCAGCACGCCGAGCCACACGGGCGCGGCGATGTGGGCGGGTCGGGCGGTGTTCATGGAGCCTCCTGTGCTCCATCCAACCAGCACCTGCGCCGACGCCGACGCGGACACGGCCCGTCGGGGCCGCAGCGCGAGGGCCGCCCGGTGAGCCTCGACGGCGCCACGCTCGCGGCATTCGCGGCCGGCGCGATCGTGATCGTGCTGCTGCCGGGGGCGAACAGCCTGTTCGTCGCCACCACCGCACTGCGGGCAGGCCGGCGTGCCGGCTTCCGCGCCACCTTCGGCGTGTTCCTCGGCGACGCGATCCTCATGGTGCTCGCCGTGCTCTCCGCGCAGGCGCTGTCGTCGAACCCGATCGTCTTCCGCATCCTCACCTGGGCCGGCGCCGCCTACCTCGGCTGGCTCGCCATCGGCCTCGTGCGCAGCGCCGTCGCCCGCATCCGGGTGCGGCTGCGCCGCGGTGCCGAGCCCGCCGCCACCGAGAACCCGACGCATCCGCCCACCGCGCCGAACCCGATCATCGCGCAGCCGCGGCTCGCGCCCTTCCGCACCGCGCTCGTCACGAGCCTGCTGAACCCGAAGGCGATCCTGTTCTTCGCGTCGTTCTTCGTGCAGTTCATCGACCCCGCCTCGCCGACGCCGCTCGGCGACCTGCTCGTGCTCATGCTCATCCTCGAGACGGCCTCGGCGCTGTACCTCGCGGCGGTCGTGCTGATCGGCGCCAGGATCGGCCGCAGCGTGCAGCCGCAGGGATGGCTCGCGATCGCCGCGACGCTCGTGGCGGCCGTCGCCTTCGTCGCGCTCGCCGTGCGCGTCGTGCTGCCATGAGCGCGCGGCACGCGTGGGGTAGACTTCCCCGCAGCGCGCCCGATGGGCACGCCCAAGGTTTTCCGGGCAGCACGACTGGCCCGGGCCATCCCCGCGAGGGGATGTCAGGTAAGGATTCGCGCCGGGTGCGCCCGGTCGCGAGCGAGATGGCGACCGGCGGCGCCGGTTGCGGCAGGAGCGCGCCAGCGATGGTGGACAACGACACGACCCTCCCGACCGAGAACACCGCGGTCGAGGCACAGGGTGACGCAGCACAGACCGACGCACCGACGAGCGACGCCAGCGTCGACGGCGGCGACCGGGAGGCACCCTCGAAGCCGCGCCGCAAGCGCGCCTCGACCCGCAGGACGACAGCAGCGGATGCGCCCACCGGCGACGCGGATGCGGCCGCCGCAGGCGGAGCCCGCCGAGCCCGCCACTGACGGTGACGCCGCGGTCTCCGAGGCGCCGCAGCCCGAGGCGCCGCAGCCCGAGGCGCCGCAGCCCGGCGCGCGCAGACCGCCGCGCCGGCCGGCGGCGAGCCAGACGCTGGCGATCGACGGCGAGCGGACCGAGGAGCCCGGCCACGAGCCCGGCCTGATCGATCCCGGCCTGACCGAGCCCGGCGCCACCGAGCCCGGTGCCGAGCCCGCCGCATCCGAGGCCGCGCCCGACGCATCCGAGCCCGAGCCGGCCGACGACCCGCGCTCGCTGCCCGAGCTGCCGGTCGGCCCCTTCGGCATCGTCTTCCACGCGCCCGACCTCGCGGCGCTGCCGGCGCTCCCGTCGCTGCGCGACGACGACGAGGACGACGACGAGGACGACGACGACCAGCAGGGCAACCGGCGCACGCGCCGCTCGCGCTCGCGCACCCGCTCGACCCGCGGGAGGCCGAGGACGAGAAGCCGCTCATCACCGAGCCGCAGAAGGTGCGCGGCTCCACCCGGCTCGAGGCCAAGCGCCAGCGACGCCGCGAGGGCCGCGACGCCGGTCGCCGCCGCACCGTCGTCACCGAGACCGAGTTCCTCGCCCGCCGCGAGTCCGTCGACCGCCAGATGATCGTGCGCTCGAAGCACGACCGCGTGCAGCTCGCCGTGCTCGAGGACGGCGTGCTCGTCGAGCACTACGTGGCCAAGGCATCCGAGTCGAGCCTCATCGGCAACGTCTACCTCGGTCGGGTGCAGAACGTGCTGCCGAGCATGGAGGCGGCGTTCGTCGACATCGGCCGCGGCCGCAACGCCGTGCTCTACTCCGGCGAGGTCGACTGGGACGCCGCGGAGCTCGAGGGCCAGCCGCGCAAGATCGAGCTCGCGCTCAAGCCCGGCGACACGGTGCTCGTGCAGGTCACGAAGGATCCGATCGGCCACAAGGGCGCCCGGCTCACGAGCCAGATCTCGCTGCCCGGCCGCTACCTCGTGTCGGTGCCCGGCGGCTCGATGAACGGCATCTCGCGCAAGCTGCCCGACACCGAGCGCGCCCGCCTGAAGAAGATCCTCAAGCAGGTGCTGCCCGAGGGCGTGGGCGTCATCGTGCGCACCGCCGCCGAGGGCGCCACCGAGGACCAGCTCACGCGCGACGTGGAGCGGCTCACGCGCCAGTGGGAGCGCATCCAGCAGCAGGTGAAGACGGGCACCGCCCCGCAGCGCCTGCACGCCGAGCCCGACCTGCTCGTGAAGATCGTCCGCGACGTCTTCAACGAGGACTTCCACAAGCTCGTCATCCAGGGCGCTGAGGCGCTCACCACGATCCGCGAGTACCTCGAGGCGATCGCGCCCGACCTGCTCGACCGGGTCGAGGCGTACGAGGGCACGGACGACCCGTTCTCGCACTTCCGCATCTCGGAGCAGATCGACAAGGCGCTCGACCGCAAGGTGTGGCTGCCCTCTGGCGGTTCGCTCGTGATCGACCGCACCGAGGCCATGACGGTCGTCGACGTGAACACCGGCCGATTCGTGGGTGCCGGCGGCAACCTCGAGGAGACGGTCACGAAGAACAACATCGAGGCCGCGGAGGAGGTCGTGCGACAGCTGCGGCTGCGCGACATCGGCGGCATCATCGTGATCGACTTCATCGACATGGTGCTCGAGTCGAACCGCGACCTCGTGCAGCGTCGCCTCATCGAGTGCCTCAGCCGCGACCGGACGAAGCACCAGGTCGCAGAGGTGACGAGCCTCGGCCTCGTGCAGATGACGCGCAAGAAGCTGGGCCTCGGCCTGCTCGAGGCGTACTCGGAGCCGTGCGAGGTGTGCGCCGGTCGCGGCGTCATCGTGCACCACGAGCCCATCTCGCGGCCGCAGCGCCAGCAGCAGGCCGACAGCGGCAGCGGCAACGGCCGCAACCGACGCGGCGGCCGCGGCAAGCAGACGGATGCGCAGCAGCCGGAGCAGCACCAGCAGCAGCAGCCGACCGGCGGCACCCACGCGATCACGGAGGACCTCCGCAAGGGGCTCTCCCAGATCGCGGCGGCCGGCAAGGGCAAGCCCGAGGGCGAGCAGGGCGGCACGCAGCCGGGCGGTCAGCGCGCGGAGCAGGCGGGCGGTCAGCGCACGGAGCAGGCCGGCGGGCAGCGCACGGAGCAGCCGAGCGAGCAGCCCAGCGGCATCGTGAGCCCGTCGAAGGCCGCCATCGAGGCGGTCGTCGCCGAGCCGGTCGTGACGATCCTCGACATCCCGGTCGAGCCCGCGCACGAGCAGGCAGCGCCGACGGCGACGCGGGACGACCTCGACGGGCTGCTCGGCAGCGCGCTCGACGCGCTCGCCACGCCCGCGCCCGGCACCGGCAAGGCGGCCCGCCGCTCGCGCCGCGCATCCTCGGGCGTCATCACGGCGAAGCCGGACGACCAGCGCTGATCCCCGCCCGCTGACGGCCGATCGACGAGTGTCGGGTCGCTGCGCCCGACACACGAGCAGCGACCGACACTCGTCCGGTGTAGCCGCGACGAGTGTCGACGTGCTGCTCGAGTGCCCGGACACCGGAGCAGCAGCTCGACACCGCGGCGGCGCGCTCAGCGACGGGGTCGGCGGTCGCGCTCCTTGACGCGCAGCCCGCTCGCGATGAGCCGGCGCACGAGCTCCTTCGGGGGCACGCGCTGCGCGCCCATCGCCACCAGCGCATCGATCCGCTCGGCGGGCACGTCGTAGTGGTCGTGGTCGAAGCCGCGCGCGGGGATCCCGGCCGCCCGGGCGAACGCGTGCAGCTCGTCGAGCGATGCATCGCTCACGAGGTGCGCCCACATCGTGCCGTGGTTCGGCCACAGGGGCTCGTCGACCAGGATCGCCATCCGCTCACGCTAGTGCGCGCCACGCGGGGTCCGGTCATGTTGACCGAGAGCGCTGCGAGCCTGTATCGTTGTTCGCTGGCGCAAGTCGCGGCTCCGCGCGCGCTACAAGCTTCGTCCCGGCTGGGCCGGGAGTCGTTCCAACAGTGAGGATCCAACGTGGTGTACGCAATCGTGCGCGCCGGCGGTCGGCAGGAGAAGGTCGAGGTGGGCACCGTGCTCGTCGTCGACCGCATCGCCGGCGATGACAACGGCAACGTCGAGCTGGCCCCCGTGCTGCTCGTCGACGGCGACAAGGTGACGACCGACGTCGACGCCCTCGCGAAGATCACGGTCACCGCCGAGGTCGTCACGGACCTGCGCGGTCCGAAGATCCGCATCCAGCACTACCGCAACAAGACCGGCTACAAGCGCCGCATGGGCCACCGCTCAGAGCTCACGCGCCTCAAGGTCACCGAGATCAAGTAAAGGGGCTGACAGATGGCACATAAGAAGGGCGCATCCTCCACGCGCAACGGTCGCGACTCGAACGCGCAGTACCTCGGCGTCAAGCGCTTCGGCGGCCAGGTCGTCAAGGCCGGCGAGATCCTCGTCCGCCAGCGCGGCACGCACTTCCACCCCGGCGCAGGCGTCGGTCGTGGCGGCGACGACACGCTGTTCGCCCTCGAGGCGGGCGCCGTGCAGTTCGGCCAGAAGGGCGGCCGCAAGGTCGTCAACATCGTCGCCGCAGGCTGACGAACACAGACATCCGGTGAACGGGGCGGGCTTCGGCCCGCCCCGTTCTCGCATTCCGACAGAAGGAGACAGCAGATGGCGACATTCGTCGACCAGGTGACGCTGCACCTGCGCGCAGGGCACGGCGGGCACGGCTGCGTCTCGGTCAAGCGCGAGAAGTTCAAGCCCCTCGCGGGGCCCGACGGCGGCAACGGCGGCGACGGTGGCGACATCGTGCTCTTCGCCGACCCGCAGATCACCACGCTGCTCGGCTACCACCGCTCGCCCACCGCTCGAGCGACAACGGCCAGCCCGGCATGGGCGACCACCGCTCCGGCACGTCCGGCGGCACGCTCGAGCTGCCCGTGCCGGTCGGCACGGTCGTGTCGGATGCGTCGGGCGAGACGCTCGCGGACCTCAACCAGGCGGGCATGCGGCTCGTCGTCGCGGCCGGCGGCCAGGGCGGGCTCGGCAACGCCGCACTCTCGAGCCAGAAGCGCCGCGCTCCGGGCTTCGCGCTGCTGGGCACGCCCGGCTTCGAGGGCGACGTCACGCTCGAGCTGAAGACCGTCGCCGACGTCGCGCTCGTCGGCTTCCCGAGCGCCGGCAAGTCGAGCCTCGTCGCCGCGATGTCGGCCGCCCGGCCGAAGATCGCCGACTACCCCTTCACGACCCTGCACCCGAACCTCGGTGTCGTCGAGTCGGGACAGGTGCGCTACACGATCGCCGACGTGCCGGGCCTCATCGAGGGCGCGAGCGAGGGCAAGGGGCTCGGCCTCGAGTTCCTGCGCCACGTCGAGCGCTGCTCCGCCCTGCTGCACGTCATCGACTGCGCCACGCTCGAGCCGAACCGCGACCCGATCAGCGACCTGAAGGTCATCCTGGCCGAGCTCGAGGCGTACCCGGTGCCCGAGGGCCAGACGCCGCTGCTCGAGCGCCAGCAGCTCGTCGCGCTCAACAAGATCGACGTGCCGGAGGCGCGCGAGCTCGCCGACTTCGTGCGGCCCGAGCTCGAGGCGATGGGCTACCGCGTCTTCGAGATCTCGACGATCGCCCACACGGGGCTGCGCGAGCTGTCGTTCGCGCTCGCCGACCTCGTCGAGGCCGACCGCGCGGCGAAGGCCGCGGAGCCCGTGGTCGAGCGCATCGTGCTGCGGCCGAAGGCGATCGACGACCACGGCTACGTCGTCAAGGTCGAGGGCAGCCACGACGGCCCCGTCTTCCGCATCCTGGGCGCCAAGCCGGAGCGCTGGGTCGCGCAGACCGACTTCCGCAACGACGAGGCCGTCGGCTACCTCGCCGACCGGCTGGCGAAGATCGGCACCGAGGATGCGCTGCTGAAGGCGGGCGCGGTCTCCGGTGCGACGGTCGTCATCGGCCCCGGCGCCGGCATCGTGTTCGACTGGGAGCCGACCATCTCGTCGGCCGCCGAGCTCGTCGGCAGCCGCGGCACCGATCCGCGACTCGACCACAACGACCGCCGCACCACCGAGGAGCGCCGCCGCGAGTACCACGAGCGCATGAACGCGAAGCAGGCCGCGCGCGACGACCTCAAGGGCGAGCGGGCCGGCGGCGTCTGGACCGACGACGAGGGGTTCGAGGTCCAGCGCTGGGACGAGAACGCATGACGAGCCTCGACCTCGGGGCCGGCCAGCGCGTCGTCGTCAAGGTCGGCTCGTCGTCGATCTCGGGGGAGCGGCGCGGGCAGATCGAGCCGCTCGTCGACGGGCTCGCGCGGCTGCACCGGGCGGGCGAGGTCATCCTCGTGTCGTCGGGCGCGATCTCCACCGGCATGCCGTTCCTCGGGCTCGACGCCCGGCCGATCGACCTGCCGATGCAGCAGGCGGCCGCGGCGGTCGGCCAGAACGTGCTCATGAACCGGTACCAGCGCAGCCTCACGCGCCATGAGCTCGTCGCCGCGCAGATCCTGCTCACCGCATCCGACATGGACATGGACTCGCACCGCGGCAACGCGCGCAACGCGCTCGAGCGGCTGCTCGAGCTGCGGATGCTGCCCATCGTGAACGAGAACGACACCGTCGCGACGCACGAGATCCGCTTCGGCGACAACGACCGGCTCGCTGCGCTCGTCGCGCGGCTCGTGCGGGCCGACCGGCTCATCCTGCTCTCGGACATCGCCTCGCTGCGCACCGCGCCGCCGGGCGAGCCCGGCTCCGAGCCGATCGAGCGCGTGCCGTACGGCGACCCGCTCGACGGCGTGCGGCTGGGCGCGAGCGGCTCGCACCTCGGCTCCGGCGGCGCGATGACGAAGGTCGACGCCGCCCGCCTCGCGGCCGACGCGGGCGTGCGCGTGACGGTCACGGCGACGCCGCTCTTCGAGCGCCTGATCGCCGGCGACCGGCTCGGCACCGAGTTCGAGCCGAACCCCGACCCCTCGCGCTGAGCCGCTCCACCGGACGCCCCGCCGCGCTGTTGAGGGTTTGCGTCCGAGTTGACCTCCACTCGGACGCAAACCCTCCACCGGGGAGCGTCGGGGCGCGCACGCGCCGCCTCATAGGATCGAGGCATGGCCGACCACCTGGATGAGTTCGACGCGCTGCTGACCGCGAGCCAGCGGGCCGCGCGAGCGCTCGGGGTCGCCGACGCCGACCAGCGCCACGCGGCGATCCGGGCGATCGCGAGCGCGATCGAGGATGCCGCCGACGCGATCCTGGCAGCGAACGCCGACGACCTCGAGCGGGGCCGCGAGTCCGGCCTCGCCGAGGGCATGCTCGACCGGCTGCTGCTCGACCCGTCGCGCATCGCGGGCCTCGCCGCCGCCGCGCGCGCGCTCGCCGAGCTGCCCGACCCGATCGGCGAGGTGCTGCGCCGGCGCACGCTCCCCAACGGGCTCGACCTCACCGAGGTGCGCGTGCCCTTCGGCGTGATCGGCGTGATCTACGAGGCCCGTCCCAACGTCACGGTCGACCTCGCGTGCATCGGGCTCGGGTCCGGCAACGCCGTCGTGCTGCGCGGCGGCTCGGCCGCAGAGCGCACGAACGCCGTGCTCGTCGACGCCATGCAGGGCGCGATCGAGCGCTCCGGCCTGCCGCGCGAGGCCGTGCAGACCATCGACCGCTTCGGCCGCGACGGCGCGGGCCGGCTCATGCGCGCCCGCGGGCTCGTCGACCTGCTCGTGCCGCGGGGGAGCGCCGCCCTCATCGAGCGCGTCGTCACCGAGTCGACGGTGCCCGTCATCGAGACGGGCGCGGGCGTCGTGCACGCGTTCATCGATCGCGCCGCCTCGCTGCCGATGGCGCTCGACATCGTGCTGAACGCCAAGACGCAGCGCACGAGCGTGTGCAACGCGCTCGAGACGGTGCTCGTGCACCGCGAGATCGCCGACGCCGCCGTGCCCGCCATCGCGCTCGCGCTCCAGCAGGCGGGCGTCACGATCCACGCCGACGCCGCGCTGCCCGGCGTCGAGGGCGCCGCCCCGCTCGGCGACGGCGGCTGGTCGACCGAGCACCTCTCGATGGACGTCGCGATCGGCGTCGTCGACGACCTCGACGCGGCGATCGCCCACGTCAACCGCTTCGGCACGCACCACACCGACACGATCGTCACCGACGACGCGGATGCGGCCGGCCGGTTCCTCGCGGAGGTGGACTCCGCGGTCGTCATGCACAACGCATCCACTCGCTTCACCGACGGCGGCGAGTTCGGGTTCGGCGCAGAGGTCGGCATCTCGACCCAGAAGGCGCACGCGCGCGGGCCCATGGGGCTCCCCGAGCTGACGAGCACGAAGTGGATCGTGCGCGGCACGGGCCAGGTGCGGCCCTGAGCCGCGCTAGGCTTGCTGCTGGATCGGAGGCACACCCATGATGACCTTGACACTCCTCGCCGCCGCGGCTGAGCACGCCGAAGAGGCGGCGGGCGCTGGCCCGTACATCGCCGCGGGCATCGCCGCAGGCATCTTCCTCATCTCGGCCATCGTGCTGCGCTCGTTCCGCGACGTCTCCCACCGCGGCGGGCGGCACGACGTGCACGGCAACGCCTAGCATCATCGCCGACGCGCCGGAGCGACGTCGCCGCCTGGGGATCATGGGCGGCACGTTCGATCCCATCCACCACGGCCACCTGGTGGCGGCCAGCGAGGTCGCGCAGCACTTCGACCTCGACGAGGTCGTGTTCGTGCCGACCGGCGAGCCGTACCAGAAGCGCCACGCGTCGCCGAGCGAGCACCGCTACCTGATGACGGTGGTCGCCACCGCGTCGAACCCGCGCTTCCTCGTGAGCCGCATCGACATCGATCGCAGCGGCCCGACCTACACGATCGACACGCTGCGCGACGTGCGGGCGCTGCATCCCGACGCCGAGCTGTTCTTCATCACGGGGGCGGATGCGTTCGCCTCGATCGTGGAGTGGAAGGACCAGGACGAGCTCTGGGAGCTCGCCCACTTCGTCGCCGTCACGCGCCCCGGGCACCAGCTGTCGATGTCGGGATTCCCGGCTGACCGCGTCTCACTGCTGGAGATCCCGGCACTTGCGATATCCTCGACCGATTGCCGTGCGCGCGTCCGCGCCGGATATCCCGTCTGGTACCTCGTGCCCGACGGGGTGGTTCAATACATCAGCAAGCACGACTTGTACCGGAGACTGACAGCATGACCGATGCGAACGAAGGCCGCCCGCTGACGCGACGGCAGCTTCGAGAGCTCGAGCGCGCTGCAGAGCTCGCCCGCACGGGCGGCACGCCGCCGGTTCCCGAGGACGACGCCGAGCTGCCCAGCGAGGCCCCGGCCCGCGAGGGCCGCCACTCCACGCCCAGCGTGCCCGCCGCCCCCGCCGATCAGGAGCGGGTCGAGGCGCTCGACGTCGAGCCGGCCGACGAGCCGGTCGACGCATCGCCGAGCGAGCCCGAGCAGCCGGCTGCCGAGGACGAGCCGCGCCCGAAGCCCGCGGGCCGGTTCTTCGGTCGCAAGAAGGCGAAGGCCGACGCGCCGCCCACCGAGCCCGCGCCCGCGCTCGAGGCGACCGTCGCGATGGAGCGCATCGATCTCGACGAGCACGACGAGCTCGAGGTCATCGAGGCAGAGCTCACGACTCCCGAGACGCAGGCATCCGTGCCCGCGCCCTCGTCCGCGCGCCGCTCGAGCGTGCAGGTCGACGACGTGCAGGGCCTCGACACCATCGACGACGCCGACGTCGACGACGTCGAGATCGACGAGGTCATCGTCGAGCTGCCGCGCGTCTCCTCGCGCCGCGTCGCCGAGTCGACGCCCGCCGAGCTCGAGGACCGGCGCGCCGCAGAGGCCGCCGAGGAGCTCATCGCAGACCGGACCCGACGCGCGGCCAGTCGCAGCGCCTGCCCGTCATCGTCAACGTCGTGCCCGACACGTCGGAGCACCACATCGCCGACCTGCGCGAGCAGGGCGTCGCCGGCACCGGCGGCTCCTCGACCTCGTCGATCACCGCGAACGCGCTCGTCCTGCCCGCCGGCTCCGACGCGCCGGAGTTCTCGCTCGAGGGCGCCGACGGCCTGCTCGTCACCGGCTCGATCGACGTGCCGGAGGGCTTCGCCTCGTCCGGCCGCGGCAGCGCATCCATCGACGGGAGCGACGTCGACGCAGACGTCGCCGACGGCGAGGTCACGAGCCCGGAGACCGCGCCCGTGCGCGCGTCCAGCGCCGTGTCCTCCTACGCGAACGCACGGGTGCAGATCGCACCGCAGAAGCAGCGCTCGAACGTCTGGCCGGTCGCCATCGGCGTCGGCGCGGGCGGATTCGCCGTCGCCGTCGTGGGATTCCTCACGCTGGCGCTCACGCAGGGATGGCTCTGACCAGGTATGGCACTGAACACCACGGGCGCTCGATGAGCGCCGACCAGCGGGCCGTCGCGCTCGCACGCGCCGCGGCCCTCGCGGCCGACAAGGCACTCGCCGTCGATCTGGTGGGGCTCGACGTCTCCGGCCAGCTGCCGCTCACCGACGTCTTCCTCATCGCGACCGGACGCAACGAGCGGCAGGTGAGCGCGATCGCCCGAGAGATCGAGGATGCGCTCATCGTCGACGGCGCGAAGCCCGTGCGCCGGGAGGGCCGTGCAGACGGCCGCTGGGTGCTGCTCGACTTCTCCGACATCGTCGTGCACATCTTCCACGAGGAGGAGCGCACGTACTACCAGCTCGAGCGGCTCTGGCGCGACGCCGGCGTCATCGACCTGCAGCTGCCCGAAGCGCCGGCCCCCGCCGAGTAGCCCCGACGCGTCCGTCGGGGCATCGTCCCGACGGCGCGCGGCCGCGCGCGCTGCGCCGTCGGCTCGGCCGCGGCGTGCTCCGGCGCGCCATGACGGCCTCGCAGCGGAGCCCGCAGAGCGCCCTCGCGCCCGCCACATCCGTCGCGCTTGCGCTCGACGCGGTCGCGGCGTACGCTCCTGAACACGGCGTTGGAAACGTTTCCAATCCGGTCGGCACGGAACGGGCGATGGAGCCCGGGGCGGAGGGATCATGGCGGGGACGCCCACGATCGCCGCCGTCGCCCGGCACGCCGGCGTCTCCGTCGCCACCGCGAGCCGCGCGCTGCACGGCCAGGGCGCCTCACCGGCCACCGCCGACCGCGTGCGCCTCGTCGCCGAGGAGCTCGGGTACCGCCCCAACGCCGTCGCGCGTGCCCTGCAGTCCGGCCGCACCGGGCAGATCGCGATGATCGTGCCGGATGCGGCGAACCCCGTCTACGCCCGCATGACGAGCGCCGTGCAGCACGAGCTCGCGGCCGACGACCGGCAGCTGCTCGTCGCGCAGGCGCAGGAGCCCGCCGCCGTCGCCGCCGCGATCCAGCGCTTCGGCCCGCAGCTCATCGACGGGCTCATCGTCGTGCCGCTGCGGCCAGGGCCGCAGGTGCTCGACGCGCTCGACCGCGCGAGCGTGCCGACCGTCGTGATCGGCTCGCTGCCGGAGACCGCCCGGCAGGGCGTCGTCCGCGCCGACTCGCGCGCCGGTGTGCGGCTCGCGATCGACCACCTGGTCGAGCGCGGCGCCCGCAGGATCGGGTTCGTCAACGGACCGGTCGACACGACGCCCGGCCGGATGCGCCTCGAGGGCTACCGCGAGGCGCTCGCCGGCGCAGGGCTCCCGCACGACCCGTCGCTCGAGGTCGCCGCCGACGACTTCACCTACGCCGCCGCGATGCCCGCCGTCCGCGAGCTGCTCGAGCGCTCCGGAGCCAGCACGATCGACGCGATCGTCGCGGCCAACGACCTCATCGCCGTCGCCGCGCTCCGCGCGCTCACCGACCGCGGCATCGACGTGCCGGGCGACTGCCTCGTGGTGGGCATGGACGACACCGAGCTCGCGCAGATCGCCATCCCGAGCCTCACGAGCGTCGATCTCGGCGCCGCCGCCCGCGGCACGCGCGCGGCCGCGCAGCTGCTCGCCGCGCTGCGCGGCGAGGTCGAGGCCACCGAGCAGACGACCATCGAACCCACGCTCGTCGTGCGGGAATCCACCACGAGGAGGGAGCGCCGATGAGCGCTGTCGACGTGACGATCGCGGAGCGAGGGCTCAAGCGACGATCGCGGTTCAGCTCGGAACGGGGGGCGTGGCTGCTCTTCCTCCCGGCCATGCTGCCCATCCTGGTCTTCAGCGTCTGGCCGCTGCTGCAGGGCATCGCGCTCGGCTTCACGAACGCGACCGCCGCCAGGAACGCGACCGTCGAGTTCACCGGCGTCGAGAACTACGTCGACCTCGTCGGCTACGAGCTGTTCTGGAACTCCTTCGGCATCGGCCTCATCTGGGCGTTCTCGGTCACGATCATCCAGTTCTTCGCGTCGCTGAGCCTCGCGCTGCTGCTGAACGCCAACCTCTGGGGCCAGGGCATCGCGCGCACGCTCGCGCTCATCCCGTGGGCGATGCCGCCGGTGATCATCGCGATCATGTGGCGCCTGATGCTCCACCCGACCTACGGCGCCGTGAACGGCGGCCTCGGCGCGGTCGGGCTCCCCGACACCATCAACTGGCTCGGGCAGGCCTCCACCGCGCTGCCCGCCGCCATCGTCGTCGGCGTGTGGGCGGGCATGCCGCAGACCACCATCACGCTGCTGGCCGGGCTGCAGGGCGTGAACGCCGAGCTGCACGAGGCGGCGCAGATCGACGGGGCCGGCACCTGGCAGCGCTTCTTCTCCGTCACCCTCCCGGCGCTCAAGCCGGTGATCATCGCCATCACGACGCTCGACTTCATCAACAACTTCAACTCGTTCGCGCTCGTCTACGTGCTCACCGCCGGCGCGTGGGGCACGATGCTGCCGATGCTGTTCGCCTACAACGAGGCGTTCCGCTACGGCAACTTCGGCCTCGCGAGCGCGATGGGCAACGTCATCGTCATCGTGATCGCGATCTTCCTGTTCTTCTACCTGCGCTCGCAGGCGAAGGGGAGCGAGTCATGAGGCGCCGCTTCACGCTCGGTCGAGCGCTCCAGTACGTCGCGATCGTGCTGTTCATGATCTTCCTCGCGTTCCCGCTGCTGTTCCTGTTCACGACGGCCTTCAAGAGCCAGCGCGAGCTGCAGTCGCCCGACCCGCAGCTGCTGCCGGCGCAGTGGAACCTCGACAACTTCACGGCCGCGATCGATCGCGCGAACCTCGTGCAGGCCGCGGGCAACAGCCTGCTCGTGGCCCTCGTGACCACGATCATCGTCGTCGCGGTCTCGCTCCCCGCCGCCTACGCGCTCGCGCGCTTCCGCACGAGGCTCCGCAAGCTCGCGACCGGCTGGATCCTGCTCTCGCAGGTGTTCCCGTTCATCCTCATCATCGTCCCGCTCTACCTGATGCTGCAGCCGATCGGGCTCGGCAACTCGCTCGCCGGGCTCGTGGTCGTCTACGTCGTGTGGTCGCTGCCGTTCGCGCTCTGGATGCTGCAGGGCTACGTCGCCTCCATCCCGGTCGACCTCGAGGAGGCCGGCGCGATGGACGGGGCACCGAAGTGGCGCGTGCTCATCTCGATCGTGCTGCCGCTGCTCGCTCCCGGCCTCGTCGCGACGAGCCTGTTCGCGTTCATCGGCTCGTGGAACGAGTTCTTCTTCGCGCTCGTGCTCATCAAGGACGAGGCGCTCCAGACGCTGCCGCAGCGCCTCGCGCTGTTCGTCGGCGCCGAGGGCCAGGTGCAGCTCGGCCAGCTCGCGGCGGCATCGCTGCTCGCCGCGATCCCGAGCCTGCTGTTCTTCGCCCTCATCCAGCGTCGCCTCACGTCGGGCCTGCTCTCTGGCGCCGTCAAGGGCTGACGACCACCCCGTTCGATCCATCCATCCCGACCCATCCATCCGAGGAGACACCATGCACCGCACACCCCGCGCCGCGATGGCGCTCGCGGCCGGCGCTCTGCTGCTGACCGGCTGCGCGTTCGGCGGCGGCCAGGCACCGACCGCCACCGAGACCACCGACCCGACCGAGGAGGTGACGCTCACCTTCCAGTCGCTCGCCTTCCAGGACGCCACGATCGCGGCGACGGAGGAGATCGTCGACGCCTGGAACGCCGAGCACCCCGAGACGCAGATCGATCTCGTGCAGGGCTCGTGGGACAACGTGCACGACCAGCTCGTGACGCAGTTCCAGGGCGGCGACGCCCCCGACATCATCCACAACGAGGCCTCCGACATGGCAGGGTTCGCGCACGACGGCTACCTCGCCGACCTCACGCCGTTCATCAGCGAGGAGATGCGGGCGGATGTGTCGGAGGGCGTGTGGACGACGGTGACGGCGAACGACCAGATCTTCGCCGCGCCCACGATCATGCAGTCGTACGTCGCGTTCGCCAACACCGCGGCCTTCGAGGCGGCGGGCGTCGAGGTGCCCACTGGCGACTCGCTCTCGTGGGAGGACCTGCGCGCCACCGCGCAGCAGCTCACCGCGGACGGCACGTACGGCCTCGGCTGGGGCCTGAAGTCGCCCACCGCGCCGTTCATGAACCTCGCGCTCGGCGAGGACGGCACGTTCTTCGAGGTCGACGCCGAGGGTGAGGCGACGATCGAGGTCGGCGAGGCCGAGCTCGCGCTCCCGCAGACCGTCCACGCGATGGCCTACGAGGACATGTCGCTCGACCCGGTCACGCTCACGCAGACCGGTGGCGACGTGCTGCCCGGCTTCCTGGGCGGCTCGTACGGCATGTACATCGGCGGCTCGTTCCTGGCGCAGCAGATCGCCGACACCGCTCCCGAGGGCTTCGAGTGGACGGTGCTGCCGCCGCTCGCCGGCAGCGCGGGCTCCGCGCAGGGCACCTCGCCGCAGACGCTCTCGGTGTCTGCCGACTCGGAGCACGTCGACCGGGCCGCGGCCTTCATCGACTACTACATGCAGGCCGAGAACCTCGCGGCCGTCGGCGAGGGCGACTGCCTGATCCCGACGACCGGCGCCGCCCGTGACGCGCTCGCCACGGCGACCGAGGGCCAGACCGGCTGGGCCGAGATGCTCGCCTCCGGCGCGGTGCTCGAGGCTGCTCCCTTCCAGCTCGCGGTCGACTACCCGCAGTGGAAGGACCAGTACGCGACGCCCGCGTTCCAGCAGTACCTGTCGAACTCGATCAGCCTCGAGCAGCTCACGACGCAGCTGACCGACGGCTGGGAGTCCATCCAGTAGCGGCCTCGCCGTGCAGGGGGCGACCCCTGCACGGCAGCCCGCATCCGCGCCGCGCCGCGCACCGACCTTCCGACCGGCCGACCGGGCCGGACCGAACCGATCCGGAGACGACATGACCGACGCATCCTTCGTCGACATCGCCACCGCGTCCCTCGCAGGGGCCGCCGTCGCGGACGCCCTCGGCGGCGCGGCCGAGGGCAACACGCCAGAGGCCATCCAGCAGCGCTACGGCGGCACCATCGAGGGCATCGTGCCGCCCTTCCTCGACGACTGGCGCACCGCCAGGCCCATCGCGCCGTACCACAAGGGCGACGGGCACGTCACGGACGACACCCTCATGACGAACCTGCTCGTCGACGTCTACGCGGAGGTGCGCCGGCACCTCACGGCCCACGACGTCGCCGAGCACCTCGTGCCGCGCATGATCGGGCAGGTGCAGTGGATCCCCGAGCTGGAGGCCGAGGCGCTGCCGCTGCAGCGGGTCTTCCTGGCCGAGAAGTGGCTCGTCGCGCGCCTGCACTACGGCCACATCGATCCGCGCGAGGCGGGCGTCGGCAATGTCGTGAACTGCGGCGCGACGATGTACGTCGGGCCCGTCGGGCTCGTGAACGCGGGGGATGCGCGCGGGGCGTACGCCGAGGCGATCGACATCGCGGGCGCGCACCAGTCGAGCTACGGCCGGGAGGCTGCGGGCGTGTTCGCCGCGGCCGTCGCCGCCGCGTCGGCGCCCGGCGCGACCCTCGACGCGGTGCTCGACGCCGCGATCGGCCTCGCCCGCGACGGCACCCGAGCCGCGCTCGAGGCGGTCGTCGGCGCCGGCCGCGGCCTCGACGGCTGGCGCGACGGCGGCCTCGCCGTGCTGCGCGACGCGGTGCGACCGTTCGACACGGTGGGGGATGCGTACCGGCAGCCGGCGATGGACGCGCGGCTGCCGAGCCGCACGAAGGCGATCGAGGAGCTGCCGATCGCGCTCGGCCTGCTCGCCGCGTGCGACGGCGACTACCGCGAGGCGGTGCTCGGCGCCGTGAACTACGGGCGCGACTCCGACTCGATCGCCGTCATGGCGGGCTCGGTGGCGGGTGCCCTGCATGGCCTCGCCGGCGTGCCGTCCGAGTGGATCGACGAGGTCGGCGCCGCGTCGAGGCTCGACCTGCGCGCGAGCGGCGCCGTGATGGCGGAGGTCGCCGCCGAGGTGTGGCGCGCGGACGACGAGCGGCACCGGGCGCGCGCGACCGCGGCCGGTGCGCTGGGCCTGGGCGCCGTGGGCCTGGGCGCCGTGAGCCTGGACGCGTGAGCCGGTTGCTGCGACTGAGCTGGACCCAGCCGGAGGACCTCGCGGCGCACGCGCTCGTCGCCGCGCGCCACGACGGGCTCGACGTGACCGCCCTCGAGGACGAGCTCGTCGCCGCCGGCGGCAGCCTCGCGGCACCGGTGAGCGGCGCGACGCCGGACCGTGCCGCTCCGGCGCTGCGGGCGGTCGCCGCCGGCGTCACGGATGCCGCGACGGCGCTGCCGCGCCCGGCGGCGCTGCTCGAGCGCGAGCCCGACACGTGGGCCGCGATGGCGCTCGCGCCGCCGCGCACGCCGGTCGCCGACGGCCTCGACGACCGGCTGCGCGGCGCGTGGCTCGGGCGCGCGATCGGCTGCCTCGTCGGCAAGCCGGTCGAGAAGATCCCGCGCGAGGGCATCCGCGCGATCGCCGAGTCCACCGGCCGCTGGCCGGTGCGCGGGTACTTCACCGAGGCCGGCCTCGACGCCGACGTCGCAGCCCGCTGGCCGTGGAACCGGCGGTCGCGACCGACGAGCCTCGACGGCGTCATCGACGGGATGCCGGAGGACGACGACCTGAACTTCGCCATCCTCGCGCTCGTGGCGCAGGAGCGCGCGGACGGCGCATCCGGCGTCACGACCGAGCAGATCGCCCAGCTCTGGCTCGACCAGCTGCCCGCCGGCCGCGTCTTCACCGCAGAGCGGATCGCCTACCGCAACCTGCTCGCCGGCGATGAGCCGGCCGATGCCGCCGAGCGCGGCAACCCGTTCGTCGACTGGATCGGCGCGCTCATCCGCGCCGACGCCTACGGCTGGGCGAACCCCGGCGACCCCGGTGCCGCCGCGGCCCTCGCGGTCGCGGATGCGCGACTCACGCACCGGCGCGCGGGCGTGCACGGCGCAGCCTTCATGGCGGCAGCGGCGGCCGTCGCGGTCGCCGGCGCCGGCGTCGAGGCGGCGATCGATGCGGGCCTCGCGAGCGTGCCGAGCCGGTCGCGGCTCGCTGACGCAGTGCGGCTCGGGCAGTCGCTCGCCGCGAGCGAGCGCGACGACGAGGCCTGCCTCGACGAGCTGCACCGCGCCTACGGCCACCTCCACTGGGTGCACGTGCTGAGCAACACCGCGCTGCTCGCGCTCGCGGCGCTGCGGGGGCGCGACGACTTCGCGCGCGGCGTCGGCCTCGCGGTCGCCGGCGGCTGGGACACCGACTCGGTCGGCGCGAGCGTCGGCGGGCTGCTGGGCGCGGCAGGGACGGCGGCGATCCCCGCGGCGCTCGCCGCGCCCATCCGCGGTGTCTACCGCACGACGCTCGCCGGCTTCGACGGCGTGCGCTTCGACGACCTCGCCGCCCGCACGCTCGCGCTCTCGGAGGCCCGCTCGTGATCGATCCCGACGAGGCGCCGACGAACGCCTTCGACCCGCTCGTGCCGCGGCCGATCGACCTGCCGACCGCGGTGCCGCTGCCCGCGACGGGCGCGGCGCCGCTCGCGGACGACGCCTTCGACATCGCCAAGATCCTGGCAGCGCCCGCCGACCCGGCCGACTGGCCGGCCTGGCGCGCCGAGCTCGAGGCGCTCGCCGCCGGCGCGCGGGCGCGGCTCGGCCACGACGCCGCGGCGTACGACGCCGTGCCGTGGGCCTCCCGCTGCCGCGTCGCCGCGCAGATCTGGCTCTGGGACGAGCGGCTGTGGGACTGGCACGAGCGGCGATTCACGCCCGAGCGCCTGCTCGCCGCCTACGACGACCTCGGCGGGCTCGACGGGCTCGTGCTGTGGCACGCCTACCCGTGCATCGGCATCGACGAGCGCAACCAGTTCGACTGGTACCGCGACGTGCCGGGGCTGGGGGCGCTCGTCGCCGACCTGCACGCCGCGGGCGTGCGCGTCTTCCTCGACTACAACCCGTGGGACACGGGCACGCGGCGCGAGACGGATGCGTCCGGCAGCCCGGTCTCGGACGGCGCGGCGCTGCGCCGGGTCGCCGACGCGCTCGGCGCCGACGGCGTCTTCCTCGACACGCTCAAGCAGGCCGACCCCGAGTTCCTCGCCGCGGTCGGCGGCGCGCGCCCGCTCGCGCTCGAGGGGGAGTCGCGGGCACCGAACGAGCGGCTCCGCGACCACGTGCTCTCGTGGGCGCAGTGGTTCGCCGACTCCGAGGCGCCGGGCGTGCAGCGGGCGCGGCTCGTCGAGCGCCGCCACATGCTGCACGCCGTGCGCCGCTGGAACCGCTCGCACGCCGAGGAGCTGCAGTCGGCGTGGATGAACGGCACGGGCGTGCTCGTGTGGGATGCGGTGTTCGGGGTCTGGGTGGGCTGGAGCGCCCGCGACCGCGCGACGCTGCGCGCCGTCTCCCGCATGCAGCGAGCCAGCCACGAGCTGCTCGAGGCCGGGGCGTGGGCACCGCTCGCAGGTGGGACGGAGGACGCCGCGGCGCAGGGCGTCTACGGCTCGACCTTCACGCTCGGCGACCTCACGCTCATCACGCTCGTCAACCGCCGCGACGAGCCCGCCGACGGTCGCTTCCTCGTCCCGATCGAGGGCGCGCTGTGGGATCTCGTGCGCGGCACCGCGACCGACGGCGCGCTGACGATCCCCGCCCACGGCATCGCGGGTGTGCTGGCCGTGCGCGGCGAGGCGCCGGCCTGGCTGCCGGCGCTGCTCGAGGAAGCGGCGGCCGACCCGGCGCACGCGGACGGCCGGTGGGCCGACGCGCGGCTTCCCCGCTCGGGCGACCGAGCGCATCCGCGTGCCGCGCTCGACCGGGCAGCCGCCCGCCGACGCCGTGCGCGTCGATGGCGGGCAGCACGACCTGCGGGTGCTGTGGCGCCGCCGCGAGACGGGCCTCTACGGCGAGGCGCCCTACGTCGAGGAGTGGAAGCCGCTGCCGCCGCGGCTGCACGACGACCGGATCGTCGAGGTGCGGGCGCGCCTCGGCGCGGTGGCGGTCGCGCGGCTCGAGGTGAGCGTCGCCGAGTGGAACGCGCACTGCAGCGCGGCCGGGCTCGACCCGCGCGAGGGGGAGCCGGAGGCGCCCGTGACGCACGTCGACCTCGACGACGCCCGGCGCTTCGCCGCGGCGGTCGGCGCCCGGCTGCCCACCGACCACGAGTGGCAGGTCGCGGGCGCCGTGCTCGAGCGGCGGAGCCCGCGCGCGTGGAACTGGACGGAGAGCGAGATGACCGACGGGATCACCCGGCGCACGATCCTCAAGGGCGGCAGCGAGCGCGCCGTCGCGGGATCCGACTGGTACGCCGACGGCGGGCCGCAGCCCGTCGAGCGCTCGCTCGCCTGGCTGCGCACCGGCATCGACCGGTCGAGCGCGATCGGCTTCCGGCTCGCGTGGGACCTCGAGCCCGCCGCACCGGCGGCCGGAGGCGCGCGATGAGCGGCCCGCTCGAGGGCGTGCGCGTGCTCGACGTCTCGACCCTCTTCGCCGGGCCGCTCGCGGCGACCTTCCTCGGCGACTTCGGCGCCGACGTCATCAAGGTCGAGCATCCGCGGCGACCCGACGCATCCCGCGGCCACGGTCCCGCGAAGGACGGCGTGAACCTGTGGTGGAAGACGCTCGGCCGCGGCAAGCGCACGACCACGCTCGACCTGTCGCAGCCCGAGGGCGCCGAGCTGCTGCTCGAGCTCGCCCGCGGCGCCCACGTGCTGATCGAGAACTTCCGCCCCGGCACGCTCGAGCGCTGGGGGCTCGCGCCGGAGCGGCTGCTCGAGGCGAACCCGGCGCTCGTCATCGCGCGCGTCACCGCGTTCGGCCAGACGGGCCCGATGTCCCGGCAGCCGGGCTTCGGCTCGATCGCCGAGGCGATGAGCGGCTTCGCGGCCATCACCGGGGAGCCCGACGGTCCGCCCATCCTGCCGCCGTTCGGGCTCGCCGACGGCATCACCGCGCTCGCGACCGCGTACGCGAGCGCCATCGCGCTGCGGCATGCGGAGCGCACGGGTGCGGGGCAGGTGATCGACATGGCGATCATCGAGCCGATCCTCATGCTGCTCGGCGGCCAGATCACCGCGTTCGACCAGCTGGGGCTCGTGCAGCAGCGCGTCGGCAACCGCTCCGTGAACAACGCGCCCCGCAACGTGTACCGCACCGCCGACGACCGCTGGGTCGCCGTGTCGACGTCGTCGCAGTCGGTCGCCGAGCGCGTGATGACCCTCGTCGGTCGGCCCGACGTGGTCGCCGAGCCGTGGTTCGCCTCCGGCCGCACCCGCGTCGAGCACGTCGAGGAGCTCGACGCGGCGGTGGGCGGATGGATCGGCGCGCGCACGCTCGCCGAGGTCGTCGCCGAGTTCGAGCGGGTCGAGGCTGCGATCGGCGTCGTCGACGACATCTCGGGCGTGATGGCCAACCCCCAGTACGCCGCGCTCGGCACGGTGCTGCCGATCGACGACCCCGAGCTGGGCGAGATCCGCATGCAGAACGTGCTGTTCCGGATGTCCGCGACGCCGGGCGAGGTGCGCCACACGGGCAGGCGGCACGGCGAGGACACCGACGCGGTGCTCGCCGAGCTCGGCATCACGGCCGAGCAGGCGCAGGCGCTGCGGGAACGGGGGATCGTATGACCATCGCGCTCTACGTGCCGGGGGATCGGCCCGACCGCTTCGGCAAGGCCGTCGACTCGGGCGCCGACATCGTGATCCTCGACCTCGAGGATGCGGTCGCCCACGACCGCAAGGATGTCGCGCGCGACGCCGTCGCCGCGTTCCTGCGCGAGCGCGGCCCCGCCGGGCTCCAGGTGCGGATCGGCGCGCTGAGCGACCTCGAGGTGCTCGCGCCGCCCGGCGTCGATGTCCGCGGCGTGGACGTGCGCGTGCCGAAGGTGCGCGGAGCCTCCGACCTCGACGACGTCGTCGAGCGCCTCGGCGACGCGTCGCGGCGGCTGCACGCGATCGTCGAGGACGCCGCGGGGATCGCCCGGCTCGACGAGATCGCGGCGCATCCCGCGGTCGCGTCGGTCGCGATCGGGGAGTCGGACCTGCGCAGCGATCTCGGCGCCTCGAGCCCCGCGATGCTCGAGCACCTCCGCATCCGCCTCGTGCTCGCGGCGCGCGGCGCTGGCCTGCCGGCCCCGCTCATGTCGGCGTATCCCGCGATCGCCGACCTCGAGGGGTTCGAGGCCGACTGCCGCGCGGGCGCGGCGCTCGGCTTCAGCGGCCGCACCGTCGTGCATCCGAAGCAGATCGCGCCTGCGCGGCGGGCGTTCGCGCCGACCGACGCGGAGGTCGCGTGGGCGGAGGGTGTGCTCGGCGCGCTCACCGGCGGCGTCGGCGTGGCGACGCTCGCAGACGGCCAGATGGTCGACGAGGCGATGCGCCCGCGCGCGGAGCGCATCCTGGCCCGCCGCCCCGCCTCGTCGGTCGAGTAGCCCCGCCACGCTGGTCGAGTAGCCCGGCGGAGCCGCCTCGCGTAGCTGGTCGAGTAGCACGGCGAAGCCGCGCGTATCGAGACCAGTCGTCTCGATACGCGGCCTTCGGCTGCTGCTCGACGAGCTTCCAGTGGGTGGTCGAGTAGCACGGCGGAGCCGCGCGTATCGAGACCAGCCCGTCTCGATACGCGGCCTTCGGCTGCTACTCGACGAGCGGGTGGGTCCGTCTCGATACGCGGCCTTCGGCTGCTGCTCGACGAGCGTGGGGAAGCGGCTGCTACTCGACGAGCGCCGGCGCCGGGGTCAGCGTGATCGCGTTCGCCCACGGGTCGTCGAAGCGCAGGCTGCGGCCGTCGTCCGCGACCGCGACGCCGCGCGCCGTGAGCCGCTGACGGGCCGCGCCCAGCGCATCCGCGTCGGGCACCGTGATCTCGACCCGGCCGAGGCCGAGCGTGTCGGCGCGGCGACCGGCGCCGCGCGAGTTCCACACGTTCATCGCCATGTGGTGGTGGTATCCGCCGGCGCTCACGAACAGCGCCGTGTTGCCGAGCGCGGTGGTCTCGGCGAAGCCGAGCGCTGAGACGTAGAAGGCGCGCGCGGTCGCGACGTCGCCGACCTGCAGGTGCACGTGGCCGACCTTGGCGTCGGACGGCGCGAGCGACGACTGGCCGAAGCTGCCGCGGTCGAGGTGCTCGTGCACGAACCGGTTGGGGTCGATGAACTCGGTGGTCATGTGCACCTGGCCGTCCTGCCACAGCCACTGGTCGCGCGGCCGGTCGACGTACAGCTCGACGCCGTTGCCGTCCGGGTCGGCGAAGTAGAACGCCTCGGAGACGTGGTGGTCGCCGGTGCCGGCGAACTGGATGTTCGGGAGCTGCGTCATGCGCACCACGGCAGCGGCGAGCGCCGCGTGCGTCGGGTACAGGATCGCCGTGTGGAACAGTCCCGCATCCGCGGGGTTCGGGCCGCGCAGGTCGGGCGCCTCCTCGAGCACGAGGATGGTGCGTCCGCCCACCCCCAGCTCGACGGTGCCGGGTCGCTCCGCGACGGGCTCGAGGCCCACGCCGGCGGTGTACCAGTGCACGAGCCGCGCGAGCTTCGCGGTCTTCAGCATCACCGGGCCCATGTCGGTGGCATCGGGCAGCAGATCGATCGTCGTCATCAGTTCCTCCTGCAGATGCAACGCGCGCCCTCCGGGTCCATTCCGGCGGACGTCCAGGTCCGGGGTCTAGCCTCCGGGCCCATGAGCGAGGCGGCCACATGAGCGAGCGCGTGTGGGCTCGGAGCGTCGAGCAGCTGCTGGGAGCGGCGGGCTCGACGGATCCCACCCCCGGCAGCGGCTCGGCGTCGGCCGTCGCCGGCGCGCTCGGCATCAGCCTCGTGCGCAAGGCGCTCGCGATCTCGGGCGGGGCCGAGCCGCTGGTCGACCGAGCGGATGCGCTGCTCGAGCGCGCCGCGCGCGCCGCGGACGCCGATGTGGTGGCGTTCGGCGCGCTGATCGACGCGCGCGGCATGCCGGAGGACGACGACGCGCAGCGCGCGGCGCGCGACGCGGCGATCGAGCCGGCCCTCGTCGCCGCGACCGAGGCGCCGCTCGGGCTGCTCGACGCACTGGTCGACGCGCTGCGCCTCGCGGTGGACGCCCGGCCGCTCGCGCAGGACGAGGTCGTCAGCGACGTGCGCGCAGGGAGCGACCTCGTGCGCGGCGCCGCTCGGGCGGCGCTCCGCGCCGTCGACCTCGACCTCGAGGCGCTCGAAGGCCGGCGCGCCGGTGCTGCCGTCGGGCTCCGCACCCGCCGGGAGGCGCTCGTCGCAGCGCTCGACGAGCTCGCGACGGAGGAGGCCTAGTCGCGGCGCAGGTCGCGCTCCAGCACGGGCGCGAGGCGGAAGGGGATGAGCTCGCCCATCGACAGCCACGTCTCGGTGCGCACGACGCCGTCGCACGCCAGCACGAGCTTGTTCACGCGGTAGAGGTCCTCCGCGTCGCGGCAGACGGCGCGCACGAGCACGTCGGCCTGGCCGGAGAGCCCGAACGCCTGCACGACCTCCGGGATCTCGCGCAGCTGCTCGACCACCCCGTCGATGCGGGGCTGGTCGACGTGGGTCGCCATGAAGACGGTGAGCGGGTAGCCGAGCGCCGCGGCGTGGAACCGCCGGTCGAAGCCCTGCAGCGCATCCGACGCCTCCAGCGCCGCGACCCGCGACTGCACGGTGTTGCGGGCGAGGCCGAGCTGCTCGGCGATCGCGGCGTTCGTGATCCGCGGATGCCGTGTGAGCTCGAGCAGGATCTTCCTGTCTGTGTCATCGACGATGCGCATACTGCGCAATCTAGCGCAGGGTCGAGCGTTCGGGAATGGGCGCGACGCGCACTCGCCGTGTCGCTGATTGCGCGAAGTGCGTCCTGGCGATAGCGTCGAGCAACGCTCCCCGGATGCACCCGTCCGACCGGAGCCGACAGGCGCTCAAGAGGCGCTTCGAACGAGGAGGTTCGATCGTGTCGATCACCGTGCCAGCCCCCGACCCCGCGCTCGCCGTCGGTCTCGACTGCCCGCTCCGCGTGCTCGACCTCGACGGCTCGAGGCTGCCGAACGAGCTGCTCGACCCGCACCTGACCGACATCGACGAGTCGGCGCTCACGAACCTCTACATCGACATGGTGCGCGTCCGCCGCCTCGACACCGAGGCCTTCGCGCTCACCCGCCAGGGGCACCTCGTGCTGTGGCCGCCGCTGCTCGGCCAGGAGGCCGCGCAGGTCGGCCCCGCCCGCGCGCTCCGCGAGGACGACTGGGTCTTCGGCTCCTACCGCGAGCACGCGTTCGCCCTCCTCAAGGGCGTCGACCTCGCCGAGTTCGCGCACGTGTGGAAGGCCTACGCGCACGCCGGCTGGGACCCGCACGAGATCCACATGGCACCCGCGCAGATCATCATCGGCGCCCAGAGCCTGCACGCCACCGGCTTCGCCATGGCCTCGAAGCTCGACCGCTCCGACGACGTCGCGCTCGCCTGCTTCGGCGACGGTGCGACGAGCGAGGGCGACGTGAGCGAGGCGCTCGTGTGGGCATCGGCCTTCCAGGCGCCGGTCGTCTTCCTCTGCCAGAACAACCAGTACGCGATCTCGGAGCCGGTGCGCGTGCAGTCGAACGCGCCGCTCGCGCTCCGGCCGACCGGATTCGGCATCCCGTCGATGCGCGTCGACGGCAACGACGTGCTCGCGATGCACGCAGCCGCGCGCATCGCGTTCGAGCGCGCCCGCTCCGGCGGCGGCCCCACCTTCATCGAGGCCGTCACGTACCGCCGCGGCCCGCACACCACCACCGACGACCCGAAGCGCTACCGCGACGAGGCCGAGCTCGAGGAGTGGACCGCCAAGGACCCGATCGACCGCGTCGAGCGCGCGCTCGAGCTCATGGGGGCCAACATGGAGGCCGTCCGCGCCGAGGCGAAGATCCGCGCCGACGAGCTCGCCAAGGAGTTCCGCGCCGCCGCAGAGCACGCCGAGGCGCCCGGCGCCGACGCCATCTTCGAGCACGTCTACGACCAGCCGACGAAGCGCATCCAGCGCCAGCAGGCCGAGCGCCGCGCCTTCGCCGCCAGCATCCAGGAGCAGCGATGACCACCGAGACCCTCACGCTCGCGAAGGCCGTCAACGCCGCGCTCGCCGACTCGCTCGAGGGCGACGACCGAGTGCTGCTCATGGGGGAGGACATCGGCAAGCTCGGCGGCGTC
Source organism: uncultured Actinomycetota bacterium (assembly GCA_963803465.1). Classification (GTDB taxonomy): domain Bacteria; phylum Actinomycetota; class Actinomycetes; order Actinomycetales; family Microbacteriaceae; genus Agrococcus. Next base: position 68,495 of record CAWDMS010000011.1, read on the forward strand.
TTCCGCGTCACCGACGGGCTGCAGGCCCGCTTCGGCGAGGAGCGCGTCATCGACGCGCCGCTCGCCGAGTCGGCGATCATCGGCACCGCGATCGGCATGGGCTACCGCGGCTTCCGCGTCGTCGCCGAGATCCAGTTCGACGGCTTCATCTACCCCGCCTTCGACCAGATCGTCGCGCAGGTCGCCAAGCTGCACTTCCGCACCAAGGGGCGCGTGAAGGTGCCGCTCACGATCCGCGTGCCGTTCGGCGGCGGGATCGGCTCGGTCGAGCACCACTCCGAGTCGCCCGAGTCGTACTTCGCGCACACCGCGGGGCTCCGCGTCGTCACCGCCTCGACGCCGCAGGAGGCGTACTCGACGCTGCGCGCGGCGATCGCGAGCGACGACCCCGTGCTGTTCTTCGAGCCGAAGGGCAAGTACTACACGAAGGGCGAGGTCGACCGGTCGATCGTGCGCGACCTCGACACCGCCAACATCGTCGCGAGCGGTCGCGACGTGACCGTCGCCGCCTACGGCCCGACGGTCGAGACGGCGCTGCGCGCCGCGATCGCCGCGGCCGACGAGGGCATCGAGATCGAGGTCATCGACCTGCGCTCGATCTCCCCGCTCGACGTCGACACGGTCGTCGAGTCGGTGCGCCGCACCGGCCGGCTCGTCGTCGCCCACGAGGCGCCCGGCGAGGTGTCGGTCTCGAGCGAGCTCATCGCCTCCGTGGTGGAGCGCGCCTTCCCGAGCCTCGAGGCGGCGCCCGAGCGCGTCACCGGCTACGACACGCCCTACCCGCCGTCGGCGATCGAGCACGACTACCTGCCGAGCCTCGACCGCATCCTCGACGCCGTCGACCGCACGCTCGGTCGTCGCAGCTCGCGCGACGAGCTCGAATCCCACCTGCAGTCCACCGCCATGGCATCGACCGGAGCCGCCCGATGAAGACCTTCCTGCTGCCCGACCTCGGTGAGGGACTCACCGAGAGCGAGGTCGTCGCCTGGCGCGTCGCCGAGGGCGACACCGTCGAGCTCAACCAGCCGCTCGCCGACATCGAGACGGCGAAGGCCGTCGTCGAGCTGCCGAGCCCCTACGAGGGCGTCATCACGCGCCTGCACGCCGCCGAGGGCGAGACCGTCGCCGTCGGCGCGCCGCTCATCGAGTTCGACGTCGCCGGCGACGAGTCGCCCGCTGCCGAGCCGCCCGCCGAGGACGCGCCCTCGCCCGAGGCCGGCCCGGTCGCGACCCCCGACGACACGATCGAGCAGACGACCCCGGCCGTCGAGCCGGAGGCGAAGCCGGAGAAGGTCTCGGTGCTCGTCGGCTCCATCACCGTCCACGGCGGCAAGCCCGTGCGGGCGAAGCGCACGTGGGACGTCGCGCCGTTCGAGCGCGTGGAGCGCCCCAAGCACGCCACGAACCGCGCCATGCCGCCGGTGCGCAAGCTCGCGAAGGACCGCGGCATCGACCTGCAGTCGGTGCGGCCGTCCGGTGCCGACGGCCTCGTCACGCGCGCCGACCTCGAGTCGCACGGCAGCGCATCCGCCGGTGCCGTCGCGGTGCCCGCGCCCGCATCGACGCGCGAGAAGGTCTCCGGGCTGCGCAAGCACACCGCGGCCGCGATGACGCAGTCGGCGCTCAGCGTGCCGCACGCGGCGACCTGGCACCAGATCGACGTCACCGAGACGCTCGCCCTCGCCCGCTCGGGCGACGCCTCGTTCCTCGCGCTCGCGTGCCGGGCGATCCTGCTCGCCGCGAAGCGCTGGCCCGACGTCACCTCGTCGTTCCACGCCGACACGAACGAGCTCGAGCGGTTCGCGCACGTCAACCTCGGCATCGCCGTCTCGACCGACCGCGGCCTCGTGGTCGCCTCGGTCGACGAGGCGGAGACGATGGATGCGTCGACGCTCACGGCCGCGATCAAGGACCGCGCGACGCGCGCCCGCGAGGGCTCCCTCTCGATGGCCGAGCTCACCTCGTCGAACATCACCGTCTCGAACGTGGGCGTCTTCGGCGTCGACGGCGGCATCCCCATCCTCAACCCGGGGGAGTCGGTCATCCTCGCGCTCGGCGCGGTGCGGAAGATGCCGTGGGCGCACGAGGGCGAGATCGTGCTGCGCGACGTCGCGACGATCACCGTGTCGTTCGACCACCGCGTGCTCGACGGCCGCGAGGCGGCAGGTTTCCTCGCCGATGTCGCCGCGGTGCTCGAGCGTCCCAGCCTCGCACTGGCACGGTAGGGGCATGCACGCCCTGACGACCCACGTCGATACCGCGAGCGACGCCGCCCGCACCAACCGCGCCGCGATGGAGGCGCTCGTCGCCGAGCTGCGCGAGCGCCTCGACCGGGTCGCGCTCGGTGGCCCCGAGGCGTCGCGGCAGCGGCACGTCGCGCGCGGCAAGCTGCTCGCCCGCGACCGCATCGAGACGCTGCTCGACCCCGGGAGCCCCTTCCTCGAGGTCGCGCCGCTCGCCGCGTGGGGCGTCTACGGCAAGGACGTGGACGGGTCGGGCGGCCAGGATGCGCCGTCGGCCGGCGTCGTCGCCGGCATCGGCCTCGTCCACGGCCGGCACGTGATGGTGATCGCGAACGACGCGACCGTCAAGGGCGGCACCTACTTCCCGCTCACGGTGAAGAAGCACCTCCGAGCGCAGCAGATCGCGCGCGAGAACCGCCTGCCCTGCATCGCGCTCGTCGACTCCGGCGGCGCCTTCCTGCCGATGCAGGACGAGGTGTTCCCCGACCGCGAGCACTTCGGCCGCATCTTCTTCAACCAGGCGCAGATGTCCGCCGCCGGCATCCCGCAGCTCGCGGCCGTCATGGGCTCGTCGACCGCCGGCGGCGCCTACGTGCCGGCGATGAGCGACGAGACCGTCATCGTGCGCGACCAGGGCACCATCTTCCTCGGCGGCCCGCCGCTCGTGAAGGCCGCGACCGGTGAGGTGATCGACGCCGAGTCGCTCGGCGGCGGCCAGCTGCACGCCGAGGTCTCGGGCGTCGTCGACCACCTCGCGGACGACGACGAGCACGCGCTCGAGATCGTGCGCGACATGGTCGAGGCGCTGCCCGACACCGACCGCGCGCTGCCCGGCGCGGTGCCGGCGCCGCCCCGGTCGTTCGGCATCGGCTCGTACGTGCCCCTCGACGGCTCCGACGACGCCGGGATCGACCCGGTCGTCGACCCCGCGACGCTCTACGACGCGATCCCGCCCGACCTGCAGACGCCCTACGACGTGCGCGAGATCATCGCCCGCATCGTGGACCGCAGCCGCTTCCACGAGTTCAAGGCCGGCTACGGCGAGACGCTCATCACGGGCTTCGCCGAGCTGCACGGCCACACGGTCGGCATCATCGCCAACAACGGCGTGCTCTTCTCGGAGTCGGCCATGAAGGGCGCACACTTCATCGAGCTGTGCGACCAGCGCGGCGTGCCGCTCGTCTTCCTGCAGAACATCACCGGCTTCATGGTCGGCTCGGAGGCCGAGCGCGGCGGCATCGCCAAGCACGGCGCGAAGATGGTCACCGCGGTCGCCACCACGCGCGTGCCGAAGCTCACCGTCGTCGTCGGCGGCTCGTTCGGCGCCGGCACCTACTCGATGTGCGGCCGCGCCTACGACCCCCGATTCCTGTGGCTGTGGCCCAACGCGCGCGTGAGCGTCATGGGCGGGCCGCAGGCCGCATCCGTGCTCTCCACGGTCAAGCGCGAGCAGATCGAGGGCGCCGGCGACGAGTGGTCGGCGGAGGCGCAGGCCGAGTTCGAGCGGCCCGTGCGCGAGCAGTACGAGACCCAGGGCAACCCCTACTACGCCTCCGCCCGGCTCTGGGACGACGGCGTGATCGACCCCGCAGACACCCGCCGCATCCTCGGGATGGCGCTCGACGTCGTCACCGCCGTGCCGATGCCCGAACCGCGCTTCGGCGTCTTCAGGATGTGAGCGGGATGCCGCTGTTCGACACCGTCCTCATCGCCAACCGCGGCGAGATCGCCATCCGCATCGCGCGCACGCTCGAGTCGCTCGGCATCCGCGCCGTGATGGTCTACGCAGAGGGCGACCCCTCGCCCCACCGCCACCACGGCGAGGCCGTCTCGCTCGGCGCGGGCTCGATCCGCGACACCTACCTGTCGATCGAGAAGATCATCGACGTCGCCCGACGCACCGGCGCGCAGGCGATCCACCCGGGCTACGGCTTCCTGTCGGAGAACGCCGCGTTCGCGCACGCGTGCGCGGATGCGGGCGTCGTGTTCATCGGGCCGCCCGCCTCGGCGATCGAGACGATGGGCGACAAGATCTCGGCCAGGCACGCGGTCGAGTCGCGCGGCGTCGCGACGGTGCCGGGCATCGCGGAGCCGGGCCTCGACGACGCGGCCCTCATCGCGGGCGCCGAGCGGGTCGGGTTCCCCGTGCTCATCAAGCCGGCCGCCGGCGGCGGCGGCAAGGGCATGTACCGCGTCGACGAGGCGGGCGAGCTCGCCGCGTCGCTGACCGCGGCGCGCCGGGAGGCGGCGTCGTCGTTCGGCGACGACACCCTCTTCATCGAGCGGTTCGTCACCAACCCGCGCCACATCGAGGTGCAGGTGCTCGCCGATGCGCACGGCACCGTCATCCACCTCGGCGAGCGCGAGTGCTCGCTGCAGCGGCGCCACCAGAAGGTCATCGAGGAGGCGCCGAGCCCCCTGCTCACCGAGGCGCAGCGCGCAGCCATCGGCGCCGCCGCGGTCGAGACGGCGCGCATCGGTCGGCTACGTGGGCGCCGGCACGGTGGAGTTCATCGTCGCCGCCGACCGGCCGGACGAGCCCTTCTTCATGGAGATGAACACGCGGCTGCAGGTCGAGCACCCGGTGACCGAGATGGTGACGGGCATCGACCTCGTCGAGCAGCAGCTGCGGATCGCCGCGGGGGAGCGGCTCTCCATCGCGCAGGACGAGGTGCGGCTCGACGGCCACGCGATCGAGGCGCGCATCTACGCCGAGGACCCCGCGGCCGGCTTCCTGCCCACCGGCGGCGAGATCCACGTGCTGCGCTGGCCGACCGGGGAGGGCATCCGCGTCGACGCGGGGGTCTACGACGGCGGCGAGATCGGCTCGAGCTACGACCCGATGATCGCCAAGGTGATCGCGCACGGCACGACCCGCGACGAGGCGATCGACCGGCTCGACGCAGCGCTCGCCGACACGCGCATCCTCGGCGTCACCACGAACCGCGGCTTCCTGCGCGCCCTGCTCGCCGAGCCCGCCGTGCGCGAGGGACGGCTCGACACCGGGCTCATCGACCGCGACGGCGAGCGGATCGCCGCGGCGCCCGTGCCGACCATGGCGTTCGTCTCCGCCGGCATCGCCTCGGCGAGCCTCGGCATCCGACGGGGTGGCGCGTGGCGCCGCGACGGCTGGCGCATCGGCGGCAGCGTCGGCCGCAGCATCCGGTTCCGCGACGGCGACGGCATCGCGACCGTCCGCGTGCTCCGCGCGCCGGCGCCCCACGAGTACGGCATCGAGGGTGACGCCGCCCCGCAGCTCGACGTCGACGTCGAGGTCGTGCGCGCCGACGGCTCGACCGAGCGGACCACCGGGATGCGGTGGGAGCCGTGGGTGCGCACCCCGTCGGGCCCGTGGGTGGGCCTGCCCGAGGGCGACTTCCTCGTCGAGCCGCACGTGGCGAGCCGCCGCGGCCGAGGACCGGTGGCGCCGACGCTCGCGTCGCCGATGCCCGGCACCGTCGTCGCCGCGCACGCCGCGGACGGCGACACGGTCGTGGAGGGCCAGGCGATCGTCAGCGTCGAGGCGATGAAGATGGAGCACGTGCTGCGCGCACCCGTCGCCGGCACCGTGCGCCTGCACGCCGTCGTCGGCGAGCAGGTGACGCGCGGGCAGGAGCTCGCGACCGTGACACCCGAGGAGGCAGCGGCATGACCGAGGACAGCGGAGCGACGAGCAACGGTGCAGAGCGGCACATCACCCAGCGCGGGCTCTGGTTCGACGAGCTCGAGCAGGGCGTCGTCTACGAGCACCGGCCCGGCCGCACCATGACCGAGACCGACAACGTGCTGTTCACGACGCTGACGATGAACACGCAGCCGCTGCACCTCGACCGCGCCTACAGCGAGACGACCGAGTTCGGCGAGCCGCTCATGAACTCGATGCACACGCTCGCGACCATGGTCGGGCTCTCGGTCGGGCAGCTGACGCAGGGCACGATCGTCGCGAACCTCGGCTTCAGCGACATCGCCTTCCCCGCGCCCGTGCGCCACGGCGACACCATCTACTGCGAGACGCGCGTGCTCGAGAAGCGGGCGTCGAGGTCGCGGCCGGGGCAGGGCATCGCGACCTTCGAGCACCAGGCCCGCAACCAGCACGGCGACGTCGTCGCGCGCGCGGTGCGGCAGGTGCTCATGCAGCGCGCACCCGAGGGGCAGTCATGACGGCCGCCGCGAAGCAGCTCGGCATGGGGCCGGCGCTGCTGTTCTGCCCGGGCGACCGGCCCGACCGCTTCCAGAAGGCCGCCGACCGCGCCGATGCCGTCATCCTCGACCTCGAGGATGCCGTCGGCCCCGACACGAAGGCCGCGGCGCGCGACGCCGTGGTCGCTGCGCGCCTCGACGCCGCCCGCACGATCGTCCGGGTGTGCGCCGCGGACGCCGCCGGCTTCGACGACGACCTCGCCGCCGTCGCCGCCTCGCCCTTCCGCACCGTCATGCTCGCGAAGGCCGAGTCGACGGACGACATCGACCGCGTGGTCGCCGCCGTGCCCGGCGCGCGCGTCGTCGTGCTGTGCGAGACCGCCCGCGGCGTGCTCGCCGTCGAGGCGCTCGTCGCCCACCCCGCGGTCGTCGGCGTCATGTGGGGGGCGGAGGACCTCGTCGCATCGCTCGGCGGCACGTCGAGCCGCGACGGCACGGGCGCGTACCGCGACGTCGCCGCGCACGCGCGCAGCCGCATCCTGCTCGCCGCGGGCGCGTTCGGCGTGACGGCGATCGACGCGATCCGCACCGACATCGGCGACCTCGACGGCGCCCGTGCCGAAGCGGTCGACGCAGCCGCGTCGGGCTTCGGCGCGAAGGCCGCGATCCACCCGAACCACGTCGAGCCCTACCGGCAGGCGTTCGCGCCGTCCGACGACGAGCTCGACGTCGCCCGCCGCATCCTGCAGGCCGCGGCCGAGAACCCCGGCGTCTTCTCCTTCGAGGGACGCATGGTCGACGAGCCGATCCTCCGCCACGCCAGAAGCGTCGTCGAGAGGGCATCCACCACCACGAATGGGAGCAATCCATGACCGCCACCGCTGTGCGCGACGACGTGATCGACGGCACCGAGATGCTGAGCGCCGAGCACCAGGAGCTCGCCCGCACCGTGCGGCGCTTCGCCGACGAGGTCGTCGCCCCCGCGAGCTACGAGTACGACACGGCGCGACGCCTGCCGATGGAGATCATCGCGCAGATGGGCGAGATGGGCCTGTTCGGCCTGCCGATCCCGACCGAGTACGGCGGGCAGGGCAAGGACTACCTGTCGCTGTGCGTCGCGGTCGAGCAGCTCGGCCGCGTCGACCAGTCGATCGCCGTCACCCTCGAGGCCGGCCTCGGGCTCGGCGCGATGCCGATCCTCAAGTACGGCACCGAGGAGCAGAAGCGCGCCTACCTGCCGGCGCTCGCCCGCGGGCAGGCGCTCGCCGCGTTCGGCCTCACCGAGGCGGAGGCGGGCAGCGACGCCGGTGCGACGCAGACGACGGCCGTGCTCGAGGACGGCTGGTGGACGATCAACGGCACGAAGCAGTACATCACCAACTCCGGCACGCCGATCACCTCGCTCGTCACCGTCACGTGCGTCACGGGTCGCAAGACCGGCCGGGACGGCTCCGACAAGCCCGAGCTGTCGACGATCATCGTGCCGACGCCGATCGACGGCTTCACCGCGCTGCCCGCCTACGACAAGATCGGCTGGAACACGTCCGACACGCATCCGCTCGTCTTCGACGACGTGCGGGTGCCCGAGGGCAACCTGCTGGGCGCGCGCGGCAAGGGGTTCGGCAACTTCCTGTCGGTGCTCGACGAGGGCCGCGTCGCGTTCGCGGCGCTGTGCGTCGGCGCCGCGCAGGGCTGCCTCGAGCAGGCGATCGAACGGGCGAAGACGCGCGTCGTGTTCGGCCGCCCGATCGGCGACAACCAGCACATCGCGTTCACGATCGCGCGGATGCGCTCCCGCGTGCACGCCGCTCGTGCGGTCATGCACGACGCGGCCCGCCGCATCGATGCCGGCATGCCGTTCACCGAGCAGGCGTCGCTCGCGAAGCTCATCGGCTCGGAGGCGGCGGTCGCGAACGCGAACGACGCCACGCAGATCTGGGGCGGCGAGGGCTTCATGAACAAGAACGTCGTCGCGCGCCACCTGCGCGACTGCCGCATCCTCACCCTCGGTGAGGGCTCGACCGAGGTGCAGCTGGCGATCATCGCGCGCACGCTCGGGTTCGAGAAGTCGTTCGGCGCCTGACCCGCCCGCCAGTCGAGGGTTTGCGTCCCAGTTGAGCCCAACTCGGACGCAAACCCTCGACCGACTCCCGCACCTGTTGAGGGTTTGCGTCCCAGTTGAGGGCAACTCGGACGCAAACCCTCAACGCGCGGGGACGCTGTCGGCCCCGTCGATGTCTCGTTGATAGCCTGCCCCCGCCGATCAGACAGCGGGGGAGACGGCGTGGGGCGAGAGCGCACTGGCGGGGACGACGAGCGACGCGACGGCGACGGGCAGAGCTTCGACGGGCACAGTGTCGACCAGCACAGCGTCGACCACACGCGTCGACCGGCACCGTGTCGACCGGCACCGCGCTCCAGCAGGCCGAGGGCCGCTCGACCTTCCCGACTGGCGCTCCGACGAGGACGACGAACCGATCCACGCCTGGAGCGGCGAGCGCCGCTCGCGCAGCGTCGCCGCGCGCGAGGAGGCGGCGACCGGCCACGGCATCCTGCACGGCCACGGCCACGGCCACGGCTACCGCGACGGTCACGGCACGGTACCGCCGGTCAGCCGCCGGTCGCGGATGGTGCTCTGGCTGATCCTCGCGCCGCTGCTGCTCGCGACGCTCGGCGGCCTCATCGCGCTCTGGCCGCAGGCCTCGGCGATGCCCGAGCGCATGGCGTACCTCACCGAGGGCGCGAGCATGCTGCACGCGACCGCCATCGGTGCCGCGAACACCGAGACGTCCCTGGTCGCGGCGCAGCTCGACGACGGTGGGCTCGTCGAGGTCGTGCTGCCGCCCGAGGCGCTGGGCGAAGTGGGGCCCGGCGACCGCATGCGGGTGTTCGACATCCCCGAGGCGGCGGGCTTCGGCAGCTCCTACATCTTCGTCGACTTCGACCGAGAGGTGCCGCTGCTGCTGCTCGCGGCGGCGTTCGTGCTCGTGGTGCTGCTGGTGGCGCGGTGGCGGGGGCTCGCGGCCATCGCGGGGCTGGTGGGCGCGTTCGCGACCATCGTCGGGTTCACGCTGCCGGCGCTGCTGGCGGGGAGCCCGGCGCTGCCGGTGGCGCTCGTCACCGCCTCGATCGTGATGTTCATCGTGCTGTACGTGGCGCACGGATTCACGACCCGCACGACGACGGCGCTCCTCGGCACCATGTTCGGCCTGGCGCTGACGGCCGCCCTGGCATGGATCGCCACCGACTCGTCCCGCATCCTCGGGCACCAGCACCGAGGAGTCGCGGCTGCTGTTCACCCAGACCAGCGTCGACCTGTCGGACGTCTTCGTCTGCGGCCTCGTGCTCGCCGGGATGGGCGTGCTGAACGACGTGACGATCACGCAGGCATCCGCCGTCTGGGAGCTGCGGGCGGTCGCCCCCGGCGCGACCCGGCGCGAGCTGTTCTCGCGCGCGATGCGCATCGGCCGCGACCACATCGCCTCCACGGTCTACACGATCGCGTTCGCGTACGTCGGCGCGGCGCTGCCGCTGCTGCTCGTGCTGTCGCTCACGGACGCGCCGCTCGACCTGCAGCTCACCACCGGGGAGGTCGTGGAGGAGATCGTGCGCACGCTCGTCGGATCGATCGGGCTCGTCCTCGCCATCCCGGCGACCACGGCGATCGCGGCGGCCGTCGTGCCCGGTGCCGAGCTCGAGCCGCGATCGGCGCAGGTGGCCTAGGACCTCGCCCGCTGCTTCGCCGAGAGCGCCGCGAACGCCTCGACCTTCGCCGAGGGCCCGTGCACGAGCAGGATGTCGCCGCGCTCGAAGCGGATCTCGACGGTCGAGAGGATCCACACGCCCTCGCGCTTGACCGCGCCGATCCCGATCCCGTGCTTCGCCTGCAGGCCGAGCTCGCGCAGCGGCACCGCGAGCAGCGGCAGCGGCACCTCGAGCAGCACCGCCGCGTAGCCGGCCTCGATCTCGATGAAGTCCTCGAGCGCGCCGCGCACCATGTGCGCGACCCGACGTCCCATGTCGGCCTCCGGCCGCACGACGTGGCCGACGCCGAGCTGGTCGAGGATGAGCGCGTGGCGCTCGTCGAGCGCCTTCGCCCACACGTCCTTGACGCCGACGCGCAGCAGCTGGCTGGTGACGAGGATGTTCGCGGTCACGTCGGTGCCGATCGCCACGACGACGCGGTCGAAGTCGACGAGGCCGAGCTGATCGAAGAGCTCCGGCTTCGTGGCGTCGCCCGTGACGACGGCGGTGAGCCGGCCGTTGAGGTCCTGCACCACCTGCTCGTCGGCGTCGATGCCGAGCACCTCGGTGCCGTGCGCCATGAGCTCGAGCGCGAGGGCGGTGCCGAAGCGGCCGAGGCCGATGACGGCGACGGAGGACGCCGACCCGATGGTGGACGGGTCGAACGGGTTGCGGAGCCTAGCCAATGATGGGCCTTTCCTTCGGCAGCTCGTACACGAGCCTGCGGGGTCGGAGGGCGAGCGTCGTGGCGACCGTGATGGGGCCGACGCGGCCGATGAACATGAGGGCGATGAGGATGAGCTGGCTCGGCGTGCCGACGGATGCGGTGATGCCGGTCGAGAGGCCGACGGTGCCGAACGCCGAGATCACCTCGAACAGCACGCGGTCGTGATCGAAGTCGGTGAGGTGCATGATCGCGAGCGTCGCCGCGAAGCACAGCCCGACGGAGAGCAGCGCCACGGTGATCGCCTCGCGGTGCACCGCACGCGAGAGCCGCTTGCCGAAGAGCGTCACGGTGGGGTCGCCGCGCACCTCGGCGAGGATGATCGCGGCGAGCACCCCGAACGTGGTGATCTTGATGCCGCCCGCGGTGCCGGCGGGGCCGCCGCCGATGAACATCAGCACATCCATCACCAGCAGCGTCTCGGGATGGAACTGGCCGATGTCGAGCGCGTTGAAGCCGGCGGTGCGGGTCTGCACGGAGTGGAAGAACGACTCGAGGATGCGCGTGCCGGGGGAGAGGGAGCCGAGCGAGCCGGGGTTGTCCCACTCGAGCAGCGCGATCGCGACGCGTGCCGATGAGCAGCAGCGCGGCGGTGCCGACGAGCACGAGCCAGGTGTGCATCGAGAAGCGGCGCGGGTGCGGTGCGTGCTTCAGGATCTGCATGATGACCGGGAAGCCGAGCCCGCCGATGATCGTGGCGCTGGCGAGCGGCAGCAGGATCCACGGGTCGTCGACGAAGCCCATCAGGTTGTCGCTGAAGAGCGCGAAGCCGGCGTTGTTGTAGCTCGAGACGGCGTGGAAGACGGCGAGCCAGAGCGCGTGCAGCGGGTCCTCGCCGCGGCCGAGCCAGAAGCGCAGCCACAGCACGAGCGCGACGGCGGCCTCGACGACGAGCGCGATGCGCAGGATGCTGACGACCAGGCGTGCGCAGGCCGCCGATGCCGGTCGGCATGGGCCTCCTGCGCGGTGGTGAGCCGGGTGCCGAGGGTGAGGCGCTTGCACGACGGCGATGCCGACGAGGCTCGCGAACACCATGACGCCGAGGCCGCCGAGCTGGATGAGCAGCGAGGATGACGACCTGCCCGAACGGCGTCCAGTGCGTCGCGGTGTCGACGACCGTGAGGCCGGTGACGCAGGCGGCCGAGACGGCGGTGAAGAGCGCCTCGATCCAGCTCGCGCCGCCCGGGCCCTGCTTCGACATCGGCAGCATGAGCAGCAGCCAGCCGACGAGGTTGAGGACGACGAAGCCGGTGAAGATGCGCCTGGCGGGATGCTGTCGCTCCCAGAGCTGGATGAGTCCCCTGCGCGGGACGGCGTGGCTTGCACGAGCGACGAGCATACGCCTGCCGATGTGACTTCCAGTCCCAACGTGTTGTAGAGTTATCTGGTTGCTCCGAGAGCAGCAGAGGGTCTGTGGCGCAGCTGGTAGCGCACCTGCATGGCATGCAGGGGGTCGGGGGTTCGAGTCCCCCCAGATCCACCAAAACCCCCCGGCGACCGGGGGTTTTGCACACTTGGCGTGGGCCAACTGCCGTCGAAAAGACGGCGATTGGGTCAATTTAATCCTGGGGATCAGGCGGCTAGGCCGCGATCCGCCCATCTAGCCCCTTCCTCGCCGAAGCCGTCCCAAGCGGCTCCCGTGGCGTGCGGTGAAGACCGTCTATGTGGGTACGGTGACTTGTGATCTCTATGAACGCCAGTGGATCGAGCCTCGTGCGCCTTGACCTCTTCGGGCTCGCACCCGGCGTGCTGCTCACCGAGCAAGAGCTGGCTTCAGCGATGAACTACAGCCGCAAGACGCTCCAGTACTCGGCGCCAGAGCGAGCTAGGACCCCCGTTCATGCGGCTGCGGTAGACAAGTCGAACATCGTGTCGGCGATGTGGTGAAGTGGCTGGAGCGCGACGATGGTAGGAGGGGAGACCGCGTACTTCGAACCCGGAGCTGGGGAACCGTCCGTTTCATCGGACGAACAGCGGGCGTTCGGCGCCGCGCGGCCAGTACCGCGATCTCAACGGCGAAATCCACAACAAAGAGCGACGGCCGACTCGCGGGAAGACGCCGAACGTAAGCTGGACGACTCCGTCGCCGACAGTGCGCGAGGTGACATCTGGCTGACCCGCGATTCGACCGTCGGGGAACTCGGCAGAGTGGTCGCTCGCCGGGCTGCAGACGACCGGCGGTCTGCACGACTCGACGTTGATGAACTATGAGTACGATCGCCGAGCCGTCGAAGCCGCCTTCATCAAGATCTCGTCTCGCACGAGATTCTCCGTCCGAGTCGTCGACAGCGTCATCGGAAGCGTCGCCGCCACCGACCGTCACCGGCCAAGAGATTCATCGCACCCTCGGCGCCATGTGTGACGACGCGCTCCTGGCTGGCATCCTCGACGACAACCCGGTGGATCGCGTCCGTGCGCCTGGGTCGCGAAACGCCCGCCCTACGCCCTGAACACCCATCAGGCGACCGTCGTCCGCGCAGCCCTCCACGACTGGCTGACGGAACGGCTTTCGCGGCCCCCAGTCCGAAGCCGGACCAGCGAGTCGAAATCATGCTCGACCTGATGCTCGCGACCAGCGCGCGGGATCGGAGAGACGCTCGCGCTGCGCGCGGGTGACGTCGATCTCGAAGCCCGCCCTCCGAGGCTGCTGATCGGGGCCACGCTGATCGAGACGCGAAGGGAGCGCCGGTATGGCAGGAGCACCCCAAAGACGAGCGTCAGCGACGGGTGCTCATCATGTCCGCTCGCCGCTGGAGCGCTCCGGCCGCTAGTCGCCGGGACGGGTGGCTGAGCCCCATCTTTCCCAACCGCAATGGATCATGGGGTCGGCCCGGCAACGTCCGCCGGACCCTGCGCGATTTTGTCCGAGATCGCAGCGCCGTGCTGGAGTCCGCCGACATCAGGCTCGATCAGTTCACGCCGCATCTATTTCGTCGCACATCGGCGTCCTTCATCGCCGCGAAGCTCGGCATCTACCGGCACAACGAGCAGCTCAGGCCACGCATCCGTGCAGACCACGGAGCGGCACTACGTCGTACCGGCGCCAGTCGTCGGGCATGCTTCGGCCGACTGATGGACCGCCTTCTTCGCGGAACTCGACGCACCGGACCCGGACGCCGAATTGTGATAACCATGTCGCGCAGGAGCACACGGCCCTGTCTCGATTCAGACGACACCGAGCCTCGCTGCGTCACGGCGTCGTCGGTTCGAGTCGCGGCAGAGTCGTGAGACGGAGCGACGTGAAGCGCTGTGCCCAGCCACCAGACGGAGACGCCGTCGACGGGACGAGAGAGGCGGCTACGGGGACGTCCGAAGAATCGGAGAAGGCACATGACAGCAACCGAAGTGGGCCAGCCGAACCTCCAGGAGGCGGCGGCCTTCCTTGACAACCACATGGGTCGCCGATTGTTCACTAGAACTGGAGTCACTCCTCCACGGTCCGGAGATGGCTCTCCGGTGACTCCGGCCGTCGCGCGATGCGGCAAGCGACTCCTCGGCACTTTCGCGATCTGGGGACGGTCGCCGAGGTTGAATCGCCTGAGACCGTCAGAGCGTGGTTCATGGGAATGAAGGAGGCACTCCGAGGATTACGCGCCCTGAGGCCATCGCAGCGGGAGGATCGCAGAGGTCGCTGCTGTGGCTCGAGCCTACGTGCGAGCGCGCGTAAGCGTCGATCAGCCCGATAGGGCACTTGGCGGGCCCCGGCAGCCGATGAGGGTTGCATCCTCGCCTGTTCGCACCGTCTCGGGCTTTGATCACTGCCAAGCGCGCCAGGCCTGTCCCTACTGGACAATGCCTCGCTCATGGCATGGCCGACAGCGATTGGCTCCGCGAATCGTGCGCGTGGAGGAGAGCCGTATTGGTGGGCCTCCTCCGGTCATGCGGTACGGCGCCGTACCGCCC
>CAWDMS010000012.1:0-298418 GCA_963803465.1 uncultured Actinomycetota bacterium
GGCCGAGAACGACGTCTTCGCCCGGCTCGCCGCCGACGAGCGGCTCGGCCTGACGGCCGCGCAGCTGGACTCGCCGGTCGCCGACCCGATCACCTTCACCGGTGCCGCGGTCGACCAGGTCCAGGAGGTCGTACGCCGGGTGGCCGAGGTGGCCGAGCGGCACCCGGAGGTGGGCGCGGTGTACGCGCCTGCCCGGCGCGATCCTCTAGGAACTTCGCGTGGTCAGCAGGTCACGCACGGCCATCGCCATGGCCAGCCCGAGGACCGCGAACGACGTGAGCAGGGCGGTCCGCAGCCCGGTGTCGGCCGAGCTCGCGTCCGCGACCACGTGGTAGACGGTCATGATCAGGGCGGCTCCGATCGCCGACCCGATGCGCTGGCCGGTCTGGATCGCCCCACCCGCGGCGCCGCCCATGCTGGGAAGGGCACCTCGGCCAGGCTCAGCGTGAAGTTCGGCGAGATCACCCCGCCACCGCCGAGACCCGCCAGCAGCAGGGTCGGCACCATGAACCACGCGAGCGTGGCGGTGTCGCGGCCGGGGACCAGCAGCGCCGCGAGCAGGGTGCCGGTCATCATGATGCCGAGCGAGATGACGGTGATCCGCCGGTGGATCCGCGCGAGCAGCCAGCCGCCCTGCCAGCGGTGCGGTTGCCGGCGGCGCCCAGCGCGAACGGGGTGAGCAGCAGCCCGGCCTGGAGCGGGGTGTAGTCGAGTGCCTGCTGCAGATAGACCGAGAACACCAGGAAGATCCCGGTGAAGCCGGTGAAGTAGATCGTGCCGACGGCCAGCCCGCTGCCGTAGCCCGGCACCTGCCGCAGCAGCGACACGTCCAGCAGCGGCTGCCGACCGCGGGCGACGAGCCGGGTCTCCCAGCGCAGGAAGGCGACCAGCAGGGCCGGGGCGGCAAGGAGTACCAACGTCACCGGTGACAGGCCGGCCTCGATGCTTACCAGCCGGAAGAGCAGCGCCAGGACGGCGCCGCCGAGCAGGACCGCGCCGACCACGTCCAGCCGGGCCCGCACCTCGTCGGGAACGTGGGCACGTGGGCGGCACGAGCCTGAGGATCGCGACCATCGCGACCACACCGATGGGGATGTTGCTACAGGTGAACAGCCAGCGCCACCCGTTCTCCTCACCGGCCAGCGCGATGATCAGGCCGCCCAGGACCGGCCCTGTCGCGGACGAGATGCCGACCGTCAGCCCGAACATCCCGAAGGCCCGGCCGCGCTCCTCCCCGCGGAAGAGCTGCTGGACGAGGCCGGAGTTCTGCGGCGTCAGCAGCCCGCGGACGCGCCCTGCACCAGGCGGGCGACGATCACCAGCTCCGCGGTGGGCGCGAGCCCGACGGCCGCGCTGGCGAGCACGAAGCCGGTCAGCCCGATCAGCATCAGCCGACGCCGGCCGTAGGCGTCACCCAGCCGGCCGCCGGCGACCAGGGTCAGCCCGAACGCCAGCGCGTAGCCCGAGACCACCCACTGCACGGTGGCCGGCGTGGTGCCGAGGCCGCTCTGGATCGACGGCAGTGCGACGTTGACGATGGTGACGTCGAGCAGCGCCATGAACGCGATGACGAGGGAGACGCCGAGGATCCGCCAGCGTCGCGGGTCCGGGACGTACGCCGCCTCGGCGGCGTGGGCGCGCGCGAGGGCATCGTCGGTCACCGGTCCAGCATGTCGCAGGCGTCCCAACCGCGCCCCCTGGACGGGCATCATGGGACACATGGCGCTCACGGTGAGGATCTCCGGTCGCGTGCAGGGTGTGTCCTTCCGCTGGGAGGCGCAGCGGCAGGCCGAGGGGCTCGGCGTCACGGGCTGGGTCCGCAACGAGCCGGACGGGTCGGTCGCCGGGCACTTCGAGGGCGAGCGGGCGGGCGAGCTCGTCGACTGGTGCCGTCAGGGCCCGTCGTACGCCCGGGTCGAGGGCATCACGGTGGGGGAGGCGCCCGACACCGGGGACCGCCTTCCGGATCAGGTTCTAGACGTCCTCCGCTTCTTGCCCGCACCGGTCAACCGGCGGGACGCTGGGACGTCTGATCCTCCATGAAGGGCGTGGGGCACGTGGACGACGTGCGCACCATCGACGAGCTCGGTGAGTTCCGGCGTTCGGACGCGGTCACGGCCCTGTTCCGGATGCACCACCGGCGCCTCGTCGGGCTGGCGGCGCTCCTCGTCGACGAACGGGCGACCGCCGAGGACGTGGTGCAGGACGCCTTCGCCGGGCTGTGTCGTCGGTGGTGGCGGCTGCGCGACCCGACCGCCGCGGTCGCGTACCTGAACCGGGCCGTCGTGAACGGCGGCCGCGACGGGCTGCGCCGCGGGCGCCGTGCGACAGCGGGCAGGCTGCGGGTGGTGCCCCGCCCGGAGGGGCTGGCCTCGGCGGAGCACGACGCCCTCGAGCACGACGAGGCGGACCGCCTCTGGGGTGCGCTCACGCACCTGCCGCCCCGCCAGCGCGAGGTCCTGGTCCTGCGGTACTACCTCGCCCAGAGCGAGGCCGAGATCGCCGAGACGCTCCAGGTGTCGCGCGGCTCGGTCAAGAGGCATGCCAGCCGGGGGCTCGAGTCCGTCGCCCGTGACCTGGAGGCCCCGTCATGAGTACGTCGGAGCTGGAGTGTCGGCTGGGGGACGTGCTCCAGCGGCACGCGGAGGATGCGATGAACAGCACGAACACGGAGGAGGAGCTCGAGCGGCTTCTGGACGACACCGGGCGCAGCGCTCGCCGCCGGCACCGGGCCTGGATCGCCGGAGGGCTGGTCGTGGCGGCCGCGGTGATCGTCTGGCGACCGGACCTGGGCTCGGACAAGGCCGACCCGAACCGGTGGACGAGGAACAACGGGCCGAGCAGACCCGGCGGGTTCGTCGAGGCGTTCGCCGACTTCGACCCGGACCGCGCGGCGACGTACCTCGCCTCCGGCGCCGACCTCACCATCTGGACGGACCAGCTGGGCAACGACCACTGGCGCCGCGGCAACCGCTGGCTGCAGGCGGCCGGGACCCAGATCCGGCTCGACTCGTGCGACGCCCTGTGGACCTCGGGCCCCGGGACGCATGTGTCCTGCGTGTTGGACCTGGAGGGCCTCGGCTCGGAGCAGCTCGGGCGCGGGCCGTACCCGGACAACACGTTCACCCTCACGATCAACGACGGTGAGATCGTCGATGCGTCGATGGAGCTGGCGTCCGGACGAACGGCTTCTACGAGGAGATGTGGCGGCCCTTCGCGGATGGGTGGCCCGGACCCACCCGGCCGACGCCGCGGTGATGTACGCCGACTACCCGAGGTCGGACCTGGCCTCCGACACTGCCCGGTCGACGGCGCTGTGGCGGCAGCACGTCGAGGACTACGTCCGGGCGAAGGCGCCGTCCTCCTCCTGAGCCGTGGGGCCGTCGCCTAGACAGGTGGACGGCGGTACCGGCCGTGAGGGCTCGTACAGTGCTTGGCGGTCCTACCGTGGAAATGACCGACCACGGTCCTGGACGATCAGGAGGTGTCACCCATGTCATCGATTGAGCTGCAGAGCATCGAGCAGCCTCACGAGACCCTGGCCTTTCCAGGCGCACGGCCACATGGACGTCGTCACTCTCGGCGACTTCACCCTCGGCAAGGGAACGTTCGAGCCGGGCTGGAAGTGGTCGGCGGACGTGAAGCCGATCGCCGGCACCGACACCTGTCAGGTGTTGCACACCGGCTTCTGCGTGTCGGGCAGCATGACGATTCGCATGGACGACGGCACCGAGACAACCATCTCTCCCGGGCGACGTCGTCCGCATCGAGCCCGGGCACGATGCCTGGGTCGACGGCCCGGAGGCGTGCATCCTCCTCGACACCGGTGTGGCGGGGTACGCGCGGCCTGCGGACTGACGGGGCAGGTTGGTTTCCCCGGTCGGCCGGGTAAGTCCCCGCGGTTGACGGGCACTGCAATGCCCGTCAACCGTAGGAAGTGCCCGTCAGTTGCTGGATCAGGCTGTTCTGGCCCGCGGAGCGGCGCGTGCATGGGTCGGCGCCGGGCGATCTGGCGCGGGAGTACGGCGCGGGCGCGGGGGTGCTGCGAACGGGCGCGCGGGACCGCGCGACTGTGGTCAACTTCTCGGCGAACCGCAAGAGGAA
Source organism: uncultured Actinomycetota bacterium (assembly GCA_963803465.1). Taxonomy (GTDB): domain Bacteria; phylum Actinomycetota; class Actinomycetes; order Actinomycetales; family Microbacteriaceae; genus Agrococcus. The sequence continues at coordinate 4,105 of CAWDMS010000012.1, forward strand.
TCTCGGAATTCGTCGAGCGATCGCCGATGCTGTACCCCGATTCACGCGACAGGGCGCATTTCGAACCGCGCGGATCAGTGCGCGTACGTCTCGATCACGCTGCTGTCGTCGCGTCGCTCGAGGCCGTCGGCGGCCGCGAGGAGGTACCGCTCCCGAGCGGCGGCCAGCACCGGCACCTCCGCACCGACGCTCTGCGCAGCATCGGCCACGAGGCCGGAGTCCTTGACGAAGATGCCGATCGTGCTGAGCACCGGCGCGTCTGCGCCGAGCAGCATGCGGGGACCACGATCGGCGAGCATCCAGCTGCCGGCCGCCCCGCCGCCGATGAGGTCGAGCAGCTCGGCCTTGTCGAGACCGAGCGCCTCGCCGAGTGCGAGCGCCTCGGCCGCCGCGACGATGTGCACCGAGCAGAGGTGCTGGTTGACGGTCTTCACGGCCTGGCCGCGCCCCGGCTCGTCGCCCACGGACCTGACCGCACCGAGCGGCGCGAGCACGTCCGCGACCGCGGCGAGGTCCGCCGGGGCGCCGGCCGCGAAGATGATGGGCTCGCCCGTGGTGGCTCGCGCGACGCCGCCGGTCACGGGAGCGTCGACGACCCGGGCACCCGCAGACCCGAGCGCCGCGCCCGCTCGGCGCACCGCATCCGGCCCGACCGTGGCCATGACGACCCACGTGCGGCCGGCCGCGACGCCCGCGCCGATCGCATCGGCGACCAGCTCGTCGAGCTGGTCGGGGGTCGCGACCATGACGATGACGGGCCCGGCGACAGGAGCGAGCGCGATCGATGCGACGGCGTCGATCCCCGCCTGCTGCGCTCGGTCGCGAGCCGCGTCGAAGGGGTCGACACCGGTGACGGCGAACCCGGCAGCGGCGATGCGCTGCGACATGGGCGTGCCGATGGCGCCGAGGCCGACGAAGACGACGGGGGATGCAGTGCTCACGGAACGTCCTTCTGGCGGTATCGAATGGGCGGCGTCGGCGTCAGCGCGCCAGCGCCGCCTCCATGCGCGCGACGATGCTGTCGCGCGCGGATGTGTTGTGCTCGCGCAGCACCCTGCGCGCGATGTCGGCGTCGCCGCTCGCGATCGCGTCGACGATCGGCGCGTGACGGGCTGCCGACATGTTGGCGATCGCCGTCTCGCGACCGGCCGCGGTGATGACCGCGCGCGCGAGCCCGCTCACCCTGCGCCACGACTCCACGAGCGTGCGATTGCCGCTCGCGCTGCAGATCGCCTCGTGGAACGCGAGGTCGGCCGCGACCTGCTCGTCGATCGAGCGCTGCTCGCTCTCCTCCATGCGCGCGAGCGCCTCGCGGAGCTGCGGCACGACCTCGTCGAGGTCGTCGCGCTGGCAGACGATCTCGGCCGCCGCCGACTCGAGCGCGAACCGCACGTCGAAGATCTCGCGCACCTCGGCCGGCGTGACGATGCGCACCGAGAGGCGGCCGCGCGCATCCTTCGACAGCAGGCCCTCCTCCTCGAGGTGCCGCAGCGCCTCGCGGAGCGTGCCGCGCGAGACGCCGAGCGATGCGCTCAGCTCGGTCTCGGCGAGGTGGGTGCCGGGCGCCAGCTCGCCGGCGCTGACCGCCGCGCGCAGCCGGTCCAGGATCAGCTCCCGTCGGGTGACGCGCTCGATCGATCCGAGAGATCGGAACTGCGCTTCGATTGCCATGTTGCTCACGGTATCGAGCAATCCTTCCTACGAACGGGTCAACCGGGGTACGGATGCGCGCGTCGCGCCTCAGTGCAGGTGGCTGGCCCCGTTGATGTCGATGTTCGTGCCCTGGAGGTAGGCGGCGTCGTCGCGCGACAGGAATGCGAACACGGCGGCGATCTCCTCCGTGCTGGCGACGCGGCCGATGGGGATGTCCGCGGCGAGCTGCGCCTCCGACTCGGGGGTGGCGCCGACGCGGATGTTCGTGTCGACGGCACCCGGCGTGACGGAGTTGACGGTGACGCCGGAGTCGGCGATCTCGCGCGCGAGCGCCTTCGTGAACCCGAGGATCGCGGCCTTGGCGGCCGAGTAGGGCACCTTGCCGAAGACGCCGCCGCCGCGCTGGGCGGAGACCGAGGACATGTTGACGATGCGGCCCCAGCCGGCGTCGAGCATGCCGGGCAGGAACGCCTTCGTGACGAGGTAGGTGCCGGTCGCGTTGACGGCCATGACCTTGTTCCACAGCTCGAGCGTGGTCTCGAGGAACGGCACGGGCGAGGTGATGCCGGCGATGTTCGCGAGCGCGCCGACGGCGGGCAGCCTGCCGGCGTCGACCTCGGCCTGCACGGCGGCGTGGGCTGCGGTGACGGATGCCTCGTCGGCGACGTTCACGGTCGTGCCGAACGCGGGCATGCCGGTGCGCTCGGCGATCTCGGCGGCGACCTGCGCGGCGCGGTCGCCGTCGAGGTCGAGGATGGCGATCGCCCAGCCGTCGCGCGCGTAGCGGTCGGCGACGGTCATGCCGATGCCCCGCTCGGACGCGGCTCCGGTGATCACGGCAGTGCGGGTCGTGCTGGTCATGATGCTCCTTCGGTGGTGCGCGACGGATGGGTCGGGTCGGTGGGGGCGTCGATGAGCGGCGCCATGCGGGCGGCCGCGTCGCGGATCGCGGCGACGCGGGCAGCGCGGGCGTCGTCGCTCATCGCGCCGGTGGCGTCGTCGACGTAGGCGCGCGACGGCAGCTCGAGCGCGAAGCCGCCGCCGTAGCCGACGGCGTCGAGCGCGCCGACGGCGCTTGCGAAGTCGACGTCGCCCGCGCCGATGGCGCGGCTGAACTCGCCGGGCACGGCGTCGCGGAGGTGCACGTGCGCGATGTCGTCGCCCCACGCGCGGATGGTGCCGACGAGGTCGTCGCCGGCGGCGACGACGTGCGCGACGTCGAGGATGGGGCGCACGCCGCTGCCGGCGAGGCGAGCGTGCAGCGCGTCGGCCCGGGCGCGGTCGAAGCAGAGGCGCAGGAAGTGGAGCGACTCGACCCAGAGCTCGACGCCGTGCGCCGAGGCGATCGCCCCCGCGCGGGAGAGCGCGGCCGCGACCCGGTCGAGGTCGGCGTCGAGGTCGACGATCGGCTCGTGGCCGAGCGCCCCGCACGGCAGCACGAGCGCGTCGGCGCCGATCGCCGCGGTGAGCCGGACGAGCCGCTCGACGTGGTCGGCCTGCGCGTCGAGGTCGGCGCCGGGATCGTTGAAGTCGCCGACGTCGCCGTTCACGCTGCGCACGCGCAGCTCGTGGGCGGCGATCGTGGCGGCGACCTGGGTGATCGCCGCATCGTCGAGCTCGAACGGCACGTGGTCGCACACGCCGGGGAGCGCCCCCAGGTCGATCTCGGCGAACCCGAGGCGCTCGATCTCGACCAGGGCATCCTCGAGCGAGAGGTGCTGGAACGAGATCGTCGAGCACCCGAGCCGGCTGCGGGGAGGCTCACGGCAGCACGATGCCCTTCCGCGCATCCCCGACCGGGATGGGCGTGTAGCGGGTGACCTCGACGGGGCTCGCGAGCAGGCCCTCGAGCTCGACGTTGAAGTCGGCGACCGGCTCGGCGGCGCCGTGCGCGTCGAGCAGCGCGGCGGAGTCCCAGTGCTCGATCATCGCGATCGTGCCGTCCTCGGCCTCCTGGATCGCGTAGAGGTTGCAGCCCTCCTCGGCGTGCACGCGCGGGATGACGCGCTCCATCGCGGCGAGCACCTGCTCGCGCGCGCCCTCGCGGGGTCGGAAGATGGCGGTGACGACGAGCGACTCGCTCGAGTGCACGGATGCGGCGGTCATGGCTGCTCCTCGGGTGTCGGTGCGGGTGTCGGTGTGGGTGTCGGTGTCAGGGCGTGCTCGCGGATGGTGCGGTAGACGCCGGTGTGGTCGAGGCCGCCATCGCCGGCGGCGGATGCGGCTTCGAACAGTCGCAGCGCGGTGCGCGCGCTCTCGAGCCGGAGCCCGGCCTCGTCGGCCGCCTCGCGAGCGAACCGCAGGTCCTTCACCTGGTAGTCGATCGTGCCGCCGGCCTCGAACGACTCGTCGATCCAGTGGTGGCGCTTCTGCCGCAGCACCTCGCTCGAGGCGAGCCCGGAGCCGAGCGCGTCGGCGAGCGTCGCCGCGTCGATGCCGCTGGCGCGGGCGAGCGCGAACGCCTCGGAGAGGGCGGCGATGCTCTCGGCCACGACGAGCTGGTTGCACAGCTTCGCCATCGCGCCCGAGCCGGTCTCGCCCATCCGGGTCACCCGCGAGGCGCACGGCTCGAGCAGCTCGGCGAGCTCGGCGACCTGGCGCTCGGTGCCGCCGACGAAGAAGCTGATGCGGCCCTCCGCGGCGCCGAGCACGCCGCCCGACATGGGAGCGTCGACGACGTCGACGCCGCGCGCGGCGAGCTCGTCGGCGAGCGCCCGGAGCGCCACCGGCGACACCGTCCCGTGCACGACGAGCATCGGGCGCTCGATGCCCGCCGCTCGCCAGCCGGCCAGCAGGCCGTCGTCGCCGTCGAGCACCGCGCGCACCTGGGGCAGGTCGGGCAGCGCGGTGAGCACCACCTGGGCGGCCGCGGCGGCGGGCGTGGCGGCGACCACGACATCCGCTCCCTCGTCCCGCAGCGCCTGGGCGCGCGACGCGCTGCGGTTCCAGACCGTCAGCGCGTCGCGCGCGGCGAGCCTGCGCGCCATCGGCAGGCCCATCGCGCCGAGCCCGAGGAGGCTCAGCGAGCGGTTCATCGCGACGCAGCCGCCGCGAGCGCCTCGGTCTCGCGACGCAGCTCGATGGCCTGCGCGAGCGAGTCGTCGACCTCGACGTCGTCCCAGCGCGACGCTCTCGCCCTGCGCGACGTCGCGCTTGAGCGGCACGTGGTGCGCGAGCGCGACCGGCAGGTAGCCCTCCGCGACCGACGTGCGGGCCGAGACGAGCTTGCCCTAGACCGTGAAGCCGCCCTCGCCGTCGAGCGTGTCGCCCGCGACCAGGTCCTTCTTCGCCGTCGCCACCACATCCGCCGTGAAGCCGATGGCGGTGCCGGTCGCGACGCCGCGGAGCACCGCGTTGGCGATCGAGACGTTGAGCTCGAGCCCGACGTAGTGGTACGGGCGGTAGAGCGCCGCGTACTGGCCCGGGGGGTCCGGGTGCCACGGGTACTCCTGGAAGCAGCCGGAGACGTAGTCGTTGGTCGCCTTGACGACGACGAACACGCCCTCCTGGGTGTTGTGGGGGATCCAGTCGCCCTCGCGCGTGTACGCTCGACATGACGTCGACGCGTGCCCTCGTGCGAGAGCACGCCGCCGGCCGACTCGGGACGGCAGACGGTGGCGATCTCCTCGACGTTGCCGGGCGTGAAGCTGAGGCCGGCGTCGCCGGGCACGAGCCCCGCGGCGTTGGCGACCGCGGCCATCTCGATGGCGGCCTTCGTGCCGTCGCGGAACGACGTGTGCATGTAGGGGTTGAGCTGGCCGGACTGCTTCAGCTCCTCGGAGAACTCCCAGTGCTCCCACACGTTGTCGGGGTTCATCTGGTGGTAGCCGGGCAGGTACTTGGCGCCCTTGCCGGCGCAGACGACGTCGAAGCCCGACGTGCGCGCCCAGTCGACGAGCTCCCAGATGAGCGCGGGCTGGTCGCCGAACGCCATCGAGTAGACGACGCCGGCTGCCTTCGGCCCGCTGCGCGAGCGCGGGGCCGGCGAGCGCGTCGGCCTCGACCGTCACCATCATCATGTGCTTGCCGGAGTCGATCGCGCGCGAGCGCGTGCTTGATGCCCACGATCGGGTTGCCGGTCGCCTCGACGATCACGTCGATGTCGGTGCGGAACAGGTCCATCGCATCCGCGATGACGGCCGTCTTGCCCTCGGTGAGGTCGTCGACCGAGTCGACGATGTCGCCCTCGGGCCAGCCGACGAGCGCGAGGGACTCGCGGGCGCGGGCGGTGTTGATGTCGGCGATCGCCGCGACGTGCACGCCGGGGATGTTGCGGGCCTGCGCCAGGTACATCGTGCCGAACCGGCCGGCGCCGATCAGGCCGACGCGGATCGGCGTGCCCTGTGCTTCGCGCTCGGTGAGCAGCTCGTGCAGGTTCATGGGGTCTCTCTCCTGAGATCGGGGATGCGTGAGGCGGGAGGGGTGTGCCGCACCGCCTGGGTGCCGGTGCGGTCGGGCAGTCGGGCCGACATGCGGCCGGGGTGGCGGGGCCCCGCGGACGGGGCCCCGCCGTGGGATCACATGCCGCGGATCTGCTCGACCCAGGTCTGCACCTGGTCGGGCAGGCCCTCGACGACGGGCTGGGTCGCCTCGACCCATGCGTCGCGGTCCGTGATCTCGTGGAACTCGGCGCCGGCCTCCTCGAGCTGCGTGCGGTAGTCATCCATGTTCGTGACGGTGTTGTCGGTGTACTCCTGGCCGACCTCATCCGTGACGTCGAGGATCGCCTGGCGGATGTCCTCCGGGTAGCCCTGCAGCGCCTCGTCCCACATGATGAAGTGGTAGTTGGCGTACATGTGGTCGGTCTCGGCGATGTGCGGCGCAACCTCGTGGATCGAGTTGAAGAGGATCGCGTCGAGCGGGTTCTCCTGGCCGTCGAGCACGCCCGACTCGAGCGCCGAGTAGACCTCGTTGAAGGGCAGCGCCTCGGCGCGGGCACCGAGCGCATTCCAGCTGTCGAGCATCGTCTGCGCGCTGGGCGTGCGGATGGTGAGTCCCTGCACGTCGCTGAGCTGCGTCACCGGCTCCTTCGTCGTGAGCTCGCGCGGGCCGCGGTACATGTTGCCCAGCAGCGCGTAGCCGGATGCCTCGGTGACCGACGCCTGGATCTCGTCTCCGAGCTCCCCGCCCCAGACCTCGAAGAACTGCTCCTCGCTGTCGTAGAGGAAGGGCGCCGTCTCCACCACGCGAGGTCGGTGTAGGCCTCGAGCGGAGAGCATCGACTCGATGACGATGTCGACGCTGTCGATCTGCAGGCCGTCGATCATCTCCTCCCAGGTGCCGAGCGTGGAGTCGGAATGGATCTCGACGTTCACGCGACCGTCGGTCGCCGTCTCGATCCGCTCGGCGAACTGCTCGGCGGCCCACTGGCGCGGGTCGGTGGTGGATCCGGCGTGGCCGAGCACGAGGGTCATCGTCTCGCCCTCGGCGCCGGTGCCTGCGTCGCTGGATCCCGACGGGGCGGTTGCCCCGCCGCCGGAAGAGCAGCCGGCGAGGGGCGAGGGCGACGATGCCGACGCGAGCCGCGATGAGCTTGGTGGTGCGCATGGTGATTCCTTTCAGGGTGGTGTGGGGTTGCGGTGCACTCGTCACTGCAGCAGCACGGAGGGCAGCCAGAGCGAGATCTGCGGGACGTACGTGATCAGGAGCATGAAGATGAGGCCGGTGAGCAGGAATGGCCAGGAGGCTCGGATCGCCGAGATGAACTTCACCTTCGAGATCTCGGCGGACAGCATCAGTGCGATGCCGACGGGCGGGGTGATGAGGCCGATGCCGAGGTTGACGACGATGATGATGCCGAGATGCACGGGGTCGACGCCGAGCGACGTCAGCACTGGCAGGAGGATGGGCGTGATGATGATCAGCGCCGCGTTCGCCTCGATGAACATGCCCGCGATGAGCAGCATGACGTTGACGAGGATCAGCAGCACGACGAGGTTGTCGGTGAAGCCGAAGATCGCCTCCGCCGCGGCCTGCGGCACGCCGCCCGACGTGAGCGCCCAGGAGTAGAGCTGTGCGGCGGCGAGCACCAGCATGATCAGGCCGACCATGAGCGCGGACTCGGCGAGTGCCGTGACGAGCTTCTTCCAGGTCAGCTCGCGGTAGATGAAGAGGCCGACGAGCAGGGCGTAGACCACGGCGACCGCGGCGGCCTCGGTGGGGGTGAACCATCCGAAGCGGATGCCGGCGAGGATGATGAACGGCAGCAGCAGCGCCGGCAGCGAGCCGATGAGCGACGGCAGGAACGGCGGGCGCTCCTCCTTCGGGGTCTTGCCGATCAGGCTCGGGTCCGGCTGGCTGGCGACGTACTCCTTCGTGAAGCCCTGCTTCCGGACGGTCAGATGCACCGCGACCATCAGCATCGCGATGTAGAGCAGCGCGGGGACGATGCCGGCGAAGAAGAGGGCACCGATGGACGTGCCAGAGACGACGCCGTAGACGATCATCGTGATCGACGGCGGCATGATGGGCGCCACGATCGGCGCGGCCGCCGTGACCGCTGCCGTGTACGCGGCCTTGTAGTCGCGCGCCTTCATCGCCGGGATCAGGATGCGGCCGAGGCTCGAGATGTCTGCCACGGCCGAGCCCGAGATGCCGCCGAAGAAGAGCGCCGACAGCACGTTGGTCTGCGCGAGACCGCCGCGCATCCCACCGACGATCGAGTCGGCGAGCGACAGCAGCCGCTTCGTGATGCCGCCCGCGTTCATGATGCCGCCCGCGAGGATGAAGAGCGGGATCGCCAGCAGCGCGAACGGCGTGATGCCGGCGACGATGCGCTGGGCGCCGATGGTCAGTGGCGTGTCGGTGACGAGCCAGATCGTGATGATGGAGGCGAGCGCCAACGCGAAGCCGATGGGGACGCGCAGGAGCATGGCTCCCACGAAGTTGCCGAGCAGCAGAGGACCCATGGGTTACACCTCACCCTTCACAAGGACGTCCTCTTCGGACTGGAACAGCACGGTCGACGGGAGGGGGTCGACTTCGGGGTCGGTGTTGCGGACGAGCTTCCACCACGCCTCCACAGCGAAGAGCGCCGAGATGGCACAGCCCACGGGCACCGCGAGCGAGATGATGCCGAACGGCAGGTCGATGCCGGGCATGTTCCGCTGCAGCGCGCTCGGCAGCGCCTCGATGCCGAACCAGAGAGCAGCCGGAGCGCGAAGGCACGAGCGCGCTGGCGACCGTCGTCGATCGTGACGCGAAGCCACCGGCGGTGCGGGCGCGTACTCCCAGATGTCGAGCACCATGTGTCGGCCCTGACGGACGCCGAGCGCGATGGCGAACATCGAGAGCCAGACGAAGGCGAGGGAGCGACGAGCTCGGTCGTCCAGGACGACGAGTCGCGCGTGACGTAGCGGGCGATGACCTGCCAGGTGACTGCGACGGTGATCACCACCAGGCAGGGCACGCAGAACCATTGGACGATCTTGTCGAGCGTCGACATGAGCTGATCGATCAGTCGTGGCATGGGTTTCGCTCCTTTGCGAGTGGTGAGGCGACGGTGCCTGAGACGAGTGAACCGGGACTGCGTTCTACTGTCAACAGTAGAACGCAAGCGTTATGAAACCGTGATCGCGTGCTCGGCGCGGAACTCCGCCTCGAGCTCGCGACGGAACCGCACGGCGGCCAGGGAGGCATCCGCGTCGACGTCGTTCCACGACACGGAGCGGTCCTTCGGCACGTCGCGGATGAGCTTCGCGCCGTGCGCGAGGCCGAGCGGCAGCGCCTCCTGCTCGAGCGAGAAGCTCGCGGGGCGCAGCTTGCCGAAGACGGTGAAGCCGCCTTCGCCGTCGAGCGTCTCGCCGGCCTTGAGGTCGCGCTTCGCGGTCGTGACGACGTCGCCGCGGAAGCCCGTCGGGGCGCCGGTGGCCTCGCCGCGCAGCACGGCGCTCGCGATCGAGACCCCGAGCTCGAGGCCGATCATGTGGTACGGCCGGTAGAGCGAGCCGTAGCGGCCGGTCTCGTCGGTCTTCACGCCGTACTCGGCGAAGCACTGCACGGCGTAGTCGGTCTTCGCCTCGAAGGTGACGTAGACGCCCCAGCGGATGTCGCGCTCCACCTCGGAGCCGTCGCGGTGCAGGCTCGAGGCGATCTCGACGGTGCCGCGGCGGTCGAGCGAGCCGCCGATGCTGCGCTCGCGGAAGACGTGCGGCAGGTCGTCGACGCCGGCCGGCGGGAAGTGGAGCCCCTCGAGCTGTGGCTCGAGGCCGGTGCCGTTGGCGACCGCGGCCATCTCGATCGCCGACTTCGTGCCGTCGAGGAACGAGTTGAACATCTTGGGGTTGAAGTCGCCCGAGGAGAGCTGCTCGTCGGTGAAGCCGTAGTAGTCCCAGACGGTGTCCGGGGTCGAGTAGTGGTACTCGGGCAGGTACTTCGTGCCCTTGCCGGCGGCGACGACGTCGAAGCCGACGGTGCGGCACCAGTCGACGAGCTCGGAGATGAGCGCCGGCTGGTCGCCGTAGGCCATCGAGTAGACGACGCCCGCGGCGGCGGCGCGGCGCTGGAGGAGCGGGCCGACCATGCAGTCGGCCTCGACGTTGACCATGATCACGTGCTTGCCGTTGTCGATCGCGGCGACCGCGTGGTCGGTGCCGACGATGGGGTTGCCGGTGATCTCGAGGATGACCTCGACCGAGGGGTGCTTGATGAGGGCCATGGAGTCGTCGATGACGGCGGTCAGGCCGGTGCGGGCCGCCTCGTCGAGGCTCGTCGCCGCGTAGCGGTCGGCGCTCCAGCCGGTGCGGTGCAGCGCATCCTTTGCCTTGGGCACGTTGATGTCTGCGACGCCCACGACGTGGAACTCGGGCGTGACGGATGCCTGGGTGAGGAACATCGATGCGAACTTGCCGGCGCCGATGACGCCGACACGGATGGGCCCGGACTCGTCGGCTCGACGTCGCAGCAGGCTGTGCAGGTTCATGACTGCTCCTTTGCAGTGGTGGACTCCGGCTGGCTGTCCTACTGTTAACAGTAGAACGCCGCTTCGCGGTCACGTCAAGCAGGATCTGCTGCGGGCTGTGGAGAGGGCTGACAGAGCGGCGTCCCGGTGACGTACCCTGCCGCCATGCTCCGGAGGCTCGCATCGAGCGCCGCGCTCGTCGCGGCGGCGGTGCTGCTCGCCGGGTGCACGCCGCCGGATCCGGTGCAGACGACGACGCCGGCCACCGCGTCACCGTCGCCACTCGGCGTCGCTGACTCAGCGGAGCCTTCCAGGCGAGAGCGTTCGCTGGCATCGCACGGAGTTCGCTCGCGCTCGTCGACCAGGGCTTCGCGAACGGCGTCTTGCCGATTGCGGAGACTCGAGGCCATCGCTACGCCACGAGCTGATCGAGAAGGTGCAAGAGCGAACTCGACCAGTTCGTCAGTTTGGGCTTGGCACATCGAAGGAGCCTCAGTGTGTCGACTCACCCTCGCTGCAAGCTGGGACGGACCCGACGAAGGTCATGGCACAGCGCTCAACTCCTGCGCTTGCTGGACACGTCCGAATGTCGACACCACGGACGCAGACGGCGAGCCGGTCTGCGGTGGCGATGAGCGTCGGCAACCACGCCTCTTCGAGCTGTCGACTACGACCGCGACGACATGCGCGTTGCTGACGTCGGCCCGTCGCAGATCACGACGGAGCTTGCAGGATGTGGCTCGTAGCGCTGCGTCGCGGTCCCTATCGCGGCGGGCCTGGCTCCAGCCCGCATCCGAGTCCATCGATTGCAACTGCATCTGTGACGGTCCCGGCACAGGGTTCGGTCGCGGGATACGTCGCGGGTCGGGGTTGAGCTGCTCACGCTCCGGCACCAGAACGCGGCCAGCCGACTCCAGTCGGCATGCGCCGATGGGCGGTATCAGGCTCCCTGCGAGCCGCGTTTGCGAGCGTTCGCTGACCCAGATGGGCGAGAGATTGCATCGCGGTCATCGACAACCGGCCGGGCGCCGCCGAGGTCGGGCAGCCGATCACCATCAGCGACCTCGCCCAGTTCCGGCCGATCGTCGGTGAGCTCATTGTCGAGCCGGACGGCTGGGGCGTCGTCGGCACTCCGACGAACTTCTACGCCACGGCGGAGACCCACACGATGCCCGGCGAGCTGTTCGACACCCCGATCGAGGTGCGGTGGACGCCGACGTCGTATGTCTTCGACTACGGCGACGGCACGGTCGAGACGAGCGAGGCATCCGGCAGTCCTTGGCGCGGCACCGAGGAGTCGTGGACGGAGACCTCGACCAGCCACGCGTACGCCGCGCGCGATGACGTGACCGCATCCCTCACCGTCGTGTTCACGGCCGAGGTCGATGCGGGCGGCGGCTGGTTCGCGGTGCCCGGCACCCTGCCGGTGGCGGCACCCACCGTCGGCGTGAAGGTCTTCGAGGTCGACACCGTGCTCACGAACGGCGACTGCATGGCGAACCCGAGCGCGGCCGGGTGCGGCTGATCGTGCCGCACTAGAGTCGCGGCATGACGACCTCCTCCCCCGGCTGGGGCATCCTCGCGCCCGGCGGCATCGCCGGCGCCTTCGCCCGCGATCTCGCCGTCGGCGGCCACCGCCTCGTCGCGGTCGGCAGCCGCGACCAGGGCCGCGCCGACAGGTTCGCCGCGACCCACGGCATCCCCACCGCGCACGGCAGCTACGAGGCGCTCGTCGCCGACCCCGACGTCGACATCGTCTATGTCGCGTCGCCGCACTCGCACCACCGCGAGCAGGCGCTGCTCGCGATCGAGGCGGGCAAGCACGTGCTGGTCGAGAAGGCGTTCACCACCACGGGCGACGACGCGCAGGCCGTCGTCGACGCGGCGCGGGCGAAGGGCGTGTTCGTGATGGAGGCGATGTGGACGCGCTTCCTGCCCACCATGATCGCCGTGCGCGAGCGCATCGCGGCGGGCGAGCTCGGCGACGTCGTCAGCGTCACCGCCGACCACTCGCAGATGCTCGACCTCTCCCCCGGCAGCCGCATGATCGAGCCGACGCTCGGCGGCGGCGCCCTGCTCGACCTGGGCGTCTACTGCGTCTCGCTCGCCCACGCCTTCCTCGGGCCGGTGACGCGCGTGCAGGCGGCGGGGATCGTCGACGAGGCGGGCGTCGACCACCGCGGCGCCGCGATGCTGACCCACGAGGGCGGACGGAGATCGACGGTCACGTTCTCGATGGAGACGCTCGGCTCCAACCGCGCGACGATCGCCGGCACGCAGGGCGTCATCGAGCTCGACCCGGCCTTCTACGTCTGGACGGGGTTCACCCGGCGCAGCGCATCCGGCGACAGCGAGACGTTCGTGCCCGAGACGGACGGGCGCGGCATGCAGTTCCAGGCCGCCGAGGTCGAGCGCTGCATCGCGGCCGGGCAGCTCGAGAGCCCGGTCATGCCGCTCGACGAGACGGTCGCCATCATGCGCGTCATGGACGAGATCACCGCGCAGATGCGCGCCTGAATCCTCAACGTCGCGGGTGGTCGTTCGGCTCGTAGAGCCGCCTGAGCGACCACAGGCGACCTTGAGGATTCGTGTCAGCGGGCGGCGGCGGCAGCCTCGCGCTCGGCGATGCGGGCGCGGACCTCGGGGCGGCGCAGGGGCGGGACCGTCTGCGGGGGCTGGCGCCGCTCTGGCAGCTCGGCCAGCAGGTGCTGCGTGATGTGCGCGACCTCCGCGACCGCCCGCTCGAACGCGTCGCGGGTGCGCTCGGTCGGATGCGTGATGCCCGAGACCTTGCGCACGTACTGCCGGGCGGCCGCCTCGATCTCTTCGTCGTTCGCGGCCGGCTCGAGCCCGCGGAGCTCGGTGATGTTCCTGCACATGCTGGCCACGCTAGTGCCGAATCGGCGCGGTGGGCAGGGTGTGTCAGGGGCTCGCGAGTTGTCCACAGGCATCGATCATCCGCAGCGCATGTCAGTGGTGTTCGATATTCTGTTCGCAACAGACATTCGATGGCAGGTCGGATCGGACAGTCGGATCTGATGGCCGGATCAGTTGGCCGGATTGGGTGCAGGACTGGTCGATCGCGAGGAGGCGACGATGGGGATGGTCGAGCGGGCAGCGGTGGCGGTCGAAGCCGCCCGCGCAGCGTTCGTCGACGCCGACGCCCTGGCCCGCGCCTCGCACCAGGAGGTGGCCGATCTCCTCGCACTGTCGGCGGAGCTGACCCGGGTGGCCGATGCCCAGCGCGTGCGGATCGCGGGAGCGATCGCCGAGCGCTCGTCCCCCGGCGACGAGACGTCGATCTGCCGCCTGCTGGGCAGCCGGAGCGCGCGCGATGCCATCGGGCATGCGTTCGGCATCCGCACCCGCGATGCTGCTGACCTGCTCTCCCTGGCCGCGGCGACCACCTCCGCCTTGAGCTTCACCGGCGAGACCCTGGCGGCCCCGTTCCCCGGGGTCGCCGCCGCACTCGACGCGGGCTCGGTGTCGATCGCGCAGGCACGAGCCATCGTCGGCACCCTGGCACCCGCCGCGCCCCGCGCCGACCTCGACCAGCTCGCGTGGGCCGAGGAGTGCCTGGTCGCCGAAGCGGCGCATCCCGAGCGCCGGCTCGCGCCCGAGCTGCTGGTCGACGCAGGCGCAGGCGTACGTCGCCGTGCTCGATCCCGACGGTGTGCTGCCTGACAGTGAGCGGCAGCGCGCGCTCCGCTCGCTGCGCATGAGCCAGCTGCCCGACGGCACCTGGCGGCTCGTCATGCGCGCCACAGCCGAGAGCGGCTCGGCCATCAAGGCCGTGCTCGATGCGTTCACGGCGCCGCGCGTCCGGTTCATCGACGACCCGGCGGATGGCGACGACTCGGCGGCCGGTGCCGGCGCAGCCGTCAGCGCAGCCACATCGAGCGGCGCCGACGCCACGGTGCCGGCCGATGAGCGCTCCCCGGAGCAGAAGCGCCACGACGCGCTGGTCGCGATGGTCGAGGCGCATGCCGCGTCCGGCGGGGCGCCGGTGGCCGGCGGCGAGGTGCCCCGGCTCGTGCTCACCGGCACGATCGAGGCGTTCAGCGCGTACCTGCGCGACGTCGAGCACCCGGTCCGCACGCTCACGGTCGAGCACACCGGCGCGATCGTTCCGATCGAGACCGTCAGTCGACTGGTCTGCAACGGCGTCGTGCAGCGAGCGGTCACCGACAGCCGCGGCCAGGTGCTCGAGCTCGGTCGCACGGTGCGCCTCTTCACCCCGGCCCAGCGGCGCGCGCTCGCGGTGCAGTACGGCGGATGCGCGACGCCCGGGTGCGGCGCCCCGGTCGCCTGGACCGAGACCCACCACGTCGTGTGGTGGCAGCTCGGCGGTCCGACCGACGTGGCGAACGGCATCCTGCTCTGCAGCCACTGCCACCACGAGGTGCATGCCGGACGCCTCGTCGTGGTCGGTTCACCCGGCGACTGGCGCGTCGTCTCCCAGCTCCGACCCGCCGACCCGTACGCCCGCGCCACGCGCTCCATCGCAGCCGAGCGCTCGCCGGGCGAGCTCGTCACCGCGCCTGCGGCGGCCGCGGCCTCGCTCGCGGTCAGAATCCCGAATGCGATCGCGGCACCGCTCGCGCTGCCGCGCGAGCTCGCCGATGCGGTCGCAACCTCGACAGTGCGGCGGCCACGCGGCGCGTGCTCCCCCGTCGAGGCGAGGATCCGCCGCATGCCGCTCGATGCTGGCCGGCGCGGATCCGGCGGCCGGCGCACCGATGCGGTGCGCCCCTGGCGCCACGTCGTGCTGCGCACCTGAGCGAGCCGGCCGCCGCCCGTCAGGACCGTGCGGGTCAGGACTCCTTCGTGATCTCCACGCTCACGAAGAGCTGGCTCTTGCCGGCACCGGCGTAGACGCCGCGCAGCGGGGGCACGTCGTTGTAGTCGCGGCCGAGGCCGACCTTCACGTGGCGCTCGCCGATGTCGATGAGGTTGGTCGGGTCCCACGCGTTCCACTCGCCGGTGAACCACTCCACCCACGCGTGCGACTCGCCGCGGATCGTCTCGCCGATCTGCGCGTTCGGGCGCGGGTGCAGGTAGCCGGAGACGTAGCGGGCGGGGATGCCGACGTGCCGCAGCGCGCCGATCGTGATGTGCGCGATGTCCTGGCAGACGCCCTTGCGGTTGGTCCACGCCTCGGAGGCGAGCGTGTGCACGTGCGTCACGCCCGACATGTACTCCATCTCCTCGCCGACCATGCGCGCGATCGCCGCGGCGGCGGCGCCCGGCGTGGGCGACGAATCCTTGATCTCCTGCGCCGCGGCGATGAGGTCGTCGGTCGGGCGGGTGCGCACGGTCTGCCCGAGCTGCTCGACGTACTGGGTCGCGCGCAGCGACACCTTCTCGAGCTGCTCCCACGACAGGTCGTGCCCACCGATGAGGCGCGGGCGCACCTCGACGAGGCTCGTGGCGGTCAGCTGCAGCTCGGTGTGCGGGGCGAGCACGTCGAACGAGACGACCTTCGTGCCCCAGTAGTCCTCGTAGGTGTTGATCGAGGTGTTCGGGCGGATGTCGAGGTTCGAGTAGATGACGAACTGGCCGTCGGAGCGTCGACGGCAGCATGCGCGACTCGTTGTACGACGCGACGGCGGGCTGCTCGTAGCGGTAGCCGGTGGTGTGGCGGATGCGGATGCGGCTCACGATGCCTCCCTGGTCCAGGCGGGCATGTTGTGGGTCGGGAAGTAGCGCTCGCGCACGGCGTGCGACACCTCCGTGGTGGTCGTCTGCACCTTGTCCATGACGACCGGCAGGTCCTCGATGATCTCCTGGATGGGTCGGAACTCGAGCTCCGCGCGGATCTGCCCGAGCATCCGCTGGGCGATGTCGACGTAGCCGACCCGCTCCTGCCGCGGCTCGATGTCGAGCAGGCACTGCTCGGCGGCGCGCACCGAGAACAGGATCGAGCGCGGGAAGAGCCGGTCGAGCAGCAGGAACTCCGCCGCGTTCGTGCTCGACGGCACGCCGCGATAGGTGCGCAGGTAGGCCTCGTAGGCGCCCACCGAGCGGAGGATCGTGGTCCAGGACGGGCCGGATGCCTCGGTCAGCGCGCGGGTCGCGAGCAGTCGGGCGACCATGTCGGCGCGCTCGATCGACCGACCGAGCGTGAAGAAGCTCCAGGCGTCGTCGTGGCTGACGGTCGAGTCGGCCATGCCGCTCGCGAGCGCCGAGCGCTCGCGCACCCAGCCGAACATCTGGTGCACCTGCTCGGGGTTCACGCGCCGCGGCATGTTCGCATAGGTGGCGTTCAGCACCTCCCACAGCTCGGTCGAGATGATCTCGCGGGCGCGGCGGGCGTTCTCGCGCGCCGCGTTGACCGAGTAGGCGATCGACGCGGGCTGCGTGCGGTCGGTGGCGAGCGAGTTGACGACGTCGACGCGCGTGAGCTTGCGCTCGGGCGGGGCGTCGTGGCCCATGACGCCGAGCAGCGCGCGGCAGGCGGTGTCCTCGTCGACGGCGACGTCCTCGAGCAGCAGCTGCAGGTAGACGTCGAGGATGCGCGCGGTGCCGTCCGCGCGCTCGATGTAGCGGCCGATCCAGAACAGGCTCTCGGCGATGCGGCTGAGCATCATCGGGGCTCACCTCCGGTGAGGTCGGGATCGGTGCGTCTCGATGCGCGGTCGGCTCCGCCGACTGCTGCTCGACGAGCGGCACGGGACTGGGACTGGGACTGCCGCTGCGAGCCGGACCGACTGCGACTGCGACTGCTGCTGCTGCTCGCCCTGGCCGCGCGGGGCGTCCTGCGGCGACTGGTCCTGCGGGTGCTCGTGGCCGGTGATGATCGAGATCGGCCGCGTCATCGGCTCGCCCGACGCGCCGAACTCGGCGTCGTGGTCGATGAGCGGCAGCTGCTCGCGGGCGCCGGCGATGACCCAGGTGTCCTTCGAGCCGCCGCCCTGGGACGAGTTCACGACCAGCTGCCCCTCGGGGAGCGCGACGCGGGTCAGGCCGCCCGGCAGCACCCACACATCCTTGCCGTCGTTGACGGCGAACGGGCGGAGGTCGACGTGGCGGGGGCGCATGCCGTCCTCGACGAGCGTCGGGATGGTCGACAGCTGCACGACCGGCTGCGCGATCCAGCCGCGCGGGTCGTCGAGCAGTCGCTGCTTGAGCGCCTCGAGCTCCTCGGGGGTCGCGTCCGGGCCGACGACGAGCCCCTTGCCGCCGGAGCCGTCGACGGGCTTCACGACCAGCTCGTGCAGGCGGTCGATGACCTCCTCGAGCGCGCCGGGATCCTCGAGCCGCCACGTGTCGACGTTCTTGAGGATCGGCTCCTCCGACAGGTAGTAGCGGATGAGCTCCGGCACGTACGTGTAGACGAGCTTGTCGTCGGCGATGCCGTTGCCGACCGCGTTCGCGATCGTGACGTTGCCGAGCCGGGCGGCGAGCATGAGGCCCGGGGCTGCCGAGCATCGAGTCGGCGCGGAACTGCAGCGGGTCGAGGTAGTCGTCGTCGACGCGGCGGTAGATGACGTCGACGCGCGCCGGCCCCTCGGTCGTGCGCATGTAGACGCGGCCGCCGGAGGTGAACAGGTCGCGCCCCTCGACGAGCTCGACGCCCATGAGGCGCGCGAGCAGCGTGTGCTCGAAGTAGGCGGAGTTGTAGACGCCGGGGGTGAGCACGACGACGCGCGGGTCGTCGACGCCGGCGGGCGCCGCGGCCCGCAGCGCGTGCAGCAGCTTGTCGCAGTAGTCGCCGACCGGGCGCACGCGCATGGTGGCGAACATCTCGGGCAGGGTCTGCGCGATCACGCGACGGTTGGAGATGACGTAGCTCACGCCCGAGGGCACGCGCACGTTGTCCTCGAGCACCCGCCACTCGCCGTCCTGGTCGCGGATCAGGTCGATGCCGGAGACGTGGATGCGCACGCCGTTCGCGCCGACGACGCCGGCGGCCTGGCGGTGGAAGTGGTTGGAGGTGGAGATGAGCTTGGCGGGGACGATGCCGTCCTCGACCGCCCGCTGCGGGCCGTACATGTCGGCGAGGAACGCCTCGAGCGCGCGAACGCGCTGCTGCACGCCCGACTCGACGTGGCGCCAGTCCTCGGCCGTGATGATGCGCGGGATGGCGTCGAGCGGGAACGGCCGCTCCTCGCCCGCGAAGTCGAAGGTGACGCCCTGCGCGAGGTACGAGGTGGCGAGCGCATCAGCGCGAGCCCGCAGGTCGTCCTTCGTCAGCTCGGAGAGCGCGTCGTAGAGCGGCTTGTAGGGCCCACGGGCGCTGCCCTTGCTCTCGAACATCTCGTCCCACGCGAGCCCCTCGCGCTTGCGAGGGTTCACGAAGGGCTTGTCGTAGTCGTCGAACAGATCGCCCATGCCCGCGAGCCTACTGGCGCTCTGTTTCTCACAGATCAACGGCTGGCCACGGCCTGAGCGGGGCGGAGCTGCGCAACTAGGCTTGCCGGGTGCCGACGCCCAGCCCCGCAGCGCTCGAGCGCGCCCAGCTCCTCATCGCCCGCACGCCCGACTTCCCGAAGCCGGGCGTGCTCTTCCGCGACATCGGTCCGATGCTCGCCGACGCCGACGCGCTCTCGACCGTCACCCGCGCCCTCGCCGCGCCCTTCGAGCACGGCTTCGACCTGGTCGCGGGCGTCGAGGCGCGCGGCTTCGTGCTGGCGGGCGCGGTCGCGGCGAGCCTCGGCACCGGGGTGCTGCCCATCCGCAAGGCGGGCAAGACGCCGCATCCCACCGCATCCGTCGACTACGCCCTCGAGTACGGCGTCGCGACGATCGAGGCATCCGGCGACCTGCGCGGCCGGCGGGTGCTGCTCGTCGACGACGTGCTCGCCACCGGCGGCACGCTCGCGGCAGCCGCGTCGCTGGTCGAGCAGCTCGGCGGCGAGGTCGCGGGGATCGCGGTCGTGCTCGAGCTCGTCGACCTGGGCGGCCGCGAGCGCGTGCCGTCCGCGCACGCCGTCTTCACGGCCTGACGGGCCCGCGCGGTCGCGGTCAGCCGACCTTGCGGCGGTAGAGGGCGACGGCGAGCACCGCCGCGACGAGCAGGATGCCGAGGCACCACGCGAGCGCGATGCCGAGCTCGGCACCCACGGCCTGCTGGGCGAGCAGCGCCCGGATCGAGTCGACGATCGACGTCACGGGCTGGTGCTCGGCGAACCAGCGCACCGGACCGGGCATCGACTCGGTGGGCACGAACGCCGAGGAGACGAACGGCAGCAGGATGAGCGGGTAGGAGAACGCGCTCGCGCCGTCGACCGTCTTCGCCGAGAGCCCCGCGATCACCGCGATCCAGGTGAGCGCGAGCGTGAACAGCAGGAGGATGCCGGCGACGCCCAGCCACGCGAGCACGCTCGCGCCCGACCGGAAGCCCATCAGCAGGGCCGCGCCGATGACGATCACGACCGAGACGAGGTTGGCGACGAGCGACGTGAGCACGTGCGCCCACAGCACCGCCGAGCGGGCGATCGGCATCGACTGGAAGCGCTCGACGATCCCGCCCTGCAGGTCGCCGAACAGCCGGTAGGCGGTGTAGGCGATGCCGGACGCGATGGTGATGAGCAGGATGCCTGGCAGCAGGTAGTCGACGTACGCGGCGTCGCCGACGTCGATCGCGCCGCCGAAGACGAACGCGAACAGCAGCAGGAACGCGATCGGCATGACGGCGGTGGTGATGATCGTGTCGGGGCTGCGGAGGATGTGGCGCAGCGAGCGACCGGTGAGCACGGCGGTGTCGCCGACGGCGTGGGTGGTCATCGTCCCTCCTCGGGACCTGGCGCCGCGGCGGGCGCGTCGGCGCCGGCACGGCCGACGATCGCGAGGAAGACCTCCTCGAGGGTGGGCTGCACCTCGACCATCCGAACGGTCGCCTGCGGCAGCAGCGCGCGCAGCTCGGCGAGCGTGCCGTCGACGACGATGCGGCCCTCGTGCAGGATCGCGATGCGGTCGGCGAGCTGCTCCGCCTCCTCGAGGTGCTGGGTGGTGAGCAGCACGGTGGTGCCCGATCGCGCGAGCTCGCGCACCGCATCCCACACCTCGTTGCGCGCCTGCGGGTCGAGCCCGGTGGTCGGCTCGTCGAGCACGATCACCGGCGGCGAGCCGAGGAGGCTCATGGCGATGTCGAGGCGGCGGCGCATGCCGCCCGAGTAGGTGGCGACGCGGCGGGCGCCGGCCTCCTCGAGCCCGAAGCGGCGCAGCAGGTCGTCGGCGATCGCGCCGGGCTCGGGCAGGTGCCGCAAGCGGGCGATGAGCGCGAGGTTCTCGCGGCCGGTGAGGATGTCGTCGACCGCGGCGAACTGCCCGGTGAGGCTGATCGACTCGCGGACCGCGCCGGCCTCGACGCGCACGTCGTGGCCATCCACGGTGGCGGTGCCCGCATCCTGCCGCAGCAGTGTGGCGAGGATGCGCACGAGCGTGGTCTTGCCGGCGCCGTTCGCGCCCAGCAGCGCGACGATCGTGCCGCGCTCGACGTCGAGGTCGACGCCCCGCAGCACCGACACCTCCTTGTACGACTTCTCGATGCCGCGCACCCGGATGGCGGGCTCGGCGATGACGGCGCTCATCGCTCCGCCTCCTCCACGGCCTTCGCGATCGAGGCGCTGAGGCGGGCGCGCTCCTTCGAGATCCAGCTGCCCTGCGGGTAGTTGGCGAGGAACGTCTCGGCGAAGTCGACCGGGTCGTCGCCGAGCAGCTCGCGCAGCGGCGTGCGGCCCTCGGCGCCCTGCTCGAGCAGCGTGGCGAGGTCGTCGAGCATGGCGAGCAGCATCGCGGTGTCGTTGCCGGCACCGAGGTTCATCAGGTACCGCTCGAGCGCGGCACCGCTCGATCGGTAGGGCTGGGGCAGCGCCTTCACGCGCGCCTTGTACTCGCGGTACTGGCGCTTGCCCTCGAAGTCGCCGATGATCTTCTCGAAGATCGACATGGTCACATCCCTCCTGCCGTGGCGGGGCCGGAGCGGCCCTCTGCGCGCAGGGACTCGAGGCGTCCGGAGAGGAAGCCCCAGTTGGTCCAGAACTCGTCGAGGTACTCGCCGCCCTGCGCGTTGAGCGAGTAGACCTTGCGCGGTGGGCCCTTCTCGGAGGGCACCTTCTCGACGTCGACCAGGCCGCGCTGCTCCACCCGCACGAGGAGGGCGTAGATCGTGCCCTCCGCGATGTCGCTGAAGCCCTCGTCCCGCAGCCGCGCCGTGATCTCGTACCCGTAGGCGGGTCCGCCGCCGAGGATCGCGAGCACCAGGCCCTCGAGGATGCCCTTGAGCATCTCGGTCGCCTGCTTCGGCATCGCGTCCTCCATCCGTGCGAGCGCCGCTGCGACGGCTACTCAGTGTCACTGACTACTGGTACATAGTATCGCTGAGTACCGAGTGCGCAACCCCTTCGTGCCGAGATCGCGAGGGGTGACACGACCGGCCGCGCGCGGGACCCTGTCGGCATGGATGCGATCACCCGACTCCGCCCGGACGGCCTCGTCCGCTCCCCCGCCTTCAGCCACGTCGCGATCGTCCCGCCGGGCGCGACCACGATCTACGTCGGCGGCCAGAACGGCGTCGACGAGACCGGCGCGGTCGTCTCGGCCGACGCCGCCGAGCAGTCCGCGCGGGCGATCGACAATGCGGCCACCGCGCTCGCCGCGGCCGGCGCGACGCTGGCCGACGTCGTGCAGTGGACCGTGCTGCTCGCCGAGGGCGCCGACCTGAGCGCCGCCTACGGTGCGGTGGCGCAGAAGCTCGCGGGCGATGGCGAGCCGGCGCTCGTGACGGCGGCGATCGTCAGCGCGCTCGGCGTGCCGGGCGCGCTCGTCGAGGTGAGCGCGGTCGCGGCGCTCGCGCGCGACTGAGCTCGGTCACGCCCTGCTGACGAGGAGGTAGCGCTCGTCGGCGATCGGTCCGCCCCAGTACATGGGTTCGGGCAGCGGACGGATGTCGATCTCGGTGCGTGTGCCGCCGACGATCGCGCGCGCTTCGGCCCCGGTGAGCCCCGCGCCGGTCGACCAGCGACCCTCGACGAGCACCAGCACGCCGCCGGGGCGCAACAGGTCCGTCCAGCGCCCGATCGCGGTGACCGGGTCGGCCATCGCCCAGAGCACGTGCCTCGACAGCACCGCGTCGTAGGCGCCCGCCGGCAGGTCGGGCTCCTGCGCATCGCCGACGACGAAGCGCGCAGCGGGCACCTTCGCCCGCGCCCGCCGGATCATCTCCGGCGAGAGGTCGAGCCCGTCGACCTCATGGCCCGCCTCGGCGAGCAGCGCGCTGAGCGTCCCCGTGCCGCAGCCGAGATCGGCGATGCGCGCTGGTGCCGGTGGCAGCACCGGCAGCAGCAGCTCCCGCCACGCAGCGCGGATGGCCGGATCGGCGAGGCCATGGTCTGGCGCGTCGTCGAAGGTCGCCGCCTCGCGGTCCCACAGCTCTCGGTCCACGACCCCACCCTGCCAGCACGCTCAACCGGGCAGCTGGTACGACGAGGGCACTATCCCCTCGACGTACCAACCAGCCGGTTGAGGATTCAGTGGAGGGCGATCGTCTCGACGCTGCGCAGCTGGTCGCGGATGAAGCGGTTCGCGTGGGCGGCGAGGTCGGCGGAGTCGTCCCACAGGTTGCGCCAGATGCCGAGCGTGTTCGAGAGCGACTCCGAGACGACGGCGCTCGAGAACGACTCGAAGACGATCGGGCCGTCGTAGCCGAGCCGCGCGAGGCCGCGGAAGAACGAGCCGAAGTCGACCGATCCGGTGCCGAGGTAGCCGCGGTGGCTCTCGCCGATGTGCACGTACCGGAGCCGGTCGCCGGCGTCGAGCACCGGCTCGAGCATCCCTGACTCCTCGATGTTCATGTGGTACGTGTCGAGGTGCAGGTGCACGTTGTCGTGGCCGACCTGCTCGAGGAAGCGCAGCCCGCCCCGGCGGTGTTGGCGATGTTCGTCTCGTAGCGGTTCACGATCTCGAGCGAGAGCGTGACGCCTGCCGCGGCGGCGCGGTCGCCGAGCCGCCCGAGCGCGGCGGCCGAGTTGGCGCGACCCGCCTCGGTCGCGGGTGCCATGTACTTCTGCATCGCCGAGTAGATGACGCCGCACAGGTGCTGGCCGCCCGCCTCCGCGACCACGTCGATCGCCCGCTCGAGCAGCGTCTCGCCCTCGCGGCTGACCGCGGCGTCCTCGCTCGAGAGGTCGTGGGCGGCATCGAGCCCGAGGCTCGACGACATGGCGACGCCGTGGTCGTCGAGCATGCGCCCGACGAGCGCCCCGTCGATCGCGAACGGGTCCATGAGCGGCAGCTCGAGCAGGTCGAAGCCCGCCGCCTGGGTGCCGGCGATGGCCGTCTGCAGGCCCGCCTCGTCGAATGTGCCGGTGAAGACGAGGCCGTGGACGCCGATCTGCATGGGGAGCTCCTTCTCGATCTGGTGGTGGATGGTCAGTGCGCGTCGAGCAGGGCGCGGCGCAAGTGCTCGTCGTCGCGGCCGTCGATGCGGTCGAGCACGGTGTCGGGGAGGAAGCGCGGGGAGCCCGCGGCGAGCGCGCCCAGCAGGATGCGCGCGACCTTGTCGGCCATCTCGGTGATGCGCAGGCACTCGGCGGGGCTCGCGCCGATGGCGAAGATGCCGTGGTTCTGCAGCCAGACCACCTTGGGCAGCGCGCCGTGCCGGTCGGCGAAGGCTCGCAGCTCGTCGCGCATCAGCCGGCCGAGCGTGAGCCCGGGGTCGACGTAGGGCACGAGCAGGCTGCGGGTGCCGAGCACCACGATCTGGTCGGGGAAGAGCGCCCCGGCGCTCAGCAGCTCGGCGCGGTCGGAGCACAGCAGCGCGTTGGCGGCGACGGGATGCGTGTGGCAGGCCGCCGCCGCACCGCTCGTCAGCACGACGGCGTGCAGCAGCGCCTCGACGCTCGGGCGCTTCGCCGCGGCGTCGACGCGCGAGGCCATCAGCGCCGCGGCGACCCGCTCGTCGCCGGCGCCGCCCTCGAACGCGGTCGGGTCGTCGAGCAGCTCGAGGATGGGCGCGAACCGGCACTCGACGAGGTCGGCCGGCCCCGCGGCGGCGAGCGACGAGCCGGTGGCCTTCACGAGCATCCGCTCGTCGTCGAGCCGGGCCGACACGTTGCCCTCCGCGAGGATCGCGAGCTCGCGCTGCGGCTCCCCCACGGCGTGGGCGAGCCTCAGCAGCGCCTCGGCGAGCTCGGTCGGCATGCCGGTCACCGCGACGAGCCGGCCGCCGTGCCCGGCACGGACGCCGGCTTCGTCAACCCGCCGGCCTGCCGTCGCCGGATCGTCGCGTTCGACAGCAGCGATGCGCCGAGCAGCACGACGCCGAGCGCGAGCAGCTGCGCCTGGGCGCCCTCGTTGCCGGGCACCACGAGCAGGATCGACGCGTTCAGCCAGACGATCAGCAGCGCGGCGAGCAGGATGCCGCTCAGTCGGCCGATGCCGCCGGTGATGGCGACGCCGCCGAGCACCGCGATCGTGATCGCCGGCAGCGCCATGCCGCTGCCGCTCGTGCCGGCATCGGGCCGGGCGGAGGCGAACTGCGCGACCGTGTAGACGCCGACGAGGCCCGCGATCGCGCCCGCCGTGACGTAGGCCAGCATCCGGGTGCGGCGGGTGTCGATGCCCGCCCACTGCGCGGCCGTGTCGTTCGTGCCGATCGCGTAGAGCTTGCGGCCGTAGGTCGTGCGGTTGAGCACGAACCACGCGAGGATCGCCACGGGCAGCAGGAACGTGAAGACGCCGAGCGGCACGAGCGGCAGCCCGCCGCCGATGACGGGCAGCTCGACGGACTTCGCCGCGCTGTAGAAGGCGGAGATCTCGGGACCCGAGATCGGGCCGCTGCTCGCTCACGACCAGCGCGATCGAGCGGTAGGCGTAGAAGGTGGCGAGGGTCGTGATGAGCGCGGGGTAGCCGAGGTAGGCGGTGAGGAAGCCGTTCACGGCGCCGAGGAGCGCCCCGAACGCGACCGCGAGCACGACGGCGACCGCGAGCGGCAGCCCGACCTGCTGGTAGAGCATCGCGAACACGATGCCCGTGAGCGACACCATCGAGCCGACCGACAGGTCGATGCCGCCCCGCCCCGAGGTGATGACGAACAGCTCCGCGAGCGCGAGCAGCGCGAGCGGCACGTACGCGATGAGCGTCGAGGCGAGGTAGTCGCTGTTGAAGCGGCCGCTCGTGAGCCCCACGCCGTCGAGGATCGCCATCGCGACGAGCAGCACGATGATGAGGGCGAGCAGCAGCGCGGCGCGGTCCTTGAGCCCGCCGGCGAGGAAGTCGCGGATGCGTCCGGGCGCCGAGCGGCGCTCCTCGGCCTTGGTGGTGGTGACGGCGGTCATGCGCGCCTCCTCGTTCGCTCGCGGATCAAGTCGGTGCCGACGGCGACCAGGATGAAGATGCCGACGAAGAGGAAGCCCAGCTGCGTCGGCCAGCCGAGCTGCGTCACGCCCGATACGACGGTCTGCACGAGGATCGCCCCGAGCAGGGTGCCGACGACGCTGCCGCGGCCGCCGAGGATCGACGTGCCGCCGATGACGACGGCCGCGATCACCTGCAGCTCCTTGCCGGAGCCGACCGACTGGTCGAGCGTCGCGGTGCCGGTGGCGATCACCATGCAGGCGGCGAGGCCGGCGAGCGCGCCGGTGATGACGTAGACCCACACGAGCCGCGGCTGCACCCGGATGCCCGCGAGCCGCGCGGCGTTCTGGTTGCCGCCGATCGCGTACAGGTTGCGGCCCGCCTTCGCGTAGCGGAGGAACCACCAGGCGGCGGCGACCGCGATCACGGCGATGGCGAAGGAGTGCGGCACGCCGAGCGTCGAGCCCGGCCCGCCGCGGCCGAAGAACTCGAGCGTCGACGGGATGCCGTTCACCGTCGACGAGTCGAACACGCGCAGCCCCAGCCACTGGAACAGGTTGGCGGTGCCGAAGGTGATGATGATCGGATGCACGCGGCCGTACGCGATCAGGACGCCGTTGAGCGCGCCGAGCGCGGCACCGATGACGATCGCCACGAGCACGGCGGCGATCGCGGGGATGTCGAACGCGACGAGCATGCGCGCGGTCGTGACCGCCGAGACCATGATCATCGCCGCGACCGAGACGTCGATGCCGGCGGTGATGATGACGAACGTCATGCCGACGCCGATGAGCGCGATCGGGGCGACCTGCACGAGCAGCGGGCCGATCGAGCCGGGGGTGAGGAACGCGGGTGTGAAGATGCCGAGCAGCACCCACAGGATCACGAGCACGCCGAGCAGCACGATCTCCTGCCCGGTGACGATCGGCGGCAGGATGCGCCGCATGCTCAGCTGCGCGGGTCTGGGCGTCGAGGTGGTGTCGGTGCTCATCGGGGCTCCTCCCCGGTCTCGGTCGACGGTGCGCCGGTGCGCGCATCCGGCTGCGCCGGCGGCGCGGGCTGACCGGTGGCGGTCTGGCCCGGCTCGTCCACGGCGCCGGCCGCGCGCGGCGAGCAGCGACGCCTGCGTCGCGGTGGGCGGGAACTCGTGGGCGACGCGCCCCGAGCGGAAGACGAGGATGCGGTCGGCGATGCGCTGCACCTCGGCGAGGTCGGTGGTGATGACGAGCACCGCGGCGCCGCGCTCGGCGAGGTCGGCGATGATGCGGTGGATCTCCTCCTTCGCGCCCACGTCGACGCCCTGGGTCGGCTCGGCGAGCACGAGCAGGTCGGGCTGCTCGACGATCTGCCGCGCGAGCACGACCTTCTGGGCGTTGCCGCCCGACATGGCGCCGATCGGCTGCTTGCCCGACGGCGTCTTGACCGCGAGCCTGCGGATGAGGTCGTCCGAGATCCGTCGCTCACGCCTTGGGCGATACCCAGCCGAGCCTGCCGAGCAGCCCGAGCGAGCCGATCGTGATGTTGAAGGCGATCGGCTGGAACGAGAAGGAGCCCTGCGAGGAGCGGTTGGCGGGCACCATGCGGATGCCGCGGCGCTTCGCCTCCGAGGGCGTCGCGGGGTGGCGCTCGTCGCCGGCCGCGCGCATCCGCCCGGACGTCGCTCGGCGCATGCCGAACACGACCTCGCCCACCTCGGCGGCGCCGGAGCCGACGAGCCCGTAGAGGCCGACGACCTCGCCCGCGCGCACCGAGAGGGAGACGTCGGAGAAGCGCCCTCAGCGTGAGGTGCTCGAGCTCGAGCACGAGCTCGCCGTGCTGGCCCGCCTTGTCGCACGCCCTCGGCGATCGCGCCGCCGACCATGCGCTCGGCGATCTCGCGCACCGAGAGCTCGCCGATCGGCTGCGACGAGACGGTCTGGCCGTCGCGCATGATCGTCACCTCGTCGGCGATGCGGAAGAGCTCGTCGAGGCGGTGGCTGATGTAGATGATCGAGACGCCGTCGGCGGCGAGCCGGCGGACGACCCCGAAGAGCACCTCGATCTCGGCGTCGGTGAGGATGGCGCTCGGCTCGTCGAGGATGAGGATGCTCGCCTGCTCGAGCAGCGCCTTCGCGATCGAGACCTGCTGCTGCTTGGCGATCGAGAGCGCGCCGAGCGGCTGGGACGAGAGGCGAGCGGTCGAGGCCGACGGTGTCGAGCAGCTCGAGCATGCGGGGCGCCTGGGCGCGCCAGTCGACTGGGGCCGCGTGGTGATCTCGCGGCCGACGAAGAAGTTCTCGGCGACGGTCAGCTCGGGGAAGAGCTGCGGCTCCTGGTAGACGGTCTGCACGCCGAGGCCGATGGCGTCGGTCGTGGAGGCGATCGTGGCGGCATCCTGCCGTCGAAGCGATCTGCCGGTGTCGGAGTGCTCGGCACCCGCGAGGATCTTGATGAGGGTCGACTTTCCGGCGCCGTTCTCGCCGACGAGCGCATGCACGGTGCCCGGCAGCACGGAGAGGTCTGCATGGCGGATGGCCCGGACGCCGCCGTAGCGCTTCGAGATGTCGCGCATCTCGAGCCTCGGCGCCGCGCCGGGCGCGGTGCGGGATCGGACCGCTGGGCGGTGTCGGTCATGGTGCTCCTCGTCGGCGCCGTCGCCGGTCGGTGCGGATGCGGTGGTCGGGGGTGCCGGGGCGCGGCGCGAGCCGCGCCCCGGCGTTCGGAGGCCACGATGGCCGTGTCCTCCAGGTTCAACCGATCGGGCGATCAGTAGTCGTAGTCGCCCGACGTTCTCGGCGGTGAACACGGTGGGCGGGCCGAGCAGCAGCACGCCCGACGCCTCGTCGTACGTCGGCCTCGGAGAGCGCCTCGTTGTCGACGCCGCTGAGGTCACCCAGGTCGCCGTCGTTGGCGAGCTGCATGCCGGCCCAGCCCGTCAGGTAGCCGAGTGCCTCGACGTCCCACAGGATGGACGCCGCTCGACGCACCCGACTCGAGGTAGGGGAGCATCGACTGCGGCGTGCCGAGGCCGACCGTGAAGACCTCGCCCGTGCGGCCCGCGTCCTCGACGGCCTGCGCGACGCCCGGGGCGCTCGAGGTGCACTCGCCGACGAGGCCGGTGAGGTCGGGGTTGCTGTTCATGAGGTCGGTCGCCATCTGCGTGGCAGCGGCCTGGTCCTCACCGGCGTAGACGATGTCGACGATCTCGGCGTCGGGGTACTCGGATGCCGTGTACGCCTCCTGCACCTCGATCCACGCGTTGAGGTTCGCCGCCGTCTCGCCGCACGACACGATCGCGTACTTGCCGGAGCCGCCCATCGCCTCGAGCAGCGTGTCGGTGAGCGCCTCGCCGATGCCGTCCACCGACGCCTGGTTGACGAACACCTCGCGCACGGAGTCGGGCGCGTCGGTGTCGGTCGTGGCGACGTGGATGCCGGCGGCCTGCAGCCTCCTCGAGCAGCGGTGCCATCGAGTTCGGGTCGTTCGGGGCGACGAACAGCACGTCGACGCCCTGCTGGATGAACGAGCGCACGATGTCGGCCTGCGCGGCCGCGTCGGCGGTGGTCGGGCCCTGGTAGAGCCACTCGAAGCCGAGCTCCTCCGCGGCCTGCTGGCCGCCGGTGTTCATCGCCTCGAAGTACGGGATGCCCTGCAGCTTGGGCACGAACGCGATGGTGAGCTCCTCGGTGCTCGCGCCATCCGTGGCGCCGGGCGCGGCGGACTCGCCGGTGTCGTTGCGCGACGTGCAGCCGGCGAGCAGGACGGCAGTCGCCGCCGAGAGCGCCAGTGCTCCCGCGATCTTGCGTGAGATCTTCATCGATGCTCCTTCTGGGTGGGGCGACGGGTGGTTCCCGTCCGCGCCTGGACCGGCGCCGTGCCGGTCGTCTGGCCGCCGGGGATGGGGACGCGCGTGACGGGCACGCCGACCGCCTCCCATTCCTCGACGAAGTCGTCGGATGCATCCGCATCCGTGATGAGGCTCGTCACCTGGTCGGCGCGAGCGAACGAGTGGAGCGCGAAGCCGCGCGTCTTCGTGGAGTCGAACAGGCCGTGCACGGCGTCGCTCGCGGCGACGAGCGCCTGCTTCGAGACCGCCTCGTCGGTGGCGAGCTCGAGCAGCCCGCGCTCGGGAGAGAGGCCGACGACGCCGACGAAGGCCTTGTCGACGCGGCCGCGGCCGACGAGGGCATCGGTGATCGGGCCGACGAGGCCCGAGCTCTCGCGCCGCAGCGTGCCGCCGGGCATGATGACCCGAGCGTCGGAGCGCTCGAGCAGCAGCATCGCGGTCGGCAGCGACTGGGTGATGACGACGAGGTTCTGCCGGTGCAGCAGCTCGAGCGCGAGGAAGTGCGCGGTCGAGGACGTGTCGAGCGCGATGACGTCGCCGTCGGCGACGAGCGCGGCCGCATCCACGGCGATCGCGCGCTTCGCCGCCGACTCGCGGTGCATGCGATCGCGGAACGCGCCCTCGTCGCCCCGATCGGGCAGCACGGCCCCGCCGCGGGTGCGCCGCAGCAGCTGCCGGCGCTCGAGCGCGTCGAGGTCCTTGCGGATCGTGACCTCGGAGACACCCAGGTCGCGGGCGAGCTCGGCGACGAGCACGGAGCCCACGGCTCCGAGCGCATCGAGGATGCTCGCCTCACGACTGATCACAACGTCTCCTTTGTCGGTGATGCTGGCGACAGTACGCATACGAAACCGCTTTCGCAAGTGAGCGATACCAAATCGCAACATTTGGGCTTGCGTTCGAAACTGGCAGCGGGCATGCTGGCTCGCAACGAGCACCACGCAGCGCTGCCCGCACGGGCAGCCGCGACGTCGACGAGGACAGGAGCGACCATGGCGAGCACGTCCGCGGCCACGCCGGTCTGCTTCCGACTCCGCGTGCGGCCGGAGCTCGTGCCCGCCTACCGCGAGCGCCACGCCGCCGTCTGGCCCGAGATGCTCCGCGCGCTCGCCGAGACCGGCTGGCTCGACTACCGGATCTTCGTCGCCGACGACGGCACCTGCATCGGCACCTTCCGCACGCTCGACCTCGACGCATCCCTCGACGGCATGGCCGCGCGCGACGTGAACGCGCGCTGGCAGGCCGAGATGCAGCCCTTCTTCGAGGGGCTCGAGCGGCCCGCCGACGAGTCCTTCGAGCTCATCCCGCTCGCCTTCGACCTCGACGCCCAGCTCGCGGCGCTCGACGACGCGGCGCCCGCCCACCACGACAGGAGCTGACATGGCCGTCACCCCCACCCCCGAGCAGCTCGACCTGCTGCGCATCGAGGTGCCCAGCTGGGCCTACGGCAACTCGGGCACGCGCTTCCGCGTCTTCGGCACGCCCGGCACGCCGCGCGACCCGTTCGAGAAGCTGGCGGACGCCGCCGAGGTGCAGCGCTTCACCGGGCTCGCGCCCACCGTCGCGCTCCACTACCCGTGGGACAAGGTCGACGACTGGGATGCGCTGCGCCGCCGCGCGGACGACCTGGGCGTCGCGCTCGGCACGATCAACTCGAACACCTTCCAGGACGACGACTTCAAGTTCGGCTCGCTCGCCCACCCCGACGCGCGCATCCGTCGGAAGGCCGTCGACCACCACCTCGAGTGCATCGAGGTCATGCACGCCACCGGCTCGCGGGATCTGAAGGTGTGGCTCGCCGACGGCACGAACTACCCCGGCCAGGACTCGATCCGCGAGCGCCAGGACCGGCTCGCCGAGTCGCTCGCGCAGATCTACGCGCAGATCGACGAGGAGCACCGCATGGTGCTCGAGTACAAGTTCTTCGAGCCGGCGTTCTACCACACCGACATCCCCGACTGGGGGACGAGCTACGTGCACTGCCTCGCGCTCGGCGACCGCGCGAAGGTCGTGCTCGACACCGGCCACCACGCGCCCGGCACGAACATCGAGTTCATCGTCGCGCAGCTGCTGCGGCTCGGGAAGCTCGGCGCGTTCGACTTCAACTCGCGGTTCTACGCCGACGACGACCTCATCGTCGGCGCGGCCGACCCGTTCCAGCTCTTCCGGATCGTCGTCGAGCTCATCGCCGGCGGCGGCTACGGCGACCCCGACGTGCAGCTCGTGCTCGACCAGTGCCACAACGTCGAGGCGAAGGTGCCCGGCCAGATCCGCAGCGTGCTCAACGTGCAGGAGGCGGTCGCGAAGGCGCTGTCGCTCGACACCGCCGCGCTCGCCGTCGCGCGGCGCGACTGCGACGTGCTGCTCGCGAACGAGATCATGATGGACGCGTTCGCGACCGACGTGCGACCGATGCTCGCCCAGCACCGGGCGGCGAAGGGCCTGGCGGAGGACCCGATGCGCGCGTTCCTCGCCTCCGGCTACCTCGCGCGCATCGCCGAGGAGCGCGTCGGCGGCACGCAGGCAGGCTGGGGCGCGTGAGCGCCGCGAACGACCACGGAGACGACATGGACCAGGCAGTCAGCGACCTCATCGCACGCAGCAACCGGCTCGGCGCCGACCCGCGCAACACGAACTACGCGGGCGGCAACACGTCGGCGAAGGGCACCGCCACCGACCCCGCCACCGGGCGAGCCGGTCGACCTCGTGTGGGTGAAGGGCTCCGGCGGCGACCTCGGCACCCTCACCCCCGCCGGCCTCGCGGCCCTGCGGCTCGACCGCGTGCGCGGGCTCGAGGCCGTCTACCCCGGCATCGAGCGGGAGGACGAGATGGTCGCCGCCTTCGACTACTGCCTGCACGGCAAGGGCGGCGCGGCACCCTCGATCGACACGGCGATGCACGCGCTCGTGGAGCAGCCGCACGTCGACCACCTGCACCCCGACGCGGGCATCGCCATCGCGACCGCCGCCGACGGCGAGGCGCTCACGCGCGAGATCTTCGGCGACGCGGTCGTGTGGGTGCCGTGGCGCCGACCCGGCTTCCAGCTCGGGCTCGACATCCGCGAGATCCAGCGGGCCCACCCGGATGCCGTGGGCTGCATCCTCGGCGGCCACGGCATCACCGCGTGGGGCGCGACGAGCGAGGAGTGCGAGGAGCGCTCGCTGTGGATCATCCGCACCGCCGAGGCGCACATCAGCGAGCACGGCACGGCGGAGCCGCTCGGCGCGCCGCTGCCCGGCTTCGGCCCGCTCGAGCCGGCCGCTCGGCGTGCGCGCGCCGCCGAGCTCGCCGCGCAGCTGCGCGGCCTCGCCTCCACCGACCGCCCCATGGTCGGCCGCTTCAGCGACGACCCGGTCGTGCTCGACTTCCTCGCCCGCAGCGAGCACCCGCGGCTCGCCGCGCTCGGCTCCTCGTGCCCCGACCACTTCCTGCGCACCAAGGTGAAGCCGATGGTGCTCGACCTGCCCGGCGACGCCCCGATCGACGACGTGCGCGCCCGGCTCGCCGAGCTGCACGCCGCCTACCGCGCCGACTACACGGCCTACTACGAGCGGCACGCGAGCGCCGACTCCCCCGCCATCCGGGGCGCCGACCCGGCGATCGTGCTCGTGCCGGGCGTCGGCATGTTCTCCTACGGGAAGGACGCGCAGACGGCGCGCGTCGCGGGCGAGTTCGCGATCAACGCCATCAACGCCATGCGCGGCGCCGAGGCGCTCTCGCGCTACCAGCCGATCTCCGACGCCGAGAAGTTCCGCATCGAGTACTGGGCGCTCGAGGAGGCGAAGCTGCAGCGGATGCCGAAGCCGCGCTCGCACGCCGGCCGCGTCGCGCTCGTGACGGGCGCCGCATCCGGCATCGGCAAGGCGATCGCCACCCGGCTCGCCGCCGACGGCGCGTGCGTCGTGATCGCCGACCTCGACCTCGAGAAGGCGCAGGCGGCCGCGGCCGAGCTCGGCTCCACCGACGTCGCGATCGGCGTGCAGTGCGACGTCACGAGGGCGGAGCAGGTGCAGGCCGCCGTCGACGCGACGCTGCTCGCGTTCGGCGGCATCGACCTGGTCGTGAACAACGCGGGGCTGTCGCTGTCGCGCTCGCTGCTCGAGACGACGGAGGCCGACTGGGACCTGCAGCACGACGTGATGTCGAAGGGCTCCTTCCTCGTCGCCCGCGCCGCGGCCCGCGCGCTCATCGACCAGGGCATGGGCGGCGACATCGTCTACATCTCGTCGAAGAACGCGGTGTTCGCCGGCCCGAACAACATCGCCTACTCCGCGACGAAGGCCGACCAGGCCCACCAGGTGCGCCTGCTCGCCGCCGAGCTCGGCCAGCACGGCGTGCGCGTGAACGGCATCAACCCGGACGGGGTCGTGCGCGGCTCCGGCATCTTCGCGGGCGGCTGGGGCGCGTCGCGCGCCGAGGTCTACGGGGTGAAGGAGGAGGAGCTCGGCAAGTACTACGCCGGCCGCACGCTGCTCGGGCTCGAGGTGCTGCCCGAGCACGTCGCGAACGCCGTCGCCGTGCTCACCGGACCCGACCTCAGCCACACCACGGGCCTCCACGTGCCGGTCGACTCGGGTGTCGCGGCGGCGTTCCTGCGATGACGGCGACCGTCGCCGCGATCGACCTCGGCGCGACCAGCGGGCGCGTGCTGCGCGCGGAGGTGGGGCGCGACACGCTGCGGCTCGACGAGGTGGCGCGCTTCGAGAACCGGCCGGTGCGCATCGGCGACGGCCTGCACTGGAGCGTGCTGGCGCTGTACGACGCGGCGCTCCAGGGCGTCGCGACGGCGTCGCGGGATGCGCCGCTCGCGTCGGTCGCGGTCGACTCCTGGGCGGTCGACTACGGCCTGCTGCGCCGCGGCAGCCTGCTCGGGATCCCGTTCTCCTACCGTGACGACCGCACGGCCCGCGGGCTCGAGCTCGTCGACGCGGTGATCGCGCAGCCGGAGCTCTACGCCCGCTGCGGCCTGCAGCGCATGCCGTTCACGACCATCAACCAGCTCATGGTCGACCGCGAGCGCGGGCTGCTCGAGGTCGCCGACCGGCTGCTCATGCTGCCCGACCTGTTCGGCTACTGGATGACCGGGCGGATGGTGACGGAGCGCACGAACGCCTCCACCACCGGCCTCATGCGGCTCGACGACAGCTGGGACCTCGAGCTCATGGCGCGGCTCGGCATCCCGTCGACGCTGCTCACCGAGGTCGTCGACCCCGGCACGGCGATCGGGCCGATCGACGCGGTGACGCGCGCCCACTTCGGCATCGAGGGCGCGCCCGAGGTGCTCGCCATCGGGTCGCACGACACCGCATCCGCCGTCGTCGCCGTGCCGATGGAGCCGGGCGGGGCGTACATCTCGAGCGGCACGTGGTCGCTCGTCGGCATCGAGACGGCCGCGCCGATCGCGACCGGTGCGGCGCTGGACGCGTCCTTCACGAACGAGGGCGGCGTCGACGGGCGCAACCGGTTCCTCAAGAACGTCATGGGGCTGTGGATCCTCAGCGAGGCGGTGCGCACCTGGCAGGCGGCCGGCGAGCGGATGGGGCTGCCCGAGCTGCTCGAGGCGGCCGCGGCGGTCGACTGGCGGGTGCCGGTGTTCGACCCGACCGACGCGATCTTCTACCCGCCCGGGGACATGCCCGAGCGCATCCGCGCCTGGTTCGAGGATCGCGGGCAGCGCCCGCCGCGGGGGCGCGCCGAGGTGGTGCGCTGCATCCTCGAGTCGCTCGCGGAGGGCTACGCGGTGACGCTGCGCGATGCCGCGCGCATCAGCGGGCAGCCGATCGAGCGCGTGCACATCGTCGGGGGCGGCTCGCGGAACGCGCTGCTGTGCCAGCTGACCGCGAACCGCACGGGGCTGCCGGTCGTGGCCGGTCCTGTCGAGGCGACCGCGATCGGCAACGTGCTCGTGCAGGCGCGGGCGCTCGGCGCGGCGCCGGAGTCGCTCGAGGAGCTGCGCGCGCTCGTGCGCGCGACGCAGTCGCTGCAGGAGTACCGACCCCGCTAGCTACTGTTCTCAGCCGACGGAGTCGGCCGCCTGCGCCGGGGCGCCGGCCTCGCGCTCGACCCGCTCCCAGGGCGCGCGGATCGGGAAGTACGACTCGAGGAACTCGCGCACCGCGGCCGTGCGCTCCTCGACCGACAGCTCCGGGAACGAGCCGTCGTTGAGGCAGAACATGTCCTGGTTGCGCTTGCGCAGCAGCCGTCGCATGGCGGGCAGCGACTCGCGCAGCGTCGTCTCGATGTACTGCACCTTCGCACCGGTCTGCTGCACCGCCCGCCCGGTCATGAGCGCGTAGTAGTGGTACAGCGAGTTCGTCACGGAGATGTCGGTGGAGGAGCGGAACCGCGAGGCCGCGGTGCGCTGGAACTCCTCGGGGAACTCCCGCTCCATCTCGGCCATCACGGCGCGCGTCAGGGGCGCCGCGCAGTGCTCGAGGTGGCGGGTCGTGATCGCGCCGAAGCGGCGATGCAGCACCTGGCGGTTCGTGCGCGCGGCGTTGTCGTGGCCGGAGCGCTCCGGCGTCGTCTCGCCGAGCCCGATGCGGGTGCTCGCCTCGACGAACTTCGTGATGCCGCCGGGCGAGAAGAAGACGTCGGGCTTCAGCGGCCTGCCGAAGAACATGTCGTCGTTGGAGTACAGGAAGTGCTCGCTGAGCCCCTCGATGCGGTGCAGCTGGCACTCGACCGCGTGCGAGTTGTGGGTCGGCAGCACCGACGGGTCGGCGAACATCGCCTCGGCCGGCACGATCGTCACCTTCGGATGGTCGGCGAGCCAGGCGGGCGCGGGCGAGTCGGTGGCGATGAAGATGCGCCGCACCCACGGCGCGTGCATGTGCACGGAGCGCAGCGCGTAGCGCAGCTCGTCGATCTGGCGGAAGCGCGCCTCGGAGTCGTCGCCCTCGCCGACGACGTACGTCTGCATGCGCTTGGCGCGCTCGCGCTGGAACTCGTCGCTCGAGCCGTCGACCCACGAGAAGACCATGTCGATGTCGAAGCCCACGTCGCTCGCGAGCGGCTCCCACATGTGCTGGATCGTCGCCCACTCGCGGCCGAACCGCTGCACGGTGGCCTCGATCGCCTCGTGCCGCGGCATCGTCGCGCGCATGAGCGCGTTCGGCAGCGGCGCGCTCAGCGACTCCTCGCCGAACCGCCACAGCTCGAGCTGCACCGCCGTCTCGCGGCCGTACCGCAGCCGGCCCGCGGGCTCGACGCGGGGGCGGTAGATGCGCATGACGGATGCCTTGGGATGCCCGGCGAGGCGGCCGTCGGCGAGCAGCACGGGGCCGCGCACCGCCTTCTTGGGCTCGATCGCCTCGGCGTAGAACGGCTCGCCCGCGAACGCCGCGGCGAGCGCGGCCGCGAGCGCCTTGCGCTTCGCCCGGTCGACGGCGATGATCGGCCGGCCGTCGTCGTCGCGCACGAGCAGGAACGGGATGCCGGCCTCGTCGAGCGCCCGACCGGTCGCGAGCAGATCCTCGACCATCGACTCGTGCGGGGTCATGTGGCCGTTCGCGAGCGCGTACAGGCCCTTGCGCACCACGACGTCGTCGCGATCGAACCTCGAGAGCCGCCCGTCGATGTGCACGAGCACGAGCTCGGGCGCGGTCGTCACCGGCGGATCGATCGCATCCGCGTCGGACGCCCGCATGAACGCCGGGGCGTCGGCGGGCCGGAGCTCTGGGATTCGATTCTTCACGTGCGGTGCGGCTCCTGTCTGTGGCGTACCCCTCATGGTACGGCCGGGCGGTCGCGACCCCCACCCGGCGCGTTCATCTGTCGTACACGCCGCGTGCACACCCGGTTTCCGTGGGTGGACTGGACTAGGTTTCGACCAGCGCCCGATGCAGAGCGCACCCGACGTCAACGGAGGGCACCGTGAGGATCCGATCGGCCGAGCACCCGAGGCCGAACCACTTCCTGCTCCACATCTCCGACACCCATCTGCTCGCCGGCGGCGGCAGGCTCTACGACCGCGTGGCGAGCGAGGAGCACCTGCACCGGCTCTTCGACGAGTTCGAGGCCTCCGGCGCGCGGCCCGACGCGATCGTCTTCACCGGCGACCTCGCCGACCGCGGCGAGCCCGACGCCTACCGCCGGCTGCGCGCCATCGTCGAGCCCGTCGCCGAGGACCTGGGCGCGCGCGTCGTCTGGGTGATGGGCAACCACGACGAGCGCCGCGCGTTCCGCCAGCGAGCTGCTCGACGAGCCCGCCTCCGACGCCCCGGTCGACGCCGTGATCGACGTCGACGGCCTGCGCATCGTCACCCTCGACTCGACCGTGCCGGGCCACCACCACGGCGAGGTGAGCCGTCGAGCAGCTCGCGTGGCTGCGCGGCGTGCTCGCGACCCCGGCGCCGCACGGCACGATCCTCGCGATGCACCACCCGCCGATGCCGAGCGTGCTCGACCTCGCCGCGAGCGTCGAGCTGCGCGACCAGTCCGCGCTCGCGGCCACGCTCGTGGGCACCGACGTGCGCTCGATCCTCGCGGGGCACCTGCACTACTCGTCGACGGCATCGGTCGCGGGCATCCCCGTCTCGGTCGCGTCGGCCACCTGCTACACGCAGGACCTCAACGTGCCGGTCGGCGGCACGCGCGGCCGCGACGGCGCCCGCGCGTTCAACCTCGTGCACGTCTACCCCGCGCACCGTCGTGCACTCGGTGGTGCCGCTCGGCGAGTTCGCGGCGCTCGACTGGATCGACGCGGACGAGTCGGCTCGCCGGCTCGAGGCCGCCGGCGTGCGGCTCGCGGAGCGCCGGCGGCAGGAGGCGCTCGTCGGCGTCTGACGCCCGAGCGCCGCGGCGCTCGGCTACACCAGCCGGGCCTCGATGATGACGTCGTCGGTCACCCGCACCTGCACGTCGGCGAGGCGGATGCCCTCCGGCAGCTCCGCGGCCAGGTCGATGCGGCGGCCCTCGTAGGCCTGGATGCGGCCGCGGGTCGCGGCGAGCAGCGCGGCGACGATCGGGTTGCCGCTCTCGAGCCTGATGTCGGTGAGGGTGACGCCCATGCGGTCGTCGATGCTCGCGGTCGCGGAGCCGTGCACGGAGGCGCCGAGCAGGCCCTTGCGGACCTTGCCGTCGACGACGAACCGCAGGCTGCGCGGGCCGAGCGACTCGACGTCGAGCTCGAGCTTCGAGACGGTGACGCCCATGTCGAGCAGCGACGACTCGGCGAGGCCGAGCACGGCGGCGCCCAGCTGGTGCTTCGGCACCGACACGAGCGCGTGACCGTGCAGCGGGTGCTCGTTCGTGGGTCGGGCGAGCTCGACGGCCAGCTCGCGGTTGTCGGTCTCGATCCACCGGAACGGCAGGTCGAGCAGCTGCGCGTCGAGCGTCACCTCGGCGCCGGAGACGCGCATCGGCGACGCCTTCACCGTGAGGTGCCGGAGCACGGCCGACTCGCTCGAGACGGGCGCGCCCTGCGGCTCGAGCCGCGCGCGATCGCGGTCGACCTCGCCGGCGAGGATGAAGTCGGTGAGGTCGAGGTGCAGGCGCGCGATGTCCGCGCCGTCGAGCTCGGCGTCGATGATGGAGGTGCAGGCGATGCCCGCCGGCTCCGCCGCGATCACGAGGGTACGGATGCGCTTCGCAAGCTGGGCCCCGTCAGTGGGCCTGGGTGCGTGCCCGAGGAGGATGCTTTCAGCCACCCCGCGAGCGTACGCCGGTTGTGCTCGGAAGGCCATTCAGGCGGGCAGGGCTGCGCGCAGGCCCCGCTCCGCCGCGCGCATGCCGGCAGTCTGCGCCCTGGTGGCACGGCCGGCGCCGGCGTACCGTCGCGAGCACAGAGCGAAGGAGCCAGGATGAGCAGCCTCGTCGTCCACTTCGAGATCCACGCGAGCGAGCCGCAGCGGCTGATCGACTTCTACTCGGCGCTGCTGGGCTGGCGGTTCGAGCAGTTCGGGCAGTGGCGCTACTGGTCGATCTCCACCGGCGAGGGCTCGATCGGCATGGACGGGCCGGGGATGGGCATCAACGGCGGCCTGACCGAGCGGGAGGGCCCGGCACCCGAGACGGGCGCGCCGATCAACGGCAGCACGATCGTGGTCGCGGTCGACGACGTCGATGCGTCGTTCGCCCGGGGCCTCGAGCTCGGCGGCGCGGAGGCGATCGCGCCGGACGACCTGCGCGGGCGTCGGCCGGGTCGGCTACCTGCGCGACCCGGACGGGAACGTCTTCGGCATGATCTCGGAGGTGCTCTCCGACGGCACGGACGCGCGGGAGCGGATGGAGCCGGCCGGCTCGATCCGGCCGGCTCCCGCGCTACGCGCCGACCGCGGAGCGGAACTCGCGGATGAGCATGTCGAGGTCGGCCTCGTCGATCACGATCGGCGGCGCGAGGCGCACGGTCTGCCCGTGCGTGTCCTTCGCGAGGATGCCGCGCTCGAGCAGCCGCATGCACACGTCGCGCGCGGTGCCGACGGCCGGGTCGATGTCGATGCCGGCCCACAGCCCGGCGCCGCGCACGGCGGTGACGCCCGTGCCCGACGAGCTCGCCGAGCCCCGCGTGGAGGCGCGCGCCGAGCTCGCGAGCGCGCGCCTGCATGTCGCCCTCGGCGAGCATCCGCACGACCTCGAGGCCGACGGCGGCGGCGAGCGGGTTGCCGCCGAAGGTCGAGCCGTGCGAGCCGGGCGTCAGCACGCCGAGCACGTCGGCGTTCGCGACGACCGCCGAGACCGGCACGACGCCGCCGCCGAGCGCCTTGCCCAGCAGGTAGACGTCGGGGACGACGCCCTCGTTGTCGCACTGGAACGTGGCGCCGGTGCGGCCGAGGCCCGACTGGATCTCGTCGGCGATGAAGAGCACGCGCTCGCGCGCGGTGATCTCGCGCACGCGCTGCAGGTAGCCGGCGGGCGGCACGAGGATGCCGGCCTCGCCCTGGATGGGCTCGAGCAGCACGGCGGCGGTGTTCGGCGTGATCGCGGCGGCGAGCGCGTCGGCGTCGCCGTACGGCACGCGCACGAAGCCGGGCGTGAACGGCCCGTAGCCCTCGGTCGCATCCGGGTCGTCCGAGAACGACACGATCGTGGTGGTGCGGCCGTGGAAGTTGCCCGCCATCGACGATGATCTCCGCCTGCCCGGCGGGCACGCCCTTCACCTCGTACGCCCAGCGGCGGGCGACCTTGATGCCCGACTCGACGGCCTCGGCGCCGGTGTTCATCGGCAGCACCATGTCCTTGCCGGCGAGCGCCGCGAGCGCCGCGACGAACGGGCCGAGCGCGGCCGAGTGGAAGGCGCGGCTCGTGAGCGTCACGCGGTCGAGCTGCGCGTGCGCGGCGGCGAGCAGCCGCGGGTTGCCGTGGCCGAAGTTCACCGCCGAGTAGGCGGCGAGGCAGTCGAGGTAGCGGCGGCCGTCGACGTCGGTGACCCAGGCGCCGGATGCCTCCACGACCACGACGGGCAGCGGGTGGTAGTTGTGCGCGGCGCTCGACTCGACCTGCTCGATGGCGGCCTGCGTGGCGGGGCTCAGCGCATCCGTCGTCGTCTCGGTCATCGTCGCAGCTCCAGCGTGCAGCACTTGATGCCGCCGCCGCCGAGCAGCAGCTCGGAGAGGTCGAGCCCGACGGTCTCGTAGCCGCGCTCGGTGAGCTGGCGGTCGAAGTCGGTCGCACGGCCGGCGATGAGCATCGTGCGGCCGTCGCCGAACGAGTTGAGGCCGAGCACGGCGGCGTCCTCCTCGTTCACGTGCAGGGCGTCGGGGTAGCGGCGCTCGAGCTCCGCCCGGCTGGCGTCGTCGAACGCCTTCGGCAGGTAGGCGATGTTCCGGTCGTCGAGGATCGCGATCGCGGTGTCGAGGTGGTAGAACGCCGGGTCGACCAGGCGCAGGCTGACGACCTCGCGGTCGAAGATGCGGCGCAGCTCGTCGTGCGACTCGAGCGAGGTGCGGAAGCCGTGGCCTGCGAGGATCGCGCCGTTCGAGAGCAGGAAGTCGCCCTCGCCCTCGTTGATCTGCTGCGGGTCGTGCACCTCGAAGCCGTGGTCGGCGAACCATGCCATGTAGGCGGGGCCCTCGGGCATGCGCTGCTCGTAGGTGAACTTCGCGCCGTAGGCGTGCCCATCGAGCGTGAACCCGCCGTTGGCGGCGTAGACCATGTCGTTGAGGCCGGCGATCGGGTCGATCAGCTCGACGTCGTAGCCGAGGCGCACGTACGCGTCGTGGAGCGTCTGCCACTGCTGCACGGCGGTCGTCGTGCTCGTCGGGATCTCGGGGTGCATCCAGGGGTTGATGCGGTAGCTCACGGTGAAGTGCTCGGGGCGGCACATCAGCACCGTCTTGTGCACGGCGGAGCGGGTGGTCGGGGCTGCGGTCTCGGGGCGCGCAATGATGGTCGTCTCAGGCTGCATATGGCCATGGTCGCAAAGAATCGACGCATGGGGGCCGGTCAGAGCGCAGGTTCTTTGCGAGGAGACCCCCGATGCGTCGTAGATTCGTGCGCATGGACCGCACGGATCACGGCATCATCGACCAGCTGCGGCTCAACGCGCGTGCGGGCTACGCCGACATCGGCAGCGAGGTCGGGCTCTCGGCCTCCGCGGTGAAGCGGCGCATCGATCGGCTCGTCGCCGACGGCGTCATCCGCGGCTTCACCGTGCAGGTCGACCCGGCCGTCGAGGGGCTCGCGACCGAGGCCTACGTCGAGCTGTTCTGCCGCGGCACCGTCTCGCCCTCCGACCTCAAGCGCATCCTCTCCGGGCATCCCCGAGATCGTCGAGGCCGGCACCGTGACGGGCGAGGCGGATGCGTTCGTCATCATGCGGGCGCGCGACGTCATCGCGCTCGAGGAGGCGCTCGAGAAGGTGCGGGCCGCCTCGAGCGTCGACCACACGCGCTCGGCGATCGTGCTGTCGAAGCTCATCACCCGCAACGCGGGCTGAGCGCGGGCGGGCTCGGCCGTAGCCTGGTCGCATGCGCGTCATCACGGTCTCGGCGATCTGCTTCGAGCGCGCGGACGGCGCCGTGCTGACGGTGCGCAAGCGCGGCACGGCCGCGTGGATGCTGCCCGGCGGCAAGCCCGAGGCCGGCGAGTCCGCCGCCGAGTGCGCGGTGCGCGAGGTCCTCGAGGAGCTGGGCGTGGAGATCGCGCTCGACCGGATCGCGCCGATGGGCGAGTTCGAGACGCGCGCGGCCAACGAGGCGGGCTTCGCGCTGCGCGCGAGCGTCTTCCGCACGCGCGACGCGATCGCGCCCGAGCCGCGCGCCGAGATCGAGGCGGTGCGCTGGATCGATCCGGCCGCGGGGATGGACGACGAGGCGGAGGCACCGCTCAACCGGGAGCTCGTCTTCCCGATGCTGCTCGCGGAGCGCACGCGACTCGGCCTAGCCCGGAGCCGAGAAGGGGGCCCGACCTCGACGGTCGGGCCCCTCATCAGCGGGCGGCAGCGTCACGGCTGCCGCGCAGAGCCTCGCTCCATGTTCGAGGGTCCCGCTCGCACCCCGGAGCCGAAGCGCCGGGATCCTGTCTGGCCCGATTCCCCTCGACCTCGCGGTGTCGGGGCCCCAGCCGGGCCGTGACCCACGGTAGGGGTCGGCACCTAGGAGCGCGCGATGGGGAGAACTACCCATCGCTGGGAACCTCCGCCCGCGGCGCGGCCGTCAGTCGCGCCGGAAGGCGGGCGGCGCCTGCGTGGGCCGCCGGGGCAGGTAGCGCCGCCATGCCTCGCGGTAGCCCCGGTAGCCGGACCACATCGACCCGACGATCCACGCGAGCCCCGCGACGGCCCCCGCGGCGACGGCCCAGCCCACCGCGCCCGTGAGCGTGACCACGACCGCGCCGACGAGCAGGCCGTCGACGCAGGCGTTCACGACGAGGATCAGCACCATCGAGCTCGCGAGCAGGTGGTTGAGCGAGCCGCGGCGCACGATGAAGGAGTAGGTCTGGTCCATGCCGGCGGCGTCGTCGGTCGACGGCGGCGAGGAAGTACTGCGCGACCTGCGGATCGAGGTCGACGTAGCCGCCGCGCAGCCGGTTCATCGCGACGACGTACATCATGTCCTCGCCGCCGACGTTGATCACGCGCAGCTGCGTCATCACGCCGATGATCGCCAGGAACGCGAGGATGCCGAGCATCGCGGGCGAGAACCATCCGGCGAAGCCGGAGGCCTGCCCGAGCAGGCCCATCGTGACGAGCCCGGCCGAGACGAGCGTCAGGAAGATCGTGATGCGGGTGAGCACCTCGCTCTGGGCGGTGCTGCGGGCGGCGAGGAGCCCCCAGTGCTCCGTCGCGAGGATCTGCGCGCGCCTGCCGAGCACGGCGTCGCTCTCCGCAGCAGGGGGCGGGCCCGCGGCTGCCGCGGACTGCTCGGGCGGCGGATGCGCGGCCGGGTCTTCGGCCATGGCTCATTGTGCGCCGGATCCGGCGACGCCGCCAGGCCGCACCGAGGCTTCGGCCGGTCGGCGCATCCGCCTCAGTCGGTGTGACGGGGCGATCGCCAGCCGAGCATCC
Source organism: uncultured Actinomycetota bacterium (assembly GCA_963803465.1). GTDB lineage: Bacteria > Actinomycetota > Actinomycetes > Actinomycetales > Microbacteriaceae > Agrococcus. The sequence goes on from CAWDMS010000012.1 coordinate 48,231, forward strand.
AGTCGGCGGCGACCTCGGCGGCCATCGTCGGCAGCAGGTTGAAGGCGCCGTTGCGCGCGGCGACGAGCACGGGATTGCGCGCCTGCACGGTCGTGCGGGCGAGGCGGTGCGAGAGCTGCTGGAAGCGCTGCGTGCGGCCGACGCGGGCGCGGTCGTACTGGCGCAGCGCCTCGTCGAGCGAGTGGTCCTCGAGCAGGATGCCGAGCGTCGCGGCATCCTCGAACGTGAGGTTGCCGCCCTGGCCGAGCGTCGGCAGCATCGCGTGCGCGGCATCGCCGAGCAGCACGACGCCGGGACGCGTGAAGCCCTTGAGCGGCGTCGCGAGCGACCAGAGGTCGCGGCGCACGATCGCGGCCTGCGGCGTGGCGGCGATGTGGTCGCGCACCTCCGGCGCCCAGGAGTCGAACCGCGCGCGAGCCGCCTCGACCTCGTCGCGCGACGTGCGGCCCATGCGCGCGTGGGCCATGCCCCACCAGTAGACGCGGCCGCCGTCGATCGGCTCCATGCCGAACTCGGCGCCGCGGCCGAGGTACTGCCGCACGCCGGCGGGCGAGTCGGCCTCGGCCTGCAGCACGCCGTACCAGCAGGTCGCGCCCGAGTAGTCGGTGCGCGCCTTCGGCCACAGCGCGCGGCGCACGGCGGAGTCGATGCCGTCGGCGCCGACGACGAGGTCGGCCTCGATCGACTCGAAGCGGGCGGCCTCGACAGCGCGCACCTGCGCGCGGCTCGCGCGCGACTCGGCCTTGCGGTCGATCGGGTCGTCGCCCGGCTCGAGCGCGCGGTGGATGCGTCGGCCCAGCTTCGTGCCGCGCGCCCGGTCGCGGCGTCGCTGCCGCTCGTCCCGCGCGTCGGCGGAGTCGGGGTCGGCGGCGCCGTGCTCGACCGTCACGCTCGGGCGGCCCGTCGAGCCGTCGGTGACGCCGACCACGCGCATGCCGGTCTCGACCTCGCGGCCGTCGCGGAGCGCATCCAGCAGGGTCGACCGGTGGATCGCGTGGACGGCGCTCGACGGCAGCTGGAAGCCCTGCTGGAGCGGGGAGCCCTGGTCGGTGAAGATGCCCTCCGGCAGCGCGCGCACGGCGCGCTCGCGCACCGCGTCGCCGACGCCGAGCTCGTCGAGCGCCGCGAGGCCGTTCTCGGTGATGCTCGTGCCCGCGCCGAGGCTGCGCACGGTGGGGGCCGCCTCGAGCACCCGCACCTGCCAGCCTGCGGCCTCGAGCCCACGAGCGGCGGCGAGGCCGCCGAGTCCTGCACCGACGATGATGGCGGTCTGCGTCATGCCCCGAGGCTAACCCTTCGGCCCTGGACGGCGCCGCCTGTCAAGGGCTCGAAGGCCGGGAAGAGCCATCTTCCGCGCGGGGGCCGCGAGGAGCACGATCGCAGCATCGGGCTGGCACCCGGTCGGCCGATGGATCGACGGGAGCTGTCGTGCGCGCAACGATCGGCGGCGTGGCCGCCGCGATGATGGTGGGCGCGAGCCTCCTCGCGGCTCCGGCGGCGAGCGTCGGCGGCATGCCGGTGTGCGAGGTGGTGACGATGCCGCAGCCGGCGAGCAGCCGGGGCGGCATCGTGATGGATCTCGAGCAGGTGCCCGGCGCAGGCATCGTCTACGCGGGCAGCGTGACGCTGCCGGCGATGGCCGGCGGCTCGGGCGAGCGGCCGGTGGTCTGGTACGGGCGTGACCGGCAGCCGCGGCGCGTCGGGCCGCGCGGCATGGACGGCGTCGTGCAGGAGCTGCGCCCGACCGGCCTCATCAGCGGGATGAGCGTGGATGCCGCCGGGCGCGAGTACGCGTGGGTCCAGCACGTGCGCTCGAACCGGGTCACGATCGTCGAGACGGGGACGACCGAGCGGTTCTGGGTCGACCACATCAACGACCGGGGCGCCGCGGCCGGTTCGGTCTGGGTGAGCGACTTCGACATCGAGGCGCGCCTGTGGTGGCGCGTCGACCGGCCGGGGCTCGTGCTGCCGCACGACGGCGAGGGCGCGATCGCGTACGACCTCACGAACGACCGCCGGGTGTCGGGTGCGATCGGGATCGGCGACTTCCGCTACCAGGCGGTGATCTGGGATCGGCGCGGCGTGCCCACCGAGCTCGCGGGCAACCCGGGCTCGCTCGTCAACTCGACCGCGCGACTCATCAACGAGCGCGGCGAGGCGGCCGGCTTCGCGATGTGGGGCGACCAGTTCACCGGTCACCTCGAGGCGGCGCGCTGGCGCACGCCCGCGCAGCTCGAGTCGCTCGGCCTGCTGCCCGACGGCGGGGACAGCATGGCGTACGGGCAGTCGGAGGGCGGGTGGATCGTCGGCTACGCCGACCACTCGTCCCCCGACGACCCGGAGCCGCAGCTCGGCCCGATCAGCCATGCGACCCTCTGGACGGACGAGGTCGGCCACGCGCGCGTGCTGCCGAGCCCCTACGCCGTCGAGCAGGGCATCGACGACTGGCGCCAATGGCTGAGCCCGGGCGCGCACGCGGTGCACACCGGCCTCGACCAGGCGGGCGGGAGCGCGCAGTCGGCCGTCCCGGGCGACCCGTTCCGCTCCGATCCGGTCGTGTGGGTCCACGCGAGCAGCTGCGGCGAGCGCCTGCCGACGACGCACACGGCCTACTGGGAGCAGCCGGGCGCGGATGCGTCGACCGCGCGGCCGGGCGGGACGATCGAGGAGCTGCCCGACGGGCGGTGATGCCGCGCCCTCAGTCCTGCTGCGGCGCGTCCGCCTCGCCCGCCCGCTGCGACACCCGGCGATCCCAGACGAGCCACTTCTCGTCGATCGCCTGCTCGATGTCGACCCCCGTGGCCTCCGCGAGCGCGAGCAGCATGCCCACCGCATCCGCGAGCTCGAGCGCGAAGCGGCGGTCGATCTCCTCGGGGCTGTGCCCCTTGTCGCGCTGCCGGCCGGTCTTCGCGAGCCAGGCCTGCGCGACCTCGCCGACCTCCTCCTGCAGCTTGAGCACGAGCCAGTCGGGGCTGCGCTCGAAGCCGTAGACGTCGGCGTACCGGCGCGAGATCGCGTCGATCTGGCGGGCAGTGGCGCGGATCTCCATGCGGGCCATGCTGGCACGCGGGCGTAGATTCGAGGCCATGGACTCCGCTTTCGACGACCTCCTCGCGCACAACCGGGACTTCGCCTCCACGTTCGATCTGCAGGGCTTCGACGGCGTCGCGAAGTCCGGCGTCGCGATGGTGACGTGCATGGACTCGCGCATCGACCCGCTCGGCATGATCGGCCTCGCCCCCGGCGACGCGAAGATCCTGCGCAATCCCGGCGGCCGCGCGACCGAGCGCACGCTCGTGGCGCTCGTGCTGGGCGTCAACCTGCTGAACGTCGACCGGGTGCTGCTCGTGCAGCACACGCGCTGCGCGATGGCCTCGAAGTCGGAGCGCGAGCTGCTCGTCGACATCTCGGAGGCCGCGGGCGTGGATGCGTCGTGGCTCGACCTCGGCGCGATCGAGCACCAGCGGCTCTCGATCATCGAGGACGTGCACCGCGTGCGATCGCATCCGCTCATCGGCGAGCGCGCGCGCATCGGCGGCTTCCTCTACGACGTCGACACGGGCCTGCTCGAGCAGGTCGCCTGACCTCTCAACCGGGTAGTTGGTATCAGGAGGGGATAGTGCCCTCGCGATACCAACTACCCGGTTGAGAGTATGGGGACGTGAACCCGTTCGAGCAGGTGCCCGTGGTCGACCTCCGCGCGCGGACGAGCATCAAGTGGCGGTTCTTCGAGCCGGACGTGCTGCCCATGTGGGTCGCCGAGATGGACGTGCTGCCGGCGGAGCCGATCACCGAGGCGGTGCACGCGGCGATGCTGCGCGGCGACACCGGCTACCCGCACGGCACCGGCTACGCGGAGGCGTTCGGCCGCTTCGCCGAGGACCGCTGGGGCGCCGTCGTCGACGTCGGCCGCACCGCGCTCGTCAGCGACGTCATGATGGGCGCGTTCGAGCTCATCCGCTGCCTCACGCCGCCCGGCGGCTCCGTGATCGTCACGAGCCCGGTCTACCCGCCGTTCCACGCCTACTCGACCCACGCCGAGCGCCGGGTCGTGGAGGCGCCGCTCGGCGCCGACCTGCGACTCGACCTCGAGAGGATCGAGGATGCGTGCGCCCGCGTCGCGAGCACGGGCGCCGTGCTGCTGCTGTGCAACCCGCACAACCCGACCGGCACGGTGCACACCCGATCGGAGCTCGAGGCGCTCGCCGAGATCACGGCTCGCCACGGCGTGCGGGTCGTCTCCGACGAGGTGCACGCCCCGCTCGTGCTCGACGCGACCTTCACGCCCTACTGGACGGTCGACCCGCGCGGCCTGTCGCTCACGAGCGCGTCGAAGGCGTTCAACCTCGCGGGCCTGCGCACCGCGCTCATCGTCGGCGGCGCCGAGACCGCCGACGACCTCGCGGGCATCGCCGAGGTCGTGAGCCACGGCCCGTCGCACATCGCGTCGATCGCGCACATCGCGGCCTTCGACGACGGCCGGGACTGGCTCGACGCCGTGCTCGGCGGGCTGCGCGACAACCGCGCGCTGCTGGCCCGGCTGCTCGCGGAGCACGCTCCGACGATCCGCTGGCGTCCCGGCGAGGCGACGTTCCTCGCGTGGCTCGACTGCTCCGGCACGCGCGTCGCCGACCCCGGCGGTCGCGCCGACCCCGGCTACATCGGCCTCTCGACGGGCCCCGCGAAGGCGTTCCTCGAGCAGGCGCGCGTCGGGCTGAGCGCGGGTGAGGCGTTCGGCGCCGGCGGCGAGAACCACGTGCGCTTCAACCTCGGCACCCGCGCCGACCTCATCGAGGAGGCCGTGCAGCGGATGGGCCGGATCGCCTGAGCCGCCGCTACCCGGCGGCGGCGAGCAGGTCGATCATCCGCTCCTCGAAGCCCGGCTCGACCTCCATCACCACGCGGTGCCGGGCGCCGTCGCGGTCGGGCCACGTGCCCCACTCCCCCTCGAGCCGCGTGACGGTGCGGCCGCGGGCGGGCCCGTCGGTGCAGTCGACGGTCACGTCGACGATCGGCGACAGGGTCGTGCGCACGAGCCCGGTGGCGACGGCGAGCGCGAGCGCGTCGTGGTTGCCGGAGGCCCGCTCGCCCGAGACGCTCTCGTAGTACGCGAGGTAGAAGTCGAGGATGTCGGACGAGAAGCGGCCGGCCGCTCCCCCGGCCGCGAGCCGCTCGCGGTGCGCGTCGGTGATGAGCGACGTCATCGTCACGTCGAGCCCCACCATGGTCAGCTCCCAGGGCGCGTCGAAGACGACCTGCGCGGCCTCCGGGTCGTGCCAGATGTTCGCCTCCGCCGTGTCGCTCACATTGCCGGGCGCGAGCGCCGCGCCGCCCATGATCGTCACCTGGCGGATGCGCTCGGGCAGCGTCGGATCGGCGTCGAGCGCTGCCGCGAGGTTCGTGAGCGGCCCCACCGCGACGATCTCGAGCTCGTCGGCGTGCTCGTGGCTCAGCCGCAGCAGCAGCTCGACCGCGGTCTCGGACGCGAGCGTCGGCACGTGGGCGGTGTCGGCGCATCCGCCCAGGCCGTCGACGCCGTGCACCTGCGGCGAGAAGACCGCGAGGCCGGCCGTCGCGCGGGCCGGCGGCGCCGATCGCGATCGGCACGTCGCCGTGCCCTGCCAGGTGCAGCACCTCGGAGGTGTTGCGAGCGCCCTGCGCGACGTCGACGTTGCCCCACACGATCGTGCAGCCGACGAGGTCGATCTCGTTCGAGAGCGCGGCGGTGAGGATGGCGAGGGCGTCGTCGATGCCCGTGTCGACGTCGAGCAGCACAGTGGTCACCCGTCGAGCCTAGGGCGAGCCTCTCGCGCGCCGGGCGGCGTCGGGGCGACACTGTCGCCATGGCCGACATGCCCGATGTGCCGCAGCGCGACCGCATGCAGCTGCGCGTCGCGTGGGCCGACGCGATGGGCGTCGCCACGACCGCCTTCGACGGCGTCGGGGTCACCTGGATCGCGCGCGACGACCTGGACTCGGTGATCGTCGTCGAGCTCGGCGCCGCGATGGCCGTGGCCGCGCCCCTGCGCGCGCTCGTCACGCTCGAGACGCAGCATCGCGTCACGCTGCGCGATGCGGCCTCGATCGCGGCCGTGCTGCCCGGCTCGCAGCCGATCGGCTCGGCGCACCTGCTCTTCACGGGCAGCCGGCCGGCCGCCGGCGGGCACGCCGTCGTGCCGGGCGACGACCGCGACCTCGTGAAGGTGCGCGCGGCGGTCGCGGACGACGAGTGGGCCGAGGCCGGCGTCGAGCCGATGGCGCACCACTGGGCCGTGCGGGACGGGCTCGAGCCGGTCGCGGTCGCCGGCTACCAGCCGTGGCACTCGACCATCGCCCACATCGGCGTGGTCGCGGCGACCCGGCACCGCAGGCGCGGGTACGCGGCGGCCGCCGCGACGGCCGCGGTGGGCGGCGCGATCGACGCGGGGCTCATCGCGCAGTGGCGCTGCCGGATGGGCAACGCCGCGTCGCTGCGGCTCGCCGACCGGCTCGGGTTCACGCGCCTGGGGCTGCAGTCGGCCGTGGCGCTCGATCCGCGCTAGCCGACGCATGCGGCGTCGGCGCGCGCGGCGTCAGCTCGTGCAGAGGCAGAACGGGTGCCCGGCCGGGTCGAGGAAGACCCGGAAGGTCTCGCCCGGCTGGTGGGCGTGCTTCGTCGCGCCGAGCTCGACCACCGCGCGCTCGCCCTCGTCGAGGTCGTCGACGACCACGTCGAGGTGCATCTGCTGCGGGTGCTCCTGGCCCGGCCAGTCGGGCGCCGCGTAGTGCTCGACCTGCTGGAAGCACAGCATCTGGCCGTAGTCGGCCTTGATCTCGACCCAGTCGTCGTCGGCGCGCGACACGGGCCAGTCGAGCAGGTGCCGTAGAAGCGCGCGAGCGCGGCCGCGTCCGGGCAGTCGATGACGAGCGTGGGGAAGCGTGCGATGGCCATGGCGGCGACCATACGCGAGGCCGCCCACATCCCTCAACGGATCAGAAGCCGTGGACGAGCGGGAAGATCGGGAGCGCCTCCTGGTGGTGCGCGTGCACGATCACGAGGAACACGACCGCGTCGAACAGCAGGTGCACGGTCACGACGTAGAAGAGGTTCTTCGTCCAGGAGAAGATCGCGCCCTGCACGAGCGCGAACGGGATCGTCAGCAGCGGTCCCCACGACTGGTAGCCGAGCTCCCACAGGAACGAGACGAAGATCGCCGCCTGCAGCAGGTTCGCGACCCACGGCCGGAAGTGGCGCAGCAGCAGCGTGTAGACGGTGCAGATGAAGAACAGCTCGTCCCACAGCCCGACCGCGTTCACGCCCATGAACAGGCGCGCGATCATGTCCGCACTCCGCGACCGGCGGCCAGTTGCGGTAGACGCCGGAGGTGAGGAAGTAGAACGGCAGGATCAGGTAGGCGGCGAAGACGACGATGACCAGGTAGGTCCACATCCGCCGGGACCAGCGGCCGCCCTTCCACGGGAAGCGCACCGCGTGGTCGCGGTAGATCCAGCGCGAGATCGCGTACGGGATGAGCACGGCCCCGCCGAGCGCGACGGTGAAGCGCAGGATGCCGGCGTCGGAGATGTCGGCGTGCAGCGAGATCATGCTGATCCAGGTGAGCGCGATCGCGATGATCGCGAGGTCCTGGCCGAGCTTCGACGAGCGGCCGGCGCGGTCGGTGAGGATGCCGCCGATCACGCCGGCGACGAGCGGCACGTAGCCCCAGTCGGTCATCACCCAGAACTGCAGCACCGCGCCGAGCGACACGAGCGCGGCCGGGATGATCGCGATCGGATGCGTCGGCGTGCCCTCTGCATGGATGCCCCTGGCGCGGAGGCCCCCTGCTGCGGTCGTCACGCCCCCAGCCTACGGACGACCACCTGTCAACCCAGCGGATGATCCTGCATCCGCCTGCCGATGCAAAGGCGCCGGGATCGCTGGGATGCGTCGACCGCGCGGTGCTCGGATGGCTCCATGCAGACCAACAGACTCGATGCCCAGCGGCTCACGCACACCTACGGCGAGGGCGAGGCGGCCGCGCCCGCGCTCGCCGACGTCTCGCTCTCGATCGGCGCGAGCGGTCCGGAGGCGGTCGCGATCATGGGGCCGTCCGGCTCCGGCAAGTCGACCCTCCTCCACGTGCTCGCCGGCATCATCGCGCCCGCGCAGGGCACCGTCGTCTGGCGCGGGCGCGACCTCGCCGCCATGCGCGACGGCGAGCGCACGAAGCTGCGCCGCAGCGACTTCGGCTTCGTCTTCCAGTCGGGCCAGCTGCTGCCGGAGCTGCCGGCGGTCGAGAACGTCGCGCTGCCGCTCATGCTCGGCGGCGGCTCGCGCGGCGCCGCCGAGGCGCAGGCGGGTGCGCTGCTGCACCGGCTGGGCCTCGGCGGCATGCTGAGCCGACGGCCGGGCGAGCTCTCGGGCGGGCAGGCGCAGCGCGTCGCGATCGCCCGCGCGCTCGTCGGCTCGCCCGGCATCGTCTTCGCCGACGAGCCGACCGGAGCGCTCGACCGCGGCACCGGCGGCGCGGTGATGAGCCTGCTCATCGGCGCCACGCTCGGCCACGGCGCCTCCCTCGTCGTCGTCACGCACGACCCGGAGGTCGCTGCCGCGTGCTCCCGCATCGTGCGCCTGGAGGACGGTCGCATCGTCAGCGACGGTCCCGGCGCCGGGTGGTCGGCGCAGGACGGCCAGCCGGTCGGCCTCGAGGCGCGGCGATGACCGCGCTGCGCCTGTGGGCGCGGCTCGCGCGCGCCACCGGACCGCGCGCGACCGACGTGCTGAGCGCGATCGCGTTCGCGTTCGCGACCGCGGCCCTGCTCGCCGTGCTCGGCGGCGTGAACGCGTTCCGCGTGCGGCTCGAGACCGGCGCGGTCGATGCCGGCGAGGGCGGCTTCGTGCTGACGCTCGCCTTCGTGGCTGCCGCGCTGCTGCTCCCCGCGGTGTGGACGCTCGCGCAGGCGGCGGTGCGGCTCGCGGTCGCCCGCCGCGACGACCGGCTCGCGGCCCTGCGGCTCGCGGGGGCCACGCGCGGCCAGGTGACCGCGATGGCCGTGCTCGACGCGCTCGCCCAAGCGGTCGTCGGTGTGGTCGTCGGCGCTGCGCTCGCGCTCGCCGTGACGCCCGCGATCGCGCGGATCGAGTTCCAGGGCATGCCGTTCGCGCCGGGCGAGCTGCTGCCGCCGATGTGGGTGTGGCTCGCCGCCGCCGGCGCGGTCATCGCGACCGCCCTCGCCGCCGCGCTCGCCTCCCTGCGTCGGGTGCACGTGACGCCGCTCGGCGTCGCGCAGCGGGTGCGCGCCAAGCGGCTGTCGCTCTGGCGCCTCGGCGGCTTCGCGATCGCCGCGACCGCGTACATCGCGATCGTCGTCAACGATCTCATCCCGGTCGAGCTCGGCGTCTCGATCGCGCTCCTCGCCATCGTCGTGCTCTCGTACTCGCTCATCGGGCCGCTCGTCATCCAGGGCGTCGCGTGGCTCGTGGCGAAGGGCGCGCGGGCACCCGCGACGCTGCTCGCCGCCCGCCGCGTCGTCGACGACCCGCGCGGCGCCTTCAACATCGTCGGAGCCATGGCGATCGCGGTGATGGCCGGCGGCGTCGCGTCGCTCGCACCGGCGACCGCTGCTCCCGGCGACCCGCTCGGTGTCGACATCGCCACCGGGGCGGCGCTCACGATCGCGATCGCCGGGGTGCTGGGCGCCGTGCTCGCGGGCATCGCGCAGTCGGCGAAGGTGCTCGACCAGCGGCGAGAGCACCAGGCGATGCATCGGATGGGCGTCGACCTGCCCGTCATGCGCGCGGCGCTCGTGCGACAGGTCACGATCCCGCTGCTCGTGGGGGTGGGCGGCGCCGCCGGGGTGGCGCTGCTGCTCATCCTGCCGATGTTCCCGTTCTGGATCGCGAGCCCCGACTCCGTCATCACCTGGGCGCTCATGGCCGCCGGCGCCGTCGCCGTCACGCTCGGAGCGACCGCCGCGGCGCTGCCGCTCGTGCGGCGGGTCGCGACGGGCAGCTCCGCGGGTTGAGGGTCCCCGCAGTCGGGTCCGCCGGTCAGCGCGGGGGCAGCAGCGGCAGCACGTCCTCGGAGAACTGCTCGAGGAAGCGCCGCTGGTCGTCGCCCGGACCGTGGAACACGAGGTGCGTGAAGCCGAGCTCGACGTAGTGGGCGATCGCGCCGGCGACGGCCGACGCATCCGACCCCACGATCCAGCGCTTCGCGACCTGCTCGATCGGCAGCTCGTCGGCGAGCCGCTGCATCTCGATCGGATCGTGCACGGCGTGCTTCTGCTCCTGCGTGAGCGACAGCGCGGCCCAGAAGCGGGTGTGCTCGAGCGCCGCGTCGGCGTCGCGGTCGTAGGAGACCTTGATCTCGATCATCCGGTCGACGTCGGCGGAGGCGCGGCCCTCCTTCTCGAGGCCCTCCTCGAGGTTCGCGACGATCGTGTCGCGGTAGTACTCGTCGCCCTTGCCGGAGGTGCAGATGTGGCCGTCGGCGAAGCGCGCCGCGTAGCGGGTGGTCGCGGGGCCGCCACCGGCGACGTAGATGGGGATGGGCTCGGCCGGCCGGTCGTAGATGGTCGCGCCGGTGGTCGTGTAGTACTCGCCCTCGAACTCGACGCGCTCCTCGGTCCAGAGGCGCCGCATGAGCCGCACCGCCTCGCGCAGCCGCGCGAAGCGCTCCTTGAGCTCGGGGTACTCGACGCCGATGATCTGCTCGTTCAGCGCCTCGCCCGTGCCGATGCCGAGGATCAGCCGCCCCGGGTGCACCTGCCCGAGCGTCGCGAACTGCTGCGCGACGACCGCCGGGTGGTAGCGGAGCGTGGGGGTGAGCACCGAGGTGCCGAGCACGATCCGCTCGGTGCGCTCGAGCGCCATGCCCAGCCACGCGACCGCGTTCGGGGCGTGGCCGCCCTCGTGCCGCCAGGGCTGCAGGTGATCCGAGATGAACGCGCTGTCGAGCCCGACCCGCTCGGCGAGCTGCACGAGCTCGAGCAGCTCGGCGGGGGCGAACTGCTCGGCGCTGGCCTTGTATCCGTACCGCATGGAGGCCAGTCAAGCACCAGCGCTAGATGCGCAGCCCCAGCATCGCCGCGTCGGGGCTGCCGAACCGGTGCGCGGTGATCGCGATGGCCTGCTCGCGCAGGAACGGCAGCAGCTCGATGCGCCCCTCGGTCGTCACCGGTCCGTCGTAGACGGCGACCCGCACGTCGCCCGCGAGCGCCTCGCGCAGCCCCGGATCGGTGCCGACGAGGCGGATGCGCCGCACCGGCTCGGAGACGCGGGTGAGCCCGAGCGCGTCCTCGTTGTGCACCGGCTCGAGCGCCTCGCCCGAGCGGATGCGCTCGTGGAACGCCGCGTCCGACTCCTCGACGATCTCGTCGATCCGCACGTGCGGGATCGGCAGGCGCGCGAGCTTGAGCACGCCGCCGGGCAGCTCGATCGCGGTGGAGATGCGCACGACCGCACGCGCGCGCGCGGCGGCCGCGAGCATCCGCACCGCGTCGCCGAGCTCGGCGTCCTCGGCGACCCGCAGGAGCACCTCCGTCGGTCGGTAGCGGAGGATGTTGCGCTCGACGCCGAGCTCGGCGACGTCCCTCGAGAGGCCGAACTCCTCCTCCCACCAGCGCTCGTCGCTGTTGGCGCCCGCGCGCACGCGGTCGAACTCGATGAAGTCGAGCTGCGGGGTGGCCGCCTCGATGACGCCGGCGACCCGCTTGTGCAGGCCGTGGAGGCGCACCGACTTCTTCGGCTCCGCGTGCACGGGCTCCCAGTCGACGAGCGTCGCGAGGTGGTTCGGCCCGCCGGTCTTGGCACCGGGCCCGACCTGCGATGCCTTCCACCCGCCGAACGGCTGGCGGCGCACGACCGCGCCCGTGATGCGGGCGGTTGACGAAGAGGTTGCCCGCCTGCACCTCGTCGAGCCAGTGCGCGACCTCCTCCGGGTCGAGCGAGTGGATGCCCGCCGAGAGCCCGTGCTCCGTCGCGTTCTGCGCGTCGATCGCCTCCTCGAGCGTCTCGACCTCGATGAGCGAGAGGTGGGGGCCGACGACGTCGGTCACGTGCCACTCGGAGGCCGGGCAGCACCGCGTCGCGGATGCCGGGCGACCAGAGGCGGCCGGACTCGTCGAGCCTGCGCGGCTCGAGCAGCCACTCCTCGCCGTCCCCGAGCGTGGTGAGGGCGCGCAGCAGCGTGCCCGCGGCCGGCTCGACGAGCGGGCCGATGTGCGTGCGCGCGTCGAGCGGCGAGCCGACCCGCAGCGCCGTCGCGGCGTCGATGAGCTGGTGGCGGAAGCGCTCGCTGTCGCCTGCGGTGCCGACCAGGATCGCGACGGAGGCGGCCGAGCGCTGCTGCCCCGCGTGCAGGAAGGCGCTGCGCACGATGTCGGCGGCCGCGAGGTCGAAGTCGGCGGACGGCGTGACGATGATGCTGTTCGCTGCCGCCCGTCTCGGCGACCAGCGGCAGGTCGCCGCGCCAGGAGCTGCAGCGCGCGGCGGTCTCGGTCGGAGCCGGTGAGGATGACCCGCCCGACGGCCGGGTGCGCGACGAGCCGCTGCGGCAGCTCGCCCTCGTCGATGTCGCACAGCACGAGCACGTCGCGGGGCACGCCCGCCTCCCACAGCGCCTCGAGCATGACGGCGACGGAGCGCCGCGACCGCGGGTCGGGCGTGACGATCACGGCGGAGCCGGTCGCGAGCGCGGCCGTGACCCCGCCGCACGGGACGGCGACCGGGAAGCTCCATGCCGCGGTCACCACGGTCAGCGCGACCGGCACCGGCCTCGCCGCCTCGACCTGCTCGAGCAGGATCGCCTGCTCCGCGGCGTAGCCGGGCGAGGTCGACCGCCTCCGACACCTCGGGATCGGCCTCCCGCAGCGTCATGCCGGTCTCGACCATCATCACCTCGATGAGGCGGCCCCGGTAGACGCCGAGCGCCTCCGCGGCGTCGCGCAGGATCTCGGCCCGACGCTGCGCGCCCAGCCCCGCCCAACCCTCGGCGGCCTGCGCCGCCCTGTCGATGCGGCGCTCGAGCGTGGGCCAGTCGGCGATGCGATTCATCTCGAGCGTGCGCGCGCCCAGCCGCGACTCGGCGGCGCGCGCGACGATCTGCCGCGCCCAGTCGCGGTTGGGCGCGAGCGACGGGTCGGTGTCTGGCTCGTTCTCGAAGCCGAGCGGATGCGCGACCGAGACCGAGAGGTCGCCCAGCCGGTTCTGCGTGCGGTTCGGTCGGGGCTCGCCCGCCGCGTCCTCCCGCTCGAGCAGCGCGAGCGACTCGAGGAAGCGGTCGCGCTCGCGCTGGAGCACCGCCGGGTCGGCGAGGTCGGCGAGGCTCGACAGGAAGCCCGAGCCGGCCGCGTGCTCCTCGAGGCGTCGGATCAGGTAGCCGACGGCCTCGTCGAACCGGTCGGGGCGCACGATCGGCGTGTAGACGATGAGGTTCGGGAACGCCTCGCGCACGGCGTCGCGGTGGTCGACGGCCATGCCGAGCAGCATCTCGGCGTCGACGCGCTCGAGCGTGCCCAGGTGCCGGGCGAGCTCTGCCGCGTAGGCGAGGTCGAACAGGTTGTGGCTCGCGACGCCCAGGCGCACGGCGGCGGCGTTGTCGGGCTGCAGCGCCTCGCGCAGCACCCGCTTGAAGTTGGCATCGGCGGCGGCCTTCGACCCGACGACCGCGAGCGGCCACCCGTGCATCGTGGCCTCCACGCGCTCCATGGCGAGGCTGCCGCCCTTCACGAGCCGCACCGCGATGCCGGCGCCGCCGTCGGCGCGACGCTGCCGCGCGAACGCGGCGAGGCGGCGGTACGCGCCCAGCGCATCCGGCAGGTACGCCTGCAGCGCGATGCCGGCCTCGAGGCCCGCGAGCTCCGGGCGCGAGAGCAGCCGCTCGAAGACCGCGATGGTCAGGTCGAGGTCGCGGTACTGCTCCATGTCGAGGTCGATCCGCTTGTGCGGCGTCGACGCGGCGGCGCGCCGGTAGAGCGGCAGCAGCCGCTCGACCACCTGCTCGACCGTCTCGTCGAACGCCCACAGCTGCGGCTTCGGCACGATCGACGACACCGCGATCGAGACGTGGTCGACGTCGTCGCGCTCCAGCAGCGCCATCGTGCCGTCGAGGCGGCTCTGCGCCTCCTGCTCGCCGAGCACCGCCTCGCCGAGCAGGGCGACGTTGAGCCGGCTGCCGTCCTCGCGGAGCTTCGCGAGCGGGCGGGCGAGCCGGCTCGGGGATGCGTCGATCACGAGGTGCGAGAGCAGGTCGCGCATCGCGCGCTTGACGATCGGCATGACGAGGCGGGGCGAGACGATGCCGACGCCGCCGCCGACGGTCACGCCGAGCTTGAGGTGCCAGTCCAGGAAGCCGGGGATGTCGCGGCTGAGGATCTCGAAGGTGCGGGCGCTGACGCGCGCATCCTCCGGGCGCACGACGCGGTCGAGGAAGCCGACGGCGAAGTCGAGGCCTGCCGGATCCTTGAGCAGCCCGGCGAGGCGCTCCGCCGCCTTGTCCGGCTTCCCGTGGGGACGGGCGACCCACCCGCGCACGCGCTCGATGGCCGCGAGCGCGAGCGCGTCGTCGGTGGCCGGCTCGGTCAGCACGACGGGCTCCGGCGCGGGTGCCGCGGTCGCCGCGTGCGGGTTCTGCACGGCCGCTGCCGCCGGGCGCGCGGCAGGAGGCTCCGGCTCGGGCTGCGGCGACGGCTCGGGTCGTCGCGGCTCGGGCTCGGGCTGCGGCAGCGGCTCCGGCTCCGGCTCGGGCTCCGGCTCGGGCTCCGGCGCGGGCTCCGGCGGGGCGCGGGCTCCGGCTCGGGTCCGGCAGCGGCTCGGGCACGGGCCGGGGTCCGGCTCAGGTGCCGGCTCCGGCTCCCGCACGGGCACCGGAGCGGACGGCTCGGGCAGCACGGCCGCGGCACGGCGCGACTGGACGGCACGCTCGTCGGGCGGAGCACCCTCCGGCGAGACGGCGTGGTGCTCGCGCACCGCGGCGTCGCGCGCATCCGACGGAGGTGCGTGGCTCCCGGCGCGCAGCTCGGCGTTCAGCTCCGCGGCATCCATCTGCACGGTGGGCACATCGGCGACGTCGCGCGACAGCGACCATCCGCTCGTCGGCGTCGAGGTGCGGTCCACGCCGGGCATCTCGACCGGCTCGTACGGGTTGACGGCCGCGGCGAAGGTCGCGTCGTCGACCTCGAACGCGGGCAGCGAGTCAGCGGCCCGGAAGACCGAGATCGGGTCGTCGTCGGCGCGCTGCTCCTCGACGACCTCGACGTCCTCGGACGGCAGGGACGCCGGATCGGCGCTCGCGTGCTCCGCATCCGCCTTCGCGACGGCCGCCGCGATCAGGGCGTCGAAGTCGTCCCTGCGCTGGTCGCTCATGCCGCATATCGTATGCGTGCGGGCTCTCGATGCCGACGGACGCCGCGCGCTTGCGCGACCTCGGCCCGACGCATCCGCCGAGTCGAGAGGGAGCAGCATGCCACGCGTCGCCATCATCGGCGGGGGCCACAACGGGCTCACCGCCGCCGCATACCTCGCCCGAGCGGGCGTCGACGTCACCGTGCTCGAGCGGCTGCCGCACGTCGGGGGCGCCGCCGTGTCGACGCAGGCGTTCGACGGGCTCGACGCGCGCCTGTCGCGCTACTCCTACCTCGTGAGCCTGCTGCCGGGGCAGATCATCAGCGACCTGGGCCTCGACGTGCGGCTCGCCCGCCGCCGCTACTCGTCGTACACGCCCGAGCCCGGCACCGATCGCGGGCTGCTCGTCGACGCCGGCGACGAGGCCGCCACGCGCGCATCGTTCGCGGCGATCGGCGCCGCGGGCGATGCGGACGCGTTCGCGGGCTTCTACGACCGCACCACCCGGCTCGCGGCGGCGCTCTTCCCGACGCTCACGGCCCCGCTGCCCACCCGGGAGGCCGCACGGGCGGCCGCCGGCGGCGCATCCGCGTGGTCGGAGGTCGTCGACGCGCCCATCGCCGACGCGATCGAGCGGGCCGTCGCGCACGACCTCGTGCGCGGCGTGATCGCGACCGACGCGCTCATCGGCACCTTCGCGGCGCTCGACGACCCGGGGCTCGAGCAGAACCGGTGCCTGCTGTACCACGTGATCGGCGGCGGCACCGGCGACTGGGACGTGCCGATCGGCGGCATGGGGCAGGTCTCGGGCGAGCTCGAGGTCGCCGCCCGGCAAGCGGGCGCGAGGGTGCTCACGGGCGTCACCGTCACGCGCGTGACCCCCGACGGCGAGGTCACGTGGGAGGAGCGCATCGGCGGGCTCGCGACCGGCAGCGAGGGGCTCCCGACGGGCACCGAGCTCACCGCGCAGTTCGACCTCGTGCTCTCGGCCGTCGCACCGCACGTGCTCGGGCGGCTGCTCGGCGACGAGGCGGATGCCGCGCCGCGGCCCGAGGGGGCGCAGGTGAAGGTCAACATGCTGCTGTCGCGGCTGCCGCGGCTGCGGGACGGCGTCGCCCCCGAGGCCGCGTTCGGCGGCACCTTCCACATCAACGAGGGCTACGCGCAGCTCGGACGCGCGTTCGCGGAGGCGGTGGCCGGCCGCATCCCCGACCCGCTCCCCTGCGAGATCTACTGCCACTCGCTCACCGACCCGTCGATCCTCGGGCCGGACCTGCGCGCATCCGGCGCCCAGACGCTCACCGTCTTCGGACTGCACGTGCCCGATCGGCTGCTCACGCCCGACACGAACGAGCGGATGCGCGGCGAGCTCGAGCGCGCCGTGGTCGCGTCGCTCGACTCGGTGCTCGCCGAGCCGATCGCGCCGCTGCTGCTCGAGGGCTCGCACGGCCCCGCGATCGAGACGAAGACCACGCTCGACATCGAGGAGGCGCTCGCGATGCCGGGCGGCAACATCTTCCACGGACCGCTGTCGTGGCCCTGGCTCGAGCAGGAGGCCACCTCGATCGCCCAGGCGTGGGGCGTCGAGACCGCGCACCCGCGCATCCTCATGGCGGGCTCCGGCGCGCGCCGCGGCGGCGCCGTCTCGGGCATCGGCGGGCACAACGCGGCGCACGCCGCGCTCGAGCTGCTCCGCCCCTAGCGACTGCGGTCAGCGGGGGATGCGGCCCGACCAGTCGGAGCGGTGGGTCGCGCGCGCCGGCGGCAGCGCGTTGAGCCGCGCCCACTCGGCGACGCGCTCGTCGAGCTCCGGCAGCTGCACCTCGACGCCGGCGGCCTCGAGCACCTCGACGACGCGGGCGACCTTCGCCGTGCCGACGCCCTTCTCGATGAAGCGGCCCTGCACGACGCCGCGCGCGTGCAGCTCGCCGTCGACGACGAACCGCTGCTGCAGGTAGATGGCGCGCTCGTCGGCGCCCAGCACGGCCGTCTCGATGTCGAAGCGCTGCCACAGGTCGAGGCTGCGTCGGAAGACCATCGACGACTGCCCGACGACGGCGTAGATGCCCGCCTTCGACAGCGCATCCGACATCCCGGTGCGGTTCGTCATGTCGACGCGCGCGAGGTCCATGTAGGACGGGTAGCGGCCGTTGTTCATGTGCCCGAGGAAGTCGATGTCGCTCGGCAGCACGACGAACGAGGTCTTCGCCACATCGTCGATCCCGAGCGCCGGCTTGCCCTTGCTCTTCACGGTCATCGCCATCAGCCACTGCAACCACATGTTCACGAGGAGCCATCCTGCCCGATCGCGGACGCCGATCCGCCCCGGTCTGTCGCTCCCGCACAACCCGGGCCCGGATCCCTGGGAGGATCGTCCGATGCACAAGGTGCTGCTCTACTACCGCTTCACGCCGATCGCCGACCCCGAGGCGGTGCGGCTGTGGCAGCACGCGCTCGCGTCGTCGCTCGGGCTGACCGGCCGCATCCTCATCTCCCCGCACGGCATCAACGGCACCGTCGGCGGCGAGCTGGATGCGTGCAGGCGGTACGCCCGCGCCACGCGCGAGTACTCGGGGTTCCGCGGGCTCGACATGAAGTGGTCGACCGGCACCGGCGACGACTTCCCGCGGCTGTCGGTGAAGGTGCGCGACGAGATCGTCACGTTCGGCGCCCCCGACGAGCTCGAGGTGGATGCCGGCGGCGTCGTGGGCGGCGGCACGCACCTGCAGCCGAGCGAGCTGCACCGGCTGGTGGAGGAGCGCGACGACGTCGTCCTCTTCGACGGCCGCAACCGCTTCGAGGCCGACATCGGCCGCTTCCGGGGCGCGATCGTGCCGGACGTGGAGACGACCCGCGACTTCGTCGAGCTGCTCGACTCGGGCGCCTACGACCACCTCAAGGACAAGCCCGTCGTCACCTACTGCACCGGCGGCGTGCGCTGCGAGGTGCTCTCGTCGCTCATGACGAAGCGCGGCTTCCGCGAGGTGTACCAGCTCGACGGCGGCATCGTCCGCTACGGCGAGACGTTCGGCAACGCCGGGCTCTGGGACGGGTCGCTCTACGTCTTCGACCAGCGCCAGACCATGGACTTCGGCACCGGCGTCGCGATCCTCGGCACCTGCACCCGCTGCGGCACCGCGACGAACAGCATGGGCAACTGCGCGCTCTGGTCGTGCCGCAAGCAGGTGACCACGTGCGAGGGCTGCGAGCCCGCCTGCGCCGTGCACGCCGCCTGAGGCCGCTCGCAGAGCCCGCCCACGATGCGGCCCACTACTCTGGCGCCATGGGCGACGGCGACATGCGTGATGGCGAGATCGGCATCCGGCAGGCGACGACGGCCGACGCCGCCACGCTGCTGCCGATGTTCGCCGCCCACCGGCGCGCCGACGAGCCGGACGAGAAGGTCGACCGGTACCGCGAGCGCCTCGACGCGCTGGTCGAGAACCCCGCGCACCACATCGTCGTCGCCGAGCTCGACGGCCGGGTGATCGGCTACGCCGCGGCGCAGGACTACGGCCCCGCGCCGCACCGCGACTGGTCGATCGCGCGCATGCACGACCTGTGGGTGTCGCCGGATGCGCGCGGCCACGGCGCGGGCACGGCGCTGTTCGAGGCGGTCCGGGAGTGGGCGCAGCTGCACACGCGCGTGCGGGTGCTCGAGTGGCAGTCGCTCGACGTCGCGACCGAGTTCTACCGCAGGCTCGGGCTCTCGGGCGAGCGCGCCGACGACGACCCGCGCGCGCGCTACGAGCTCGAGGTGCACCTGCCCTCGCGCGACTGACGCTCGTCACGCCGCGGGAGACCAGCTCTGCAGCTCGAGGATGTTGCCCTCGGGATCGGTGAGGTAGCACCAGGTGACGCGTCGCCCGTCGGCTGTCTGCAGCGTCACGACCTCGCCGACGTCGCTGCCGCCCGCCTCCAGCACCTCGGTGCGCGCATCGCCCACGTCGTCGACGGCGAACGCGATGTGCCCCCAGCCGGTGCGGTTCACGACCGCGGCGGACGCCTCGACGAGCTCGTCGAAGGAATAGATCTCGAGCGTCGGCCCGTCGGGGCCGAGCCCGGGGAGGCGGAGGTGCACGCCCCGCAGGTGGGCGTCGGTCAGCGCCGTGCCGCGGTCGAGGTCGGCGCTGCGAGGGGCGCACCCTCAGACCCGGCCGGTCACCTTGTCGATCGCCATGCGCAGGATGACGCGCTCCGGCGCATCCGGCGGCGCCTGCTCGGACGGGTTGCCGTAGCGGTTCTGCAGCCGCACGTAGAAGGCGCCCGTGGGGTCGTCGACGACGCCCGCGAGGTGGCCGCGCACCTCGACGTACAGCAGCGGGTGCTCGGGGTCGACGATCGACAGGCTCATGGTCGGGTTCGCCTGCAGGTTCTTGAGCTTCTGCCGCGTGCGGGTGTGCGTGAAGTGCACCTCATCGCCCACCACCTCGAACCACATCGGGTTCGACTGCACGGAGCCGTCCGGCCGCACCGTCGCGAGGTGCGCGAAGAGCGGCTGGTCGGTCAGGCGGCGGTAGCGCTCGGGGATCGCGGTCATGCTGTCAGCCTCGCACGCCGCGCCCGCCGTCGCCCGCGACCTCGCCGAGCCGGTCGAGCTGCCACACGAGCGTGCGCGCCGGCAGCGAGACGGTGGTGACCGAGCAGTTGGGCAGGATCGTGTCGGGCGTGAGCTCCGGCACGAGCTGCCGCAGCATCGAGGTGATGAACCCGCCGTGCGAGACGACGAGCACCTGCACCTCGCCGTCGCCCGGCACCGCGGCGGCGGCCCGCACGATGTGCTCGAGCGCCGCGTCGGCGCGCAGCACGATCTCGGCCGCCTGCTCCGCCTGCCCGCTCGCGTCGAGCTGCGCGATCGTGTCGAACAGTCCGCGCCAGCCGACCTGCTCGCCGATCGCTCGGAGGGCGCTCAGCTCGCGGTCGACCTCGAACCCGTGCTCGACGATCACCTCGCGCCAGACGTCGGCCGCGGGGCGCTCCTCGTGGCTGCCGAAGCTCCACTCGCGCAGCAGCTCGACGTGCTCGATCGACGGCTGCGGGTCGAGGCGGGCGAGGATGCCCTCCGCGGTCGTGCGCGTGCGCTGCAGGTCGGACGAGAACGCCAGGTCGAAGCGCTCCCCCGAGAGGTGCTCGGCGACCGCCACGATCTGCTCGCGGCCCAGCTCGGTGATCGGCGAGTCCGACCAGCCCTGCATGAGGTGGTTCGTGTTGTGCTCGGTCTCTGCGTGCCGCACGATGCGGAGCCGCAGGGCGCGCCCGGCCGCGAACGCGGCCAGCTCCTCCGGCAGCCGCTGCTCCGCGACCTCGCCCGAGCCGCTCATCCGGTCGCCTGCGTCGTTCATCGCTTCCCCATCCGCTCGAGCATGTCGTTGTAGGCGTGCAGGTCGGCGTCGCCGTCGCGGAGCGCCGCACGGTCGGTGCGCACCTGCTCGCGCTTGTCGCTGCGCCACCAGAGCACGACCGTGACCATCGCCAGGATGACCGTCGGGATCTCGCCGATCGACCACGCGATGCCGCCGCCCACGCGCTGGTCCTCGAGCGCGTCGACCCCGTTGCCCATCGCCCCGAACCAGTCGGCGAGCAGCAGCGCATCGCCGGTCATGAGCGTGAGCCCGAAGAAGGCGTGGAACACCATCGCGCCGAGCAGCAGCACGAGCCGGAGCGCGAACGGCGGCCGGGTCGGGCCCGGGTCGATGCCGACGATGGCCTGCACGAACAGGTAGCCGGAGCCGACGAAGTGCACGACCATCCAGACGTGCCCGAGGTGATCGGTCATCGACCACTCGAAGAGCGGCGTGTAGTAGAACACCCACAGGCTCGCGACGAACAGCCCCGCCGAGACGAGCGGGGAGCTGAGCACCGTCATGTACCTCGAGTGCACGATCGCCATGAGCCACTCGCGGCCGCCGCGCGACCCGTCCTGGCGTCGGCGGATGGCGCGCATCGCGAGCGTGATCGGCGCACCGGGCACGAGCAGCACCGGCACCGCCATGCCGAGCAGCATGTGCACGAGCATGTGGAGCGAGAACTGGAACTCCTGGTACAGGTTGAGCGCGCCGCTCGTGCACCACCAGAACAGCGCGATCCCGGCCAGCCACGAGATCGTGCGCCCGACCGGCCACGCGTCGCCGCGGCGGGCGAGCCGCACGACGCCCGCGATGTAGAAGAACGCGAACATCGCGAGGATCACGGTCCAGAGCGGGTCGAGCGCCCACTGGTCGAACAGCCGCGCGGGCTCGAACGTCGGCGGCAGCGGCCGGCCGGTGAGGATCTCCGCGGGCGTCGCCTCTGCGCCCGGCGGGACCTCCGGCACGGGGGTGGGCGTGCGGGCGAGCCCGGCGGCGACACCGGCGGTGACGCCCATGACCGTCAGCTCGAGCGCCAGCAGCAGGGCGATCGCACGCCCGGCCACGCGCGGTGCCTGCGCCTGCCCAGCGGCCCCGACCGTCGTCGCGGGGCGGAGCATGCGCATCCGCTGCCACGCGCCGAACGCGCCGAGCACGAGCAGCAGCGCCGCCTTGGTGAGGGCGAGGATGCCGTACGGGCTGAACCACTCCCCCTCCATGCGCACCCACGCCGAGACGATGCCCGAGAACGCGACGACGAGGAAGCTCGCGAGCGCGAGCGTCGAGTAGCGCAGCAGCACGTCGCCGTAGGCCGCATCCGGGGCCGAGTCGTCGGATGCGTCGGCCGATGCCGCCGCATCGCGCCCGCGGGCGAGCAGGCCGACGTGCAGGAGCCCGCCGAGCCAGATCGAGACGAACAGCAGGTGCAGCAGCAGCGACGACACCGCGATGGTGTGGTTCGCGGTGCCGCCGGCGTGCCCGCCGGATGCGATGAGCCAGAACGGCACCGCCCAGAGGGCCACCGTGAAGCCGGCGCCGACCGGGCTGCGGGCGATGAGCAGCAGCACCGTCAGCAGCGCGAGCGACAGCAGCGTGCCGAGCAGCAGCCTGCCGGTCTCGACCTCGACGAAGAAGAACTGCAGCAGCTCGCCGAAGTCGTTCGTCGCGGTGACCGGGTTCGACACCACCTGGCGGAACGAGCCGAAGGCGATGAACCCGTGCGCGACCGTCGCGACGCCGGCGGATGCGCCCGCCACGTCGAGCGTGCGGTGCCAGTCGCGGCTGCGGGGCACGAGCGCGAAGCACGCGAGCACGACGCCGCCGAACGCGGCGGCGATCGCGAGATTGCGCAGCATCGACGCCATCGGCACGCCGTAGCGGACCGCGGCGCCGGGATCCTGCAGCGTCGGCGCTGCCGCCCCGCCACCGAGCTCGAGCGCCGCCCAGGTCGCCGCCAGGCCCGCGACGATGGCGAGCGCCGGCGCGAGGAGACGGATGCGCTGCACCCACCCAGGGTAGTCGCCGCCCCTCGGGAGCCTGCCCGGGAAGACGGGAGGGGCCCCGCCTCACGGCGGAGCCCCTCCCGGTGCTGCGGTGGTGGGAACTACTTGACGGCAGCCTTGAGCTTCGAGCCTGCGGTCAGCTTGACGCGGTGGCCCGCTGCGATCTGGATCTCGGCACCCGTCTGCGGGTTGCGGCCCGTGCGAGCAGCGGTCTCGGTGCGCTCGGCGCTGAAGAAGCCCGGGATCGAGACCTTGTCGCCAGCGGCGACGGCCGTCGAGACCTCGTCGAACAGCGCGTCGAGCACTGCCGTGACCTTGGCCTGCGAGAGGTCGGTCGTCGCTGCGATCTTCGAAGCGAGGGTCGTCTTGTTGATGGTCTCAGCCATGATGTCCTCCTGGTGGTGGCATGTCCGTCCCGCCTGGGGCGGGCATCCGTCGGTGCCCGATGGGGCTCCGACCAACCCCGAACGTAGCCCGGAGGCCCTGGATCCCGGCGCAGATGGTGGCCGACACGCCGCAGTTTCCGCGGTTTTCCGCGGTTCGCGAACGGATTCGAGGCCGCAGCGGCCGTCAGTGGCCGGTCAGCCGAGCGGCGCGCGCCTCGCGCCGGCGGGTGAAGAAGGGCAGGAAGACGCCGATGAGCGGGCCGATGCCGAACGCGAAGATGACGGTGCCGACGCCGACCGGGCCGCCCAGCAGCCAGCCCAGCAGCAGCGCGGTGCCCTCGATGAGGGTGCGCACGATCCACACGGGCCAGCCGGTGAGGCCCGTGAGCCCGGTCATGAGGCCGTCGCGCGGTCCGGGCCCCAGCTGCGCGGCGATGTAGACGCCGGTCGCGAGCGCGAGCAGCACCATGCTGCCGGCGAGCAGCAGCGCCTGCGCCCAGAGCGCATCCGCCTCGGGGATGAGCAGCAGGCCGAGGTCGGCCGACGGGCCGACGAGGGTCGCGTTCAGCAGCGTGCCGATGCCCGGCCGCTGGCGCAGCGGGATCCAGACGAGCAGCACGAGCGCCGACACGACGATCGTCGCCATCCCGTAGCTCATCGGCAGGTGCACCGCGATGCCGAGCGAGAGGACGTCCCACGGGCCGACGCCGAGGTCGGCGCGGATGAGCATCGCGAGCGCGATGCCGTAGAGGAACAGGCCCACGAGCAGCTGCACGACCCGCGCGGTCGTGTCGGCAGCGCCGAGCGACCCGATGGGCAGCAGGAGGCCGCGGATGCCCTGCGCGCGCGGGCGGGCCGGCTGCGGGGTCGCGGCGTGCGGGGTGCTCAGGGGTCCGGTCGTCACGGCTCCATTCCACCGCACGCCGCATGCGGGACGCGCGGGCCACTCGCTCGCAAGTGGCTCGGCATGCGCAGTCCACTGGCGGGCAGAATGGGCGCATGGCTTCCCGGCTCGGCACCCAGCTCGGCGAGTGGCGCGCGACGACGGCGGTCGCGCAGTCGCTCGCCGACCGCATCCGCATGCTGCTGCTCGACGGCAGGATCACCGTCGGCGAGCGACTGCCGAGCGAGCGGGCGCTGGCCGCCGAGCTCGCGCGGTCCCGCGCCACCATCGCGCGGGCCTACGAGCTGCTCGAGGCGGGCGGCTACGTCGTGCGCACGCACGGCTCCGGCACCCGCGCGACGCTGCCGGCGCGGCGCATCCAGCGGCCGGCCGCCGCGGGCGACGACGTCATCGACCTCACGATCGCGTCGGTGGGCTCGGCGCCGGGCCTGCACGCGGCCACCGTGCGCGCCCTCGATCGGCTCGCCGGGCTGCTGGGCACGCCCGGCTACTCGCTCGACGGCCTGCCGGAGCTGCGCGAGCGCATCGCCGAGCGGTACACCGAGCGCGGGCTGCCCACCGATCCCGACCAGATCATGGTGACGAGCGGCGCGATGCACGCGCTCACCGTCGTGCTCGCGGCGTTCGGGGAGCGCGGGCGCGCCGCGGTCGTCGAGCAGCCGAGCTTCCCGCACGCGATGGACGCGCTGCGCCGCACCGGCCACCGGCTCGTGCCGACGCCGGTGACGCCCGACGCCGGGTGGGACGCGAGCCACCTCATCGAGACGCTGCGGTCGCAGCGGCCGGCGCTCGCCTACCTGATCGCCGACTTCCACAACCCCACCGGCGCCACGATGCCAGAGCTCGAGCGCGCCCGGCTCGCCGCGGTGGCGAGGGCGACGGGCACGCTGCTCATCGTGGACGAGACGTGCGCCGAGCTCGACATCGACCGCGGCTGGACGCCGCGCCCGTTCGCCGCGCACGGGCCGGCGATCCTCATCGGCTCGATGTCGAAGATCGCGTGGGGCGGGCTGCGGATCGGCTGGATCCGCGCCGATCGCGAGCAGGTCGCCGCCCTGCTGGGCGCGCGACCGTCGATCGACCTCGGCACGCCGCTGCTGGAGCAGTGCATCGCCATCGAGCTGCTCGGCGACATGGACGCGCTGCTCGCCCGCACGACCGAGCGCCTGCGCGAGGGCCGCGCCGCGGTCGCCGCGGGGCTCGCCGCCCACCTGCCGGAGGTCGCGATGCCGCCCATGCCCGGCGGGCTCGCGGCATGGGTCGACCTGGGCGGGCCGTGGTCGACGGCGCTCTCGCTCGGCGCGCGCGATCGCGGGCTGCTGCTGCCGCCCGGCCCGCGCTTCTCGGCGTCGGGCGTGCTCGACCGGTTCGCGCGCATCCCGATCACGTGGGAGCCGGAGCTCACGGCCGAGGCGATGGCCCGCCTGGGCGCGGCCTGGCGGGCGCTGCACGCGGGCGAGCTGCCCTCTGCCACGCGGATGGCGAGCACCGCCGTCGTGTGATCGCGACCTGCCCGCCCTTGACGGCCGGCCGCATCCGCGCTTGCGTGGGGCGCATGTCTGTCATCGGCTTCCACTGCTCGCACGAGCAGATCCCGCCCAGCACGCTCCTGCGCGACGTGATCCACGCGCACGAGGCCGGCTTCCAGGCGGCCATGTGCTCCGACCACCTCGCCCCCTGGCTCGACGCGCAGGGCCACAGCGGCTTCGCGCTGTCGTGGCTCGGCGCCGCGCTCGCCTCCACGCCGCTGCGCTTCGGCGTCGTGCACGCGACCGGGCAGCGCTACCACCCCGTCATCACCGCGCAGGCGATCGCGACGCTGGGCGAGATGTTCCCCGGCCGCTTCTGGGCGGCGCTCGGCTCGGGCGAGAACATGAACGAGCACGTGACGGGCGACCCGTGGCCCGACAAGCCGACCCGCGAGCGCCGCCTCGTCGAGTCGGTCGACGTCATCCGCCGCCTGCTCGCGGGCGAGGAGGTCTCGCACGAGGGCACCTTCACCGCCCACCGCGCCCGCGTGTGGTCGCGGCCGGCCACCCCGCCGCCGCTCATCGGCGCATCCGTCACCCCGGAGTCGGCCGCGCGGCACGCGCAGTGGGCGGATGGCTTCATCACGGTCGCGGGCGACATCGCGGCCCTCCGCGACGTGGTCGCCGCCTACCGCGACGCGGGCGGCCGCGGCCCCGTCGCCGCGCAGCTGCACCTGTCGTGGGCGCCCGACGAGGCGGAGGCGCTCGCCCTCGCGCGCGAGCAGTGGCGCAGCGGGACGCTGTCGCCGCCCCAGGCGTGGGACCTCGCGTTCCCGGACGACTTCGACCGACGCACCGTCGACGCCACGGAGGAGGCCATCCGGAGGGCGGTCACCGTCTCGAGCGACCTCGGCGCGCACCGGGCGCGCATCGCCGAGATCCTCGAGGTCGTCGACGACGTCTACCTCCACCACGTCGGCCAGCAGCAGTCGGCCTTCATCGACGCGTTCGGCGAGCACGTGCTGCCCGCGGTCGCGGGTGCCCGGTGAGCCCCCGCCCGATCGAGGCCGCAGACAGCTGGTGGCGCAACACGGTGCTCTACTGCCTCGACGTGCAGGTGTTCCAGGACTCCGACGGCGACGGGGTGGGCGACCTGCAGGGCCTCGTCTCGCGCATCCACACGCTCGCCGACCTCGGCGTCACGTGCTTGTGGCTCATGCCGTTCTTCCCGACCGCCGACCGCGACGACGGCTACGACATCACCGACTTCTTCGGGGTCGACCCGCGGCTCGGCACGCTCGGCGACCTCGTCGAGGTGATCCGCGTCGCGCGCGCCCACGGCATGCGCGTGATCGTCGACTTCGTCATGAACCACACCTCGGCCGAGCATCCGTGGTTCCGCTCCTCGCGCTCGTCGCGCTCGTCGCCGCACCGCGACTGGTACGTCTGGCGCGACGCGCCGCCGGCGAAGCAGGACGCGCCCGTCTTCCCCGGCGAGGAGGACTCCACCTGGACCGAGGATCCGCGCACCGGGCAGTGGTACCTCCACCACTTCCGCGCGCACCAGCCCGACCTCAACATCGCGCATCCGCCCGTCCAGGAGCAGATCGAGCGCAACCTCGGGCTGTGGCTCGAGCTCGGCGTCTCGGGGTTCCGGGTCGACGCGGTGCCGTTCCTGTTCAGCAGCGCGCCCGCGCACGGCACCGAGACGACCGGCGCGGCGCCCGACTACCAGGGGGCCGACCACCTGCGCGCGATCCAGCGGTTCGTCTCGCGCCGCAACGGCGAGGCGATGCTGCTCGGCGAGGTGAACCTGCCGCACGAGGAGCAGCTGCAGTGGTTCGAGGCCGAGGGCGACGCGAACGGCCTGCACCTGCAGTTCGACTTCGTGTCGATGCAGCAGCTGTTCCTGTCGCTCGCCCGCAAGGACGCGCGACCGCTCGCGACGGCGCTGCGCGACCGGCCCGAGCTGCCGCCGGCGAGCCAGTGGGCCAACTTCGTGCGCAACCACGACGAGCTCACCCTCGACAAGCTCGCGCCGGACGAGCTCGAGGAGGTCTTCGAGGCGTTCGCGCCGGACGAGGGGATGCGGCTCTACGGCCGCGGCATCCGGCGCCGGCTGCCGACCATGCTCGGCGACGAGCGCGCCGTGCGGCTCGTCTACACGCTCATGTTCTCGCTGCCGGGGTGCCCGGTGCTGTTCTACGGCGAGGAGATCGGCATGGGCGAGCAGCTCGACGTCGCCGGGCGCTACGCGGTGCGCACGCCCATGCAGTGGGAGCCGGATGCGAGCGGCGGCTTCTCGACGGCGCCGCAGGGCCGCTGGCCGCGACCCCTGCCCGACGGGGAGCTCGGACCGCAGCGCGTGAACGTCGCCGACCAGCAGCGGGATCCGACGTCGCTGTGGCGGCACATCCAGCGGCTCACCGACCTCTACCGCGGCAACCCGGAGCTCGCCTGGTCGTCGCTCGAGGTGATCGGCGTGCGGCAGCGCTCGGTGCTCGCGCACGCGTGCCGAGGGCGGGACTGGACGATGCTCGCGCTGCACAACCTCGGCGACGAGCACGTCGCGGTGAAGCTCGAGCTCACCTCGGAGGCGGGGCCCGTCACCCTCGTCGACCGGTTCGACGGGACGGCGATGACGATCGAGGGACGGCTCGAGCTCGAGCTCGACCCGTACGGCTGGCGGTGGCTCGAGGTCGCGCCCGCGGACGCCACCATCCGGCGGGTGTAGCGGTACGCGCCCGGGGACGACGAAGCCCCCGACCTCGCGGTCGGGGGCTTCGTGCGATCAGGTGCTTACCAGCTCGACTTGGTCACGCCGGGCAGCTCGCCGCGGTGCGCCATGTCGCGGAAGCGCACACGCGAGACACCGAACGCGCCGATGTGGCCGCGCGGGCGGCCGTCGATGGCGTCGCGCTTGCGGACGCGCACCGGCGAGGCGTTGCGGGGCAGCTTCTGCAGCCCGATGCGAGCGGCTTCGCGCTCCTCATCGGTGCTCTTGGGGTCGACGAGCGCCTTCTTGAGCGCGGCGCGCTTGTCGGCGTAGCGGGCGACGATGATCTTCCGCTGCTCGTTCTTGGCGATCATGCTCTTCTTGGCCATTACCGCTCCTCTCGGAACTCGACGTGCTGACGCACGATGGGGTCGTACTTCTTCAGCACAAGTCGGTCGGGGTTGTTGCGACGGTTCTTCTTCGTCACGTACGTGTAGCCGGTGCCCGCGGTCGAGCGGAGCTTGATGATCGGACGGACGTCCTGGGACTTCTTCGCCATCAGAGCTTCACCCCTCGGGACTGCATGTCACGGACGACGGCCTCGATGCCACGGGCATCGATGACCTTCATGCCCTTGGCCGAGACGTTGAGCGTCACGTTGCGCTTGAGCGACGGGACGAAGTAGGTCTTGCGCTGCACGTTCGGGTCGAAGCGTCGCTTCGTGCGCCTGTGCGAGTGCGAGATGTTGTGTCCGAAGCCGGGAACGGCTCCGGTCACCTGGCATACGGCTGCCATTGGTGCCTCCATGTGGTTACCGTGGGCCGGAGCCCACCCAAGATCACTTGCCTGCGCACGCTGGACCCGATCCTTGCGGGGTGGGAGGCACGTGCGCCGTGCGGCCGAAGCCGCACCAACGAGCAATCCTACGCCATGCGGCAGGTGAGCGGCAATCCCGACTTCGGCTGCGGGTCAGCGCGCGGCGGCGCACGCCGCGCAGAGGCCGAAGATGTCGACCACGTGCTCCGGCTCGACGAAGCCGTGCGCGGCCGCGACCTGCCCTGCCCAGCGCTCGACGGCGGCAGCCTCGAGCTCGACCGTCCGCCCGCACGCGCGGCAGATGAGGTGGTGGTGGTGCGAGGGGGTGCAGGCTCGGTAGAGCGCCTCTCCCCCCGACTGCAGGGCATCCGCCTCGCCATCCTCGGCGAGCGCCGCGAGCGCGCGGTAGACGGTCGCGAGGCCGACGGTGGAGCCGGACTGGCGCATCGACTGGTGCAGGGCCTGCGCGGAGACGAACTCGGCGTTCGCCTCGAGCGCCTCGCGCACCGCCTCGCGCTGCCTCGTCGTGCGGCGGGGGCCGGGCTCGGGGGCGTGGGTGTGCGTCTGCGCGTCGGTCATGGTGTCCTCGCCTCGATGGTCCCACGGACGGGCGACCGCCGGGCCGGGCCGCGCTCGCGCGGTCGGCCGACGATCCACGCGACGCCGTAGAGCAGCGCCGCGACGAGCGCGATCGCGCCGCCCGCGGCGATGTCGAGCCAGCGGGAGGCGAGCAGGCCGACCACGCCCGACGCGATGCCGACGACGGGGGCGATGCACGAGCATCCAGCGCCAGTCGCGCACGACGAGCCGCGCGGCCGCGGCGGGCGCGACGATGAGGGCGACGCCGAGGATGGCGCCGACCACCGGCATGATCGCGACGACGGTCGCGGCGATGAGCGCGAGCGAGACCGCCTCCGGCACCCAGGGCGCGAGCCCTGCGCGGCGGTAGCCCGCCTCGTCGGCGCTCGAGAAGACGAGGTGCCGGCCGGCGACCGCCCACACGGCGACCGCGACGGCGAGCAGCACCGCCGTGAGCGCGAGGTCGGCGCCGGTGACGGCCAGCACCTGCCCGACGAGGAACGACTCGACGTCGATCGCGAGCGGCGCGAGCGACTGCAGCAGGGCGCCGAGCGCGAACCCGGCGGTCAGCATCACGCCGGATGCGACGGCCGGACCCTGGGAGCGGATGCGCCCGATGCCGACGGCGATGGCGATGAGCGCGATCGCGGCGACGGCGGCGCCGAGCGGCACGGAGACACCGAGGATGGCCGCGGCGACCGCGCCTGGGAAGGTCGCGTGCGTCAGCGACATCGTGAAGAAGGCGCGCTCGCGCAGCACGACGAGCACGCCCACGATGCCGGCGAGCGCACCGGCGAGCACGACCTCGACCATCGCGAGCCCGAAGAAGTCGAGCTGCGGCATCAGCGCGCCGCCTCGTCGAGCGCGCGGGCGGGCGCGGTCGCGCCACGCCCGCTGCGTCCGCGCACCGCGCCCGCCACGAGCGCCAGCGCATAGCCGGCGATCATCGTGAGCGCGACGGTCGCGCCGGGGGCGGGGTCGACGCCGAGCTCGGCGAGCTGCACCACGAGCCACAGCCCGAGCCAGCCGGTGACCGCGCCGAAGAGGATCGCCACGACGACCGCGGTGCGCAGCGACCGCGTGACGGCGCGCGCCGCGGCGGCGGGCACGATCACGACGGCGAGCGCGAGCAGCGTGCCGACCGACGCGGATGCGGCCACCACGACGAGCGCGACCGCGACCGTGCCGATCATCTCGAGCGCGAGCACCGGCAGGCCCGCTCGGCGGGCGCCGGCCGCGTCGAACGCCGCGAACAGCTGCGGGCCGGCCGTCGCGACGACGAGGGCGACGCCGACCGCCACGAGCGCGACCGCGACCCACAGGCCGCTCCACGTGATCGTGAGGAGGCGGCCGAAGAAGAAGTCGGAGAGGCTGCCGGCCACGCCCTGCGACGCGGAGACGAGCACGACGCCGAGCGAGAAGAAGCTCGTGAGCACGATCGCGACCGCCGTGTCGCGCGGCTGCCCGCGGCGGGCGATGAGGGCCAGCACGACCGCCGCGACGAGCGCGGCCCCGAGCGCGCCGGGCAGCAGGCCCGCCGCGCCGCCGAGCGCCGCGCCGATCGCGAGGCCCGGGAACACCGCGTGCGTGAGGCCGTCGGCCGAGAACTCGAGCCGACGCAGGTGGACGAGCACCCCGACGGTGCCGGCGGCGACCGCGAGCGCGATGAGCAGCAGCAGCGGCCGCGCCAGGAACGGCACGGCGAAGGGCGTGAACGGGTCGAGCAGCGCCGTCGCGGGCGGGATCATCGGGCGTCGAGCGGGTCTCGAGGGCCGTCGTCCGCCTGCAGCCGCTGCGGGTGCCGCACCGCGTGCTCGGCCTCGTGGTGCTCGGTGGTCGCGAGCGTGTGGCCGTCGATCTCCATGACGTGCGACGCGAACGCGGCCTCGACGCGCTCGAGCGTGAGCACGCATCCGGTCTCGTCGAACGCGATCTGCCGCTGGTTGACGAGCAGCGTCCGGTCGCAGACGGCGCGCGCGAGGTCGAGGTCGTGGGTCGTGATGAGCAGCGCGACGCCGCGCGCCTTGAGCGCGCCGATCGTCTCGAGCAGCGCCTCGCGCGAGCCCTGGTCGAGCCCGTTGAAGGGCTCGTCGAGCAGCAGCAGGCGGGGCTCGCTCGCGAGCGCCCGCGCGAGCAGGCCGCGCTGGCGCTGCCCGCCCGAGAGGTCGCCGAAGCGGGTGCGGCGGTGCTCGGTGAGCCCCACGGTCGCGAGCGCGTCCGCGACGATGCGGCGGTCGCGGCCGCCCGGCCAGCGCAGCCCGAGGCGCGGGGTGCGGCCCATCGCGACGACCTGCTCGAGCGTCACCGGGAAGGCCGGGTCGATCTCGCTCGACTGCGGCAGCGCGCCGATCTCGCCGCGCCCGGTCGGCACGTCGAAGACCCGCGCCTCGTGCTGGGCGAGCCCGAGCAGCCCGGCGAGCAGGGTCGACTTGCCGGCGCCGTTGGGGCCGATGAGCGCGACCGCCTCGCCGGCGCGCACCTCGAAGCTCACCTCGGTGAGCACCGGTGCGCCGCCGTACCCGAAGGCGGCGTCGGCGATCTCGACGACCGGTCCGCTGCTCGCTGCCGTCATGAGAGCGATTCTGGCACCGGCAGCGGCTCGGCGCCCCACGCGCTCACGAGCGCGGTCGTGTTGTGGATCTGCGAGCCGATGTAGGTGCCGGTCGCCGACCCCTCGAGGCCCAGCGCGTCGGCCGCGAGCGCGTCCTCGCCCTGGCGCAGCTCGACGCCGGCCTCGCGGGCGATGGTCGCCGCGAGCTGGGGGTCGATCGCGTTCTCGCTGAACACGACGGGCGCACCGCTCTCGCGGATCCCTGCGACGAGCTCGTCGATGTGCGCCGCGCTCGCGCCCGCGCTGTCGTCGAGGCTCGGCAGCACCGTGCCGACGACCTGCACGTCGAACGCCCGCTCGAGGTACCCGAACGTGTCGTGGGTGGTGACGACCAGGCGGTCGTCGACGGGCACCTGCTCGATCGAGTCGCGCATCCACGTCTCGAGGTCGGTGAGCTGGGCGAGGTAGGCGGCGGCGGATGCGTCGATGTCGGCATCCGGGTCGGCCGCGACCACCGCGTCGCGCACGGCCTCGGCCTGCACGATCGCGTTCGCCGGGTCGGTCCACACGTGCGGGTCGAAGGCGCCGTGGTCGTGGCCCTCGTGCCCCTCCTCGGCGTCCTCGTCGTCGGCGTGCTCGGCGTGCTCCTCGGCCGTCTCGCCCTCGTGCGCGTCAGCGGCGTGGTCGTGGCCCTCGTGCGGGTCGTCCTCGGCGGCGATGAGGTCGATGCCGGTGGAGGTGTCGACGACCGTGCCCGCGAAGCCGGCCGCCTCGACCGTGCTGTCGAGCCACGTCTCGAGCCCCGCGCCGCTCACGACGAGCAGGTCGGCGCTCGCGAGCGCGGCGAGCGCGGCGGGGCCGGGATCGAACGCGTGCGCCGAGCTGCCCGGCTCGAGCAGGCTCGTCACCGTCGCCGAGTCCCCGACGATCCCGCGGGTGATGTCGGCGAGCTGGGTCGTCGTGGCGACGATCTCGAGGCCGTCGTCGGGGTCCGCGCCCGAGGCCGCGCCGGCGCATCCGGTGAGCATCAGGGCCACGGCGCCGATCGCGCCGACTGCGGTGAGCGTGTGCATGAGGTCCTTGTCCAGCGCGACGCTCTGCCGCGCGGGTCAACGCTACGGCCTGTTGAGAACGATTGTCAATTTCGCTCGCACCGCGCTCGAAACCACTGCGGGGCTAGGCTTCCCGCCATGGATCGCTCCTCCGGCACCTCGCAGTCCGCCATCGTCGCCGCACTCGGCTCCCACCCCACGATCGACCCGGGCGCGGAGCTCGAGCGCCGCATCGCCTTCCTCGTCGACTACCTCGCCGCAACGGGCGCGAAGGGCTACGTGCTCGGCATCTCAGGCGGCCAGGACTCCACGCTCGCCGGACGCATCGCCCAGCTCGCCGTCGAGCGCCGGCGCGCGTCGGGCGAGGATGCGTCGTTCGTCGCCGTGCGCCTCCCCTACGGCGTGCAGCACGACGAAGCGGATGCGCAGCTCGCCCTCGGCTTCATCGCGCCCGACCGCCAGGTCGTGGTCGACGTGCAGCCCGGCGTGGACGAGCTCGAGCGCGAGGTCGAGGCGGCCATCGGCGAGGTCGTCGACTACCACAAGGGCAACGTGAAGGCCCGGGCTCGCATGGTGGTGCAGTACGCGATCGCCGGGCAGCTGGGCATGCTCGTGCTCGGCACCGACCACGCCGCGGAGGCCGTGACGGGCTTCTTCACGAAGTACGGGGACGGCGGGGCGGACGTGCTGCCGCTGTCGGGGCTGACGAAGGGCCAGGGCAAGGAGCTGCTGCGGCTGCTCGAGGCACCCGACCGGCTGTGGCAGAAGGAGCCGACCGCCGACCTGCTGGACGGGAAGCCCGGTCAGGCCGACGAGCACGAGCTCGGCCTCAGCTACGAGCAGATCGACGCCTTCCTGCGCGGCGAGGACGTGCCGGCCGACGTCGCGGCCGAGGTGGTCGCGAAGTACGACCGCACCGAGCACAAGCGCCGGATGCCGGTCACGCCGGACGACGACTGGTGGCGCTGAGCCCGGCGCTAGTCGAGCAGCAGCGCCGGCTCCTCCAGGATCGAGGCGACGTCGGCGACGAACCGGCTGATGACGTCGCCGTCGATCGCGCGGTGGTCGAAGGAGCCGCCCACGGTCGTCACCCAGCGCGGGCGCACCTCGCCGTCGACGACCCACGGCTTCTGCCGGATCGTGCCGAGCGCGATGATGCCCGTCTCGCCGGGGTTGAGGATCGGGGTGCCGGTGTCCATGCCGAAGACGCCGATGTTCGTGATCGTGAAGGTGCCGTGCTGCATGTCGGCGGGCTGCGTCCTGCCCTCGCGGGCCGTGGCCGTGAGCTGCTGCAGCGCCCTCGCGAGCTCGAGCAGCGACATGTCCTGCGCGTCCTTCACGTTCGGCACGAGCAGCCCGCGCGGGGTCGCCGCGGCGATGCCGAGGTTCACGTAGTGGTGCACGACGAGCTCGTCGCCGGTGAACGTCGAGTTGATCTGCGGCGACCGGCGGATCGCCCACAGGATCGCCTTCGCCATGATGAGCAGCGGCGAGACCTTCACGTCGGCGAAGTCGGCGGACGCCTTCAGCCGCTGGACGAACTCCATCGTGCGCGACGCGTCCACGTCGGTGAAGACCGACACGTGCGGCGCGGTGAACGCCGAGTCGACCATGCCCTGCGCGATCACCTTGCGCACGCCCTTGACGGGGATGCGCTCCTCGCGGCCGCCCGACCACTCGGGGGTCTCGAGGTTGCGGAACACGCTCGCCTGCTTGGCCGACTGCACGACGTCGTCGCGCGTCACCTCGCCGGCCAGCCCGGTGCCGGCGACGAGCGAGAGGTCGACGCCGAGGTCCTTCGCGAGCTTGCGGATCGGCGGCTTCGCGATCACGGGCGACGCGGATGCGGCCGGCACGGACGCGGGCGGGTTGGGCCGACCGCCGCTCGCGCGCGCCGGCGGCGGCACGTCGCGCACCGTGTGGGGCTTGCGCCGGCGGGTCTCCGCGCCGCCGCGCACGCCGTAGCCGACGAGCACGGCGCCGCCGTCCTCGTCCCGGTCGACCGTCTGCTGCGTGTCCTGGGTCGTCTCGACGGCCTGCCGGTCGCCGCCGGAGACGCGGATGATGGGCGTGCCGACCTCGACGGTCTGGCCCTCCTCCACGAGCAGCGCCTCGACGGTGCCGTCGAACGGGCTCGGCAGCTCGACGAGCGACTTCGCGGTCTCCACCTCGAGCAGCACGTCGTTGACGTGCACGGTGTCGCCGGGCTGGACGCGCCAGGTGACGATCTCGGCCTCGGTGAGGCCCTCGCCCGGGTCGGGCAGCCTGAACTCCTGCATGATCGTCCTTCGGTTGGTGGGCGTCAGTACGCCAGCGAGCGGTCGACCGCGTCGAGCACGCGGTCGGCGTCGGGCAGGTAGATGTCCTCGAGCTGCGCGGGCGGGAAGGGCGCGTCGAAGCCCGACACCCGCAGCACCGGCGCCTCGAGCGAGTAGAAGGCGCGCTCGGCGATGGTCGCGGCGACCTCGGAGCCCACCGACACATGGCCGGGCGCCTCCTGTGCCACGACCACGCGGCCGGTGCGCTGCGCCGACTCGACGAGCGGCGCCCAGTCGATGGGCGACAGCGAGCGCAGGTCGACGACCTCGCACGAGGTGCCCTCGCGCTCGGCGATCTGCGCCGCCTGCAGCAGCACGTGCACCATCGCGCCGTGACCGATGAGCGTCACGTCGCTGCCGGGCTTCGCGATCACCGCGCGGTGCAGGTCGGCGGTGGGCGCGGCGAGCACCTCGCCCTTCGACCAGTACTTCGACTTCGGCTCGAGGAAGATCACCGGGTCGTCGCTCTCGATCGCCTGCCGCAGCATCCAGTGGGCGTCGTTCGCCGTCGACGGGCTCACGACCCGCAGGCCCGCGGTGTGGGCGAAGTACGCCTCCGGGCTCTCCTGGTGGTGCTCCACGGCGCCGATGTGCCCGCCGTACGGGATGCGGATCACGACCGGCATCGACAGGCGGCCGCGGTGGCGAGCGGTCATCTTCGCGAGCTGCGAGACGATCTGGTCGAAGCCGGGGTAGACGAAGCCGTCGAACTGGATCTCGATGACCGGCCGGTAGCCGCGCATCGCGAGGCCGATCGCGGTGCCGATGATGCCCGCCTCGGCGAGCGGGGTGTCGAGCACCCGGTCGCCGCCGAACTCGGCGTGCAGGCCGTCGGTGATGCGGAAGACGCCGCCGAGCGGGCCGATGTCCTCGCCCATCAGCAGCACCCGCTCGTCGGCGCGCATCGCCTCGCGCAGCGCGGAGTTGAGGGCCTTCGCGATGGGCATCGTGACGGATGCCGCGGGCTGCGTCGGCCGGGTCGGCCCGGCCTGCTCGATCTGGGTCATGCCTCGCCTCCGAAGCCGGACTCGAACGCCGCGAGCGCCCGCTTCTGCTCGAGCAGGAGCGGGTGCGGCTCGCTGTACACGTGGTCGAAGATGTCGTCGCTCGCGGCGACGCCTGCGGCGAGCGTGCGGCGGCGCATGTCGGCGGCGAGCTCCGTCGCCTCCTGCTCCTGCGCGGCGAGGGTCGCGTCGTCGACGCCGAGCTCGCGCAGGTGCGCGGCGAGGCGCGCGATCGGGTCGCGGCGCCGCCACGACTCCTCCTCCGCGGAGGGGCGGTAGCGGGTGGGGTCGTCGCTCGTGGTGTGGGCGCCCATCCGGTAGGTGTCGGCCTCGACGTAGCCGGGGCGGCCCTGCCGGGCGCCGTCGAGCATCCGCCGCGCGACCGCGAACGACGCGAGCGGGTCGTTGCCGTCGACCCACGCGGCGTCGAGGCCGAAGCCGCGGGCGCGCTCGTGCAGCGGGAAGCGGCTCTGCCGCGTCGACGGCACCGAGATCGCCCACTTGTTGTTCTGCACGAAGAAGACCACCGGCGCCTCGTAGCTCGCGGCGAAGACGAGGCCCTCGCTCGCGTCGCCCTGGCTCGCCGCGCCGTCGCCGTAGAAGGCCATCACGGCCTCGTCGGTCGACGCATCGCCCGTGCCGCACTTGCCGTCGAAGCGGATGCCCATGGCGTAGCCGGTCGCGTGCAGCGCGTGCGTCGCGATCACGAGCGAGTAGATGCGCATGCCGCGCGTCTCGAGCGGGTCCCAGCCGCCGTGCACGGCGCCGCGGAAGATGTCGATGATCTGCAGCATGTCGACGCCGCGGTGGAGCGCGAGCAGGTGCTCCCGGTAGGAGGGGAAGAGCGTGTCCTGCTCGCGGGAGGCCCAGGCGGCGCCGACCTGCGCGCCCTCCTGGCCGATCGAGGGCACCCAGAGGCCGAGCTTGCCCTGCCGCTGCAGGTGGCCGGCCTCGATGTCGAAGCGGCGCGTGCGCAGCATCTCGCCGTGCATCGCCAGCCGGTCGCCCGTGTCGAGCTGCGCGGCGAGCTCGCGCCACTCGGCGTTCTCGTCGGACTCGACGAGCGTGCCGTCGGCGTCGAGCAGGCGGATGGGCTCGGTCGGGGCGTCCGGTCGGGTCACTGCAGCGCCTGGATCCGGGTGGCGGCCGCGACGACGAGGTCGTCGGCCTCGGGCTCCCCCACCGAGATCCGCACGCCGTCGGCGAAGACCTTCGCGACGATGCGGTGGGCGAAGAGGATGTCGTGGATGTCGTCCTCCTGCCCGGGGCGGGAGGGGACCCAGACGAAGTTGCCGTACGGCTTCGGCACCGGCACGCCGGCGTCGACGAGCCGCTGCCAGAGCGCGTCGCGCTGGGCGACGAGCACGTCGATGCGCGCATAGGTCTCGTCGCGGTGGGCGAGCGCCGCGATGGCGGCGGACGACGCGAGCGCGGTCTGCGACAGGGGCACGCCCGTGATGTCGGCGCCGCGCAGCACGGCGGGATCGCCGACGGCGAAGCCGACGCGCAGGGCCGCGAGGCCGTGCGCCTTCGAGAAGGTGCGCAGCACGACCAGGTTGTCGTGCGCGCGCTGGAGGGCGATGCCGTCGACCGTGGGCTCGCGCACGAACTCGATGTATGCCTCGTCGAGCATGACGAGCACATCCGAGGGGACGCGGGCGAGGAACGCGTCGAGCGCGGCCGCGTCGACGATCGTGCCCGTGGGGTTGTTGGGGCTGCAGACGATGATCGCGCGCGTGCGCTCGGTGATGGCGTCGGCCATCGCGTCGAGGTCGTGCGCGTGGTCGGCGTCGACGGGCACCTCGACGGGCGTCGCGCCGCCGGTGCGGACGAACAGCGGGTAGGCGTCGAACGACCGCCAGGCGTAGACGACCTCGTCGCCGGGGCCGGCGACCGCGTGGATGAGCTGCTGCAGCAGCGACGCGGAGCCGTCGCCGATGAGGATGCGGTCCGCGTCGACGCCGAGCTCGGTCGCGAGCGCCGCCTTGAGCGCGGGCGCGCCGGGCGCCGGGTAGCGGTTGACGCGCAGCGCCTCCTGCCGCACCGCCTCGACCACCGCCGGCAGCGGCGGGAACGGGTTCTCGTTGCTGGAGAGCTTGAAGCCCCCCTCGGGCGCGGGCCGTCCCTGCTGGTACGGCGGCACGGCCGCGATCTCGGCTCGAAGTCGCACAGTCACCGCTTCAGGCTATTGCGCGTCGTGGTCACGGTGGGGATATGGGTGCGATGATCGCGGCATGCGCTTCCTGCTCCGCGTCGTCTTCACCGCCCTGGCGATCTGGCTCGTGACCCTCTTCGTGCCCGGCATCAGCATCGTCCCGTTCGGGAGCGCGTGGTGGCAGATCGCGCTCACCACCCTCGGCGTCGCGCTCGTGTTCGCGCTCGTGAACGCCACCGTCGGCAACCTCATCCGGATCGTCGCGTTCCCGCTCTACATCGTCACGCTCGGCATCGTCGCGCTGTTCGTGAACGCCTTCCTGCTGATGATCGTCCACTGGCTGTCCGAGCTGGTCGGCTACGGGATCCGGGTGGAGACGTTCTGGTGGGGCATGCTCGCGGCGGTCTGCATCGCCTTCCTCACCTGGTTCATCACGATCGTGACGCGGCCGATCTTCGGCAAGGAGCGCCCGCGCGAGCGCTGAGCCGCCGCCAGGACCTCAGCGCCTGAGCTCGACGCTCCAGCCCGCGACCCCGGTCGCGCCGGCGTTCGCCGCCCGCAGCCGGTCGGCCCAGCTCGCGACGGTGAAGTCGGGCGTGCTCGACAGCGACTCGGCGTACTCCTGCCCCGAGTGGCGCGCGGCGAAGCCCGAGCCGTGGCCGCCCGCGCTCGTGAGCGTCACCGTGGTCGGCCCGGCGCCGTCGCCGATCCCGTCGAGCGCCGCCGTCGGATCGCCCGCGTGCGCGACCGACAGCACCGCGACGCCCGGCGGGATCGGCGTGCCCGCCACCGGCCCGCCGACGAGCAGCGCCGTCTCGACCCGGAACCGCTCGCTCGCCGCGACGTTCGCCGCGGCCGCGGCGCCCTGCGAGTAGGCGAAGAGGTCGACCGGATCGTCGTCGCCGATGCCGGCCGCGGCCATCGCCTCGGCGAGCGCCGCATCCGACCCGAGCAGCGCATCCGGCGTCGATCCCGCGTTCTCGAGGTTCGCGAGCCCGTCGAGGCCGGTGGACGCGTCGGGCAGCCACGACTGCGTGCCGCGCACGAACACCTGGAACCGGCGGCTGCCGTCGGGCATGCGGTGCTGGTGGATGGTGACCTGCTCGTCCTGCGCGAGGATGACGCGCATCGCCTCGCCCGGTGCGGTGACGGGTCGAGGTCGCGGCTGCGCGGGCCGGACGGCGGCCGCGCGCACGGGCCGCAGCCCGGCCCCGGCCCGCACGCCCAGCCCCGCGCCCGCGGCGAGGGCGGCGAAGAGCTCGTCCTGCCCGATCGTGGCCTCGAGCCGGGCCGCGACCGGTTCGGGGATGCGCAGCAGTCCCGCGAGCGCCTCGTCGGTCGACTCGACCGCGATCGCGAGCGCCGGCACGAACCCCGGGGTGGCGACGAGCGCCTCGCCCGCGCGATCCCAGAACGCGGCGGCCCGCGCCATGAAGGCGTCGAGCGGCACGCCCGCAGCGCGAGCGTGGGCGACGAGCGACCCGACGTGCTGCGGATGGGTGGCGGCGAGCCGGGCGGCGAGCGGCACGACGACGAGCCCGATCGACAGCGCCGCGCCGGCACCCAGCAGCAGCGCCGGCGAGACGGCACCCGCTGCCGCGGCGAGGAGCGCGGGCGTCGCGGCGCCGAGCGCGTGCGCGGCAGCGCCCGCGACCCCCTCGACCAGCGCGAGCACCGCGTCGGATGCGAGCTCGTACGCGCGGCCCGCGAGCATCGTGTCGTCGTGCAGCCGGTCGAGGTCCGCCACGAGCGCCGCGCCGACGACGATGCGCGCCTCGAGCTCGGCCGAGCACGCCCGCAGCGCGGCGACGTCGACCCCCGTCGCGGGCACGAGCCGCAGCTCCGGCGCCGCCCGCAGCGCCAGCACCGACCGGCGGACGAGCGAGGACGCCTCCCGCAGCCGCGCGCACGCGACGCCCGTCACCGTGGCGTCCCACGCGGTCGTGCCCGCCTTCGCGCCGAAGCCGCCCGCTGCGCCGCCGATCGCGCCGCCGCCGCCCGACCGGCCGGCCGCCGGGCCCCCGATGTCGCCGCCCCCGCCGACCCAGGCTCCGCCGCGCATGCCCGCGCCCTCAGACCGCGCCCTCGATGGCGAGCGCCAGCAGCCGCAGCTCGTGCTCCGCTGCCGCCATCCGCTCGTGCATCCGGAGCCCTCGGGCGTCGAACGCGTCCCGCGCGGGACCCAGCCACGCCTCCTGCCCGCGCAGCGGCAGCAGCCCCGCCGCCTGGTCGAGCAGCCGCGCCGCCCGCAGCACCGCGCCCTCGACCGCGTCCGCCTGCGCGACGGCCTTCGCGCGCTCCGCCGCAGCCGCATCCGCAGCCGCATCCGTCATCGCCATGCGCACCTCCGTGCACGCACCCTCGCACCGAGCCGCGGTCCCGGGTGCGCGTCCCGCGCTCGCCTGTGGAGAGCTCCGGACGACGCCGGTGCGCCACGGGCCCGCGGGTTTGCGAGAATGGGCCCGTGACCATCGACCGGGAGCTCGCCGATGCGACGCGCTTCCGCGTCTGCTTCGTCTGCACGGGCAACATCTGCCGCTCCCCGATGGCCGCGATCGTGTTCGAGCAGCTCGCCAAGCGGCACGGCGTCGCCGATCGCCTGCACATCGCGAGCGCCGGCATCAGCGACTACCACGTGGGCGAGATCGCCGACCCGCGCACGCTCGCCGTGCTCAGCGAGGCGGGCTACGAGGGCGGCGCGCACCGCGCGAAGCAGTTCAAGCCGCGCTGGCTCGAGGACTTCGACCTCATCATCGCCTTCGACCGCGGGCAGGAGCGGGCGCTCCGCTCGCTCGCTCGCGGCGACGAGCAGCTGTCGAAGATCCGCCTGCTGCTCTCGTTCGACCCGGACGCCGCAGGGCAGGACGTGCCCGACCCGTACTACTCGGAGGATGCCTTCTTCGGCACCGTCCTCCGCCAGATCGAGACCGCCGTCGGCGGACTGTTCCGCCAGGTCCAGCCCGCCATGCGTCCCTGAAGGAGTCCCATGCCGCTGCCCATCCAGCCCCTCTCCCCGCTCGACGGCCGCTACCAGCGGCAGACCTCCGGCCTCGCCGAGCACCTCTCCGAGGCGGGCCTCAACCGCGCCCGCGTGCACGTCGAGGTGGAGTGGCTGCTGTGGGTCGCCGAGCACCGCCTCTTCGGCGCCGCCCCCGTCGACGCGGCGGACGCCGAGTCGCTCCGCGCCTGGGCCGCCGGCTTCGGCCAGGCCGAGATCGACTGGCTCGCCGAGAAGGAGGCCGTCACCCGCCACGACGTGAAGGCGGTCGAGTACCTCGTGCGCGACCGGCTGCGGCAGCAGGGCCTCGAGCGGCTCTCGGAGGCCGTGCACATCGCGTGCACGAGCGAGGACATCAACAACCTCTCCTACGCGCTCACGATCCGCGCCGCCGTGCAGGACGTCTGGATGCCCGCCTTCCGCGCGGTCGTCGACCG
Source organism: uncultured Actinomycetota bacterium (assembly GCA_963803465.1). Taxonomy (GTDB): domain Bacteria; phylum Actinomycetota; class Actinomycetes; order Actinomycetales; family Microbacteriaceae; genus Agrococcus. The sequence continues at coordinate 90,289 of CAWDMS010000012.1, forward strand.
CCTCCGCGACCTCGCGCTCGAGCTGCGCGACCGGCCGATGCTCGCCCTCACCCACGGGCAGCCCGCGACGCCGACGACCCTCGGCAAGGAGCTCGCGGTGGTCGCATGGCGGCTCGAGCGACAGGCGAAGCGCATCGCGCAGGTCGAGGTGCTCGGCAAGTTCTCCGGCGCCACCGGCACGTTCTCGGCCCACATCGCGGCCGAGCCGGGCGCCGACTGGCCGGCCACGGCATCCGCGTTCGTCGAGCACCTCGGGCTCACCTGGAACCCGCTCACCACCCAGATCGAGTCGCACGACTGGCAGGCAGAGCTCTTCGGCGCGGTCTCGCACGCCGGGCGCATCCTGCACAACCTCGCGACCGACGTGTGGACCTACATCATGCTCGGCACGTTCACGCAGATCCCCGTCGAGGGCGCGACCGGGTCGTCGACGATGCCGCACAAGATCAACCCGATCCGCTTCGAGAACGCCGAGGCGAACCTCGAGATCGCCTCGGCGCTGCTCGAGTCGCTCTCCGCGACGCTCGTGACGAGCCGCCTGCAGCGCGACCTCACCGACTCGTCGACGCAGCGCAACATCGGCGTCGCCCTCGGCCACTCGCTGCTCGCGCTCGACAACCTGCAGCGCGGGCTCGGCGAGATCGCGGTGTCGGATGCGTCGCTCGACGCCGCGCTCGACGGCAACTGGGAAGTGCTGGCCGAGGCGATCCAGACCGTCATCCGCGCGGAGGTGCTCGCCGGCAGCTCGGCGATCGACGACCCCTACGCGCAGCTGAAGGAGCTCACGCGCGGGCAGCGCGTCGGGCAGGAGCAGCTCGTCGCGTTCGTCGACGGCCTCGACATCTCGGATGCGGCCAAGGAGCGGCTGCGTCGGCTGACGCCGGGCACCTACACGGGCGTCGCGAGCGAGCTCGTCGACCGCCTGCCGTAGGCCGTCGCGACGGCTGGAGCCCCCCGACGACCCGGTCGCGTCAGCGTTTGCCGTCGGAGACGGTGACCGAGCGCACGCTCCCGTGCAGGAACGCGATCGTGACGGTCGCGCCGGCCGTCGCGTACTGGAGCGCCGTGCGTCCGCGCTTGCTCGGCTCGCCGAGCCGGGCGACGACCGCGTCGGCGGTCGCGGTCCGCAGATCGAGCCCGTCGATGAGGCTGTCGGTCCCGGTCGCGGCGTCGAGCTGCGCGCTGCCGGCGACCTCGACCGATGCCTTGGCGAGCGCGCCGCCGCGGAACTGCAGCCGGATCCCGTCGGCGGCGCTCTCGATCACGATCCACTCGTGCCCGCTCGCGGGGTCGACGAAGGGCGCAGCCTCCCGGAAGTGCGGCGAGGCCTGCAGCAGCTCGAGCACCCGGGGGTCGTCCTTCGCGGCTCCCAGCAGCTCGGCGTAGCGGCCCAGCTCGCCGGTGATCGTCGTGCTCGTCACTCGTCCTCCTGTCGCGGCGGATGCCGTCAGATGTCGTTGCCCTTGGCGTGCTGCTGCGCGACGAACCGCGTCATGAGCTCGCTCTCGAACGGCGCCTCATCGGCGGGCGTCGTGAAGGCCTCACCGGTCTCGAAGCCCTGGATCAGCGAGAGCGCGCGGTCGCTCAGCAGCAGGTCGACGCGATCCTCGAGCACCACGTCGTCGGCCGGCCGCGATCCGGTCGGCACGAGTCGCTCCCAGCGCTCCGGGAAGGGGCGAGGGAGCGGCAGCATGTCGAACTGCTGCTCCTTCGTCACCACCGCATCCTCGAGCTCGAACCCGGTGAGGTCGGAGGCACGCAGGGTGTCGGCGAGCGGTCCGGAGACGAGCCAGTAGCCAGAGGTCGTGACGATGTCGTCGCCGAGCCAGCCGGCGAACTCGTAGTGCAGCGGACCGGCGAGTGCGGGCTCGCGGCGAGGGTCGAAGTCGATCCCCTCGCCGAGCCCGCCGGCGACCTCTGCTTCGAAGCGGTGGTGCACTGCGCTGACCTCCGATGTGCGTGGCGTTCACCGTACCTCCAAGCTCCTGCGTGCAGAGGCTCCTGCATGTCGCGTGGCACGCTGGTGGCATGCGAGCGACGATCCTCCACGCCCCCGGCGACATCCGCGTCGAGACGTGGGCCGACCCCACCATCGAGCGACCGACCGACGCCATCGTGCAGGTGGTCGCGGGCTGCGTGTGCGGCTCCGACCTGTGGTCGTACCGCGGGATCAACGAGGTGCCGGAGCCGCGCACGGTCGGCCACGAGGCGATCGGCGTCGTCGTCGCGGTCGGCGCGGGCGTCGAGCGGGTGCGCGAGGGCGACTTCGTCGTGGTGCCGTTCGACCACGCGTGCGGCCGCTGCGTGCACTGCCTCGCCGGGCAGACGCAGGGCTGCGTCGAGCTCGCCATGACCGCGAGCGGCCAGGCCGAGCTCACCCGCGTCACGAACGCCGACGCGACCTGCTTCGTGCTCGACGACGCGCCCTCCGCCGACCGCCACGCCGCCGTGCTCGCGCTCAGCGACGTGCTGCCCACCGGCTACCACGCGGCGGTCTCCGCGGGCGTGCGGCCGGGCATGACGGCAGTCGTCGTGGGCGACGGCGCGGTCGGCCTGTGCGGCGTGCTCTCGGCCCGCCGCCTCGGCGCCGAGCGCATCATCGCCCTCTCGCGCAACCCGGAGCGGCAGCGCATCGCGACCGTCTTCGGCGCGACCGACCTCGTGCCCGAGCGCGGCGACGATGCGGTCGAGGCGGTGCGCGAGCTCACCGGCGGCGTCGGCGCGGACGCCGTGCTCGAGTGCGTGGGCACGGAGCAGTCGATGGCCACGGCGTTCGAGGTCGCGCGCCCCGGTGCCACGGTCGGGTACGTGGGTGTGCCGCACGGGGCGGCGGTGCCGTGGCGCGTCGCGTTCCGCGGCAACATCGGGCTGCGCGGCGGCATGGCACCGGTCGTGCGATACCTGCCGGAGCTCGTGCCGGCCGTGCTCGCGGGCGACCTCGACGCCTCCGCCGTCTTCGACCTGGAGCTGCCGCTCGACGACGCGGCCGAGGCCTACCGCGCGATGGACGAGCGCCGCTCGGTGAAGGCGCTGCTGCGACCCTGACGGGCAGTTCTCCCCATCGCCCTGCCCGACCCGTCGGCCCTACCGTGAGCGCAATGGGAGACGGAGGTGATGTGTCGTGGCGATGAACCTGCCCGGTGAGCTGGTCTGGGTGCTCGACATGCTCGGCTACGAGTGGCCGCCCATCGACGAGGACGAGCTGCGGCGCGCGGCGGGCATCGTGCGCCAGTTCGGCGAGGACATCGAGGGCACGATCGAGCTCGCGAGCTCGCGCATCAACGACGACCTGTCGGCGGCGATGAAGACCGGTTCGAACGCCGCCTACAAGGCCGCGTGGAACACCACCCGCGAGGGCAACATGCGGCAGCTGGTCGACCTCATCGACCCGGCGGCGACCGGCATGGACCTGTTCGCCGACGCGGTCGTGGCGATGAAGGTCAAGGTGATCGCCGAGCTCGTGATCACCGCCGCGCAGATCGCCGCCGCCGCCGCGAGCGCCATCTTCACGCTCGGTGCGAGCGTCGCCGCCAACGCCGCGATCATCGCGCTGCGCAAGAAGGCGCTCGACATCCTCACCGAGATCGCCGTCGAGGCGATCGCCGGCCAGCTGCTGTCGATGCTCGTCGAGCCGCTCACGAGCGTCGCGGTCGACCTCGCCACCGCGATCACGGACGCGCCCGTCGTGGAGGGCGCCATGGGCGACGTCAGCGAGTTCGAGGCCGACCTCGACGCGCTCGACCAGACGGCCGGCGACCTCGAGGCGAACGGGCAGGACCAGGAGAAGCTCGCCGACGCCTTCCTCACGCAGATCTCCAGCTGCCAGATCATCACGGGGTGACGCATGGCCCATCCGTTCAAGAAGGTCGCCGACGACATCCTCGAGGCGCTGCTCGACAGCGGCCCGCGCATCGGGCGCTCGCTGCGCGACCGCTCCGACACCCAGGCGCGGAAGATCCGCGACGACATCGAGGCGATCCGCGCGCGGGATCGCGCCCTGGCCGATCGTCAGCGGACGCCCGACAGCGACGTGGACCGCCCGCGGACGAGCGACGCGGATCCCAGCTACGCGCCGCCGCGGACCGGGCCCGTCCAGCCGCTCGACGTCGACACCTACGCCGAGCTCCGCCGACGCGCGCTGCGCGGCGACGCGCTCGAGCACGACCACGTGCCCTCCGCCGCATCGCTCATCCGGGCGCAGGAGCGACGACTGCGCCGTGAGCTGCGACCCGAGGAGATCCGCGACCTGTACAACAACGCCGCGTCGATCGAGCTGCCGTCGTCCGTCCACCGCGCGACCCGCACGTACGGCGGTCGCAACACCCAGGCGCAGATCGCCGATGACGCTCGCGACCTGGCCGCCGCCGCGAACCTCGACTACAGCGATCGGATAGCGTTGCTGCTCGAGGACGGCGTCCCGCTCGACGACATCGAGCGCGCGATCGCCGAGCTGATCCGCATGAATCGCGAGCGAGGGATCGGATGATCATCAACGGCGTGCTGCACACCCTGACGCGGGCCCTCCGCAAGCCGATCGACGCCCCGGAGGTCGTGGACGCGATGGCGATCGCCGGCTTCCCGGCGACGAAGGAGACCTTCGACCTCGGCGAGCAGCAGCGCGTGTACTACAGCACGCCCGACAGCGCCGTGCAGTTCCTCTTCGAGGACGGCGTGCTGCGGACGGTCTTCGTCGCGACCCAGGACGACGGCTCGACCGCGGCCTTCGCCCGCGCCGACGAGCTGATCGACGGGCTGTCGGGCACGGCGTCGCGGGCCGAGGTGCGCGAGCTGCTCGGTGCCCCGGAGTGGACGAGCGAGGACCCGTCGGAGGAAGCGGATCAGTTCGCCGTCGACGACTTCTTCCAGCACGTCATCTTCGTCGATGACCGGATGGCGCGGATCACCGCGATGTCGACCGATCCCGCGGAGTGGTGACATGACGGTGGAGGGCGAGATCGCGGTCTACCTCGACGCGCTCGGCATGCATCCCACCGATGCGCGGCTCACCCCGGTGCTCGACCTTCCCGGGCCGACCACCGACACGAACGAGCAGCGCGAGCCGGGCGGCAACATCGTCTTCCATCTCGCCGCACGCTCGAACGGCACGGAGTTCATGTTCTCGGGCGAGCAGCTGGTGTCCGTGTTCCTCGGCACGCAGCCGCGCGAGGCATGGGGCGTGTACCCGCGCCCCGACGCGCTGATCGACGGCCTCTCCGGCACCGCGACGCGCGCCGAGGTGCGCGAGCGACTCGGCGAGCCGGTCTGGGCGTCGCCGACCGACGACCGGTTCCGCGTCGGCGACGACTACCTGCAGCTGCACTACGACGCCGACCGCATCCAGGTCGTCATCGCCGCCATCGGCGAGCGGGGCTCGAGCCCCGACGACGTGGGAGCAGGGAGGGAGCAGTGACCGAGGCACGGACGATCTGGCTCACCGACGCGAACGGCGCCGAGGTGGAGGGCGAAGCCTCCATGGAGGCGCTCGACGCCCTCCTCCGGGAGCTGCGCGACGCCGACGAGGAGCATGCGACCGTCTCCGTCACCGATTCCGACGAGTGGAACCTCGAGTTCGGCGCCGCCTCGGTGCTGCTCGAGAACGTCGGGCCCGAGGGCGAGGAGGTCGGCACGCTGCCCCTCGGCAGTGCCACCGAGGCCCGCGCCATCGCTCGCGAGTTCCTCGAGGGGCGACTTCGCAGCGCTGCGCGGCCGACCGTGGGAGCGCTGAGCACGGCCGCGTCGACCGCTGGCAGGTCGGCGACCGGTTCGTGCACTTCGAGTGCTCCGGCCCCGGCGGTGCGCTGTCGCTGATCTCGCTGATGACCGAGGCCCCATGACCCCGTGACCGCGCTCGGCGAGGTGCAGGTTCACCCCGACGCGCTCGTGGACGGCGTGTCCGGCACCGCGACCCGAGCGGAGGCGCGCGAGCGCCAGGTCGTCATGGTCACCCTCGGCGAGCGCGACTGACGCGACCCGCGCCCGTCAGGACGAGCGCGGGCCGCGTCGAGCACGCATCCGTCAGCGGGTGCGCCTCGGCGCGCCGATCACGTCGTCGCGACGGAGGCGGGGACGCGGTCGCCCGCGAGCGACGTGCGCGGCTCCGCGATGGGCGTGAGACCCGCCTCCACCCGTGCGCCGAGGCCCGCGTCGACGTGCTTCCAGTACTGGATGGCCCGCTCGCGGATCTCGGGCACGCGCGTCTTGCCGACGTGGCCGACGATGTTGCCCACGAGGCGCTCGCGCTCCTGGTCGGTCAGCACCTCGCGCACGAGCGTGCCCGCCTGGCCCCAGTCGTCATCCTCCGGGTGGAGCGTGACGGCCGAGCGGACGAGCTCGCCGTCGTTCTGCCAGCCGCGGTCGTCGCCGGCCGCAGCCGCATCCGCCGCGGGGCCGCCGAACGAGTTCGGCGCGTAGACGGGCCTGCTCGGCGAGCGGAAGGTCTGGCGCAGCTGGCCGTCCTTGTCGTACGAGTCGACCTCCGTCGCCCGCGCCCGGTTGACGGGCAGCTCCGCGTGGTTGGCGCCGATGCGGTAGCGCTGCGCGTCGGCGTAGCTGAAGATGCGGGCCTGCAGCATCTTGTCGGGGCTCGCCGCGATGCCGGGCACGAAGTGCGCGGGGCTGAACGCCGCCTGCTCGATCTCGGCGAAGTAGTTCTCGGGGTTGCGGTCGAGGGTCATCTGCCCGACCTCGATGAGCGGGTAGTCGCCGTGCGGCCACACCTTCGTGAGGTCGAACGGGTTGAAGCGGTAGGTCGCCGCGTCCTCGTACGGCATGACCTGCACCGACAGCGTCCACGACGGGTGGTCGCCCTCCTCGATCGCCGAGTACAGGTCGCGGATGTGGTGGTCGGCGTCGCTGCCGGCGAGCTGGTCGGCCTCCGCCTGCGTCAGGAAGTCGTTGCCCTGGTTCGTCTTGAAGTGGTACTTCACCCAGAAGCGCTCGCCCGCCGCGTTGATCCACTGGTACGTGTGCGAGCCGAAGCCGTCCATGTTGCGCCACGTCTTCGGCAGGCCGCGGTCGCCCATGAGCCACGTCACCTGGTGCGCCGACTCCGGCGACAGGCTCCAGAAGTCCCACTGCATGTCGTTGTCGCGCAGGTTCGAGCCCGGCAGGCGCTTCTGCGAGTGGATGAAGTCGGGGAACTTGATGCCGTCGCGGATGAAGAAGACGGGCGTGTTGTTGCCGACGAGGTCGTAGTTGCCCTCGCTCGTGTAGAACTTCAGCGAGAAGCCGCGCGGGTCGCGCCACGTGTCGGGGCTGCCCTGCTCGCCGGCCACGGTGGAGAAGCGAGCCAGCATCTCGGTCTCGACGCCCGGCTGGAAGAGCGCGGCCCGCGTGTACTGCGAGACGTCGTGCGTCGTGACGAAGCGACCGTAGGCACCGCCGCCCTTGGCGTGCACCACGCGCTCCGGCACGCGCTCGCGGTTGAAGTGCGCGAGCTTCTCGACCAGGTAGTGGTCGGTGAGCGCGATCGCGCCGTCGGCGCCGACGCTCTGCGAGTGCGCGTCGCTCGCGATCGGGGTGCCGACGCTGTTCGTGGTGGGAGTCGTCATGCTTCCTCTTCCTCTTCGTGTCTCGGTCTGTGCCGCGTGCGCGGGTCTGCGAGCACGGCGCGCGCCATGCTGGATCTGGGGATGGGCGACGGTGCCCGGGTGGATGGGTGCGGCGTCAGGCGGCGGTCGCGCAGCCCGCGCAGAGGCCGACGAACGTCACCTCTGCCGCCTGCACGGTGAAGCCGGCCGGCGCATCCGCGTGCATGCACGGCGCCTCGCCCACGACGCAGTCGACGTCGTCGACGCGCCCGCAGCTCGAGCACACCGCGTGGTGGTGGTTGTCGCCGATGCGCCGCTCGTAGCGCGCCGCGGACCGCGCGGGCTCGAAGCGGCGCACGAGCCCTGCGGCGGTGAGGTCGCCGAGCACGTTGTGCACCGACTGCACCGAGGTCTCGCCGCCGGCATCGGCGAGCGCGCGGTGCACGCTCTCGGCGTCGGCGTGCGGCAGCCGATCGAGCACCCCGAGCACGGCCAGTGCGCCCCTGCGTCACGCGCAGGCCGCGCGCTCGCAGCAGTTCGGCATCCGGCTCGGTCATGCCTCCACCGTAGCGCTTATCGTGAATCAGTCAAAAGAAAGCCGGTCAGGCGCCGGTCGCGACCGGTCGGCCGGAGTCGGCGCGGCCCCAGTCCGACCAGGAGCCGTCGTAGACCGTGGCCCGCCGGCCGGTGAGCGTCGCCGCGAGCGCGAGCACCGACGCCGTCACGCCGGAGCCGCAGCTGGCGACGATCGGCCGATCCCCCGCCGCGCCGGCGAGCAGCTCGTCGAGCTCGTCGGCCGGGCGCATGCGACCGCCGGGCGCGACAGCGGCGTAGTGCAGCGAGCGCGCCCCCGGGATGTGCCCGGCGCGCACGCCCTGGCGCGGATCGGGCTCGGCGCCGGTGAAGCGCGCCGGCGAGCGCGCGTCCAGCACCGCTGCGGTGCCGCTCGCGAGCGCGGCGGCGGTGTCGTCGGCGTCGACGAAGGCCGACGCGTCCCAGTCCACCGTCACGTCGCCGCTGCCCCGCGGGCCTGCGACAGGAGCGAGCGGATGCCCCGCGGCCGTCCAGGCGGGCAGGCCGCCGTCGAGCACGGCGGCGTCGATGCCCGCCGCGCGCAGCATCCACCAGGCACGCGCGCTCGAGAACATGCCGGCAGCGTCGTAGGCGACGACGCGGTCGCCGGCGCGGATGCCGAGGTCGCGGAGCGCCCGCTCGAAGTCGTCGGGCGCGAGCATGTCGTGCACGCCGACCCTGCCTCGGCCGTCGGCGTCGTCCTGTCGCGACATCGCACGCTCGATGTCGAACCGCACCGCCCCGGGGATGCCGTCGACCGGCAGCGGCTCGATCGTGCCGGGCGGCGCCATGCTCGCGTCCACCACCACGAGCGCCTCGTCGTGCAGGTGCTCCGCCAGCCACTCGACGTCCACGAGATCGCGCATGCGCCCCATGGTGCCAGGTGGTGTCGGCGGTCGGGCCCCGTCGAGGCTCAGTGCTGCTCGTCCGGGAACGACGTGATGATCTGCCCGGAGCCGATCCCGACGCCGACGGTCACCACCCAGGACCGCTCCACCCGGTCACCCTCGACGTACTCGACGAGCACGTCGTAGTTCATGATGTCGTCGCGGTAGGGCTCGACGTCCGTCGGCCGCTCGAGCGCCCGATCGATGGCGAACCACGCGACGTCCTCCCAGCCCGGCGCCCACGAGCGCGGCGAGCTCGCCGAAGTCGCCGGTGTGGCCGTCGGCGATGTGCCGCCAGCCGGCGCCGTCGGCGTTGCCGCAGCGGAGCACCGCGTCGCCCGCGGCGACGCCGAGCTGCGGCCATGCCGCTCGGTCGAACGTCTCGAGCGTCTCGCGGCCGTCCCGGCCGTCGCACACCTCGGTGCCGCCGACGTCGCCGCCGACCGGGTCGAGCGCGAGCCCCTCGGCGCGCAGGTGCGGGCCGGTCGGCGGCTGCGGCGTCGATCCGTCGGCCGCCGGCGACGCGGCGGGCTGCTCGCCGGGGGCGAGCTCGGGCGAGCAGCCGCCCAGCGCCGCGACGGCGACCACGCCGAGCAGCGCCGCCAGCCTCACGGCTCGAAGCCCTCGCGCTTGTCGAGGTCGGCGGCCGCGCGGCCCTTGGGCTTGATCGCGAGCATGAGCGTCGCGGTGATGAGCAGCGTGCCGATGAAGGCGACGCCGAAGAAGATGAGGGCGAGCACGACGTCGCGGACCGTCAGCATCACGACCAGCGCCACGAAGAGGCCGGCGAACGCGGCGAACGCCAGGTACTCGAACGGCTTGAGCTGCTGCCGCCGGGTCGGCTGGACGGGCCCATCGGGCCGACGGTGATCCTGCCCGTCAGGGCGCTGCTGATCGGTCATGCCGTGCTCCGCTCGGTGGTGGTGCGCGCCGGGCGCGCGGAGAGCGCCGCGAGCGCGTGGTAGACGCCGACGATGACGGCATAGGCGCCGAGCAGGCCGGTGAGCGTGACGGCGTCGCGGACGAAGAGGAAGACGACGCCGAGGAGGATCGTGAAGACGCCGACGGCGCGCCAGTCGTGCACGAGCCGCAGGGTGCGGGGCTCGGCGACCCCGCGCATCCGCGACCAGCCGAGCAGCTCGAGCACGCCCGCGGGCACCGCCCACGCCGCGACGGTGAGCGCGAAGGTCAGCTCGCTCGCGCCGAGCAGCGCGACCGCGAGCGCGACGAGCGCGAGCAGCGCGGTCCACACCGCGGCGAGGGCCGGCCAGCGCCCCGCCTCGACCGGCACGAGCCGGCGCCCGAGCCAGAGGGCGACGGCGGTGCCGGCGAGCAGCACGACGAGCGCGACGGTGCCGACGACGGGCGAGTGCAGCTGGATGAAGGGCAGCGGCAGCCCCACGACGAGCGCGGGGACGGCTCGCATCGCAGGGAGGTGCCAGGGGTGCCATCCCTGCGAGGGGCTCGGCGTGGCGGTCACGGCTCTCCTCACAGTTCCCCTCGATCCTACCCGTCGCTCCGCAGGCGATCGCGGCTGCGCGCGGCGTAGCCTGACGGCATGACGCTCGAGAGCCACCGCCCGTTCATCGAAGACCTCTACCGCGAGCTGCACGCGAGCCCCGAGCTCTCGAACCGCGAGCACCGCACCGCGGCGCGCATGGCCGAGCTGCTGCGCGAGACCGGCTTCGAGGTGCACGAGCGGGTCGGCGCATCCACCGGCGTCGTCGGCGTGCTGCGCCGCGGCGACGGACCGACCGTGCTGCTGCGCGCCGACATGGACGGGCTGCCCGTCACCGAGGTCGAGCAGGTGCCCTACCGCTCGACCACGAGCGACGTCTTCGACGGGCAGAGCACCGGCGTCATGCACGCGTGCGGGCACGACACCCACATGGCGTCGCTGCAGGGCGCGCTGCGGATCCTCGCCGGCCAGGACGACTGGTCGGGCACGATCCTGGCCGTCTTCCAGCCCGCCGAGGAGACGATGGACGGCGCGCTCGGCATGCAGGACGCGCTGCGCGAGCGCTTCCCGGACGGCATCGACGTCGCCCTCGGCCAGCACGTCATGCCGGGCGCCGCCGGCGAGGTGCGCAGCGCGCCGGGACCCGTGATGGCGGCGAGCGATCACCTCATCGTCACGGTGCACGGCCGCGGCGGCCACGGCTCGCAGCCCGAGAAGACGATCGACCCGATCGTGCTCGCCGCGACGATGGTGGTGCGGCTGCAGACGATCGTGGCGCGCGAGGTCGCGCCGTCCGACCGCGCGGTCGTCACCGTCGGCACCTTCCACGCCGGCACGAAGCAGAACATCATCCCCGACTCGGCCCGCTTCGAGATCAACACGAGGTCGTTCGAGGAGCCCGTGCGCCAGCGCATCCTGGCCGCGATCGAGCGCATCGTGCAGGGCGAGTGCCAGACGGCGGGCGCGCCGCCGGCGACGATCGTGCGCGGCGACGTCGCCCCGCTGACCATCAACGACGAGGCCGCCGCTGCGCGCGTCGGCGCGGCGTTCGACGCGGCGTTCGGCGAGCACCACGACCTGCAGCAGCCGCTGCTCGGCTCGGAGGACTTCAGCTACCTGCCCGACGCGTGGGGTGCGCCGTACGTGTACTGGATGTTCGGGGGCTTCGACCCCGCGATCGTCGCGGCCGCGCGCGAGCGGGGCACCTTCGACGTCGACGTCCCCTCGAACCACTCCCCCGACTTCATCCCCGTCATGCAGCCCACGCTCGACACCGCGACGACCGCGATGGTCACCGCCGCCCGCGCGTTCCTCGCCTGACCGCACCGCGCGGCGCGCGGCCGCGCCGCGGGAATATCTGACATCGGACAGGGTTGGTCCTGTGTGGCGCGCCGCTGCGCACCCCACCCGCCACCGTCCTCGAGGAGAGCCATGTCCGCACGTCCCCAGATCGGCATCATCGTCGGCAGCACCCGCCCCGTCCGCGTCGGCCGGCCCGTCGCCGACGAGATCGCCACGCTCGTCGAGGCAGCCGGCGGCGAGGCCGTGATGCTCGACCTCGCGGAGATCCGCCTGCCGCTGCTCGACGAGGACCTGCCGCCTGCGACGGGCGTGCGCACCCAGCCGCACTCCATCGCGTGGGCCGAGCAGATCGACGCCCTCGACGGCGTGGTCTTCGTCACCCCCGACTACAACAGCGGCTACCCCGCGGCGCTGAAGAACGCGATCGACTACCTCAAGGCCGAGTGGAGCGACCTGCCCGCGCTCGTCGTCTCCTACGGCTGGGCCGGCGGCGCCTCCGCCGCCGCGCAGCTCTCGTCGGTGCTGCGCTACATCGGCCTGGACCTGCAGGGCGAGGGCGTGCAGCTGGCGTTCCAGCCCACCGACTTCGACGACGCGAAGCGCATGATCGACGCGAGCGCGTTCGTCGGCCGGTCGGCCGAGGCGCTGCGCGTCGCCGTCACGCAGGTCGTCGAGGCCTCGGCGCAGGAGCTCGTCTCGGCCTGACCCTAGGCTGGGGCCATGATCGCCGTCATCCTCTCGTTCTCCGACGACCCCGCCCGCCTCGAGCTGCGCCCGCGCCACCGCGAGCTGCTCGGCGAGCTCCACGCGGAGGGGCTGCTCGTCGCCGCGGGACCCTTCGGCGACCAGTCGGGTGCGCTGCTGCTGTTCGCGAGCGACGACGTCGCCGCGGTGAAGAGCGCGCTCGCGCGCGACCCGTACTACCAGGCGCCCGGCGTGCAGATCGTGACGATCCAGCCCTGGACCGTCGCGACCGGCACGGTGTGACGCCTCAGCGCCGCACGCCCAGCCGCGACAGCACGCGGTCGGCGAGCACCGTGCCGCCCGTCTGGCACGTGGGGCAGTACTCGAAGGTGCTGTCGGCGTAGATCACCTGCCGCACCGTGTCGCCGCACTCGGGGCACGCCTCGCCCTTGCGGCCGTGGACCCGCATCCCCTGCCGCTTCTCGCTCTTGAGCGACGACGCCTTGCACGCCATGCGCGCGCTCGACGGCGTCGCCGAGCACCTGCCGCAGCGCCTCGTACAGCCGGTGCACCTCGTCGGGGGCCATCGAGGCCGGGTGGAAGGGCGACATGCGCGCGACGTGCAGGATCTCGTCGGAGTAGGCGTTGCCGATCCCGGCGATCCGCTGCTGGTCGCGCAGCACGCCCTTGATCTGCGCGCGCCCCGCGTGCGCGAGGATGCCGGCGAAGCGCTCCTCGGTGAACGACGGATCGAGCGGCTCCGGGCCGAGCGTCGCGACCGACAGCACCTGCTCGGGATGCGCGACGACGTGGATCGCGAGCCGCTTCTGCGTCGCCTGCTCCGTCACGTCGACGCCGTCGCCGCCGATCCCGTCGTCGCCGGCGGCGCGCTCGAGGATGAGCCGAGCCGCGAGCGGCCCGCGGCCCTTGCCTGCGGTCGGGGTGGGCGGCGCGTCGCGCCAGCGGATCCAGCCGGAGCGCGCGAGGTGGAGCACCAGGTGGAGGCGGCGCGGCTGCTCGTCGCGCTCGACGTCGACGACGAGGTGCTTGCCGCGGCGTCCGATGCCCGTGATCACCGCGCCCTCGAGCGCGTCGACGGGCGGGTCGAACGTCTTGAGCGCGGCGACCTCCGCGATCTGCACGCGGCGGATCGTGCGCCCGATCAGGCGCTCGCGCAGGTCGGTCGCGAGCGCCTCCACCTCTGGCAGCTCCGGCATGCGGTCATCCTGCCCGATGCGACCCACATGCGCACGCGTGCGCTCGAGCCCGGCGCGAGGCGCGGCGTCAGTCGCCCTTCAGGCGCAGCAGGCGCGCCTGGCCCTCCTCGCGCATGTCGACGAGGTCGCCGCGGGCGGTGACGAAGTCGGTGAACGAGCGGTGGCCGAGCGACTTCTCGTTGAAGACCGGATCCATCCGCTTCATCTGCTCCTTCACGACGTTGGCGTGCAGCCACTCGTCGTCGTTCTTCTGGTGCAGGATCCGCATGGCCCGCTCGAGCAGCCCCGTCGACGCGTCGCCGCGCTGCGCGGGCGTCATGGCGACCTCGTCGGTCTCGGCGGCGACGGATGCGCTCGACGCGCGACGGCTGCGACGGCCCCGCTTGGGCGCCTCCTCGGCGACCTGCTCGGCCTCGGCCTCGATGGTCTTCGCCTCGGCGGGCGTCGGCTCGGGGGCGTCGACCTCGGGCTCGGGCTCGTCGAGGTGCACCGGCTCGATGCCGGGCAGCGCGTCGTAGTCGGCGAACTCGTCGCACGCGGCGGCCAGCGACTTCGAGGTGGAGCCAGCCACGCCGATGCCCACCATGAAGCGGCCCAGCCGCTTCGTGCGCTGCGCGAGCGCGATGTAGTCGCTGTCGCCGGCGACCACGACGACGTGCGTGATGTTGTCGAGGCGGAAGAGGTCCTCGACCACGTCGATCGAGAGGCGGATGTCGGCGCCGTTCTTCAGCGAGCGGGTGGTCGGGAACATCTGCACGAGGTCGACGGCGCGCGCCAGCAGCTGGTCGCGGTAGGCGGCGTGAGCCGGCACCGACCAGTCGGCGTAGGCGCGGCTGAGCACGATCGAGCCGTAGCTCGAGGCGTAGTCGATGATGGCGCCGAGGTCGACCGTCGCCTGCGAGAAGCGGGTGCGGGCCTTCGACTCGCGGCCGTCGGCGGCGAGCGTGCGCACCTTGTCGGTGTGGAAGGCGCCTCGACCGTGGATCTGGTCGTAGCGCGAGATGAGGATGTTGTCGAAGTCGATGTAGACGGCGACACGCGCCTCGGAGTCAATGGGCATGCAGCCAGTCTGACAGGCGCTCACGCCGGCTCGTCGCGGAAGGCGTCCGCGATCTGCTGCCGGAACACGAACAGCACGACCCAGGCGGCGACGCCCGACACCGTCGCGAGCGCGCCGCCCAGCAGGATGGCCGTCGGCAGGTCGGTCCACGTCGCGACGAGGCCGCCCGCGGCCGTGCCGAGGTGACGATCGACACGCCCGACATCGCTCCCGGCTTGCGATCCCCCGGCGACGTTCGGCATCGTGGCCGGCTCGCCAACGGAAGGAGCAGCCATGCTCACCCTGACCGAGAACGCCCAGACCATCATCACCGGCATCGTCGACGGCGCGCAGGTGGCCCAGACCGGCGGCATCCGGATCGCGCAGGACGCGGAGGGCGCGGGCCTCAGCGTCGCGGTCGCCGCGCTGCCCGAGGCGGAGGACCAGGTGGTCGAGGCCGCCGGCGCGAAGGTGTTCCTCGACCCGTCGGCCGCGGTCGCGCTCGACGACAAGGTGCTGGACGCATCGGCGACCGCCGACGGCCGCGTCGACTTCGCGATCGACCCGCAGGCCTGACGCGCCAGGTCCTGCATGCCCAGCGCGAGAGGGTCCCGGTCGCATGACCGGGACCCTCTCGCACGTCTCAGCCCTCGACGGGCGGCGGCGGGCCGTAGGGGATGCCGCCGAAGGGCGTGCCGCCGGGCGCCATGCCCTGCCCGCCGTCGCCCATCCCTGGGGCGATGTCGACGAAGCGGGCGAGGTGGCCGTGGAAGGCGACCGGGATCGTCTTCGTGGGGCCGCCTCGGTGCTTGGCGACGATGATGTCGGCCTCGCCCGGGCGGATGTCGCGGTCGTACGCGTCCTCGCGATGCAGCAGCATCACGATGTCGGCGTCCTGCTCGATCGAGCCCGACTCGCGGAGGTCGCTGATGGCGGGCTTCTTGTCGCCGCGCTGCTCGGGACCACGGTTCAGCTGCGACAGCGCGATCACCGGCACCTGGAGCTCCTTGGCGAGCAGCTTCAGCGAGCGGGAGAACTCCGAGACCTCCTGCTGACGCGATTCGACCTTCTTGCCGCTCGTCATGAGCTGCAGGTAGTCGACCACCACCATCTTGAGGCCGACCTGCTGCTTGAGCCGGCGGCACTTCGCGCGGATCTCGACGAGCGTGAGGTTGGGGCTGTCGTCGATGTAGAGCGGCGCGTCGTTGATGCGGCCGCGCACCTGGGCGAGCGTGGTCCAGTCGCGGCCCTCGATCGCGCCCTTCCGCAGCTTCTGCAGCAGGATGCTCGACTCGGCCGAGAGCAGCTTCATCGCGATCTCGGTGCGCCCCATCTCGAGCGAGAAGAAGACCGAGGGCATGTCGTGCTTGATGGATGCCGAGCGCACGAGGTCCATCGCGAGCGTCGACTTGCCGAGGCCGGGTCGCGCGGCGACGACGACGAGCTGGCCCGGGTGGAGCCCGTTCGTGAGCTCGTCGAGCTCGCGGAACCCGGTCGGCACGCCCGTCATGACGCCGTCGAGGCCCTTCGCGGCCTCGATCTCGTTGATCGCCGACTCCACCGCCATGCTCAGCGGCACGTAGTCCTCGGACTGGTCCTCCCCCATCACCGAGTAGATCTCGGCCTGGGCGTGGTTCACGAGGTCGGTGACCTCGCCCTCGGAGGCGTAGCCCATCTGCACGATGCGCGTGCCGGCCTCGACCAGGCGCCGCAGCACGGCCTTCTCGGCGACGATCTCGGCGTAGTAGCCGGCGTTCGCCGCGGTCGGCACCATCGAGGTCAGCGAGTGCAGGTACTGCACGCCGCCGGCGCGCGAGAGCATCGCCGTCTTCGTCAGCTCGTCGGCGACCGTGATGACGTCGGTCGGCTCGCCGCGCGAGTAGAGGGACAGGATCGCCTCGTAGACGATCTCGTGCTTCGGCTGGTAGAAGTCGTGGCCCCGCACGGTCTCGAGGCAGTCGGCGACGGCATCCTTCGACAGCAGCATGCCGCCGATCGCGGACTGCTCCGCGAGCATGTCGTGGGGAGGGGTCCGCTCGCTGTAGCGGCTCTCGTCGAGGCCGATCTCCGCAAGGTCCGTCATCCGCATCCCCCTCGTCCGCCCGACCATGGCGCAGGCCACCCACGCCGGATCGTCGAGGGAGCCTCGCACAGGCTAGAAGGGTCGGAGCGACCCGTCGAATCACCCCTGTGGACAACGCTGTGGAGAGGTGTGGAGAGCGGGACGAAACGCCGAGCGCTTCGTCGTCCGCGCCTCGTCAGCCTGTGCACAGATCTGTGGAATTGGAACAGTGATACGGCTGAAAACCGCGTCTGACCGGGCATTCCTCTTTCCACATTCGGTGTGGAACGGATGGGTTCAAGTGCACGTTGAGACTTCTGCGCGCGCCCTCCGACGGATGCCTCGAGCGCGGACCGGCCGGACGCGGACAGGCCCGCATCCACAGGGGATGCGGGCCTGTCCACAGCGGCGCTGAGCGTCACTTCGCGGCGACCACCCGGAGGGTGATGGTCGCGATGATGTCGTCGCGAAGGCGCGCCGTCGCCTGGTGGTCGCCCACCGAGCGGATCGGCGCCGAGATCTCGATGACGCGCTTGTCGACGGTGCCGTGACCGGCGGCCGCGACGGCGTCGGCGATGTCCTTCGTCTGGATGGAGCCGAAGAGGCGTCCCTCCGTGCCGGCCTTGGCGGTCAGCGTGACGGGGTTCGCCTCGAGACGGGCGCGCAGGTCCTGCGCCTCCTCGATCGTGGCGTGCTCGCGCGCAGCGCGACCGGCCTTGATCTGCTCGACCTGCTTCTCGCCACCGCGCGACCACATGACCGCGAGGCCCTGCGGGACGAGGTAGTTGCGAGCGAAGCCGGTCTTGACGTCGACGACGTCACCAGCGGAGCCGAGGCCGGAGACCTCGTTCGTGAGAATGAGCTTTGCCATGTCCTGTCCCCTCAGCGTCCGGCGCCGGAGTAGGGCAGGAGCGCCATCTCGCGCGCGTTCTTGATCGCCTTGGCGATCAGGCGCTGCTCCTGCACCGACACGCCGGTGATGCGACGGGCACGGATCTTGCCGCGCTCCGAGATGAACTTCTTCAGCGTCGCGACGTCCTTCCAGTCGATGACGCCGACCTTGATCGCCTTCGCCGGAGCGAGCGGCTTTCCGCCCTTCGGGCCCCGCGGCTTGCGGTTGTTCTGCGGCTTGCCAGCCATGTGTCCTTCTTTCGTGCTCGGGACTGCCGTCCCGTGAGTGCGTGGTGCCGAGAAGCCTTAGAAGGGCGTCTCGTCGTTGTACGAGGTACCGGGAGCGCCCCAGACGTCGCCGCCTGCGGCGGGCTGCGCCTGCTGCTGCGCGGGCTGGCCCCAGGGCTCGTCCGCGACCTGCTGCGGCTGGCCGAAGCCGCCGCCCTGGGCTGCGCCCTGACCGCCGGAGCTGCGACCTGCGCCGCCGCCCTGCGCGCGAGTGACCTGTGCGGTCGCGTAGCGGAGCGAGGGGCCGATCTCGTCGACCTCGAGCTCGATGACCGTGCGCTTCTCGCCCTGCTGCGTCTCGAACGAGCGCTGCTTCAGGCGACCCTGCGCGATGACGCGCGAGCCCTTCGACAGGCTCTGCGACACGTGCTCGGCGAACTCGCGCCAGACCGACGCGCGGAGGAACAGCGCTTCGCCGTCCTTCCACTCGTTCGCCTGACGGTCGAACGTGCGAGGCGTCGATGCGATCGTGAAGTTCGCGACCGCGAGGCCGTTCTGCGTGTAGCGCAGCTCCGGGTCGGCCGTCAGGTTGCCGACCACCGTGATGATCGTCTCGCCCGCCATGGCTACTCGGCCTCGACCTCTGCGGGTGCCTCGGCGGCTGCCGGAGCTGCGGGGGTCGCGTCGACGGGGGTCGCGGGTGCGGCGGGAGCCGCGGCGGCCTTCGCGGCGGCCTTGGCGGCCTTCGCGTCGTTGTAGCGCTTGGAGTCGCCCGTCTGCGAGACCGCGGTCTCGGCACGCAGCACCTTGGTGCGCATGACGGCCTCGGACAGGCCGAGCTGACGGTCGAGCTCGTCGGTCGTGGCGGACTCGGCCGAGAAGTTCACGACGGCGTAGATGCCCTCGGTCTTCTTGTCGATCTCGTAGGCCAGGCGACGACGGCCCCAGATGTCGATCTTCTCGATCGTGCCGCCATCGTTGCGGATGACGTTGAGGAACTTGTCGAGCGACGGAGCGACAGAGCGCTCGTCCACCTCCGGGTCGAGAATCACCATGAGTTCGTACTGCTGCATGCTTCACCCACCTCCTTCGGACTAGAACGGCTGCAGACGATCTGCAGCAGGAGGGTATGCATGTGCGGGATCAGAATCCGCGCAACCTGGCGATCCTACCGCATGCCGCGCATCCGGCGCCATCCTCGTCGTCGAGCGACCGAGGGTCAGGGGCGGGCGGCCCACCAGTCGCGCAGCACGGCCGCTGCGCGCTCGGCGCCCAGCGGGCCGTGCTCGAGGCGATGCTCGAGCAGCATCCGGTAGGCCTCGCCCACCTCGCGCCCCGGCCGGATCCCGAGGATCGCCATGATCTGCTCGCCGTCGAGGTCGGGGCGCACCGCGTCCATCTCCTCCTGCTCGCGCAGCTCGGCGATGCGGTGCTCCAGGTCGTCGTAGGCGAAGTCGAGCCGCTCGGCCTTCCGCCGGTTGCGCGTCGTGACGTCGGAGCGGGTGAGGATGTGCAGGCGCTCGAGCAGCGGGCCCGCGTCCCGCACGTAGCGGCGCACCGCCGAGTCGGTCCACGCCTGCTCGCCGTAGCCGTAGAAGCGCAGGTGCAGCTCGACGAGCCTGGCGACGGCCTTCACGGTGTCGTTGTCGAAGCGCAGCGCCTTCAGCCGCTGCTTCGCCAGCCGCGCGCCGACGAGGTCGTGCTGGTGGAAGGTGACGGTGCGGCCCTCGATGCGGCGCGTGGCGGGCTTGCCGATGTCGTGCAGCAGGCCCGCGAGCCGTGAGACGAGGTCGGGGGCGGCATCCGGGTTGCGGGTCGCCTCGAGGTCGATGCCCTGCTGCAGCACGGTGAGCGAGTGCTCGAAGACGTCCTTGTGGTGCGCGTGCTCGTCGGCCTCGAGCCGCAGCGCCGGCACCTCCGGCAGCACGAGGTCGAGGATGCCGGTCTCGGTCAGCAGGCGCAGCCCCGGCACCGGGCTGCTCGTCAGCAGCAGCTTCGAGAGCTCGTCGCGGACGCGCTCGGCGGAGATGTCGGTGATGCGGTCCGCGAGCGCACCCATCGCCTCGACGACGCGCGGGGCGACCTCGAACCCGAGCTGCGCGGCGAAGCGCGCGGCCCGCATCATGCGCAGCGGGTCGTCGTCGAACGAGCGCTCCGGCGCCATCGGGGTGTCGAGCACGCCCTGCAGCAGGTGCTCGAGCCCGCCGCCGACGTCGACGAGCTGCGGCACGCTCGACTGGCTGCCGTCTCGGCGCGGCGTGATGACGAGCGCCATCGCGTTGACCGTGAAGTCGCGGCGCTCGAGGTCGTCCTCGAGGGTGTCGCCGAAGGCGACGGACGGCTTGCGCGAGACGCCGTCGTACGTGTCGGCGCGGTAGGTGGTGATCTCGATCGTGTCGTCGCCGATCCGCGCCGCGATGGTGCCGAAGTCGCGCCCGACGTCCCACGTGGCGTCGGCGAGCGGACCGACGAGCGCGAGGATCTCGTCCGGGGTCGCGCTCGAGGCGAAGTCGAGGTCGGTGACCGGCCGGTCCAGGAACGCGTCGCGCACGGGCCCGCCGACGAGCGCGAGCTCATGGCCCGCCCCCGCGAACGCCTCGGCGAGCTGTGCCGTGGGTGCGGATGCGACGAGCGCATGCATCCGCTCGGTCGCCTCAGCCATGTCGGTCACGACGGATCATTCTGGCACGGTCGCGGTCTCCCCCGAGGGCGGCCGTGGCACGGCGGCTTACACTGTCACCCATGCTGTCGGCAGGTCGCCTCGCCCGCCGGCGCGCGTCCGCGTGCGCCGCCGCGGCCGTGGCGACGGCGCTCCTCGCCGGACCGATGCTGGCGCCGAGCCCCGCCCAGGCGACCACGACGCCCGACGAGGCGCCGACGCTCGTGCTCACCCCTGTCGACCCGCTGCTCAGCACCGGCGAGTCGCTCCAGATCGACCTGATGCTCGACAACCCCAGCAGGGAGAGCGTGCCGGCCACCACGATCGAGGTGCTGCTCACGACCGCGCCGATCGGCACCCGGTACGGCCTGAGCCGCTGGTTCGAGGGGCAGGGCATCCTCGCGAGCTCCGCGATCGCGACGGTCGACCTGCCCGCGGTGTCGGCGCTCGGCCGCACCTCGACGACCGTCACCATCGATGCGGAGGCGCTGGGCCTCGACGACGCCGCGTGGGGCGCCTACGGCCTGGCCGCCTCCGCCCCCGACATGCAGGGCGGCACGAGCGTGGTGGTGCGCGACGAGCCCGGCGACGCGAGCGAGACCAGGCTCGCGCTCGCTGCGCCCATCGACGCCGGGGTCGGCGACACGGGGCTGCTCGACGCCGACGAGCTCGAGGCGCTCACCGAGCCCGGCGGTGCCGCCAGGGACGCGCTCGACGCCGCCCTGGACGCCGGCGCGACCGTGGGCGTCGACCCCGCGTTCGGCGCGAGCGTCGAGTCGCTGGGCACCGACGTGCCCGAGGTCGCGGTCGACTGGCTCGACCTCGCCGAGCGACCCGACACCTACCCGCTCCACTACGCGAACGCCGACCCGATCGCGCAGGTGCGCGCCGGCGCCTTCCCCGTCGAGCCGCTCGGCATCCCGCGCGAGGACGACGAGCCGCTGCCTGCTGCGACCGGCACGATCGGCACGCGCGTGCCGGTGATCGACGCCACTCGAGCCGTGCTGCAGCAGGGCGAGCTCGAGACGCTCACCGGCATCGGCACCGTGGTGCTCTCGACCGGGAACCTCGACGAGGCGCTCGAGGGCAGGACGCCCAGCGCCCACGCGAGCGTCGGCGGGGTCGAGGTGCTCGCGGCCGACGCCGAGGTGCAGCGGCGGCTGCAGGACGCGGCCGACGCCGACGCCGACGTCGCGGCGCAGGGCCGCGCCGAGCTGCTCGCCCTGCTGGCGACGATCACGCGCGAGCGGCCGAGCGACCCCCGCACGCTGGCCGCGGTGCTGCCGGCGTCGACGCAGGGCTCCTCCGTCGCCGTGCTGGACGCGCTCGCCGACGCGACGTTCGTCGAGACCGTCGGCATCGACGACGCGCTCGACGTGCCCGCCCGCGACGCGGTGCTGGCCGCGCCAGAGGATCCCGAGCGCGACGCGGGCGCCGGCCTGGTCTCGGCGGCCCTCGCGCAGGAGGCGGAGGCGTCCCGCGTCGCGAGCATCGTCGAGGAGCCCGCATCGCTGCTCGCCGGCCTGCGGCTGACGCTGCTGACCGCGCTGCCGGATGCGGGCCGCCCGGTCACCGAGGAGGATCGCGACGCGATCGACGGCCTCGGCGGCCAGCTCGGCCAGGTGCGCGAATCGGTGCACATCGTGAGCGGCAGCGACATCCGCGCCGTGGGCGAGAGCGTCGGGCTGCCGATCACGGTCGCGAACCAGCTGACCGTCTCCGCCCGCGTCGTGCTGTCGGTGCGCCCGCTGAACGCCCTCGTCACCGTGCCGCAGCCCCGCACCGAGATCACCCTCGCACCGAACACCCAGCAGCGCGTCCAGGTGCCGATCGACGTCGTCGGCACGGGTACGGTGCTGATGGTCGCGCAGCTGCACACGCCCGACGGCGTGCCGCTCGGACAGCCCCAGACCATGCGCGTGACCGCGCAGCCCACCATCGAGACCGCCGTCGCCGTCGCGCTGGGCATCGCCATCGTGCTGCTCATCGTCTTCGGCATCTGGCGGTCGGTGCGCAAGCGCCGTCGCGGCGAGGCCCGCGGCGACGCCGATGACGCCGGTGATCGCGGAGTCCGCGAGCACCCTGTGAAGGAGACCCTGTGAGCACAGGCAAGGCAAGCGCCATCATCGCGGCGGGCACGATGGTGTCGCGCGTGCTCGGCTTCGTGAAGATGACGATGCTCGTCATCGCGATCGGCCAGTCGGGCTCAGCGGCGGGAGCGGCGTTCGGCCTCGCCAACCAGCTGCCGAACAACATCTACGCCCTCGTCGCCGGCGGCGTGATGAGCGCCGTGCTCGTCCCGCAGATCGTCAAGGCGTCGAAGGCCGCCGACGGCGGTGAGGCGTACGTCTCGAAGATCCTCACGCTGGGCGGGTCGGTGTTCATCGGCCTCGCGGTGATCGCGACGATCGCGGCGCCCCTGCTCGTCGACCTCTACGCGATCGCCGGCGACGGGTTCAGCGCCGAGCAGATGACGGTCGCGATCGGCCTGGCCTACTGGTGCATGCCGCAGATCCTCTTCTACGCGATCTACACCCTGCTCGGCGAGATCTACAACGCGCGCAGCCAGTTCGGGCCCTACACGTGGGCGCCGGTGGCCAACAACATCGTGTCCATCGCCGGCCTCGGCTTCTTCATCTGGCTGTTCGGCGGCGAGGCGGTGAACCGCGAGATCGACGTCTGGGACTGGGACCGCGTCATGGTGCTCGGCATCGTGACGACGGCGGGTGTCGCGGTGCAGGCGCTCGTGCTCGTGCTGTTCTTCCGTCGCACGGGCATGCGCTTCCGGCTGGACTTCGGCTGGCGCGGCGTCGGGCTGCGCGCCACGGGCAAGGCGTCCATGTGGCTGTTCGGCATCGTCATCATCGGGCAGCTCAAGGGACTCGTGCAGTCGCGGGTCGCGACGCTCGGCGACGGCGCCAACATCCTGACGATGCAGAACGCCTGGTACCTCTTCTCCCTCCCGCACTCGATCATCGCCGTGTCGATCGCGATCGCGTACTTCACCCGGATGTCGCACCACGCGGCCGAGAACGACATCGGCGGCATCCGCAAGGACCTCTCGAGCGCGCTGCGGAGCGTCGGCATGCTGACCACCATCTCGGCACTCGTGCTCGCCGTCGTGGCCGTGCCGTTCGCGCGCATCCTCGAACCCCGGTTCGAGCTCATGCTGGCGATGGCCTGGGTGATCTGGGCGTTCCTCGTCTGCCTGGTCGCCTTCAGCGCCGAGTACGTCGTGCAGCGCGTCTTCTTCGCCCTCGGCGACACGCGCACGGCGTTCCTGTACTCGTGCTTCGGCATGTTCGTCACCTTCGCCGGGCTGTGGTGGGCGTCGACGCTGCCGCCCGAGTGGGTCATCGCCGGCACGGCGCTCGCGGTCTCGGTCGCGAACCTCATCTCGTTCGGGATCTGGCTCGTGCTGGTGCGCCTCAAGATCGGGCAGTTCGGCTTCAAGCTCATCGGGATCCGTCACATCCAGTACCTCGCGTACGGCCTGCTCGCGGCCGCGGCGGGCTTCGGCGTCGTGCACGCGCTCGGCGGCTACCGAGCCGGCGGCTTCGGCACCGCGAACGTCGCCGGCGCCGTGGCGACGTGCATCGCGGCAGGACTCGTCATGGGCGCGATCTACTTCGGCCTGCTCTTCATCACGCGCAACCCCGACTTCCGCGCGACGGTCGACATCCTGATGGACAAGTTCCGCCGCGGCCGCCCCGCCGACGAGCGCGTCGAGCCGCTCGAGCCCGCCTGAGCGACGCCGAGCGCGCTGGGCAAGCGCACAAGCTGCGCGTCTAGCATGGGCGACCCGGGGCACCGTCGACGGTGCGCGGGATCGCACGCAGGGGGGATCGCATGGCCAGCTCGCTCATCCGCGTCGCCGCACCGCTGCTCGTGGGCGTCGCAGCCGGCATCGGCGCCATCGTGGGGGCGACGCTCACGCGGGAGCGCAAGCTGCTCGAGCTCGAGGCTCCTCCCAGGCGGCTCGCCGTCGAGGGATGGTGGTCGTCGGATGCGTCGTCGTCGCTCGCCCACGCGCATCCGGCCGTGCTGATCGTCGACGCCGACACCGCCCAGCTCGTGGACTCGTGGGATCGCCGCACGCGCGGCCGCGTCCACCGCCCCGTGGTGCGTCGGACACCGGAGTGGCCGACGGCCGGCCTCATCGTCGTCGACGCCGCCACCGGCGACCTGCTCACCGTCGTGAGCGAGCCCCGCAGCGCGGGAATGCCCGCCACCTAGAATCGGTTGATCCCCAAGGATTCGCCCTCGACCCAGGAGATTCGCGTGCACGACCTCATCATCATCGGCTCCGGCCCCGCCGGATTCACCGCAGCGATCTACGCCGCTCGCGCGAACCTCAAGCCGATCGTGCTCGCGTCGAGCGTCGAGATGGGCGGCGACCTCATGACGACGACGGACGTCGAGAACTTCCCCGGCTTCCCCGAGGGCATCCAGGGCCCCGACCTCATGTTCGCCATGCAGCAGCAGGCCGAGCGCTTCGGCGCCGATGTGCGCATGCAGGACGTCACCGACCTCGAGCTCGACGGCGAGGTGAAGCGCGTGCACGTCGGCGACGAGGTGCTCGAGGCCCGAGCCGTGATCTTCGCGACCGGCTCCGCCTACCGCAAGCTCGGCATCGAGGGCGAGGAGCGGCTCTCCGGCCACGGCGTCTCGTGGTGCGCCACGTGCGACGGCTTCTTCTTCAAGCAGAAGCAGCTGATCGTGGTGGGCGGCGGCGACTCGGCGATGGAGGAGGCCAACTTCCTGACGAAGTTCGCCGACACGGTCACGATCGTGCACCGCTCCGAGCACTTCCGCGCCAGCGAGGTCATGCTCGACCGCTCGCGCGCGAACGAGAAGATCGAGTTCCTCATGAACACGGTCGTCGAGTCGATCGATGGCGAGGCGCAGGTCAACGCCGTCACGCTGCGCGACACCGCATCCGGCCAGACGCGGCAGATGCCCGTCGACGGCGTCTTCGTCGCCATCGGCTCCGACCCGCGCACGCACCTCGTGCACGACAAGCTCCTGCTCACCGCCGAAGGCACCATCGCGGTCGACGGACGCACCTCGCGCACCTCGGTGCCGGGCGTCTTCGCGGCCGGCGATGTGATCGACCCGACCTACCGGCAGGCCGTCACGGCCGCCGCGTCCGGCACGGTCGCCGCACTCGACGCCGAGCACTACCTGACCGCGCACGCCGTGCCGGTCCTCGTCGCAAGCCCTGAGGAGGCAGCACTGTGAAGGAAGTCACCACCGCATCGTTCGAGCAGGACGTGCTCAACGCCGACAAGCCCGTCCTCGTCGACTTCTGGGCCGCCTGGTGCGGCCCGTGCCGCGCGGTCAGCCCCATCCTGGAGCAGATCGACGGCGAGACCGAGAAGCTCGACGTGGTCAAGGTGAACGTCGACCAGGAGCCCGACCTCGCCATGCGCTACAACATCACGTCCATCCCCGCCATGAAGCTCTTCCAGGGCGGCGAGGTCGTGAAGGAGCTCATCGGTGCTCGGCCGAAGCCGGCGATCGAGCAGGAGCTCGCAGCCTTCCTGTGATCTGAACGTCCGAAGGGCCCCGCGGATGCGTCCGCGGGGCCCTTCGTCATGCGACGTCCGGCTCTAGTCGATCGAGGGCGCCGGACCGCCGACGCCCCGCTCCCCCAGCTCGCTGAGGATGCGGTTGAGGTCGCCGACCGTCGCGAAGTCGATCGTCAGCTGCCCCTTGGACCTGCCGAGCGCGATGCGCACGCGGGTGTCGAGCCGGTCCTCGAGCCGCGTGGCGATCTCGTCCAGCCCGTGCTGCACGGCTCCCTTGGTCGGGGTCCGACGCGGATTGCGGGTCTGCAGCAAGCCC
Organism: uncultured Actinomycetota bacterium; assembly: GCA_963803465.1. GTDB lineage: Bacteria > Actinomycetota > Actinomycetes > Actinomycetales > Microbacteriaceae > Agrococcus. Next base: position 116,666 of record CAWDMS010000012.1, read on the forward strand.
GCGGCCGCTTCCGCCGCACGAACTGAGAGATCCTCGTTGATGATCTTCGCCGCGAGCTGCTCCATCGCCTCGACCGTCGGCAGCGAGAGGATCGCTCGCGCGTGGCCGGCGGACAGCACGCCGCTGGCGACCCGCGTCTGGATCGACTCCGGCAGCTTCAGGAGCCGGATCGTGTTGGAGATCTGCGGCCGGCTGCGGCCGATGCGGCGGGAGAGCTCCTCCTGCGTGATGGAGAAGTCCTCCATGAGCTGCTGGTAGGCCGACGCCTCCTCGAGCGGATTGAGCGATGCTCGATGCAGGTTCTCGAGCAGCGCGTCGCGCAGCATCGCGTCGTCCGGCGTGTCCTTGATGACCGCCGGGATGGTCTCGAGGCCAGCGCGCTGGCTGGCTCGCCAGCGCCGCTCCCCCATGATGAGCTCGTAGTGGGTGCCGTCGTCGCCGAGCGCCACGGGACGCACGACGATCGGCTGGAGCACGCCGAACTCGCGGATCGAGTGCTCCAGCTCGGCGAGATCGTCCTCGTCGAACACCGAGCGCGGCTGGCTCGCATTGGGACGGATGTCTCCGGGTGCGACCGCGCCGAAGGTGGTCCCGGGGATCGCGAGCAGGCCCTCGCCCTCCTCCTCCTCGCCGGAGAAGAACACGTCGACGGGCCGCGCGCCGGGCTTCGGCGCCCGACGGGCCCGGCGCTGCGGCTGCGAGCTCGAGCCGTCGCCCTGCTCCGCCGGCTCCGCCTGCTCGGTCGTCACCGCCGCCGGACCTGTGGGGATGAGCGCCCCGATGCCGCGTCCGAGTCCTGCTCTCTTGCTCATGCCGCTCCTCTGCGTGCGATCTCGGCGCCAGCCTCGCGGTACGAGAGGGCTCCCGGCGAGTTCGGGTCGTAGGTGATGACCGTCTGTCCGTAGCCAGGCGCCTCGGACACGCGCACGGACCGCGGGATGACGGCGTCGAGCGTCTCCTCGGGGAAGTGCTTGCGGACCTCGTCGACGACCTGCCTCGAGAGCAGCGTGCGCCCGTCGAACATCGTCAGCAGCACGGTCGACAGGTCGAGGGTGGGGTTGAGGTGCGCCTTGATGCGGTCGATCGTGTCGAGCAGCTGCGAGACACCCTCCAGCGCGTAGTACTCGCACTGGATCGGGAGGAGCACCTCGGTCGCCGCGGTGAACGCGTTGATCGTCAGCAGCCCCAGGGACGGGGGCAGTCGATGAAGACGTAGTGCGGCGGCTCGGCCAGGTCGGTGAGGTACGCGTCCAGCGCCATGCGGAGCCGGTGCTCACGGCGCTCCATGCCGGCGAGCTCGAGGTCGGCGCCGGCGAGGTGGATGGTCGACGGCACGACGCTCAGGCGCTCGTTCTGCGGGCTCGCGGCGATCGCCGACGCCAACGGCTCGCCATCGATGAGCACGTCGTAGGTGCTGATCACGTCGGCGTGGTGGTCGATGCCGAGCGCGGTGGACGCATTGCCCTGGGGATCGAGATCGAGCACGAGCACACGAGCCCCGCCCTGCGCGAGCGCGGCAGCCAGGTTGACGGCGGTCGTCGTCTTGCCGACCCCACCCTTCTGGTTGACGACGGTGAAGATGCGCGTCCGGCGTGGCAGCGGCAGCTCAGCGGCCGAGAGCGCCTGCCGGCGACGGGCCATGGCAGCGAGTTCACGGGCGATGGGGGTCGTGTCGAACTTTCCCGTGGTCACGCATGCCCTCCTGATCGATGTTTCACGTGGAACATTGAGCGCGCGGAGCGGCGTCCCGTGATGTGGTGCAAGAGTCCAGTCTGACGCCTTGCGTCGCGATCGCAAAGTCCGCGCGATCTGCCCCGCAGGCACCGTTGCGCGAGGCGATGACTTGCCGACTTGTACACAGGCCTGTGGAGAACTCTGTTACGGATCCCTGGGCCTCAACGGGAGCCTGAAGGCATTGGGGTACAGGCAAATATCCAGTGTTCGCGGGGATTCTGGCCCTTGCAGACGCTGTTTCCGTCGCGTGCACCCAATGATCCTCCGGCTCGGTTATCCACATCTCTCCACAGGCTCCCGACCGTGCTGCGCAGTACTGCCACACATCGGAAGCTCGCCGCACTCGTCCGGGTATCCGCATGAAGCAAGCACGGGTTGATGTTCCATCATGATGCATCGGTCATCGGGCGACACCCCGAGCCGAGCGCCGTTTCACGTGAAACGCTCCGTCCGCACGCTGGACCATGGCCCGACGACGTTCCGCCGCAACGCGGAGCGCTTGTGCGCCTGGGAGCCGAGCAGCATTGCCGATGGATTGGGTTTCACGTGAAACATCACCACAGCCCCGAATGCAAGGGCCGCATCAGGCAATCGCATCAGGCAGCCGCATCGGCCCCGCGCCGCGCCGGTCGAGCCCGCATCGGTTCGGACGACCCACGTGCGACGGGGTTTCACGTGAAACATCTCGACGCGCTGTCGTCCGGGCTGGCCGGCAGCGCGCGCCGATCGACCGCGACGTCACGCAGAGCCTTGGCATCTGCGCCGGCCGTCACACCACAGCGCCGCGCCCGGAGATCCGGACGAGGACCAGCTGCGGCAGGACCGACTCACTGCCCGGGACGCACCAGGCGCACGGCGGCATCGCTCCGCGCGACCGCAGACCAGTCGACCATGCACTGCGACGCACGTGGTCACGGTGTTTCACGTGAAACACCACCGCGCGACAGATCCGTGTCCGGCGCAATCGATCGACGTTTCACGTGAAACACGCCTCACGACACGCTCCCGCAGTTGCCGAAGCGGCACGCACGCGCAGCGGCCCACGTGCGGTCTGGTGCCGGTTCAGGGATCGACGCGCGCGCGGACGACCCGCGTGGTCTCCAGACCGTGCGCACCACCGAGCTCCAGCACCTCGACCTGCTCCAGGCGGTGCTTGCGGATGGCCTTCTGGGCGGCGACGATCTCGTCGTCGGCGCGCCCGCCCTTCATCAGCAGCAGCTCGCCCCCGCTGCGCACGAGCGGCGCCGTCAAGGGGATCAGCGTGCGGAGCGCAGAGACGGCGCGAGCAGTCACCTGATCGAGGGGGAGGAGCGCCCCGGACGCGCGGACGTCCTCGGCGCGGGCGCGCAGCACGACCACGTTCGTGAGCCCCATCCGATCGACCTCGGCCTGCAGCCAGTCCGTGCGCCGCTCCATCGGCTCGATCAGCGTCATGTGCACATCCGGTCGCGCGATGGCCAGCACGAGCCCGGGCAGGCCCGCTCCCGATCCGACATCACCGACGCGACCGGCGAGCAGCGGCGCCACCAGCACAGAATTGAGAATATGTCGAGTCCAGAGCTGCGGCAGCTCGCGAGGGCCGATCAGCCCGAGCGTCTCGCCGTTCGCCGCGAGCGACGCCGTGTACGACCGCGCGAGCTCGATGCGCGCACCGAACAGCGCCGCTGCCGCCGCGGGCTCAGCCTCCAGCGGTGGGGGAGTGGTCACGAGCTCAGGCGGGCAGGACGACGATGTGACGGCCGGAGCCCTCGCCCTCGGAATCGCTGCTCAGCCCCGCCTCGCGCACGAGGTCGTGGACGAGCTTGCGCTCGTACGACGACATCGGCTCGAGCGCGACCCGTGCGTCACCGGCCTCGATCGCGGCAGCCGCTGCATCGACGATGCCCTGCAGCTCCTCCGCGCGCGCGTCGCGGGAGCCCGCGACATCGAGCACGAGCCGCGAGAACTCGCCCGTCTGCTGCTGCACGGCGAGCCGCGTCAGCTCCTGCAGCGCCGCGACGACCTCGGGCTTCGCGAGCCCGGCCAGGTCGTCGCCCGCCTCGCCGACGACGATCGTCGTGCGCGTGTCGGTCTGCTCGATCTCGATGTCGCCGTCCAGATCGGCGATGTCCAGCAGCCCCTCCACGTAGTCCGCGGCGACCTCGCCCTCGTCGGGCTGTCCCTGCGCCTCGACCTCGACGGTCGACTCCTGCTCCGTCATGCTCAGCCCTCTCGCTGCGACTTCGGCTTCTTGCCCCGCGGCTGCTCCCGCTGGGTGCGCAGCTCGATCTCGGCAGCGGTCTCGGCACGCTCCTCGTCGACGGCGGGCAGGCCCATGCGCTGACGCTTCCGCGCCATCCGCGCCTCACGGGCGAGCGCCGCCTCGGAGCCGGGCGTGGGCAGCTTGTTGATGATGATGAGCTGCTGGACGAGCGTGTAGATGTTCGAGACGAGCCAGTAGAACATCGTGCCCAGCGGGAACAGCCACGCCGACACGAGCAGGAACACCGGGATGATGTAGAGCAGCACGCGCTGCTGCTTGTACATCGGCGACTCCTTCATCGCCGGCGTCTGGTTCTTCGTCATGATCTGCAGCTGCGTGTAGAACTGCGTCGCGCACATGATGAGCGTCAGGATGATCGCCGTCACGATGACGGGGATCGATCCCTCGGCGAAGCCGGCCTGCATCGTCATGTGCAGGGGCACCACGCCGAACAGGGTCGACTCGCTGAAGAGCCGCGCGAGCTCGACGGTCAGCAGGCCGACGCCGGGCTTCACCGCGTTCGCATCCGTCAGCACCTGCACGAGGCCGAGGAAGATCGGCATCTGGATCAGCAGCGGCAGGCACGACGCGAAGGGGTTGGTGCCGGCCTTCTTGTAGGCCTCCATGGTCTCGCGCTGCATCGCCTCGCGCGAGAACTGGTCCTTCTTGCCCTTGTACTTCTTCTGGATGCGCTGGATCTCAGGCTGGATCTCGAGCGACTTCCGGGAGGAGACGATCTGGCGCACGGTCAGCGGGATCATCGCGCTGCGGATCACGAGCACGAGGCCCACGATCGACAGGACCCAGGTGAGCCCCGAACCCGCGTCGCCGCCGAGCATGGTGACCAACGTGTGGAACCCCACCAGGATCGCCTCGATGACGAACTTGATCGGCCACATCAGCAGGGCGAAGATGTCCAAGCTGTCACTGCTCCTTGCGAGCGAGGACGAACCCCGCTCGAGTCGTTGCGAGCCGCGAGTGCGGCTCAGGGATGTCGTCCACTCCGCCGGCCGCCCAGGGGTGGCAGCGGAGGATCCGTCGAGCGCCCAACCAGATGCCGCGCACGACCCCGTGCTGCTGGATGGCCTGGAGGGCGTAGCTCGAGCAGCTGGGGTAGTAGCGGCACACGTCGCCATAGAGCGGTGAGATCACCGCGCGGTAGGCGACCAGGATCGCGACGCAGATGTTGCGAGGCAGCAGCCCCAGCCCGAACAGGCTGTGGCTCATGACCGACGCACCAGCAGCGGCGCAATGCCGGCCCTCAGTGTAGCGAAGTCGGCCTGTCCGGCCGCGGGCAGCGCACGGATGACGATGTCAGCCGTCTCGATCGCGTCGAGCTCGGCCCTGACGATCTCGCTCAGCCGCCGCTTGACCCGATTGCGGACCACGGCGTTGCCGACCTGCTTGGACACGATGAACCCGAAGCGGCTCGCAGCCGCTTCGGGCGTCGCGCGGTGCACCACCGCGAGGGGGCCGCCCGCGCGGCGACCGGTCCGCACGACGCGACGGAAGTCGTCGCCACGCATGATCCGGTTCGCCTTCGCGAGCACCTCGAGGGCTACGCCGAGAGCTCGGTGCGGCCCTTGCCGCGGCGTGCGGCGAGGATGGCGCGGCCGGCACGCGTCCGCATGCGGAGGCGGAAGCCGTGCTTCTTGGCGCGACGGCGGTTGTTCGGCTGGAACGTGCGCTTGCTCATGATGGATCTCCCGGTGCCCGGCGCGAGCGCGCCGTAAGTCGTCTGGTCGAACCGCGAGGCTCGACGATGTGCCGCACACGGACGCGGCAACCTCACGAGCATACGCGAGTCCCACCGCTCGGTCAACGGCGTGCGGATCCACCATCCGCCACGCCGCATCCAAGACGCGAGGACTTGCACGGTGTGCGCTATGCGTGCAGACTCTTGGGATCCGCGCCGCGGCAGGTGCCCGGGGAGCAGCGCATCGCGCGGATCTCGCAACCCATCCACCTGTGGATAATGGTGTGGATAGCACCGCACGTCGACCGCACTGCAGAGGAACCGCATACCGATGGCCCCGGACCCCCGAACGGGACAGCTCTGGTCCTCCGTCCTGGCGACCCTCGAGGGCGATGCCCGGATTCCCCCGTCGCTGCGCGGATTCCTGGACCTCGTGGAGCCGCAGGGCGTCATGGGCTCGGTGCTCTACCTCGAGGTCCCGAACGACCTGACGCGCGACATGCTGGAGCAGCGGCTGCGCGCGCCCATCACCGATTCGCTTGTGGACAACGCTGTGGATATCGCGTCGTTCAAGATCGTCGTCAACCTCGAGCTCGAGCGCGAGGAGCCGCTCCCGGACGTCATCGACGACCCGGATGCCGAGCCCGAGGTCGCGCCCATCGCCTCGTACGAGCGCGAGCCGTCGGAGCAGTCGTCCCGGCGCGTCGACTCCCGGCTCAACCCGAAGTACGTGTTCGACAACTTCGTCATCGGGGGATCGAACCGCTTCGCGCACGCCGCCGCGCTCGCCGTCGCGGAGACGCCGGCCAAGGCCTACAACCCGCTGTTCATCTACGGCGACTCCGGCCTCGGCAAGACCCACCTGCTCCACGCGATCGGCCACTACGCCGAGGGCATGTACCCGGGCATCCGGGTCCGGTACGTGTCGAGCGAGGAGTTCACGAACGACTTCATCAACTCGATCGCCAACAACCTGAACCAGTCGTTCCAGCAGCGCTACCGCGAGGTCGACGTGCTGCTCATCGACGACATCCAGTTCCTGCGCGGCAAGGAGTCGACGCAGGAGGCGTTCTTCCACACCTTCAACACGCTGCACGACCACAACAAGCAGGTCGTCATCACGTCGGATGTGGCGCCCAAGCACCTCCAGGGCTTCGAGGGACGCATGGTCAGCCGCTTCGAATGGGGCCTGATCACCGACGTCACCGCACCCGACCTCGAGACCAGGATCGCGATCCTGCGCAAGAAGGCCGAGGCCGAGCGCATCCAGATCCCGCCGGAGGTGCTCTCGGTGATCGCCGAGAAGGTGCAGTCGAACATCCGCGAGCTCGAGGGCACCCTCATCCGCGTCACCGCGTTCGCGAGCCTGAACCGGCTGCCGGTCACGATGGAGCTCGCCCAGACGGTGCTGAAGGACCTCTTCTCGTTCGACGAGGAGGCGGTGGTGTCGCCGAGCGACATCATCAGCCACACCGCCGCCTACTTCCGGCTCACGGTCGAGGACCTGCACGGCTCCTCGCGGTCGCAGACGATCGCGCTCGCCCGTCAGATCGCGATGTACCTGTGCCGCGAGATGACGAGCATGTCGCTGCCGAAGATCGGGCAGCTCTTCGGCAATCGCGACCACACCACGGTGATGTACGCCAACAAGAAGATCGAGAAGCTCATGCAGGAGCGCCGGTCCGTGTACACGCAGGTCACCGAGCTGACCTCGAGGATCCGGCAGACGAGGTAGGCCCCTCCGCTGATCGAGTGGCACGGCGAAGGCCGCGCGTATCGAGATCTGGGCCAGGTCTCGCTCGGTACGCGGCCGACTTCGTCGGCTGCTACTCGACCTTGATGCCTCTGCGCGCACGGCTCCGCCGTGGGCGCTCGCCATCAACCTTCAACGTGGAGTTCATGTGGTTCGGGTGTGGACCGTCACGGCGAGCCTGTGGACAACGGGCGTCCCACCTGTGGACGGCGACGCATGATGCATCCGCCGACTCCACCGATGTGTGGATGGCCGTCAACACACGGCCAACATCTTCCACGGTTGTAGTTCCCAGTCGGACGACCGCGAGGACGCGATCGATCCACAGAACCCACAGGGGTTATGAATGACAGGGTTTGATGAGAAGAGGATTCGGCGAGTCACCAACCATGAGCGCCGGCTGCTCATCGGACCGGCGGCCGGGGGATGACAACCCTGTGCCAGAATCAACAGCGCCGTGCACGCCCTGCCGTGCGGCCTCAGCCCAGCAGGCCACGTGCCACCGAAGGAGGATGCCGAGTGAAGTTCGTCATCAATCGCGATGTCTTCAGCGACGCCGTGTCGTTCGCCGTCAAGCTGCTGCCGCAGCGGCCGACGATGCCCATCCTCAGCGGCGTCCGGATCGAGGCCACGGCCGACGGCGTCGTCTTCTCCTCCTTCGACTTCGAGTCGTCGGCCCGCACCACGGTGCAGGCGGCCGTCGACGCCGAGGGCGTCGTGCTCGTCTCGGGCAAGATGATGAGCGACATCGCGGCGAAGCTGCCGCAGCGCGAGGTGCGCATCGAGGACGACGGCCAGAAGGTGTCGATCCGCTGCGGCAACGCCAACTTCTCGCTGGCGAAGATGCCGCTCGAGGAGTACCCGACCGTGCCGACCGTCGAGGGGCGCACCGGCGTCGTCGAGGGCAAGGCGTTCGCCGAGGCCATCTCGCAGGTCGCGATCTCCGCATCCCGCGAGGATGTGACGCCGGTCATCACGGGTGTGCAGCTCGAGGCCGCCGACAACGTGCTCACCCTCATCGCCACCGACCGCTACCGCGTCTCGGTGCGCAGCATCCCCTGGGATGCCGGCGCCCAGACCGACGCGCTCACGTCGCTCGTGCCCGCGCGCACGCTCACCGAGGTGGGTCGCACCTTCGGCGGCGCCGACCGCATCGAGATCACCATGAGCGAGGCGGGGGAGCGGCAGCAGATCGCGTTCTCCACCGCGGACCGCACCGTCACGAGCCTGCTCATCAAGGGCAACTACCCGCCCGTGCGTCGCCTCTTCCCCGAGCAGGTCGAGCACCACGCGGTCGTGAACACGGCGGAGCTCGTCGACGCCACCCGCCGCGTGCAGCTCGTGCTCGACGCCGAGGCTGCGATCCGCTACACGTTCAGCGAGGGCCAGGCGCAGCTCGAGGCGATCGGCTCCGAGCAGGCACAGGCGTCCGAGATCATCGACGCGGTGCTCGAGGGCGACGAGATCGTGCTGTCGATCAAGCCCCAGCTGCTCATCGACGGGATCCAGGCGACGCACTCGGAGTTCGTGCGCGTCTCGTTCACGCACTCCGAGAACACGAACAAGCCCGGTCCCATGCTGATCCGCGGGCAGACCTCGCGCGACGACGCCGAGGCGACCGACTTCAAGTACCTGCTGCAGCCCAACCTGCTGCTGCGCTAGCGCGACGAGGGAGCACCATGACGCACATCGGCCTGATCGGCCTCGGCAAGATGGGCGGCAACATGCGGACCCGCCTCCGCGCCGCCGGCATCGAGGTGACCGGCTTCGATCGCAATCCCGAGGTCACCGACGTCCCGAGCGTCGATGCGCTCATCGAGGCCCTGCCGACGCCGCGCGTCGTGTGGGCGATGGTGCCGGCGGGCGAGATCACCGACGCGGTCGTGACGGAGCTCGGCGAGAAGCTCTCGTCGGGCGACCTCGTCATCGACGGCGGCAACTCGCGCTTCACCGAGGACGAGCGGCACGCCGCACAGCTCGCCGAGCGCGGCATCCGCTTCGTCGACGTCGGCGTCTCGGGCGGCGTGTGGGGGCTCGAGAACGGCTACGGCCTGATGGTCGGCGGCGAGAAGGCGGATGTCGAGGAGCTGCTGCCGGTGTTCGACGCGCTCCGCCCGGAGGGTCCGCGCGCGGAGGGCTACGTGCACGCCGGCCCCACGGGCGCCGGGCACTACGTGAAGATGGTGCACAACGGCATCGAGTACGGCCTGATGCAGGCGTACGCCGAGGGCTTCGAGCTGCTCGAGCGCAAGGAGCTCGTGCACGACGTGGCCGGCAGCTTCAAGGCGTGGCAGCGCGGCACCGTCGTGCGGTCCTGGCTGCTCGACCTCATGGTGCGCGCCCTCGACGAGGACGACGACCTGTCCGAGATCGAGGGCTACGTCGACGACTCCGGCGAGGGGCGCTGGACGGTCGAGGAGGCCATCGCGAACGCGGTGCCCATGCCCGCCATCGCGGCGTCGCTGTTCGCCCGGTTCGAGTCGAGGCAGGACGACAGCCCTGCGATGAAGGCGGTCGCCGCGCTGCGCAACCAGTTCGGCGGCCACGCGGTCAAGAAGGCCTGAGGTGCGCGTCAGCCGGCTCGCGCTGACCGACTTCCGCAACTACGTCACGGCGGACGTCGCGTTCGAGCCCGGCGCGAACCTGCTGGTGGGCCGCAACGGCCAGGGCAAGACCAACATGGTCGAGTCGCTCGTGTGGATCGCCACCGGCTCGAGCCACCGGGTGCCGACCGACGTCGCGCTGATCCGCGCCGGTGAGCAGCGGGCGATCGTCCGGTGCTCGGTCACGAACGACGAGCGCGCGTTCCAGCTCGACGTCGAGCTCAACGTGCGCGGCGCGAACCGCGCGCAGGCGAACGGGCAGAACGTGCGCATCCGCGACCTGCCCCGGTACCTGCAGGCGGTGCTCTTCAGCCCCGAGGACCTGCAGCTCGTGCGCGCCGACCCGTCCGGCAGGCGCCGGTTCCTCGACGAGCTCGCCGTCATGCGCGCACCGCGCCTCGCGGGCGTGCACAGCGATCTCGATCGCGTGCTGAAGCAGCGCAACTCGCTGCTGAAGAGCGCCAGGGCGGCGCGGCTGCGACCCGACGACCTGACGACGCTCGAGGTCTGGGACGGGCGGCTCATCGAGCTGGGCCTCGAGGTGATGCGCACCCGGCGAGCGCTGGTGGCGGAGCTCGCCCCCCACGTCGACGCCGCGTATCGGCTGGTCGCGGGCGACGAGCACGAGGCGAGGATCGCGCTCGTCACGAACGTGCCCGACGACGAGGACGCCTTCCGCGCGCTGCTCGCCGAGCGGCGGCGCGACGAGCTCGACCGCGGTGTGAGCCTCGTGGGGCCGCACCGCGACGACCTCGAGCTGCACCTCAACGAGCTGCTCGCGCGGCACTACGCGAGCCACGGGGAGTCGTGGTCGTTCGCGCTCGCGCTCAAGCTCGCATCCGCGGAGCTGCTGCGCGACGGCTCGGGCGGCGACCCGGTGATGATCCTCGACGACGTCTTCGCCGAGCTCGACAGCGGCCGCCGGCAGCGGCTCGCGGAGGCCGCGGGCGGCTTCGAGCAAGTGCTCATCACCGCCGCGGTCGAGGACGACGTGCCGGATGCGCTGCGCGACCACCGCATCCGCATCGTCGGCGGCGCGGTGATGGCAGCGGAGGAACCGGCGGTGGAGGATGCGTGAGCTCGCGGCGACCGAGCCCGAGCGGGTCTGGCTGCGGATGAAGGCGAAGTTCGGCGACCCAGAGCTCGTCTCGAGGGATGGCCGGCGTCGATCGAAGCGGGAGCCAGGGGCGTCCGTGCCCTTCGGGAAGGGACGTGACCCGCGGGCGCTCGGCGACGTGCTCGTCGGCTTCGCGGACGACCGAGGATGGACCGCCACGCTCGCCCGCGCCGAGGTCATCAGCAGCTGGAGCGAGCTGGTGGGGGAGGAGAACGCCGATCGCACCGAGCCGGTGTCGTTCGACGACGGCGTGCTGACGGTGCGCTGCGCGTCGACGGCGTGGACGCAGCAGATGCGCATCCTGCGCGCCGAGACGACGACGCGCATCCTCGCCCGCTTCCCGGACTGCGGGCTGCAGCGGGTGGAGTTCATCGGGCCGAGCCTGCCGAGCTTCTCGCGCGGTCGGCGATCCGTGCCCGGGCGCGGGCCACGCGACACCTGGGGATAGGCCGCCCACCGCCGGCGGCTAGGCTGTCTGACATCGAGCTCGAGGAGGAGCCATGCCCAGGCCTTCGCGCACCCATGACGCCGTCGACCAGCTGCTCGACGCGATCGTCGCCGGCACCCTGACCGCCGGCGAGCAGCTGCCCCCGGAGGGCCAGCTCGCTGCCGAGTTCGGGGTCTCCCGGCTCACGCTGCGCGAGGCCGTGCGACTGCTGCAGGCGCAGGGAGTCATCGTGCAGGTGCCGGGCAGCCGGCATCGCATCGCGCCCGTGTCGGAGTGGACGGGCATGGATGCCGTGGTGCGGCATGCGCGCAGCGCGGGCCAGCGCGAGCGGTCGTCGCTCGAGCTGCTGGAGGTGCGCGTGATGATCGAGACCGGGGCGGCCCAGCTGGCGGCCGAGCGGCGCACGCCCGAGCAGCTCGACGCCCTCGAGGACGCGCTGCACCGGATGGCGGCCCACCACGAGGCCGACGACATCGACGCGTTCGTCGACGCCGACCTCGAGTTCCACGACACGATCCTGCGCGCGGCCGACAACCGGATCCTCATCGCGGCGATGCTGCCGCTCACCTCGATCCTCGCCGAGACGCGCGGCGAGACGAGCGCCGTCCCGGAGATCCGCGAGCACGCGCTCGACGAGCACCGGAACCTGCTCGAGGCCATCCGCTCGGGGGTGGCGGTCGCCGCGCGCGACGCGATGGCGCACCACATGCTGCAGACCCGGGCCGACCTCGTGTCGCTCGTGCACGACTGAGCCGGGCGCGCAGGCATTGACAACGAGCGCCTTGCGGCGCATCATGTCTGATATCAGATCGCGTGCACTCGATGTGTGCAGCGCGGTCCCCGCGGACAAGGGAGTTCTCGTGCACCTCGACGACGTGCTGGCCGACGCGCCGGCGCCGATCAGCATCCCCGCGGCCGACGTCGCCGCGTCGCGCAGCGACGACCTCGTGTTCGTCGTGCTCGACGACGACCCCACCGGCACGCAGTCGATCGCCGGACTGCCCGTGCTGACGCGCTGGGAGGACGACGACCTCGACTGGGCGCTCGCCCAGGGAGCGCCCGCCGTCTACGTGCTGACGAACACGCGCTCGCTCGGCGAGGACGACGCGGCCGCCCGCAACCGCGAGGTCGTCGCGGTCGCCGTCGCCGCCGCGGCGCGAGCCGGTCGGCGGGTCTCGTTCGTCAGCCGCAGCGACTCGACCCTGCGCGGCCACTTCCCGCTCGAGACCGACGTGCTGAGCGCGGCCGCGGCCGAGCACGCCGGGGCCGCGCCGCACCTCGTGATGCTCGTGCCGGCCTTCCCGGACGCCGGCCGCATCACCGTCGACGCCGTGCACTACTGGGTCGTCGACGGCGAGGCGACGCCCGTGGGGGAGACGGCCTTCGCGGACGACGCGACCTTCGGCTACCGGTCGTCCGACCTGCGCGACTGGGTGGAGGAGAAGACCGCGGGCCGCATCCGCCGCGACGACGTCGCCGCCCTCACGCTCAGCGTCATCCGCGCGGGCACGGATGCCGTGACGGCCTTCCTGCGCGCGCTGCCCGCCGGCACCGTGGTCGCCGTCGACGCGGTCGACGAGCACGACATGCGACAGGTGGCGCTCGCGCTGCACGCGCTCGACAAGGAGGGCGTCACGACGCTGCTGCGCATCGGCCCCCCGTACCTGCGCGCGCACATCGGTCAGGAGATCGCCGACCCGGTGACCGCCGACCGCATCGAGACCGTGCACGATCGCGGGGGCCTCGTCGTCGTCGGCAGCCACGTGCCGCTCACCACCGCGCAGCTCGCCGCCCTCCAGGCCGACCGCCCCGAGACGGTCACGATCGAGCTCGACGTGCGATCGCTCATCGACGACCGGCGCGACGCGCACCTGGCCGAGCGAGCGGATGCGGTGGCGCGTGCCATCGCGTCGGGCACCGTCATCGTGCACACGAGCCGGGAGCTCGTCACCGGTCGCGACGGCGCGGAGAGCCTCGAGATCGCCCGCCGGGTCTCGTCGGGCCTCGTCGAGCTCGTCGCGCGCGTGCTGGAGCTCGCACCGCCGCGCTTCGTGATCGCCAAGGGCGGCATCACGTCGAGCGACGTCGCCTCCGAGGCGCTCCGCATCCGTCGCGCCACGGTCGTCGGCCCCATGCTGCCGGGCATCGTCTCGCTCTGGCAGCCGCAGGTCGGTCCGGCGCTCGGCATCCCCTACGTCGTGTTCGCCGGCAACGTGGGCGACACCGATTCGCTCGCCCTGGTCGTCCGCACGCTCGCGGGCTGACCGCTCTCGCACCACAGATGGGAACCGCAATGACCAGCACCGTCGCCGTGATCGGACTCGGCGCCATGGGACTGCCCATGGCGTCGAGGCTCGCCGAGCGATTCGAGGTGAGGGGCTTCGACATCGCCGAGGAGCGCCTCGCGCTCGCCCGAGCGGCGGGCGTCGCGCCCGCGGACTCGGCGGCCGCCGCGGTGGCCGGTGCGCAGGCCGTGCTGGTCGCGGTGCGCACCGGAGCGCAGCTGCGCGAGCTGCTCTTCGGCGAGCGGGGCCTCGCCGGCCATCTCGACGACGGCGCCGTCGTGATCCTCACGAGCACCGTCGGCACCGACGGGATCGCCGACATCGCGGCCGGGCTCGCCGACGCTGGTGCGGCGCTCGTGGACGCACCCCTGTCGGGCGGCCCCGTGCGCGCCGGCGCCGGCGACCTGCTCATCGTGGTCGGTGCGGAGCCCGCTGCGCTCGCGACGGCCGGCCCGGTGCTCGAGCAGCTCGCCTCGACGCTCACCGTCGTCGGCGATCGCCCCGGCGACGGCCAGGCGCTCAAGACCGTCAACCAGCTCCTGTGCGGCGTGCACATCGCGGCGGCGGCCGAGGCGCTCGCGCTCGCCGACGCCATGGGCCTCGACCGCGAGCGCACGCTCGAGGCGCTCACGGCCGGCGCCGCCGGCTCCTTCATGCTCGGCAACCGCGGTCCGCGGTCGCTGCAGGCGTACGACGAGGGCGGCGCGGAGGTGCTGAGCCGGCTCGACATCTTCGTCAAGGACATGGGGATCGTGGGCGCTGCCGCCCGCGCCCACCACCTCGCGGCACCGGTCGCCGCCGCCGCCGAGCAGCTGTTCCTGCTGGGCGAGGCGCAGGGCCTCGGCGCGCTCGACGACTCGGCGGTCATCCGCGTCGTCGCCCCCTCGCGCCGGCCGGCGGCGGAGAGCTGACCGCACGCCGCTCGGCGCACCCGCTCTCGAGCGGGGATCGTCCTCCTGCAGGATCGTGCCCGCACAGGCCGGTGGAGGCATCCAGCGCTTCGGAACGCGCCCGCGGCGGTGTGTTCTGTCCTCCGAACCGGAGATCGCTCCCCAGAGGCGCGTTCGTCGCGGTGCTCCGCGCCTTTCCGGGGTAGAATCGGAGGGTTGCGCTGCCCGCGGTGGTGGCGCGGAAGGCGGACGCGAGAACGATGGCGAACGAGCAGGGTGCACAGCCCGACGAGCAGACGCGAGAGCAGCGCGAGCAGGGCGACTACGGCGCCGACCAGATCCAGATCCTCGAGGGTCTCGAGGCGGTGCGCAAGCGTCCTGGCATGTACATCGGCTCCACGGGTCCCCGAGGGCTCCACCACCTCGTCTACGAGATCGTCGACAACGCCGTCGACGAGGCGCTCGCCGGGCACTGCGACAACATCGAGGTCACGATCCTGCCCGACGGCGGCGTGCGCGTGTCGGACAACGGGCGCGGCATCCCCGTCGATCCCCACTCGAGCGACCCCTCGAAGTCGACGCTCGAGGTCGTGCTCACGGTGCTCCACGCCGGCGGCAAGTTCGGCGGCGGCGGCTACGCGGTCTCCGGCGGGCTGCACGGCGTCGGCTCCTCGGTGGTGAACGCCCTCTCGTCGAAGCTCGAGGTGGAGATCAGCCGGCAGGGCCATGTGCACCGCCAGTCGTTCTCGGTGGGCGAGCCCGACGGCCCGCTCGTGACCGGCGAGCCGGCCGACAGCACGGGCACGATCATCACGTTCTGGCCGAGCACCGACATCTTCGAGACCGTCGAGTTCGACTACGAGACGCTCGCCAAGCGCTTCCAGCAGATGGCGTTCCTCAACAAGGGCCTCCGCATCGCGCTCGAGGACCTGCGGCCCGAGGCGCTCATCCAGCCCGACGGCGACGACAGCGCCGAGGCGGTGCAGCGATCGGACGAGTTCCTCTACGAGCAGGGCCTGAAGGACTACGTCGCGTACCTCAACGAGTCGAAGAAGTCGGAGCCGGTGCACCCGGAGATCATCGACTTCGAGTCGGAGGACAAGGATCGCCGCATCTCGGTCGAGATCGCGATGCAGTGGACCGGCTCCTACCAGGAGGCCGTCTACACCTACGCGAACACGATCAACACGCACGAGGGCGGCACGCACGAGGAGGGCTTCCGGGCGGCGCTCACGACGCTCGTGAACCGCTACGCGCGGCAGACGAACCAGCTCAAGGAGAAGGACGAGAACCTCACGGGCGAGGACGTGCGCGAGGGACTGACCGCGATCGTCTCGGTGAAGCTCGGCGAGCCGCAGTTCGAGGGCCAGACGAAGACGAAGCTCGGCAACACCGAGGCGAAGTCGTACGTGCAGCGCGTCACCGGCGAGCAGCTCGGCCACTGGTTCGAGTCGAACCCGGGCTCGGCGAAGGAGATCGTGCGGAAGGCCATCCAGGCCGGCATGGCACGCCTCGCCGCGCGCAAGGCGCGCGAGCAGACGCGCCGCAAGGGGCTGCTCGAGTCGAGCGGCATGCCGGGCAAGCTCAAGGACTGCCAGTCGAAGGACCCGGCCATCTCCGAGATCTTCCTGGTGGAGGGCAACTCCGCAGGCGGCTCCGCCGTGCAGGGCCGCGACCCCTACCGGCAGGCGATCCTGCCGCTGCGCGGCAAGGTGCTCAACGTCGAGAAGGCGCGGCTCGACCGCGCGCTCGGCAACGCCGAGATCCAGTCGATGATCACCGCGTTCGGCGCGGGCCTCGGCGAGGACTTCGACCCCGAGAAGGCCAGGTACCACAAGATCGTGCTCATGGCCGATGCCGACGTCGACGGGCAGCACATCACCACGCTGCTGCTGACGCTGCTGTTCCGCTACATGCGCCCGCTCATCGACAAGGGCTACGTCTACCTCGCCGCGCCGCCGCTGTTCAAGATCAAGTGGACGAACGCCGAGCACGAGTACGCCTACAGCGACCGGGAGCGCGACGCCATGATCGCCGCCGGCCAGGCCGCGAGCAAGCGACTGCCGAAGGACACCCCGGTGCAGCGCTACAAGGGCCTCGGCGAGATGAACTACTCGGAGCTGTGGGAGACGACCATGGACCCCAAGACCCGCACGCTCAAGCAGGTGACGATGGACGACGCCGCCGTGGCCGACTCGATCTTCTCGACCCTCATGGGCGAGGACGTCGAGGCGCGACGCAGCTTCATCCAGAAGAACGCGCGCGACGTGCGCTTCCTCGACATCTGACGCGCCTGACGCGCCCACGCCACTCGCACTCGTAGAACGAAGCTGACATTGACTGACACCACCCCGCCCGCCGAGCCCGTCGACCGCGACCTGCCGGACCACGGCGCGATCGAGCAGGTCGACCTGCAGCTCGAGATGCAGCGCTCGTACCTCGACTACGCGATGAGCGTCATCGTCGGGCGCGCGCTGCCCGAGGTGCGCGACGGCATGAAGCCGGTGCACCGACGCGTCATCTACGCGATGTACGACGGCGGCTACCGCCCCGACAAGGCCTTCTCGAAGTGCTCGCGCGTGGTCGGCGACGTCATGGGGCAGTTCCACCCCCACGGCGACTCGGCGATCTACGACGCGCTCGTGCGGCTCGTGCAGCCGTGGAGCCTGCGGTACCCGCTCGCGCTCGGCCAGGGCAACTTCGGCTCCGCCGGCGACGACGAGGCGGCTGCCCCGCGATACACCGAGACGAAGATGTCGCAGCTCGCCATGGAGATGGTGCGCGACATCGACGAGGACACGGTCGACTTCCAGGACAACTACGACGGGCGCACCCAGGAGCCCGCCGTGCTGCCCGCCCGGTTCCCGAACCTGCTCGTCAACGGCTCGGTCGGCATCGCCGTGGGCATGGCGACGAACATCCCGCCGCACAACCTGCGCGAGGTGGCGGCCGGCGCGATCTGGCACCTCGAGCACCCGGATGCGTCGAAGGAGGAGCTGCAGGCGGCGCTGCTGCAGCGCATCCACGGTCCCGACTTCCCCACCGGAGCGCAGATCCTCGGCACGAAGGGCATCCAGGAGGCGTACCGCACCGGTCGCGGCTCCATCACGATGCGCGGCGTCGTGACCGTCGAGGAGGTGCAGGGGCGGACCGCCCTCGTCGTCACCGAGCTGCCGTACCAGGTGAACCCGGACCGCCTCGCGGTGCGCATCGCCGACCTCGTGAAGGACGGCAAGCTCAACGGCATCGCGAACCTCGAGGACCAGACCTCCGGCCGCACCGGCCAGCGCCTCGTCATCACGCTCAAGCGCGACGCGGTCGCGAAGGTCGTGCTCAACAACCTCTACAAGCACACGCAGCTGCAGGAGAACTTCGGCGCGAACATGCTCGCGATCGTCGACGGCGTGCCGCGCACGCTGTCGATCGACGGCTTCATCTCGCACTGGGCCGACCACCAGGTCGAGGTCATCGTGCGTCGCACGCAGTTCCGCCTGGCCAAGGCCGAGGCGCGCATGCACATCCTCGAGGCCTACCTCAAGGCGCTCGACGCGCTCGACGAGGTGATCGCGCTCATCCGCCGATCCTCGACGACCGAGGAGGCGCGCGACGGGCTGATGGCGCTGCTCGACATCGACGCCGAGCAGTCGAGCGCCATCCTCGAGATGCAGCTGCGGCGGCTCGCGGCGCTCGAGCGCCAGAAGGTGCACGACGAGGCCGAGGAGCTCACCGTGCGCATCGCCGACTACAAGGAGATCATCGCCAGCCCCGTGCGGCAGCGCGCGATCATCGTCGAGGAGCTCGGCGAGATCGTCGACAAGTACGGCGACGACCGCCGCACCGAGATCATGCACGGCTACGGCGGCGACGTCTCGATGGAGGACCTGATCCCCGAGGAGCAGGTCGTCGTGAGCCTCACGCACGGCGGCTACATCAAGCGCACGCGCATCGACCAGTACCGCGCGCAGCACCGCGGCGGCAAGGGCGTGCGCGGCGCGCAGCTGCGCAGCGACGACGTCGTCGAGCACTTCAGCGTGAACTCGACGCACGACTGGATGCTGTTCTTCACCAACCTGGGCCGCGTCTACCGCATGAAGGCGTACGAGGTCGTCGAGGCGGGCCGCGACGCGAAGGGCCAGCACGTCGCGAACCTGCTCGCCTTCCAGCCCGACGAGCAGGTGCAGACCGTGCTCACCCTGCGCGACTACGCGCAGGCCGAGTACCTCGTGCTCGCGACCCAGCACGGCCAGGTGAAGAAGACGCGGCTCGAGCTGTACGACACGAACCGCACCGGCGGGATCATCGCCGTCAACCTCGCCGACGGCGACCGCCTCATCTCGGCGATGCTCGCCGACGCGTCCGACGAGATCCTGGTCGTGACGAGGTCCGGCCGGGCCGCGCGGTTCGCCGCCACCGACGAGGCGCTGCGCCCGATGGGCCGCAACACCGGCGGCGTGCGCGGCGTGCGCCTCAAGCAGGGCGACGAGGCGCTCGCCGCGATGGTGATCGGCGACGACGGCTACGTGTTCGTCGTCACCGAGCAGGGCTTCGGCAAGAAGACCCCGGTCGGCGACTACCCGTCGAAGGGGCGCGGCACGCAGGGCGTGCTCACCTTCTCGTCCGGCGACCACGACCGCGGTGCGCTCGTGGGCGCGACGATCGTCGGGGACGGCGAGGAGCTGCTGCTCATCCGCGCCTCCGGCAAGGTCATCCGCTCCCACGTCGACGAGGTGCGAGCGACCGGCCGCACCACGATGGGCGTGCAGTTCGCCGAGAAGTCGACCACCGACCTGGTGATCTCGATCGCCCGCAACGTCGAGCGCGACGTCGACGACGACGTGGTGGCCGCGGACGGCGCACCCGACGCCGCGGATGCCGCGGTCGTCGAGGTCGATGCCGCTATCGTTGACGCCACGGACGCGGCCGCCACCGCTGGCGACACCACCGAGGAGACCGACGAATGAGCATCGCCGAGAAGCTGCAGAGCAAGACGCCTCGGCGCGGCGGCTCGAGCAAGCAGGTGCGCCTGCGGCTCGTGCACATCGACTTCTGGTCGGCGATGAAGGTGTCGGCGGTGCTCGGCCTCGTGCTCGGCATCGTGCAGCTCGTGGTCACCTTCGTCATGTGGACGCTGCTGCAGGTCGTCGGGCTGTTCGGCAAGATCGACGAGGTGCTGCGCGACATCCTCGCGCAGCCCGACTTCGCCATCACGTCGATCATCTCGCTGCCGCAGGTGATGATGTTCACGCTGCTCGTCGCGGTGCTGAACTTCGTCGTCATCACCGTGCTGGGCGCCGTCATCGCGGTGCTCTACAACCTGTCGGTGCGCATCACGGGCGGCCTCCAGGTGGGCTTCGCCAACCAGTGACGCGGTGCCGAGCACCACGATCCGTCTGGTAGAGTCGATGCTTGTGCTTGGGGCTATAGCTCAGGCGGTTAGAGCGCTTCGCTGATAACGAAGAGGTCCATGGTTCGAGTCCATGTAGCCCCACCAAGCACATCCCACGGCTGCGATGCCACGGGGCCTTAGCTCAGTTGGTAGAGCGCCTGCTTTGCAAGCAGGATGTCGGGAGTTCGATTCTCCCAGGCTCCACGTGAAGCCCCACTGCGGTGGGGCTTTCGTGCGTCCCGGGACGCGGCGACCCGGGTGCGAGGATGGTGGCGATGGACAGGCGCATTCACTGGCGGCAGCACCTGGTGCGCGCGATCCGCAACGATCCCGCATCCCGGCCCATGACCGAGGCGATCCTCACGATCGACGAGGTGTACGCGCGGAAGGTCATCGACCTGGCGATGCGGATCGCCGAGGCGCTCACCGCCGTCGGCGCCTCCGCGAACGACGTCGCGCTCGCCACGATCCGCGTCGCGGCCGCGCTCGGGATCCGACCCGTCCACGTCGACGTCACGTACAACTCGATCGGTGTCTCGTACCACCGGCACGACACCGATCTGCCGATCACGCTGCTGCGCGTCGTGCGGGCGCCCGTGCCCGACCACTCGAAGCTGCAGCGGCTGCAGGCGCTCGTCGCCGACATCGAGGGAGGGCTCG
Organism: uncultured Actinomycetota bacterium; assembly: GCA_963803465.1. Taxonomy (GTDB): domain Bacteria; phylum Actinomycetota; class Actinomycetes; order Actinomycetales; family Microbacteriaceae; genus Agrococcus. The sequence continues at coordinate 137,480 of CAWDMS010000012.1, forward strand.
AGCTCGAGCAGGCGCGCGCGAGGTTCCACGGCATCCGTCGCATGCCGTTCATGTACCGGCCCGCCTTCATCGTGCTCGCCCAGGGCTTCCTCACCGTCGGCGTCGCGCTGCTGTTCGGTGCCTCGCCGATCATCACCGTGGTCGCGTTCATCGCGGCGTGCAGCGCGGCGATGGCGCAGCGGCTGATGTCGCGCCTGCGGGTGCCCTTCTTCTTCTCGCAGATCGTCGGCGCCTTCGTCGTCACCGCCATCGCCGCAGCGACGAGCCGGCTCGCGCAGCTGGGCGTGCCGCTGCTCGAGGACGCCCGCCCGTCGATCATCGTCGCAGCGGGCATCGTGCTCATGCTCGCCGGCATGTCGGTGGTGGGCGCCGCGCAGGACGCGATCGACGGCTTCGCGCTCACGGCGGGCGGCCGCATCCTCGACCTCGCGCTGCTCACCCTGGGCGTGGTGATCGGCATCGTCGGCGGGCTGTCGGTCGCGCAGGCGCTCGGGATGGGGTTCGCCGTCTCGAGCGACGCCACCTCGCTCGGCGGGGTGCCGCTGCAGTTCGTCGGCGTGCTCGTCATCGCCGCGTCGGTCGCGACCTGGAACGGTGCGGGGCTGCGCACGATCCTCGTGAGCGCCGCGCTCGGCTGCATCGCGTGGGCGGGCTACTCGGCCGGCTTCGCGGCCGGCCTCGGCGTCTCGGTGGCCAGCGCCCTCGGCGCCCTGATCGCGAGCTTCATCGGCATCCTCATCGCGCACCGGCTGCACGTGCCGTCGATCGCCGTCACCACCGCGGCCATCGTGCCCATGGTGCCCGGCTCCGCCGTCTTCCGTGGGTTGCTCGAGCTGGTCGAGTCGGACGGCGCCCCCGAGCGGCTCGTGCTCGGCGTCGCGACCCTCATCGGGGCGGGCGCCATCGGCATCGCGCTCGCCGCCGGCTCCTCGCTCGGACTGTTCCTGGGTGCCCCGCTGCGCGACACGATGGAGAGCCGCGTGCGCTCCCGGGGCCGCATCCGCTGACACGCGCGGAGCGAACACGAATCGCATCCACAGCAGATCCCTAGTAACGTTGATGGGTCGCGAGGCGTCCTCATGGCGTATCGGCGGCGTGCGATACGAGCTGACGGAGATGCGATGAGCGAGACGACGAACACGGGCAGGCGCCCTGAGAAGACCTTCCGGGGACTGCCCCGACGAGCGAAGCCGCTCCACCCGGCGCTGGATGTGCCGCCCGCACCCGCGAAGGATGCTGCCGGCCGACCGCTCGACACGGTGGTGTTCGCGGTCGCGGCCGGCGTCGCGCTCGCCTTCGTCATCTGGGGCGCGCTCTCGACCGAGTCGCTCGCGTCGGCGTCCGCGGCCGGGCTCGACTGGGTCGTGCACAACACCGGCTGGCTGTTCGCGCTCGCCGCGACCGGCTTCGTCATCTTCGTCGTCTGGATCGCCGCGAGCCGCTTCGGCAGCATCCCGCTCGGCGACGACGGCGAGGACCCCGAGTTCAGCACGGTGTCGTGGATCGCGATGATGTTCTCGGCCGGCATGGGCATCGGCCTGGTCTTCTTCGGCGTGACCGAGCCGGTCAGCCACCTCGTCACGCCCCCGCCCGGCACCGGCGGCGGCGACGAGTCGGAGGCGATCCGCACCGCGATGGCGACCACGATGTTCCACTGGTCGCTGCACCCGTGGGCGATCTACGCGGTGGTCGGGCTCGCGCTCGCCTACAGCGTGTTCCGCAAGCGGCGCGCGCTCACGATCTCGGCGGCCTTCACGTCGCTGCTCGGCAAGCGCACGGTCGAGGGCCCGGTCGGCCGCGCGATCGACATCTTCGCGATCTTCGCCACCCTGTTCGGCTCCGCCACGTCGCTCGGCCTCGGCGCGCTGCAGATCGGCTCCGGCCTCGAGATCGTGACCGGGCTCGGCGACCTCGGCAACGGCGTGCTCGTCGCGATCATCGCCGTCCTCACCGCGGCGTTCGTCGTCTCGGCGGTCTCCGGCATCTCGCGCGGCATCAAGTGGCTGTCGAACATCAACATGGTGCTCGCGGGCCTCCTCGCCCTCTTCGTCTTCGTCGTCGGACCGACGATCTTCATCCTCAACCTGCTGCCGACGACCATCGGCGCCTACTTCGAGCAGCTCGCCGTCATGTCGGCGCGCACCGAGGCCGCCGGCGGCGAGGCCGTCGCCAGCTGGCTGTCGGGCTGGACGATCTTCTACTGGGCGTGGTGGGTCAGCTGGACGCCGTTCGTCGGCATGTTCATCGCGCGCATCTCGCGCGGCCGCACCATCCGCCAGTTCGTCACGGGCGTGCTCGTCGCGCCGACGCTCGTCTCGCTCGTGTGGTTCGCCATCTTCGGCGGGCTCGGCATCGATCTCGAGCGCGCCGGCGTCGATCTCGGCAGCTCCGGCTCGCCGGAGGCGACGCTGTTCACCGCCCTCGCCGAGCTGCCGCTCGCGCAGATCATGTCGGTCGTCGTCATGGTGCTCGTCGCGATCTTCTTCGTCTCGGGCGCCGATGCCGCATCGATCGTGATGGGCACGCTCTCGCACCGCGGCTCGCTCACCCCCTCGCGGCGGACCGTCATCTTCTGGGGCATCGCGACCGGCGCCGTCGCGGCCATCATGCTGCTCATCGGCGGCGAGGATGCGCTCACCGGCCTGCAGCAGGTGACCATCGTGGCCGCGCTGCCGTTCGTCGTCGTGATGATCGGGCTCGCGATCGCGCTCACGAAGGACCTCTCGCAGGACCCGGTGGTCGTGCGGCGCGCCTACGCCTTCGCCGCGGTCGAGCAGGCCGTGGTGGCCGGCGTGACGGAGCACGGCGACGACTTCCAGCTCACCGTCGAGCAGACCGCGCCGGGCGAGGGCGTCGGCGAGCTGGTGCCGACCCAGGCGATCGAGCCGACCGCGCTGCCGTCCGACTCCGCGCCGGGCCCGGATGCTCCGGGCTGGCGGGGCGCCGATCGCGAGGCCGAGGCGGCGACATCGGGGACGCCCGCGCGCTGAGCCGCCGTAGGATGGCCGAATGCGCATGCGAGTGGCCGCCTACGCCCTGATCACCAGGGGTGACGGTGACGCGGGCGAGATCCTGCTGCCGCACTGGAACGAGAGCGGCATGAGCGGCTGGACCCTGCCCGGCGGCGGCGTCGAGGCGGGGGAGCACCCGGCAGACGGCGCCGTGCGGGAGGTCAAGGAGGAGACCGGCTACGACGTGCGGCTCACGAGCCTGCTCGGCGTCGACTCCGCGGTGCTGCCGAACAGCCTGCACGGCGACGCGATGCAGGCGCTCCGCATCCTCTACCGCGCCGAGATCATCGGCGGCGAGCTGGCGGTGGAGCTCGACGGGACGACCGACGACGTCGCCTGGCACGCGATCGCCGCCGTCCCGCGGCTGCGGCACGTGCACGCGGTCGACTGGGCGCTCAGCCACCTGCACGACGCCGGCTCTCCGCTGCGCTGATGCATCCGCTCGTCGTCCTCGGCCTCTGCGCGATGGTCGCCAGCTGCCTCGTGAGCGGCATCGACGCGGTGCGCACGATGCGCTCGGGCCGTCAGCCCGAGCGGCGGCTGCGCGCGTTCCTGCTCGCGGGCGGGCTGCTGCTCGGCGGCGGCATCCTCGTGCTCATCGGCGCGAGCCTGGGCTGAGCGGCCGCGCCCGCACGACGAAGGGGCCCTCGCCTCGCGGCGGGGGCCCCTTCGGTCTGCTCGGTCGGGCGACTCAGGCCTGGGGCGCGCCGGCCTCGGGACCGTCGGCGATGCCACCGGTGGGCTGGTCGACCGGACGCGGCGGCGCGTCGATCGCGGAGTCCTCGGCGTCGGGGATCCACAGGTCGTCGTCGGCCCGCAGCGTCTGCCACGCGGCGTAGCCGGCGCTGACGACCGCGACGGCACCGACACCGATGAGCAGCCACTGCCAGGCGTTCGGGCCGCTCTTCACGGGGGTGGCGGGCGCGACGTCCGGCACGGTGGCGTAGCGGCGCACGTTCTCGATCGCGTGCTTGACGCGGTCGTCCTTGGCGATCTGCGCCATCGCGGCGACCGAGCCGAGGCCCGAGGCGATCGCCGGCACGACGCCGGCGTTCCAGCCCCTGGCCGCCTTGGAGAGGCCGTCGCGGCCCGCGTCGACGCCGCGGTGCACGTAGTGCTCGGCGGCAGGGATGAGCGACTCGGCGCCGTAGGCGCGAGCCTGGTCGCGCGCCTCGCGTGCGACCTGCGCCGCGTGCTGGCTGACGACGCGCTGCTCAGCCCAGAGCTTGTCGGCCTGCTTGCGGAGCTTCTTGATCTCCTTCGCGCGCTTGCGCGTGAGTTCGAGCGACATGGATGTCCTTCCGTGGTCGAAGCCTGGCCGTCATCCTTGCAGGTTTTCCTGGGTGCGTCACCCAGTCGGTGCCGGTTTCGCTGTCGTCGAACCCGGGCCCGCCGACCAGGTCCAGGCACCCGCGCTGTGGGAGGATCAGGGCATGGCTCATCACACCGCTGTCGCGACCATCCGCACGAATCTCGGCGAGATCAAGGTCAACCTCCTCGGCGACCACGCCCCCAAGACGGTGCAGAACTTCGTCGAGCTCGCCACCGGCGCGCGCGAATGGACGCACCCCGCCACCGGCAAGACGTCGACCGACCCGCTCTACGACGGCGTCGTCTTCCACCGCATCATCCCCGACTTCATGATCCAGGGCGGCGACCCGCTCGGGCAGGGCGTCGGCGGCCCCGGCTACCAGTTCGACGACGAGATCCACCCCGACCTCGGCTTCAACGCGCCCTACGTGCTCGCGATGGCGAACGCCGGCAAGGTCGCGGGCCGCGGCACGAACGGCTCGCAGTTCTTCATCACGACCGTGGCCACCCCGTGGCTGCAGGGCAAGCACACCGTCTTCGGCCTGGTCGAGGACGAGGCGTCGCAGCGCGTCGTCGACGCGATCCAGGCGGTCCCCACCGACGGCCGCGACCGCCCGCTCGAGGACGTCGTCATCGAGACCATCGAGATCGCGCAGGCCTGACCCCCAGGTGAGCGCCGCACCGCCAGCCGACCGCTGCTACCGGCACCCCGACCGCCAGAGCTGGGTGCTGTGCCAGCGGTGCGGCCGCACCATCTGCGGCGAGTGCCAGCAGCAGGCGCCGGTCGGCGTGCGCTGCCCCGAGTGCGTGCGGGAGCTGCGCGCCGAGCAGCAGACGCTGCAGCGCGCCGCCCGGCGGGCGAGCGGGGCGCCCCGCACGGCCGTCGGGCGCCGCGCGCGGCAGTGGCTCGCGCAGCCCGCCCCCGTCACGATCGCCATCTTCGCCGTCACGGCGCTCGTCGGCGTGCTGCAGGTCCTGCCGGGCGACCTGTCGTCGTCGCTGCTGTTCTTCCTGCCCTACTCGCTCGTCGAGCCGTGGCGCTTCGTCACCTACGCGCTCGTGCACGCCGGGGTGCTCCACTTCGCCTTCAACATGCTGGTGCTGTGGATGACGGGGCCGGCGATCGAGGAGCGCATCGGCCGGCTGCCGTTCCTGGCGGCCTACGTCGTCAGCGTCGCGGGCGCGGCGGTCGCCGTGGCGTGGTTCACGCCGCTGTCCGGGGTCGTGGGCGCGTCGGGCGGCATCTACGCGCTCTTCGGCATGCTCATCGGGATGCAGCGGATGGTCGGCCGCGTGCAGCCGTCGCTCCTCATCATCGTCGGCATCAACCTCGTGATCACCTTCGCGTTCGGCAGCATCTCGTGGCCCGCGCACGTGGGCGGGCTCGTGATCGGCCTCGCGCTGGGCTTCGGCATCGGGCTCGCCGACCAGCGGATGCGTCGCGCCAAGCCGGGGACGGCGTCGTGGCTCGTCATCGGCGGGGTCGCCGTGCTGGTCGCGGCCCTGCTCGCCGCGCGCGTGGCGACGGTGCTCTGAGCGAGCGCGGCCGGTTCTCCACAGTTCTCTCCACAGCTGTGGAGAACTACACCGGTGTAATTCGCTACTTCCAGCGCGTGGTCATGATGAAGCCGATGAACATCACGCCGAAGCCGACGACGATGTTCCACGAGCCGAGCGCAGGCACGGGCAGCGTCGTGCCGGAGATGTAGTAGACGATCACCCACGCGAAGCCGACCAGCATGAAGCCGAACATGACGGGCTTGAACCACGCCGGGTTCCGCTGCTCGTCGTGCGGGGACCGCGCCGGCTTCGACTTTGCGGTCGACGCCTTGTCGACGGACTTCTCGCTAGGGCTCATGGCAACCCATGCTAATGCAGTCGGCGCCTAGGATTGTCCTGTGGCCAGGCAGCAGCGCGCTCCCCAGCGGCGCCCCGCGCGTCGAGCGACCTTCGCGAGCGTGCTCGGCGAGCTGCTGCTGACCGCCGGCGTGCTCGCGCTCGGCTACGCCGGCTGGCAGCTGTGGCTCTCGGACGCGGTGCTGGGCAGCGAGCAGCAGCAGGCGGCGCAGGTGTTCGCGGCGCAGCTCGGGCCGCTCGACCCGGCGCCGTCGGCGGAGACCCGGCTGCGCACCGACGAGCCGCCCGCCGAGACCGCCGTGCCCGACCGCGAGTCGTTCGCGGTCATGCACATCCCGCGCCTCGGGCAGTTCCAGCGCGTGATCGGCGAGGGCACGAGCCGGGCCGTGCTCGACTCGCTCGAGCAGGGCCTCGCGCACTACAGCGGCGCCGCGCAGCCGGGGCAGCTCGGCAACTTCGCCGTCGCCGGGCACCGCAACGGCCAGGGCGGGCCCTTCACCCACCTCGACGAGATGCGGGTGGGCGACCGCATCACGGTGCAGACGGCGAGCGCCTGGTACGTGTACGAGTTCCGCAACCACGAGTACGTGCCGCCGACGGCCGTCGGCGTCGTGGCCACGGTGCCGCAGCAGCCGACCGTGCCGGCGGATGGCCGCTACCTCACGCTCACGACCTGCAACCCCGAGTGGTCGGCGGCGGGCCGGCTGGTCGCCTACGCGACGCTCGTCGGGTGGCAGCCCGCCGAGGACGGCATGCCGCGCGAGCTGGCCGACGCGCTCGGGACCGCCTGATGTACGCGGCGCTCTGGCGGATGCTGCCCGGTCCCTGGTTCCTCCGGCTGCTGATCGTGCTGGCAGCGGTCGTCGCGATCGCCCTCCTGCTCGTCTTCCACGGCTACCCGTGGGTGATGCAGACCTACTTCCCGACCCCCGACCCCCTGATCGAGTGAGCGCCGCATGACCCGAGTCCTCGTCGTCGACAACTTCGACAGCTTCGTCTACACCCTCGCCGGCTACCTGCAGGAGCTCGGTGCCGAGGTCGAGGTGGTGCGCAACGACGAGGTCGGGGCGGCGACCATCGGCGACTGGGATGCGGTGCTGCTCTCGCCCGGGCCCGGCGCGCCCGCCGATGCCGGTGTCTCCATCCCGATGGTGCACGCCGCGATCGAGCACGGCACGCCGCTGCTGGGCGTCTGCCTCGGCCACCAGGCGATCGCCGAGGCGCTCGGCGGGGTCGTGACACACGCACCGGAGCTCATGCACGGCAAGACGAGCCTCGTCGAGCACGACGACTCGACGATCTTCCACGGGCTCCCGAGCCCCCTGACCGCCACCCGCTACCACTCGCTCGCCGTCGTCGACGGCACGGTGCCGGAGGCGCTGCGGGTGACGGCGCGGACGGCCGGACCCGGCGGGGTCATCATGGCGCTCGAGCACCGTGACGCGGCGGTGTGGGGCGTGCAGTTCCACCCCGAGTCGGTGCTCACCGAGGGCGGCTACCGGATGCTCGGCAACTGGCTGGAGGCGGCGGGCCTCGACGGCGCGGCCGCGCTCGCGGCCGGCCGGGCACCGCTCGTCACGCTCGCACCGCCGCCCGACCACGTGGCCTGAGCGGCCGATCGCGGACGAGCCGCGTCAGCCCTCGTCCTCGCCGCCGCCCGGCTCGGTCGGCTCGACCGGCGGGGCGGGCTCGGCGGGCGGGGCGGGCGCCTGCGTGGGCGTGGTCGGCGTGGTGGGCGTGGTGGGCGCGGTGGGGGGCCGGGGCGCCGGCCGCGACTGGCCGTTGCAGTACAGCAGCGTGATGGTGCTGCCCTGCGGATGCGAGCCGGGCGTGAGCGACTGCTCGACGACGTCGCCGCCGATGCAGCGGGTCGTGAAGCGGCGATCGACCACGAGGCCGAGCGCGGTGAGCTCGTCGGCGGCGGCGGCGATGGGCCGCTCCAGCACGTTCGGCACCTGCACCATGCCGGAGGAGAGCACGAGGTTCACGGTGAACCCGCGGGCCACGTCGGTGCCGGCGCTCGGATCGGTGCTGATCACGAGGTCCTGCGCGACGGTCGCGGAGTCCTCGCGCGTGACGGACCCGACGACGAAGCCCGCGGCCTCGAGCGCCTGCCGCGCCTGGGCCTCGCTCAGGTTGGCGACGCTCATGAGCGGCGCAGGTGGCGGGCCGTTGGAGATGACGAGGCTGACGGCGGAGCCCGGCGAGACGGTGATGCCGGCGTCGGGCTCGGAGCGCAGCACGGTGCCGGCCTCCGCGTCGTCGATCACGCGCCGCACCTCCGGCACGAGGCTCGCCTCCTCGATCGCCGCGACCGCGGCCTCCTCCTGCATGCCCGCGACGGTCGGCACGACGGTCGACAGGCCGGCGATCGGCAGGCTGCCGCCGAGGCTCACCGCCCAGACGACCGCGCCGACGACGAGCACCGCGATGAGCACGACGGCTCCCCACAGCCACGCGATCTGCGGGCGGCGGCCGCGCTGGACCGGCTGCTCGCTGTCGGGCTCCGCGTCGTCCGCGGCCAGCGCCGCGAACATCGTCGTGGCCGCGCCGATGTCGAGGGGCGCCGTCTCGGTGCGCTCGAACGGCACGAGCACGCCGGCGAGCGCATCGTCGAGCGCCTCCTTGAACTCCGTCGCCGACTGGAACCGGTCGTCGCGCTTCTTCTCGAGCGCCTTCGCCACGATCGAGTCCATCTCGGGCGTGATGCCGGGCGTGATGGACGACGTGGCGGGGGGCTCCTCGGCGACGTGCTGGTACGCGACGCCGACCGCGGTGTCGGCCCGGAACGGCGCTTGTCCCGTGAGCAGCTCGAAGAGGATGACACCGGTCGAGTAGAGGTCGGTGCGGGCGTCGACGGTCTCGCCGCGCGCCTGCTCGGGGGAGAAGTACTGGGCGGTGCCGAGGATCATCCCGGTCTGGGCGACGTTGGCGCTCGTCTCGCTCACCGCGCGCGCGATGCCGAAGTCCATCACCTTGATCTGGCCGCCGGGCGTCACCATCACGTTGCCGGGCTTGATGTCGCGGTGCACGATGCCCGCGCGGTGGGAGTACTCCAGGGCGGTGAGGATGCCCTTCGTGATGCGCACCGCCTCGGCCTCGGAGAGCGGGCCCTCGGCGATGATGTCCTTCACCATCCGGCCGTCGACGTACTCCATCACGATGTAGGGCACCGCGGCGGGCTCGCCGTCGGGCCCGACCGCGGGCTCCTCGCCGGCGTCGAACACGCGCACGACGGTCGGATGCGACATGCGGGCCGCCGACTGCGCCTCCTGGCGGAAGCGGGTGCGGAACTCGGGGTCGAGCGACAGCTCCGGCTTCAGCAGCTTGACGGCCACCTGGCGGTCGAGCCGGGTGTCGCGGGCGCGATGCACCTGCGCCATGCCGCCCTGCCCGATGAGCTCGCCGATCTCGTACCGGTCGCCGAGGGTGCGCAGCGACGCGATGATGCTGTCGGTCATCCGCTGCTCCTCTCTGCGCGGTCCCCGCGAGCGCTGCTCGCGGGGGGATCGGTCGATTCTACGTCAACGGCGGTCAGGGGCCGTCGGTGGGCTCCACGGGCAGCGTCGGCAGCGGGTCGGTCGGCTCGGGCGTGGGCGTCGGCGTGGGGGTCGGCGTCGCCGCAGGCGTCGCCGTCATCGTGAGCGACGGCGATGCGGCGCTCGTGAGCGTGTCGCCGCCGGAGACGGTGCAGCGGTAGGCGTACGACACCGCGGTCTGGCCGGACGGCACGGTGGTGAAGTCGAGCTGCGCGGTGCCGGAGTCGAAGCTCTCCTCGCGGCCGTCGGGCCACACGACGGTCGCGGTGTATCCGCCGAGCGTGTAGCCGGCCGGGCAGCTCGCCGCATCCCACACCACCGAGACGGCGGTGCCGGCGGTGAGCGCCGACGGGTCGCCGCCGTCGGCCAGGCGCGGCGCCGTGGTCGGGTCGGTGATCTCGGCCTCCGGGCCGTAGATCGTGCCGGTGACCGTGGACCCTTGCGCGACCGAGCCGACCGGGTTCACGTCGTAGACCACCCCGACGTCGTCGGGGTTCGACGCCGGGTTGCCGATCTGGACGGCGGGCACGAGCTCGAGGTCCTCGATCGCGCTGCGGAACTCCGCCTCGTCCATGCCGAGGAACGTGGCCTCGTCGATGACGACCATCGCAGCCGTGCTCTCGGACGGCGGCTGCGAGGTCTCGGTCGACGCCGGCGGGTTCTGGCTGCCGTTGAGCAGCATCATCGCGATCGCCACGCCCGCTGCGACGAGCAGCACGGCGAGGATCACGACCGGCCAGATCCACGGGTTGGTGCGCCGCCGATCGCGCTCGCGCTGCTGCGTGGTCGTGCGCGCCGTCACCGGCAGCGCCGCCGTCGCGGGGCTCGACTGCGTCGTGATGACCCTCGTCGCCGCCTGGGTCGGCGAGTCGATGGTCGCGAACGAGTCGGTGGAGGCGATGCCCGGCACGATCGCCGCGGCACCGGCGATGTCGCCGCGGCGCAGCATCGTGGCGGCGCGCGACAGGTGCGCGGCCGAGGTCGGCCGGTCGGCGGGCGTCTTCGCGATGCACGACAGCACGAGGTTGCGCACCGGCTCCGGCACGGTGCCCGGCAGGTCCGGGGGCGCGTCGTTGATGTGCGCCATCGCGATCGCGACCTGCGACTCGCCCGTGAACGGCCGACGCCCGGCGAGGGCCTCGTACGCGACGATGCCCAGCGAGTAGATGTCGGTCGCCGGCGCCGCCTGCTGCCCGGAGGCCTGCTCGGGGGAGAGGTACTGCACCGTGCCCATCACCTGGCCGGTCGCCGTGAGCGGCACCTGGTCGGCGATGCGCGCGATGCCGAAGTCGGTGATCTTCACCCGGCCCTCGGGCGTGATGAGCAGGTTGCCGGGCTTGATGTCGCGGTGGACGAGGCCCGCCTGGTGCGCGGCGTGCAGGGCGGCGGAGGTCTGCGCGACGATGTCGAGCACCTTGTCGGCCGAGAGCGTGCGGTCGCGGTCGAGGATCGCGCTCAGCGGCTCGCCGGGGACGAGCTCCATCACGAGGAAGGCGCTGCCCTCCTCCTCGCCGTAGTCGAAGACGTTGGCGATGCCCTCGTGGTTGACGAGCGCAGCGTGCCGGGCCTCGGCGCGGAAGCGCTCGAGGAACCCGGGATCCCCCATGTACTCGTCCTTGAGGATCTTGAGCGCGACGGTGCGCCCGATCACCTGATCGGTCGCCTGCCACACCTCGCCCATGCCGCCGATGGCGATCCGGCTGGAGAGCTGGTATCGCCCACCGAAGGTGAGTCCGCTGGATGGTCTCATGAGTTCAGCACCGCCTCGATCACTGCTCTCCCGATAGGCGCGGCGATCACGTTTGAAGTATCACCGACGATGTTCTCACCTGGCACGACGACGACAGCCACCGCCACGCTCCGATCGTTCAGCTCTCCGTATCCCGTGAACCACAGGTTGAAGGGCTCGTTGTTCTCCCCGGTCTCCGCCGTGCCGGTCTTGCCGCCGACGGTGACCCCGGAGATCTGCGCGTTGGTCGCGAGTCCCTCGGTCACCGCGAGCTCCATGGCGGCGCGCATCTCGGCCGCGGTCCCGGAGGAGATGGGGTTGCCGAGGATGGTCGGCTCCGGGTCGTCGAGCACGTCGAGGTTGGGTGCGAGCACCCGGTCGATCATGTTCGGCTGCATGAGGGTGCCGTCGTTCGCGATCGCGGCGGTCGTCATCGCGATCTGCAGCGGCGTGACGCGCACGTCGTACTGGCCGAACGACGTCAGCTGCAGCTGCGACGGCTCGAGCCCGGTGGGATACCGGCTCGGGGTCACGGTGAGCGGGATGTCGAGCGGCTGCCCGTAGCCGAACGCCGCGGCCTGCTCGGCGATCGCGTCCTCGCCGAGCTCCTCGCCGAGGAGCGCGAAGGGGATGTTGCACGACTGGATGAGCGCGGTCTCGAGCGTCACCGTCTCGCCCGGCCCGCACGTGGTGCGGGACGCGTTGCGGATCTCGGCCGTCGATCCGGTGAGCGTCAGCGTCTCGGGGTTGGGGAACTCCGAGTCGAGGTCGTAGCGGCCCGACTCGAGCGCCGCGGCGAGCACGAGCACCTTGAAGACGGAGCCCGGGTAGTAGAGGTCGCCCGCGATCGCGCGGTTCTGGAGCGGCTGGTTCGGGTCGGCGATCAGCTGGTTGTAGGTCTCGGTGACCGCCGAGGTGTTGTGCAGCGCGAACGCGTTCGGGTCGAACGTCGGGCTCGAGTACATCGCGAGCACGTCGCCGGTCTCGGTGTCGAGCGCGACGACCGCGCCCTCCCGCGTGCCGAGCGCATCCGCCGCCGCCTGCTGCGCCGCGCTCGAGATCGTCAGCTCGACCGACGAGCCGGCGGGATCCTGCCCGGTGAGGGTCGCGAGGATCTGGTCGAGGAACTGGCTGTTGGCGCTGCCGGTCAGCTCGGCGTTCATCGCGCCCTCGATGCCGGTGTTGCCCTGCCCGAGCGTGTTGTAGCCGGTGATCGGCGCGTAGAGCGCACCCATCGGGTACTGCCGCTGCCACTCGTACTCGTCCTCGGACGGGGTCGAGAGCGCGACCTGCACGCCGTCGACCACGATCGAGCCGCGCTCGACGGCGAACGAGTCGTAGAGCGTGCGGGTGTTGCGCGGGTCGGCGTGGAGGCCGTCGGCCTGCACGGCCTGGATGAGCGTCGACGAGCCGAAGAGGCCGACGAACATGATGAGCAGCAGCGTGCTGACCCGGCGGATGGGCCGGCGCATGCTCTGCTCCCGGTCGTGGCTGGTCATGCGATCCCCCTTCCGCGCACCGAGTCGCTCAGCCTCAGCAGCAGCGCGACGATGAGCCAGTTGGCCAGCAGCGAGGAGCCGCCGGCGGCGAGGAACGGCGTCGTGAGGCCCGTGAGCGGGATGAGCCTCGTGACGCCGCCCACGACGATGAACACCTGCAGGCCGATCGCGAACGCGAGCCCGACCGCGAGCAGCTTCGTGAAGTCGTCGGGACCCTGGAAGCCGATCCGCACGCCGCGCGAGACGAGCACGAGGTAGAGCGCGAGGATCGCGAAGATCCCGGCCAGGCCGAGCTCCTCGCCGAGCGACGGGATGATGTAGTCGCTGTTGGCGTAGGGCGTGATGTCGGGCCGGCCGAGCCCGAGCCCGGTGCCGAGCAGGCCGCCGTGCGCCATGCCGAACACGCCCTGCACGATCTGGAACGAGCCGCCCTGCGCCTCGTAGATCTCCGGGTCGAAGGCGTGCGTCCAGGCGTGCACGCGCCGCTGCACGTAGCCGAGCAGGAAGTACGCCGCGATGCCGCCGAGGGCGACGAGGCCGACGCCGATCACCATCCACGAGCGGCGGCCGGTGGCGACGTAGATCATCACCAGGAAGAGCCCGAAGTACAGCATCGAGGTGCCGAGGTCGCGCTGGAACACGAGCACGAGCATGCACACGCCCCAGACGATGAGGATGGGGCCGAGGTCGCGCACGCGCGGGAACCGGAGGCCGAGGACGCGCTTGCCGACCACCGAGAGCGAGTCGCGGGCGGTCATGAGGTAGCCCGCGAAGAAGATCGCCAGCGCGATCTTCGCGAGCTCGCCGGGCTGCAGCGAGACGAGGTCGCCGATGCCGATCCAGACGGTCGCGCCGTTGATCGTGCGGCCGATGCCGGGCACGAGGGGCAGCATGAGCAGGATGACGGCGATCGCCATCGCCAGGAACCGGTAGCGGGCGAGCACGCGGTGGTTGCGCACCACGAGGACCGCCAGGATCGCGACGATGATCGCGAGGCCGGTCCAGACGATCTGGCGCATCGACGCCGCATCCCAGCCGGTCACGCCCTCGGCGATGTCGATGCGGTAGATCATCGCGATGCCGAGGCCGTTGAGCGCGGTCACCACGGGCAGGATGATCGCGTCGGCCTCGCGCGCGACGACGCGCAGCACGATGTGCATCGCGAGCGTGAGCACGCCGAGGCCGGCCGCGAGCTGGAGCGGGAACAGGTCGACGCGCTGGAGCGCGCCGAGCTGCACGAGCACCATCGCGCCGCCCGCGATGACCCACGCGACGACGAGCAGGAAGAGCTCGAGGTTGCGCAGCTTCGCGGGGTTGCGGATGCGCACCTTGATGGCCTCGGTGACGTCGCGCAGCTGCACGATGCCCGTCTGCAGCGCGTTCGGGGCCGTCCGGTCGGACGAGGCCGTCTGATGCATCACGGCGACCGCTCCAATCGCTCGATGATGGCCTGGGCGTCGGCGAACGAGCCCGCGGAGATGGTCTGCTCGACGCTGCGCCGGTTGAAGGGCGTGAGCTCGTCGACGGCGATGTCGGTCTCCTCCACCTGCGCGGCGAGCACGAGCGGCCCGATCTGCTGCTGGATGCCCTGGTAGATCGCGACGTTGCCCGCGTCGTTGACGCCCACGAAGTAGCGGTCCTGCGTCCAGGTGTAGAAGAGCACCGACACGATGGCGATGCCGATCACGGCGAGGGCGGCGCCCACGCTCCAGCTGATGCGCCGGTTGCGGCGCATGCGGCGCTGCTCGGCGAGCAGCTCCTGCAGGAACTCCTCGCTCTCGGGCTCGAAGTGCTCGAAGGCGGGCTGCTGGCGCGACTGCCGCGGGTGCAGCAGCAGCTGCGACAGGCTCACCGAGGTGCGCTCCGGCTCGATCGCCTCGTACGAGATGGGGGCTGCGGCCGAGCCGACCGTCGTCGGCTCGATCGAGGAGCGGCGCCGCTCGTCGATGTCGCACAGCACGACCGTCACGTTGTCGGGGGCGCCTCGGGAGAGCGCCTCGTTGACGAGCCGCTGCACGGTCGACGGCGTGTCGAGCCCCTGCTCGAGGATGGCGCGGATGCGCTCCTCGTCGACGTAGCTCGAGAGGCCGTCGGAGCAGACGAGCCAGCGGTCGCCCGGCAGCGTCTCGTGCACGGCGGTGTCGATCTCGGGGTCGGTCTCGACGTTGCCGAGCACGCGCATCACGACGTTGCGGCGCGGGTGGTGCTCGGCCTCCTCGCGGGTGATGCGCCCCGCCTCGACGAGCTTCTGCACGAAGGTGTGGTCGGTGGAGATCTGCTCGAGCGCGCCGACGCGGTAGCGGTAGATGCGGCTGTCGCCGATGTGCGCGAGCCCGATCCTGTCGCCGACGCGCAGGATGCCGGAGCCGGTCGTGCCCATGCCCGACAGCTCGGGGTGCTCGACCATCGCCTGCTGCAGCGCGTCGTTGCCCTCGCGCAGCGCGACGGCGAGCGCCGCGGCGGCCTCCTCGGCGGTCGCGTACTCGCGGTCCGCCTCGCGCGCTCGGCGGGTGACGATGGCGCTCGCGACGTCGCCGCCCGCGTGCCCGCCCATGCCGTCCGCGACGAAGTACAGGTGCGTGCCGGCGTAGCCGGAGTCCTGGTTCTCCGTGCGGATGCGGCCGACGTGACTGATCGCGGCGGCGAGCGGTGTGCTCAAGCTCAGCGCCTCAGCTCGAACGTGGTCGTCCCGATCCGCACCGAGCTGCCGACCCGCACGGGGGTCGCCTCGGTGATGCGCTTGCCGTCGACGTACGTGCCGTTCGTCGAGCCGAGGTCCTGCACCATCCACTGGTCGCGCCACCGGACGACCTTGGCGTGGGCGCTCGACGTGTAGTCGTCCTTGATCTGCAGGCCCGAGCCGCTCGAGCGACCGATCGACAGCCCGGTCTCCGGCAGCTCGAGCTCGAGTCCCGATCGGGGGCCGGAGGTGATCACGATGCGGCCGGCTCGAGCGTCGGATGCGGCGGGCCCGGGGGCGCGCTCGGTGACGGTCGTGGGGGTGTCGGATGCCGCCGGCGCGGCGCGGGCGCGGCGGAGGCTGCCTCCCTCGTGCGCTGGCTCTGCACCGCGACGCGCTGCAGCGGCGTCAGGCGCGGCCCGAAGAGGTCGCTGCGCAGCGAGTACAGCACGATGAAGATGAACAGCCAGAGGAGGGCCAGGAACCCGATCCGGATGATGATGAGGGTGAGCTCGCTCACACGCGCCCCTTCGGCTGCGCCAGCACGCGGTAGACGATGCGCGTGGCGCCGATGTCGATGATCGAGTCGGGCTCGAGCAGCGCGCTCTTCAGCGCTCGCCCGTTGAGGGTCGTGCCGTTCGTGGAGCCGAGGTCGCTCACCTGGGCGCGGGTGCCGTCCCAGACGATCTCGACGTGCTTGCGGGATGCGCCGGCGTCGTCGAGGGTGATGTCGGCATCCGAGCCGCGGCCGATCACCGTGCGGCCCGTGCGCAGCGCGTGGCGCTTGCCCTTGATGTCGACGACGGCGGTCCAGACGACCTCGCCCGCCTCGGTGTCCGAGACGATCTCGAGCATCCCGGTCGACTTGCCCTCGTCGGGCTCGAGACCGAGGTCGATCGCGCCGGCGAACGAGTAGCCCGACTGCCGGGCATGCGCCTGCACGGTGCTCGTGAGCTCGTCCAGCAGCGCCTCGCCCAGCCGGCGGAGGCGCTCGAAGTCCGCGGGCGCGAGGCGCACGGTCAGGCGGTTGGGCACGAGGATGCGGTCGCGCGAGACGACGGACGCGTTCGTGTCGAGCTCGCGCTTGAGCGCGCTGGCGATCTCGACCGGCTCGACGCCCGAGCGGAAGGTCTTCGCGAAGGCGCCGTTGACGGCCTTCTCGAGCCCACGCTCGATCGAATCGAGGAATCCCATGCGTCTGATCACCGTCCTTTGCCGCCGTCAGCGTACCTGCCGAGGCTAGGAACCTGATATTCTCGTGGAGTTGCCCGGTTCTGCCCGGGTCTCGCGCGAGTGGCGGAATTGGCAGACGCGCTGGCTTCAGGTGCCAGTGTTCGTAAGGACGTGGGGGTTCAAGTCCCCCCTCGCGCACGATCGGCCCCGGGCTCCACCCCGGGGCCGTTCCTCGTTCCAGGGCCGCTACGGCTGCAGGACCACCTTGATGCAGCCGTCCTCCTTCTTCTGGAAGATCTCGTACATGTCCGGCGCCTGCTCGAGCGGCACCCGGTGGGTCGTCAGGTCCTCCACGCCCAGCGGGTCGCTCGGGTCCTCGACGAGCGGGAGCAGCCGGTCGCGCCAGGACTGCACGTTGCACTGGCCCATGCGCAGCGCGATCTGCTTGTCGAAGAGCGTCATCATCGGCATCGGGTCGGCCGAGCCGACGTAGACGCCGCTCAGCGAGACCGTGCCGCCGCGGCGCACCGCGTCGAACGCGGTGTGCAGGGCGCTGAGCCGGTCGAGCCCGGCGTGGCGCATCATCGGCCTCGCGAGCAGGTCGGGCAGCGCGCCGACGAGCTGCTGCGCGGTCGCCGCGCCGGGCGCGCCGTGCGCCTCCATGCCCACCGCGTCGACGATCGCGTCCGGGCCGCGGCCGTCCGTCAGGTCGCGCAGCGCCTCGGTGGCGTTCGGCATGTCGAGCGTCTCGACGCCGTAGCGCTCCGCCATCGCCCGCCGCTCGGCGACCGGCTCGACGGCGATGACGCGGTGGCCGAGGTGCCGGCCGATGCGGGCGGCGAACTGCCCGACGGGACCGAGCCCCATGACGCCGAGCGTGTCGCCCGGCTGCAGGTCGGCGTACGCGACGCCCTGCCAGGCGGTGGGCAGGATGTCGCTGAGGAACAGGTAGCGGTCGTCGGGGAGCGCGTCGCCCACCTTCGTGGCGTTGAAGTCGGCGAGCGGCACGCGCAGGCGCTCCGCCTGCCCGCCGGGGATGCCGCCGTAGAGCGAGGTGTAGCCGTAGAGCGCGGCGCCCGTGCCCTGATCGCGGTTCTGGGTCGTCTCGCACTGCGTGTTGAGGCCGCGCGAGCACATGAAGCACTCGCCGCACGCGATGACGAAGGGGATGACCACCCGATCGCCCGGCTGCAGCGTGGAGACGGCCGAGCCGACCTCCTCGACGATGCCCATCGGCTCGTGGCCGAGGATGTCGCCCCGTTCGAGGAACGGCGCGAACAGCTCGTAGAGGTGGAGGTCGGAGCCGCAGATCGCGGTCGACGTGACGCGGATCACGGCATCCGTCGGCTCCAGGATCCGCGGGTCGGCGACCTCCTCGACCGAGACCTTGCGCTTGCCCTGCCAGGTGAGTGCTCTCATGCCCTCACGCTACGTCGGTGGGGTACAGATCCGGTACCCCACCGACGCGATTCACAGCGTGCTCACCGGTCCTTGGCGACCTTGCCGATGAGCTCCTCGCCGATCGCCAGGCGGTCCTGGTCGTCGTCGCCCGGCACGCGGTCGCCGCGCAGGCTCCGCCCCGCCGTCTCGTTGAACGTCAGGATCGCGAGCAGGCCGACGATGCCTGCCGCCATCATGTAGAAGCCGGGCACGAGGGTCGAGCCGGTCTGCTCGATGAGCGCCTCGTTGATGAGGCCCGCGGGGCCGCCGAGCAGCGAGGTCGCCACGTTGTAGCCGAGCGCGAAGCCGGCGTAGCGCACCGTCGTCGGGAAGAGCGCCGGGAGCGATGCCGAGATGTTGCACAGCAGCATCACGAGGAAGAGCCCGAAGATCGCCAGGCCCAGCACCTGCAGCAGCAGGTTGCCGGTGTTGAGCAGCATGACGGCCGGCACCGAGAAGACCGTGAAGCCGACGGCCGCGGTCAGCAGCAGCGGCCGCCTGCCGATCCGGTCGGTGAGCGCGCCCATGGGGATGATCACCGCCATCATCACGAGCTGCACGCCCACGAGCATGAGCCCCGCCTGCGTGCCGTCCATGTCGAGCGACGTCTGCAGGAACGTGGGCATGTACGTGAGCACGAGGTAGAACGCGGTGTTGATGAGGATCGTGATGCCCATGATCTTCAGCAGCTGCTTCGGCTGCTGCGTGACGAGGTCGCGCAGCGTCTGCCAGGCGCTCGTGCGGGTGTCCTGCTCCTTGGCCTCCTCGAAGACGGCCGACTCGTGCAGGCGCGCACGCATGAGCAGGGCGATGAGGCCGAGCGGCAGGGTGAGCAGGAACGGCAGGCGCCACCAGCCGGCCTCCATGCCGTCGCTGCCGACGATCCACTCGAGCGCCGTGACGAGGATGGCGGCGAGGGAGAAGCCCAGCAGCGTGCCGAACTCCAGGAACGAGCCCCAGAAGCCGCGCCGGTCGTCGGGCGCGTGCTCGGCCATGTAGACGGCGGCGCCGGCGTACTCGCCGCCGGCGGAGAAGCCCTGCACGATGCGCAGCAGGAACAGCAGCACCGGGGCGAGCCAGCCCACCTGCTCGAAGGTCGGCAGCAGGCCGATCGCGGCCGTCGCGATCGAGATCATCATGATCGTGAAGACGAGCACCTTCTGGCGCCCGATGCGGTCGCCGAGCGGGCCGAGGATGGCGCCGCCGAGCGGGCGGACGAGGAACGAGACGGCGAAGCCGAACAGCGTCCAGAGGATCGCGTCCTCCGAGCCGCCGAAGATCTGCGTCGACAGGTGCACGGCGAGGTAGCCGTAGATGCCGTAGTCGAACCACTCGATGGCGTTGCCCGCCATCGCGCCCATGACGGACTTCCGGACGGTCGTGCGCTGGAGGGGGGAGAGGTCGATCTCGCGGGTGATGGGGGGCGGTCCGCTCTCGCGGTGCGCAGGTGCTGTCTGCTCGGTCATGGCCGTATCCCTTTCCGGATGGGGTGGATCGTGCGTCGGTGCAGGTGGGTCGTGCGTCTCACCGGTGCAGGTGGACGAGCATGCGAGTGTACGCGCGAGCGGCGGCGCCGAGGTCGGCGATGCGGACCCGCTCGTCCGGCTGGTGGGCCTGGCCGGTGATGTCGCCGGGGCCGACGATGACGGTCGGGCAGCCGTGGTGGCGCGCGATGAAGCCGCCCTCGCACGCGGCCGTCCACGCCTCGACGGTGGCCGGCGCGCCCTCCGCGACGAGCGCGTCGACCGCGGTGGCGACGAGCGGATGCGTCGGCTCGGTCTCGAAGCCGGGCATCTCCATCAGCAGCGTCGCGTCGGCCGTGCAGCCGTCCTCGCCGAGCGCGCCGGCGATGCCCGCCTCGAGCTGCGCGAGCGCCTCCGCACCCGTCTCGCCCGGCATCAGGCGCCGGTCGACGAGCAGCGTGCAGCGGTCGGGCACGATCGACGTGCCGTGGCCGCCCTCGACGCGGCCGACGTTCCACGTCGCCGAGCCCAGCAGACCGCTCGCGCCCGCCCGCAGCCGCGCGTGGTCGTCGGCGATCCAGTCGATGATGCGGGCGGCGGTCGTGATGGCGCTCGCGCCGTCCTCGGGGCGGCCGGCGTGCGCCGCGCGCCCCGACACCTCGACCTGCAGGTTCGCGGCGCCGCGGCACGCGATCACCACCGCCAGGTCGGTCGGCTCGGCGACGATGCAGGCGCGGTAGACGGCGGCGGGATCGGTCGCGGCGAGGTGCGCCTCGATGCCCGTCGCGAGATCCTCCTCGTCGACGGTCACGAGCAGCTCGAGCGGCGCCTCTGGCAGCACGCGGTGCACGGCTGCCATGGCCTGCAGCGCCGCGGCGATGCCGCCCTTCATGTCGGCGGCGCCCCTGCCGGTGAGCCAGCCGTCGGCGACGCGCGGGTTGAACGGATCCGCCGCCCAGCCCTCGCCGGCCGGCACGACGTCGCTGTGGCCGAGCATGAGGATGCCCGGGGCCGCCTCGGTCGGGTCGGGACCGAACCGGATCGACAGGTTGGGGCGGTCGGGCGCGACGAGCTGCCGGCGGCTGCGGCCGCCGAGGCGCGACGCGATCGACTCGAGCACCCGCACGGCGACGAGCTCGGTGCCGCCGGGGTTCTCGCTCGCCGCGAGGATGAGCGACGACGTGTCGGCGACGACGGTCGCCTCGTCGATGAGGGCGAGCGCCCGCTCGAGCCCGCCGGCTGCATCCGTCATGCGCCCGCCCTGACGATCAGCTCCCGGGGAGCGCTCGTGAGCACCTCGACGCCGTCGGCGGTGATCGCGACCGACTCGCTCAGCTCGCAGCCGAAGCCGTCCATCCACATGCCGGCGATGATGTGGAGGCACATGCCAGGCTCGAGCACGGTCAGGTCGTCGCCGCGGATCGAGACGGTGCGCTCGCCCCAGTCGGGCGGGTAGCCGATGCCGATCGAGTAGCCGAGGCGCGAGGGCTTCTCGATCGCGTGCTGCGCGAGGTGCCGCTGCCAGAGCGCGTGCACGTCGGCGACCACCGCGCCGGGGCGCAGGCCGTCGAGCACGAGCTGCAGGCCCTCGGCGGTGATGTCGGCGAGTCCCGCGAGCCGGGCGTCCGGCCGCCCGAGCGAGACGGTGCGCGCGAGCGGCGCGTGGTAGCGGCGGTGGGCGCCGGCGAGCTCGATCGAGATCGCCTCGTGCGTCTCGAGCCGGCGGGCGCTGAAGGTCATGTGCGGGGTGTCGGCCGACTCCCCGGTGGGCAGCATCGGCACGATCGCGGGGTAGTCGCCCTCGGCGCCCTCGACCCCGCTCGCCTGCGCGTGCTGGATGACCGCGGCGATGTCGTTGAGCCTCGCGCCGCTCGCGACGGCGTCGATCCCCG
Source organism: uncultured Actinomycetota bacterium (assembly GCA_963803465.1). Taxonomy (GTDB): domain Bacteria; phylum Actinomycetota; class Actinomycetes; order Actinomycetales; family Microbacteriaceae; genus Agrococcus. Next base: position 159,074 of record CAWDMS010000012.1, read on the forward strand.
CCCGCATCGCGGCGGAGGCGACGCGGCCGGCCTTGCGCATGAGGTCGAGCTCGAACGGGCTCTTGACCAGCCGCACCCAGTTGACGAGGTCGTGGCTGTCGACGAGCTGCCACTCGGGGACGCCCCGCTCGAGCGCCTGGAACGACCGGACGGTGAGGAAGTGCGCCTCGGGCTCGAACCCGATGCGGCCGCGCCGTGCGAAGCCGTGCGCTCGCAGCTGCTCGGCCGCCCAGTCGAACGGGTGCGCGTCCGGCCGGTGCACGAGCGACTCGGGGTAGCCGAGGATGCGCTCGCGCGGCGTCGATGCGGTGCGGTGGGCGCCACCGGCGTCCATCGCGCGCATGATGAGCAGCGGCTCGCCGTCGAGCGGCACGAACAGCAGCTGCGGCATGTAGAACGACCAGGCGTCGTAGCCGGTGAGGTAGTGCAGGTTGGCCGGATCGACCACCACGAGGCCGTCGAGCCCCGACCGCTGCATCCGGGCGCGCGTCCGCGCGAGCCGGTCCTCGAGCTCCTCGGTGCTGGGGTGCACAGTGCCTCCTGATGTCGTTCCCGCCACACTAATGCGGCCCGCAGGCGTCACTCCCGCAGCGGCACGAAGGCGTACCGGCCCCCGTCCTCGCGCACGTGCGGCCGACCGTCGCGCACGTCGACGACGGTCATGCGGCCCGCGACCGGCGCGACCATCCGGCCGCCGTCGGCGAGCTGCGCGACCAGGGCGTCGGGCATGCGCCCGAGGTCGGCGGAGACGAGGATGCGGTCGAACGGCGCGTCGTCGGGGAGCCCGAGGGTGTGCGGCGTCGCCTGCCGCACGCGCGCGCGTGCGCCGACCGCGGCGAGGTTCGCGTTCGCGACCTGGACGAGCTCCGGCACGAGCTCCACGCCGATCGTCTCGCCGCCGAGGCCCTCGAGGATGGCGGTCGTCCAGCCGGATCCCGCGCCGACGTCGAGCACGCGCCGGCCGGCGGCGACGTCGAGCAGCTCGAGCATGCGCGCCACGGTCGAGGGCTGCGAGCTCGTCGCCTCCCAGCCGATGCCGACGGGGCGGTCGATGTCGGCGAGGTGCCGCACGACGCGCGGCAGGAAGGCGGCGCGCGGTGTCTCGGCCATCGCCGCCGCGACGCGGCGCGCGACCTCGGGCTCGACGTGGAGCTGCACCATGCCCGGCACGCTACGCCCGTGCGGCCACCCGGTCGAGCCCGGCCGGGGCAGCGATGAGCGGTGCGGACTGGCACAGAGGCGCTTGCTCGATCGCAAGTGTTCAGTGAAGGCGCCTGGTCGGTCCGCACCGCTTGACTTGCCCGCGACCATACGCCGGGGCGCGCCGGACCGCAATGGTTCGGGGCGAGTTCACGGCACGAGCGGTGCCGTCGGCTTGCGGATGCCGGGGTGCGATCGCGGGATCGACGCGAACAGCACCCAGCCGGAGACCGCGATGCAGCCGATGACGAGCGGGTAGGTGAGCGCGGCGCGCATGATCGCGAGCCAGGTGGTCTCGTCCATCCACCACAGCACCGCGAACACGACCACCCGGATGACGTACTGCAGCACCCAGACCCACGACGCGCGGCTGTAGGCGCGCAGCAGCGTCGGATCGCGCCGCCAGCGCGTGCGCGTGCCGATCACGGCGCCGAGGATGAGCCCCAGGAACGGCCAGCGCACCACGATCGAGATCGTCCAGGCGAGCGCGCTCGCGGCGTTCGAGAGCAGCTGGATCAGGAAGAAGTTGCGCGCCTCGCCCGAGTGATACGCGATCATCGCCGCCAGGGCGGTCGCGAGCATGCCGATCAGCACCGCCCTCGGCCTCGCCCGCTGGGCGAGCGAGAGCGCGAGCACGGCGGCGCTCGCGATGAGCGACCACGCGACGGATGCTGCGAGGTCGCCGCCGCTCACGAGCCAGCCGACGAGGAACGCGACCGGCGGCACGCTGCCCTCGAGCGCGGCGCGGCCGCCGCCCAGCAGCCGCGCGAGGGACTCCTCGCGGGTGGGGTCGCCGTCGGCGTCGAAGCGTGCGTCGCCGGTCAGTTCGTGCGCCATCCGCGAGGACCCCGCGAACCGGCCCGGTACTCGTGCATCGGCACCGCATCCGCTCGCCATGCCTCGAGCACGGGCTCCACGATCCGCCAGCACTCCTCAGCGGCGTCGCCGCGGACCGACAGGCGCGGGTCTCCGTCGAGGATCGACGCGAGCACCTCGCCGTAGGGGAGGAACTGCCCGCCGCCGAGCTCGCCGCGCAGCACGGTCTGCTCGAGCGTGAACGGGTCGCCCTGGCCGTTCGTGGTGATGTGCAGCTCGAAGCCGTCCGGCTTGAAGTCGATGATGAAGCGATCCGGGGTGTCGCGGCCCGAGAAGCCCTCCGGCACGTGGGCGGGCGCCTTCCAGTGCACGATCGCGCGCTTGCGCACGCCGGCGAGGGACTTGCCCGACCGCAGGATGAACGGCACGCCGGCCCAGCGGGCGGTCGCGATCTCGACCTGCACCTCGGCGAGCGTCTCGGTGCCGAGCACGGGGTCGACCCCGTCCTCCGCCACGTAGTCGGGCACCTCGCGGCCCTCGACGCTCCCGGCGGTGTAGCGGGCGCGACGCGAGTGCCGCACCGGGTCGACGACCTTCGCCGCGCGCAGCACCTGGCTGATCGCGTCGCGCAGATCGCGCTCGCCGACGCTCGCGATCGGCTCGATCGCGATGAGCGCCATGATCTGCAGCAAGTGCGACTGGATCATGTCGCGCAGCGCCCCGTTGCGGTCGTAGTACCCCGCCCTGCCCTCGAGCGTGACCGTCTCGTCGTAGAGGATCTCGACCCGCTCGATGCCGTCACGGTCCCAGACCGGCTCGAGCAGGCGGTTCGCGAACCGCAGGCCCAGCAGGTTGAGCACCGTGTGCAGGCCGAGGAAGTGGTCGATGCGGAAGATGCGCTCCTCGGGCACGATGCGGGTCACGAGCGCGTTCAGCCGGCGCGCCGACTCGAGGCTGTCGCCGAACGGCTTCTCGATCGCCAGGATCGTGCCCTCGGGCACGCCCACCTGCGCGAGCGTCTCGCAGACGCGCTCGGTCACCTGCGGCGGCAGCGCGAAGTAGATCACGAGCCGATCGCAGTCGATGCCGTCGAGCAGCGAGCGCAGCGCGGCCGGGTCGGTCGCGTCCCCCGACACGTAGCGCGTCGAGGCGAGCACCGCCTTCGCCGCCGCGCCCTGGGCCTCGCCGACCCCGAGTGCCGTGCGCACGCGGTCGCGCCAGTCGTCGGCGTCGAGCGCGCGCAGGTCTGCGCCCACGACCTGCACACGACGCGACGGCTGCTCGCGCAGCAGGGTCGCGACGCCCGGCAGCAGCAGGCGACTCGTGAGGTCCCCGGATGCGCCGAGGATGAGGAGGGTGGTCGAGCGGCTCCGTGCCATGCCCCGATCCTCGCACTCCCGCCCGGTCGGCGCCTGCGCGAAGCGGCGGGCGAGCGGCGTCACCGGCCGCGCGTCACCAGATCGTGCCGCCGCCGATCGAGATGCCGCCGTACGTCAGCAGCACGAGCACGACCGCGACGACCGCGGGTGCGATCCCCCTGCCGGCCGCGTGCCGCGACTTGAACAGCGCGATGACCGCGAGGATCGCGGCGATCGCGGCGAGGCCGCCGCCGAGGATGAGGCCGATGAAGAGCGGGATGGGCATGAGGACCAGGCCGAGGAGGCCGATCCAGAACGCCCACCAGGCCCAGGGGTTGGAGCGCTTGGTCTGCATGCCCCCATCCTTCCAGGCGCGCCTTGCGGGACGCTGGGGCGCGGGCTTCCTCAGTGGCGTCCAACGTTGCCCGCAGGCTTTTGCGGACACTGTTGCGCAACCGTGCGGCGCTGGTCTTTGCTGGACGCAGGCAGCTGCAACGAGGGCCGTGCGAGGCCCGACTGCGGTGCCAGGCGCTGCGGCGCCGCACCCGGGAGGGGCACGATGCGCGCAGAGGCTCGACGGAGAGCACGTGGCTCGCCCGCGCCGCCGTCGCGCGGCCCGCGGCACGCGGCACCGAGGTCGCCCTCCCGCCGGGGGCTCGCCGCCGCGCTCGCGGTCGGCACCGGCCTGCTGTCGTCGGTCGCGGCGGCCCCCGCGGGTGCGGGCACGGCCCCCGAGCCGACGCACGCGCCGGCCTCCCTCACCCTCGACCTCGTGCTGGTGGCCGACGACGGCAGCACGGCCACCGGCGAGAGCTTCGCGCTGTCCGCCGTTGCGCCCGACGGGCTGGCGGTGATCGACGGCCACGATGCCGAACCCGGGGCCGGCAGCGCGCTGACGTCGGTCGTCGCTGCGGGCACCTACGCGCTCGAGCAGCGCGCTGCGGACGCGGTGCGGGCCGGCCATGCCGTCGGCCCGTGGAGCTGCGCGGGCGGCGCGCTCGCGCACGGGCTCGTGACCGTCGCAGCCGGTGTCGACGCGGTGTGCACGATCGTCGTCGACGACCTCCCCGCCATCCTGACCCTGCTCGCCGACGTGCAGAACGACGACCGCGGCACCCTCGGCGCCGGCGACGTGACGCTCACGGCGACCGGGGCCGTCGACGTGCGCAGCGGCCCAGAGGGCTCCGCAGCCGTCACCGATGCCGCGGTCGACGCGGGCCGCTACGCCGTCGGCGCCGCGGCCGTCGACGGGTACGCGCTCGCGGGCGTCGCGTGCTGGCGAGACCCCGATCGAGCGGTGCCCCTGCCCGTCGACGGCGGTGTCCTCGAGCTCGTCAACGGCGGCCGGGTCGTGTGCGAGGTCACCCTCGACGACGTGCCGACCGTCCCCGAGCCGGAGGCGCCACCACCGGTGCAGCCTCCCGTCGAGCCTCCGGCGGAACCGCCGCGACTCACGCTCGACGCTCACGTGGTCGGCGATGACGGGGGAGGAGCGGTCGCGGGGGACTGGACCCTGCGCGCCGACGGCCCGACCCTCGTCGAGGGTCGTGCGGGCGAGGCGCTCGTCGACCAGCCCGTCGAGCCCGGTGCCTACGCGCTCTCGTCGATCGGGCCGGCCGGCTACCGCGATCTCGGCTGGTCGTGCACGGCGGGCGAGCTCGTCGGCTCGACCCTCGTGCTCGCGGCCGGTGACAGCGCGTCGTGCACGGTCGCCCACGACGACCTCCCGGTCGACCTGGCGCTCGCCCTCGACGACGGCGGGGCGAGCGCGGCCAATGGCGGCTCCTTCGATCTGACCGTCGCCCTGCGCAGCATCGGCGCGCGCGGCGTCGACCGCGACGAGCCGGTGGAGGTCGCCGTGCAGCTGCCGGTGGGCGCCTCCATCGTCGCCGCGCCGGCAGGCTGCACCGCGGCAGGAGGGCTCGCCGTCTGCGGCGTCGACCCGACGGCGCTCCCGACCGGCGGAGGCATCGATCTCGCGCTCACCGCGCGCTTCGACCCGGCGACGCGCGCGGGCGTGCACAGCACGATCGCGGTCGTGCGCACGCGGGACGATCCCGCGCCCGATGCGCCCGACTGCGCGAGCGCGTCCGACAACGTCGACTGCGAGGGCACCGAGCTGCGCTATCCCACGCTCACGCTCCTGCAGGCGCTCACGACGGATGACGGGGGCGACGCGACGTCCGCGCAGTTCTCGCTCTCCGCATCCGGGCCCGCAGGCATCGCGGGCGCTGCAGGCACCCCCGCCGTCACCGTCGCACCGGTGCCGGCAGGGGTCTACCGGCTCGCCGCGACGGGCCCGCCGGGCTACGGCGCGGGGAGCTGGACGTGCGCGGGCGCGGCGGTGGAGGGCGACACGGTCGTGCTCGACGGGCTCGTCGACGTCACCTGCACGATCGGCCACGACGACGCAGCGGTCGACCTGCGCCTCGCCGCCCAGGCGCCCAGCACCGCACCGGCAGGCGGCGAGGCGCGCGTCTCGCTCGTCGTGTCCAACGCGGGTGGCCGGGACGTCGACGTCGACGAGCCGGTGACGGTCACCCTCGGGCTGCCGGACGGCTTCGCGCACCTCGACGGTCCCGCCTGGTGCTCGGCCGCGGGACGCACGGTCACGTGCGCCGTCGACCCGGCGTCGCTGGCGGCGGGCGCGAGCGTCGCGCTCGAGCTGCTCGTCGCGGTCGCGCCAGGCGCGGCCGCGGGCATCCACGAGAGCCGAGCGGCGGTCACGACCGCCGACGACCCCGCACCCGCAGGCGGCTGCGACGCGTCCGACAACGTGGCGTGCACGCAGACCCGGGTGGCCGTCGGTCGCGTGTCGGCCGAGGCGTCGGTGCGGGAGCAGGTGAACGGCGCCTGGGTCGCCTCCGACGGCGTGGTCGGCTTCGGCGACCTCGTGCAGCTCCGCATCGTCGTGCGGGCCTCCGGCGACGCCCCCAGCACCGGCGTCGGCGTCGTCGACGAGCTGCCGACCGGCCTGCTGCCCGACGGGATGGCGGCGTGCTCGGTGCCGTGCACGGTGGAGCTGGATGCCGCGACCGCGCGCCACCGGATCACGATCGGCACGATGCATCCCGGGGACGTCGTCAGCATCACCATCACGGCGAGGGTGCCCGACACCCCGTCCCAGGCCGACGGCACGATCGTCCGCCTGGCGTTCGACAGCGCGGCGTCGCTCTCGAGCGACAACGTCGAGAGCGCGAGGACGAACGTCGTCACGATGCGTGCGAGCCACGCGCTGCCCGCCGCGAGCCGCAGCGGCGGCGACATCCCGATCGGCGGCATCAGCGTCGCGCTCGCGCTGCTCGTCGCCGGTGGCCTGCTGCTCGTCCGCTCCCGCGAGCTCGCCCCTCGCTGACCCGAGACCCCGAGCCCCCGTCTGTCGTGACCAGGCGGGGGCTCGGCCCTGTTCGGCCGCGCGGCGGCGTGGCAGTCTGTGCGCATGACGCGCGAGCTCCACATCACCGGTGACGACGAGGCCGACCGCCTGCTGTCCGACGACGACTTCGCGCTGCTGGCGGGCATGCTGCTCGACCAGCAGGTGCCGATGGAGACCGCGTTCGCCGGGCCCGCGAAGCTGCGAGCGCGGCTGGGCCGGCTCGACGCGAGCGACATCGCGCAGATGGACCCGGATGCCTTCCAGGCCGCCTTCGCCGAGAAGCCGGCCGTGCACCGATTCCCCGGCTCGATGGCGAAGCGCGTGCAGCAGCTCGCCGCCGTGGTGGTGGAGGAATGGGGCGGCGACGCCGGTGCCATCTGGCGCGAGGGCGACCCCGACGGCGCGGAGGCGCTGCGGCGCCTGGAGGCGCTGCCCGGGTTCGGCGAGCAGAAGGCGCGCATCTTCCTCGCACTGCTCGGCAAGCGCGACGGCTTCGACGGCGCCGGCTGGCGGGATGCATCGGCCCCCTACGGCGAGGAGGGTGCGAAGCGCTCGGTGGCCGACATCGTCGATCGGGAGTCGCTCGCCGAGGTGCGGAAGGCCAAGCAGGCGGCGAAGGCGGCGGCCAAGCAGGCGTAGGCGTCAGCCGGTCGGGACCGACGCGGGCCGCAGCCTCTGCGGGAGCAGCGTTCGCCGTCGCGCGCCGCGCGGCCGGCGGACGGGCGGCAGCAGGGTGCGGCGGACCTTCCAGCGCGAGCCGACGCGCTCGATCCGCTGCCGGCCGGCGTGCACCTCGTGATGGCAGCGGCTGCAGAGCAGGATGCCGTTGTCGATGTCGGTGGGGCCGCCGTCGATCCAGGTGCGGACGTGGTGGACGTCGTTCCACGCGGCGGGGGCTCCGCAGCCCTCGCCCTGGCAGTGCCGGTCGCGGAGGACGATCGCGAGCCGCTGTGCCGCGGTGAACAGCCGCTTGCGGCGTCCCATCTGCAGCACGTGACCGTCGTCATCGACGAGCGCGGCCTGCACGAACGCGTCGCACGTCATGCGCGCGGCGAGCTCGACGGGCACGATCTCGCCGGTCGCGACGATCTCGCAGAACCCGGGCTCGCCGGCGGCGTGGGCGTCGAGGTCGGCCTGCGTGACCGTGACGAGCAGCGTCGGGGGCCGCCCGCCGGGGCGGGGCGCGTCGCCCGATCGGGCGTGGGCGGTGAAGAGGCCGGCGAGCACGTCCGCGGCGCGCTGGTCGACGGAGCGGCCGTCGTCCTCAGCCGGCCGGCCGGTGGCGGCCGCGCCACCGGTGAGGTCCTTCGAGGTGCGCGGCGAGGCGTACGCGTCGAGCACGGTCCAGACGGCGGCGCCCTGGTCGGGCGGCAGCACGAGCCGGCCGCGGAACATGCCGTCGGTGCAGCGCGAGAGGGTGAACGAGCGCTGCGCGATCTGCTCCTGCTCGCGCGGCTCGGCGCCGTCGGGGTCGAGCGCGAGCATCCACTGCCGCGCGGCGGCAGCGAGCGGCTCCGGCGGCGAGGGCACGGTGTCGTCGTAGCCGCGCTCGCCGGCGGGCAGCTCGCCCACCGCGTCGGCGACGAGGGACGCCTCGGCGATCAGCCGGTCGTCCTCATCGACCCGCCGCCGTGCCTCGTCGAGCTGCTCGACGATCACCCGCGCCTGGTCGAGGCCGATCGCGCCATCGACGAGCGCTGCCGCGACGTGCGGGAAGCGCGGCTCGAACGGCAGGCCGTCGCGCGTCTGCCGCGGGGTCGCCGCGCCGGCGACCCGCACGATCGCCTTCGCCCGGCTGGCCGTGACGCCGAGCTCGTGGCGCAGGGCATCCTTCGTGTCGCGGTAGCCGAACGCGCGCGTCGACGACGGCGCATCCCATGCCGGCGGCGCCTGCTCGATGAGGCCCGCGATGCGCACGACGAGCCCGTCCGAGCACTTCGCGGCCTCGCCGATCGCCGCCAGCGCATCCCAGCGCTGCGCATCGCCGAGCGCTTCGAAGCCGTCGAGCAGCGGCGTCTGCCGCCGGCCGGAGGATGCCGATGGCGTCTCGCACGGCGGCCGCCTGCGGCGACCTGCCCTGCGGCTGCTGCGCCATCGGAACCCCCCGGAGACTCGCCCGCCGGCCACCGCCAGCGGTGGCCTTCGATGCTCCGATTCTACCATGGCGGTCGAAGATCGGTTCGAACTTTCTGCGACCTGTGGAGAATGTGGTGCCGAGCGCACTCGGAGCGGCGAGGTCGCCGAGAGCGGGCTACGCTGACGGCGACTGCGACCGAGGAGCCATCATGCGCGCGTTGATCCAGGACCGGTACGGGGCGGCCGACGTCGTGCGCCTCGGCGAGCGGCCGGCGCCGGAACCGGCTGCGGGGGAGGTGCTGGTGCGGGTGCGCGCCGTGTCGCTCAACGGCTCCGACCGCGAGAACCTCGTCGGCCGTCCCGCGTACGCCCGCCTCGGCGGGCTGCGTCGTCCGCGCCATCCGGTGCCAGGCTCGGACGTGGCCGGTGTGGTGGAGGCGCTCGGGAGCGGTGTGACCGGGTTCTCGCCGGGCGACGAGGTGCTCGGCGAGCTGCGCGGCTACCGCGGCGGCGTGGCCGAGCTCGCCGTGACGGCGGCCGGCATGCTCGCGCGGAAGCCCACAGCGCTCTCGTTCGCGCAGGCGGCGGCCATCCCGCAGGCCGGCAGCATCGCGCTGCGCGCGACCGCGGGCCTGCGCCCGGGCGAGCGGGTGCTCGTCAACGGCGCGGGCGGCTCCGGCGGTGCCTTCGTGCTCGCGCTCGCACGGCGCCTCGGGGCGCACACGATCGGCGTCGACCGCCTGGACAAGGCCGAGCACATGCTGCGGGTCGGTGCGCTCGAGACCATCGACCACGAGGTGCACGACTGGGCCGACGATCGCGATCGCTACGACCGCATCGTCGATCTCGTCGGGCACCGCGCACCCCACCGCGTGCACCGGGCCCTGCGGCAGCACGGCACGTACCTCGTCGTCGGCGGGCGCACCCGGGTCATGCTCGCGACGGCCGTCGCGGGCGGCCTGCTCGGTCGAGCGACGGGCAAGCGCGTGGGCGTGCTGGTGGTGCCGCAATCGGGCGCGCTCGTCGAGGAGGTCGCCGGCATGCTCACGGCGGACGACGTCGCGCGAGCGATCGAGCGCACCTACCCGTTCGCCGAGGCTCCGGAGGCGCTCGCGCGCCTCGCCGCCGGCGACAGCCACGGGAAGCTCGTCATCGAGCTCGCGACGGAGCGCTAGCGGCGCTTCGCGCGCCCGCGCGGCAGCAGCTCGACCGTGGGGATGCGCGGGCTCGGCAGCGTCGTGCCGGAGCCGTCGTCGACGGTGCCGAAGCGCGCTCGCTCGTCCTCCGGCGCATCCCGCTCCGCCATCCAGGCCGCGCGGGCCCGCTCGACCGCGGCGTGGTCGCGGCCGATGAAGTTCCAGAACATCACGAACTCCTCCGGGTGCGGCACGCCGCCGAGCAGGATCGCGACCGCGTCGCCGCGCTCCGCGGACACGATGGCGGATGCGCGGCCCGGCGCGAGCACGCCGATCTCGCCCACGCCGATCGGCACGTCGTCGAGCGCGATGCCCGGCCCGAGCGCGAGCACGCCGTGCTCGAACTCCGGCTCCAGGTCGAGCACCGCCTCCGACCCGCCAGGGATGCGCAGCTCGGCGCCGAGCAGCGGCGAGTAGATCGGCGCATCGGCTCGTCGCGCCCGCGTAGGCGCCGACGAAGACGCGCACGACGCCGCCGCCAGGCAGGGCGACCGACGGGACCGCGTCGAGACCCGCGAACGATGGCGCGATGCCCTGCAGGTCGAGCGGCAGCGCCGTCCACAGCTGCACGCCGTGCAGCACCGTGGTGTCGGGCGTCGAGTACTCGCTGTGGGCGATGCCGCGGCCGGCGGTCATGACGTTGACGCCGCCCGGGCGCACGGTGTGCCGCGCGCCCGTCGAGTCGGTGTGCGCGATCGCGCCCTCGAGCAGCCACGAGACCGTCTGGAGCCCGGTGTGCGGGTGCGGCGGCACATCCATCCCCGGCCCGTCGCCGATCGCGGTCGGGCCGAACGCGTCGGCGAAGCACCACGCGCCGATCATGTGGCGGTGCTTGTTGGGCAGGCTCCGCAGCACGGGCAGCGCGCGCGGTCCGCCGAGCGGCACCTCGCGCGGCAGCAGCAGCTCGACGCCGGCCGCGATCGCCTCGTCGATGCACGACCGCTCGGCCCCCTGCACCAGCAGCGCCTCGTCGTTGCTCATGCCCCAACGCTAGCCCTCGCGGGAGCCCGGCAGCGCGGTCGGGACGGCCCGACGGAGCCCTCGCCCATCGGTCGCCCGAGTGCCAGGATGGGGCCGTCGACCGACCGAGGAGGGTCCGATGGACTGGCGCGTGAAGTCCGTGGAGGCATCGATCGCCGATGCCGATGACGCCGAGCGCAGCCTGAAGCGCAGCCTCGGCACGTGGGACCTGGTGCTCATGGGCGTCGCGGTCGCGGTCGGCGCCGGGATCTTCTCGGTCGGCGCGCAGGCGGCCGCGAACTTCGCGGGGCCGAGCGTCATCCTCTCGTTCGTGCTCGCCGCGATCACGTGCGGGCTGGCGATCATGTGTTACGCCGAGTTCGCCTCGACCGTGCCCGTCGCCGGCAGCGCCTACACCTTCACCTACGCGACCCTCGGCGAGCTGCTCGCGTGGATCATCGCCTGGGACCTCATCCTCGAGATGTTCACCGCGTCGGCGGTGATCGCGAAGTACTGGGGCATCTACCTCGGCGAGGCGCTGCTCGCCTTGGGGCTGCACTTCGCGCCCACCATCACGCTCGCCGGCATGGAGATGAGCTGGCCGGCGTTCCTCATCGTCGCCGTCTTCACCGCGCTGCTCGTGCGGGCACCCAGCTGACGGCGAGGGTCGGCGCGATCTTCACGCTCATCAAGGTCGCGATCGTGCTGTTCGTGATCGTCGTCGGCTTCTTCTCCATCGAGGCCGCGAACTTCGTGCCGTTCATCCCCGAGGCGCGCCCCACCGAGGGCGGCGGCGACGTCTGGGCGCAGTCGCTGTTCTCCTGGATGACGGGCGCGGCACCCGCGCAGTACGGCGTCTTCGGGCTGCTCGCCGGCAGCCGCCCTCGTGTTCTTCGCCTTCATCGGGTTCGACGTCGTCGCGACGAGCGCGGAGGAGGTCAAGGATCCGCAGCGCACGCTGCCGCAGCGGCATCTTCGCTCGGCCTCGGCGTCGTCACCGTGCTCTACGTGCTCGTCACCTCGTCATGACCGGCATGGTCTCGTACAGGCGCTCGCCCAGGCGGAGGAGCCGTCGCTCGCCACCGCGTTCCGGCTGGTCGGCCAGGACTGGGCGTCGGCGATCATCTCGGTCGGGTCGCTCGCGGGCCTCACGACGGTGATCATGGTGCTGCTGCTGGGCCAGGCGCGCATGCGTCTTCGCGCTCAGCCGCGACGGCCTGCTGCCGCGCTGGCTCTCGAAGACCGGCGCTCGCAAGACGCCGGTGCGCATCCAGATCATCGGCGGCGCCGTCGTCGCGGCCGTCGCGGCCTTCTTCGACGTCGGGCTGCTCGAGGAGATGATCAACATCGGCACGCTCTCGGCGTTCGTGCTGGTGAGCATCGCCGTCGTCGTGCTGCGGCGCACTCGCCCGGACCTGCCAGCGCGGCTTCCGCGTGCCGCTGTCGCCGGTGCTGCCGATCCTGTCGGCGGCGCTCTGCTTCTGGCTCATGCTCAACCTCACGACGCTCACCTGGGTGCGCTTCCTCGTGTGGCTCGCGATCGGCATGGCGATCTACCTGCTCTACGGCCGGCGGCACTCGCGCGTGCGCCTCGCCGGCGCCACCGAGCTGCCGCGGGTCACGCCGCAGGGCAGCTAGATGGCCCGACGCTCCCGGTGGGGGATGCCGCGCGCCTCGACCGTCGTCGGCCGCGCGCTCGCCGCGGGGTTCGCGGCGCTCGCCGCGGTGCGCCGGCCGCACCCCATCCATCCGCACGGGGTGCTGCTGCACGGCACGCTGCGGCGGACCGGCAGCCCGCTGTCACACCGGCATCCGCTGGATCGACGAGGCGCACCCCGAGCCGCTGCCCGTGCTCGCGCGCGCCTCGCGCTCGGCGGGCGTGCCGCCGCCGCTGCCCGACGTGATCGGGCTGGCGGTGCGCATCCAGGGCGCCGCGGGGCCGGCCGACCTCGAGCTCGCGTCGACGGGCTTCGCGTGGCCGTCGCGGTTCTGGCTGCTGCTGCACCGCTCGCCGTCGCGCGCGCACCTGGGCTCGCTGCTGCCGTACCGCATCGCCGAGCGGGCCGGTGCTCATCGCGGCACGCACGCGCGGCCCGCGCGACCTGCCGGTGACGCCCGAGGCGCTCGCCGAGCGGCTCGCGACCGAGCCGTGGCGGCTGCGGCTCTACGTCGCCCGCCCGCGCGGCCGGTGGCATCCGTTCGCCGAGCTCGAGCTCGAGCGCGCGCCGGGGCCGATCGACCCGCTGCTGCGGTTCGACGCCGGCCGGCACCCGCTGCCCGGCACGCGGCAGTACGGGTGGGTGCGTCGACTCCGGCAGCCGTCCTACGACCGGGTGCAGCGCCGGTAGGCGGTCAGATGCCGAAGAGCTGCTTGCCGAAGACGATGACGACGATGCCCGCGGCCGCGAGCAGCGCGCAGAGCGAGAGCAGCAGCCCGGCGACCACGTTGGAGCCCGCGCGCCGGCTCTCGAGCGAGCGGATCGCGAGCGCGTAGACGAGCGGGATGCCCGCGCCGAGCAGCAGCCCGACGACGAGCACCGAGGCGATGGCGACGCCGAGCGCGCCGAGGTCGAATCCCATCAGTCGTCACCCTTCGGCTGCTTCGGGCGCTTCTTGCGCTTGCGCGGCCGCGCCACCGACGCGATGCCGGACGCGACGGAGCTGCAGCTCGCGATCGATCTCGCGCTTGCGCTCGCCCTTGGGCTGCTCCCACTCCTCGGCGACGTTGTGGCTGCCCACGTGGCTCGCGCGCGAGCGCAGCCACATGACGGCGCACGCGGCGATGAGCAGCACGGTCACGACGATCGAGCCGCCGAGGTGGCCGAACAGGTTGGCGATGCCGAAGCACAGCGGCACCGACCGCGCCGGCGGCGGGCAGCGTGATGAGCCAGGCGATGAGCATGCGGCGCGCGACCGACCAGCGCACCTTCGTGTCGGTGCGCGCCATCCCAGAGCCGATGACGGAGCCGGAGGCGACGTGCGTCGTCGACAGCGGCAGCCCGAGGTGGCTCGAGGTCAGGATGATCGACGCGCTCGAGAAGTCGGCGGACATGCCCTGCCGCGGCGAGATGTCGACGATGCCCTTGCCGAGGGTGCGGATGACGCGCCAGCCGCCCATGTAGGTGCCGGCCGCGATCGCGACGGCGCACACGACCCGCACCCACAGCGGCATGTCCGCGTCCGGGTCGAGGGTGCCGTGCGCGACGAGCGCGAGGAAGATGACGCCCATCGTCTTCTGCGCGTCGTTCGTGCCGTGGGCGAGCGACATGAGCGACGCGGCGCCGATCTGGCCCCAGCGGAAGTCGGTGCGCTCGCGCTTCGCCGAGAGCCCCGCCGTGGCCCGCTGCACGAGCCAGGTGCCGGTGAAGGCGACGAGGCCGGCGATGACCGGCGCGAGCAGCGCCGGGATGAGGATCTTCTGCGCGACGCCGCCCCACAGCACGCCCGAGAAGCCGAGCGCCGCGATCGTCGCGCCGATGAGGCCGCCGAAGAGCGCATGGCTCGACGACGATGGCAGGCCGAACAACCAGGTGAGCACGTTCCAGACGATCGCGCCGGTGAGCCCGCACAGCACGATGAGCATGAGGCTCTCGCCGTCGACCCCGGTGAGGTCGACGATCCCCGATCCGACGGTGCGCGCGACCTCGATCGAGAGGAACGCACCGACGAGGTTGAGCGACGCCGACAGCGCGACCGCGGGCTTGGGCTTCAGGGCGCCCGTGGCGACCGACGGAGCCATCGCGTTCGCGGTGTCGTGGAAGCCGTTCGTGAAGTCGAAGGCGAGTGCGACGACCACGACGATCGCGAGGATGGCGGTCTCCTGCATCGCGCCAGTCTCCACTACGCACCCGCCTGCATCCAAACGGCGCTCTAGCATCGAGGCATGACCTCCCCGCAGTCGCCGTCCTCGCAGCCGCCCGGGTGGTACCCCGATCCGTACGCCGCGACCGACGGCGTGGAGCGGTGGTGGAACGGCATGCAGTGGCTCGCCGAGACCCGTGAGCCCGACGCGGCGCCCGCGTGGGCGCCCGCGCAGCCGGCCCCGTCGACGACGTCGGCCGCGCCCCAGCTCGCGAGCTGGGGCGCCCGGGTCGGGGCGTACCTGCTCGACCTCATCCCGTTCGTCGTGCTCGTCATGCTCGTGCTCGGCTCGTTCGGCTGGTTCGACCTCGTCGCGCGCGCCGCGGAGGGCGACGAGTCGGCGCTCACGGCGCTCGACGCGATGAGCGCGCCCGGCAGCGCCGCCTCGATCGCGAGCGTGCTCGTCGGGGCGATCGCCTACTTCCTCTACAGCGTCGGCTTCCACATGTCGAAGGGACAGACCCCCGGCAAGATGCTCGTCGGCATCCGGGTGCGGATGCTCGACGACGACCGTCGGCCCGACGCCCGTGCCGCCGTGGTCCGGTGGGCGGTGCAGCAGGGCGGCCCGCAGCTGCTCAGCAGCATCGCCGGGCTCGGCTTCTTCGCCGGGCTGTTCAGCATCGTCGACCACCTCTGGCCGCTGTGGGACCCGCGCCGCCAGTCGCTCCACGACAAGGCGGCCCGCACGATCGTCGTCCGCGCCGAGCGGCGTCAGCGCATCAGCTGAGCCCCAGCCAGTAGAAGCACTGCGTGCCGAAGGTCAGCGAGAAGCGGCCGTCGTCGGCGACGGTGGGGAACTCGCCGCCGCCGAACAGGTCGTAGCAGCCGCGCGCCCGCGAACTGCGGCGCGTCGATCGTCACGTGCACCGGGTTGTGGCCGAACGAGAACACGCACAGCATCCGCTCCGGCGCGTCGCCGACGTGGCTGCCGTCGCCCTCGTACTCGCGCACGAACGCGAGCACCGACTCGTTGTCGGTCTCGAGCACGCGTGATGTCGCCGAGGCCGAAGGCGGGGTGGGCCTTGCGCACGTGGATGACGTTGCGCATCCAGTGCAGCAGCGATCGCGACTGCGCCAGCTGCGACTCGACGTTGACGGCGGTGTAGTGGTAGACGAGCGACTGCACGACCGGCAGGAAGAGCTTGCCCGGGTCGGCGTTCGAGAAGCCGGCGTTGCGGTCGGGCGTCCACTGCATCGGCGTGCGGGAGCGTCGCGGTCGGGGAGCCAGATGTTGTCGCCCATGCCGATCTCGTCGCCGTAGTACAGGAACGGCGAGCCCGGCAGCGAGAACAGCAGCGCGTGCGCGAGCTCGAGCTCGGCGCGCGAGTTGTCGAGCAGCGGCGCGAGCCGGCGGCGGATGCCGATGTTCGACGCGCATCCGCGGGTCGTAGGCGTACCAGCCGTACATCGCCTGCCGGTACTCCTCGCTCACCATCTCGAGCGTGAGCTCGTCGTGGTTGCGCAGGAACACGCCCCAGGCCGCGCCCGGCGGCACCTC
Source organism: uncultured Actinomycetota bacterium (assembly GCA_963803465.1). GTDB lineage: Bacteria > Actinomycetota > Actinomycetes > Actinomycetales > Microbacteriaceae > Agrococcus. The sequence goes on from CAWDMS010000012.1 coordinate 175,415, forward strand.
GCCGTGCTCGGCGAGGATCCGCTTGAGCTCGGCCGCCTACTGCGACCGCAGCGAGTAGAAGATGCGCGGCATGACCGGGAAGTCGAAGGCCATGTGGCACTCCGGCTCCTCGTCGGTGCCGAAGTACTCGGCGACCTCGCGCGGGCCACTGGTTCGCCTCGGCGATCAGCACGCGGCCGGGGTACTCGTCGTCGACCATGGCGCGCAGCTGCTTGACGAACTCGTGGGTCGCCGGCTCGCACTCGCCGTTGCCGCCCTCCGACTCGTACAGGTAGGGGATGGCGTCGAGGCGGAAGCCGTCGACGCCCAGGTCGAGCCAGAAGCGCACGACGTCGAACGATCGCCGTCGTGCACCGCCGGGTTCTCGAAGTTGAGGTCGGGCTGGTGCGAGAAGAAGCGGTGCCAGTAGAACTGCCGGCGCACCGAGTCGAACGCCCAGTTCGACTCCTCCGTGTCGACGAAGATGATGCGCACGTTCGGGTACTTCTCGTCGGTGTCGCTCCAGACGTAGAAGTCGCCGTACGGCCCGTCCGGGTCGCTCGCGGGACTGCTGGAACCACTCGTGCTGGTCGGAGGTGTGGTTGATCGGCAGGTCGATGATCGACGCGCATGTTGCGCTCGTGCGCCTTGGTGACGAAGCTCGCGGAACTCGTCGATCGTGCCGAACTCGGGGAGGATCGCCCGTGTAGTCGGCGACGTCGTAGCCGCCGTCGCGCAGCGGCGACTGGTAGAACGGCGGCAGCCAGATGCCGTCGACGCCGAGCCACTGCAGGTAGTCGAGCTTCGACGATGAGCCCCCCGAGGTCGCCGGAGCCGTCGCCGTTCGAGTCGACGAACGAGCGCACCATGACCTCGTAGAAGACGCTCTTGCGGTGCCAGTCGCGGTCGAGCGCGAGGCCGGGGGCGTGCCCGCCGATGATCGGGATGGGGGAGGTGAAGCTGGAGGTGAAGCTCACGAGTCTCCTTCACGCGGATGCGGTCGGCCGGGCCGCCGTGCGGCCCACGCTAGCGGGGCCTCAGCCCTGCCGAGCGGGCGGCGGGCCGGTGGAGTCGCGGATCACGAGCACGGGGGCGTAGTTCGTGTGGCTGCGGTCGGGCTCCGCGTCGGGCTGGCCGCGCGGGTGCTCGGCGAGCTGCGCCATGATCCACGCGACGACGTCCTCGCCGTGCTGCGCCGGGTCCTGCCGGATGGTCGTGAGGCCGAACGCCGCGGCCGTGGGCACGTCGTCGACGCCGATCACGCTGAGCTCCTCCGGCACGCGGATGCCCAGCTGGTGCGCGGCGAGCAGCACGCCGAGCGCGACCTCGTCGGTGCTGGCGACGATCCCGGTCGGCCGGTCGGCGCGAGCGAGGATCTCGCGCGCCGCGAGGTGCGAGCCCTCGAGCGACGTCGGCACCACCAGGACCGGGCGCATCCGCAGCCCGTGGCGGGCGGACACGCGCTCGAAGGCGCGCATCCGCCGGTCGGAGGACGAGGCGTCGATCGGCTGCACCTCCGTCTCGCTCGACAGGTGGAGCAGGTCCCGGTGACCGAGGCGCACGAGGTGCTCGGCGGCCTGCTCGCCCGCGGCGTCGTCGTCGAGGCAGAACGAGCGGGAGTGCGGGGTCGGCTCGCCGACGGTCGCGACCGGGATGCCGAGCTCTGCGAGCCGCGAGAGGTCGCCGCCGACGAGGCTCCACGTGATCGTCACGAGCCCGTCGACCTCGCCGCGGCGCATGAAGCGCTCGAACTTCTCGTGGCCGCCGCGGCCGAAGGCGCCGAGGTCGTAGAGCAGCACGTCGTGCTCGTGCGCATCGGCGGCGTGCGCGATGCCGTGCAGCACCGAGCCGAAGTACCAGCGGTCGACGGATGGGGTGAGCACGCCGATCGTGCGGGTCAGGCCGGTCGCGAGTCGGCGCGCGGCGCCGGAGGCGCGGAACCCGAGCTCGCCGGCCGCGCGCTCCACCTTCGCGCGGGTCACGGGGGAGACGCCCACCGCGCCGGACAGCGCTCGCGATGCGGTCGCCTTCGAGACGCCGGCGGCGCGGGCGACGTCGTCGAGCTTGGGCATCGCGCCTCCTCGCGCCAGGGTGGGCCGCACTGCCCGACCGCCGATGGAACCGGTTCCGACGATAGCGCCACCCGGACGCGTGCCGAACCGCCCCCTGCGGGGATCGTGACCGAATCGAAACATTGTCAGGAGGGTGCTGCGGCCCCGGGTTGCGCTAGCGTCACTCGCAGTGGAACCGGTTCCGGTCCCCAGCACGCAGCCGTGCTCCGTCGCGGCTCGTGCCCCAAGCACTGAGCGAACGAAGGAGTTCACGTGAAGCACGCACGCAGGATCGCGGTGCCGCTCGGCATCGCCGGCGTCACCGCGCTCGCCCTCACGGGCTGCGTCGGTGGTGGCGCCACCGACCCGTCGGCGGCACCGGGCGCGACCGACGCCGCACCGGCAGAGGGCTGCGAGGCCTACGCCGACTACGGCACCTTCGACGGCGCCGAGGTCAACGCATACGGCACCATCCTCAACGAGGAGCAGGAGCGGCTCAACGAGTCCTGGCTCGAGTTCGAGGAGTGCACCGGCATCGACATCGTCTACGAGGGCTCCGCGGAGTTCGAGGCGCAGATCAACGTCCGCATCCAGGGTGGCAACCCGCCCGACCTCGCCTTCTTCCCGCAGCCGGGCCTGCTTGCGTCGGTCGTCGAGACGGGCGCTGTGCTGCCCGCGCCCGAGCCCGTCGCCGCCAACGCCACCGAGTACTGGAACGAGACGTTCCAGGGCTTCGGCACGGTCGACGGCACCCTCTACGGCGCTCCGCTCATGTCCTCCGTCAAGGGCTTCGTCTGGTACTCGCCGTCGGTCTTCGAGGAGAACGGCTGGGAGATCCCGACCACCCTCGACGAGCTCGACGAGCTGACCGCGTCCATCGCCGAGTCCGAGGTCACCCCGTGGTGCGTCGGCTTCGGCTCCGGTGAGGCGACCGGCTGGCCGGGCACCGACTGGCTCGAGGACTACGTGCTGCGCCTGCACGGTGCCGACGTCTACGAGCAGTGGGTCGCGCACGAGATCGCGTTCGACGACCCGCGCATCGTCGAGGCGCTCGACCGCGTCGGCGACCTCATCAAGAACCCCGAGTACGTCAACGGCGGCATCGGCGATGTCTCCACGATCGCGACGACCGACTTCGGCGAGGCGGGCCTGCCCGTGCTCGACGGCGAGTGCGCGATGCACCACCAGGCCTCGTTCTACGAGGGCTTCTGGAGCGACGACAACTCGGTGTCCGTGGCTGAGGACGGCGACGTCTGGGCCTTCATCCTGCCGGGCACCGAGGCTGACGCAGCGGCCGTGACCGGCGGCGCCGAGATCGTCGCGGCGTTCAGCGACGCAGAAGAGGTCGTCGCGGCGCAGGCCTACCTGTCGAGCCCCGAGTGGGCCAACAGCCGCGTGTCGCTCGGCGGCGTGCTCTCGGCGAACTCGGGTCTCGACCCGGCGAACGCGTCGAGCGACCTGCTCCGCCAGGCGTACGAGATCCTGCAGGACCCGAACACCACGTTCCGGTTCGACGGATCCGACTCCATGCCGGGTGCGGTCGGGATCGGGCACGCTCTGGACGGGCATGGTCGACTGGATCTCGGGTGCCGACTCGGCGTCCGTGCTGTCCTCGGTCGAGCAGAGCTGGCCGCAGTAGTCCGATGACGCGGGTGCGGGGGTCGTTCGCGGCCCCCGCACCCGCATCCCGCCACGCGTGGCGAACGATGGGGTGATGTATGGACACGATGGATGTCGTCGGCAAGCTGCTGCAGGTCGTCGTCGGGCTGGCCGCGTTCGCGGTCGTCCTCGCGCTGCTGCTCGCGTTCCTCGATCGGCCCGAGGACAAGCCTCGGCCCGCCAACTGGCTCGAGGCGGTCAAGCTCGGACTGCGCCCGCGCGTCGTCCTCATCGCGGCCTTCGTCGCCATCGCGGTGATCGCCCGGCTGCTCTACGGGAGCGTCTCGTGGATGACCGAGGAGCTCACGAACGCCGCGATCGTCCTCGGCGTCGCGGGCATCGCGGGCGTGGTGCTGCAGTGGCTGCTCGACCGGCTGCTGCAGCCGGCGCGACCCGCCGTGCGCAGCGCCGTCATGCGGACCATCGGTGCGGTGCTCGCCGCGGCCGTCGTCCTCATCGCGCAGGCCTCGCCGAGCATCCCGTCGCTCGACTGGGTCACGCCCGCCCTGGTGCTCGCCGCGAGCATCGTGGGCTGGCCGCTCGTCGGCGCGCTCCTCGCGACCGCCGCGATCGCGTTCCTGCCCGACCGCATCCGTCGCAGCGCGCGGCTGGTCGCGTGGCTCGTCGCCGCGGTCGCGATCGTCGTGCTGGCCCTCGTGATCGAGTCGGGCCAGGAGCAGCCGGTCGGCGTCTGGCCGTGGGCCGCTGCCGCCGCGTTCAGCATCATCGGGCTGCTCGGCTACTTCGCCGACGAGCACGAGGACTCGAAGCCCATGCTGGTCTTCCTCATGCCGGCGGCGCTGCTGCTCACGATCGGCCTCGTCTACCCCGCGATCCGCACGACGCTGCTCGCGTTCACCGACAAGACCGGCACGTTCAACGGCGTCGACAACTTCGTCTGGATGTTCACGCAGCCTGAGGCCCTCGTCACGCTCGGCAACACGGTGGTGTGGGTCATCCTCGTACCGCTCGTGTCGACGGCGATCGGGCTCGCGTACGCGGTCTTCATCGACAAGAGCCGCGGCGAGCGCTTCTTCAAGATGCTGCTGTTCATGCCCTTCGCGCTCTCGATGGTGGGCGCGAGCATCATCTGGAAGTTCATGTACACGTACCGCGGCGCCGAGCAGGATCAGATCGGCCTCGTGAACCAGATGATCGTCTGGTTCGGCGGCGAGCCCCAGCAGATCCTGCAGAACAGCCCGTGGAACACCCTGGCGCTCATCGTCGTGATGATCTGGATCCAGACGGGCTTCGCGATGGTCGTGCTCTCGGCGGCCATCAAGGGCGTGCCGACCGAGCAGCTCGAGGCGGCCGAGATCGACGGTGCCAACCCGTGGCAGCGCTTCGCGAACGTCACCGTGCCGGGCATCCGGTCGTCGCTCGTGGTGGTCGTCACGACCATCTCGATCGCGACGCTCAAGGTCTTCGACATCGTCCGCACGATGACCGCCGGCAACTTCAACACCTCGGTCGTCGCGAACGAGATGTACACGCAGGCGTTCCGCTCCGGGGAGCCGGGCCGAGGTGCTGCGCTGGCCCTGATCCTGTTCCTCATGGTCATGCCGATCGTCATCTACAACGTCCGTGTCCTGAACCAGCAGAAGGCGATCCGATGAGCTCTGTGGCATTCACCCCGAACCCCGAGGTCACGCCCGACAGCGTCGCTCCCGCGGTGCAGACGCGCGCGGATCGCGTGAAGCGCCGGCTCACGAGCCCGTGGGCGACGATCGCCGCGCTCGTCATCGCGACGCTCTGGACCATCCCGACCTTCGGGCTGCTGCTGTCGTCCTTCCGGCCGGCCGACGAGATCCGCACGAGCGGCTGGTGGACGTTCTTCTCGGACCCCCAGGTCACGGTCGACAACTACACCGAGGTGCTGTTCTCGGGCTCGTCGTCGTCGCCGGGCTTCATCGAGTACTTCGTGAACTCGCTCGCGATCGCCATCCCGGGCACGCTCATCCCGCTCGTGCTCGCGTGCCTCGCGGCCTACGCCTTCGCCTGGGTGAAGTTCAAGGGCTCGTCGACGCTCTTCGTGATCGTCTTCGCCCTGCAGATCGTGCCGCTGCAGATGGCGCTCATCCCGCTGCTGCAGCTGTTCGTGACCTTCCTGCAGCCGTTCCAGGACGCGCTGCACGAGGCGGTGCCGTTCATCAGCGAGCGCCAGTTCCTGCCGGTCTGGATCGCGCACGCGATCTTCGGCCTGCCGCTCGCGATCTTCCTGCTCTACAACTTCATCTCCGCGATCCCCGGCGACGTCGTCGAGGCGGCGCGCGTCGACGGCGCCGGGCACGGGCAGATCTTCTTCCGCATCATCCTGCCGCTCGCGACCCCCGCGATCGCGTCGTTCGCGATCTTCCAGTTCCTGTGGGTGTGGAACGACCTGCTCGTCGCGCTCGTGTTCTCGTCCGGCACACCGGACACCGCCCCGCTCATGCAGCGATTGGCGGAGCTCTCGGGCTCGCGCGGCGAGAACTGGGAGCGACTCACGGCCGGCGCGTTCATCTCGCTCATCGTGCCGCTCATCGTGTTCTTCGGCCTGCAGCGCTACTTCGTGCGAGGGCTGCTGGCGGGCTCCGCGAAGGGCTAGGCCCGGCGCCGCTCAGCCGGCCAGCGCCCGATGCACCGGCACGACGGCGGCCGCGCTCCACGCCTGCGGTCGGCACGAGGCGGGGTAGGCGACGGGGGACGACGCCTCCTCGGGGCTGAAGCCCGCGAACAGCTCGGGCAGTCGCCCGTCGAAGGCATCGGCAGTGCGCACGAGCTGTGCGGCGAGCACGCGCGCCTGCTCCGTGAGCCCCGCTCGCAGCATCCCCTCGATCACGACGCCGGTGTCGTGCGGCCAGACGGAGCCGCAGTGGTACGACAGCGGCCAGTAGCCGGCCTGGTCCGACGCCATCGTCCGCAGCCCCCAGCCGGAGGCGAAGCACGGGTCGACGAGCAGCCGCGCGATCTGCGCCTCCTCGTCGGCGGCGAGCAGCGTCGTGCCGAGCAGCTGGCCCATGTTCGACGTCTTCGCGTCGACGGGCGCACCGGTGCCGTCGAGCGCGATCGCGGGGTACCGCTCGCCGCCGCGCTCGACCCAGAAGGCGGCACGGAACCGCTCGCGCATCCCTTCGGCCCACGCGCGCCACTCGGCGGCGCCATCGGTGTCGCCGAGCGCGTCGAGCAGCTCCGCTGCGCCCGCTGCCGCCTGGCACGCCTGCGCCTGCACCTCGCAGAGCGCGATGGGGCCCTCCGCGATGCTGCCGTCGCGGAACCGCACGGAGTCGCCGGAGTCCTTCCAGCCCTGGTTCGCGAGCCCGGTGCCGGTCTCGTCGATGTACTTCAGGAAGCCGGATGCGTCGGGGCTCCCGTGGTCGCGCAGCCAGCCGAGGGCGCCGTCGAGCGCCGGCCGCAGCTCGCGCACGGTCTCGAGCGGCAGGCCGGCTCGCCACGCCTCGTGCAGCAGCACGATCCACAACGGCGTCGCGTCGATCGTGCCGAAGTAGACGGGCGGCAGCACGATGCCCTCGCCGGGCATCGTGAACGTCGACTGCCGCAGCTCGTGCAGGATCTTGCCCGGCTGCTCCGCCGCGCCGACGTCGACGTGCGTGCCCTGCCGGTGCGCGAGCGTGCGCAGCGTCCCCTCGGCCAGCTCGAGCGAGAGCGGCAGCAGCAGCCGCGCGGTGATGAGCGAGTCGCGGCCGAACAGGGTCATGAACCACGGCGCACCGGCGGCGGCGAACGGCCCCTGGCCGGCGTCGAGCAGCAGCGCTCGCAGGTCGTCGGCCGCGCGCCCGGCCCAGCGGTCGAGGGCGGCGTCGCCCGACGGCGGCAGCTCGGCGATCCGGCGGTCGGTGGCGGGCCCGACCACGGTGGTGGGGTCGTGCAGCGCCAGGGTGAGCGCGGCATCCGCGGTCGTGCCCGGCTCGACGCGCAGCGCCCAGCGGGCGGTCACGCGGTCGCCGTCGCGGTGCAGCTGCGCGCCCGGGGCGGCGATCGTCAGCGACCGCGTGCCGTCGTCGGCCTGCAGCGCGCCATCCGCCTCGCGCCAGGTCAGCGTCACCGGTGCGGGCAGCCCGGCCTTCACCGTGGAGAGCTCGGCGATCGAGGCGTCGACGACGAGCTCGACGTCTGCGGTGATCGCTCCGTCACGGCCGTTGCGGATGCGGACCCGCTCGGTGAGCCCGCCGGCGGCGACCGATCGCTCGCGCTCGACCAGCACGCGCGGGTCGGGGGTGTCGTCGTCGATGGATCGCGCGACGGCGTGGAAGACGGCCCGGCCCGCGGTGCGCGCGGTGCCGGTCGGCTCGACCGGCTCGCCGTCGATGCGCAGCGACAATCCGCGCACGTAGCGCCAGTCGCCGTGGAACACCCCGTGGATGGCGGATGCGCCCATCTCGCCCGACGCATCCGCCCACGCCTGGGTCGGCGCCTCGAGCACCACGAGCGCATCGTTCAGCAGCGGTTGCCTGCCGTCCTCCGATGTCGGAGCCGCACTGCTCATCCTGACCTCCCGTTCGGGGTTCACATCGGACGATCGATACGCTACCGTCAGGATTGGAACGATCCAAGTGTGGAATCCCGCGCTTGAGCCTGAGGCATCACGACGCTGTGAGACCGAGGAGTGCAGATGGCATCGACGCTCGCCGACGTCGCGGCGCACGCCGGCGTCTCGGTGCAGACCGTCTCCAACGCGCTCAACAACCCCGACCTGCTCAAGCGGTCGACGCTCGACCGCGTGCTGGCCGCGGTCCACGACCTCGGGTACGCGCCCAACCTGCAGGCCCGCCGGCTGCGGCGGCAGACCGTCGCCACCATCGGGTTGCGCATCGAGCCGCTCACCGACAACATCGCCGCCTCGCTGCTCGACCGCTTCCTGCACGAGCTCACCGCCCGTGCCGACGAGCAGGGCAGCACGTGCTGCTCTTCACCGCCGACGACGACGCGGAGGAGGTGGCGCAAGATCCGCGAGCTCGCCGGGCAGCGGGTCGCCGACCGCTTCGTGCTCACATCCACGCACCCGGGCGACGCACGGGTGCCCGCGCTCCTCGCCGAAGGGCTGCGTTCGTCGCCTTCGGCCGTCCGTGGGGCACCGTCGCCCGTGCACTCCTGGGCCGACGTGGATGGCGCGGTCGGGACACGGGCAGGCGACCCGGGCGCTGCTCGACGCCGGCCACCGCCGGATCGGCTTCGTCGGCTGGCCTGCAGGCAGCGGCTCCGGCGACGACCGGCGGCGCGGCTGGGCGGAGGCGATGACCGAGCGCCTCGGCCTCGATGCCGCCGCGCTCGACCCGCTCACCGCCCAGTGCGACGACCGCGTCGCCGACGCGCTCGCCGCCGCGGGGCCGCTGCTGGACCGGGACGTCACCGCGGTCGTGTGCGCCTCCGACTCGCTCGCGACCGGCATCATCGCCGCGGCCGCGCAGCGGAGCGTGCGGCTGCCCGTCATCGGCTTCGACAACACCGCGCTCGCCGAGGGCCTCGGCTTCCCGAGCGTCGACCAGAACCTGGGTGCCGTCGCGGCAGCGGCGCTCGCCGCCCTCGACGCCGATCCGGGCGCCATCACGACCATCGTCGAACCGCACCTCGTGCGGCGCGACGACGCACGGTGGGGGATCACCCCCGCCGCTGACCGGGGATCGTCCCCATCCTGAAAGGAACAACCATGCGACACAGCAAGCTGGGCAGCGTCGCCCTCGTCGGCGCGCTCGCCTTCGCCCTGGCCTCCTGCTCGGGCGGCGGCGGGACCGGCTCGAGCGGCGACCCCGAGGCGCCGGAGACCCTCACGATGCTCATCGGCTCGTCGGGCGACGCGGAGACGGCCGCCGTGCAGGCCGCAGCGGATGCCTGGAGCGCCGAGTCGGGCACGACCGTCGAGGTCATCGCCGCGGCGAACCTCAACCAGGAGCTCGCACAGGGCTTCGCGGGCGACTCCGCCCCCGACGTCTTCTACATGGGCTGGGACCAGTTCCAGACCTACGCGGGCGACGACTACCTCGAGCCCTACGCCGGCTCGCTGGAGAACGCGGGCGACTTCTACCCGGCCCTCGTCGACACCTTCACGTTCGACGGCGAGTTCGTGTGCGCGCCGAAGGACTTCTCGACGCTCGGGCTCATCATCAACACGCAGCTGTGGGAGGCCGCGGGGCTCACCGATGCCGACGTCCCCACCACGTGGAGCAGCTGCAGACCGTCGCGCAGACGCTGACGACCGGTGACGTCGTCGGCCTGTCGATGGGCGCGGAGTACGCGCGCGCCGGCGCCTTCATGGAGCAGGCGGGCGGCGGCCTCATGGATGGCGAGACCGTCACCGCGAACTCGGCCGAGAACGTCGCGGCGCTCGAGTACCTGCAGGGCCTGCTCGACGCGGGCTCGCTCAAGTGGCCGGCCGACCTCGGCGCGGGCTGGGGCGGCGAGGCCTTCGGCACCGGTGCCGCGGCCATGGTGGTCGAGGGCCCGTGGATCCGCGGGCGATGGAGGCCGACTACCCGGACGTCGAGTTCCTGGTCGCCGAGCTGCCCGAGGGCCCTGCCGGTCCCGGCACGTTCACGTTCTCGAACTGCTGGGGCATCCCCGAGGGCCAGGAGACCGCAGCGACCGCGCAGGAGCTCGTCGCCTTCCTCACGAGCGACGAGCAGCAGCTCGCGTTCTCCGAGGCGTTCGGCGTGATCCCCTCGACGCAGGCGGCGGCCGCCACCTACGCCGAGACCTACCCGGAGAACGCGCGCCTTCGTGGCCGGCGCTGACTACGCCGTCGGCCCGGTCAACTTCTCGGGCGCGTCCGAGGTGCTGGCGGAGTTCAACAGCACCATCGCGCGCTGCAGGGCGCGGACGCGCAGGCGGTCCTCGACGAGCTGCAGACGCAGCTCGAGAGCGCCTACGAGAGCTCGCAGGGCTGATGAGCACCGTCTCGACCGCTCCCGCGCCGCGCAAGCGGCGCGGGAGCGCGCGGGGCGGCGAGGCGCTCGCCGGCTGGCTGTTCACGCTGCCGGCGATCCTCATCATCGGCGTGTTCCTGATCGCGCCGATCGCCCTCGCGCTGTGGGTCTCGTTCACCGATTGGAACGGCCGCAACTCGCCGCTGTTCAACGACAACGTCGAGGTCGTGGGCCTCGACAACTACGCGGCGATCACGACCGACGACTCGCTCACGCGCGAGCTCTTCGGCCGCTCGATCCGCAACAACGTCTACTACGTGCTGCTCGTCGTGCCGCTCCAGACGGCGCTCGCGCTGTTCCTCGCCGTGCAGGTGAACCGCCGGCTGCTGAAGGCGAAGGGGTTCTTCCGCACCGCGTTCTACTTCCCGTCGGTCACGTCGTCGATCGCGATCACCGGCATCTTCCTCTACCTGTTCGCGACCACCGGCGTCGTGAACCGCATCCTGGGCGCGCTCAGCGTCGACGGTCCGAACTGGTTCGCCGACCCGCGCGGCGTGATCCACCTCGTGCTCGGGGCGTTCGGCGCGGCGGCGCGCCGCCCGGCTGGGAGACGCCCGGCTTCCTCGGCGTCAGCGGCTGGGAGTGGATCGCCGGGCCGTCGGTGGCGCAGTGCGTGCTCATCCTGATGGCCGTCTTCACGACCTCCGGCACCTTCATGCTGCTGTTCCTCGCGGGCCTGCAGAACATCGGCGTCGAGGTCGGCGAAGCCGCGGTGATGGACGGTGCGGGTCCCATCCGCACGTTCTTCTCGGTGACGCTGCCGATGCTGCGCCCGACGCTCTTCACGGTCCTGACGCTCGGCCTCATCGGCACGTGGCAGGTGTTCGACCAGGTGTACCTGACGCGCGGCACGCCTGCCGCGCCGACGCTGTCGAGCCCGGCCTACCTGGCGTTCAATCAGGCGTTCGCCGAGAACGAGCCCGGCATCGCTGCGGCGATCGCCTTCGTGCTGTTCCTCATCATCATCGCGATGACGCTCATCCAGCGCTGGGTGCTGGGCGAGCGCGACGAGCGAGGGATGGGCAAGAAGCAGCGCAAGGGCGCCGATCCCCAGCCCGGCCTCATGGCGGACGGCGCGGCGCGGCTGGAGGCCGGACCGCAGAGCACGACCGGAGGTGGACTGACATGAAGGAGCGCGTCACCGGTGGCCTGATCACCGGCTACCTCATCCTCGCCATCCTGGCGCTGATCTACATCTACCCGTTCGTCATCGCGGTGAGCGGGTCGTTCAAGCCCGACTCGGAGGCGGCCTCGGATCCGATGGGCCTCATCCCGCAGACCTTCACCTTCGCGGCCTACGAGCGCTTGTTCAACGGCACCGACATGCCCATCTGGGCAGCGAACTCCGCGTTCATCACGATCGTGATCACGGTCTTCCGCGTCTTCTTCGACTCGCTGGCGGGCTACGCGCTCTCGCGGCTGAAGTTCCGCGGGCGGGGCATCGTCTTCGCGGTGTTCATCGCGGTGCTCGCGGTGCCGTCGGTCGTGCTCATGATCCCCAGGTTCCTGGTGATCAAGGAGCTGGGGCTCTACGACACGTACGGCGGCATGATCATCCCGCTGCTCGCCACGGCGGCGGGGGTGTTCATCATGAAGCAGTTCTTCGACTCGATCCCGGTGTCGATCGAGGAGGCGGCGCGGATCGACGGCGCGGGCGTGTTCCGCACCTTCTGGTCGGTGACGCTGCCGATGGCGACGCCGGCGCTCGTGACGCTGACGATCCTGTCGTTCCAGGGCTCCTGGAACGAGTTCGGGCACTTCATCATCTCGAGCCAGAGCCCGGAGCTGCGGACGCTGACGACCGGCGTCGGCTCGCTCGTGTCGGGGCAGCTGGGATCGGGGCAGCAGTTCCCGCTCAAGCTCGCGGCCGCGGTGCTGATGACGATCCCGGTCGCGATCGTGTTCTTCATCTTCCAGCGGCGCATCATGTCGACGACGGAGGGCGGCGAGAAGGGCTGAGCCCGGAGGCCGCGACGCAGCGGACCTGCGTCGCGGCCCTACCTCTGTTGGCGCTACCCCTCGGGCCGCACGAGCCGCAGCTGGGCCCTCGGTGCTGTCCCGGCGTACCCGGACCCCGACGCGCGGGCGATCTCGCGGTCGCCGGACCGCTCCACCGCGGCGAGGTGCCGCTCCGCGCGCTCGGCGTGCGTGCTGCGCGGTCGGGTCTCGAGCGCGCGATGCGCGACGACGACGGTCGCGGCGCTCGCGGCATGCGGGCTGCACGCCCCCGGGAACGGCTGGGGCGCCTCGACGTCCTCGATGCCGTACCCGGCGTACACCGCCGGCAGCCGTCCGCCGAACGCGCCGGCCGCGTCGAGCAGCTGCTCCGCGAGCGCGCGCGCCTCGGCGTCGTGCCCGGCGCGCAGCAGGCCCTCGATCGCGACGCCGGTCTCGTGCGGGTGGATGGCCCCGCCGCGCTCGAGCATCGGCCAGTAGCACGGGTCGTCGGCGGCGAGCGAGCGGAGCCCGAAGCCGGAGGCGATCCGCTCGTCGACGAGCATGCCGGCCACGACGGCCTCCTCCTCGGGGTCGAGGATCCTCGTGCCGAGCAGCTGGCCGAGCTCGGCCCCGAACCGGTCGAGCGCCGATCCGTGCCGGTCGAAGGCGGCGATGGGCACCCTGGTGCCCTCGACCTCGCTCCAGAACGCGTCGCGGAACCGCGTCCGCAGTCGAGCGGCCCACGCGCGCCACTCGTCGCCGTCGTCGCCGAGCGCGTCGAGCACGTCGGCGGCGCCCACGGCGGCTCGGCACGCGATCGCCTGCACCCCGGCGCTGACCTCGGCGTCGTCGGGGTCGGCGAGGAAGCCGTCGTCGATCCGCGCGGCGAGCCAGCCGAGTGCCGCGTGCAGCGCGGTGCGCAGCTCGCGGACCGACTCGGTGGGCATGCCTGCCGCCCACGTGTCGTGGAGCAGCACGATCCACAGCGGCGTGGCGTCGACGGATGCGTCGAAGAGCGCGATCGACGTGTCGCCGTCCTGCCGCAGCTCGTGCGGGATGCGCCCCGGCTCCTCGCCGGTCTCGGGGTCGAGCAGCACGCCCTGCCGGGTCGCGAGGGTGCGGAGGGTGCCCTCGGCGATCGCGGTGCCGAGCGGCAGCGCCAGGCGGGCGGCGATGAGCGCGTCCCGGGCGACGAGGCCCAGCTGCCAGGGTGCGGCAGCGGCGGGGAAGGGGCCGTGGCCGAGGTCGAGCGAGAGGTCCTCGAGATCTGCGAGCGCTCGGCCGAGCCAGTGATCGAGGGCGGGCCGACCGGTCGATCGCGGCGCGGGCAGCGATGCCGTGAGCGGACCGCGCGCGAGCAGCTGCGGGTCGTCGACGGCGAGCTCGACCGCGAGCGTGGCCCAGTCGCCCGGCTGCACGACGACGCTGCGCGAGGCGGAGATGCGGTGGCCGTCGATGGCGATCGCGCCGGGCCCGCACGAGCACCGCAGCGAGCGCACGCCGTCGGTGGCGATCGCGGTGCCATCCTCGAGGCGCAGCTCGATCGGCACGGGTCCTGGCCGGCCGTCGCGCACGGATGCGATCGGTGCGAGCTCGAGCTCGAGGCGCACCTCGATGACGGCGCTGACCTCGACGTCACCGCCGTTCACGACGGTCACGCGCTCCACGAGCCCGCCCTGCTCGACGCCGCGCATCCGCTCGACGAGGATGCGCGAGGAGCGGTCGTGGTCGAGGTCGCGGGCGATCGAGCGGAACACGGTCCAGCCATGCTCCTCGGCGGTGGTCAGGTGCTCGACGGGCCGCCCGTCGACGAGCAGCTCGAGGCGGCGGACCCAGCGCCAGTCCCCGTGGAACACGCCGTGCCCGGGGCCGTCCATGGTGCCGTCCCGACGCGACCAGGCCTGTGTCGGGGCGGACAGCGCGACGAGCTCGTCATGGAGGAGCGGCTGCCTGGCGCCCTTCCCATCGAGCTCGGTATGCATGAGATTCCCTTACGTTGCTGGGGTGCAGTGGTCACGCTAGACCCGGCGTCGAGCGGCAGGCCGCAAGGGGCCCTCAGCCTTGCCGCACGAGAGCCTCAGTCGCAGGCGCGCCGCGAGGGTCGCGCATCGCGCGACCGCTACGGCGTCGGTGTGCGCGCGTCGTACGCGAGGAACGACCGCTGCGCGCGCGTCACGATCGCGATGAGCGCGACGATGAGGATGCCGCCGATCAGCGGCGGGCACCACAGTGCGACGAGGCTCGCCGCCGCGCCGGCGTAGAGGTCGCCGACCCGCGGCCCGCCCGCGACGACGACGGTGAAGAGCCCCTGGGTCCGGCCCCGCATCTCGTCGGGCGCGGCCGTGAGCATCATGGTCGAGCGGAAGATCGCGCTGATCTCGTCGCTCGCGCCCATCCCTGCGAGCGCCACCGCCGCGACGGCGAGCGCGGGCCACGAGACCGCCGACCAGTCGGCGCCGACCGCCCCGCCCCATCCGAGCGCCATCACGAGCAGCACGACGCCGAAGAGGGCGACGAACCCGCCGTAGATCGAGATCGCGCGCGAGACGGCGAGCCCGTGCCGGTGCACGTGCGCCACGGGTCCCGAGAACAGGCTCGCGAGCAGGGTGCCGACGGCGGCCGCGGCGGTGAGCACGCCGACCGTGATCGGCCCGCCCCCGATGACGATCGCACCGACCGCGGGCAGCAGCGCGAAGGGTCGGCCGAACGACATCGCGATGATGTCGACGAGGAACGACATGCGGATGTTGGGCGCCTGCCGCAGGAAGCGCCAGCCGTCGCGCAGCGACTCGAGCCCGGGCTTCGCCACGACGCCGAGCGGCGGGAGCCGGGGCAGCCCCAGGATGCCGACGAAGCCGGCCGTGAAGAGCACCGCGTCGATCGCGAAGGTGATCGGCAGGCCGACGCCCGCGACGAGCACGCCGGCGAGCGCGGGCCCGAGCGTCAGCATGATGCCGATCGCGATGCCGTTGAGCGCCGTCGCGCGCGAGATGAGGTGCGCGGGCAGGATGCGCGGCGTGACGGCCGAGCGGGTCGCGCCCGACACCGTCGCCGCGACGGTGTTGATGGTGGTCAGCACGTAGAACGGCCACACCTCGGCGCGCTGCCCGTCGGCGACGAGCGCCGCGTCCCAGCTCGAGAGCGCGACGAGGCCGAGCACCGCCACCCAGCCGGTGAGGCTCGAGACGAGGAGCACCCGTCGGCGGTCGAACGCGTCGGCGATCATGCCGCCCCAGAGGCCCGCGATCACCATCGGCAGCAGCGCGATGCCGCCCACGAGCGCGACCGCCATCGTGCTGGCGGTCATGTCGAAGATCTGCAGCCCGACCGCGACGATCGTCATCTGCGCCCCGATGCCGCTGATGGCGTTGCCGATCCAGAGGCGCGCGAAGACGGGCGACTGCGTGAGCGGCGCGAGGTCGACCAGGCGGCGGCGCTTGGCAGGCGCCGCGCCGCCCGTCTCGAGCGGATCGGTCTCGACGCCGGCGGGCGGCAGGATGGCGTGATCGCCGGTCGCGGTGCTGCCGGCGGCCGGCTCGTGCACGCCGTCTGGCGGCGGCGTCACGCCACGTCGTCGATGCCGTAGAGCGCGTCGATCGCCGACAGGAAGTCGTCGTGACGGCCCTCGGCGGCGAGCTCCCGCGCGCGCACGGTGGGCTTGTGCAGCAGCACGCCGGCGAAGTGGCGCAGCGCCTGCTCGGCGGCGCGCCGCTCGTCCTCGGTGCCGCGCTTGCCGATGCGCATCAGCTCCGCCTCCATCGCGTCCTCGACGTGCTGGCGCAGCGCCGCGATCGCGGGGCCGAGGCGGCGCTCCTCGGTGCCGCGCTCGAACCGGCGCGCGGCCTTGCGGACGAGGTCGCGGGCGTCGGCCGCGGCCGTGAGGTGCTCGAGCGGGGCATGCAGCCGGATGGTCTCGAGGTCGAGCACCTCGACGCCCGGCACGGTCGCGACATCCGGGTCGACGTTGCGGGGCATGCCCATGTCGACGACGAGCTGCGCACGACGGCCGTGCTCGACCGGGCAGCCGAGCGGCGCGGCGTCGCCCGAGTGCATCGGGCAGCCGGCCGGGGCATCGCCGAGCGCGATCGGGCAGGTGGCGGCGTCGTGCGCGGTGCCGGGGAAGTCGTGCGTGGCGAGCCGCGCGCGACCGGCGTGCAGCAGCGCCGCGTCGACGACGTGGTGGTCGGCGCTCGTGCAGGTGACGATGACGTCGGCGGATGCGGCTGCGAGCGCGGCGTCGCGGCCGTCGACGTAGCCGACGGCGTGGCTGCGGGCGAAGCCCTCGCCGCGGTTCGACGGGCTCCACACCTCGATGTGCTTGGCGCCGCGCCTGCGCAGCTCGGCGAGCGAGACGCCCGCGAAGCGGCCGGTGCCGACCAGCAGCACGCGCGCGTCGGCGAAGTCGACGCGCGCGCTCGCGAGGTCGAGCGCGAGGCGCACGATCGAGCGGCCGGCCTCGCCGAGGCCCGTGCGGTTCTTGATGCCGCGCTGCGTCTCGGAGGCGCGCTGGAACAGGCGCTCGAGGTGCGGCGACGTCGTGCCGGCGGCCTGCGCCGACTGCAGCGCGCGGCGCACCTGGCCGGCGATCTCGCCCTCGCCGACGACGACCGACTCCAGGCCCGCGGCGACCGCGAACAGGTGCTCTGCGGCCTCGACGTCGACGAGCGGCGCGAGCGATTCGGGCTGGTGGAGGCCGAGCGCGGCGGCCGCGGCGGTCTGCGCGATGCGGGCGGCCGTCTCGGGGTCGGCGTCGGAGTCGACGTCGAGGTAGACCTCGAAGCGGTTGCACGTGGAGACGACGATCGCGCCGTCGACGGCCGGGTGCGAGGCGAACGACGTGGGCAGCTGCGCGGCGTCAGCCGTCGACAGAGCCTCGAGGGCTGTGAAGTCGGCGTTCTTGTGACTCGCCGTCAGGCAGATGAGCACTCGAGCATCCTACCGTGTACCCCGCGCGCCCTCCGCCCCCGTCCGCACGATGCACGGCCCTCGGCGCCGCAGGGCCGCGATGCCGGCGCTGTCCGCTCGCGGCGCAATCGGCGGCGGGGCGTGCGCTGCGGGGTGCGTCGCCGATCCTGTGCGCTCGCGCCGCCAATGGCTCGCCGCGAGGTGGGATGATGGAGGGGATGCCTGCCCTTCGCGAAGACCACCCGCTGAACACCCGCACCGGCCAGTCCCGACTGGTGCGGGCGTACCGCGGCGACCGCCCCGACGTGACGCCCGTCTGGTTCATGCGCCAGGCCGGTCGCTCGCTGCCCGAGTACCGCGAGCTGCGCCGCCGCACCGACGGCCCCGACCGCGACATGCTCGACACGTGCCTCCAGCCGGAGCTCGCGAGCGAGATCACGCTGCAGCCCGTGCGCCGGCACGGCGTCGACGCCGCCATCTTCTTCAGCGACATCATGGTGCCGCTGCGGCTCGCGGGCGTCGACGTGAAGATCGAGCCGGGCGTCGGGCCGGTGGTGGCCGACCCCATCCGCACTCCCGAGGACGTCGACCGCATCGTGGCGCTCGACCCCGCAGGGCTCGACACCGCGCTCGAGCCGGTGCGCGAGGGCGTGCGCCAGACGGTCGCGGGCCTCGCCGAGATCGGCGACGGCTCGACGCCGCTGATCGGCTTCGCCGGCGCCCCGTTCACGCTCGCCGCGTACCTCGTCGCGGGTCGCCCCTCGAAGGACCACCTCGAGGCGCGCACGCTCATGCGCGCGTTCCCGGATGCGTGGGACCGGCTGGCGCGCTGGACCGCCGACGTGACCGGCCGCTTCCTGCGCGCGCAGGTCGAGGAGGGCGCCATCCGCCGCCCAGCTCTTCGACTCGTGGGCGGGCTCGCTGCCGCTCGAGCAGTACCGAGAGCACGTCGCGCCCGCATCGCGCATCGCGCTCGACGCCGTGCGCGGCCTCGTCGACGCGAGCGGCCGCCGCGTGCCGCTCGTGCACTTCGGCGTCGGCGCGGGCGAGCTGTACGGCGCGATGGACCTCGACGTCGACTGCGTCGGCGTCGACTGGCGCGTGCCGCTCGACGTCGCCCTCGAGCGCATCGACGCCGACGTCACCGTGCAGGGCAACCTCGACCCCGCAGTGCTCGGCGCGCCCTGGGAGACCATCGAGGCCGCGATCGACCACGTCATGCTGGCCGGGCTCCGTCGCCCGCGCGCACGTGTTCAACCTCGGCCACGGCGTGCCGCCCTCGACCGATCCCGCGGTGCTGACGCGCATCGTGGAGGCGGTGCACGCGCGGTGACCGACACGGTGGCCGACGGCCCCGTCGCCGATGCGAGCGGGCGGACGGATGCGCTGCCGCTGCCCGAGGCCGCGCGCACGCGCTGCGTCGCAGCCCGAGCGCCCGCGGTGGGACACGATCGTCGTCGGCGCGGGCGCTGCCGGCCTGACGGTCGCGCACGAGCTCGCGCGCCGCGGGCTACCGCGTGCTCGTGCTCGAGGCGTCGGACCGCCTGGGCGGCGTGGCCACCGCGATCGAGGTCGACGGGCTGGCGCTCGACGCCGGCGCGGAGTCGTTCGCGACGCGCGGCGGCGCCGTCGCCGAGCTCGCTCGCCGAGCTGGGGCTCGGCGACGCGCATCGTGCGCACCGAACCCCGCGGGCGCCTGGCTGCAGCTCGCCGACCGCGCCGTGCCGCTGCCGAAGGCGTCGCTGCTGGGCATCCCGTCGGTGCCGCTCGCGCGCGACGTCATCGACGCGCTCGGCTGGGGCGGCGCCGCGCGCGCCTACCTCGACCGGCTGCATGCCGGTGCTGCGCATCGGCAAGGACGACGCGCTCGGGCCGCTCGTGCGGCGACGCATGGGCCGCAAGGCGCTCGACCGGCTCGTCGCGCCGCTCGCGGGCGGCGTCTACTCCGCCGACCCCGACCTGCTCGACGTCGCGACCGTCGCCCCGGGCCTCAACAACGCGCTCGACGCAGGCCGGCTCGCTGCTCGGGCGCCGTCGCGGTCGTGCTCGAGGAGCGCGCCGCCGCCGTGGCGCGCGGTGACGCCGCACCCAGCAACGCGTCGAGGCCCGGCTCCGCCGTGCAGGGCATCCGCGGCGGCATCCATCGACTCGACCGCGGCGCTCGCCGACAGCGCCCGCGTCGCACCGTGCGGAGCTGCGCACGGGCGAGCCCGCGCGGTCGGCGGCGCCGAGCGAGACCGGCTGGCGCGTGCAGACGGATCGAGGCGCCCACGACGCCTCGTCGCTCGTCGTCGCGCTGCCCGAGGCGCACGCCCTGCGCGTGCTCGGCGCGCTCGACGGCTTCGCGCCGCTCACGACCGACGCCGCGGGCGTGACGGTCGACGCTCGTCACGCTCGTCGCTGCCGCCCGGCGCGATCGAGGGCGACCCGCGCGGCACCGGCGTGCTCGTCGCGGCCGACGCCCACGGCATCCGCGCGAAGGCGATGACGCACTCGACGGCGAAGTGGCCGTGGCTGCGCGAGGCCGCTCGGGGCCGCGAGGTCATCCGGCTCTCGTACGGCTCCGGCACGTCCGCGCCCGCGACCGAGGGGCTCGACGACGCCGCCGCCGCCGCGCTCGCACTCGCGGACGCGCGCGCCATCCTCGGCGCCGGACCTGCCCGCGCCGGTCGCGAGCGCGCGGGTGCGCTGGGAGCAGGGGCAGCCCACGAGCGTGGTCGGCGCCCGGCACGCGGCAGCTGGCGCTGCGCGCCGCGGCCGACGCGCACCCGAACCTGAGGCTGGTCGGCGCCGCCGTCGCCGGCACGGGGCTCGCGCAGGTCGTGCCCGACGCGCGCGCGGCCGCGCTCGGCATCCGCCGGGAGCGCTTCGCCGTGCCCGGCAGGCCGTGGACCGACGAGGTCGCCCCCGCGGAGACCGGCCAGGTCGCGCACGACGCGGCGGGCACCCCAGGACGAGACGACGACGAGCGAGGAGACGCATGAGCGACAAGATGGCGCAGCAGGCAGCGACGGGCGACGGCTACACGATCTGGAGCGTCCACCGCCGGGCGCAGGGCGGCGACCGCATCGCCGCGACCGGCGCGCCGCTCGCCGACGAGATCGCCGCGATCGAGGCGGAGGGCGTGGTCGTGCGCGGCATCTACGACGTGTCCGGGCTCCGCCACGACGCCGACATCATGGTGTGGATGCACGGCAGCTCGCCGGAGGCGCTGCAGGCGGCCGTGCGGCGCGTGCGCCGCTCCCGCGAGCTCGCGGGCACGACGCAGACGTGGGGCGCCATGGGCGTGCACCGCGACGCCGAGTTCAACAAGTCGCACGTGCCGGGCTTCCTGCGCGGCATCGAGCCCAAGGGGTGGCTCACGCGTCTACCCGTTCAACCGCTCGTACGACTGGTACCTGCTGCAGCCCGAGGACCGCAGCCGGATGCTCGCCGAGCACGGCCGGGCGGGCGCCGCCTACCGCGGCGTCGTCGCCAACACGGTCTCCGCGTTCGCGCTGGGCGACTACGAGTGGCTGCTGCCGCTCGAGAGCGACGAGCTCACCGAGCTCGTCGACATGATGCGCGAGCTGCGCAACACCGAGGCGCGACTGCACGTGCGCGAAGAGGTGCCGTTCTACACCGGCCGCCGGATCGCGGTCGACGAGATCGAGGAGGTGCTCGCATGAGCGACACGACGACGGGCCAGGCGGGCGGGTGCTGCGGCGGCGGCTGCTGCGGCGGAGCGCAGGACAGCACCGTGCAGGCCCAGGCCGAGCAGCAGCAGGCCGCAGGCCGAGGAGCAGGCGCGGCGCGAGACGAAGGCTCCGGCCGCGACGAGCGTGCACCTCGAGCCCGGCGCCGCGGTGCCGAGCGCGACCCCGGCAGCGCAAGCCGGCCCCGAGCACGTCGAGGAGCCGGTCGCGTACGACGGCATCCTGCTGTCGGGCTTCGGCGGCCCCGAGGGCCAGGACGACGTCATCCCGTTCCTCCGCAACGTCACGCGCGGTCGAGGCATCCCCGACGAGCGGCTCGAGGAGGTCTCGACGCACTACCGCCACTTCGGCGGCGTGAGCCCGATCAACGAGCAGAACCGCGAGCTGAAGGCGGCGCTCGAGGGCGCGCTCGCCGCGGCAGGCGTCGACCTGCCGGTCTACTGGGGCAACCGCAACTGGGCGCCCTACCTCGACGAGGCGCTGCGAGCAGGCCACGCCGCCGGCGCGACCCGCCTGCTCGCGATCCCGACCTCGGCGTACTCGTCGTACTCGTCGTGCCGCCAGTACCGGGAGGACTGGGCGGATGCGCTCGAGGCGACCGGGCTGCAGGCGTCGATGCAGATCGACAAGGTGCGGCAGTTCTTCAACCACCCCGGGTTCCTCGCGCCGTTCATCGACGGCGTCCGCGCGACCGTCGCCGAGGCGCGGCGAGGCGGGCTTCGCCGACGGCGAGATCGAGGTGCTGTTCGCGACCCACTCCATCCCCACCGCCGACGCGGAGCGATCGGGCGCACCCGACCTGCACGAGTGGGGACCGGGCGGCGGCTACGAGGGCCAGCACCTCGCGGCGGCCGAGCACGTGATGGCCGAGGCCGCGCCGGGCGTCGCCGTGGCAGCTCGTCTACCAGTCGCGCTCCGGCCCCGCCTCGCAGCCGTGGCTCGAGCCCGACATCAACGACGCGATCGAGGCGCTCGCGAGGACGAGGGCGCCCGCAAGGCCATCGTGATCGTGCCGCTCGGCTTCGTGAGCGACCACATGGAGGTCATGTGGGACCTCGACGAGGAGGCCATCGAGACGGCCACCGAGCGCGGCCTGCTGGGTGCGCCGCGCACCGACGCCGGGCGTCGACCCGCAGTACGTGGGCGCGCTCGTCGACCTCGTGCAGGAGCGGCTCGAGGGCGCGGCCCGCCGCCGAGCGGAAGGCCGTCACCTCGATCCACCCCTGGTACGACGTCTGCCGTCCCGGCTGCTGCGAGAACCCCAGGCTGGGCTTCCGCCCGGCCATCGCCGGGCTGCAGCCGTGACCGCGCTCAGGGTCGGCACCCGCGGCTCGGCGCTCGCGCTCGCGCAGACGACGGCGCTCGCGGCGCGCTTCGCCGGCGAGATCGAGATCGTCGAGATCACCACGAAGGGCGACACGGATCGCTCGTCGCTGTCGCAGCTGGGCGGCACGGGCGTGTTCGTCTCGGCGCTGCGCGATGCGCTGCTCGACGGTCGCGTCGACGTGGCGGTGCACTCCATGAAGGACCTCCCGACCGCGGCCGCGCCGGGCATCGAGCTCGCCGCGGTGACGAAGCGCGAGGACGCGCGCGACGCGCTGTGCGCGCGCGACGGGCTCACGCTCGCGACCCTGCCGGAGGGCGCGAGGGTGGGGACCGGCTCGCCGCGCCGGATGGCGCAGCTGCGCGTCGCGCGCCCGGACCTCGAGGTCGTCGACATCCGCGGCAACGTGCCGACGCGGCTCGCGCGCGCACAGGGCGACGAGCCCGACCTCGACGCCGTCGTGCTGGCGCTCGCCGGCCTCAAGCGGCTGGGGCTCGAGGATCGCGCGACCGACGTGCTCGACCTCACCGACTTCCCCACCGCACCCGCGCAGGGCGCGCTCGCGGTCGAGATCCGCGAGGGCGACGGGGCCACCCGCGCCGCGGTCACGAAGACCGACCACGCGCCCACCCGCGCGGCCGTCGACGCGGAGCGCCGGGTGCTCGCCGGGCTCGAGGCCGGCTGCTCGGCGCCGCTCGCGGCGCACGCCGAGGTCGCCGACGGCATGCTCTTCCTCAGCGCGATCGCGTACGCGACCGACGGGTCGAGCCGGGTCGGGGCATCCCACGCCTTCACGCTCGACTCGACGAAGCCCGCCGACCTCGCGGAGGCCGCGCGCGACGTCGCCGACCGCGCGGTCGCCGAGCTGCTCGAGGGCGGCGCCGCCGAGCTGGTGCACGAGGCGCGCGCCAGCTGATCGCCGCCGCACCGTGCGCGCCCAGCACGCTCGGCCCGCGCTCTGCTTGACTGCATGCCACCGCTACACCGATCGGAGGAGCCATGCGCGTCCTGATCCCTCGAGGCGGCAGCTGGGGCGACGAGGTCGCCGCGCTCGTCGCCGACGCGGGCTTCGAGCCGCATGATCCTGCCGCTCGTCCGCATCCAGCAGGCGGAGGATCAGGCGCGCCTGCAGCAGATCCTCGGCCAGCTGTCGGAGGGGCGCTTCGACTGGCTCGTCGTCACGAGCCAGTCGACCGTGCGCGTGCTGCCCAGCGTGCCCTCCTCGGTGCAGGTGGCGGCGGTGGGGTCGGTCACCGCCGCGTCGCTGCGCGAGCGCGGCGTGCCGGTGGCGTTCATCCCCACGAAGCAGTCGGCGGCAGGGCTCGTCGACGAGTGGCCGATCCGCCAGGGGCGCGTGCTCTGGCCGCACGCGCTCGACGCCCGACCGACGATCGCCGAAGGGCTCCGTCGGCACGGCATGCAGGTCTCCGAGGTCGTCGCGTACCGCACCGTGCCCGTGTTCGAGTCGGGGGAGCAGCTCGTCGAGGCCGCCGTGCAGAGCGGGTCGCTGCCCGCCATGGACGAGGAGTCGGCGCGGCGGCAGCAGGAGCTGCAGGCGGCGGGCCAGGACGGCAGCGACGATGCGCTGACGGCCGTCGAGCCCGCCGAGACGCCGATCGACGCGGTGCTCGTCACCTCCGGCTCGGTCGCGAAGCAGGTCGCGCGGCTCGGGCTCGCCGCCGACACCCGCATCATCGCGATCGGCGAGCAGACCGCCGAGGACTGCCGCAAGTACGGGCTGCGGGTCGCGGGCGTCGCGCTGCGCCCGAACCCGCGCCGCGCTCGTCGCCGCCTCCTGGTCTCACGCCTCTCGCGACGCCTCGAGGTCCGGCGGGCGGCGTAGCCTGGCCGCATGGTCGACTCGAACCCCGCGCTCGATGCGCTCGCGGCATCCGGTCTCGAGCACGAGGTCACGCGGCACGGCCGCGTCGGGTCGCTCGCCGAGGCGGCCGCCGCGCGCGGGGTGGATCCGGCGGACATCATCAAGACGATGGTCGTGCGCCGCGGCGAGGACGACCACCTGCTCGTGCTCGTGCCCGGCGACCGCACCATCGCGTGGCCGAAGCTGCGCGAGCTGCTGGGCGTCAACCGGCTCTCGATGCCCGATGCGGACGCCGCGTTCGCCGTGACGGGCTTCCGGCGCGGCACGATCACGCCCTTCGGCACGACCCGGCCGCTGCCGGTCGTCGCCGACGCGCGGGTGCGGGGCAAGCGGGTGTCGATCGGCGCGGGCGAGCACGGCGTGGCGGCGACGGTCGACGGCGACGCGCTCGTCGCCCACCTGGGCGCGCAGGTCGCCGACGTCACCGATCCCGAGGCCTGAGCGCAGCGGAGCGCGCGGGCAGCGCCCGCAGCACCTCGAGCACCTGCTCCGCGGGCATCTCGCACGGGCGCAGGAGCGTGCCGGCGCCGGTCCGCCACACGTTCGCGCTCATCCGCCGGGCGCCGCCGAGCTCCTCGCCCTCGATCGTGCTCGACCGCCCGTCCGCGCGGTCGACGCGCGTGATGCCCCACGCGTGGCCGTCGATGAGCTGCCGGGTCCAGCCGAGCGGCACGCGGGCCACCAGCGCCTCCAGCTCGTCGCCCTCCATGCGCCAACGCTAGCCCCGGCCTTCCGTTCGCCACGCAGCGTCGGCTAGCCTGATCCGGCAATCGTCGGCGGTGTCAGCGCCGACGCCCCACGCCAGGAGGCAGCCGAGATGACCGAGATCCGCGGAGCCGCGACACCGCGCTGACGCGACGACCCACGCATCGTCGACGCATCCGTCAGCGCTCATCCGCTCTCGGAGGATCTCTTGGCACACCCGCTCATCGCGCTCTCGCGCGTCACCTTCCACTGGCCCGACGGCACGCCGGTCTTCGGCGGTCCCGGCGGCGTCTCGGGCGCGCTCGGCCATGGCCGCACCGGCCTCGTCGGCCGCAACGGCGCCGGCAAGTCCACGCTCCTGCGACTCGTCGCGGGCGAGCTCGCCCCGACCGGCGGAGCACTGACGGTGCACGGCACCGTCGCGACGCTGCCGCAGCGGCTCGCCCTCGGCCCCGGCACGGTCGCGGATGCCCTCGGCATCGCGGGCGCGCTCGACGCCATCGAGTCGATCGAGGCCGGCGACGCGGCTCCCGACCGCTTCGACGCCGTCGGCGACCGCTGGGGCATCGAGGCCGAGGCGCTCGCCGAGCTCGCGGCGCTCGGCCTGCCCTCGACGGGCCTCCGAGGCGAGCCCGAGCTGCTGCGGCGCCCGATCGCGTCGCTCTCGGGCGGCGAGGCGGTGCTCGTCGGGCTCGCGGCCATCCGGCTGCAGCGCGCCGACATCGCGCTGCTCGACGAGCCCACCAACGACCTCGACGCCGATGCGCGCGGCCGGCTGCACGCCGCGGTCTCGGGCTGGCGCGGCTCGCTCGTCGTCGTGAGCCACGACATCGAGCTGCTCGAGCGCGTCGACCGCATCGTCGAGCTGCACGGCTCGGGGCCGGCCGGGGCCCGCGGCGCGGGGCTGCGCAGCTTCGACGGCCCCTACTCCGCCTACCGCGCGGCGATCGAGGCGGAGCAGGCAGCGGCCGCGCGGGATGTGCGCGACGCCGAGCAGCAGCTGCGCCGCGAGCGTCGCGATCGCATCGAGGCCGAGCTGCAGCTCGCCGGCCGGTCGCGCATCGCGACGAAGGCGTACGCCGAGAAGCGCGAGCCGCGCGCCGTCATGAAGCTCAAGGCGCGCTCCGCGGAGGTGTCGGCCGCGAGGCATCGCGACATCCACGACGATCGGCTGCGCCGCGCGGAGGCCGCGCTCGAGCAGGCCGAGGAGCGGCTGCGCGAGGACAGGACGATCCGGATCGGGCTGCCGGACACGCGCGTGCCCGCCGGTCGCGACGTGCTCGCGCTGCGCACCGCGATCGGCGAGGTGCTCGTCGGCGGACCCGAGCGGATCGCGCTCACGGGACCGAACGGCGCGGGCAAGACGACCCTGCTCGAGGCGATCTCCGGCGCACCCGCACCCGAGGGCCGCCCGGCACCGGTCGCCGCCGTGACGCACCGCATCCGCGAGACGGCGCTGCTGCCCCAGCGCATCCGCTTCGGCGACGAGGACGCGACGCTCGTCGACGCGGTGCGCGAGACGGCACCGGACAGGCCGCCGCAGGAGGTGCGGGCGCAGCTCGCGCGGTTCCTGTTCCGCGGATCGCGGGCGGAGCAGCGGGTGCGCGAGCTCTCGGGGGCGAGCGGTTCCGGCTCGCCCTCGCGCGGCTGCTGCTCGCCGACCCGGCGCCGCAGCTGCTGCTGCTCGACGAGCCGACGAACTCGCTCGACCTCGACAGCCTCGACCGGCTCGTCGAGGCGCTGGCGGCGTACGAGGGCGCCCTCGTCGTGGTGAGCCATGACGCCGCGTTCCTCGATCGGCTCGGGCTGACCCGCCGCTGGACGATCGACGCCGGCATGCTCATCGATCGCCCTGTCTGAGCGCGCCGGAGCGGCGTAGCATCCGAGCATCGTCCCTCCGCTCTCAGCGGCCATCTCCCGAGGGGGCAGCCATGCACGTGGATCCTGCGACGCTCGACGCCGCCGTCGCGAAGCACGCCTTCACCGGCGTCGCGACCGTCGACGTCGGCGATCGCCGCACGCTGGAGCGCTGCGAGGGCTTCGTGCATCGCGCGCTCGCGGCGCCGATGACAGCCGACACGCGCATCGCGATCGCGAGCGGCAACAAGGCGTTCACCGCGCTCGCGGTCATGCGGCTCGTGGAGGAGGGCCGGTTGCGCCTCGACCAGCCGGTGCGCGAGCTGCTCGGCGACGACCTGCCGCTCATCGACGACGCCGTCGACGGTCGAGCACCTGCTCGCCCACACCTCCGGCATCGGCGACTACCTCGACGAGGAGGCGCGACTGGGACGTCGCCGACCACGTGCTCACGGTGCCGGTGCACACGCTCACGACGCGCCGCGGCCTTCCTGCCGATGCTCGACGGGCACCCGCAGAAGTCGCCGCCGGGCGAGCGCTTCTCGTACTGCAACGGCGGCTACATGGTGCTCGCGGTGCTGCTCGAGCGGGTGACCGGGGAGACCTACCACGAGGTCGTGCGGCGGCTCGTGCTCGCGCCCGCGGGGCTCGAGCGCACCGGCTTCCTGCCGCTCAACGCGCTCCCGGCGGATGCGGCGGCGGCTACGTGCACGACGCGGGCGACCTCATGAACACGCTGCACCTGCCGGTGCTCGGCAACGGCGACGGCGGGGCGTTCACGACCGCGGACGACCTGCACCGCTTCTGGCTCGCGCTGCTCGACGGGGCGGATCGTGTCGCGCGAGACGCGTCGACGCCATGATCCGCCCACGCCACGACGTGCCCGACGAGCGCAAGCGCTACGGCATGGGGTTCTGGCTGCACCCGACGCACGACGCGCTCATCCTCGAGGGCTACGACGCCGGCGCCTCGTTCCGCTCGACCCACATCGTCGCGACGCAGACCACCGTGAGCGTGCTCGGCAACAGCTCCGAGGGCGCGTGGCCGCTCATCTACACGCTGCAGGACGCCATCGACGTCGAGCTCGGCGCATGAGCGACCCGCACGTGCTCGGGCCCGACCTGGCGCCGACGCCCTTCACCGCCGACGAGATCCGCGCCGGCTGCCCCGACGGCCACCGCGCTGCTCGTGCGCACGCAGCTGGGCGGCAGGACGACCTTCCACGCGACACGTTCGGCGCCGCGGACGAGGACGGCTGCGAGCTGACGCAGGTCGTGACGGATGCGTCCGGCACGCCCGTCGACGAGCCGCGCGTCTCGCGCGTCACCTGGTCGGAGCTGCAGTCGCATGCCGCGTTCCCGGCCGCAGCGACCACGGTCGCGCGGGAGCGCATCCCGCTCGCCGTCGGCGAGCGCGAGTGCCTCCGCTACGACGTGCGCCGCGGCGGCGGCACCAGCACCTTCTGGTTCGCCCTCGACCACCCGGGCATGCCGCTCCGCTACGAGTCGGCCGGAGCGGCCGTCGAGGTCGTCGCGATCGACTGAGGCCGGGGCCGCTGCCGGCCGGAACCCGCTGCCGGCTACGCTCCCGGCACCACGACGGCGCGGCCGCGGATCTTGCCGTCGTGCAGGTCGGCGTACGCCTGCAGCGCGTCCGCGATCGGGTAGGTCGTCGTCTCGATCGAGATCTCGCCGCGGTGGGCCATCTCGACGAGCTCGAGCAGCGAGGTGCGCGTGCCCCAGAGCGACGTGCGCACCTCGACGTCGTAGGGCGCGGCCAGCAGGCCCACCTTCGCGGTGCCGCCGCCGGCGCCGATCACCACGACGGCGCCCGCGACCTTCACCGCGGCCATCGCCGTCGCGCCGGTCGGGTCGATGCCGACGAAGTCGAACACGACGTCGGCGCCGATGCCGCCCGTGAGCTCCTTGACCCGGCCCGCTGCATCCGCGTTCGACTCGAGGGTCTCGTGCGCGCCCATCTCCTTGGCGAACGCGAGCTTCTCCTCGCCCACGTCGAGGGCGATGATGCGCGCCGACGTCAGCACGCGGAGCAGCTGGATCGCGACGTGGCCGAGGCCGCCGGCGCCGATGACGACGGCCGTCGAGCCGCCGGTGAGGTGCGGCAGCACCTTCTTGATCGCCTCGTAGGGCGTCAGGGCGGCATCGGTGAGCGACGCCGCGCGCACGGGGTCGAGGTCGCCGATCGGCACGAGGTGCCTGGCGGTGTCGACGAGCATGTACTCGGCCATCGCGCCGTCCACGCCGAGGCCGGGAGAGACCATCCCCGTCAGGCACAGCTGCTCGCGCCCGGACGCGCACATGGCGCAGACGCCGCAGCCCCAGCAGCCGTAGACGATCACGCTGTCGCCGACCGCGACGCCGCTGGCGCCCTCGCCGAGCGCCTCGACGACACCGGCCGGCTCATGGCCGAGGGTCATCGGCATCGGGTAGGGATAGCCCTCCTCGGGGAACGACATGACGACCTCGTCGGAGTGGCACAGGCCCGACGCGGTGATCCGCAGCAGCACCTCGCCCGGGCCGGGCGTCGGCTTCGCGACCTCGACGAGCTCGGGTCGCTGCCCGAATGCCGTGTACTGGACTGCCTGCATGATGCGCTCCTCCGGTCGTGCACGAGCTGCCGCGGTGACGAGCGTCGCCGGCGCCTCGCTGCACCTCCACCCTAGGCACCGGCGCGTGCTCGACGGCACCACCGCTTCGGGTGCATCGTGGGGGACGACAGAGCGGGAGGCTCCGATGGTCGAGCGGGTGGATGCAGTGGTGCTGGGGATGGGGCCGGGCGGTGAGGTGCTCGCGTCGCGCCTGCTCGACGCCGGCAAGCGGGTGGCGGTCGTCGAGCGCGAGCTCATCGGCGGCGAGTGCGCCTACTGGGCGTGCGTGCCGTCGAAGACGCTCCTGCGGCCGGCCGAGGCGGCGTCGGCGGTGGATGCGGCGGCCGGCGCGACGGGCGCCCGGCTCGACTGGCGGGCGGCGAGCGACTACCGCGACACGATGATCCGCCACCTCGACGACGCGAAGCAGGCCCAGGAGTACGCCGAGCGCGGTGCGGTCGTCCGCCGGGGCGAGGGTCGCATCGTCGCGCCGGGGCGCGTGCGCGTCGGCGACGAGGAGCTGGAGGCCGACCACATCGTGATCGCGACCGGCAGCGCACCCGTGCTGCCGTCGATCGACGGTCTCGGCGACGCGAGCGTGTGGACGAACCGCGAGACGTACACGGCCACCGAGCTGCCGGCCCGCGCGGTGGTGCTCGGCGGCAGCGCCGTCGGCATCGAGACCGCCACGTTCCTCGCTCGCTTCGGCGTCGCGGTCGTGCTCGTGCAGCGCGGGCAGCGGCTGCTGTCCCGCGAGGAGCCGCGGGTGGGCGAGCTCGCGCTCGAGCAGCTGCGCGCGCTCGGCGTCGATGTGCGGCTCGGCGCCGCGCCCGCGCGCGCCGGGCGCGACGGCGGCGACAGCGTGCTCGAGCTCGACGACGGCACCCAGGCGCGCGGCGACGTGCTCATCATGAGCACGGGCCGTCGCCCGCGCACCGAGGGCCTCGGCCTCGCCGCCGTCGGCCTCGAGACCGGCGAGCGCGGCGAGGTGCAGGTCGACGAGCACTGCCGAGCAGCCGATGGCGTCTGGGCCATCGGGGACGTCACGGGCACGATGCCCTTCACGCACGTCGCGAAGTACCAGGCGAGGATCGCCGCCGACGCGATCCTCGGCCGCCCGCGACCGGCCACGTACGACGGCATCCCGCGCGTCGTGTTCGGCGACCCCGAGATCGCCGCTGTCGGACTGACCTCCGCGCAGGCCGGCGAGCGGGGCCTGCGCACCACGGCGACCGAGCTCGACCTCGCGGCGTCGCTCGCGAAGCCCTGGACGTGGGAGGAGGAGCCGAGCGGGCACCTCGGGCTGCTCGCCGACGTCGATGCGGGGGTGCTCGTCGGCGCGTGGGCGGTGGGACCGCTGGCGGGCGAGTGGATCCACCATGCGGCGCTCGCGGTGCGCACGCGCATCCCCATCGAGGTGCTGCGCGACCAGGTCGCGCAGTTCCCGACCTTCCACGAGGCATACCTCGCGGCGCTCGAGCGACTCGAGCTGCGACCGGCGTCGTCGATAGCCTGACGCGGGGCCGCACGGCCGCAGCGGTCGAGCGAGGAGGACGTCGTGGCAGTCGAGCCTTCGCGGCACGAGCACGAGCGCATGCTGCTCGAGGCGCAGCTCGCCACGATCGCGAGCACGACCCGCGACCTCCTCGAGGTGCAGGACGCCACGGCGATGCTCCAGCGCATCGTCGACCGGGTGCACGACCTGGTCGGCGCCGACGTCACCTACCTCTCCGTCTACGACCCGGCGACCGACGAGCTGTTCGTGCGTGCGGTGCGCGGCTCGCGCTCTGGCAGGTTCGTGGGGATGCGCGTGCCGGCGGGCGTCGGCGTGGCGAGCCTCGTGGTGCGCACCCGCGAGGCGCACTCGGTCGCCGACTACGAGGAGCTGGGAGCGCTGCCGCGCGACCCCAAGATCGACGACATCGTCCGCGCCGAGGGCATCCACGCGATCCTCGGCGCCCCGCTGCTCGCGAGCGGCGACGTGCTGGGCGTGCTGTTCGCGGCGAACCGGGCCGCGCGGACCTTCGCCGACGACGAGGCGGCGCTGCTCTCGGCGTTCGCCGGTCACGCCGCGATCGTGCTGCGCATCGCGGGCGTGCTCGACGCGCTGACGGCGAGCCGCCAGGAGGCGGAGGCCGCGCGCGAGCGCGCCGAGCAGCTGGCCGCCGAGACGCTCTCCGCCTCGCGCCTGCACGGCGAGCTCACCGAGCTCATCGTGCGCGGCCGGGGGCCGGAGGACGTGCTCGCGGCGCTCGCGACCGCGCTCGAGCGGCCGGTCTGGGCCGAGGACGTGCAGGGGGAGCCGCTGTGGGGCACGGAGGCGCTGGATGCGCCCGCCGCGCGTCGGGACCTCGGGCGCGCGGTCGTCGAGAGCGCGGCGAGCGGTCGGTCGACCGCGATCCGCGGGGGTCCCGTGCACGCCGTGATCGCCGTCGTGGCCGCGGGGGAGCGCATCGGCGCCGTGCTCGTCGGCGGGGCCGTGCCGCTCAGCGACCTGCAGCGCCGCACGCTCGAGCGGTCCGCCCAGATCCTCGCGCTCGTCACGATGCAGCGCAACGCGGTCGTCGACGCCGAGGAGCGGGTGCGCGGCGAGCTCGTGCTCGACCTGCTGGAGAGCCCGGATGCCGCCGCGGCCGTGCGGCGCGCGCGCCAGCGCGGGATCGCGGTCGACGGCGCCTGGACCGCGGTGGCGGTGCGCGTCGGCGAGCACGACCGCTCGCGGGCCGCCGCCCGGCTGCGCCAGTCGCGCGGGGCGCTCGTCGCGCTGGCGCCCGAGGGCTGCGCGGTGCTGCTGCCGGAGCCGGACGCCGAGCGCGCGGCCCTCGCTGCTCGGACGCTGCTCGGCCCCATCGAGGCGATCGTCGTCGCCGAGCCGCTGACGGGACTCGCCGCGGCCGGCTCGGCGATGCGCGCCGCGGCCCAGGCCGCACGGCTCCTGCGCGGGCTCGGCGTCATGACCGCGACGACGACCGCGATCGCGTTCGAGCCGTACGCGGCGCTGTTCGGCGACGACGGCGCGCGCGCCCGGTCGTTCATCGACGCGGCGATCGGCGACGTGCTCGCGTGGGACGCCCGCAGGGGCACGGACCTCGCCGGGACGCTCGCCGCGCTGCTGGCCTCGCAGGGCTCGCCCGCCGCCGCCGCGAGGACGCTCGGCGTGCACCTGAGCACGGCGAAGCAGCGAGCCGCGAGGCTGCGCGCGCTGCTGGGCGCGACGTGGGATGCGCCGGAGCCTCGGTTCCGCATCGAGGTCGCGGTGCGCCTCCACATGGCATTGCGGGGTCTCGAGCAGACACCCTCGACCGATCGAGTGTGACCGGTCCGGACATCATCGCGCCGGCCATCCCGCGCTTGACTGATGCCGCCGACAAGGGTGCGGCGCGAAGGGGTGGCGACGATGGCACGGACGAGCAGGCTCAGCGGACTGCGCAATCACACGATCGCGGAGCGCCGCGACATCGTCGGCGATGCGCTCGGGTCGCCTGACGCGCTCCTGCCGCTCGTCGACGGCGGGCTCGACGAGGACCGCGCCGACCGCATGATCGAGCACGTCATCGGCCGCATCAGCATCCCCGTCGGGGTCGCGACGAACTTCCTCGTCAACGGGCGCGAGGTGCTCGTGCCGATGGCCACCGAGGAGCCCTCGGTGGTGGCGGCCGCGAGCAACATCGCGCGCATGGCGCGCGAGCGCGGCGGCTTCACGACGTCGAGCACCGCGCCGATCATGCAGGCGCAGATCCACGTCGTCGACGTGGCGGACGTGCACGGCGCACGCCTGCGCATCCTCGAGCGGCGCGAGGAGCTCATGGCGCTCGCGCAGGAGCAGGACCCGAAGCTCGTGGAGTTCGGCGGCGGCGTGCGCGACCTCATCGTGCGGATCGTCGAGCGCGCCGGCCGACGCCACCTCGTGGCCCACCTGCTCGTCGACGTGCGCGACGCCATGGGTGCGAACGCCGTCAACACGATGGCGGAGGCCATCTCCGGCCGGGTCGCGGAGCTCGCCGGGGGACGGCCGCTGCTGCGGATCCTGACGAACAAGGCCGACCTGCGGCTCAGCCGGGCGCGCGTCGTCATCCCCGCCGAGCTGCTCGGCGGTGCCCAGATCGTCGACAACATGATCCTGGGCGCGCAGCTGGCCGAGGACGATCCCTACCGCGCGGCGACCCACAACAAGGGCATCATGAACGGCATCTCGGCCGTCGTGCTCGCCACCGGCAACGACACGCGCGCGGTCGAGGCCGGCGCCCACTCGCATGCCGCGCGCGACGGGCACTACGGCTCGCTCTCGCACTTCGAGCGCAGCGCCGAGGGCGATCTCGTCGCGACGCTCGAGCTGCCGCTCGCCGTCGGCCTCGTCGGCGGCGCGACGAAGTCGCACCCCGCGGCTCGAGCCGCCGTCGCGCTCACCGAGGTGGAGACGGCGCAGCAGCTCGCGGAGCTCATCTGCGCCGTCGGCCTGTCGCAGAACGTCGCGGCGGTGCGAGCGCTCGCCGCCGAGGGCATCCAGCAGGGCCACATGGCGCTCCACGCGCGCAACGTCGCCGTCGCGGCGGGGGCCGAGGGCGCCGAGATCGACGCCGTCGCCGCCCGGCTCGTCGAGCAGCGGGCGGTGCGCGCCGACGTCGCCGAGCGCGAGCTCGCCGCGCTGCGAGGGCAGGCATGACCGACATCCTGAGCCTGGGCCTCCCCGACGCGCGTCGGCGGGCCGGCCTGCCCGAGCGCGTCACGATCTGGGAGGTCGGTCCCCGCGACGGCCTGCAGGCGGAGGCGGCCGCGCTGCGCCCCGCCCAGCGCGTCGAGCTCATCCGCCGCCTCGCCGGCGCCGGCGCGCAGGTGATCGAGGCCGGCAGCTTCGTGCGCGCCGATCGGGTGCCGCAGATGGCGGGCTCCGCCGAGGTGCTCGCCGCGCTCGCCGACCTCGACGCGCGGCTGCCCGTGCTGACGCCGAACCTCCGCGGTCTCGACGACGCGGTCGCCGCGGGCGCACGTGAGGTCGCGGTGTTCCTCAGCGCCACCGAGCGCTTCTCCGAGGCCAACCTCGGTGCGTCGAAGGCGACGGCCGAGGCGGCCGCCGAGGCGGTCGTGCGCGCCGCGACCGAGCAGGGCATCCGGGTGCGCGGCTACGTCTCGATGGTGTTCGGCGACCCCTGGGAGGGGCCGGTCGGGGCGGATGCGTCCGTCGACCTGTCCGAGCGGATGCTCGAGTGGGGCGCCGCCGAGATCTCGCTCGGCGACACGATCGGCGTCGCGACCCCGGGCGCGGTCGCCGACGTGATCGAGGCGCATCGCGCGCGCGGGCTGCCGGTCGAGGCGCTCGCGCTCCACATGCACGACACGTACGGGCAGGCGCTCGCGAACGTCTACGCCGGTCTCGAGGCGGGCGTGCGCATCTTCGACAGCGCGGTCGCCGGCACCGGCGGCTGCCCGTTCGCGAAGTCGGCCACGGGCAACCTCGCCACCGAGGACCTGCTCTGGATGCTGCACGGGCTCGGCATCGAGCACGGCATGGACCTGTCGGCGATCGCCGACACCGGCACCTGGCTGAGCGCCCAGCTCGGCAGAGCCACGACATCCCGCGTCGCAAGGGCGATCGCGGGCGGAAAGGAAGCGCGATGAAGCGCACGTACCTGGAGGTCTGGGGTGACACCGTCGACGGTCGTCACCTGCTGTACTCCATCCTCATCGGCGTCGGGCTCGGCACGCCCGCCTACCTGCTGGCGGCGTGGCTGTTCGGGCAGGCCGACGGCATCGACCCGGCGCTGTCGAAGTCGTACGCGCTGCTCGTGGGGCTCGGCGCCTGCGTGCTCACCGGCGTCGTGAACGCGAAGCTCTTCGCGCCGAAGCGCGTGCTCGTCGACGCGGATGACGAGCCCGGCTCGCGCGAGGTGGCGATGGACTCGATCGAGCAGGAGTTCGGGCCGCTCGGCGACCCGGACGACCTGCCCCCGGCCGTGCTGCGCGAGGTGCGCGAGCTCGGCCTCTACGACGACCTCGTGAGCCAGCACGCGAAGCACGCGGCGAAGGAGGCGAGGCTCTGATGGAGCTCCTCGACGCAGCCCTCTGGGCAGTCGGCATGGCGCTCATCGGCGCCATCGTGTTCGGCCTGCTCGGCCTCGTCTCGGGCACCGACGAGACCGCGACCATCGCGCCCGTCACCCTGCTCGTCATCCTGCTGGGCGTCCCGCCGGCCGGCGTGTTCGCCTTCTTCATGGCGGCGATCGTCTCGAAGCACATCACGCACGCGATCCCCACGACGCTGCTGGGCATCCCCGGCGACACCATGGCCGCCCCGCTGCTGCAGGACGCGCAGATGCTGCGAGAGCTCGGCGTGCCGCACATCGCCCTCCGCAAGGCCATCTCGGGCGGCGTGGTCGCCGCGCTCATCGCCGTGCCGCTCGCGGTGCTCTTCGCGCTCGTGCTGACGCCGTTCGCATCGGCCATCAGCGCCGTCGCGCCCTGGCTGTTCCTGGCAGCGGCCGTGCTCGTCGCCGTGCTCTCGAAGGGCCGATGGGCGGCGCTGTTCGCGCTCGTGCCGTTCGTGCTGCTGGTCGTGGGCCTGCAGACCTTCGCGACAGGCGTCCTCGACAAGGGCCTCACGATCGCGTTCTTCCTCGGCATCGCCACCGGCCCGCTCATCGCCGACCTGTTCCTGGCGTCGAGCCCCGCGGGACGCACGCTCATCGGCCGCTCCGAGCAGCGCACGTTCGAGCTCGCGCGCGACACCCGCACCTGGAAGGGCAGGATGCCCAACCCGCTCTCGGTGCTCGACCGCAAGCAGCTGGGCTACACCGCGGGCGCGGCCGCCATCTCGAGCGCGACGTTCGTCTTCTCGCCCGTCGCGATGACGGTGCTGATGGGCGAGCTCTTCGGCGCTCGCTTCAAGAACGGCTACCACCGGCTGACCTCCCGCATGGCGATCCGCAACGGCACGACCGAGTCGACGTACATCGCCGAGACCCTCATCCCGCTCATCGCGATCGGCCTGCCGCTGTCGCCGATGGCGGCGAGCGTGGCGAACCCGCTGTTCAACGCGCCGCCGGTCTACACGATCGACGCCGAGGCCGGCACGTCGAACAACCTGCACGACCTGCTCGAGCCGTGGCAGTTCCTGGTGTTCGGCCTGGCGGCGGTGCTCATCGCGGTGCTCGTCAGCTATCCCTTCGCGATGACGCAGGCCCACCGAGCCGCCCGGTGGGTCATGCGCACCGTCTCGCACGAGGCGATCATCGGCGCGTTCGCCGCCCTCATCGTCGTGATCTGCCTCTACGAGGGCGGCATCGTCGCCCTGCTGGTGGCGCTGACGGTCGGGCTCGTGGGCGGCATGCTCAACCGCATGTTCAACATGCACACGGGCGTGCAGTTCATGGGCTTCTACGTCGCGGCGCTCACCGTGCCGGCGATCATGGCGCTCGCGGGCTGACCGCGGCCGACGGGCGTCGGCGCACGGGGAGGGGAGGCTCGAGCGGGCCTCCCCTTCCTGCTCCCGCGGGCCCGAGTACCCTGGAGGGGATGCCTCCCACCCTTCGCCCCCGCAGGCTGCGGCAGAGCGCGCCCATGCGCCGCCTCGTCGCCGAGACCCGAGTCCACCCCGCGCAGCTCGTGCTGCCGATGTTCGTCGCGGAGGGGATCGACGCGCCCCGCCCGATCTCGTCCATGCCCGGCCAGGTGCAGCACACGCTCGACTCCGCGGCGCGCGAGGTCGAGCGAGCGATCGCCGCCGGCGTCGGCGGCATCATGCTCTTCGGCGTGCCGACGACGAAGGATGCGGTGGGCTCCGGCGCGACCGACCCCGACGGCATCCTCAACCGGGCGACGCGCTTCCTCGCGGACCGGTTCGGCGATGCGACGGTCGTGCAGACCGACCTCTGCCTCGACGAGTTCACCGACCACGGCCACTGCGGCGTGCTCGCCGCCGACGGCTCGGTCGACAACGACGCGAGCCTCGACCGCTACGCGGACATGGCCATCGCGCAGGCGGAGGCCGGCTCGCAGATCCTGGGCCTCAGCGGCATGATGGACGGCCAGGTCGCCCACGTGCGCTCGGCGCTCGACGCCGCCGGCCACATCGACACCGCGATCCTCGCCTACTCCGCGAAGTACGCCACCGCGCTCTACGGGCCGTTCCGCGAGGCGGTCGACTCGAGCCTCACCGGCGACCGCAAGACCTACCAGCAGGATCCCGGCAACCGCCGCGAGGGCTTGCGCGAGGCACTGCTCGACATCGCCGAGGGCGCCGACATCGTGATGGTGAAGCCTGCCAGCCTCTACCTCGACGTGCTCGCCGACGTGGCCGCCGCATCCGACGTGCCGGTGTGGGCGTACCAGGTCTCGGGCGAGTACGCGATGGTCGAGGCGGCCGCCGCGAACGGCTGGATCGACCGCGACCGGCTGATCGCCGAGAGCCTCACGAGCATCGTCCGCGCGGGCGCCGACGCCGTGCTGACCTACTGGGCGGTCGAGCAGGCGCAGTGGCTGGGCACGCAGGGACTCGGCTCGATCACCACGGGGGCGCGATCATGAGCACGAACGCAGAGCTGTTCGAGCGGGCGAAGCTCGCGATCCCGGGCGGCGTCAACAGCCCCGTGCGAGCCTTCGGCTCGGTGGGCGGCACGCCCCCGTTCCTCGTGCGCGCCAAGGGCGCCCACGTGACGGATGCGGAGGGCCGCGACCTCGTCGACCTCGTCGCCAGCTGGGGTCCCGCGATCCTGGGCCACGCGCATCCGGAGGTCGTGGAGGCGGTGCAGGACGCCGCGGCGCACGGGCTGTCCTTCGGCGCGTCGACCCCCGCAGAGGCGCTGCTCGCCGAGGAGGTCGAGCGCCGGGTGGGCCCGGTCGAGCGGCTGCGGCTCGTCTCGACCGGCACCGAGGCGACCATGACGGCGATCCGCCTCGCGCGCGGCGCGACGGGCCGCGACCTGCTCGTCAAGTTCGACGGGCACTACCACGGGCACTCCGACGGCCTGCTCGTCGCCGCGGGCTCGGGCCTCGCGACGCTCGCGATGCCCGGCTCCGCCGGCATCCCCGCCGCCGTCGCGGCCACCACCGTCGTCGTGCCGTACAACGACCGGGACGCGATCGAGCAGCTGTTCGCCGAGCGCGGCGACCAGATCGCCGCGATCATCGTCGAGGCCGCCGCCGCGAACATGGGCGTCGTGGAGCCCGAGGGCGACTTCAACGCCTTCCTCGCCCGCACCGCCCACGCGCACGGCGCGCTGCTCATCAGCGACGAGGTGCTCACCGGCTTCCGCGTGCACCGCTCCGGCATGTGGGGGCTCGAGCAGTGGACGGGCGACGAGGCACCCGACCTCCTCACGTTCGGCAAGGTCATCGGCGGCGGCATGCCGCTCGCCGCGCTCGGCGGGCGCCGCGACCTCATGGAGCTGCTCGCCCCGATGGGGCCGGTCTACCAGGCCGGCACGCTGTCGGGGAACCCGGTGGCCGTCGCCGCGGGGCTCACGACGCTCCGGCTCGCGACCGACGACGTCTATCGCAGGCTCGAGCACGCGGCCGACGTCATCACCGGCGCGCTCACCGATGCG
The DNA here is from genome assembly GCA_963803465.1 of uncultured Actinomycetota bacterium. Lineage (GTDB taxonomy): Bacteria > Actinomycetota > Actinomycetes > Actinomycetales > Microbacteriaceae > Agrococcus. Next base: position 214,477 of record CAWDMS010000012.1, read on the forward strand.
CTCCGCGCCGAAGGGGTCGCGCATGCCATCGCGCGCGTCGGCAGCCTCTTCTCGGTCTCGTTCCGCGACGGCGCGCCGAGGAGCTTCGACGAGGTGCGGGCGCAGGACGCGTTCCGCTACCCGCCGTTCTTCCACGCGATGCTCGACGCCGGGGTGAGCCTGCCGCCGAGCGTGTTCGAGGCGTGGTTCGTCACCGCCGCGCACGACGAGGACGCGCTCGGGCGCATCGTCGAGGCGCTCCCGGGCGCCGCGCGCGCGGCGGCGCGGGCGCACGCGTAGCGCCCCGACCGGCGTCCCCGTGAGAAGGTCGAGCATGGCGACCTCGAGGGTGCTCGCAGACGACGACCGGTTCCGCATCGTCGAGTGGACGATCGAGCCCGGCGATGCGATCGAGCTGCACACGCACGAGCTCGACTACGCGGTCGTCGGCGTCGAGCGCTCGGTGATGTGGGCGATCTCGCCCGACGGGACCGAGGTCGAGGTGCAGATCGTGCCGCGCGAGGCGTACACGCGCCAGGCCGGCGCGACGCACCGCATCGAGAACCGCGGTGACGCGCGGGTGGTGTTCACCGAGGTCGAGGCGAAGGGCCCGCCGCAGGTCGGCTGACGAGATCCCCCGCCTCTCTGGCCCCGGAGCCGCTCCAGGACTACCGTGGGCGCCATGGCGACCGTGCCCGCGTGCCCGAACTGCGGCTCCGCCATGCGCGAGATCGTGTGGGGATACGGCACGATCGCGGACGTCGCGGATGCGGGCGACGTCGTGATCGGCGGATGCGTCGTCGATGTCGACGACGGAGGCCGTGTGGCAGCGCTGCAGTGCCCGATCTGCGACACGCGCACCGACGCCGCGGGCGTCGCGCTCGCGGTGCCGCAGCCGCGAGCGACCACCGCGCATCCGTTCGACGTGAGCTTCAGCAGTCCGCCGCGTGAGAGATGGGAGGTCACCATGCCGGGAGCAGCAGAGCGCCAGCAGGGCGAGCCGGAGGCGCCGGACGGCGCGGGAGGATCGGGCGGCTCGGGGTCGCCGTTCGTCGACGACGACTTCGGCGGTGCCGCCGCGGACGGCGGGTGGCGCGATCGCGTCGAGCCGTACGCGTCGCGCGAGGATCCGCTGCCGTCGGGCTCGGCCCCGGCTCCGGAGCGGGTGCAGCCGTACGCGTCGCGCGAGGACCGGCTGCCGAGCGGCGGGCCGGTGATGCCCGACCACGTGGAGCCGTATGCGTCGCGCAGCGGCGACCTGCCGCCCGCGTCCGCGCCGTCGCGCGAGCACGTCGACCCCTACGCCTCCCGGAACGACGTCGTGCCGCAGGCGACCGGGGCGTGGCAGGAGCGGATCGAGCCCTATGCGGGCGGTCCCGGCGAGGCGGCCGTCGCGGCGTCCGCGGGGGACGCGGCCGTCCCCGGGGAGCAGCTCGACCCGAGGTGGTCGGCCACGAGCGACTTCACCGACGCCGAGGAGGAGGGCTGGCCGCCCGGCGATCGCGACGACGACTGATCGGCGCTAGAACAGCCGAGCGCGCCCCGAGTCGATGCCGCGCATCTCGTCGTAGTCGAGCACGACGCAGCGGATCCCGCGGTCCTCGGCGAGCGTGCGTGCCTGCGGCTTGATCTCCTGCGCCGCGAAGACGCCCGAGACGGGCGCGATGCGCGGGTCGCGGTTCAGCAGCTCGAGGTAGCGCGTGAGCTGCTCGACGCCGTCGATCTCGCCGCGTCGCTTGATCTCGACCGCGACCGTCGCGCCGCCGGCGTCCTTCGCGAGGATGTCGACCGGCCCGATCGGCGTCATGTACTCGCGTCGCCACAGCTCGTACCCGTCGCCGAGGCGCTCGATCTGCTCCGCGAGCAGCACCTGCAGGTGCGCCTCCACGCCGTCCTTGACGAGCCCGGGGTCGACGCCCAGCTCGTGGCTCGAGTCGGCGAGCACCTCGTGCACCGAGACGATCAGCGAGTCGCCGGTCTTCTTGTGCGTGACGGTCCAGATCTCGGTGATGCCCGCATCCGCCTGGTCCCGGTCGGGGGCGGATGCGCTGAAGGTCGCGGGCGGGCTCATCCAGTTGAGCGGCTTGTACGAGCCGCCGTCGGAGTGCACGAGGATCGAGCCGTCGGCCTTGAGCATGAGGACCCGTGGGGCGAGCGGCAGGTGCGCCGAGAGGCGGCCCGCGTAGTCGACGGAGCAATGGGCGATGACGATCCTCATGACCGCACCTCCTTGACGGTGACGCGCTCGCGCGCGACATGGCTGGTGAGCAGGGAGAGCAGCACGAACACGAGCACGGCGAGCAGCGCGAGGCGCAGGCCGACGAGGTCGCCGAGCAGCCCGAGCAGCGGCGGGCCGGCGAGGAAGGCGATGTAGCCGATCGCCGAGACGGTGCCGACGCGGGCGGCGGCGAGCCGTGGCTCGTCGGATGCGGCGCTCATGCCGACCGGGAAGCCGAGGCTCGCGCCGAAGCCCCAGAGCAGCACGCCGGCGATGACGAGCCAGGGCACCTCGGCGAAGATCACGAGCAGCAGCCCGACGGCGGCGGTCGCGGCGGTGAGCCGCAGCACCGGCACCCGGCCGAAGCGGCTCAGCAGGCCCACGCCCAGCAGGCGGCCGGCGGTCATGGCGGTGAGGAACACGGCGAGCATGAGCGCGCCGCCCTCCTTCGAGAACCCGTGGCCGTCGACCATCGTGAGCGCGAGCCAGTCGTTGGCGCTGCCCTCGGTGAGCGACATGCCCAGCACGAGCAGGCCCAGCAGCAGCGTGCGAGGGTCCTTCCAGACGGCGAGGCGCTCGCGCAGCGTGACCGGCTCCTCGTGCTCCTCGACCGTGTCGGGCGGCAGGTGGCGGTACGTCGTCACGCCGATGCCGACGGTCACGACGGCCACGAACGTCGCCTGCCAGCCGAGCCCGATGCCGAGCAGCTCGCAGAGCGCGCCGAGCCCGGCGCCCGCGACGGTGCCGACGGAGAAGAAGGCATGGAAGACGGGCATGATCGGCTTGGCCGTCGCGCGCTCGTTGGCGGCGCCCGAGATGTTCATCGCCACGTCGGTCACGCCGGTGAGGCTGCCGCCCAGGATGAAGCCGGCCATCACCAACCAGATGCTGCCGGCGTCGGCGGCCCACCCCGCCAGCGCCAGGCCGCCCGCGACGGCCATCATGCCGAAGGAGACCACGACGCGGGTGCCGAGCGCGTGGATGATGTGGCTCGCCACCAGCAGGCCAGAGATGGAGCCGATCGAGATGCCCAGCAGGATGAGGCCCATCTCGCCGGTCGAGATGTCGAGCACGTCGCGCACGTGCGGCACGCGCGCCATCCAGCTCGCGTAGCCGAAGCCCATCGCGAAGAAGGCGGCGAAGACGGCATTCCGCCAGGCGGTCAGTTGGGGCACCGGGCCATTCTGCCGTGCGGGCGGCCGCCGCGCCGCACCGGCCGCGGATCGCGGGCGCACGGCTCGGGTTGTGCTCGGCGGCGCCAGGAGTAGCGTCGGCCTCGTGGTGGATGCGGTCATCGAGACCCCCGTCATCAGGACCTCGGGTCTCGACAAGCGGTTCGGGCGCGTGCGCGCGCTCGACGGGCTCGACCTCGTCGTGCAGGCGGGCGACGTGCACGGGTTCCTCGGGCCGAACGGCGCCGGCAAGTCGACCGCGATCCGGGTGCTGCTCGGCATGCTCCGCGCCACCGCGGGGGAGGCGAGCGTGCTCGGCATGGATCCGTGGCGCGACACCGTCGAGATCCACCGCCGGGTCGCGTACGTGCCGGGCGACGTGACCCTGTGGCCGTCGCTCACCGGCGGCGAGGCCATCGACACGATCACGCGGCTGCGGGGCCACCGGGCGCCGGCCGTGGACCGCGAGCGGCTGCTGCGCGCGTTCGACCTCGATCCGCGGCGCAAGTCGAAGACCTACTCGAAGGGCAACCGGCAGAAGGTCGCGCTCGTCGCGGCGTTCGCGAGCGAGGCCGACCTCTACATCCTGGACGAGCCCACGAGCGGGCTCGACCCGCTCATGGAGAGCGTCTTCCAGGCCGAGGTGCGCCGGGTCGCCGACCGCGGCGCGACCGTGCTGCTGTCGAGCCACATCCTGAGCGAGGTGGAGCGGCTGTGCTCGCGCGTGTCGATCATCCGCGACGGCTCGATCGTCGAGAGCGGCACGCTCGACGAGCTGCGGCACCTGCAGCACACGGTCGTCGCCTACCGGGGACCGGCACCGGCGGGCGTGCCGATCGCCGACGTGTCGGTCGACGGGGAGCGCGTGCGCGGCTCGGTCGCGGGGGAGGACGTGCCCGCGGTGCTGCGCTGGCTCGGCGAGCACGGCGCGCGGAGCGTCACGCTCGCGCCGCCCAGCCTCGAGGAGCTGTTCCTGCGCCACTACGGCGACGACGTGCGGGTCGACCGGGCGCGGGCGGAGCGCGCGATCGGCGAGCAGCACGCGGTCGCGTCGGCCGTCGAGGCGCGATGCCGCTGCGGCGGATGCCGCTGCGCCGCATGTGCCTGGGCGCGGCCGCCACTCGAGGTGAGCGTGACCGGCACCGGGATCCTGCTCGCGGCAGCGCTCCGGCGCGACCGGCTCACGGTGCTGCTGTGGGTCGTCGGCGTCGCGGGGCTCTGGGCGGCAGGCACCGGCGGCGTCGGCGCGGCCTTCGACGCGGAGGCCCGGCGGGGCCTCGTGGCGCTGCTGTCCGCCCAGCCGGCGCTGCTGCTCTTCCGCGGCGCGCCCGCCGGCACGGCCCTCGGCGCGGTCATGTTCGTCTCGACCTACAGCTACCTCGCGGTCATGGTGGCGTTCATGATGACGTTCTTCGCCGTGCGCCACTCGCGCGGCGACGAGGACGCGGGTCGTGCCGAGCTCGTGCGGGGCACCGCGGTGGGCCGCTGGGCGCCGCTCGTCTCGACGCTGCTGGCCGGCGCGATCGAGCTGCTCGTCGTCTGCGGCGCGACGTTCGCGGCATCGGTGGCGCTCGGCCTGCCGGTGCTCGGCTCCGCCCTGCTCGCGGCGGCGCTCGCGGGCGTCGGCGTCGCCGCGATGCTCGTCGGGCTGCTGGCCGGACAGGTGCTCCCCACGTCGCGCGTCGGCGAACGGTGCGGCGTCGATCGTCGTCGGCGTGTGGTTCTTCGTGCGCGGCATCGGGGATGCGCTGGGCGAGCCGAGCGCGGACCTCACGCGCGTTCAGTCGGCGTGGCCCAGCTGGGCGTCGCCGATCGGCTGGGGCGCGCTCGCGCACCCGTTCGCCGACGAGCCGTGGGCACCCGACGCCACCCCGCTGCTGCTCTTCGTCGGGGCTGCCGTCGTGCTCGGCGCGATCGTCGTGGCGCTCGAGTCGCGGCGCGAGCTCGGGCGCTCGCTGCTGCCAGAGCGCGCCGGTCGCGGCACCGGCAGCGCGCTGCTGGGCTGGCACCCGGCAGGGGCGCCGGTGGGGCTGACCGGCCGGCTGCTGCTGGGTGCGACGATCGGTTGGGTGGTCGTGGGCGTCGTGATGGGCCTGCTCGCCGGCCGCATGGCGCCGATCGTCGCCGACGCGCTGGGCGAGAACCCGGCGCTCCGCGCGATCGTCACCCGGCTCGGCGCGGAGGGCGGCGCCGATGTCGAGGGCACGTTCATCACCGCGATCGCCGGCATCCTCGGGGTCGTCGCATGCGCGGCCGCGATGCAGGCGGTGCTGCGGCTGCGCCACGAGGAGCAGGCGCACGGCGAGATCGTGCTCGCGACGCCCGCGCGCCGGAGCGGCTGGCTCGGCAGCCACCTGCTGCTCGGCGCGCTCGCCGCGCTCGCGACCATGGCGGTGTTCACGGCCGTGACGGGCGCATCCCTCGCCGCCGACGACGACGACCGCTGGCGCCAGCTCGTCGACATCGCCCTGACGCACCTGCCGCTCGTCGCGATCTACCTCGCCGTCGGCGCTGCGCTCGTCGCGTTCCTGCCGTCGACGGTCGCGTGGCTCGGCTGGGTGCTGCTCATCGGGCTCATGCTCGTGGGCGAGTTCGCGCCGCTCTTCGGCGAGGCATGGGAGTGGGTCGAGAACGTGAGCCCGTTCCACTGGGTGGCGAATCCGCTCGCGGCCGAGCCCGACTGGACCGGCAGCTGGTGGCTGCTCGGCATCGCTGCCGCGCTGCTGGCGGCGTCCGCGCTGCGCTTCCGCCGCCGCGACGCGCTCGTCTGACGCACCGGTCCTGCGCGGTCAGACGCGACCGACGCGGATCCAGGCGTCGGAGCGGGCGCGCAGCCCCAGCGTCACCGCGCGCGCCCCGAGGTAGCCGAACGAGAACGCCGCCCAGATGACCGCGAGCGGGTCCCACCCCGGCACGAGCGCGAGCAGCAGCAGCGGCAGGTAGACGGCGAGGTTCACGAGCCCTGTCCAGGCGAGGTAGCGCACGTCGCCGGCGCCGATGAGCACGCCGTCGAGCACGAAGACGAAGCCGGCGATCGGCTGCGCGAGCGCGAGCAGCACGAGCGCGACCGGCAGCGCGTCGAGCACGCCGGGGTCGGCGGTGAAGACGCCGCCGAGCACCCACGCGGCGGCCAGGAGCGCGGCGCCCACGACGCATCCGAACCCCACGCCCCACCGCTGCAGCCGCCGCGTGACCGCGTGCACCTGCTCGGTGTCGCCCGCGCCGAGCGCCTTGCCGACCATCGCCTGGCCCGCGATCGCGAGCGCGTCGAGCGCGAACGCGAGCGTGGAGAAGAGGGTGAACGCGATCTGCGTCGAGGCGAGCGTCGTCGTGCCCGCCTGGGTCGCGATCGCGGTGGTCGCGAGCAGCGCCGCGCGCAGCGACAGCGTGCGCACGAACAGCCAGCCGCCGGTCGAGGCGGTGCGCCCGAGATCCGACCAGCGGACGCCGAGCGGCACCTCGGCCAGCCGGGCCTGCCGCACCGCGAACCACAGGAAGAACCCGGCCATGCCCCACTGCGCGATGACGGTGCCGAGCGCGCTGCCCGCGACGCCGAGCCCCGCGCCGTAGATGAGCACGACGTTGAGCACCGCGTTCGCGGCGAAGCCGACGGTCGCGACGACGAGCGGGGTGCGGGTGTCCTGGAGCCCGCGCAGCAGGCCGGTCGCGGCGAGCACGATGAGCATGGCCGGCAGGCCGAGGATCGAGATGCCGAGGTAGGTCGCTGCGTGCGCGGTGACGGCGGATGCGGCGCCGAACAGCGCGACGACGGGGTGCGCGAGCGGCGTGGCCAGCAGCAGCGCGCCGCCTGCGACGAGCGCCAGCCAGATGCCGTCGATGCCTGCGCGGATCGCGCCCGGGCGGTCGCCGGCGCCGAGCAGCCGCGCGACGGCGGGGGTCGTGCCGTAGGCGAGGAAGATGAGGAGCCCGACGACCGTCGAGAGCACGGCCACGCCGATGCCGACGCCCGCGAGCTGCTCGGCGCCGAGGTGACCGACGAGCGCCGTGTCGACGAGCAGGAAGGCCGGCTCGGCGATCAGCGCGCCGAGCGCCGGGACCGCGAGCGACAGGATCTCCCGATCCAGCGCATCCGCCCGCCTCCGCACCCGCCAACGCTAGCGCCGCCCCGAGCGCGTTGAGCATAGGCTGTGCGGCATGACCACCCTGCCCTCCGGCCTCCCCGTCGACGACTTCAGCGACCGCGTCCGGCCGCAGGACGACCTCTTCCTGCACGTGCACGAGCGCTGGCTCGAGCGCACCGAGATCCCCGACGACAAGGCGCGCTGGGGCTCGTTCGCCGTGCTCGCCGAGGAGGCCGAGCGCGCCGTGCGCGAGATCGTGATCGAGATGCAGGCGGCGGAGCCGGGCACCGACGCGCGCAAGGTCGGCGACCTGTACAGCTCCTTCCTCGACGAGGAGGCGGCGGATGCGAAGGGCATCGACCCGATCCGCCCGCTGCTCGAGCGCGTCGACCAGGTCGCCGACATCGACGGCCTGCTCGCGCTCATCGGCGAGCTGGAGTCGATCGGCGGCCCGAGCATCGCGGGCCAGTGGGTCGACACCGATCCGGGCGACCCCGCGCGCTACATCGTGCAGATGAACCAGGGCGGCCTCGGCATGCCCGACGAGTCGTACTACCGCGAGGACGGCTTCGCCGAGGTGCGGGAGGCCTACATCGCGCACCTGACGACGATGTTCGGCCACCTCGGCTCGGAGCGCGCGGAGGCCGAGGCGGTCGTCGTGTTCGCGCTCGAGACGGAGCTCGCGACGCACCACTGGGACCGCGTCGCCTCGCGCGACGACGAGAAGACCTACAACGTGCAGCGCCCCGCCGAGGACCACCCTCGGCTGCAGCCGTGGCTGCGCGCGATCCGCGCACCGGAGGGCGCCTTCGAGGAGGTCGTCGTCCGCCAGCCCAGCTACTTCGAGGGGCTCGCGACCATGCTCGTCGACGAGCGCCTCGACGAGTGGCGGTCGTGGCTGCGGATGAGCATCCTGCACGCCTACGGCTCGTACCTCACCACGCAGATCTCGCGCGACCAGTTCGCGTTCTACGGGACGGTGCTGACCGGCGCCACGGTGCAGCGCGAGCGCTGGAAGCGCGGCGTCTCGCTCGTGGAGGGCATGCTCGGCGACGCCGTGGGGAGGATCTACGTCGACCGGCACTTCCCGCCGCACGCGAAGGCGGCCATGGATGCGCTCATCGAGCACCTCGTGGGGGCCTACCGCGAGTCGATCTCGCGGCTCGAGTGGATGACCGAGGGCACCCGCCAGCGCGCGCTCGAGAAGCTCGAGCAGTTCACGCCCAAGATCGGCTACCCGGTGCGGTGGCGCGACTACGGCACGCTCGAGATCGGGCACGACCTCGTCACGAACGTGCAGGCGGCGACGCGCTTCGAGCACGACCGGGAGCTCGCCAAGATCGGCACGCCGATCGACCGCGACGAGTGGTTCATGAACCCGCAGACGGTGAACGCGTACTACAACCCCGGGTTCAACGAGATCGTCTTCCCCGCCGCGATCCTGCAGCCGCCGTTCTTCGACCCCGAGCGCGACGCGGCGGCGAACTTCGGTGCGATCGGCGCCGTCATCGGTCACGAGATCGGCCACGGCTTCGACGACCAGGGCTCGAAGTACGACGGCGAGGGACGCCTCATCGACTGGTGGACGGACGACGATCGCGCCGCCTTCGAGGAGCGCACGGGCTCGCTCATCGCGCAGTACGACGCGCTGGAGCCCGCGGCGGCCCCCGGCTACACGGTGAACGGCGCGCTCACGATCGGCGAGAACATCGGCGACCTCGGCGGGCTCGGCATCGCCTGGAAGGCCTACGTGGAGTCGCTCGGCGGCGAGGAGCCGCCGGTCATCGACGGCTTCACCGGCGCGCAGCGCTTCTTCCTGTCGTGGGCCTACGCGTGGCAGCTCAAGATCCGCCCCGAGGAGGCCATCCGCCTCGTCTCGCTCGACCCGCACTCGCCGAACGAGCACCGCACGAACCAGGTCGTGAAGAACCTCGACGCGTTCGTCGAGGCGTTCGACGTGCGCGCCGGCGACGGACTCTGGCTCGACCCGGAGGCGCGCGTCACCATCTGGTAGCGCCCGCGGATGCCCGGATGGCCCCGAGCCCGACGGCTCGAGGCGACCCCAACCTGGGAGCGCGCACCGGCCGCGCGTGGGTATCGTTGAGCCGACCAGGTCCAGCACAGCTGGCAACCCAATGTCAGGAGCGAACATGCGCGGCAGGATCCTCTTCGTGGTCGGCCTCGGCGCGGGCTACGTGCTCGGGGCGAAGGCCGGACGTCAGCGGTACGAGCAGATCGCGAGTGCTGCAGACAAGGTCTGGCACTCGCCGTCGGTGACGAAGCAGCGCCACGAGGTGCAGCACTTCGTCGAGACGAAGGCCCCCAAGCTCATGGAGTCGGCCACCGGCGCCGCCGGCGAGGCGATCGACAAGGTCAAGCGCAAGACCCAGCGCCGCGGCGATCACGGCTCCGAGGTCGCGCGCCCCGAGGACGTCTGATGCTGCAGCGCAAGTCCCTCGGCGATCTCCTGGCGGAGACGCCGCAGATGATCGTCGACCTCGCGAAGGCCGAGATCGAGCACCTGAAGACCGAGGTCTCCGGCAAGGCCAAGGGCCTCGGCGTGGGCGCGGCGCTGCTCGCGGCAGCCGGCTTCTTCGCGATCTTCCTCTTCTCGTGGCTGATCTACGCGGGCTTCGAGGGCCTCAACGTCGTGTTCGCGCCGTGGCTGTCGGCGCTCATCGTGTCGGCCGTGCTGCTCGTGGTCGTGGCCATCCTCGCGCTCATGGGGCTCGGCTCGATCAAGAAGAACAAGGACTTCGACGACCTCGCGGCCGTCGACAGCATCAAGGACGACGTCAACATGGTGCGCGGCCTCGGTCACGCCGCAGACGGCACGAGCCCGCTCGACGACCTGCCCGGCACCAGCGCGACGTCGACCACGACCACCGCGCCGCGGACGAACGGAGACCTGCGATGACCGAGCAGCGCGACATCGACCGCAAGCGCGAGGAGCTGCGCCAGCACCTCAACGAGATCGAGGAGCGCGTCAACCCGAAGAAGGTCGCGAACCGCTTCGTGGGCAAGGCGCAGGACTCGTACAACGAGGACCCGACGCCGTGGATCGCCGGTGCGGCCGGCGCCGCCGTGCTCGTCGTCGGCGGCGTGCTGCTGGCCATCTTCGGCCGCAAGTAGCCGAGCTGGCGGCGCGGTGCGCGCCGTCGCTCAGCCGGCGGCAGCGGCCGAGCCGTCGATGGCCGCGACCCTGACCGGCAGCAGCCGCAGGTTGCGCGCGACGACGCCGCCGAGCTCCCACGCCGACTGCGGCTCGGTCGCCGCCGCGATCCGCTCGAACGTCACCGTCTGGAGCACGAGGTCGGCCAGCGGCGCGAGGGCGAGTGCGCGCTCGACGTCCGCGTCCGGGAACGCCGCGCGCCAGACCTCCGCGTAGGCCTCCTGCGACCCGTCGGCTGCGCCCGGCCCGGCGGAGCCGACGAGGTGCGCCGCATCGAGGAACGGGTGGCTCACGCAGCCGTCGGTCCAGTCGAAGATGCAGAGCGTCTCGCCGTCCCACGCGACGTTGCCCAGGTGCAGGTCGCCGTGCGACAGCGTCTCGGGGATGCCCGCGGCCCAGCACTCGCGCGTGAGCGCCAGCGCCCGATCGGCGGCGGCGCGGATCGCGACGAGCTCCTCGGGGCTCAGCAGCTCGAGCTCGGCGCTCTCGGCGAGGAGTCGCCGGAACGCCCCGATCGTCGCGTCGGCCCCTCGGTGCTCGAGGCCCGCCGCGAGCAGCTCGGGCAGGTGCTCGATGGACGCGAGCTGCGCGGCCGCCCACCGGCCGGCGACCTCGAGCGCGGCCCCCGACGGCTGCGCCGACGGCTCGGCGCCCGCAATCGGCTCCATGAGCGCCCAGCCCTCGGCCGCCTCGACGGCGACGACCCGGGGCACGAGGTCGGGGAACAGGGCCGCGACAGCGGTGTGGATGCGCGGCTCGGCGCGGAAGTGCTCGCAGGCCGCCTTGCACCAGAGCACGCCGTCGTCGGTCGGCACGCGCACGACCGCCGAGATGCTCCAGAGCCGGAACGGCTCGACCGGCCCGATGCGCCGGCGTCCGGTCGGCGCGAGCACGGCGTCGATCCACGCCTCGATCAGGTCGAACCAGCCGGGGCGGAACCAGTCGGGGCGGCCGGCCGGCACCCGGGCCGGATCGAGCTCGGCGATCGCGCGCGCGACGACCTCGACCAGCGCCGGGTCGGCGAGCGCCTCGGGTGCGACGAACCTGCCGGATGCTGCGGGCCCGGTCTCGGTGTGGCGGGCGCCGACGACGTGCACGAGCCGCCCGTCCGCGAGCCGCGCGGTCGGCGCGACAGGGATGTCGGCGTCGACGAGCGCGAGCACGTCGGCGAGGTCGCGCTCGTCCTCGGTCGCGGGCAGCGGAGGGAGCGCGCCCGTCCCATCGACCAGCACCGTGCCGCGGCGGAGGCGAGCGACGAGCTCTTGCGCTGCGGCGATCCGTGGGTCCTAGGCGGCGGGCTCGACGGCGTACGCGCGCAGCTCGCGGCGGTCCACCGTCAGCTGGGCGAGGTCGATGCGCACGGCCGTCTCCGGAGCCATGCGGTTCCAGCCGTCGCCCGTGAGGCCGCTCGAGGTGACAGCGATCGAGCCGTCCTCGGACCGGCGCCACGACAGCTGGTAGTAGTGGTCGATGTGATCGGCCGGCAGGTCGTCGCCCAGGCCCGACTCCTCGAACAGCTCGAGCGGGATGGGCGCCCCGTCGTTCGCGTGCACCGCGATCAGCTCGTGCGGCGACAGCACCAGCAGGTTGAGGGCGGAGGTCGGGAACTCCCGACGCAGCTCGCCGACGGTCGCGGTGACGGCGTCGAAGAGCGGCTCGCCCGCATCGTGGCGCCGCAGGATGAGCGCGAAGACGACCGCGGTGTCGGTCTCGCCGCCGACGCGCGCGAGCTCCTCGTCGGTCACCTTGGCCCGCAGCCGCTGGAACGGCGTCACGGAGCCGTTGTGCGCGAGCACGATGTCGTCGACGCGGAACGGGTGCGTGTTCTGCACCCGGCTGGCGAAGCCCTCGGTCGCGAGCCGCAGGTGGGTGAGCCGGGCGCACGACGGGGTGTCGCCGAGCGCGTCGGTGAGATCGGGGTTGTCGAGGCCGCGCACCGGGTCGCGGTACCGGCGGACGGCCTCGCCGTCGAGCCACGCGGTGCCCCACCCGTCGGTGTGCAGGCGGCCGAGCCGCTGCCACTCCTCGGCGGCGCGGCGGCCGATGACGTCCTGCGTCGTGACAGGGGTGGGGGAGACGTGCGCGAGCAGCCTGCACATGGTGGTCTCCCTTCGGTTCGGTTGTCCCCATCCTCTCGCATCTCGGCATCGCGTGCCGGATGCGTCGTCACAGTGGGTCACACGAGCACCGCGCCGACGTGCGGCCGAGGTCTCGGCGCGCTGGGGATGCTCCCCGCGAGCGGGCGCGCGGTGCGGGAGGATGGTGGGATGACCGTCGAGCTCACCCCGGAGCAGCTGGCGATCTTCGCGTCCATCGAGGACGGCGACGAGCACCTGTTCATCACCGGCCGCGCCGGCACCGGCAAGTCGACGCTGCTGCGCCACCTGACGGAGCACTCGAAGAAGCAGATCATCGTGTGCGCGCCCACGGGCGTCGCCGCGCTCAACGTCGGCGGCCAGACGATCCACTCGCTGCTGAAGCTGCCGCTCGGAGTGATCGCGGATGCCCCGCTGCGGCAGAGCGCCGAGCTCAAGCGCATGCTCGGCAAGCTCGACCTGCTCGTCATCGACGAGATCTCGATGGTGAACGCCGACCTGATGGATGCGATCGACCGGTCGCTGCGCCAGGCGCGCGGTGTGCGATCGGTGCCGTTCGGGGGCGTGCAGGTGGTGATGTTCGGCGACCCGTACCAGCTCGCGCCGGTGCCGGGCGATGCGGAGGAGCGCGCGTACTTCGCCGACCACTACGAGTCGATGTGGTTCTTCGACGCCCGCGTGTGGCGCGAGGAGACCGACATGACGGTCGTCGAGCTCGTGCACATCCACCGCCAGAGCGACCTCGAGTTCAAGCAGGCGCTCAACGCCGTCCGGCACGGCACGGTGACGGCCGACATCGCGCAGCTCCTCAACGATGCTGGGGCGCGCACGCCGCCGGGAGACGACGTGCTCACGCTCGCGACGCGCAACGACACGGTGAACCGCATCAACGCCCGCGAGCTCGCGCGCCTCCCCGGCCGGCCGAAGACGGCGAAGGCCGACATCACCGGCGACTTCGGCGGGCGCCAGTACCCGGCCGACGCCGAGCTGCAGCTGAAGCTCGGCGCGCAGGTGATGTTCCTGCGCAACGACTCGGAGGGCCGATGGGTGAACGGCTCGCTCGGCAAGGTCGTCGACATCGGCGGCACCGTGTGGGTGGAGGTGGACGGCGAGCAGCACGAGGTCGAGCCCGCCGTCTGGGAGCAGTACCGCTACTCCTACTCGCCGACGACGAAGGAGATCAAGCGGAACGTGGTGGCCGAGTTCACCCAGTTCCCCCTCCGGCTCGCGTGGGCGGTCACGATCCACAAGTCGCAGGGCAAGACCTTCGACCGGGCGGTGGTCGACCTGGGCACGCGGGCGTTCGCCCCCGGCCAGACCTATGTCGCGCTCTCGCGGCTCACCTCGCTCGAGGGCCTCTACCTGTCGCGCCCCCTCCGCCCCGCCGACATCATCGTCGACCAGCGCGTGCGCCGATTCATCCACGAGGTGCGCGCCCGCGACGCCGCTCGCGCGGCGCGCGACGACCTGCGGCATGCCGCTCCCGCGCCCGACGCCGCCTCCGGCCGAGACGGCCGCCGAGGAGGATCGACGCGACCGGGTCGATGCCGGGTTCGCCTCCGATGCGCCGCCGCCCTTCTGAGGCGGGCGGGCGTCAGTCGACTGCGGGCTGGCTGTAGTCGAGCACCGGCAGGTCGGCGAGCTCCTGCAGGAAGCGCGTCGCGGCGCGCCGCTCGTCGCTCGTCATCGCGGCCGCCACGGCGAAGCGCCGCGTGTGGTCGCGGCCGACCGACGTCGTCGCCGTCGCTCGCGTCTCGTCGGTGACGACGATCGACAGGGCGCGGCGATCGGTGGGGTGCGACTCCCGGCGGATGTGCCCCGCGTGCTCCAGCCGGTCGAGGAGCTTCGTGACCGAGGGGCCGGTGATGCCCAGGTGCTCGGCGAGCATCGTCGACGTGACGATCCGCCGCTCGCGGCGAGCGATCATCAGGAAGCGGATCGCGCGCATGTCGTTCTCGCCGAGCTTCATGAAGCGCCTGCTGGCCTCGCTGTGCGCCTCGGAGGCCTGGTGCCAGCGGCGCAGCGCGTGGAAGAGGTCCATGACCTCCTCGACGTCCGCGTCGCTGAGGCCGAGCTCTCGGACCGCATCGGCGGATGCGTCGAGTCGCCGGGGGTCGAGCATGCCCCGCTGGTCTGCGGGATCGTTCTCCGGACGCATCATGCCCTCATACTAGGACGAAAGACTCATAGTTGCGTAGGCTCATTATTTGCTACGCTCAACCGCATGGCGATCATGGCGCAGGCCGACCCGGAGCTCGTGGTGCTCCTCGACGAGCGGCGGCAGCCCATCGGCTCCGCGCCGAAGGCGACCGTGCACACCGCGTCCACCCCGCTCCACCTCGCCTTCTCGTGCCACCTGATGGACGATGATGGTCGCATGCTCGTCACGCGTCGTGCCCTGAGCAAGATCGCCTGGCCGGGCGTGTGGACGAACGCGTGCTGCGGCCACCCCGCACCCGGCGAGGCGATGGAGGCGGCCGTCCGCCGCCGCCTGCAGCACGAGCTCGGCGTCGATGTCGAGGACCTCGAGCTCGCGCTGCCCGACTTCGCGTACCGCGCCGTCGATGTCAGCGGCATCGTCGAGAACGAGGTGTGCCCCGTGTTCGTCGGCCGCATCGTCGGCGACCTCCGGCCCGCAGCGGACGAGGTGGCCGACTGGGCGTGGGTCGAGCCCGATCGCCTCCAGGCGGGACTGAGAGCGACGCCGTGGGCGTTCAGCCCCTGGCTCGTGCTGCAGGCCGAGCAGCTGCCGGTCCTGGCAGGCGCGTCGTGACTGCCGTGGACGCGCCCACGCTGCTCGCCGAGGTCGAGCAGCGCATCGCCGTGCTCGCCGCCCCGACGGGTCAGCACCCGGTGCAGGTCGCCGCGCAGCACGCGGTCGGCGGCGGCAAGCTGCTGCGCCCCAGGCTCGTCGTCGCGGCGGCAGGCGAGGGCGCCGACCGGGACGCGGTCATCACGATGGCCGCCGTCGTCGAGCTGCTGCATGCCGCGCTGCTCGTCCACGACGACGTGATCGACGACGACGACGAGCGCCGAGGCGTGCCGTCGGTGGCGCGCGGCGCCGCCGACACGGCGCGTGCCGCCGGCATCCCCTCGCCCGTCGCGGAGCGCATCGGCATGACGACCGCGATCGTCGCGGGCGATGCGCTGCTGGTGCGGGCGGTCGCCGCCGTCGCGCGGCTCGACCTGCCGACGCCGGTGCGCTCGCGGCTCGCCGACATCGTCGAGCGCGCGATGGTGCACGCCGCGGAAGGCGAGCATGACGACGTGCTGTTCGCCGGCGCCGTCGCCGACGAGGCTGCCGTCGACCGCATCCTCGAGGGGAAGACGGCCGACTACTCGTTCCGCGCACCGCTCGAGCTGGGCGCCGTGCTCGGCGGCCGAGACGAGGCGGCGATCACCGCGCTCGGGGCGATCGGGCTGCGGATGGGCGTGCTGTACCAGCTGCGCGACGACGTGCTCGGCGTGTTCGGCGACGAGGCGCAGACCGGCAAGAGCGTGCTGAGCGACATCCGCGCGGGCGCGCCCACGCTGCTGTCGGTGCTCGCGAGCCGCGACCCCGCCTGGGCGCGGGTCGCGCACCACTACGGCGACCCGGAGGCCGACGAGGGCGCGGCCGCGAGGATCCGCTCCGTCATGCGCGGCAGCGGCGCCCTCGCCGAGGTCGAGCGGCGGATCGATGCCGAGTGCGAGGCAGTGCGGGGCATGCTCGCGGACGCGCCGGTGGAGGAGCGGCTGCGGGTCGAGCTGACCGCCATCCTGGAGCGATGCGCGGAGCGCGGACGATGACGGGGCTCGACCTCTACACCGCCACGGCGCGGCGGGCGAGCTCGACCGTGATCGAGGCGTACTCGACCTCGTTCGGCATGGCGAGCAGGCTGCTGCCGCCCGCGATGCGCGGCGACATCCAGACGGTCTACGCCCTCGTGCGCGTCGCCGACGAGATCGTCGACGGGCCCGGCGCCGAGTCGGGGCTCGACGCCGAGGCATGCCGACGGGTGCTGGACGGGCTCGAGCACGAGGTGGAGCGCGCGATCGCGACCGGCTTCAGCGCCGACCTGGTCGTGCACGCCTTCGCCGAGACCGCGCGCCGCGTCGGCATCGACGCCGGCCAGACCGCGCCGTTCTTCGCCGCCATGCGCCGCGACCTCGATCCCGTCGCGTTCGCCGACGACACCGAGCTGCGGCGCTACGTCTACGGCTCCGCCGAGGTCGTCGGCATCATGTGCGTGCGCTGCTTCACCGCTGGCCACCCGATGCCCGACGCCGAGGCCCGCCGGATCGCCCGCGGCGCACGCGCGCTCGGCAGCGCGTTCCAGGTGGTCAACTTCCTGCGCGACCTCGGCGCCGACTCGCAGGCGCTCGGCCGCACCTACCTGCCGGGCCTCGACCCGGCGCATCCGACCGACGCGTCCGTCGGCCGCGTGCTCGACCGCCTCGAGGGCGAGCTGCGGATCGCTCGCGGCACCATCCCGAGCCTGCCGCGCGAGGCCCGCCCCGCGGTGACCGCGGCGCACGACCTCTTCGCCGCGCTCGCGCGGCGCATCCGCGCGACGCCGGCCGAGCAGCTGCCGCATCGGCGCATCAGCGTGCCCCGCGCCGAGAAGGCCGCGATCATCGCCCGCGCCGCGCTCGGCGCAGGGCTCGCCCGCGCCTCCGCGGCCTCGCCGCGGACCGCCCGACCGGAGCCCGTGCGATGAGCCGCATCGTCGTCATCGGCGGAGGCATCGCAGGGCTCACGACCGCGGGCCTGCTCGCGCGCGACGGCCATGACGTCACGCTCCTCGAGCAGACGTCCGCCCTCGGCGGACGGGTGGGTGTCTGGCGCTCGCAGGGCTTCACGTTCGACACCGGGCCGTCGTGGATGCTCATGCGCGAGCCCTACGAGCACGCGTTCCGGATGCTCGGATCGCGCCTCGAGGACGAGGTCGACGTCGTGCGGCTCGACCCCGCCTACACCGTGCTGTTCGAGGGCGAGCCGGAGCCGCTCGAGATCTCGGGCGACCTCGCCACGACGATCGAGCGGGTCGAGGGCATCGAGCCCGGAGCCGGCGCACGGCTGCGCGCCTACCTCGACTCGGCGACCGAGGCGGCGGAGCTCGCGACCGGCGGGCTGCTGTCCAACCGCTTCGACTCCCCGACCGCGTTCAGCGGCATGGGCCTCGCCACCCGCTTCCCGAAGCTCGCCCGCCTGCTCGTCGAGTCGCTCGAGTCGCGCATCGCGCGCTCGTTCGGCGACCGCAGGCTGCGCCAGGTGCTCGGCTACCCGGCCGTCTTCCTCGGCACCGAGCCGAGGTCCGCGCCCTCGCTGTACCACCTCATGAGCCACTTCGACCTCGTCGAGGGCGTCTGGTACCCGCAGGGCGGCTTCGGCCGCATCGTGGATGCGCTCGGCCGGCTCGCGGCCGCGGCGGGCGCGACGCTGCGCACCGACGCGCGCGTGCAGCGCATCCTGGTCGAGGACGGCGCGGCGCGCGGCGTCGAGCTCGCCTCGGGCGAGCGCATCGCCGCCGACCTCGTGGTCTCGGCCGCGGACGGGCACGCGACCGACACGAAGCTGCTCGCGCACGTGCCCGGCGTCGCCGAGCGCGGCCGACGCCGCTGGGACCGCATGGTCCCGGGTCCCTCCGCGGTGCTCGTCATGCTCGGCGTCGAGGGCCCGGTGCCGCAGCTCGAGCACCACTCGCTGCTGTTCACGCGCGACTGGGAGGACGGCTTCGGGCGGATCTTCGGTCCGACCGCGTCCGACCCGGCGGACGGCGTGCCCGACCCGGCCTCGCTCTACGTCAGCCGCACCTCCGCGACCGACCCCTCGGTCGCTCCCGACGGGCACGAGGCGCTCTTCGTGCTCGTCCCGGTGCCGGCGGACGTGCGGCTCGGCGCGGGGGGCGTCGACGGCGCGGGCGACGCCGCGGTCGAGGCCGTCGCCGACCGCGCGATCGCGCAGATCGCCGAGTGGGCGGGCGTGCCCGATCTCGAGCAGCGCATCGTCACCCGCCGCACGATCGGCCCGGCCGACTTCGCGCGCGACTACGACTCCTGGCGCGGGATGGCGCTGGGCCAGGCCCACACGCTCCGGCAGAGCGCCTTCCTGCGCGGTTCGACGAAGCATCCCAAGGTGCGCGACCTGCTGCTCGCCGGATCCACGACGGTGCCGGGCATCGGCGTGCCCATGTGCTTCATCTCGGCGGAGCTGGTGGTGAAGCACGTGCGGGGCGAACGCTCGACCGGGCCGCTGCAGCCGCTCGACCACGCCGCGCTGGACGCGCGATGAGCCTCGCCTACCTGGGTGCGATCGCCTTCGCCGCGCTCGGCACCGGGGCGATCGACGCGCACTACCGGCTGGCGCTGTTCCGGGACGCGCGCCGGACGCTGCTGGCCGTCGTCATCACCGCCGCCGTCATGCTCGCCTTCGACCTGACCGCCATCGCCACCGGCAACTTCCGGCTCGGCGCCTCCCCGTGGATGACCGGCTTCGAGGTGCTCCCGCACCTGCCGATCGAGGAGCTCGCGTTCCTCGTGTTCCTCGCCTACGTCTCGCTCGTCGCGTTCACCGGAGCCGAGCGGCTGCTCGGCTCGCGCCGCGCGAAGGAGGCGTCGTGACCTACGCGCTGCTGCTCGCGCCCCCGCTGCTCGCCGCGACGATCGCGGTGATCGTCGCGCTCCGGCGCCGCGGCCGCAGCTGGGCGGCGCTCGCGATCGCCGCCGCGATCCTGCTCGCGCTCACCATCGTGTTCGACACGGTCATGATCGCCGCCGACCTCTTCCGCTACGACGACGCGCTGCTGCTGGGCGCGCACGTCGGCCTCGCGCCGATCGAGGACCTCGCCTACGCGCTCGTCGCGCTGTTCGTCGCCGTCGCGCTGTGGCGGCTGCTGCCCTCGCGCATCCGCTCGTCGTCGGCCGCGCGGTCCAGCTGGTCGAGCCGTCCCGGGCCGACCGGCGACGCCGGGCCGCGCCGGACCGGACCCGCCGATGCCTGAGGTCGCCCGCGACACCGGGCTCGCGCGACGGCTGCTGCTCGCCTCGCGCCCGGTCAGCTGGATCAACACGGCGTTCCCGTTCGCGGCCGCGATGCTGCTGACGACCGGGGTCGTCGACGCGCGGCTCGTGATCGGCACGATCTTCTTCCTCGTGCCGTACAACCTCGCGATGTACGGCATCAACGACGTCTTCGACTACGAGTCGGATGCGAACAATCCGCGCAAGGGCGGCATGGAGGGCGCGCTGCTGCCGCCGGCGACGCACCGCGCGACGCTCATCGTGGTCGGCCGGCCTCGCCGCGCCGTTCGTGCTCGCGCTCGTCGCGCTCGGCGGACCGGCCTCGTGGGCGGTGCTCGCCGTGAGCCTGTTCGCCGTGGTCGCGTACTCGGCGAAGGGGCTGCGGTTCAAGGAGGTGCCCGTGCTCGACTCGGTCACCTCGAGCACCCACTTCGTGAGCCCCGCCGTCTACGGCCTCGTGCTCGCGGGCGCCGACTGGACGCCGCAGCTCGTCGCGCTGCTCGCCGCCTTCTTCTGCTGGGGGATGGCGAGCCACGCGTTCGGCGCGGTGCAGGACGTCGGGCCCGACCGCGAGGCGGGCATCGGCTCGATCGCCACGGCGCTCGGCGCCCGAGCCACGGTGCGGCTCGCGATCGGGCTGTGGGTCGCGGCCGGTGCGCTCATGCTGGCGACCCCGTGGCCCGCGTGGCTCGCGGCGGTCGTCGCGGTGCCGTACATCGCGCTGGCGGCGCCCTTCTGGAGCGTGACCGATGACGGCAGTGCGGCCGCGAACCGCGGCTGGCGGCGATTCCTGTGGGTGAACTACGCGTCGGGATTCGTCGTCACGATGGTGTGCATCGCGTGGGCGATGGGAGTGCGATGAACGGCAGACGGATCCTGGTGACCGGCGCGACCGGCTACGTCGGCGGGCGGCTCGCGCCTCGGCTCGTCGATGCCGGGCACACGGTGCGCGCGCTCGCGCGCGATCCCGGTCGGCTGCGCGATGCCGCGTGGGCCGGCGATGTCGAGATCGTCAAGGGCGACCTCGAGGTGCCCGCCGACGTGCGGCGCGCGGTCGAGGGCATCGATGTCGTCTACCACCTCGTCCACGCCATGAGCGCGGGCGGCGACTTCGCGAAGGCCGAGCTGCAGCAGGCGCAGCTCGTGGCCGCCGCCGCGAAGGAGGCCGGCGTGCAGCGCATCGTCTACCTGTCGGGGCTGCACCCCGAGGGCGAGCGGCTCTCGACGCACCTCGCGTCGCGCGTCGCGGTGGGGGAGGCGCTGCTCGCATCCGGGGTGCCGACGATCGTGCTCGAGGCGGGCATCGTCATCGGCTCCGGATCGGCGTCGTTCGAGATGATCCGACACCTGACCGAGGTGCTCCCGTACATGCCGGCGCCGCGCTGGGTGCGCAACTTCGTCCAGCCGATCGCCGTGCGCGACGTGCTCCACTACCTCGTGGAGGCCGCGTCGGTGCCCGGCGAGGTGCACGGCAGCTTCGACATCGGCGGTCCGGACGTGCTGCGCTACGGCCAGGTCATGAACGGCTACGCGGTCGAGGCCGGGCTGCCGCAGCGGCCGATCGCGCCGCTGCCGGTGCTCACGCCGTGGCTCGCGTCGCAGTGGGTCAACCTCGTGACACCCGTGCCGCGCTCGATCGCCATGCCGCTGATCGGCTCGCTGCTGCACGACTGCGTGGTCGAGGAGCGGCGGATCGACGCGATCATCCCGCCCCCCGAGGGCGGCCTGACCGGCTACCGCCGTGCCGTGCGCCTCGCGATCGCCCGCGAGCGCTCCGGCGACATCGAGTCGAGCTGGCGCTCCGCGTCGGCGGCGGGCGCCCCGTCCGACCCGCTGCCGAGCGACCCGCGCTGGTCGGGCTCGACCGTCTTCGAGGATGCGCGGGATCGCACCACGACGGCGACTCCGGAGGCGCTCTGGAAGGTCGTGGAGGCGATCGGCGGCGACCGAGGCTGGTACTCGGTGCCGCTGCTGTGGAGCCTGCGCGGCCTCGCCGACCGCGTCGTCGGCGGTGTCGGCCTCCGTCGCGGACGGCGCGACCCGGACCGGCTGCGCGAGGGCGACACGGTCGACTGGTGGCGGGTCGAGCAGATCGACCGCGGCCGGATGCTGCGGCTGCGAGCCGAGATGAAGGTGCCGGGCCGAGCGTGGATCGAGTTCACGGTCGAGCCGGTGCAGCTCGACTCGGGTGAGCAGGGCTCGCACTACCGGCAGCGCGCGATCTTCCTGCCGAGCGGGCTGAGCGGGCGGCTCTACTGGTGGTCGCTCGTGCCGGCGCACCAGGTGATCTTCGAGGTGATGGCGAGCCGCATCGTCGCCGTCGCCAAGGCTGGCGGCCATTGAGGGTCTGGTCGCTGCACCCGGCGCTGCTCGATCGGCAGGGCCTCACCGCCTGCTGGCGCGAGGGCCTGCTCGCGCAAGCGGTGCTCGCCGGCCGCACGAAGGGCTACACGCAGCACCCGCAGCTCGAGCGGTTCCGCGCGCAGCCCGATCCGCTCGCCAGCATCGGCGCGTACCTCGCGGCCGTCGCGGACGAGGCGGATGCGCGCGGCTACCGCTACGACCGGGCGCGCATCGACCGGGCCGGCCCCGCGCCGAGCATGACCGTCACCGACGGCCAGCTCGAGCACGAGCTGGAGCACCTGCGGGCGAAGCTCGCCGTGCGCAGCCCCGACCGGCTGCCGCTCGCGGACCGTGCGCGGCCGCATCCGCTCTTCGTCGTCGAGCCGGGCGGCATCGCCGCCTGGGAGCGCGTCACCGACGCGAGCGTTCAGCCGAGCTCGTAGTGCGCGGCCCAGGCCGCGAGGATCCGCTCCAGCTCGTCGCGGTCGCGGTCGGGGAGCGCCGCGAGGATGCGGCGCTCGTTCTCCAGGTGCGCGACGACCGCCTCGTCGATCAGGCCGAGCCCCGCGTCCGTGAGCCGCACGATGCGCGCCCGGCCGTCGTGCTCGACGGCCTCGCGGACCACCAGCCCCTTCGCCTCGAGCGTGTCGATGCGCTTCGAGACGGCGCCCTTCGTGACCATGGTGATGGCCACGAGCGCTGACGGCGCGAGCGCGAAGGGCGCGCCGGTGCGCCGCAGCGTCGCGAGGATGTCGAACTCGCCCTCGGAGAGGCCGAAGCGGCGGTAGAGCTCGACGAGATCGTCGGTGACGAAGCGGGCGACCCGGCTGAGCCTGCCGATCACGCCGATCGGCGAGGGGTCGAGGTCGGGGCGCTCGGCCCGCCACTGGTCGATGACGGTCGCGACGTGATCTGCGTGCATGGTTGCAGTGTAGTTGCGAAGGAAACTATGCTGGTTTCCGTGGAAACGAAACTGCGGTGGTGGATCGGCGTCGCGGCGATCGCGCCGGTCGCCTGGGGCTCGGTCTACTTCGTGACGCTGCACTGGATCCCGTCCGGCGAGCCGCTCACCGCGGCCGCGCTGCGAGCGCTCCCAGCGGGCCTGCTGCTGCTGGCGGTGCGCCGGCGCCTCCCGCGCGGCGCGTGGTGGTGGCGGTCGCTCGTGCTCGGCGTGCTGAACTGCGGCGCGTTCTTCGTGCTCGTCTACCTCGCCGCGAAGCTGCTGCCGACGTCGCTCGCCGCGATGCTCATGAGCCTGTCGCCGATCGCGATGATGCTCATCGCGTGGGGCGTCGTCGCGGAGCGGCCGACGCTGCGGCGCCTGCTCGGCGCGGCGATGGGCGTCGGCGGTGTGGCGCTCATGCTGTCGTCGTCGCTCGGCGGGGTGGACGGCTGGGGCGTCGTCGCGTCGGTGACGGCGATGGCGATGTACGCGCTCGGCTCCGTGCTGGCGAAGCGGTGGAGCGGCGAGGTCGACGCCGTCGCGTCGTCGGCATGGCAGCTGACCGTGGGCGGGCTCCTGCTGCTGCCGATCGCGCTCGGGGTGGAGGGCGTGCCGGTGTCGATCACCGGCACGGCGCTCGCGGGCTATGCGTACCTGTCGATCGTGGCCACAGCCCTCGCGTTCGTGTGCTGGTTCGGCGCGCTGCGGCGGCTGACTGCGGGGCAGGTCGGGCTGCTCGGCCTGCTGAACCCCGTGACGGGGGTGCTGCTCGGCGTGCTGGCCGGCGGTGAGCTGCTGAGCGGCTGGCAGTGGATCGGGGTCGCCGTCGTGCTGGCCGGCGTGAGCGTGGGGCAGACCTCGCGCGCGCGTCCGCCGGCGGCTCGGCCGATGCTCACAGGCGGAGGAGAGTGGGGCCCGCGGGCACCGGATTCGCCGCCTGCCGTGCATGCTGGCGGGATCCGCCTCCGCTCGTGACGGCGCGGACGCGCTACCGGTGCTCGAACCGCCAGGGGAGCGGGCCGACGTGGAGGCGGTGCCGGGGCCCCTCCTCGGTGTCGGGGCCGCCCTCGTAGGCCTCGTCGCCCTCCCAGATGGCGAGCCCGCGCTCGCTGTCCTGCACCGTCGCGTAGCGCAGGAGCTCGCGGCCGCCGATGCTGCGGCGAGCGGCCTCCACCGTCGGGTAGGCCATGAGCGTGTCGAGCGTGACCCAGGTGGGCGGGAACAGCCGCAGGCGTCCGGCGCCGTGCTGCTTCAGCGCATCCGCCGGCCGGATCCACTGCGATGCGACCGCCTCGGCCTCCTGGAGCGCGACATCGCCCGCGGGGGCCTCCGCCACGAAGAACCAGGTGATGAACTTCGTCGCCAGCTGCTCGGGAGGCGACCAGTGCGACAGCGGCAGCAGGTCGTCGGGCGAGACGATCAGGCCGGACTCCTCGGCGGTCTCGCGGACCGCGGCATTGCGGGCGGTGACCTCCTCGTCGTCGACGACGTCGACGGGATCGACCCTGCCGCCGGGGAAGACCCAGCCGCCGGGGAACGAGCCGCGATCCGGCCGCTGGAGCAGCAGCACCTCGATCGCGCCCGCGCCATCGCGCAGGAGCACCAGCGTGGCGGCGGTCGGGATGACGGTCACGGGATCACGCTATCGCTGAGGCGCTCTCCGCGGCGTCTGCCGTGCCAGCGTCCTCGCGGATCCGCACCAGCTCGACGGCGTGCAGGTCGGGCTTCTGCGCCGGCACCGCGAGCACCTCGAGCGGCGGGTTGCGCTCGAGCGACGGCTCGAGGCCCTGCAGGCTCGAGAAGCGGCGCGCCTGCGTCACGACGTTGCGGTCGAGGGATGCGTTGAACGCGTTGTAGGCCTCGACCGTGCTGTTGAGCCGCTTGCCGAGCGTCGCGAGGTGCGTGCCCATCGTGCCGAGCCGCTTGTGCAGCTCGCGACCGACCTCGAAGACCTGCATCGCCTCGCCCGCGAGCTGCTCCTGCCGCCAGGTGTAGCCGACCGTGCGCAGCAGCGCGACGAGCGTCGCGGGGGTGGCGAGGATGACGTTGCGCTCGAAGGCGCGCTCGAAGAGCGTCGGGTCGCGCTCGAGCGCCGCGTTGAGGAACGGCTCGGCGGGCACGAACATCACCACGAACTCAGGGCTCCCCGGCACCGCCTCCCAGTAGGCCTTCGAGCCGAGCTGGTCGATGTGGTCGCGCATGTGGCGGGCGTGCGCGTCGAGGCGCTTGTCGCGGCGTGGCGTCGTCTCGCGCCTCCATCGCCTCGAGGTAGCCGCTGAACGCGACCTTCGCGTCGACGACGACCTGCTTGTCGCCGGCGAGGTGCACGAGCATGTCGGGGCGCAGCGCGCCCTCGTCGGTCGCGTGGTGCGCCTGCTCGGTGAAGTCGACGTGCTCGAGCATGCCGGCCGCCTCGACCACCCGGCGCAGCTGCAGCTCGCCCCAGCGGCCCCGCACCTGCGGGGCGCGGAGGGCGGTCACGAGCTGCCGGGTCTCGAGGGTGAGCAGCTCGGAGGAGGTGCGCATCGCGTGCAGCTGCTCGGCGAGCGCGGCGTTGGCCTCGGCGCGCGCCTTCTCGGCGGCGGTGACCTCGCCGCGGACCGAGTCGAGCGACTTCGACAGCGGTTCGACGAGCTGCTGCACGGCAGCCTCGCGCTTCGCGAGCTCGGCTGCGCCCTCGGTCTGCGAGCGTCGCAGCCGCTCCTCGGCCTGCTCGAGGAACACGGCGGAGTTGCGCTCGAGCGCCGCGCTCGAGAGGGCGGCGAACTCGTCGGCGCGGCGCTGGGCGTCCTGCTGCAGCTCGGCGAGCACCTCCCTGCCGCGCTCGCGCTCCTCGGCGATGCGGAGCTGCGCGTCGGCGCGCGCCTCCTCGAGCTGAGCGGCGTGCCGCCGCTCGGTGATGTCGCGCTCGCGCGCCCGCTCGGACTCGAGCGCGTCGAGCCGACCGCGCGCGGCCTGCAGGTCTCCGACGGTCGTGCCGTGCTCGGCGACGGCGCGGGCGTGCCCGATCCGGGTGCCGAGCACCGCGCCGAGCGCGCCGGCGACCAGCACGGCGATCAGTGCGGCGATGATGACGAGCGGTTCCATGCCCCCATGGGAGCAGAGGCCGGTGACATCGGCGCCCGGACGCGCCCACGCGCGACGGCTAGGGTCGGAGCATGGTCGAGATCGAGCGCATCCTGGCACCCAACCCCGGCCCGATGACCCTCGAGGGCACGAACACGTACGTGCTCGGCGGGCAGGTCGTGGTCGACCCGGGGCCGGCCGACGCCGCGCACCTCGAGCGGCTCGCGGCCATGGGGCCGCGGCTCATCCTCGTCACCCACCGGCATCCCGATCACACCGAGGGTGCCGCCGAGCTCGCACGCTCGACGGGCGCGGTGCTGCGCGGCCTCGACCCGGACGAGTGCCTCGGCGGCGAGCCGCTCGTCGACGGCGAGTGGATCCCCGTCGACGACGTCGAGCTGCAGATCCTCGCGACGCCCGGCCACACGGCCGATTCGATCTGCATCGTGGTGCCCGATCGCGCCGTGCTGACGGGCGACACCATCCTCGGCCGCGGCACGACCGTGATCATGCACCCGGACGGCGCGGTCGGTCCCTACCTCGCGAGCCTGGACCGGCTCGAGGCGCTCGGCGACCTCGAGGCGCTGCCCGGTCACGGCGAACCGCTGCCGTCGGTGGCCGCGATCGCGCGCGACTACCGCGCGCACCGGCTCGAGCGGCTCGACCAGGTGCGAGCGGCGCTCGAGCGGCTCGGCGCGACGGCTGCCGACGCATCCGTCGCCGCGGTCACGGATGCCGTCTACGCCGCGATCGACCCGTCGGTGCGGCAGGCTGCGGAGGCGTCGACCGCGGCGCAGCTCGCCTACCTCGCGCAGGCCGGCTGACGCCTCGACGGGGGCGCGGGCGGCGGCTGGATCGACCGGTGCCCGTGCGCGCGAGCGGTGCTGCTGCGCGGCCACCGGTCGCGCGCAGCGCCACCGGTCGCGGCGCTCGGTCGCGGATCAGCCCGACTTGCGGCGGTGCACGCGCTTCTGCACGGCGGGGCCCGAGTGCGCGCCCTGGATGCTGGTCGGGGTGCCCATGTTCTGCCCGTGGTGGCCGAGCTTCTTCTTGTCGAGCGCCTCGCGGAACTTCCGACGCTGCGCGTCCTCCTCCGTCTCGCTGCCCTCGGGGGTGTCCTGCGGCGTCTCAGGCTCGACCGGATCGTGACTCGTCATGCCTCAACCATGCCCCTTGCGGGCACCGATGTCGAGTCGGGGCGGGCATGGCCTGGGCTCAGCCCGTCGGCACGGCGCGCAGCGGCGACGGCGAGCGGGACGGCGCGCTCTGCTGCGGCG
Source organism: uncultured Actinomycetota bacterium (assembly GCA_963803465.1). Classification (GTDB taxonomy): domain Bacteria; phylum Actinomycetota; class Actinomycetes; order Actinomycetales; family Microbacteriaceae; genus Agrococcus. The sequence goes on from CAWDMS010000012.1 coordinate 241,827, forward strand.
CGAGCACGGCGAGCGTGCGGACGAGCGTGGTGAGCCAGACGAAGCTGATCCCGACGGCGATCGCCTCGAAGGCCGTCGCGCCGTAGAGGCCGAACGGCCACCACAGCACCAGCGCGACGAGGAGCGCCGCCGCCATGCCGATGGTGGTGAGCAGCAGGGCGCGCGGCGGACCGGGCATCACGATCGTGACGACGACCGCGCTCGCGGCGAGCAGCCCGAGCGCGCCGAAGGCGGCGACGTCGTGGAGCACGGGCGCCCGATGCACCGGGAAGAGGCCCACGCCCGCGAGCGCGACGCCGGTGGCCGCGAAGAGGGCGACCACCGCGGCGATGCGGCGGAGCGCTCCGTCGCCGAGCCAGCGGTGCAGGTCGCGGCCGATGTAGGCGCCGATCGTCGCGACCAGCAGCCCCGCGACGATGGCGGTGAGGTTGAACGCCCAACCGGTGCCGAGGTCGGAGAAGTGCCGCTCCCACCAGCGCGGGTCGGCCGCGGTCAGCATCGAGAAGACGGTGCCGATGGTGAGGAACGCGAACAGCAGCGTCGCGAGGTCGCGGGTGCGCAGCTCGACCCCCGCCTGGAAGGCCAGCCAGCCGCCCGCGGCGCTCGCGATGCCCGTGAGCAGCGCGCCGCCGACCGCGGGCGCCTCGAGGCCCTGCAGCCCGAGCGCGAGGATCTCGCCGGCGGTGAGCACCCCCAGGTAGGCGACCGCCGCGAACGCGACCGTGAGCGCGACGGTCGAGATGTGCGCGACGACCGTCTGCCATCGCGGCATCGGCGCGGTCTCGGCGCGCCGATGCAGGCCGGTGCTGAGCGCGAACGCGCCGGCGGCGATGATCGCGGCGATGCCGGCCGCGGAGATCGCGACGGATCCCTCACCGGCGATCGGGCGAGGCGGGCCGGCGAGCGCGATGAGCCCCAGGGCGACGCCGGCGCCGAAGCTCGCCCACGCGGCGGCGACCGCGCGCGCCTCGCGACCCGCGCCTGCCTGCTCCGGTGCCTCCACGCATCCGATCGAACCACGGCGCGGTGACGCCGACGATCTCGCCGCATGAAGACCGATTGACTTTCGATAGATACTGCACGAAGATCGATGCATGCTCCGATCGAGACTCGTCGTCCTGGCCCTCCGTGCCGTGCTCGTGCTCGCCGCCATCTGGCTGGTCGTGCTCGTGGCGTTCTCGTTGCCGGGTGAGCTGTCCGACGGCACCCCGGAGCCCGGCGCACGGCTGCCGGCGCAGATCGTGCTGTCGCTGGTGCTGCTGAGCGTGCTCGCGGTGATCGTCTGCATCTGGCGGCTGCTCACGCTCATCGGCCGGGACCGGCTCTTCAGCGACGCGTCGCGGCGCTGGGTCGACGCGATCGTGTGGTCGCTCGCGATCGGCTGGGGCCTGCTCGCCGGCTTCGCGCTCGTCGTCACGGGCGTCATCTTCTTCACGCCGGAGATCCGCGACCCGGGCATCCCGATGCTGCTGTTCGGCGTCGTCGTGCTGTCGTCGCTGCCGCTGCTGCTCATGGTCGTGATGCGCGGGCTGCTGCGGCAGGCGACCGGCTACCGCGCCGAGCTCGACGAGGTCATCTGATGCCGATCGTGGTGCGGATCGACGTCGAGCTCGCCAAGCGCAAGCTCAGCGTGGGCGACTTCGCCGAGCGGGTCGGGCTCACGCCTGCCAACGTCGCCGTGCTGAAGAACGGCCGCGCGAAGGCGGTGCGCTTCTCGACGCTCGACGCGATGTGCCGAGTGCTCGAGTGCCAGCCCGGTGACCTCCTCGAGTGGGTCGACGACGGGGCGGATGCGTCGGACTGAGCGTCAGAGCAGGGTCTCCTCGGCGACCACGAACGGCACGGATGCGTCGATCTCGATGCGCGAGTAGCCGAGCGGGCCGCTGCCGCCGCCCGTGCCGCCGTTCGTCTCGAGCCACGCGTAGACGTAGATCCCGTACCGCCGGCCGGGCACCGCGATGAAGTCGGTCTGCAGGCCGGTGGCAGAGACTCCGGTGCCGCTCGTCTCGCTGTCGAGCAGGTAGCCCTCCGCGGACGACCTCGCGACCACGGTCACGAAGTGGTCGCGCTCCTGCACCGCCGCCTGTCCGGGCCGCCAGCTCTCGATGAGGATGCCGAGCAGGCAGACGACCGACGCGGCGACGCTCGCGCGGTTGAACGAGGTGAGCGCGAGCCACGGCATGTACGGGCGCACCGAGACCCGCGAGGCGCCGTGCTCCGGGGTGAAGAGCATGCCGGCGCCGCCCACGCTGAACGCCCACTGGCCGCCGTAGACGCCGCAGCCTCCCGCCAGCCGGCCCGAGCGCACGATCGTCGACGCGGTGGTGCTGAAGGCGGGGACGTGGTCGCTGTGGTCGAGCCAGGCCCAGCGGTAGTAGCGCCGCTCGCCGGTGCTGCCGCGATCCGGGCCGTAGACGTGCAGCAGGTCGCGCGCCTCCGGCTTCGCCTCGGGCTTCAGGTAGCCGCCGATGGTCAGGTCGAGGTCGTCCACGACGGTGTGGAACATCGCGTCGTGCAGCGGGTGCTCGGTCCCGTGCGAGTGGAGCACCGGGTTCAGCGACTCGCGGAAGCGGTCCAGCCGCTCGGCGACGAAGACCGGCATGGGTCGCCCGTCGTGCAGCCGCTCCTCGACGGGAGGACCGGCGGCCGCCCTGATGATCGCCCGTCGGCGGAACGCCGCCGCATCCATCGATGCCGTGAGCCGCTCGATCTCGCCATCGTCGATGGGCTCGTCCACGTCGACCATCGTCAGCTCCCGGGTCGCAGCCCGATCCGTCCGGGCTCGGGGCGGGTCCTGACGTCGGGACGATCCGAGGATCGCATCGGCCTCCGCCGCGCAACAGCCCCCACCTGCGGCGCCGGGGGTCCGCCCAGCACGCATCGCTAGCCTCGCGGCATGCGCAATCCCGTCCCCGATCTGCTCGACGAGCTGCGCCGCGAGTGCGCCGACACCGACGGCGGCGAGCTGCTCGCGACCATCCCGGAGCTCGCCGAGGCCGACCCCGACCGCTTCGGCATCGCGCTCTGCACGATCGACGGCACGGTCTACGGCTCCGGCGACGACGACCACCGCTTCACGATCCAGTCGATCTCGAAGCCGTTCGCCTATGCGCTCGCGCTCGCGGACCGCGGCCGCGACACGGTGCTGGAGCACGTCGGCGTCGAGCCGTCCGGCGACGCGTTCAACGAGATCTCGCTCGAGCAGAACGGGCGCCCGCGCAACCCCATGATCAACATCGGCGCGATCACGACGCACGCGCTGGTGGGCGAGCGGGGGAGCAGCCGGGACGAGCGGGATGCGCGCATCCAGCAGGGCCTGTCGGCCTTCGCCGGTCGCGAGCTGGAGGTCGACGAGGCGGTCTTCGACTCGGAGCGATCCGCCTCGAGCCGCAACCTCGCGCTCGCCTACCTCGTGCACGCCCAGGACAAGCTCGACGGCGAGCCGCACGCCGCGGTCGAGGGCTACATCCGGCAGTGCTCGCTGCTCGTCGACGTGCGCGACCTCGCCGTGATGGCGATGACGCTGGCCGCCGGTGGCCGCAACCCGGTCACGGGAGAGCAGGTCGTGCCCACGTGGGTGTGCACGCAGGTCCTCAGCGTCATGGCGACCTGCGGCATGTACGACGCGGCCGGCGACTGGATGAGCACGGTCGGCATCCCCGCGAAGAGCGGCGTGGCGGGCGGCGTGCTGGGCGCGCTCCCCGGACAGGTCGGCATCGGCGCGTTCTCGCCCCGGCTCGACGAGATCGGCAACAGCGTGCGCGGCGTGCGCGCCTTCGAGCGGATGTCGGCCGAGCTCGGTCTCCACCTCATGCACGCGCCCGAGGTGGCGTCGCACGTGCTCTACGGCGTGCTCGAGCCGGACGCCGACGGCGACGGCATCCGCGAGGTGCAGCTGCAGGGCACGATGCACTTCGCTGCCGTGGATGTCGCGCTCCGCGAGCTGGCGCAGCTGCCGCAGGACGGCGCGCCCATCGGGCTGGACCTGTCGCGCGCGGCATCCGCCACCGTGGTGGGCCGCGACCTGCTGCTCGAGGCCGTCGAGCGGCTGCGAGCCGATGGCCACGAGGTGCGGGTCACCGACCCGGACGGCCTGCTCGAGGGCTGAGCCGGCGCATCGCGCTCGGGGATCGACCGGCTGGCGCACCGCAGGCGGGGCGTCGTAGCATCCGGTCAGCCCGTTCGCCATGGAGGAGGTCGCCAGTGCCGCAACACACCCTCGCGCTGCCGGAGGTCGACCTGGTCTACGACGTCCACGGGCCGCTGCCGACCGCGGATGGCCGGCCGCCGCTCGTCATGATCGGCCAGCCGATGGACGCGAGCGGCTTCCAGGCCCAGGTGGCGCTGTTCGCGGACCGCACCGTCGTGACCTACGACCCGCGGGGCCTCGGTCGGAGCAGGCGGAAGGACGGCGGCACCACGAACGAGCCGGAGGTGCAGGCCGAGGACGTCCACGCGATCATCGAGGCCCTCGGCGCCGGCCCGGTCGAGATGCTCGCCAGCAGCGGCGGCGCGGTGACCGCGCTGGCCCTGGTGACGGCCCATCCGGGCGACGTGTCGACCCTGGTCGCGCACGAGCCGCCGATCGACTGCGTGCTGCCGGACGCGGAGGCCGTGCAGCGGGCGCGGGCGGCCTTCACGCAGGTGTACCAGGACGAGGGCTGGGGCGCCGGGATGGCGGCGTTCATCGCGATGACCTCATGGGAGGGAGAGGTCACGGAGGAGCACCTCGCCCGCCCGGCGCCGGACCCGGCCGCGTTCGGTCTGCCGACCGCGGACGACGGGACGCGGGAGGATCCGCTGCTCTCGGACCGATCCTGGGCGGTGCCCCTCTATCGGCCGGACCTCGACGCGCTGAACGCCGCACCGACCCGGATCGTCGTCGCGGTCGGTGAGGAGTCGGTGCAGGTCTACACCGGTCGCAGCGCGATCGCCCTCGCGGAGCAGCTCGGCCAGCGGGCGACGGTCTTCCCCAGCCACCACGGCGGCTTCATGGGTGGTGAGTACGGCTATGCCGGCCAGCCGGAGGCCTTCGCCGCCAAGCTGCGCGAGGTGCTCGACGACGCGTGAGGCGCCCTGAGGTGCCCTGATGCGCGAGGGGCGGTGCCGCTCGCGCAGCACCGCCCCTCGTGATCCGCTCAGATCGTCACGAACTCGATCTGCGCGTACTGCTCGTCCCCCACGACCGAGGCGATCCAGTCGAGCACCTCCTGCCGATCGGTCCGGTACGAGAAGTCGACGCCGCGGCACCACGAGTTGAGGCCGAAGGACGTGACGGCGACGATGGTGTTCGACTCGTAGCCGCCGTAGAACACGGGGCCGCCCGAGTCGCCGGAGCACGTGCCACCGCGACCCGCGCCGTTCCCGTTGGTCTGCAGGTTGAAGCCGTCCGTGTTGCGGCTCGACAGGTTCGTGAGGCTCGCGGAGGCCATCAGGCGCTCACGGTAGGACGTGAATGGCGACCGGACTGCTCTTGGTCAGGCCGTAGCCGCTGGCCGTGAACGTGACGTCCTTCGTGCCGCGCGCCGTCGCGAGGCTGTCGAGGGATCCCGGCACCGCCAGGGCGCCGTACTCGTCGAGCTGGATCGGCTGGTCCAGGATGACGATGCCCGCATCGAAGGTGTTCGGGAACGACGCGAAGTCGTCGAACCCGTAGTTGTAGAGCTCGTCGGACGTCGCGCAGAGCACCCCGAGGGTGTCGCCCGCACAGGTCTCCGGGTAGCCGCTGATCGGATCGAGCTCGGTGGCCGGGTCGTAGTTCGCGCCGGCGTCCTGCTGGAAGTAGACCCGAGCGGTCGAGTTGTCGGCCGTGCAGTGCCCGGCGGTCAGGAACACCGTCGGGGTGATGAGCGACCCGGAGCACCGGCTCGTGAACTCGCCGTCCGCGTCGTAGAAGACGACCAATCCGACGAACGGATGCTCGTCGTCCTCCACGAAGTTGCCGGTGATCGCAGACGCTGGCGCTGCGCTGCCCAGGATCAGGGCGATCGCGGCGACGACCCCCAGTAGTAGCTTCCGCATGACTCTCCTCCTCGAGAGCAACGATCTCGTGGACCATCCACAGTCGGCAGGTCGTGCCTGCCTGGCGGTCACGCTAGCCACGGGGAGGGTGACCCTCAAGCCTGCAACTGCGCTCGACTGCGCACGAGCAGAGCCCCGACCCTGCAGGTGTGCGGGGTCGGGGCTCGCGGGCCGTCGGGGCGTCGGACGACGGGCGCCTAGAAGTCCCAGTCCTCGTCGGCCGTGGCCTCGGCCTTGCCGATCACGTACGACGAGCCCGACCCCGAGAAGAAGTCGTGGTTCTCGTCGGCGTTCGGCGACAGGGCGGACAGGATCGCCGGGCTGACGTCGGTCACCGTCGACGGGAACAGCGGCTCGAACCCGAGGTTCATGAGCGCCTTGTTCGCGTTGTAGTGGAGGAACTTCTTGACGTCCTCGGTGAGGCCGACGGCGTCGTAGAGGTCGGCCGTGTACTTCGACTCGTTCTCGTAGAGCTCGTAGAGCAGCGAGTAGGTGTAGTCCTTGATCTCGGCCTGCTCGGCGGGGCTGAGCTTCTCGTAGCCCTTCTGGAACTTGTAGCCGATGTAGTACCCGTGCACGGCCTCGTCGCGGATGATGAGGCGGATGAGGTCGGCCGTGTTCGTGAGCTTCGCGCGGCTCGACCAGTACATCGGCAGGTAGAAGCCCGAGTAGAACAGGAACGACTCGAGCAGCGTCGAGGCGACCTTGCGCTTCAGCGGGTCGTCGCCCTCGTAGTAGTCGATGATGATCTCGGCCTTGCGCTGCAGGTAGACGTTCTCGGTCGACCAGCGGAACGCGTCGTCGATCTCGGGCGTCGACGCGAGCGTCGAGAAGATCGACGAGTACGACTTCGCGTGCACCGACTCCATGAACGCGATGTTCGTGTAGACGGCCTCCTCGTGCTGCGTGATCGCATCCGGGATGAGCGAGACCGCGCCGACCGTGCCCTGGATCGTGTCGAGCAGCGTCAGGCCGGTGAAGACGCGCATGGTGAGCGTCTTCTCGTCGGGCGTCAGCGTGCCCCACGACTGCACGTCGTTCGACAGCGGCACCTTCTCGGGCAGCCAGAAGTTGTTCACGAGGCGGTTCCAGACCTCGAGGTCCTTGTCGTCCTCGATGCGGTTCCAGTTGATCGCCCGCACGAGCGTGTTGTGCTGGTGCTGGCGCTGCTGGGCCTCGGTCTGCGGCTTGCCGGCGCCGAGCGCCGCCTCGACCTCGTGCCGCTCGGCCGCGAGCGCCTCGCGGGCTGCGGGTGCCGCCGGGGCCTCGGCGATCTCGTCGAAGGCGGATGCCTGCGTGTCCTGCGTGTCCATGTCGGTGTCCTTCATCAGTCGTCGAGTTCCAAGATGGTGAAGTCTGCGGGCGGAGGTGTGGCCGCACAGTGACGGCAGCTCGCCTTCCAGATCTTGCGGTTCGTGTGATAGCGGGTGTGGGCACTGCGTGCGCTGCTCGGCTTGGGTACGCCGCGCTGGGCGGCGGAGCGCCTTGCTCGAGTCTCCGGAGACGCGCTCTTGCCGTAGTTCGGGTTCAGGTTCCCGCGCTTCTGCTCCGACAAGACGAGCCGAGTCTCCGGCGACCGGATGGCACCGAACGATGGGTGGTCGGCACCGAACTTGCCATAGTTCGGGTTCGACTCGCCCGCGTTCTGTCCCCGTCGAGCGTCAGACCAAGCTTTGCGCTGCTCGGCGGTGTGATGCTTCCCGAAGAACGGGTTGCTGGGCCCAAAGCGTCGGAGCCCAGGCCGACCGAGCGAGCGAGCCCGCGCCGCCGCTCGTTGTTCGGGTGACCACTCCACTCCGGTCGGGCCCAGGCCGCCGAGGCTGAGGTTCAGCAGCGGTTGCCCATTCGCCTGGAGCAATCCGATCCAGAACCGCTCCGCTTCGCCTAGCGCCTCCCGCGTGGAAGTGACGACCTCGAGCTCATCGATCGCAATGTCCTCGTTCGCGTGCTTTCGCAACCACGAGTAGAACGGCGTGATGCGCCCCGAGCGCGCCGCCGAGAAGTGCTTGCTCATGCGGCGCTCAAGCGGCTGGCTCGTCTGCCCGACATATCGGAACGTGAAGTCGTCGGCGCGCCTGATCGCATAGACGCGGCCGACGACTTCTTCGTTCATAATGAGAATTTCTCGACTACAGCATGCAAGAAACGCAGCCATCCACCTCTGTCCCCTCCAGCGCGAGCTGGCGGAGACGGATGTAGTAGATGGTCTTGATGCCCTTGCGCCATGCGTAGATCTGCGCGCGGTTGATGTCGCGGGTGGTCGCCGTGTCCTTGAAGAACAGCGTGAGCGACAGGCCCTGGTCGACGTGCTGCGTCGCCGCGGCGTACGTGTCGATGATCTTCTCGGGGCCGATCTCGTACGCGTCCTGGAAGAACTCCAGGTTGTCGTTCGTCATGAACGGCGCCGGGTAGTAGACGCGGCCGAGCTTGCCCTCCTTGCGGATCTCGATCTTCGACGCGATCGGGTGGATCGACGACGTCGAGTTGTTGATGTACGAGATCGAGCCGGTCGGGGGCACCGCCTGCAGGTTCTGGTTGTAGATGCCGTGCTGCTGCACGAGCGCCTGCAGCTCGCGCCAGTCGTCCTGCGTCGGGATGTGGATGTCCGAGGTGTCGAACAGCTCCTGCACCCGGGCCGTCGCCGGCGTCCACTCCTGCTGCGTGTACTTCTCGAAGAACTCGCCCGAGGCGTACGTGGAGCGCTCGAAGCCGTCGAACGTCTGGCCCTTCTCCTGCGCGAGCAGGTTCGACGCCCGGAGGGCGTGGAACAGCACCGTGTAGAAGTAGATGTTCGTGAAGTCGAGGCCCTCCTCGGAGCCGTAGTGGATGCGCTCCCGACCGAGGTAGCCGTGCAGGTTCATCTGGCCGAGGCCGATGGCGTGGCTCATCGAGTTGCCGCGGGCGATCGAGGGCACCGAGCCGATGTGCGACTGGTCGGAGACGGCCGTGAGGGCGCGGATGGCCGTCTCGACCGTCTTGCCGAAGTCGGGGGAGTCCATCGACAGCGCGATGTTCATCGAGCCGAGGTTGCACGAGATGTCCTTGCCGACGGTCTCGTAGTCGAGGTCGTCGACGTAGGTCGACGGCGTGTTGACCTGCAGGATCTCGCTGCACAGGTTCGACATGTTGATGCGGCCGTCGATGGGGTTCGCCCGGTTCACCGTGTCCTCGAACATGATGTACGGGTAGCCCGACTCGAACTGGATCTCGGCGAGCGTCTGGAAGAACTCGCGCGCGTTGATCTTCGTCTTCGTGATGCGGGCGTCGTCGACCATCTCGTGGTACTTCTCGGTCACCGAGATGTCGCTGAAGGGCACGCCGTAGACGCGCTCGACGTCGTACGGCGAGAAGAGGTACATGTCCTCGCCGTTCTTCGCGAGGTCGAACGTGATGTCGGGCACCACGACGCCCAGCGAGAGCGTCTTGATGCGGATCTTCTCGTCGGCGTTCTCACGCTTCGTGTCGAGGAACCGCATGATGTCGGGGTGGTGCGCCTGCAGGTACACCGCGCCCGCGCCCTGACGGGCGCCGAGCTGGTTCGCGTACGAGAAGCTGTCTTCGAACAGCTTCATCACGGGGATGACGCCGGAGGACTGGTTCTGGATCTGCTTGATCGGTGCGCCGTACTCACGGATGTTCGTGAGGTTGAAGGCGACGCCGCCGCCGCGCTTCGAGAGCTGCAGCGCCGAGTTGATCGAGCGGCCGATCGACTCCATGTTGTCCTCGATGCGGAGGAGGAAGCACGAGACGAGCTCGCCGCGCTGCTTCTTGCCGGCGTTGAGGAACGTGGGCGTGGCCGGCTGGAAGCGGCCGTTGACCATCTCGTCGACGTACGCCTCGGCGAGCGGCTCGCTGCCCTCGGCGAGCGCGAGCGCGACGTTCACGACGCGGTCCTCGTAGCGCTCGAGGTAGCGCTTGCCGTCGAACGTCTTGAGCGTGTACGACGTGTAGTACTTGAAGGCGCCCAGGAACGTCGGGAAGCGGAACTTGTAGCCGTACGCCCGCTTCATGAGCGACTTGATGAACTCGAAGGAGTACTGGTCGAGCACCTCCTGCTCGTAGTACTCGTTCTCCACCAGGTAGTCGAGCTTCTCCTTCAGCGAGTGGAAGAAGACCGTGTTCTGGTTGACGTGCTGCAGGAAGTACTGGTTCGCAGCCTCGCGGTCCTTGTCGAACTGGATCTTGCCGTCCGGTCCGTAGAGGTTGAGCATCGCGTTCAGCGAGTGGTAGTCCATCGCTGCCGTCTTGCCCGACGTCATCTCTGGCGTCACCGTTGCCATAGTGCATCCAATCCGTCATTCACGACGCGCACGTCGTCTGGGGTTCCGAAGAGTTCGAAGCGGTACAGGTGGGGCACGTGGCACTTCTTGGCGATGATGTCGCCCGCCAGTCCGTAGCCCGCACCGAAGTTGGTGTTGCCGGCGCTGATCACCCCGCGCAGGTGCTTGCGGTTCTGCTCGTCGTTGAGGAACCGGATGACCTGCTTGGGGACCGCGCCCTTGCCGTCGCCGCCGCCGTAGGTCGGCACGATGAGCACGTAGGGCTCACGCTGCTCGAGCGGCGGCTCCGTCGCGTAGAGGGGGATGCGCGCGGCGGGCCGGCCGAGCTTCTCGACGAACCGGGCGGTGTTGCCCGAGACGCTCGAGAAGTAGACGACCTCGCTCACGGCGGTCTCCACGACGGGCATGCGGGTCAAGCCGCGAGGATCGCCTTGATGCGGTCGGGCTGGAAGCCCGACCAGTGCTGCTCGTCGGCGATCACGACGGGCGCCTGCAGGTAGCCGAGCTCCTTGACGGTCTGCAGCGCCTTGTCGTCGGCGGTGACGTCGAAGATCTCGTACTCGATGCCCTGCGCGTCGAGCGCGCGGGTGGTCATCGTGCACTGGACGCAAGCCGGCTTGGAGTAGACGGTGACGGTCATGAGCGGCGCTCCTCGGGTGTGGTTCGTGTGCTGGGAAGCTGTCCGGCGTTGGCCGGGCTCCCACTATATGTGGGGTCTGACGCGGAGCAAGGACACAAGATGGTGTGTTTCTCCACACCTGTTTCAACAACCATCCCCAGGTTGCGATTCCCGCCGCGGAACGACGCGGAAAAGCCTGTGGACAGTCGGGCCGACCCCCTGTGCACGACTCGGAAACTCCGACCCGCGACACGCCGAGGGCGAGTTACAGCCGTGTGGTTCGGGTCGCGCATCGGGTGCCTCCGGGTCGTCTCCGACGCTACGCCCGGCCGCCCACACGCCGCGGCGCTCGTGGCCGACATCGCGCCCCTCGCGCGTCGGCGCGGCGAGGCGCACAATGGAGCCGCGATCGGTGGCGAGGTCACGACTGCCGTCGCGTGTGCTGAGGCGGTGGTGAGCCGTGAGCATCGACCAGCGGGCCGATCCGCGTGGGGCGAACGCGCGCGTGCTCGTGTGCGACGGCCCGGCCGTCGAGCTCGCGGGGAGCACGATCGTCGTGCCGGAGGGCGCCCGGCGGCTCGTGGCGCTCGTGGCCCTGCTCGGGCCCTCGGTCGACCGTCGCTTCGCCGCCGGCACGCTGTGGCCCGAGAGCACCGAGTCACAGGCCGGGGGCAACCTCCGCACCGCGATGTGGCGGCTGCGCCGCCACGGCATCGCCGTGCTCGAGACGACCGGCACGCGGGTGCGGCTGCATCGCGACGTCGTCGTCGACATCGTGCAGCTCGACGGCTGGGCCGACCGGGTGATCGCGGGCGCGGAGGCGCAGGCCGACCGTCGGCTGCCGACCCTCGCCCCGCAGGCCCTCGATCTGCTGCCCGGCTGGTACGACGACTGGGTGGTGCGGCAGCGCGACGTCCGCCGGCAGCGACTGCTGCACGCGATCGAGGCGCTGAGCGCGACGCTCGTGCGCACGGGCCAGTGCGCAGACGCGGTCGACGTGGCGATGTGCGCGGTGCGCGCCGAGCCCTTCCGCGAGAGCGCGCATCGAGCGCTCGCCGCGGCCCTGCTCGGAGACGGGAACCTCGTCGAGGCCGTGCGCGTCTACCGTGACTTCCGCCGTGCGCTGCGGCGCGAGCTGGGAGCCGAGCCGACCGCGGCCTTCCGTGCGCTGCTCAGCGCCCACGTGCCGCTCGATCGACTCTCCTCGGCCCTCCTCGGGCCGTAGACGACGATCCGCTCGCCGCGCCCGGGCGGGTGCATGCGGGGTGCCCGCAGCCAGGTCGGTGACACTGGCGACACGGTGCGGTGACGGGGGCGTGACGTGCGCGAGCCCCGCGCGCGACGGCTCGGAGACGAGCTGCGCGAGAGGGTGTCGCGCATGATCGGATCCATCTCGGGCGACGAGGCGCGATGAGGTTCTCCGACCGCGCGATGCTGCGCACCCTCGACGACCTCGAGCTGTCGTCGCTGCTGACGCCCGCGGTCGGGCGTTCGCTGCTGGACGCGGCCTTCGTCTTCGAGCACGTCGACATCGGCGACGTGGCGAGCGTCGAGGCGCGCGCCATCTCGGTCGCGCCCGAGCTGGTCGCCGGTCGCGCGGTCGAGCTCGTCGCGCGCGAGAGCGGCTCGGGCCGCGAATGGCAGCTGCTCGGCTCGATCGGCGGCACCCAGCCCGCACCGCTGCACGCGCTGCTCGAGGTCTCCGTGACCGCTGCCGCGCGCGGTGTGACCACCTCGGTGGTCAGCGTCGAGAGCGACGACCTCGGCCATCTGCGCGAGGAGGTGCTCGCCGCGGTCGACTGGGATGCCGCGCTCGCGGCGCTCGCGGCATGGATGCCCGAGTCGACCCCGGAGGCGCTCGCCGACGTGCTCGCACGCCGGGGCGTCGACGAGCTCGGGGCGCTCCGGCGCAGCTTCACCGCGCCGAACGAGCCGTCGCGGCTGCTGCTGACCCTGGTGAGCGATGCCACGACCGCCGCGAGCCCGCGCACGTTCCGGGTGACGGCGCTCGCCCACGCCGTCGACGCGCTCGGCACCGATCTCGCCCGCGGCCTCGCGACCATCGCCGCCGCCCGTTCGAGCACCGAGCGGATCGTCGACCCGCCCGCCGAGCCGCGCGGCGCCCGCCTGCGCGTCACCTTCCCGGCCTTCCTCGTCTTCCCCGCCGACGACCTCGACGACGCCGACCTGCCCGTCGCCGACGGCGCCGCCCCCGGCAGCCCCGCGGTGCGGCGCGCCGCGCGCCTCACCGAGCTCACCATCCGGCTCAGACGCGCAGGCGTCGTGCCGCTCGCCGTCTGACCGAAGGAGTCCCATGTCCATTCCCGTAGCGGAGCACCCGTACATCCGGGTGACGATCGACACCCGCGGCCTGCAGCCGGTCGCGACGCGCGCCTTCGGCAATGTCGCGGTCGTCGGCGATGCAGGCGGCTTCGGTGAAGCGGTGCCCGGGGAGCCGGTGATGATCGGCAGCGAGGCCGACGCACGCCGCCTCTTCGCCGACACAGACGCGTCCGGAGCCATCAGCAATGCCGGCGCCGACGCCGGTCCGCTCTACCGTTCGCTGCGCGACCTGCTGCAGCAGTCGCCCGGCCCGAGCCGCATCTACGCGGTCGCGGCACCGGACGACGCCGGCGCGCCCGACTTCGCGGCGGCGCTCGCGGCGCTCACCCCAGCGCCGGTGCAGTTCGTCTGCCTCGCGCGCGTCACCGACCCGGCGGTGCTCGAGGCGCTCGCGATCCATGTCTCCGACGCCAGCACCGGCGGCAACAAGCGGATGGGCGTGGCCATGGTCGACCCGGATCTCGCGGTGCCCGCCGGTTCGACGTTCGCAGACGCGGCGGCCGACGCCTACGCCGACCTCGAGAGCTCGCAGGGCCGCATGATCCTCGTCTCCGCGCGCGTCGCGACCACCGCGGGCGTGCCCGACGTCGACGTCGCCGCCGCGACGATGGGCGCGATCGCCGGCTACCGCCCGCACATCAGCGTGCTGCTGAAGCAGGTGCGCGAGGTGCCGGTGCCGCTCGCCCGGCAGTTCACCGGCAGCGAGGTGCAGCAGCTCGCCGAGCAGGCGATCATGCCGCTCATCGACCCAGAGCTCGTCGCCGGCACCGGCATCTTCATCGGCTCGGGTCGCTCGTTCAACCGCGCCGATCCGGCACGCCTGTACGTCGACGTGGTCCGCGTGCTCGACGACATCGAGTTCCGCCTGAAGGCGGGGCTGATCGGTGTGATCGGCAACGTGCGCATCGATCGGCTGGGCATGCAGGGCCTCGTCGGCCGCATCGACGCGATCCTCTCGCCGCTCGTCACCGCCCGCGTGCTCGACGGCTATGCGGTCGACGTGCCGCTGCTGCCGATCCTCGAGACCGAGGAGGCGGACCGGTCGCCCGGCTCGGCGCAGACGCTCACGAACGCGCGCACGAGCCGTGTCGTCGAGGTGCTGCTCACCGTCACCTACGCCGGCTCGATCCACTTCCTCGACATCACCATGGCCCTGAAGGCCTGACGAAAGGCGCACCATGCCCACCTGGACCCGCACCCGCCTCGCGGTCGTCGTCGACGGGGCGACCGCCACGCCGCTCACCCCGATCGACTCGTTCTCGCCGAGCTTCTCGATGAACACCGAGGTGCTGCACTCGATCGAGGCCACCCACATCGGGCTGGTCGCGAACCCCGACAGCTTCACCTTCTCGCTGTCGGTGAAGGCGATCGGCGGTGCCGCGGCGCAGCTGACCCGGCTCGCGCTCGCCGGCACCGAGTTCGAGATCGGCCTGTACGAGCAGGACGGGAGCGCCGGTGAATGGGATTTCGTCGACATCGTGCTGCGCAAGTGCATCATCACGTCGGCGAACCCGTCGAACGCCTCCCCGACCGGTGCGCCGACGGCGACGTTCTCGGGCATCAGCCGCGAGGCGAAGATGCGCGACGACCTCGGCGAGCTGCAGCGGCCCATCTTCACAGCCTGATCGGCGACCACGGTGAGCGGCGAGTGGGGGGCGGTCGACCCGCTCGCGCGCGCCCGCGGCGACAGCGGGGCGTCGCCGGCGGGCGGTCGCGTCGAGCGCACGGGCATCGCGCTCGTGCGCCGGGGCGAGCTGGTGGTGCCGGTCGGCGACGGGCTCGCCGAGGTCACCGACACCGTCGCGCCGCCGCGCGTCACGCTCGAGTTCTCGGTCGCCATCGACATCGGCCCGTCGGCGGATGCGGTGGCCGAGGCTGCGGCGGATCTCGCGCTCCGCAGGCTCCGCGCCGCGATCGACGCTCGGCCGGCGCCATGACCGCGATCGTGCCGGAGCGCATCCGCCTGCCGCTGCGGGTGCACCTCACGCCCTCCGGCGACGTCGAGCGCGAGGCGGACGCCGTGCGGCGCGAGGTCGCGCGCGCGGTCGAGGAGGCGTGCCGGCGCGTGTCGTGGGCGGGGCTGGGGCTCGCTGCCGGCGAGCTGGCGGATGCGGTGGGCGCGCCGGCCGTGGAGGTCGAGTCGCCGCTCGCCGCGGCGGCGCTCGCTGGGGCTCGCGAGGGCGCGGCGCTCGCGGGCATCGGCGTGCCGCGGGACGTCGCTCGCGAACCCCGCCGGCCGCACGCCGCCGAGCCGTTCGACCCGCTGCGCGTGCGCTGGCACGCCGACGGCTGCACGTATGTCGTGCCCTGGTTCGACGGCGGAGCGATCGAGGTGCCGCTGCACGACGAGAGCGCCCGGCCCGCGCCGGCGCTCCCCGGCGCGGGCGCCATCGTGACCGTGCGCGAAGCGCTCGACATCGCTTGGGAGTGGCACCTGCACCGGCAGGGCGGACCGGCCCTGCACCGTGAGAAGCCGGGCTACTTCGGCCGCATCCGCGGCAGTCGCGGGGTCGTGACCGGGTGGATCTTCATCCACGAGGTGCGCGAGCTCGACGGGCGAGGGCGGCTGGTGCCGGGGCGGCTGCGCTGGCAGCACGGCTCGATGCCCTGGCACTGGTGGGGCATCCAGTTCGTGATCGAGCCGCCGTACTCGCTCTACTTCTGCGGCGGCGAGTTCGGGCCAGCCGGCGGCGACAGCATCCCGATCGTGTTCGCGATGCAGCCGCCGCCCACGGCCGCGGGCGCCGCCGACGAGCGCACCGAGTTCCGGGTGCTGGGCGGCGCCGAGGCCGCGGGCGAGCCGGGCACCGCGGGCGAGGCCGGCGCCGATGCCGACGCGATCGAGCGGCCGGCGCCGATCCGCTGGCCCGGCAACACCGGCAGGCCCGGCGGCCTCACCTGCCGCGCCTTCCTCGTCGAGCCCACGATCGACCGCATCGTCGACCGCCTCGACCTCGCCGAGCGGATGCATCGGCTCGCGGCCCAGCTCGCGATCGACGAGTGCGCGTACGCCGGCACCTTCGCCATGCACCTCGCCGAGGCGGTGCGGGCGCGCGCGAGGGGCGTGGCCGAGGCGACGATCCGCTCGACCGTGCGCACCCGCGTGACGGTGCGCCCCGACGGCGGGGGCAACAACGGCTTCGTCGAGGTCGCCGCGGGCGAGGCGACCGAGCTCGACGACCTGCTGCTGCTCGCCCGCCTGGGCGTCGAGGCGGGCGACTTCGCCAACGACGTCGTGACGACGTACGGCACGCCCGAGAACCGCGGGCTCGTGGGCGCGTGGAGCGACTCGCCGCCCAATTGGGCCGCGTGGGCGCTGCGCTTCTACCGCGAGTTCGAGCCGCGCATGGCGGGCGCGTTCGAGGGGGTCTTCAGCGAGACCTGCCGCTGCCTGCTGCTGCAGCAGCTGCGCAGCTCGCGCGACGGCATCGACGCTCGCCGCGGCGCGCACTTCGCGCAGACCGTCGACGACATGCGCATGAAGCTCGAGATCATCGGCGAGACGGTGGTGTGGCCGACCGTGCTGCTGCAGGCGATCCGGCACGCGTCGACGGTGCGGCTCATGCGCGACGACACGGTGCGCGGCGTGCTCAGCATGAGCGAGCACGACACCAGCGACCCGCATCAGACCATCACGTTCCCACCGCCGATCGGCGGCATCCCGGCCAGGACGCTCGCAGAGGTGGGCGATGCCCGGGTGCTGCGCGCCGACGGCGACTGGGTGGTCGAGCATCGCGGCCAGCGGTACACGGCGGATGCACTGCGGCAGCTGGTGCACGACCGCCGCCAGCTGCTCAACATGACCGATCCGCTCTTCCTGCAGATCGAGGATGCGGCGGGCATCGCGATGGCCGCCTCCACCGACCCCGCGTGGCTCGAGCGCTACCTGCGCTCCCTGCTCGACCGCATGGCGGCGGCGAACGGGAGGATGCGCGAGGAGACCGAGTCGTTCGAGGACGGCGCCGCGTTCGCGGTCGCCGCCTCGCAGTACGTGCGGCGCGAGGGCGGGCGCGACGCGCGCGGCCTGCGGTACACGCTCGAGGGCATCCACCGCCTCGCCGACGAGCGGCTGCGCAGCGTCGTGGGGCACTCCGGCCGGTACGCGGACGGCGTCAATCAGGCGCTGGGGCGTCGCGAGCGCCGGGACATGCTCGCGACGCTCGGCGCGACGATCGGCATCGTCATCCTCGGCCTGCTCTGCGCGCCGTTGGGCGCGGTCGCCGTCGCCGCGATCACGGGCCTCGCGGGCATCGCCTTCACCGCGCTCGACGTGCTCGACGCGAACCGTCGGGAGGACCTCTACCGCGCGCTCGAGGATCCCGAGCTGCTGCAGCGCTGGCAGGACGTGCAGCTCGCCCAGCTGATGGCCTCCATCGGGGTCGCGTTCACGATCTTCGACGTGTTCCAGGTGGGCCGGGCGGCGAAGGTGATCGCCCGGGAGGCCTTCGCGGCCACGCGGATCGCGGTGCGCGTCGGGGCGCGGGAGAGCGTGCGGCTCGCGACCCGCGAGGTGCGCGAGCGCGCACTGCGGGCGATGACCGCAGAGATGCTCGAGAAGGCGCTGCGCACGGCGGCCATGGAGATCGTGACGATCCAGGTGCTGGAGCTGCTGCTGCCCCGGCTGATCGCCCCCGTGCTGACGCCCTGGATCCGGGAGCAGGCGAGGATGCACGGCACGCTCGAGCGGGTCGACGCGATCCTCGCGGGAGCGGGTGCGCCGTGAGGGTGACGGTGGAGGCGCTGCGCTCCGGGCTCGCGGCGTACCGTCGACGGTCGCCGGCGCAGCTGCGCGCGCTCGCCGAGGCGCTCGAGGCGGCAGGCGCGGGCGGGCCGGGGCGCCGATCGCTCGACGACATCCTCGAGCTGGCGCTGCTCACGGCCTCGCAGCTGCACGAGCAGCGGCTGGAGGGCGTGACGACGCGGATGCGCGACGCCCTGGCGCGGATCCTCGACGACGTGGAGACGACCCGCGGCACGGCGGCCGCGCGCGCCGCTGGCGTCGCCGCACCCGCGCCGGGCGCCGCCCGACCGGATGCGCTGCGTCGTGCCGACATGCAGGCGGTCGCTGCCGCGATCGACGGGCTCGAGACGTTCGAGGGCTTCGTGCGCCGCAGCCTCGAGGAGTCCGGCGGCGACCTGCGCCGCACCATCGGCGCCGTCGTCGACACCGGCCTCGATCCCGCGGCGATCGCCAAGAGCGCGCGCGATCGGGGCCAGGACACGGCCCGCCGCGGCGACGAGCTGCTCGCCGCCTGGAGACGCGGCCGCACCGTCGAGGAGGCCGGGCCGGGACTGCCGATCGGGCGGGATCCGCTGCTGGCGGCGACCATGGCCGACCTGGAGCGAGCGGTGGCCGACTACCGCCGAGCCCCCGGCGCCACCGCCGACGCCGCGACGGCCGCCGCCGACCGACTCGCGGCGGTGACCGCCCGGGCCAACGAGCACCTGCGTGCCGCGGCGAGCGGCTTCACGTGGAGCACCACCGGCGAGGCGCTCGGCGCCGCGGGGCGCGCCGCCGAGCAGGCCGCGGCCGCGCGGCTCGTGGCGAACCCTGCGCTCGCCGTCTCGGCTCCGCCCGCCGAGCTGATGGATGCGCTGCAGCGGGCGACGCCCGAGCACCGGTTCGAGGGCTCGCTGCGCGAGCCGCTCGAGCGCGGCGACGTGCCCGGCCTCGGCCTCGAGGCGCACCTGCTCGGCGGCGCGGGCATCGGCACCGCCCGCACCCGTCCGCCCGGGCTCGCCGCGCGGCTGATGGCGCTGTTCGGCAGCTGGGAGCGCTCCCACATCGTCGGCCCCGGCTTCGGCTCGGAGCTGTGGGCCGGCCTCTCGCTCGCCCCGCGCGACGTCAACCAGATCGCGCAGCGGCTGGGCATCGAGCGACTGCTGCTCAGCCTGCACGCCGCCGGCGAGGCCCCGGCGGTCACCATCCGAGCCCGCACGCGCTCGCTGGCCGTGCCGCTCACCAACGGCAGCTTCGACACCCTCGAGGTGCTGTCCTCGGTCGCCTACGAGGTGCGTCGCGCCAACGGCGCACCGATCGCCTTCCGCATCGACATCCAGCCGAACGGAGCCTGGACCGTGACGCACACCATCCCCACCGGCATGCCCGGCGCCGACGTGCCGCTGGCAGGTGCTGCCCCGTGAGCCGCACGACCCTCGACGAGTTCGAGCGGCTGCCTTCGGCGATCATCGTCGATCTGCCGCTCGCGATCCCGCTGTTCGCGGTCAGCCGCATCAGCGCATCCGCGAGCCTGCCGACGCCGAGCGTCGGCGCCTCCGCCTTCCGCAGCGCCGCGGGACCGGTGGGCGAGACGGTCTCGATCGCCGCCGTGCTCGTCGGCCCGCAGCGACTGCTGTGGAAGAAGGATCTCGAGCTCATCGCCGTCTCGAGCCGCACCGGCGGCGTGCTCGGCGCCTGGACGAGCGGCGCCATCAGCGGCGTCACGCTCGTCAGCACGATGATCACCCGCACCAACATGCAGATCACGGAGCTCAGCTTCACCGCCGCCGCGCAGCGCATCGACTGCATCGAGGTGGGCATCACGATGCGCCACGTGCCGCAGCCCGGGCCGGTCGACGCGCTCGTCGACATCGGCGCGACCGCTGCGCTCTCGCTCGTGGAGTTCGCGACATGAGCATGCCGACCGCGTTCTCGCCGGTGCGGCTCGCACCGCTCGCCGGACTGCCGCAGACCGTGCAGCTCGGCGACGACGCCAACGTGCGGTTGACGATCGCCGGCATGCTGCCCGACCTCGCCGCGCTGCTGGCGACGCCCGGCGACCGCATCGTGCGCTCGACCGCCTCGCAGCGGCGCGGCGCGCCCGCTGCGGCCGACGGCCCGGTCGACTGGCAGGCGGCGGATGCGTCGGCGCGAGCCGCGCTCACCGCACCGGCCAGGCGCACGGTCGGCGACGACGCGGCGCTCGTGCTGCTGGTCGTGCGGGTCGGCACGGCGCTCGCGGCCGTCTGGCCGCCGATCACCGGCCGCGCCCTCGAGGTCGAGCACGACGGCCGACGCATCGGCTCGCTCTGGGTGGAGACGCTCGAGACCGTCGCGGGTGCGCTCGTCAGCGCCGGGATGCCCGGCTCCGCGCTCGAGATCGGGTGGCTGCCCGGCGCCTTCGAGGCGGGGAGCGGGGGCCGCGATGCGCACCTCGGCTGAGGTCGGCTTCGACGCCGGGTGGCGCGCCGAGTTCCGGCCCTCGACGCCGGGTGCCGGCGCGCTGCCGCCGGTGCGCGCGTTCGGCCGCGGCGGCTACGAGGCGACCATCGCGGTCGAGGACGACGCCGCCTTCCGCGCCGCGACCTTCACGCTCGCCGTCGACGGCATCCGCACCCAGGATCTCGACGCCATCACCGCCGGCCGCTGCCGGATCGTGTCGCTCGCGGTGGGCTGGCGCGATCGCCCTGGCTCGATCGGCGCGGCGCTCGTGCACCTCGCCTCGGCGACCGGCCTCGTCGACGACGACGGCGGCACCCCCGTGCTGCGCGGGCGCGTGCAGCAGATGCAGCGCACCGTCGCCGGCATGCGCCACCGCACGACGTTCACCGGGATCGACGCGACCTGGGCGCTGCTCGCCGCCACCCCGATCGGCGGCGCGCGGGTGCCGACGACGGGATCGGCGAGCGACCGGATCCAGGCGCTCGTGCGGATCGCGGACCCCGCGCTCGAGGTGGTCGCTGAGGGGCCGCCGGCGCTGCCGGAGGGCACCGTCGAGGTGCGCGCGACCGACACGGTGCTCGCAGCCATCCGCCGGATCGCCGACGCCGCCTACCCCTCGAGCGAGGGCAGGCCGCCGCTGCTGCTGCGCGGCGAGCGGATGCACGTGGGCACCTGGGAGCGCAGCGTGCGGGGCGGCGCCACCCATGACCTCGACGCATCCGCTGGCCTCGTGGAGGCGATCCCCGAGCCGTTCGAGCACGCGCAGGGGCTCGACGACCCGTACGCGCCCGTCGTCGCCGACGCGTACCGCCTGCTGCTGCTCGGCCGGGCCGACATCCGCGTCGGCGACCTCGCGCGCGTGGCGATCCCGGAGGCCGGCGCGGGGATCGGTGGCGCGCTCTCGATGCTCACTGCCGCCGCGGGCGCGGCGCAGCCGCGGGAGTTCCGGATCGTCGGCGTCGCCCACGCGCTCGGCCCGGAGATCGGCTTCACCACCACGCTGCGCATCGACGCGGTGCGCGCCGGTCCCGCCCGGCCCGCCGCGAGCGGCGAGGAGCACCGCATCGCCGAGCGCCTCGACCGTCGCATCGCGCTCTCGGGGCGCGCCCAGCGCACCATCGACGTCGGGGTCGTCACCCGTCAGTCGACCGAGGCGGCCGAGCCGTGGCACGCACAGCGGGTCGGGCTGCGCACCGGCCTCGACCCCGCGGCGCTCGCGCCGAACCTGCCCGTCACGGCGGCGCTCGCGCGGCCCGCCGGCGGCCTCGTCGACAAGCCCTACCTCACGCCGTTCGCGTTCGGGCGCACCGGGCTGGTGGTGCCGCACTACCCGGGCACGCGGGTGCTGCACCTCGACTACGACGGCGAGCCGCACAGCGCGGTCGTCGCCGGTGCGCTGTGGGAGGCGGGCAGCGAGCCCGCGAGCCAGCCGGGGGACTGGTGGCTGAGCCTGCCGATCGGCGTGCAGCCGGTCGACGAGAGCGACGAGCCGCGCGCGGCGCCCAGCGGGCAGATATCGAGCGACCTGACCGACGCGACCGGGCGGCGCTCGCTGCGCGTCCGTGGCTTCGAGATCACGGTCGGCACCGACAACCTGCCGGACGTCGGGGAGCGGGTGATGGAGGCGGCGGACGACACGCTCGTCATCAAGGGTGCCGCGGGCAACGCGCGGATCGAGATCGCGTCGAACGGGGCGATCACGATCGCCACCGACGAGCAGCTGACCATCAGGGCCAAGAAGATCGTGCTGCAGGGCACCGACGGTGTGGAGGCGAAGCGATCATGACCGACGACCGGAGCGCCGAGGAGTCCCGGGCCAGGACGGCCCTCGGGCATGGCCTGGCGATCGCGCCGGTCGGCGACGGCGGCCTGGCCCGCGACCTCGTCTGGGAAGCGAGCAGCGCCGGGCGCAGGCTCGCACGCGTCGAGGGTCACGCGTGCCTCGCGCAGGATCTCACGGTGGCATTGCTGACGCCCCTCGGCAGCGACCCGTTCGACGCCCGCTTCGGATTCGCGGGCCTCAGCGTGCTCACGCTCGACGTCAGCGGCCGGCTGGCGCAGGAGCTGCTGCGGCTCTCCGTCGCCGCCACCCTGCTCGCCGACGCCCGCGTGCTCGAGGCCGACGTCGCGCTCGACGCCGGCGAGCCGGGCTCGCGCAGCCTCGCCGTTCGGGCATCCATCCGCAGCGTGCTCGACCGCACGCAGACCATCGCACTCGGAGAGGTGCCAGCACCATGACCGACCCGGATCTCGCCGCGCTCGCGCGCTCGACCGCCAACGGCGCGGGCTACGGCGTCACCGCCGCGGGCTTCGTGCCCAAGCCCGTCGGGCGCATCCTCGACGAGAAGATCGCGCTCGCGCGCGAGCTGTTCGGCGCCGACGTCGACCTCACGTCCGGCAGCGTGCTGCGCTCGATGCTCGAGCTGCAGTCGGTCGAGGACTCCCGCACGTGGGTCGAGCTGGCGCACGTGTTCGCCTCGAGCCACATCGTGACCGCGGAGCGCGCCGCGCTGTCGCGGCTCGGCGCCGAGCTGGGCATCCGGCGGCCGTTCCAACGGGCGTCCGGCGTGCTCACCCTCCGGCTGACGGCGCCGCTGCCAGGCGGCATGTCGTCGTTGCCGCTGCCGCGCGGCACGCGGCTGCGCTCGCGCGGGGGCACCGGGGTGTTCCTCGCCGAGGCGGTCGAGCTCGACGAGGGCCGCACGTCGGCGACCGCACCGATCACGGCGTTCGAGCCGGGGCCGGCGGGAGACCTGGATCCGCTGCTCGACGTCGGCGGCGAGAAGCCGGGTCTGATCGACGCGTTCGACCCGGACGACGCGCGCGCCGAGGCGGCGATCGAGCTGCTCGAGACCGGCGTGCTGGCGCTGCAGCACGACGAAGCGCTCACGGGCGGCACCGACCTCTGGGCCGACGAGCCGTACCGCGATCTGCTGCTCGCCTACCCCCGCAACCTGTGGACGCCGGATGCGCTGCGCGTCGCGGTCTCGCTGGTGCCGGGCGTGCGGCAGGTCGTCGTGAAGGACCTGTACGGCGGCCTCGACGTGCACCAGGCGATCTTCGGCAACTTCTCCTTCCTCGAGCGCCTCTTCACCGAGCAGCGCAGCATCGCCAACCCCTACTTCGTGACGGTGCTGGTGGCGCCCGAGGAGGCGGCGATCTGGGACGGGCCCCAGCAGCTCGCGGCGCGGGTGCGGGAGGCGGTGGATCGCGTGCGCCCGATCGGCATCGCGCCCGCGATCGAGCAGGCGAGCCTCGTCGGCGTCGGCTTCCGGGCGCGGATCATCGTCGATGGGCTGCCGCTCGGCCCGTCGGGCATCGCGGCGGGGGCCCGGACGGCGCTGCTGGGCCGCATCGAGGATCGCGTGCGCCGCTACGTCGGTCGGCTCCGCATCGGTGAGGCCGTGCTGGCGAGCGAGATCACCTGGGCGATCATGAACGAGCCGGGGGTCGTCGACGTCAAGGAGCTCCGACTCGTGCGCTACCCGCCCGCGCTCGATCAGGCGCTGCTGACGGGGGAGACCGAGTGGGGCCCGCAGCAGCTCGCGCCGCTCGCCGACGCGGAGGTCTCGCCCACCGAGGTCGCGGTGCTCGTGCTCGATCACGATCGGATCGAGGTCGTCTGATGCGCACCGTCGCCGAGCGCGCCACCACCGACAGCGGTCTCGAGCCGATGCTCGACCTGTTGAGCGGCCCGCTCGCCGCGGCCGCCACGGTCGAGCGCATCTCGCTCGTCGCCGGCAGCGTCGCGGTCGCACGCTCGACGCGGTCGCCCGCGGTGCTGCTGCGGCTGCGCCGCACGCTGGACGACAGCGCGGTCGTCGTGCGCGGGCGCATCGGCGCGACGGCGCTCGCGCCGGTGGTGTTCGCACCGTGGTCGGGCGCGGGCGCGCAGGTCGTTCTGCACGCGACCGCGGATGCCGTGGCCGGCCCGATGCGCATCGACGTGCAGGCGTGGCGGGTGCGCGGCCACGTCGATCCGGGCGCCGCCGCGGCCGCCGCGACGGGCGCGGCCATGTCGGCGGGGGATGCGGCGGAGCTCGTCGAGGGCGTGGTGCTCGAGGGCGAGCTCGCCCGCATGCTGCTGCTGCTCGCCGACGAGAAGCAGCGGATCCTGGCCGCGGCGCGCGAGGTGTCGGCGAGCCGCCACGTCGGCACCGCCCGGGCCGGCGCCCTCGACGCGCTCGGCGCCGACCACGGGGTGCCGCGGATCGAGGGCGAAGCCGATGACGCCTATCGCGCGCGGCTGCGCATCTTCACCTCCTGGCGCATCGCGACGCCGCGAGGCCTCGAGCTGGCGCTCAACGGCGCCGATCCCGCCGCTGCCACGGGCCTGCCGTCGACGGCGGGTGTCGACGCCCGCTTCCGCATCGTCGACGCCGAGCCCGAGCTCGCCGTCGCGGTGCGCGTGCTGGAGTGCAGCGCGAACGGGCCCGGCGCGTGGCACGACACGATGCGCGGGCTCGCGCTGCGGGGACTGCTCGTGGATCTCGACGCGCCCACGCGCATGCAGCTCCCGGCGGCGGTGGTCGATCGCCGTGAGCGCGTGCGACGCTCGCTCGCCGAGCGCCTCGATCGCGCGGCGCCGCTCGACGAGCGCCGCTACCTGAGCGTGCGCGTCGCGCTCGGTCTCGATCGGGCGGTCCAGATGCTCGATGCGCTCACCGGCAGCGGGCGGTTCGAGCTGCTGCAGGCGCAGTCGGAGGCCGAGGACGCCCGGCACGACCTGGGTCTCGCCGTGTCGATCCGGCCGTTCACCGCCGCGCAGCTGCGCGACCTCCACAGCGCAGCCGCCGACCTGCTCGATGGCGGTCGTGAGCCCGCCGGCTGGGCGGCCGCGTCGGCCGAGGTGCGGGCCGCCGTGCTGGGAGCGGTGCCGCGCAGGCCCGCGCTCGACCCGATCGGCGCGTGGCTGTTCGAGGCGGCGGGGCTGTTCGCCTCGCAGCCGAGCAACGATGCGGTGCTGTTGTCCGGGGTCTCGGCAGAGGGGCTCGCGATCGAGGGCGGCGCCACCCTGGCTCGCGGTGCCACGGCTCGGCTCGAGGCCCGGATGCGGCGACGCTCCTCGGCTGCCCGGCACCTGCTCGTCGACGAGGCGTGGGAGCGGCTGCTCGAGCGGCTGCCCGCGGCGCGACGCGGCACCGCGCTCACCCCTGCGAAGCTGCGCGATGCGCTCTCGAGCCTGTCGGGCGGCGGCACGGCGCTGCCCGCGGCTGCGGTGCCGCTCGTCGGCCTGGGGCTCGCGCCGGCTGCGGTGCCCGAGTTCGCCACCGCCGTCGGCGAGCGCTTCGACCTGGACCTGGCGATCGGGTGGGTGATCGACGATGCCGGCCTCGCGCTGCCGTCGGCCGATGCCGGCGCGGTGCTGGCGCGGGAGCGCGCGGTGTCCGACCTGCAGGACGCGGTCGCCGCCGGCTTCCACTCGGTGCGGCTGCTGCCCGACCCCGGCGGCTCGGGAGTGCTCGCGCTCGCCGCCATCGCCGCGCTCCCGGGCGGCGCGAACCGCCCGGATCAAGCGCCCCCGGCAGACTTCCGCTGGTCGCTCGTCGACCTGACGCCCGAGTCGCACGGGCAGCAGCTGGAGCCCGCGTTCCGGCTCGTGCGCCGAGGCGGAGGGCGCATCGACGTCACCGCGGTGCGGCCGGGACTGGCGCTGCTCGTCTGCGCCGCGCACGTGCGCCGAGCCGGCGCGGACCCCTACGAGGTGCGCGTCGAGATGGACGACGGCGTGCTCACGCTCGACCAGTACGGCTACGTGATGAACCTGCTCGAGCACCTCTGCCCGCTCGGCATCGAGATCAACACCTTCGACATCCGCCGAGACCACGTCTCGATCGACGGCGCCGAGCCGACGCTCCTCGACGGCCGTGTCTCGCGCAGCTACCTGCGCTACCGCCGCCGTCGCCCGCTCGGCGCCGAGCGCCACCCCGACGCCTGATCACACGGAGGACCCCATGGGCATCAGCTACCTGAACAACGACATCCTCGTCAACGGCACGTCGACCGCGTACGTCGCCGGGGTGCTGCACAAGGCGGGCATGCACGACGCGCTCATCGGCGGCATCATCGGCAACTGGGTGATCGGCGCGACCGGCAACGCGACACCGCCGCCGTTCGACTTCGCGACCGACGTGCAGGCCGAGGATGCGGCAGCCGTCATCACCTACCAGCGCCAGTTCGAGCACGAGGACTGGATCGACGGCGAAGACCGGGTGCAGGCGTCGACGACCGCCGAGGAGATGGGCTTCAACGCGCGGTTCCACTCGATCGAGGCCGAGTTCGACGCGATCCGCGCGCAGTTCCTCCGGCTCCAGACCGTGGTGGTCGACCTGCGGGCCGACCTCTCGGGGATCGTGCGCGAGCTGGAGTCGAAGCTCACGGCGCTCGAGCGCGGCCTGCACGAGCTGCGCGCCGAGAAGACGAAGGATGCCGGGCCGGCGATCCTCGGCACCATCAAGGTGAAGGATCAGATGGCCTACATGGTCAAGACCGGCGACGACGTGCAGCTGCTGGAATACTCTGCCGCGAGCCTGGGCGGCAAGATCCCGCAGCCTCCCCGCGACATCAAGGTCGAGGGCCGCTATCGGGCCGAGACGGTGCGACCGGAGGAGCTCGTCGAGATCGTCGCGAGCCTCGAGGAGCTCACGACCGCGCCGATCGTGCTCGAGCTGCTCGAGCGCGGCGACGCCACGGTCGGCGAGCTGCTGTCGCTCGGCGGCACGACGGTGCTCTCGTCGGGGGTCAGCCTCGCCTCGGTGCTCGCCGGGATCCCCGCCGACACCGAGCTCAAGGGCCAGGCCGGTGCCGTCGCCACCATCGCCGAGCAGCTGGTCGCGGGCCTGCCGGACGAGCAGCGCACGAAGGTGCTCGAGGGGGTCGTCTCGGATGCGGAGGTGCGGGTCGCGACGGCGGCGAAGGTCGAGCGGGCGTCGGCGGAGGCGGTGGGGCTGAGCACCGTCATCGCGGGCGCGCTCGCCGGGGCGGGGCTCGACGCGACGGTCGGCGGCCTGGCGAGGTCGACGACCGCCGAGATCGCCGGCAAGCTGGCGGGCGCCGGCGCGGCGGTCGACGTCGGGGCGCTGCAGTCGGCGGTCGCACGCGGACGCCTGGCCGGGGCGCTCGCGAGGCTGCGCTGACCGTGGCCGTCAAGCCGCTCGCGCGCGCCGGCGACGTGTCGGCGACGGCAGGCACCGTCTTCTACACGGGCGCCGACTCGGGCTCGTGGGCGGCCGGGCCGGTGACCGAGACGCCCGCCGCGGGCTTCACGAGCGACGGCTCGTCCGTCGTCACGCAGGCGAGCTGCGTGTTCACCTTCACCGGCAAGGCGGGCACGACGCCCAAGCCGGGCAGCTCGACGGTGACGCTGTCGGCGGGTGACCGCGCGCTCACCGTCGGCGGGGCGGCGCCGCTCGTCGACGGCGACAGCACGTCCGACGCTTTCGGCAACACCGTGCGGGTGTCGTCGTCGGCGGTGTGGGGATCGGGCTGAGTCGGGTGCGCGGCCACTCACCCGCTGCTCAGGACGGCCGCGTACGGTCGTTCTGTACCCCAGACCTGAAGGAGGAGACATGGCTGACATCACCGGCAAGAAGGTCGCGTTCGTGCTCACGGACGGCTACGAGGACTCGGAGCTCACGAGCCCGTGGGAGGCGGTGCAGGGCGCCGGCGCGCAGCCGACCCTGATCGCCCCGAAGGACGGCCGGGTCGAGGGCAAGAAGGGCCACACGCAGTCGGTCGACGCGCTCGTCAAGGACTCCAGCGCATCCGACTTCGACGCCCTGGTGCTGCCCGGCGGCGTCGTGAACGCCGACCACCTGCGCATGGACGAGGACGCGGTGGCGCTCGTCAAGGGCTTCGTCGAGCAGGGCAAGCCGATCGGCGTCATCTGCCACGGCGCCTGGATCCTCATCGAGGCGGGCGGCGTCGAGGGGCGCCGGCTCACGAGCTACCCGAGCCTCAGGACCGACCTGCGGAACGCCGGCGCCGACTGGGTCGACGAGGAGGTCGTGACCGATCAGGGCCTCGTCTCGAGCCGCACGCCCGACGACCTGCCCGCGTTCAACGCGAAGATCGTCGAGGAGTTCGCCGAGGGCGTGCACCCGCGCTGACCGGCGTGGCAGGCTCGCCGCATGAGCGAGCCCGCGAGGATACGAGCGCTGCGACGAGCGTCGATCGTCGTCGCGGCGCTCAACCTCGGCTACTTCTTCGTCGAGTCCGGGGTCGCGCTCGCGATCGGGTCGGTGTCGCTGCTCGCCGACAGCGCCGACTTCCTCGAGGACACCGCGATCAACGTGCTCATCGTGATCGCCCTCGGCTGGTCGCTGCGGCGCCCAGGCGATCGCCGGTCGCGCGATGGCGGGCATCATCCTCGTGCCGGCCGCGGTCGCGGCGTGGCAGGTGGTCGAGAAGTCGTTCGACCCGGCGCCGCCCGATGTGCCGCTGCTCGTCGCGACGGCTGGCGGCGCGGCGGTCGTCAACCTCGTGTGCGCGCTCGTGCTCGCGCGGGTGCGCCGGTCGAGCGGCTCGCTGTCGACGGGCGCATTCCTCTCCGCCAGGAACGACGTGATCGTCAACGTGCTCATCATCCTGATGGGGCTCGTGACGCTCTGGACGGGCAGCGGTTGGCCCGACATCGTGCTCGGCGGGGTGATCACCCTGCTCGCCGCGCACGCCGCCTGGGAGGTCTGGGAGGCGGCCGGCGAGGAGCGGCTCGCGGCGAAGGCGCTCGCGGGCGAGGCGATCGACTGAGCGTAGGCCTCAGGCGTCCAGCCACCCGAGCTCGCGCGCGACCGCGGCGAGCGACGTGAACAGGTGGGCGTTGTAGTCGAGCCCCAGCTGGCTCGGCAGCGCGAACAGCACGGTGTCGGCCGCCTGCACCGCGTCGTCGGCGAGCAGCCGCCGGGCCACGTGCTCGGGGTCGCCCGCGTAGGTCGGGCCGCCGCGCACGGCGCCGCCCTCGATGCGCCCGGTGCCGTCGCGCTGCTCGTCGGCGAGGCCGAAGTAGCGCCGGTCCTCGTCGCTCACGATCGGGAAGGCGCTGCGCGTCACGGCGGTGCGGGGCGGGATGCCGTGGCCGGCCGCGGCGTGCAGCTCGAGGTAGGCGCGCACCTGGTCGGCCTGCTGCACGTGGAAGGGCCGCCCGTCGTCCTGCGTCAGCAGCGTCGAGGAGAGCAGGTGGTAGCCGTGCTCGGCGGCCCACAGCCCGGACGCGTGGTTGCCGGCGCCCCACCAGAGGCGGTCCGCGAGGCCCGATGAGCGCGGCTCGACCGGCAGGTCCGGACCCTGCTCGAGCTCGACCGCGCGCTGGGAGCGCGCGACCGGCTCGCCGCGCAGCGCCCGACGGAGCCGGTCCGCGCGGTCGCGCGCCTCCTCGGACCAGCTCCCGCCCGGGGCGAGGCCCAGCCCGAACCGCTCCTGGCCGTCGACGGCGCGCTCGGGCGAGCCGCGCGAGATGCCCAGCTGCAGGCGGCCGCCCGACAGCAGGTCGGTCGCCGAGGCGAGCTCGGTCATCGCGAGCGGCTGCTCGTAGCGGAGGTCGATCACGCCGGTGCCGAGCTCGAGCGTGCTCGTGCGCGCGGCCATCGCTGCCAGCAGCGGGTACGGGGCGCTGAGCGACTGGTCGAAGTGGTGCACGCGCACCCATGCGCCGTCGAAGCCCGCCTCCTCCGCCGCGACCGCGAGCTCGACGTGCATCCGCAAGGACGCACCGGCGGTCGGCACGCGCGAGCCGGGCACGTCGCGGTAGTGGCCGAAGGAGAGGAAGCC
The DNA here is from genome assembly GCA_963803465.1 of uncultured Actinomycetota bacterium. Lineage (GTDB taxonomy): Bacteria > Actinomycetota > Actinomycetes > Actinomycetales > Microbacteriaceae > Agrococcus. The sequence goes on from CAWDMS010000012.1 coordinate 272,017, forward strand.
GATCCGTTTGCGCACGGTGGAGGGAACCGGGGGAGCCGACGCGCGATTCCCGTCGGTCAGGATCGGAGAAGCGGTGGAGACCCGCAGGGGCCATGATCGGTACCAGCGCGCGAGCCGCGCGCGGACGCATCCGACATCCGACGGAGGACCCCATGGCAGACGACGACACGCTCTCCGACGTCGAGCGCGCGGCAGTGAAGCAGCGCGCCGCGGAGCTGAAGAAGCAGGCGAGCCGCAAGGGCGGCGCCAAGCGGGAGCGCGACCGCCAGGACGTGCTCGACGCGATCGAGGGGCTCGAGGGCAGCGACAAGGAGATCGCGCAGATGCTGCACGAGATCGTCTCCGAGATCGCGCCCGACCTCGACCCGAAGACGTTCTACGGCTTCCCCGCCTACGCCCGCGACGGCAAGGTCGTCGTCTTCTACCAGCAGGCATCGAAGTTCGGCACGCGCTACGGCACCGTCAGCTTCGACGAGCCGGCCAACCTCGACGACGGCGAGATGTGGCCGGTGTCGTTCGCCGTCACCGCCTCGTCGGATGCGGTGCGAGCGCGCGTCACGGAGCTCGTCCAGAAGGCGGTGAGCTGAGCCGCGAGCGCAGCTGCGCGCGGCGGGAATGCGAGCACCCTCACATGTCGTTCATACTTGAGTCGAGCAGACTCAAGTTCGACGAATCACATTCGAGGGGATGCACATGGCAGCCATCTACGGCCCCGTCGGCGACGGATCGTTCGACGACTTCATCGCGAGGATCCTGCAGGGGCAGCGCGTGCCGGCGCAGCGCGCGGTCGACCTCTCGCGCCTCGTCTCGCGGCGCACGAGCTCGGTCATGGCGAGCGCCGTCGAGTACACCCGCCAGCACCGGCACGCCGAGGTCGACGCGCTGCACCTGCTGCGGGCGCTGCTCGAGCTGCCAGAGGTCGCGACCGCCGTGCGCGGCGCGGGCGCGGACGACGACGCGCTCCGCGCCGCGATCGAGGGGCGCATGCCCGCCGACGGCGAGCACGAGGTCGGCGGCCCGCCGAGCCTGACCGCATCCGCCCAGCGCGCGCTGCGCGACGCCTACCAGATCGCGCGCGCCAACGGCTCGAGCTACATCGACCCCGAGCACCTGTTCTTCGCGTTCCTCGTCGCCGGCGACACGGCCGCAGGGGGCCTGCTCCAGGAGGCGGGCATCACGCCGGAGGCGCTGCAGCGCGCCGCGAGCCAGGCGCAGCGGGAGGCGCTCGAGGCGCAGCAGCCGCGCACACCGGGGAAGGCGGTCGATCCCGCGTCGACCACCCCGACGCTCGACGAGTTCGGCATCGACCTCACCGCTCGCGCGCGCGAGGGCAAGCTCGACCCGGTGATCGGCCGCGCCGACGAGATCGAGCAGACGATCGAGATCCTCTCCCGCCGCACGAAGAACAACCCCGTGCTGATCGGCGAGGCAGGCGTCGGCAAGACGGCGATCGTCGAGGGGCTGGCCCGCGCGATCGCCGAGGGGCGGACGGAGGACGGCACGGTGCCGAAGTCGCTGCTCGGGAAGCGCGTCGTCGCGCTCGACCTCACCGCGATGGTGGCCGGCACGCGCTACCGCGGCGACTTCGAGGAGCGGATCACGAAGGCGATGGACGAGATCACCGCGCACCGCGAGGAGCTCATCGTCTTCATCGACGAGCTGCACTCGATCCTGGGCGCCGGCGGTGGCGGCGAGGGCGGCATGGACGCCGCGAACATCCTCAAGCCGCGACTCGCGCGCGGCGAGCTGCACATGATCGGCGCCACGACGCTCGCGGAGTTCCGCCGCATCGAGAAGGACGCCGCGCTCACCCGCCGCTTCCAGCCGGTCATGGTGGGGGAGCCGAGCGTCGAGGACGCCGTGCGGATCCTGGAGGGCCTCGCCCCGGCCTACCAGGAGCACCACCGCGTCGCCTACACGCCGGAGGCCATCCGCGCCGCCGTCGAGCTCTCGCACCGCTACATCAGCGACCGCTTCCTGCCCGACAAGGCGATCGACCTCATCGACCAGGCCGGGGCGCGCCTGCGCCTGCGGCTCGGCGCGAAGGTCGACGTGGATGCGCTGACGACGGAGCGCGAGCACCTCGAGGACGAGAAGCGGCAGGCGGTCGCGGCAGAGGAGTTCGAGGAGGCGACGCGCCTGCGCGACCGGATCGCGGCCATCCAGGCGTCGATCGAGTCGGGGTCCGGCGAGGACGGCGTGGTCGACGAGGAGGAGATCGCCGAGGTCGTCGCGCGCGCGACCGGCATCCCCGCCGCGCGGCTCACCGAGGGCGACCGCTCGCGGCTCGCTCGCCTCGAGGAGGAGCTGCACGAGCGGGTCATCGGGCAGGAGGACGCCGTGGGCGCGGTCGCGAAGGCCGTGCGCCGCTCGCGGTCCGGGCTCGGCGACGCGGGCAGGCCGATCGGCTCCTTCCTGTTCCTCGGCCCGACCGGCGTCGGCAAGACCGAGCTCGCGAAGGCGCTCGCGTCGAGCCTGTTCGGTGCCGAGTCGGCGCTCGTGCGCTTCGACATGTCCGAGTTCGGCGAGAAGCACACCGTCGCGCGGCTGATCGGCGCCCCTCCCGGGTACGTCGGCTACGACGAGGCGGGCCAGCTCACCGAGCGCGTGCGACGCCAGCCGTACTCGGTGGTGCTGCTCGACGAGATCGAGAAGGCGCATCCGGACGTCTTCAACCTGCTGCTGCAGGTGCTCGAGGACGGCCGGCTCACCGACGGCCAGGGCCGCACGGTCGACTTCCGCAACACGGTCGTCATCATGACCTCCAACCTGGGCGGCGAGTTCCTCGCGTCGAAGTCCGGGCCGATCGGCTTCCAGGCCGGGGACGGCACCGGCTCCGCCGACGAGCTGCGCGCGAAGGTGATGGGTCGGCTGCGGGAGCAGATGCGGCCGGAGCTCATCAACCGCATCGACGAGATCGTGCTGTTCCACCGGCTCGAGCGGGCGCAGCTGCGCGAGATCGTCACGCTGCTGCTCGACCGCGTCGCCGACCGGCTCGCGGCGCAGGGGCTGCGGCTCGACGTCTCGGATGCGGCGCTCACGTGGCTCGCGGAGCACGGCCACGAGCCGCAGTACGGCGCGCGACCGCTGCGCCGGCTCATCCAGCGCGAGGTCGAGGACAAGGTGGCCGACCTCATCGTCGGCGGCCTCGAGTCGGGCGAGGTGCGCGTCGACGTCGCGGGCGACGTGCTGACGGTCGTCGCGAGCGACGACGAGCCGGCGACGGCCGCGATGTAGGTCGCGGACGGCCCGCACGGACCCCCGGTGCAGCGCGGCCGGGGGTCCGCTCTTGCCAAGCGGCGGCGTCGCCGCCATGCTCGCTGCACTGGAGGCGACATGGCGCCATCTCTCCCCGCGGCTGGCCGCGGTGCTCGAGGCGCTGCCGCTGCGCCCGGGCATGCGGGTGCTCGAGGTGGGCTGCGGGCCGGGCGCGCTCGCCCGAGCGATGGCCGCGCGCGTCGGCCCGGAGGGCTACGTGCTCGGCATCGACCGCTCGCCGACCGCCATCCAGGCAGCGGAGCGGGCCTCCGACCACGGCAGCCTCGACTTCCGCGTCGCCTCGTCCGAGGAGTTCCGGCTCCGCCGCGACGAGGTGCCGTTCGACCTCGTCGTCGCCATCCGCGTCGGCGCGCTCGACGGCCGCCACCCCGAGCTCGAGGCGATCGCGATGGCGCACCTCCGCGCCGCGACCGCGCCCGGCGCATCCGTCTACATCGACCGCGGCCACCCCCTCGAGGCCGTCCCCCTCCACTGATCTCAACCGGCCAGTTGGTCGCACGAGGGCATAATCACCTCGACGGACCAACTAGCCGGTTGAGATCGATGGAGCAGCGATGGGCGAGCGGATCGGCGTGATCGGCGCCGGCGTGATCGGGCTGTCGATCGCGCACGAGCTGGCGCGCGCCGGCCGCGACGTGACGGTGCTGGCCGACCTGGCGCCGCTCGAGACGACGTCCGCGGTCGCGGGCGCCGTCTGGCTCCCGTACGCGGCGGAGCGCTCGACCGCGGTCGACGTGATGCTCGGCAGCACGCTCGAGCGCCTCACCGCGATCGCGCGGGAGCAGCCGGAGGCGGGCGTCGACCTGCGCGACGGCCTCATCGTCGAGCGGTCGCCCGACCCGGACCGCTCCTGGACGGCGTTCCTGCGAGCGACCGAGGCCGACGCATCCGCGCTGCCGCCCGGCACCACGGGCCTGCGCACCACCGCACCGCTCGCGACCATGTCGATCTACCTGCCGTGGCTGCAGCAGCAGTGCGAGGCGAGCGGCGTGCGGTTCGAGCACCGCGCCGTCGACGATGTGGATGCGCTGGCGCGCGAGCTCGACGCGGTCGTCGTGGCCGCGGGGGTGCGCGGCGGAGCGCTGCTGGGCGACGACCCCGGGGTGGTGCCGATCCGGGGGCAGGTCGTGCGGGTCGAGAACCCGGGCGTGACCGAGTTCGTCATCGACGATGCGCATCCCGCCGGCCTCGCCTACGTGCTGCCGCGCCGGGACTGCCTCGTGCTCGGCGGCACGCACGAGCCGGGCGCGACGTCGCTCGAGCCGGACCCCGAGATCGAGGCAGGCATCCTGGAGCGCTGCGGGGCGCTCGTGCCGGCGGTGGCCGGGCAGCGGATCCTGTCGCGCGCGGTGGGGCTGCGGCCCGGGCGCGCGAGGCTGCGCATCGAGGAGGTGCCGGATCGGGCGCTGCGCGTGATCGCCGCCTACGGCCACGGCGGCTCCGGGGTGACCCTCTCGTGGGGCACCGCCGAGCGCGTCGCCGCGATGCTCGGCGATCCGCCGTCGGCGCGGACATAGGAAGCCTGGCTACCATCGCCCGGTCGAGGTGCGGCCCCGCATGAGCGGTCCAGCGCATCCGAGGCAGAAGGAGCACCCGTGAGCCGCCCCACCGAGCCTGTCGTGCCCGACCGCTTCGTGCGCTACCGCTGGTGGGGGCTGCTCGCCATCAGCCTGGGCGTCGCGCTCATCATCATGGACTCGACGATCGTCTCGGTCGCCATCCCGTCGATCGTCGACGACCTGGCCATCTCGAGCACCGAGATCCAGTGGGTGCAGGAGATCTACACGCTGCTCTTCGCCGCGCTGCTGCTGACCTGGGGCCGGCTCGCCGACCGCGTGGGACGGCGTCGCATGATGCTCATCGGCGTCGTCATCTTCCTCGTGGCGAGCGTGCTCTGCGCGATCGCCGACAGCGGCGCGATGCTCATCGCGGGCCGCGCGCTGCAGGGCCTCGGCGGCTCGATGATCCTGCCGACCACGCTCGCCCTGCTGAACGCCAACTTCCACGGCCGGGAGCGCGGCATCGCGTTCGCGGTGTGGGGCTCGACGATCGGCGGCATGGCCGCGATCGGACCGCTCGTCGGCGGCTGGCTGATCGAGAACGCCAGCTGGCGCTGGGCGTTCGGCATCAACATCCCGGTCGGCGCGCTCATCATCGCGGGGCTGCTGCTGTTCGTCGCGGAGTCGCGCGAGACCAGGACCGGCGCCGCGCAGCGGCTCGACCTCGTCGGCGCGCTGCTGTCGATCGTCGGCTTCGGCGCGCTCGTGTTCGGCCTCATCGAGGGCCGCAGCTATGGCTGGTGGACCGCCCAGGAGGAGGCGCCGTTCGACATCGCCGGCATCTCGCCGGTGCCGCTCGCGTTCGCCGTCGCCATCGCCGCGCTGACGGCGTTCGTGCTCGTCGAGCGTGCGCGCGGCAAGGCGGGCAAGGGCGTCATCCTCGACCTCTCGCTGTTCCGCATCCCGTCGTTCGCGAACGGCAACATCACGGCCCTGATCGTCAGCTTCGGCGAGTTCGGGCTCATCCTGTCGCTGCCGCTGTGGTTCCAGAACGTGCTCGGCTACACCGCGTTCGAGGCGGGTCTCGCGCTCGTGCCGCTCGCCGCGGGCTCCTTCCTCGCGAGCGGTGCCGTGGCGGGCCTCGCGCGGCGGTTCACGCCCGTCGTCGTCGTGCGCATGGGCCTCGTGCTCGAGATCGCGGCGATCGCCGCGCTCGCGCTGCTCATCCGGCCCGACAGCACCGCCTGGCTCACGTCGCCGGCGCTGTTCGTCTACGGCATGGGCGTCGGGCTCGCCACCGCGCAGCTCACGAGCGTCGTGCTCGCGGATGTGCCGGTCGAGCGCAGCGGGCAGGGCTCGGCGACGCAGAGCACGGCACGGCAGACGGGCTCGGCGCTCGGCATCGCGGTGCTCGGCACCGCGTTCTTCACGACCCTGAAGGTGGGCACGGAGGATCGGCTCGCCGACGCGGTCGCCGGCAACCCGATGCTGCAGCCGCTCGTCGACTCGGTGAACGCGAGCTCCGGCGGCAGCATCGCGGCGCTCGCGGCCGACCCGCAGACCTCGTTCATCGCCGACGCGGCGCGCGCCGCCATGACCGACGGCACGTCGCTCGCGGCGTGGATCGCGGCCGCGGCGCTCGTCGTCGGGCTGCTGTCGAGCCTGCGGATCCGCCCGGCGGCCGACGCCGTCGCGCCCGCGCGGACCGATGCGGCCTGACCCGGCCGACGCGCGCACCGCGACCTCTGTCGACGAGGTCGCCGCACGCATCCGAGCTGTCGCGATCGCGAGGCCGGGAACGACCACGATTCGCTCTGGCGCGACGTGTGGGCGCCGACCGAGCGCGCCTTCGATGCGCGCTTCGCCCCGCGGGACGTCGCCGACCTCCGGTACGTCGCGGACTGACCGCTACGCCTGCACGGCGAGGCTGAACGGCAGCACCGCGGATGCGCCGGCACCGCGGAGCACGCGGCCGGCGACGGTGATCGTCCAGCGGCTGTCGACGAGGTCGTCGACGAGCAGCAGCGGGCGTCCCGCGTGGCCCTCGAGCGCGGCCGCGAGCTCCGGCTCCGACGGCGAACCGGTCCCAGACGCTCGCGAGCCGGTAGGCGCTGTTGCCGCCGGGCTCCCCGGTCGGGCCGCCGTCGACGAGGCTGAGGGTGCCGAGGTGCGGCAGGCGGCCCACGTCGGAGAGCGCCCGCGCGACCGAGTCGATGAGCTGCGGCCGACGCCGCGACGGCATGCTGACGACCGCGGCCGGGCGCTCGTCCCAGTCCCACTCGGCCAGCACGCGGATGCACGCCTGGACGAGCGCGGGGCTCGCCGGGGCGTCAGCGGTGCCGGGCGAGAACAGGCCGCGGAGCGTGCCGCCCCAGCCGAGGTCGGTGAGCCGGGCGAGCGCCCGCCCCGGCTCGACGCGCTCCGCCGGCGCGATCCTGCCCTTCACCGGCAGGTGCAGCCTGTCGGCGCCGGTGGGCCACTGGGCGCGCGGCTCGATGACGACGCCGACCCGGCTGAGCGACTGCTTCGCCTGGCCGGTCGCCTCGGCCCGCACGTCGCTCGGGTACCACGCCGGCTGGCCCGCCGCCGCCGCGCAGGTGTCGCAGCGGCCGCACGGCACCGCGGTGTCGTCGTCGAGCGCGCGCTGGAGGAACTCCATGCGGCATCCGCTGGTGCGCTCGTACTCGAGCATCGAGCGCTGCTCCTGCACGCGCGCGGCGGCGATGCGCTCGTAGCGCTCCGCGTCGTAGACCCACGGCGCGCCGGTCGCGACCCAGCCGCCCGAGACGCGCTGCACGGCGCCGTCCACGTCGAGCACCTTGAGCAGCAGCTCGAGCGGCGTGCGCTTGAGGTCGACGCGCGCCTCGAGGGCCGGGGTCGACAGCGGTGCGCCCTCGAACGCGAGCTCGTCGATCACGGCGAGCGCCTTGCGCTCGTCCGGCATCGACGACGTCGCGAAGTACTGCCAGATCGCTTCGTCCTCGTCGCCGGGGAGGAGCAGCACGTCGGCGCTGGCCGCCCTGCCGTCGATCATCGCGGCACGACCGGCGCGGCCGACCTGCTGGTAGTAGGCGACCGGCGACGACGGCGCGCCCAGGTGGATGACGAACCCGAGGTCGGGCTTGTCGAAGCCCATGCCGAGCGCGCTCGTCGCGACGAGCGCCTTGACCTCGTTGTGCTTGAGCGCCTGCTCGAGGCCCTCGCGATCGCCGGCATCCGTGCGCCCCGTGTACGCGCGCACCTCGTGGCCCGCGTCCCGCAGCAGCCGCGCGGTGTCCTCGGCCGCCGAGACGGTGAGGGCGTAGATGATGCCCGAGCCGGGCAGGTCGCCGAGGTGGCTGAGCAGCCAGCCCAGCCGGGCGCCGGCGTCGGGCAGCCGCAGCACGCCCAGGCGCAGGGAGGCTCGAGCGAGCGGGCCGCGGATCGTCACGACCGGCTCGCCGCCGGCGTGCTCGAGCTGCTCGGCGACGTCGGTGACGACGCGCGAGTTGGCGGTCGCGGTCGTGGCCAGCACCGGCACGCCGTGCGGCATCTCGGCGATGAGGTCGCGGAGGCGGCGGTAGTCGGGGCGGAAGTCGTGGCCCCAGTCGGAGATGCAGTGCGCCTCGTCGACGACGAGCAGGCCGGTGCGCGGGATGAGCGTCGGCAGCTGCTCCTCGCGGAAGCGCGGGTTGTTGAGGCGCTCGGGCGAGACGAGCAGCACGTCGACCTCGTCGCGCTCGAGCTGCTGCAGCACGTCGCCCCACTCGTGCGGGTTCGCCGAGTTGATCGCGACGGCGCGCACGCCCGCGCGGGCGGCGGCCTCGACCTGGTCGCGCATGAGGGCGAGCAGCGGCGAGACGAGCAGCGTGGGGCCGGCGCCCTGCGCGGCGCAGCAGCAGGGTGGCGACGAAGTACACGGCCGACTTGCCCCAGCCGGTGCGCTGCACGACGAGCGCGCGCTGCCGGTCGGCGACGAGCGTCTCGATCGCCTCGAACTGGCCCTCGTGGAAGTCGGCGTCGGGCGACCCGACGAGGGTGCGCAGGATCTCGAGGGCGGCGTCGCGGATGCCGGTGTTCGTCACGGGTCCACCCTCGCAGGTGCTGCTGACTGGACGCCGCTACGGCTGCTGCTGGCCCTCGGGCTGCTGGCCGTAGGGCGTGCCGCCGTAGGACTGCCCGCCGTAGGACTGCGGGATCGCCGACGGCGTGCCCTGCTGGTAGCCCTGGCTGTAGGGCTGCGACGGCTGCCCGTACGGCTGCTGCCCGTACTGCGCGGATGCCTGCGGCGCGGACCCGTAGGGCGAGCTCTGGCCGTACGCCGGCGACACCTGGGGCGTGTAGAGCTGGTCGTAGCCGTAGGCCGCGGCCTGGCCCGCGTACGCGGGGTCGAAGCGGGCGCCGAGCGGGTTCGACGGCAGCGCGCACATGACGAGCGGCACGATGCCGAGGCCCGCGAACGACAGCAGCATGAACGCGCCGTGGAAGTTGGCGTCCTGCAGCCGCCGCCACATCACCGCGTAGGTCGGCAGCACGATCGCGAGCGACACCAGCACCATGAGGCCGATGACGAGCAGCATGATGCCGGACAGCCCGAGGAGCTCTTGCTCCATGGCGAGGTCGTCGACCGTGCCAGAGGCGGATGCGGCGCGCACCATGACGATGCTCCACACGATCCAGAAGGGGATCTGCACGACGAGCGAGATCAGGAAGGTGAAGAGCATCGCCCACCAGAACTCGCTCCGGCTCGCTCGGCCGGAGAACTTCACGTAGCCCTTGAAGAAGCGCTTGACGGCCTGGCCGAACGACGCGCCGTAGAGGGGCTGGCCGACCGGGACGGTGCTGGTGGTGCTCACTCGATCAGTGTCCCCCATCCGGGGCTCGCTCAGGTACCTCGGGGCGAAAGAACTTGCGCGAGGTGCAACGACGGGCGGCTACGGCGTGAGCCCGCGCGGCCAGCGCCGCGCGGGCCGCGTCGCGGTCGCCCCGCACCGTCACGCCGGGGGCGTCCAGGCCGAGTCGCCCCCACGCGATGAGCGCGAGCGCCTCGGCCGGACCCGCGAGCACGGCGGACGGCGCATCGTGCGGCGCGCCCGCGAGCTCGCAGCACCGCATCCGTCCCGGTCGGAGCGAACGCGATCCTCGCCTGCGGCGGTGCGACGCGCTCGAGCCGCAGCTGGCGCGGATGCATGACGGTGACGACCTCGTCGAGGCAGTCGAGCCAGACCGCGTCGTCGACCTCGAGCTGCTCGCCGAGCGCGGTGCGCAGGTCCCACAGGTGCACGAGCGTCTCGAGCGCCTGCCGGCGATGCCAGAACGCGACGGTGCCGGTCTGCTCGGCCCGCGGCACGCCGTCGTCGAGCAGGGTCCACGCGCGAGCGCCGGGGTCGAGCTCGGCGAGGGTCTCGCGCAGCTCGCGAGCGCACGACGCGTAGAGCTCCGGCAGGTCGAACGGGCCGCGGCCGAGCGGCTCCTCCTGCTGCCGCCTGGCCTGCGCGGCCGCCCAGTGATGGATGCGCGACAGGTGCACGACGAGCGATCGCACCGTCCACCGCCCGAGCCACGGGATGCGCGTCTCCGGGTCGGCGCGCCGGGTCGACTCCAGGAAGCCCGACTGCAGGGTGCTGAGGACGGCGAGCTGCTCCATGGCCGAACGCTACCCGCCGCGCCGCGGCGAGCGGCGACTACGCGCGGCCGGTGAAGGCGGGCTGCCGCTTCTGCTGGAACGCGGCGAAGCCCTCGCGGAAGTCCGGCGTCTGCGCGAGCGCGGCCTGCGCGATGTTCTCGGCGTCGACCGACTGCCACAGGCCCATCCGCTCGTCGCGGAGTCCGCGGATGATCTCCTTCGAGGCGAAGTACGCGAGCGTCGGCCCCGCCGCGGCGTGCGCGAGCGGCGGCGCGCGTCGCGGCCAGCACCTCGTCGTCGGGGAACGACTGCGAGAACAGGCCCAGCGCGACGGCCTCCTCGCCGCGCATGAGCCGGCCCGAGTAGATGAGGTCGAGCGTGCGGTGCGCGCCGAGCCGCTCGAAGAAGAGCGCGTGGCCGCCGGAGTCGAGCGTCGCGCCGAGCGCCGCGAACGGGCTGCCGACCTTCGCCGACTCGGCGACGTAGACGACGTCGGTCGCGACGAGCAGGCCGAGCCCGATGCCGAGGCACGCGCCGTGCGCGACGGCGAACGTCGGCGCGGGGAACGCGGCCATCCGCTGCAGCGCGGGCGTGAGCGAGCGCGCAGGAAGCCGATCGCGTCGTCGGTGCGCGGGTCGACCTGCGAGATGTCGCGCCCCGCGCAGAACGCCTTGCCCTCGCCCCGCAGCAGCAGCGCGCGCACGCCCGCGCGCTCGGCCTCCGCGTACGCATCCGCCAGCTCCCGGAGCGCGGACGCGTCGACCGCGTTGCGCCGCTCGGGCGCGTGCAGCACGACCTCGGCGACGTCGTCGGTGATGGTGAGGTCGATCATCGGGGCTCCTTCGTCAGGCGACGGGATCCGCCGGTCGGACGCTGCCCGGTCGGCGGGTGGGGTCAGACGTCGTAGTCGACGACGACCTTCGTCGTGTCGGCCTTCGGGTGCGACTGGCACGTGAGCACGTAGCCGCGCTCGATCTCGTCGGGCTCGAGCGCGTAGTTCTCGCTCATGCTCACGCTCCCGGAGACGACCTTCGCGCGGCAGGTGCCGCACACGCCGCCCGCGCACGCGAAGGGCACGTCCGGCCGCACGCGCAGCGCCGCGTTGAGGATCGACTCGCGCGCCGAGATGGGCGACTCCACCTGCGTCGACTGGCCGTCGAGCGTGAAGTCGAGCGTCCAGGTCTCCTCGCCCGCGTCGAGCTGCACGGGTCGACCGCGGTCGCCGCCCGCGTCGACCGGCTTGCCGGTCGTGAACAGCTCGAAGCGCACGTGCGCCGGGTCGACGCCCTTCGCCTCGAGCACGTCGCGGCACAGCTGCACGAGCTCGAACGGCCCGCACAGGAACCACTCGTCGACCGAGTCGGGGCGGATGAGCTCGGTGAGGATGCGCTCGAGCCGCTCCTCGTCGATGCGGCCCGACATGAGCGGTGCCGCGCGCTGCTCGCGCGAGAGCACGTGGTGCAGCGCGAGCCGCGCCGGGTAGCGGTCCTTGAGGTCGGCGAGCTCCTCGATGAACATCACGTCGAGGGTCGAGCGGTTCGAGAACAGCAGCGAGAACGTCGACGTCGCCGAGCGCGACAGCACCTCGTGGGCGAGCGCCATCATCGGGCGTGATGCCGCTGCCGGCGGCGATGCCGACGACGTGCGCGCCGTCGACCTGGTCGAGCGCAGAGATGAACGTGCCCTGCGGGCTCATCACGTCGATGCGGTCGCCCGCCTGCAGCTCGCTGTTCGCCCAGGTCGAGAATCGCCCGCCGAGGTCGCGCTTGATCGCGACCGAGATCGCGCCCGGGGTGGGAGGCCGGCAGATGGAGTACGACCGGCGCATCTCCTGCCCGTCGATCGTCGCGCGCAGCGCCAGGTGCTGGCCGGCGACGTAGCCGAACGCGTCCTGCAGCTCGCCGGGCACGGCGAAGGTGACCTCCACCGACTCGGCGGTGAGCGGGCGCACCTCGGCGACCTCGAGCGAGTGGAACTGCCCGCGACGGCGCGCGGACCCGATGCCGAGCCCCGTCGAGCCCAGGTTGACGGCCGCCATGGTCAGTGCACCTTGAAGTGGTCGAAGGGCTCGAGGCACGCGAGGCACTCGAAGTGGGACTTGCAGGCGGTCGAGCCGAAGCGCGAGACCTCGCGGGTGCGCAAGGACCCGCAGCGCGGGCACTTCACGCCGAGCGACAGCGGGATGGGGCCGGAGCGCTCGCCCGCGCGGTGCGTGGGCGGGGCGATGCCGTACTGCTCGAGCTTCGCCTTGCCGGCCTCGCTCATCCAGTCGGTCGTCCAGGCGGGCGCCAGCGTGAAGTCGACGCGCACGTCGCGGAAGCCCTCGGCGGTGAGCGTGAGCAGCACGTCGTCGCGCATCTGGTCGATCGCGGGGCAGCCCGAGTAGGTGGGCGTGAGGGTCACGACGGTCGTCTCCCCCTCGATCCGCACGTCGCGCAGCACGCCGAGGTCCTCGATCGTGAGCACCGGCACCTCGGGGTCGAGCACGGTCGCGGCGAGGCGCCAGGCGCGGTCGCGCAGCTCGGTGGCGGATGCGGTGGCCGCCGTCACCACGTCGCCCGTCACCACGATGCTCCCGGGTGGCGGCGGGCCAGCACCTGCATCTCTGCCAGCATCGGGCCGAGGTGCGTCGAGTGGTTGCCGTGGCGGCCGCCGCCGGACGACTGGCCGACGCGGGAGTTGGTGAACTCGGCCTCGGTGATCTCCGCCTCGGCGAGCACGGCATCCCAGATCTCGTCGAAGCCCGCGCGGAGGCTCGACGGGCGCGGCGCGATGCCGTCGAGGCGCTCGTGCAGCTCGTCGTCGCGGAACAGCTCGTCGGTGTAGGGCCAGGTGTCGGTGAGCGCGACGAGCAGGCGGCGGCGCGACTCGTCGGTGCCGCCGGCGAGGCGCAGCGTCCACTGCACGGCGTGGTCGCGGTGGTACGCGACCTCCTTGACCGACTTCGCGGCGATGGCGGCGAGCGACGCATCCGTCGACTGCGACAGCGCGGTGTAGAGCTCCTGCATCCAGATGGAGGCGATCAGGCCGCGCGCGATCGTGTGCGCGAAGTCGCCGTTCGGCTGCTCGAAGAGCCACGCGCAGCGGAACTCGTGCTCGTCGCGCCAGTAGGCGAGGTCGTCCTCGCTGCGGCCGTCGGCGGTGCCCGCGTAGTGCAGCAGCGAGCGGGCGTGCCCGAGCAGGTCGAGCGCGATGTTGCCGAGCGCCATGTCCTCCTCGAGCTCGGGGGCGCGCGAGATCCACCAGCCGAGCCGCTGGGAGAGGATGAGCGCGTCGTCGCCGAGCCGCATCGCGTACGCCGCGACGTCGGGCGTCGCGACGTGCGACGCATCCGCGCCCGTCAGCTCCGCCGTCAGGTGCAGCTCGTCGACCGAGACGTCGCCGTGCACGTCGGCGGCCTCGGCGTCGTGCATCGCGGCGATCGCCGCCGCGTCGCGGGGCTCGGTGCGCGCGGCCGTCGGGGACGGCTGCTCGCCGCCCGCGGCGGCGTCGAGCTCGGCGTCGTTCAGCTGGGCGTTCACAGGTGGGGGACCTCCGCGCTCTTCTCGTAGTACTTGGCGTGGCGGTAGTTCTTGCCGGCCGGGCTCTCGAAGAAGGCGCCCTTCTGGTCGGGGTCGCTCGTCGTGATCGCCGTCGAGCGGCACGACCCACACCGAGACGCCCTCGTTGCGGCGCGTGTAGAGGTCGCGCGCGTTGCGCAGCGCCATGTCGTCGTCGGGCGCGTGCAGCGAGCCGACGTGCACGTGGCTCAGCCCGCGGTTGGCGCGCACGAACACCTCGTACAGCGGCCAGCCCTCGGCGGATGCGCCGGGTGTCGACACTGTCTCTCCTCTCAATTTTCGGGTTTTCTGTGAAACCCTTCGGGAAGTTGGTCGTCAGGCGGCGACCTCGCGCGCGGCGGCCTGCTTCTCGGCGTAGGCGGCGGCGGCCTCGCGCACCCAGGCGCCGTCCTCGTGGGCGTCGCGGCGGTGCTGCATGCGCTGCGCGTTCGCGGGGCCGCGGCCGGCGAGCACCTCGTTGAACTCGGTCCAGTCGATCTCGGACATGTCCCACTCGCCGCGCTCCTCGTTCCAGCGCAGGTTCGGGTCGGGCAGCGTGAGGCCGAGCACCTCGGCCTGCGGCACGAGCATGCCGACGAAGCGCTGGCGCAGCTCGTCGTTCGAGAAGCGCTTGATCTTCCACGCCATCGACTGCGCCGAGTTGGGCGACTCGTCGTCGGGCGGGCCGAACATCATGAGGCTCGGCCAGTACCAGCGGTCCACGGCCTCCTGGGCCATCCGGTGCTGCTCGGCGTGCCCTGGCTGAGCTCGAGCAGGATCTCGAAGCCCTGCCGCTGGTGGAAGGACTCCTCCTTGCAGATGCGCACCATCGCGCGGCCGTAGGGGCCGTAGGAGGCGCGGCACAGCGGCACCTGGTTGCAGATCGCGGCGCCGTCGACGAGCCAGCCGATCGCGCCCATGTCGGCCCACGTCGGCGTCGGGTAGTTGAAGATCGAGGAGTAGCGGGCCGCGCGGTGATGAGCTGCTCGGTCATCTCGTCGCGGCTGATGCCGAGCGTCTGCGCGGCGGAGTAGAGGTAGAGCCCGTGGCCGGCCTCGTCCTGCACCTTGGCCATCAGGATCGCCTTGCGCTTGAGGCTCGGGGCGCGGGAGATCCAGTTGCCCTCGGGCTGCATGCCGATGATCTCGGAGTGCGCGTGCTGGGAGATCTGGCGGACGAGCGTCTTCCGGTACGCCTCGGGCATCCAGTCGCGCGGCTCGATGCGCTGGTCCGCCTCGATGAGCGCGTCGAAGCGCGCCTGCAGCTCCGCCCGTCGGGCGTCCGGTCGCGGATGCGTCGGGTGCGGTGAGCGTCATCGTCGACTCCGTCTCCTCGGGTTCGGAATTAGTGACCGAACGTTCAGTAAGTATATACTCGGTCGCGGCGCCCCTGCAACGGGGCGCAGGACGAGCTCGACGACGAACGGAGCGCGCATGCTGGAGACGCACCAGGACCGGATCTCGCGGGACGAGACCTGGCTGGCCACGATCATGGCCGAGACCGATCGCGCCAAGGAGGCCTTCGGCATCGAGATCGCCGAGCTCGAGCGCGGCCGCGCCGTGCTCACGATGCCGATCACCGACGCGATGGTGAACGGCTTCGGCATCACCCACGGCGGCCTCGTCTTCACGCTCGCCGACACCGCGTTCGCGTACGCGTGCAACGAGGACGCGACGGTCACCGTCGCATCCGGCGCCGACATCACGTTCGCGAAGGCGACCCACGCCGGCCAGACGCTCACCGCCACGGCCGAGCGCCGCTGGAGGTCGGGCCGCAACGGCATCTACGACGTGTCCATCGTCGACGAGACCGGCGAGACGGTCGCGGAGTTCCGCGGCCGCTCGTTCACCAACCGCCGCGCACGCCCGCCGGCTCCGCCTGAGCACCGCCTCGAGCTTCCCGAGACATCGACGACCCTGCCCGACCCGCAGCCGCCCACGACGAACTCGACCGATCCGAGGAGCTGCGCGAGCCGCGCCTGAGATCGAGCGCGCTGCAGCTCGAGCGGCTGCAGCAGACGGTGCGCCACGCCTACGCGAACGTGCCCACCTACACGCGGAAGCTCGACGAGGCCGGCGTGCGCCCGGACGACATCCGCTCGCTCGACGACCTGCAGCGCCTGCCCTTCACCACGAAGGAGGACCTGCGCGCGTCGTACCCGTTCGGCATGTTCGCGGTGCCCATGGCGCAGGTCGCGCGCATCCACGCGTCGTCCGGCACCACCGGCCGCCCGACGGTCGTCGGCTACACGAAGGACGACCTCGACGTGTGGGCGGATGTCGTGGCCCGCTCGCTGCGCGCCGCCGGCGTGCGCCCGGGCATGAAGGTGCACAACGCCTACGGCTACGGCCTCTTCACCGGCGGCCAGGGCGCGCACGCCGGCATCGAGCGGCTCGGCGCCACCGTCATCCCCGTCTCGGGCGGGCAGACCACCCGCCAGGTGCAGCTGATCCGCGACTTCGAGCCGGACGCGATCATGTGCACCCCGTCGTACCTGCTGACGATCGCGGATGCGTTCGAGGAGGCCGGCCTCGACCCCCGCGAGACGTCGCTCAAGGTCGCCATCTGCGGCGCCGAGCCGTGGACGAACGAGATGCGGCACGAGCTCGAGCGCCGGATGGGCCTCGACGCCGTCGACATCTACGGCCTCTCGGAGGTCATGGGCCGGGCGTCGGCAGCGAGTTCGCGGCGACGAAGGACGGTCCCACCATCTGGGAGGACCACTTCCTGCCGGAGGTCATCGACGGCGAGACCGGCGAGCAGCTGGCCGACGGCGAGATGGGCGAGCTCGTCTTCACGTCGCTGACGAAGCAGGCGTTCCCCGTCATCCGCTACCGCACCCGCGACCTGACACGGCTGCTGCCGGGGTCGGCGCAGGCGACGATGCGCCGGATCGAGAAGATCACCGGCCGCAACGACGACATGCTCATCGTGCGCGGCGTCAACATCTTCCCGACCCAGATCGAGGAGATCGTGCTCGAGATCGAGCACCTCACGCCGCACTTCATCCTCGAGCTCGTCAACCGCGGGCGCATGGACGGGCTGGTCGTGAAGATCGAGTGCGAGCCCGGTGTGAAGCCGGTCGTGTCGACCGCCGCCGCTGAGATCCTGAAGCTGCGCGTGAAGGAGCGGATCGGCACGACCGTCGACGTCGAGGTCGTGCCCACCGGCTCGCTGCCGCGCTCGGAGGGCAAGTACAAGCGCGTCTACGACATGCGGGAGCGGTGACCCGACCGAGGCGGTCCGGGGATGGCTGAGAGGATGACCGGATGACCCTGCCCGTCGTCGCCCGCCGCGGCCGCCCCGGCTACGACCGCGACTCGATGCTCGAGGTCGTCGTCGCGGCGTTCAACGAGCGCGGCTACGACGCGACCTCGCTCGGCGTGATCGCCGAGCGGCTCGGCCTGTCGAAGTCGGCGATCTACCACCACTTCGCCTCCAAGGAGCAGATGCTCGAGGTCGCGCTCTCGAAGGCGCTGGATGCGCTCGAGGCCGTGTTCGACGCCCCGGAGGCGACGACGGGGCCGGTCGTCGACCGCATCCGCTACGTCATCCGCGGCGCGGTGATCGTGCTCTGCGAGCACAAGCCGTTCGTCACGCTGCTGCTGCGGCTGCGCGGCAACACGCCCGTCGAGCTCGAGGCGATGCGGCGACGCCGCGAGGTCGACCGCAAGCTCGGCCGGCTCTTCGAGCTGTCGCGGGACGAGGGCACGCTGCGCGCCGACATGGACCCTCGCGTCGCCGAGCGGCTGACCTTCGGCATGGTCAACTCCATCGTCGAGTGGTACCGCCCGGACGGCCCGATCAGCCCCGAGCAGCTGGCCGACTCGGTGCTCGAGCTGGTGCGCACGGGCCTGCGGGAGCCGTCCTCGCTCTGACCGTGCGGAACGGCGGCGCGACACGCCGCTTGTTACCGAATCGTGATCTTCGGTAGCGTGGGTGGCTTGAACCGCGAAGGACGGCCGTCGCATCCGCCCCGAGAGTCCTCCGCGCCATCGAATCCAAGTGCACCGGTCGGGCGGTCGCACGCGCTCGGCGCGTGCGAGACGGGGCTGTGGAGTTCAATCGTGAGCAAGCCCACCATCACCCGCGCCCGCCGATCGAAGCGCTACGTCGCCGGCCTCGTCGCCACGGGCGTCGCGACCGTCGCAGGAGCCGTGCTCGTGCCGACCGCGGCGAACGCGGCCTCCGACGCGACCTGGGACGCGCTCGCGCAGTGCGAGTCGAGCGGCAACTGGTCGATCGACACCGGCAACGGCTACTACGGCGGCCTGCAGTTCTCGCTGTCGACCTGGCAGGCCTACGGCGGCTCCGGCAACCCGGCCGACGCCTCGCGCGCCGAGCAGATCCGGGTCGCCGAGAACACGCTGGCCGGCCAGGGCTGGGGCGCATGGCCCTCGTGCTCGGCGCAGATCGGCGCGAGCGGCGCGGCCGAGCCGCGTGCCGCCGCTCCGGCGCAGCAGCCGGCCGCCCAGCCGGCGCCCGCCCCCGCGGCGGCTCCGGCAGCGCAGGCCGCCCCGGCGGCCGCGCCCGCCCAGCAGGCGCCCGCCCAGCAGGCGCCCGCCGCGCTGCAGCTGCCGGACGTGCAGCCGGGCGACGAGACCTACACGGTCGTCTCGGGCGACACGCTCTTCGAGATCGCCGAGGCGCAGGGCGTCGACAGCGGCTGGCTCGGCATCTTCGCCGTCAACCAGCAGACGCTCTCGAACCCCGACCTCATCATGGCGGGCCAGCAGCTGGTGCTCCCCGCCGAGTGACCGGCGACGAACGGCGGGCGTCCCTCGGGGCGCCCGCCGTTCGCGCGTCGAGGGGCGGACGCCGTCAGTCCGGTCGCGGGCCGGCGCTCAGCCGTCCGGCGACACCTCGACCCATCGCGACCGCCACGCCGGCGGCTCGAACGGCTCGCTCCAGTAGGCCGTCTCGCGCCAGATCCTGCCGTCGCGCAGCTCGAAGACGAAGACCGTCTTGTAGACCGGGCCGCCGTAGTCGAGCGACGCCTCCGCGATCACGAGATCGCCGGAGCTCAGCAGCCGGCGCGGCGTGATCGTGGGCAGCTGCGGGAACGCCCGGTAGATCGCCCGCCGCGCGTCGCCGCCCACGACGCGCTCGCCGGACTGCGGCCAATCCATCACGCTGTCCTCGGCGAACAGCTCGTCCATCACGTCGATCTGCCGGCTGTTGATGCAGGCGATGAGCCGCTCCACCACTGCCTCGTTCGCCGGGTTCCTGGTCGCATCGTCCATGATGCCCCCCTTGCCGTCCGCATTGTCGACCCGGGCGGGCGCCACCGCCAGAGGCGGGTTCCGGGCACGGACGACCGGCTACTGCTCCTTCGCGACGTACGTCAGCAGGTCGTACTGCGCGACGATCTCGTCGTC
Source organism: uncultured Actinomycetota bacterium (assembly GCA_963803465.1). Classification (GTDB taxonomy): domain Bacteria; phylum Actinomycetota; class Actinomycetes; order Actinomycetales; family Microbacteriaceae; genus Agrococcus. The sequence goes on from CAWDMS010000012.1 coordinate 291,317, forward strand.
CTGGTTGGTGAGCACCGCATCCCACCGCACCTCGCCGTACGGGTCGGTCTCGCGCGGCGTGATCTGCTTCGCCGTGAGCGTGACCCGCAGCGAGTCGCCGGGGGAGACGGGCGTCATGAAGCGCAGGTTGTCGAGGCCGGTGTTCGCGAGCACGGGGCCCGGCGCCGGCTCGACGAAGAGGCCGGCAGCGAACGACAGCAGCAGGTAGCCGTGCGCGACGCGGCCCGGGAAGAACGGGTTCGCCTCGGCCGCCTCCTGGTCCATGTGGGCGTAGAAGGTGTCGCCGGTGAACTCCGCGAAGTGCTCGATGTCGTCGAGCGAGATCTCGCGGCGCTCCGAGACGACCTGGTCGCCGATGCGCAGCTCGGCGAGCGACTTGCGGAACGGGTGCGGCGCCTGCGTCGACGATGCCGCGCCCTGGTGCCAGACGCCCGTGAGGGCGGTGAGCATGGTCGGCGAGCCCTGGATGGCGGTGCGCTGCATGTGGTGGAGCACCGAGCGGATGCCGCCGAGCTCCTCGCCGCCGCCCGCGCGGCCGGGGCCGCCGTGCACGAGCATCGGCAGCGGCGAGCCGTGGCCGGTGGATGCGCGCATGTCGTCGCGGTCGAGCAGCAGGATGCGGCCGTTGTGCGGCGCGATGCGGCGCGCGAGCTCCGCGACGAACACCGGGTCGTGGCTCGCCACCGACGTCACCAGCGAGCCGCCGCCGCGCGCGACGATCTCGGCCGCCTGCTCGGGGCTGCCGTACTCGACCATCGACGCGACCGGGCCGAACGCCTCGACGCTGTGGAGGGCATCCGACTCGGCGTCGCGGAACGACAGCAGCGTCGGCGCGACGAACGCGCCCTCGAGCGCCTCGCCGATCGAGCCGTCGGCGAGCGTCACGCTCGCGGCGTCGCCGCCGACGACGATCTGGCCGCCGCCCTCGCGCAGCTTCATGAGCTGCCCGAGCACCTCGTCGCGCTGCTCCGTGGAGGCGAGCGGCCCCATCGTGACGCCCTCGGCGCGCGGGTCGCCGACGACCACCTTCGCGGCGATGCGGTCGCGCACGGCGCCCGCCACCGCATCCGTCATGCCGGTGGGCACGATCACGCGCCGGATGGCCGTGCACTTCTGGCCGGCCTTCGCCGTCATCTCGCTGACGACGCCGCGCACGAACGCGTCGAACTCGGGGGTGCCCGGCTCGGCGTCAGGGCCGAGGACGGATGCGTTGATCGAGTCGGTCTCGACCGTGAACCGCACGCCGCCCGTCTGCACGGCGTCGTGGAGGCGGAGGCTCCCGGCCGTGGACGCGGAGCCGGTGAAGCTCACCGTGTCGCCGAGCCGCAGGTGGTCGAGCAGGTCGCGCGCGGAGCCCGAGACGAGCTGGATCGCGCCGGCGGGCAGCAGGCCCGACTCGGCGAGGATGCGCACCATGTGCTCGGCGACGTAGCCGGTGGGCGTCGCGGGCTTGATGAGCGTCGGCATGCCGGCGAGGAACGCCGGGGCGAGCTTCTCGAGCGCGCCCCAGACGGGGAAGTTGAACGCGTTGATCTGCACCGCGACGCCGGGGAGGGTCGTGCAGATGTGGCGGGCGAGGAACGAGCCGTCCTTCGAGAGCACCTCGACCGGACCGTCGAGGTAGATCGTCGACTGCGGCATCTCGCGGCGGCCCTTGGACGAGTAGGTGAAGAGCACGCCGATGCCGCCGTCGATGTCGACCCACGAGTCGTTCTTCGTCGCACCGGTGCGGCTCGAGAGCTCGTAGAGCTCCGCCTTGCGCTCGGTGAGCGCGAGCGCCATCTGCTTGAGCAGGATCGCGCGCTGGTGGAAGGTGAGCGGCGCGAGGCTGTGCTGGCCGACGGTGCGGGCGTGCTCGAGCGCCGCGGCGAGGTCGAGGCCGGTGGTCGAGACGCGCACGACCTCCTCGCCGGTGGAGGCGTCGCGCACGACGGTCGCTCCGGCATCCTCGGCGGGCTGCCACCAGCCGTCCTGCACGTAGCTGGGCAGGAGTCGCGTCTGGGTCGCGGTCTGGGTGTCGGTCATCGTCGACTCGCTCTCTCGTGGGGTCATGGGGCGGCTCACTCGGCGGTCCAGTCGTAGAAGCCGCGGCCGCTCTTCTTGCCGAGCCGGCCCTCGGCGACCATCTGGCGCAGCAGCGCCGGCGGCTCGAAGCGCGGCCCGAGCTCGCGGTGCAGCTGCTCGGCGATGCCGAGCCGCACGTCGAGCCCGACGATGTCGGTGGTGCGCAGCGGGCCGGTGGGGTGCTTGTAGCCGAGCTCCATCGCGAGGTCGATGTCGCCCGGGCTCGCGACGCCCTCCTCGACCATGCGGATCGCCTCGAGGCCGATCGCGACGCCGAGCCGCGAGCTCGCGAAGCCGGGTGCGTCGTGCACGGTGACGGGTGCCTTGCCGATCGCCTCGACCCATGCGCGGGCGCTGTTCGCGAGCGCCGGGTCGGTGGCGTCGCCGAGCACGATCTCGACGAGCGCCGATGCGGGGACCGGGTTGAAGAAGTGGAGCCCCAGGAAGCGCGCGGGCCGGGCGAGGTTCGCCGCGAGCGCGTCGATCGAGATCGACGACGTGTTGCTCGCGAGCGCGGCGCGGTCGGTCAGCACGGCCTCGACGCGCGCGAGCGCATCCGCCTTCAGCCCCTGGTCCTCGGGCACCGCCTCGATCACGAGGTCGGCGTCGGCGAAGGCGGCCACGTCGGTCGCGACGCGGACGCGGCCGACGAGCTCGTCGATCGGCTCGGCCCAGCCGCGCGCGACGCTCGTCGCGAGGCTCGCCCGCACGCGCTCCTCGGCGGCCTCGGCCGACGCGTGGTCGCGCTCGACGACCACCACCTGGCTGCCGGCGAGCACGAACGCGTGCGCGATGCCGGCGCCCATGCGGCCGCCGCCGAGCACGCCGACGCGCTCCGGTGCGCCTGCGCCGACCACGGCGTCGGTGTCGTCCTGCATCGCTGCGCTCATCGCGTCACTCGCTTCTCGGTGCCGTCCGCGGGGCGGCTGCGCCGCTCGAGGAACTCGGTCATGCGCCGGTGCTTCTCGGGGCTCTCGAAGAGCACCGCCTGCTCGGCGAGGTCGATCTCGGGGTGGGCGCTCGGCGGGGCGAGCAGCGCGCGCTTCGTCGCCTGCGTCGCCGCCGGGTCGAGCTTCGCGATGCGCTCGGCGAGCGCGGTCGCCCGCTCGAGCGCGGCCTCGGGCTCGAGCACGGCCGAGACGAGGCCGGCGGCGAGCGCCTCCTGCGCGTCGAGCTGCCGGCCGGTGAGCAGCATCTCGTTCGCGAGCGCCTCGCCGACGATCTCCTTGAGCCGCCAGGTGGCGCCGGCCGCGGCGATGATGCCGAGGCCCGTCTCGGGGTTGCCGATCGTGAGCGTCGGCGTGCCGATGCGGATGTCGGCGGCGTAGGCGAGCTCGGCGCCGCCGCCGAGCGCGTAGCCGTCGAGCACGGCGATCACGGGCATCGGCAGGGCGCGGATGCGCTGGAAGCAGCGGGTGTTGATGCCGGCGAGCGCGTCGGTCGCGCGGCGGTCGCGCAGCTGCGCGATGTCGGCGCCAGCCGCGAAGGTGCCGCCGGAGCCGGTGAGCACGAGCGTGCGGCGCTCGACCTCGAGCCGAGCGCAGAGCCGGTGGAGCGCGTCGACGAGCTCCTGGTCGATCGCGTTGCGCTTCTCGGGTCGGTCGAGCGTCGCGAGCACGAACGTGCCGCGCTCCTCGACCCGCAGGCTCGCGCTCATCGCCCGCCCCCTGCACTCTCAACCGGGTAGTTGGTATCACGAGGGGATAGTGCCCTCGACGTACCAACTGGCCGGTTGAGGATGCGGGTCACGGGCGCTCCAGGAGGATCGAGGTGCCCTGGCCGACGCCGACGCACATCGTCGCGAGCCCGCGCTGCGCGCCCTCGCGCTCCATGCGGCCCAGCAGCGTCACCACGAGGCGCGAGCCGGACGAGCCGAGCGGATGGCCCAGCGCGATCGCGCCGCCGTCGGCGTTCACGATCTCGGCGTCGAGCCCGAGGCGGCGGATGGTGCCGAGCGACTGGGTCGCGAAGGCCTCGTTGAGCTCGACCGCGCCGATGTCGCCGATCGAGACGCCCGTGCGGGCGAGCAGCTTCTCGGTCGCGGGCACGGGGCCGAGCCCCATGATCTCGGGAGCGATGCCGGCGCTCGCGCCGCCCACGATGCGGGCGCGCGGCGTCAGCCCGAGGCGGCGCACGGCATCCTCGCTCGCGATGACGATCGCCGAGGCGCCGTCGTTGAGCGACGACGCGTTGCCCGCGGTGACGACCGAGCCGCCCGCGACGACGGGCCGCAGCCCCGCGAGGCGCTCGAGCGTCGTGTCGCGGCGGGGGCCCTCGTCGACGCTGACGTCGCCGCCCTTCGTCGGGACGGCGACGATCTCGTCGGCGAAGCGGCCGCCGTCGATCGCGGCGATCGCGCGCTGGTGCGAGCGCAGCGCGAAGGCGTCGGCGTCCTCGCGCGTGATGCCGTCGACCCGCGCGACCTCCTCGGCCGTCTCGGGCATCGAGAACGTCGCCTTGTCGCGCGCGACGAGCCTCGGGTTGGCGAAGCGCCAGCCGATCGAGGTGTCGAACGCCTCGCCCGGGCTTCGCCCACGCCTTCTCGGGCTTCGCCTGCACCCAGGGGGCGCGCGTCATCGACTCGACGCCGCCGGCGACGACGATGTCGGCGTCGCCCGAGCGGATCATCTGCGACGCCATGATGATGGCCGACATGCCTGATGCGCAGAGCCGGTTCACGGTGATGCCCGGCACGGTGTCGGGCAGGCCCGCCAGCAGCACGGCCATGCGCGCGACGTTGCGGTTGTCCTCGCCCGCCTGGTTGGCGCCGCCGAGGATGACCTCGTCGATGAGCGCGGGGTCGATGCCCGCGCGCGCGACCGCTTCGCCGAGCACGAGGGCGGCGAGGTCGTCCGGGCGGATGCTCGCGAGCGCGCCGCCGTAGCGACCGACGGGCGTGCGCGCGCCACCGATGAGGAATGCCTCGGGCATGGGACTCCTGACTGCGTCGTCAACGATGGCGAATTAGTGACCGATCGTTCAGGAATAGCGTATTGCCCCGTCGATGCCCGTGCAAGCGCGCCCGGTCGGCCGCCCGAGCGTCAGCTGCGCCGGGCCACCCGGGCCGCGACCGAACCGCACAGCCAGACGGCGAGCATGATGACGGCGCCGAGCACCACCACGGTGCCGGTCGCGAGCGCGAGGGTGGTGAGCGCGAGCTCGGCGAACGTTCCGAGCATGGAGAACATCGACATCGGGGGCTCCTCTCAGCCTGTGCTCGACGCTATGGATCGGGCCCTCGCGCTCGCGTCCTCCCGCGGTCGCGCGCAGGTCATCCTGCGGGATGATCCGTGCCCTGCGCGCGTCGTCGTGGGATGCTCTCGCCATGCCGATCGAGCCGGACACGAAGGACTGGACCTGGGTGCTGCGCGAGCGCTGCCCCGAATGCGGATTCGACCCCGCGAGCGTCGACCGCGGCGACGTGAGCCGACGCATCCGCGAGGCGGCCGCGGCCATGCACGCGCGACTGCACCGCGAGGGCGTCGAGCAGCGCCCCGACGAGGCGACCTGGTCGCCGCTCGAGTACGCGGCGCACGTGCGCGACGTCTGCGGGGTCATGCGCGCGCGGCTCGACCAGATGCTCACCGAGGACGACCCGGAGTTCGCGAACTGGGACCAGGACCGGGCGGCGATCGACGGCGACTACGCCCACCAGCCCTTCGAGCACGTCGCGGTGGAGCTCGACCTCGCCGCGGCCGAGCTCGCGAACGCGGCGGATGCGGTGCCGTCCGACGCGTGGGACCGCTCCGGCAGGCGCTCCAACGGCTCGGCCTTCACGGTCGAGACGCTGCTCGTCTACGCGCTGCACGACCTCGAGCACCACGTCTGGGACGTGCGCGCCGGCTGAGCCGCGCGACCGGCCAGGTCAGCCGCCGGTCAGCCCCGGAAGGCGCTCAGCCCCGTCAGCGCCTGACCGATCACGAGGGTGTGCACCTCGTCGGTGCCCTCGTACGTGCGCACGCTCTCGAGGTTGGCGGCGTGCCGCATGGGGGAGAGGTCGAGCGTGATGCCGTTGCCGCCCAGCAGCGCGCGCGCCTCGCGGCAGATGTCGATCGCCGCCCGGCAGGAGGCGAGCTTGCCCATCGAGATCTCGTGCGGCCGAAGGCTCCCCGCATCCTTCCGCCGCCCGAGGTGCAGGGCGAGCAGCTGCGCCTGCTGCAGCGCGAGCACCATCTCGGCGAGCCGCGCCTGCGTCAGCTGCATCCCCGCGAGCGGCCGGCCGAAGACCTCACGCTCGCCGACGTAGGCGAGCGTCGTCTCGAGCGCATCCCGGGCGGCGCCGAGCGCTCCCCAGGCGATGCCGAACCGGGCTTCGCCGAGGCATTCGAACGGCGCCCGCAGCCCGCGCGCGCCCGGCAGCCGCATCGACTCCGGCACGCGCACCCCGTCGAGGGCGATGTCGCACTGGATCGACGCCCGCATCGACAGCTTCGGCGCGATCGGCGTCGCCGTGAAGCCGGGCGACGACGTCTCCACCAGGAACCCGCGCACGCCCTCGTCGGTCTGCGCCCACACGATCGCGACGTCGGCGATCGAGGCGAGCCCGATCCACCGCTTCTCGCCGTCGAGGATCCAGTCGTCCCCGTCGCGGCGCGCGACCGTGCGCATCGCGCCCGGGTCGCTGCCCGCATCCGGCTCGGTGAGCGCGAAGCAGCCGATCGCCTCGCCGGCAGCCATGCGCGGCAGCCACGCGAGCCGCTGCTCCTCGGAGCCGTGCTTCGCGATCGCGGTCATCGCGAGCGAGCCCTGCACCGAGACGAACGTGCGGATGCCGCTGTCGCCCGCCTCGAGCTCCTGCATCGCGATGCCGTACTCGACGGCCGAGCGGCCCGCGCAGCCGTAGCCGGTGAGGTGCATGCCCAGCAGCCCCTCGGCGGCGAGCGCCGGCACGAGGTCGCGGGGGAAGTGCGCGCGCTCGAACCAGTCGGCGATGTGCGGGCGGATCTCGCGGTCGACGAGCGCCCGCACGCGTGCGCGCACGGCGCGCTCCTCGTCGGTCAGCAGCGACTCGAGGTCGAGCAGGTCGGTGGTCATGGTG
>CAWDMS010000013.1:0-167880 GCA_963803465.1 uncultured Actinomycetota bacterium
GCTCCGTCGGCACGCCCAGGTTCAGGCGCAGCGACTCCAGCGTGTCGCGCTTGGCGGGGCCGTCGATGACCGGGCCGATGATGCGGCCCGTGAGCCGCCCATCGACGACCTCGAGCCGGTTCGCGCGCCAGTGGTCGAGCCCGAGCTCGGCCGCGATCGGGTCGAGCACCTCGTGGAAGCCGCCGGAGACCGACGGCGACCGCCCCGCCGGCGGCGTGAACGGCCGCGATCGAGCTCGCGGCACGCCGTCGTGACGGTGATCTGCGCGCCGACGCGTCGTCGAGATCGACACCGGGCAGCCCGTCGAGCGTCGCGACGCGCTCCGCGAGCGACGCCGCGAAGTCGAGCTCGCCGCTCATCGCGCGCTAGGTGATGGCGGCGACTGCCGCTCGGCGTCGGCGCCGGCCGCGCGGCGAGCAGCTCGATGACCTCGTCGCTCGATGAGCGTCGAATCGACGTCGAGGACGACGAGGAAGCGCGCCATGGCGGGCCGTCCTCGCGTCCGCATGATCTTCGTGCGACGCCCTTGCCGACGACCGTGATGCCGGATGTCGGTGACCGTGAAGCCGCGCGCGCGATCCGCGTCGTGGTCGACGCCGATCTGCGCGCCCGGGCCGACCACGACGTCCTTGTCGAGGATAGCGCGCCGCACGACGGCGTCCGCGCCGACGTGCACCCGCTCGAAGAGGACCGAATCGAAGACCTTCGCGCCCGACTCGACGGTGCACCACGGCCGAGCGACGCTGCGCTCGATGCGGGCGCCCGGAGACGACGCAGCCGAGCGACGACGATCGAGTCGATCGACGTCGGCCGCGTCGGCCCCGGCGTCGCGCACGAACTTCGCGGGCGGCGAGTTGAGCTGCTGGCTGTAGATCGGCCAGTCGCGGTTGTAGAGGTTGAAGACGGGCAGCGCCGAGATGAGGTCCATGGTGGGCGTCGAAGAACGACTCGATCGTCCCGACGTCGCGCCAGTAGAAGCGGTCGCGCTCGGTCGAGCCGGGCACGTCGTTGTGCTTGAGGTCGTAGACGCCGGCCTCGCCGCGCGCGACGAAGTCCGGGACGATGTCGCCGCCCATGTCGTGGTTGGAGTCGTCGAGCTCGCGTCGCGCTGCACGGCGTCGATCGAGCACGTCGGCGTCGAAGACGTAGTTGCCCATCGACGCGAGCACCTCGTCCGGGCGCGTCCGCGAGGCCGATCGCGTCTTCGGCTTCTCGTGGAAGGCGGCGATGACTCCGTCGGGTTCTCCTCGTCCGTCCTCGATCACGCCGAACTGGTCGGCGAGCGCGATCGGCTGGCGGATGCCGGCGACCGTCGCACCCGCGCCCGACTCGATGTGCGCCTCGATCATCTGCGCTGAAGTCCATGCGGTACACGTGGTCGGCGCCGACGACGACGACGATGTCGGGCTTCTCGTCGCGAGATCAGGTTGAGGCTCTGCAGGATGGCGTCGGCCGGAGCCGGCTGAACCAGCGCTTGCCGAGGCGCTGCTGCGCGGGCACCGAGGCGACGTAGGCGTTGAGCATCGCCGCCAGGCGCCAGGTCTGCGAGACGTGGCGGTCGAGCGAGTGCGACTTGTACTGGGTCAGCACGACGATCTGGCGCAGGCCCGAGTTGATGAGGTTCGACAGCGCGAAGTCGATCAGCCGATAGCGCCCCGCCGAACGGCACGGCGGGCTTGGCCCGGTCGGCCGTCAGCGGCATCAGCCGCTTGCCCTCGCCGCCGGCGAGCACGATCCCGAAGACCTTCTTGTCCATGGGCGCCACCCTATGTCCCCCGCATGCGTCACAGGGAACCCCGCCGCGAAGTGCCGGTCGCGGTACTAGCGTCAGGCCATGCGCGTCGACCTGCTCACCCGGGAGTACCCGCCCGAGGTCTACGGGGGCGCCGGCGTCCACGTCGCCGAGCTCGTGAAGGCGCTGCGGCGCTACGATCGAGGTGTCGGTGCGCTGCTTCGGCGCAGCCGCGCGACGAGGCGGACGTGCACCGCCTACCTCGTGCCGGCGCAGCTCGCCGACGCGAACCGCGCGCTCGCGACGCTCGGCGGTCGACCTGCAGATCGCCGAGGACGTCGCCGGCAGCCGACCTCGTGCACTCGCACACCTGGTACGCGAACGAGGCGGGCCAGCTCGCGCAGGATGCTGCACGGCATCCCGCACGTCGTCACCGCGCACTAGCCTCGAGCCGCTGCGGCCGTGGAAGGCCGAGCAGCTCGGCGGCGGCTACCGCATCTCGAGCTGAGATCGAGCGTCGCGCCTTCGAGGCGGCCGATCGCAGTCATCGCCGTCTCCGACGGCATGCGCGCCGACATCCTGCGCTCCTACCCGGCGCTCGACCCCGAGCGGGTCGTGACGTCATCTACAACGGCATCGACCTCGACGCGCTGGGCGCCGAACCACGACGCGGATCGCGCGCGCGAGCTCGGCATCGACCCCGACCGTCCCTCGGTCGTCTTCGTCGGCCGCATCACGCGCCAGAAGGGGCTGCCGTACCTGCTGCGCGGCGGCGAGCGCGCTGCCCGAGGACGTGCAGCTCGTGCTGTGCGCCGGCGCCCCCGACACGCCCGAGATCCTCGCGGAGGTCAAGGCACTCGTCGCCGAGCTGCAGACCACGAGCGCGACGGGGTCGTCTGGATCGACGCGGTGCTGCCGCGCGAGGACCTGCGGGCGCTGCTGACGCACGCGACGACCTTCGTCTGCCCGAGCGTCTACGAGCCGCTCGGCATCGTCAACCTCGAGGCGATGGCGTGCGGCGCGCCCGTCGTGGGCAGCGCGACCGGGGGCATCCCCGAGGTGATCGACGACGGCGTCACCGGCTTCCTCGTGCCGATCGATCAGGTGCAGGACGGCACCGGGACGCCCACCGACCCCGACCGCTACGTCGCCGACCTCGCCGACGCGCTCACCCGCATGGTCGCGCGACCCCGAGGCGGCACGGCGGATGGGCGAGGCCGGACGCGAGCGCGCCAGGGAGCGCTTCGACTGGGGCCGCATCGCCGACGAGACGCGCGAGGTGTACGAGACGGTGATCGCCGAGCGCGCCCGGCGCTGAGCCGCGCCTCGCGCTCGGTAGGCTCGCAGGCATGGCCAGCGTCCTCGAGCTCACCGACGTCTCGTTCGTCCGAAACGGCAACCGGATCCTCGACGCCGTCTCCTGGACGGTCGACGAGGCCGACCGCTGGGTGATCCTCGGCCCGAACGGCGCGGGCAAGTCGACCCTGCTGCAGCTCGCGTCGGCGCACACGCACCCGACGTCCGGCACGGTCGACCTGCTGGGGGAGCGGATCGGCAAGGTCGACGTGTTCGAGCTGCGCACGCGCATCGGCATCGCGGCGACCGGACTCGCGCGGCGCATCCCCGCGACCGAGCGGGTCGGCGACGTCGTGCTGACGGCCGCCTACGCGGTCACCGGCCGGTGGCAGGAGCGCTACGAGTCGTTCGACCTCGAGCGCGGCCGCCGAGGTGATGGACGCCTGGGACCTCGCCGAGCTCTCCACCCGCACGTTCGGCACGCTCTCGGACGGCGAGCGCAAGCGCGTGCAGATCGCACGCGCGGTGATGACCGACCCGGAGCTCATGCTGCTCGACGAGCCGGCCGGCAGCCTCGACCTCGGCGCGCGCGAGTCGCTGCTGCAGTCGCTCGAGGACTACGCGTCGAGCAGCCTCGCTCCGGCGATCGTGATGGTCACGCACCACGTCGAGGAGATCCCGCCCGGCTTCACGCACGGCATGCTGCTGCGCGACGGCGGCATCGTCGCCGCCGGACCCCTCGACGAGGTGCTCACGGATGCGCGCCTCACCGAGACCTTCGGCCTGCCGCTCGAGGTGCGCCACGAGGCCGGCCGCTGGTCGGCCCGCGCGACGCGCTGAGGCTCGCCCGACTCCCACATCCCTGATACCATCGTCTGTCGGCCAGCACGTCGGCCGAAGACTTCCCGCGCTCGAGCGACCAAGGACTGACATGAAGACCGAGATCCACCCCGACTACCAGCCGATCGTGTTCCGCGACCTCGCCTCGGGCGAGACGTACCTCACGCGTTCGACGGTCACCAGCAGCAAGACCATCGAGCTGGACGGCGAGACCTATCCGGTCATCGACGTCGAGATCTCGAGCGCCTCGCACCCGTTCTACACGGGCAAGCAGCGCATCATGGACTCCGCCGGTCGCGTCGAGAAGTTCAAGAACCGCTACAAGGGCTTCGGCGGCTGAGCGCACCCCACCCACGTCCAGAGGGCGACGAGCTTCGGCTCGTCGCCCTCTGTCGCGCGTGGGGGTGTGGTGCGCGGGGTGCGCGGGCGCGGCTCGTGTGCACGCAGTTGTGGTCGCGGGGGCTGAGAGGCAACAAGTGGGTGCACATTTGGGCGTGCGGGGCAGCGCACTCGTGGCTGAGGTGCACGCTGTTGCGGTCAAGGCCGCCGGGAAGCAGCAGGAGCGTGCACGTTTGAGCGCGCGGGTGAGCGCGGTCGAGGCGCATGTGCACGCTGTTGCGGTCCGGGCGCCGCGAGGCAGCAGGAGCGTGCACATTGAGGCGCGCGGGCGTGCGAGGCGCGGCTCGTGTGCACGCTCTGCGCTCTGCGGCCAGCACTGGCCGCAAGAGGGTGCACGCATGGGCGCGGGCTAGCGCGGCTCGGCCCGTGTGCACGCTGTCGCGGTCGCGGCGCCGGCAGGCAGCAGGAGGGTGCACATTGAGCGCGCGCGGGCTCGCGCGCGTGTGCACGCAGTGCGGTCGCGGGCGCTCGGAGGCAGCAAGGGCGTGCACATGAGCGCGGCAGGGATGAGGCGGCGCGATCGTGTGCACGCTGATGCGGTCGCGGGGGCCGCGGAGGCAGCAGAGGTGCACACGCCGCGTCCCGCGCTCGGCTCAGGTGCACACTGTTGTTGTTGCGGGCGCTCGGAGGCGCAAGTGGGTGCACATGAGGCGGGCGGGGACGGATCGTGTGCACGCTGCTGCGGCCTGCGGGCCGCATTCGCCGCACGAGGGTGCACATCGCGGTCCAGGGCATCCCCGCGCGGTGGCGCGCTCGGCGGGCTCGCAGCGTCGACGTCAGCAGCGCAGCCGAGCGCAGGTCGGCGGCGCACGCGGAGCGCAGGGCCGCAGGTCGCGGCGAGGGGAGTGCGCGCCGCGGGTCAGCGGCGCAGCGGCCAGCCGCGACCGGCGCTGAACGACGGGTCGGTGCGGCGCCGGAACTGCTCGAAGTCGATCGCCTGCTCCTCCGCCCACGTCGCCGTCAGGTCGTGGAGCGAGATCGGGTCGATCCGCAGCTCCGGGTAGCGCGCCGCCATCGCCTGCGCGACCCTGCCGGCGGCGATCGCGTCGGCGCTCGCGTCGTGAGCGTCGAGCAGCTCGACGCCGTACACCTCGGTCGCGACCGTGAGCGTGCGCTTGCCGCGCCGGAAGCGGTCGACCCGCCGGTCGATCACCATCGGGTCGATCACCGGCCGCGCGTCGATCGTGTCGAGCCCGTAGCGGCGGCACTCGGCGTCGAGCAGCGAGAAGTCGTAGGCGGCGTTGAACGCGCACACCGCGAGCCCCCGCGCGAGGTGCGCGGCGATCGTGTCGCGGATCTCGCGCACGGCACCGGCGGCCTCGGCGCCCTCGGCGCGGGCCCGCTCGGTCGTCACGCCGTGCACCGCGATCGACCCCTCGGGGATCTCGACGCCCGGGTCGACGATCCAGGAGCGCTCGTCGACGACCGAGCCGGAGGCATCCAGCACGCCGACGTAGGCGGTCACGATGCGCGCCTCGGTCGGGTCGACGCCCGTGGTCTCGAGGTCGAAGACGACGAGCCGGTCGATCCAGCGGTCGGGTGCCTCGGCGCTGACGTCGAGGATGGGCCGCACGAGGTTCGGCTGCGCGGGCACGCCGGGCGTCGCGGGCTGCGCGAGCGCGGGGCTCGGCTGCTCGAGGGTCATGCTGCGGAGCTGGACGTCTGCCATGCGCCCCACGGTAGCCGCGACCGCCCACACCCGCCGGTAGGCTCGGCGGATGCCGATCGACTCCCCGTACCGGGCCCTGCTGGACGCCATGCCGCAGCGCGAGCGTCGGGTCGAGATCGACGGGGTCGGCACCGCCGTCTTCGAGTACGGCCCCGAGGACGCGCCCGCGCTCGTGCTCGTCCACGGCTTCCGGGGCGACCACCACGGGCTCGAGCCGGTCGCCGCGCACCTGCCTGGCATGCGCATCGTCGCGCCCGACCTGCCGGGGTTCGGGGCGTCGGATGCGCTGCCGCACGCGACGATCGAGGCGTACGCAGCGTGGCTGCGGGCGTTCGTCGCCGCCGAGGCGCGCGACCCCGACGGCCGCGCCCCCGCCGTGCTCGGCCACTCCTTCGGCTCGATCGTCGTCGCCCACGCGGCGGCGGGCGGGCTCGACGCATCCGCCATCGTGCTCGTGAACCCCATCGCCGACCCCCGCGCTGTCGGGCGCGAACCGCATCGCCTCGCTGCTCGCGCTCGGCTACTACCGCGCGGCCGCCGCCCTGCCGGAGCGGGCCGGGCTCGCGGTGCTGGGCGCCCCGCCGATCGTGCGCGGCATGAGCGCGTTCATGGCGAAGACGCGCGACCGGTCGCTGCGCGCCTGGATCCACGACCAGCACGACCGCTACTTCTCCCGCTACGCGTCCCGGCGGGCGGTGCTCGAGGCGTTCGACGCGTCGATCCGGCACACCGTCGGCGAGGTCGCGCCGCGCATCGCGCTGCCCGTGCAGCTCATCGCCGCCGACCTCGACGACATCACGCCCATCGCCCAGCAGCACCGGCTGCGCGGCCTGTTCCCGGATGCGCGCCTGTCGGTGCTGCGCGGCGTCGGCCACCTCGTGCACTACGAGCAGCCGCGCGAGGCGGCCGCGATCATCCGCCGCTTCCTCGCCGAGCGGTAGTCGCGTGCGCATCCTCTTCGACTGCCGCTACGTGCGGCTCGAGCGCCACGACGGCATCTCGCGATTCTCGGCCGAGCTCGTCGCCGAGCTCGCGCGCGACCACGACGTGACGATGCTCGTCAGCGACGAGCGCCAGCTGTCGATGCTGCCGCAGCTGCCGCACGTGCTCGGCCCGTCGCCGACCGGCCCGCTCGAGCCGCTCACCGCCTGGCGGCTGCGGCACGTGCCCGCCGACATCGCCTACTCGCCGATGCAGACGATCGGCGCGGCCGGGCGCGCGTGGCCGCTCGTGACGACCGTGCACGACCTCATCTACTACCGCCACCCGACGCCGCCGCGCGGCCTGCCGGCGCCCGTGCGCGGGCTGTGGCGGCTCTACCACCTGTCGTACGCGCCGCAGCGGCTGCTGCTCGACGCCGTCGACGGTGTCGTGACGATCTCCGAGACGACGCGCGAGCTCATCCGCCGCCACCGGCTCACGCGCCGGCCGCTGGCGATCGTGCCGAACGCCGCCGCGCCGCTCGGCGACCCGGTCGCGCACACCGCCCCGCCCACGAAGCGGCTCGTCTACATGGGCTCCTTCATGCCCTACAAGGACGTCGAGACGCTCGTGCGCGCCGCCGCCCTGCTGCCCGACCACGAGCTGCACCTGTGCAGCCGCATCGACGCAGCCACCCGCGCGCGGCTCGAGCGGGTCGCGCCCGGCGCATCCGTCGTCGTCCACGACGGCGTCTCGGACGCCGAGTACGGCGAGCTGCTGCGCAGCGCCACGGCGCTCGTGCACGCCTCGCGCGACGAGGGCTTCGGCATCCCGCTGCTCGAGGCGATGAGCCTCGGCGTGCCCGTCGTCGTCGCCGACACGGCGATCTTCCGCGAGGTCGGCGGCGACGCGGCGCGGTTCTTCCCGGTCGGCGACGCGGATGCGCTCGCTCGCGCCGTGCGCGATCTCGAGGGGGAGTGGGCGGCCGTGTCGCGCGCGTCGCTCGAGCAGTCGCGGCGGTTCAGCTGGCGCGCGTCGGCGGAGCGGCTCGGCGCGTTCCTGGAGCAGATCGCGGCGGGCGCGGCGCGCCGCAGCTAGCAGGCGTCGAGCGAGGCAGCCCGGAGGAATCCGCGCTGAGCCGCACATCGCCCGCACCATCCCGTCGAGCTGCCGCTCGACGCCGGATCCTCCGGTGGACCGCCGGGTCTCGATACGCGCGGCTCCTTCGTCGCCGTGCTGCTCGACCATCACATCCGTCAGAAGGGCGCGACCAGCGCGTCGGCGATGGCCGTGAGCGACTCGCTCGCGCCGCCCTCGACCCGGACCGCCGCCCGCGCATCCCAGCGCGTCTCGCCGCGGTTCACGATCACGATCGGCACGCCCGCGCGGCGCGCGACCTCGAGCAGCCGCGTGCCGGAGTTCACGACGAGCGACGAGCCCGCGACGAGCACGGCCGTCCCCGCGGCGACGATGTCGCGCGCCTCGGCGAAGACCTTCGGCGGCACCGTCTCGCCGAAGAACACCACGTCGGGCTTCAGCACCCCGCCGCACACCGGGCAACCGGGCACGACGAACTCGCGCGACGGGTCGATCTCGACGTCGCCGTCGGGCTGCAGCCGCACCTGGTCGGGGACGACGACCCACGGGTTCAGCCGCTCGATCTCGGCGGCGACGCGATGGCGGTCGAAGGTCGTGCCGCACTGCAGGCACGACACCGTGTGCATCTGGCCGTGCACGTGCGTCACCCGCGCGGAGCCCGCGCGCTCGTGCAGGTCGTCGACGTTCTGCGTGGCGATGCCGGTGAGCAGCCCCGCCTCCTCGAGCAGCGCGAGCGCGCGGTGGCCGTCGTTCGGGTGCACCGAGGCGAAGCGGCGCCAGCCGAGGTGGCTGCCCGCCCAGTAGCGGCGGCGCGCGGCATCGCTCGACCGGAAGGTCTCGAACACCATCGGCGTCCTGGCCGGCGCGCCCTCCCCGCGGTAGTCGGGGATGCCGGAGTCCGTCGAGATGCCCGCGCCGGTGAGCACCGCGATGCGCTTGCCGCGGAGGAGGTCGATCGCTGCGTCGAGCACTCCGCCACAGTACTCGCCGCTAGGCTCGTCCATCGGGGAACCGGGGGAGGCCGCATGCCGATCATCACGATCGACTCGCTCGACGACCCTCGGCTCGACGACTACGTCGGCCTCACCGACGTCGCGCTGCGCCGCCGCACCGAGCCCGAGCGCGGCCTCTACATCGCCGAGTCGCAGACCGTGCTCGAGCGCGCGCTGCGCGCCGGCCACGAGCCCCGCTCCGTGCTCGTGGCGCCGCGCTGGCTGCCGCAGGTCGAGGCGCTGCTGGGCGATCGCGACGTGCCGGTGTTCGTCGGCGAGGAGCCCGTGCTCGAGCAGATCACCGGCTTCCACCTGCACCGCGGCGCGCTCGCCGCGATGCAGCGCCCCGTGCTGCCGGATGCGGCGGCGCTGCTCGCGACCGCGCGGCGCGTCGTCGTCCTCGACGGGCTCGTCGACCACACGAACGTGGGCGCCGCGTTCCGCTCGGTGGCGGGCATCGGCGCCGACGCCGTGCTCGTCACCACCACGTGCGCCGATCCGCTCTACCGCCGCAGCGTGCGCGTGTCGATGGGCACGGTGCCTGCAGGTGCCATGGACGCGCATCGACTCGGTCGAGGCCGCGATGCCCGTCTTCCGCGACGCCGGCTTCGAGGTCGTCGCGATGGCGCTGCGCGACGACGCCGTCGACCTCGACGCGTACGCGGCGGATGCGGCGGATCGCGTCGCGATCGTGTTCGGCTCCGAGGGGCCGGGCCTCGGCGCGCGCGCGATCGCCGCCGCGGACCGGGTGGTGCGCATCCCCATGCACCACGGCGTCGACTCCCTGAACGTCGCCGCCTCCGCAGCCGTGGCGATGTGGGCGCTGCGGACGTCCGCGAGGACCGCACCGTGACCGTCACCGCTGCCACGCAGCGCGCCCGCCGGCCGCATCCGCTCGTCGTGCTGCTGCGCGTCGTCGTCGCGATGGTGCTCGTCGCCGTCGTGGCGCTCGGCGTCGCGGTGCTGCTCGCCCCGGCGCCCGCGGTCGAGGCCACGCCGGTCGAGGTCGCGGCCGAGCCGCTGCCTGCGCCGGCGATCGACTGGCCGGCCGCCGCGCGCGCCGCCGGCTACGGCGTCGTCGGCGTCGACGGCGCGGCGGACAGCTGGGACTCGACCGGCAGCACCGAGTCGCACCCGATGGCGAGCGTCACGAAGCTCGTCACCGTGCTGATCGTGCTCGACGCGCATCCGATCTCCGGCGCCGACCGCGGCCCCACCATCACGCTCGACGGCGACGACGTCGCCGCGCAGGCGCGCGCGGTCGCCGAGAACGCGCCGATCGCGCCCGTGCGCGACGGCACGCAGGTGACGCAGCGCGACCTCATCGAGTGGTCGCTCGTCGACTCGGCGGGCAACGCCATCTGGTCGCTCGCGAACTGGGCGTTCGGCGACATCGACGGCTTCCTCGTCGCCGCCGACGCGTGGGCCGCGCGGCACGGCCTCGAGCACACCGAGCTCGAGGACCCGGCCGGCCTCGACGCGCGCAGCGTCTCGAGCGCCGAGGACCTCACCCGCATCGCCCTGATGGCGGTCGAGGACCCGGTGGTGCTCGTCCACGATCCAGCTCGAGTCGGTGCGCATCCCCGGCATCGGCATCGCGCCCAACACCAACCGCATCCTCGGGCAGCACGACATCGACGGCGGCAAGACCGGCACCCTCAAGGTGTGGGGCCGCAACCTGTTCGTCACCGCCATCCGGGAGGTCGACGGCGTCGAGCGCCGGGTGGTCGGCATCGTGATGGGCACGATCGCCGCCGACGAGACCGACGCGGCGATGATCGCGATGCTCGAGAGCGTCTGGCCCAACTTCGCCGGCCGCACGATCCTCGCCGAGGGCACCGTCGTCGCCGAGTACCGCGCGCCCTGGGGCGCGTCGGCGGAGGCGGTGACGACCGGCGAGCTCGACGCCCACGTCTTCGCCGACGACGCGCCGGCCTGGACGGCGACCGCCGAGCCGATCGAGGCCGGCTCGCCCGCGAGCGCCGTCGGCGAGGTGCGGCTCGACGTCGGCGACGTCGCGGCGCCGGTGCGCACGACCGGCATGCTGCTCGCGCCCGAGGTGTGGTGGCGCGTCACGAACGCGCCCGCAGGTGCTCGGCTGGTACGGCTGGTCCGGCGAGTAGCCGCTCAGTCCTCGAGGTGCTGGAACGGCAGCACGGGCCCGGCGGTGGGCCGCTTCGGCTGGATCGTGTCGCCGGACGACTGACCGCGCAGGCGGCGGACGACCCACGGCGCGAGGTGCTCGCGCGCCCAGTGCAGGTCGTCGAGCCGCACCCGCTGCCAGCTGCGGGCGGGCAGCGGCTCCGGCTCCATCGCGGTCAGGTCGTGCTGCACGCCGAGCAGGTCGAGCACGAGCATCGCGATCGCGTGGTGGCCGTAGGGCGAGAAGTGCAGGCGGTCGGGCGCCCACATGCGCGGCTGCTGCAGCTCCCTCGCCGACCACATGTCGGCGACCAGCGCGCCGTGCTTCGCGGCGATGCCGTGCAGGTTGGCGTTGTAGATGCCGACCTTGCCGCGGATGCCGCGCAGCACCGGCGTCATCGCGATGTCGGGCCCGTTGAAGAGCACGACCTCCGCGCCCGTCGCGCGCAGGCTGCCGATCACGGTGTCGATGCGCGCGGCGAGCACGTCGGGATCGCCGCCGGGGCGGATGAGGTCGTTGCCGCCGGCCGAGATGGTGACGAGGTCGGGCTCGAGCGCGATCGCGGGCTCCAGCTGCTCGTCGACGATCTGCTGCAGCAGCCGCCCACGGATCGCGAGGTTGGCGTAGCCGAGGTCGGGGCGGGAGCGCGCGAGCTCCTCCGCCACCCGGTCGGCCCAGCCGCGCACGCCGTTGGGGAGCTCCGGCTCCTCGTCGCCGACGCCTTCCGTGAAGCTGTCGCCGAGGGCGACGTAGCGGGTGTACGGATGCTCGAGGGCGGGGTGCTGCATGCCTCCATCCTGCCCCGCGGCGGCCGACACCGCATGTGGGCGCGTCGTGGGACGATGACGGGGTGAGCAAGCAGGACGGGTCGGATCGCCTCGTCTCGGGGCCGGGCGTCGACGACTCGACCGCGACCATCCTGCACGTCGACCTCGACGCGTTCTTCGCCTCCGCCTCGCTGCTGAGCCGGCCGGACCTCCTGGGGCTGCCGGTCGTGATCGGCCACGACTCGACCCGCTCGGTCGTCACCGCGGCGACGTACGAGGCGCGCCGCTACGGCGTGCACTCGGCGATGCCCATGGGCCGCGCGCTGCGCCTGTGCCCGAACGCCGTGATCCTCGAGCCCGACTTCGGGCTCTATCAGCGGCTCTCGGCGCAGGTGATGGGCATCCTCGACGACGTCTCGCCCGACGTCGAGCGGCTCGGCATCGACGAGGCGTTCGTCGGCATCGCCGGGCTGCGGCGGCTCGCCGGCGGCGCCAACCGCATCGGTCCCGCGCTGCGCGCGCGCATCCGCGCCGAGACGGGGCTCGTCGCCTCGATCGGCGCCGCCGGCACGAAGTACGTGGCGAAGCTCGCCTCGTCGCGCGCGAAGCCCGACGGGATGCTCGTCGTGCCGGACGACGCGGTCGTCGGCTTCCTGCATCCGCAGCCCGTCTCCGCGCTGTGGGGCGTGGGACCTGCGCAGCAGGAGCGGCTCGCGCGGTACGGCCTCCACACCGTCGGCGACGTCGCCACGACGCCGCCGGAGCGGCTGGCCGCGTGGTTCGGGCCGGCGACCGGCGCGCATCTCGCGGCGCTCGCATGGGGGCGCGACGCGCGCAGCGTGCAGGAGCGGGCGGTGCAGGAGCGCGGCCACGAGCAGTCCTTCGGCCACAACCACACGTTCCACCACGACGTCACCGATCGCGGCGAGCAGCAGAGCGAGATCCTGCGGCTCGCGACGGGCGTGGGCCGGCGGCTGCGCGACGCGGGGGTGCAGGCGCGCACGATCACGCTCACCGTGCGCTTCCACGACTTCCGCACGATCACCCGATCGCGCACGCTGCCGGAGCCGACCGACGTCACCCGCGTGATCGTCGAGACCTCGTGGTCGCTGCTCGAGGCGCTCGGCGAGATCCCGCCCGTGCGGCTGCTGGGCGTGCGCGCGAGCGGCGTGCAGGACGCCGCCGACCTCGGGCTGCTGTGGGACGACACGGCGACCTGGGGGAGCGCGGAGCGCGCGATGGACGCCGTGCACGACCGGTTCGGCGCCGCCGCCGTGGCGCCGGCGAGCATGCTGCGGCGAGAGCGCAAGCGCGCCGACACGGGTCCCTCCGGCGGCGACTGATGGCCGCGGCGACCGGGCCCGGCGCCGCGATCGCCGGCATCCGGATCGACGAGCGCCTCGTGCGCGCGCTGGTCGCCGAGCAGTTCCCGCACTGGAGCTCGCTCCCGCTCCGCCAGGTCGTCCCGGGCGGCAACGACCATCGGATGTTCCGGCTCGGCGGGCAGCTGAGCGTGCGGCTGCCGAGCGCGCCGGGCTACGTCGCGCAGGTGGAGAAGGAGCAGTCGTGGCTGCCGCGCCTCGCGCCCGCGGTGCCGCTGCCGATCCCCACCGTGCTCGGCCGCGGCCGGGCCTCTGCGCGCTTCCCGGCGCCGTGGACCGTCGTCGGCTGGCTCGATGGCGAGCCCGCGTCGAGCGCCGCCATCGACGACCCCGTGGCGTTCGCCGCCTCGCTCGCCGGCTTCCTCGTCGCGCTCCGGGCGGCCGACGCATCCGGGGCGCCGCCGCCGGGACCGCACAGCGCCTTCCGCGGAGGGCCGCTGCGCCACTGGGACGACGAGATGCACGACTTGCTGCTGCGGGTGCACGGGCGCGAGCGCGACCGCGCGGCAGGCATCTGGCGGGATGCGGTGTCCGCCCCCGACGAGGCCGCACCCGCGTGGTTCCACGGCGACGTCGCGACGCCGAACCTGCTCGTCCGCGACGGCCGGCTCGCCGCCGTCCTCGACTTCGGCTGCGCAGGCGTCGGCGACCCGTCGTGCGACACGGCGATCGTGTGGACGCACCTCGACGGGCAGGCCGGTGCGGTCTACCGGCGCGAGCTCGACGTGGACGACGCGACGTGGGCGCGCGGGCGCGGCTGGGCCCTCTGGAAGGGGCTCATCATGCTCGACAGCCCGCAGCCCGGGCAGGTCGCCCTCGCTCGGCGCGTGCTCGATCGCCTCGCCGCGGGAGCGTGACGCGCGGGGCGCCGGCCGTGATCAGCGGCGCCCGAGCCAGCGCTCGACGGGGATGGAGCCCGACTGGTTGGGCGTGAGCACCCAGATGAGCAGGTACACGCCCCAGCCGAGCACGGGCAGCGCGAACAGCAGCAGCGTGAGCAGGCGCACGATCCAGACGTTGATGCGCAGCTTCGCCGCGATGCCGCCGCAGATGCCGGCGAGCAGGCGCTCGGGGCCGCGGCGGAAGCCGGAGGAGCGGATGGAGTCGAAGACGGAGGCCATGGCGCGAGCGTAGCCGGGTGACCCGTGCATCGGCAGTGCGGCATCCGGCATGCGACGCTCGGCGCGATCGCGGCCCGGGACGAGCAGAGGCCCGGAGCTCTCGCTCCGGGCCTCTCACTGTGCGCGGAGGGGGACTTGAACCCCCACGCCCTAATACGGGCACTAGCACCTCAAGCTAGCGCGTCTGCCATTTCCGCCACCCGCGCATGGTGTCTCCACCAGGTGTGATCCGGCCGTGCGAAACCGCACTGCAGGACCGAGAGACGACTCTAGCACGGCGCTCCAGCGCTCGACGACCACGGCCGGCGGCTACCCTTGGCAGGTGACCGAAGGCCTCTCCCGCACCGCGCTCGTCGCGCGCGACCTCATCCGCTTCGACACCCAGAACTGGGGTGGAGGGCGGTCGTCGGGGGAGGCGGATGCCGCCGCGTACGTGACCGCCGTGCTCGCCGCCATGGGCGTCGAGAGCGAGACGTTCGAGGCCGCGCCGGGCCGCGCGAGCGTCGTCGCCCGCGTGGAGGGCACCGATCCGTCGCTGCCGCTGCTCGTCGTCCACGGCCACCTCGACGTCGTGCCCGCCGACGCCTCCGAGTGGAGCGTCGATCCCTTCGCCGGGGAGGTGCGCGACGGCTGCCTGTGGGGCCGCGGCGCGGTCGACATGAAGCAGATGGACGCGATGATCCTGGTCGCGCTCGAGCGCATCCTGGCCGCGGGCAAGCGCCCCCGCCGCGGGCTCGTGATCGCGTTCTTCGCCGACGAGGAGGCGGGCGGCGCGTTCGGCGCCCACTGGCTCGTGCAGGAGCACCCGGAGCTGTTCGCCGGCGCCACCGAGGCGATCAGCGAGGTCGGCGGCTACTCGATCGACATCGCCGGCAGCCGCGCCTACCTGCTGCAGACCGCCGAGAAGGCGCTGCAGTGGATCCTGCTGCGCGCCCGCGGCACCGCGGCGCACGGCTCGCAGCACATGCGCGACAACGCGGTGACGAAGCTCGCCCGAGCCGTCGCCGACCTCGGCGCGCACGAGTTCCCGGTCGAGCTGACCGACACGACCCGCGAGCTCATCGCCCGCATCGCCGAGCTGCTCGGCATCGACGACGACGACCCCGACGCGGTCGCGGAGCGCACCGGCACGGTGTCGCGCTTCCTGCGCTCGAGCCTGCGCCACACGGCGAACCCGACGATGCTCGACGCCGGCTACAAGCACAACGTCATCCCCTCGGTCGCCGAGGCGCGCATCGACGTGCGTCCCCTGCCCGGCCGGGAGGGCGAGGCGCTCGACGCGATCCGAGCGATCGTCGGCGACGACATCGAGGTCGAGCTCGTCCACGGCGACGTCGGCATCGAGCATCCGTTCTCGGGCGAGCTCGTCGAGGCGATGATCGCCTCGCTCGGCCGCCACGACCCCGAGGCGCCCGTGCTGCCGTACATGCTCTCCGGCGGCACCGACAACAAGTCGCTGTCCGCGCTCGGCATCCGCGGCTACGGCTTCGCGCCGCTGCGGCTCACGCCCGACCTCGACTTCGCGGCGATGTTCCACGGCGTCGACGAGCGCGTGCCGCTCGACGCGCTCGACTTCGGCACCGACGTGCTCGAAGACCTGCTGCTGACCTACTGACCTGCCGGACGACGACGCACCGAGGACCATGGACTGGCTGATCGCGATACTGCTCGGCGCCCTGCAGGGGGCGACCGAGTTCCTGCCCATCTCGTCGAGCGCGCACCTGCGCATCGCCGGCGAGCTGCTGCCCGGGGCGGAGGATCCGGGGGCGACCTTCACGGCGATCACGCAGATCGGCACCGAGATCGCCGTCGTCGTCTTCTTCTGGCGCGACATCTCCCGCATCATCGGCAAGTGGTTCGGCGCCCTGCGCGGCCGGGTCGCGAAGGACGATCCCGACGTGAAGATGGGCTGGCTCGTCATCATCGGCACCGTCCCGATCGTGCTCGCGGGCGTGCTCTTCCAGGACCTCATCCGCGACCAGTGGCGCAGCCTCTGGATCACGGCGACCGTGCTCATCGTCTTCGGCGTCATCCTCGGCCTGTGCGACATGCTCGGCAACCGGGTGAAGACCCTCGAGACGACCACCTACCGGGACGGCCTGCTCATCGGCCTCGCGCAGGTGCTCGCCCTCGTCCCGGGCGTCTCCCGCTCGGGCGCGACCACGAGCATGGGCCGCGCGCTCGGCTACGAGCGCCCCGCCGCCGCGAAGTACGCGTTCTTCCTCGCCGTGCCCGCCGTCTTCGGCGCCGGCCTCTACGAGACGGCGCAGGCGATCGCCGAGCCCTCGTCGGTCGGCCTGGGCTGGGGCCCCACGATCGCGGCCACGATCGTCGCGTTCCTCGTCGGCATCGCCGTCATCAAGTGGCTCATGGCATTCATCTCGCGCGGCTCGTTCCTGCCGTTCGTGATCTACCGCATCGCGCTCGGCGTGGTGCTGCTCGTCGCGCTCAGCGCGGGCTGGATCCAGGCACAGTGAGGGGCACACCGTGAAGACCTGGCAGCGCGCCGCCGTCCCGTCGCTCGACGCCCTCGGGCTCGGCACCGGGGAGCGCCCGAGCGTGCACGACGTGCGCCGCGACGGCAGGGCCGTCGTGCCCGCCGCATCCGATGGGCGACCGCCCGTCGCATCCATGTACACGTGCGGCATCACGCCCTACGACGCGACCCACCTCGGGCACGCCTTCACCTACCTCGCGTTCGACACGCTCACGCGCGTCTGGCTCGACGCCGGCATCGAGGTGCGCACCGCGATGAACTCGACCGACGTCGACGATCCGCTGCTCGAGCGCGCGGCCCGCGACGGGCTCGACTGGCGCGAGCTCGCCGACCGGCAGCAGCGGCTCTTCCGGGGCGACATGGAGGCGCTGCGGATCCTGCCGCCGGACGCGTGGGTCGCGGTGACCGAGCGCATCCAGCCGATCGCGGAGGCCGTGCGGCGGATGCTCGACACCGGCGACGCGTACACGCTGCCGGTCGCCGACGGCGTCGACGACGGCGCGGTCGACGTGCTGTTCGACACGACGAAGCGCCGCCAGTTCCCGGTGGGCGCCGGCAGCCGCACGGACGCGGCCGAGATGCTCGCGCTCACGCGCGAGTTCGGCGGCGACCCGGACCGCCCGGGCAAGCGCTCGCCGCTCGACCCGCTGCTGTGGCGCGCGGAGCGACCGGGGGAGCCGGCGTGGGACTCGCCGGTCGGCCGCGGCCGGCCCGGCTGGCACGTCGAGTGCACGGCGATCGCGATGGAGGAGCTCGGCGCGCCCTTCACCGTCGCCGCCGGTGGCCGCGACCTGCGCTTCCCGCACCAGGAGATGCAGGGGCACCACGCGCTCGCGCTCGGCGCGCCGATGTTCAGCGACGTGCGGCTCAACGCCGGGCTCGTCGCGTTCCAGGGCGAGAAGATGTCGAAGTCGCTCGGCAACCTCGTGCTCGTGTCGCGCCTGCTCGAGGAGGGCGCCCGCCCCGAGGCGCTGCGGCTCGCGCTGCTCGACCACCACTGGCGGCAGGACTGGGAGTGGTTCCCGGAGCAGCTCGAGGCCGCCGAGCAGCGGCTCGACCGCTGGCTCGCGTGGTCGACGACGCCCGACGACGACCCGTCGCTGTCGGAGTCGATCGTGCCGTGGCTGCGCGTGACGCTCGCCGACGACCTGCACACGCCCGCCGCGCTGCAGGCGGTCGACACGTTCATCCTGCGCGCGCCCGCCGACGAGGGCAGCCTCGCCGCGATCGACGCGCTGCTCGGCATCGACCTGCGGAGCGTGCGCGCCCGCTGAGTGCGGCCCCGCCCGCGACGGGTGCCGCCGGCCGCGACGGGTGGGCCGGCAGCGCCACCGGTCGGGCACAGCGCCACCGGTCGGCCGCCGCCCCGCCGCCGGAGCGCGGGGCGGCGAGCGCTGGGTCAGACGGGCGGTGCGGGCGGCGCGTCGTCGCCGTCGTCGCCCTGCGCCGGGTCCTCGGCGGGCTTCGTGCTCTCGTCGCGCAGGAACCGCTCGAACTCGTGCGCGATCGCCTCGCCGGAGGCCTCGGGGCTCTCCACCGCGTCGCGCTGCTCCTCGAGCTTGCCGATGTAGGCGCGCATGTCGTCGTCGCGCTCGGTGAGCTCGTCGATGCCGCGCTCCCACTCGCCCGACTGCTCGACGAGGTCGCCGAGCGGGATCGTGACGTCCACCATCTCGGAGAGCTGGTCGACGAGCGCGATGACCGCCTTCGGCGCCGGCGCGTTGTGCACGTAGTGGGGCACGGATGCCCAGAGCGAGGCCGTGTGGATGCCCGCCTCCTGCGCGGCGATCGACAGCACCGTCATGATCCCCGTCGGCCCCTCGTACTCGCTCTGCAGCACCCCGAGGCGCGACTGCAGCTCGCGGCTGTCGCTCGTGATGGAGGTGGAGATGGGGCGCGTGTGCGGCACGTCGGCGAGCATCGCGCCGACGAAGACGATCGCCTCGACCTCGCAGCCGCGCACGATCTCGAGGAACTCCGCGGCGTACGCGGCCCAGTTGCGGCTCGGCTCGGCGCCGACGAGCGCGAACAGCTCGCCCTCGTTGCCGCTCGAGACGTCGAGCCCGGCGTCCTCGGCGAGCGCCTCGCGGCTCGACGGGCGCGTGGGCGCGTAGGCGATCGTCGAGGGCCACTGCAGCGCGCGCGTGCCGTCCTCGAGCGTCCGGACGACCGGCCGGTGCATCGCGAAGTCGACGAACTCGTCCGGCTCGATCTCGTCGAACGGCTCGAGCCCGCAGGCGTCGATGAGCCGTCGGACGGCGCCGCTCGCGGCATCGCCGGCGTCGGTCCAGCCCTCGAACGCGACCACCATGATGCGGCCCTCGATCGGTCCTCGTGCCACGCCCGGCACCTCCTCCACGTCGAGGGTCGAGTCTACGCGCGCGCGGTGGACCCGGCGGTCCGCGGCTAGGCTGGCTCGGTGACCCTGCCTGCCGCTGTGCTGTTCGACATGGACGGGACCCTGATCGACTCCGAGCCCGCGTGGATGGCGGCGGAGGCCCGCCTGGCCGCCGAGTTCGACGTCGACTGGACCGCCGAGGATGCGGCGGCCCTCGTGGGCGTCGACCTCTGGGACGGCGCGGCGCACTTCATCGCCCGCGGCGTGACGATGGACGCCGACGCGATCGTCGAGCGCCTCGTCGATGAGGTGATCGCCGACCTCGGCGACACCCTGCCCGCCCGGCCCGGCGCGCTCGAGCTGCTGCGGCAGCTGCGCGACGCGCGCGTCCCCGTGGCGCTCGTCACGATGTCGACCCGCGCGCTCGTCGACCGCGTCGAGGCCGCCTTCGCCGTCGCGCTCGGCGCGACGCCCTTCGACGTCACCGTCGCCGGCGACGAGTGCGAGCAGGGCAAGCCGCACCCCGAGCCCTACCTGCGCGGCGCTGCGCTGCTGGGCGTCGAGGCGGCGGACGCGGTGGCCATCGAGGACTCCTTCACCGGCGTCGCGAGCGCGCTCGCCGCCGGCATCACGACCATCGGCGTGCCGCACGCCGTCGACGTCTCGCAGGTGCCGGGTGTCATCCACTGGCCGACCCTGGCGGGGCGCACCCCCGCCGACCTGGCGGCCGCGATCAGAGAGGCCCGCGCATGATGGGCAGGACCGGTCCCTTCCAGTGGGGCGACGTGGTGCAGGTCACCGGCCCCAAGCAGCGGATGAACACCATCGTGCTGACGCAGGGCAAGCAGCTGCACACGCAGCACGGCTCCGTGCCGCACGACGACTTCGTCGGCGCCGAGGACGGCTCGCTCGTGCACATCGGGGAGGCGCCGCACCTCGCGATCCGCCCGCTGCTGCACGACTACGTCATGTCGATGCCGCGCGGCGCCGCGATCATCTACCCGAAGGACGCGGCGCACATCGTCGGCTTCGCCGACATCCACCCCGACCTCACCGTCGTCGAGGCGGGCGTCGGCTCCGGCGCGCTCTCGCTGTTCCTGCTGCGCGCGCTGCACGGCACGGGCAGGCTCGTCTCGTTCGAGCGGCGCGAGGAGTTCCGCGCGGTCGCCGAGTCGAACGTCACCGGGTTCTTCGGCGAGCGTCCCGACAACTGGCAGACCGTGCTCGGCGACCTCGAGCAGGAGCTGCCCGCGCACGTCGCCGACGGCGAGGCCGACCGGGTGCTGCTCGACATGCTCGCGCCGTGGGACTGCGTGGAGGCGACCGCCCGAGCGCTCCGGCCCGGCGGCCTCGTGCTCTGCTACGTCGCCACCGTGACGCAGCTCTCCCGCACCGTCGAGGCGATCCGCGCCGACGGCCGGTTCACCGCGCCGAAGTCGTCGGAGACGCTCGTGCGCGGCTGGCACGTCGAGGGCCTCGCGGTGCGCCCGGACCACCGGATGGTCGCGCACACCGGCTTCCTCATGACCGCCCGCCGCGTCGCCGACGGCGTCGAGCTGCCGTCGTTCCGCCGCCGCGCGGCGAAGGCGGACTTCGCCGACGCCGACGTCGAGGCGTGGACGCCCGGCGCGGTCGGCGACCGCACGCCGAGCGACAAGCGCGCGCGGCGCGCCGCCCGCGATGCGCGCATCCAGGCCGAGGCGATCACGAGCGGCGGGCGCGGTCCTGCGGCCGGGGGAGCGGACCCCGGTGCCGACGAGGATGCCTCGGCCACGCAGGTAGACTGACCCGAGTCTCCCCACCCCGAAAGGCATCGCCGTGCGCACACGCCCCCTCTCGATCGCCGCGCTGCTCGTCGCAGCAGCCGGCCTCACCGCGTGCTCCGCGCCCGCGGGCAGCATCGACGGCTGCGCGCCGCTGCTGCAGCCGGGCGGCGCGACGAGCCAGGTGAGCGTCGACGCCGCCGAGGGCACGCCCACGGTCGAGTTCGAGACGCCGCTCGTCGCCGAGGGCGACCAGGCGCAGGTGCTCGGCGGCACGGGCGACCGCGCCGGCGAGGGCGACATCGTCGACGCCGACTACGTCGTCTACTCCGGCAAGACCGGCGACGCTCATCTCCAGCTCCTACGAGGCATCCGAGTCCGGCCAGCCGCCCGCGACGCCGCTGCGCCTCACGGTCGGCGGCGAGTCGGTGCTCGCCGACGCGCTCGCGTGCGGCGCGCCCGGCGCGAGCATCGTCGTGACCACCACGATCTCGAGCCTCTTCGGCCCGAACGCCGCCTCGCCGGAGCTCGACATCACGCCGGCCGACACCGCCGTCGTCGTGCTCGGCGTGAGCGACGTGCACCCCGGTCGCGCCGAGGGCAGCGCCCGCCCCGGCCAGCAGGGCATGCCGGCGATCGCGCTCGCGCCCGACGGCCGCCCCGGCGTCACCTTCCCCGGCAGCGCCGCTCCCGCGGACCTCACGGTGATGGAGAGCATCCGCGGCACCGGCGAGGAGGTCGTCGAGGGCGACCGGCTGCTGCTGCACTACACCGGCATCGTCTGGGAGACCGAGGAGGTCTTCGACTCGTCCTGGGAGCAGGGCACGCCCGCCGTCTTCACGATCGACGACGCGAACCTGATCCCCGGCTTCGTGGACGCGGTGGTCGGGCAGCCGATCGGCAGCCAGGTCGTCGTCTCGATCCCGCAGGAGCTCGGCTACAGCGACCCGGCGACGCGCCCGGCCTCGATCGGGGAGGGCGAGCACCTCCTGTTCGTCATCGACATCCTCGACCGGCTCGAGCCCGCCGCCGAGTGACGACGCCCTGATGCCACGGATCGAGGCCGAGGAGCGCCAGTTCTCGCTGCTGCTCGCGCTCGTCGACACGCGCGGGGGCGTCACGAAGCACGAGCTCTTCGAGCGCGTCGCCGGCTACCAGGACCAGCGCCCCGGTGACGCGCTCGAGCGCATGTTCGAGCGCGACAAGGATGTGCTGCGCGAGCTCGGGCATCGTCATCGACGTCGTGCAGCCGCCGGGCGACGACAGCAACCACGACGCCCGCTACCGGGTGCTCGACGGCGTGCTCGGCGATCCCGCCGAGCTGCAGTTCGACGCCGAGGAGCGCGAGCTGCTCGACCTCGCGCTGCGCGTCTGGCACGAGGGCGGCCTCACCGAGGAGGCGCAGCGCGCCGCGCTCAAGCTGCGCGCCGACCCCGAGTTCCGCGGCGGCCTGCCCCTCGAGCGCACCCCGGGTCGCAGCGAGGCCGTGCTGCAGCCGAGGCAGCGGCCGCGCGAGAGCGCGTTCCAGGCGCTCAAGCGCGCCGCCGACCGCGGCCGCGAGGTCGTCTTCGACTACTTGAAGCCCGGCGAGCGCACCCCGCGCACCCGCTCCGTGCAGCCGTGGGCCACGGTGCTGTTCCGCGGCCGGTGGATGCTCGTCGGCCACGACCTCGGTGCCGAGGACACGCGCACCTTCCTCATGCAGCGCATCGTCTCGCCGGTGAAGGACCGCGCGCCCAAGCGCCCGTTCCACGCACCCGCCGACGCGGCATCCGCCGCGATCGCGAAGCTCGAGGAGATCTGGGGCGGCGCCACCGTGCGCGTGCACGCCGTGCCCGGCAGCGACGCCGACATCCGCCTGCGCCACCGCCCCGGCACCGCCGAGGAGGGCAGCTGCTCGTCATCCACCACGCCGACCGCAACGTGCTCGCCGACGAGCTCGCCGGCTTCGGCGCCGACATCGCCGTCGTCTGGCCGGACGAGCAGCGCGAGCTCGTGCGGCAGCGGCTCGAGCGCATCCGCGACCTGCACGCCGACGGGAGCGCGGCATGAACCCGCGCGTCGAGCGCGGCCTCGGCCTGCTGCTCTCGCTCATCCAGTACGTGAGCGCCGCCGGCTCGGTGTCCGTGCAGCAGGCGGCGGGCCACTTCGGCGTCGACGAGGAGCGCATCCGCGAGGCGGTGCAGCGCGTGTTCATGGCCGGGCGTGCCCGACGGCGCCGGCGACTTCGTGCGCTTCGACATCGACTTCGACGCGTTCGAGGAGCGCGACCTCATCTCGGTCACGATGCGTCCCGCGTTCGAGGACGAGACCGTCCGGCTCTCGCCGCGCGAGGCGAGCGCCCTCATCGCGGGCCTCACGCTCGTCGCCGGCTACACCGACGCGGCACCCGCGCGTGTGGAGGCGCTGCGCGCCAAGCTGCGGCGCGCCGCCTCGTCGGGCGCCGACACCGTCGCGGTCGACGCGCTCGCCGTGCCGCGGACGGCGCAGATCGTGCGCGACGCCATCCGCGCGCACCGCGTGCTCGCCGTCGACTACCGCAAGCCCGGAGAGGGCACGACCCGCCGCCGCGTCGCACCGGTGCGGCTCGAGCTGCGCGAGGGCCAGGTCTTCGTCGAGGGCGTCGACCTCGACCGGCAGGGGATGCGCACGTTCCGGCTCGACCGGATCGAGGCCATCGAGCCGGTCGACGCAGCATGGCCCGACGCGCTGCCGCCCCATGAGCGGGTGGTCGCGGGCACCGCGCAGATCGTGGCGACGCGCGCCGCGGCCGCGATGCTCGCGGACTACGCCACCACCGACCCGGTGTCGGTCGACGGCGAGCGCGTGCGCATCGACGTCGAGGTGTGGAGCGAGGCGAGCGTGCTGCGCGCCGTCGCGGCGTGCGGCGGCGACGCCGAGATCGTCGCGCCGGCGAGCCTGCGCCGGGCGATGCACCGCTTCGCCGTCGACGCGCTGCAGGTCGACGCCCCGAGCGACCGCGCCCTCGCGGCAGACTGAGCGCGCGACGAGCCCCGGCGGCGGGGCGGTAGGATGGATCCGCAGGCAACACGACGAGAGCGAGCGACCATGGGCGGCTTCTGGGCCAATGCGGGTGCGCATTGGTGGATCATCCTCATCATCGTCGTCCTCGTCTTCGGTGCGGCGAAGCTGCCGGCGCTCGCGCGCAGCATCGGCCAGTCCGTCAACATCCTGAAGAAGGAAGTCAAGAGCGACGGCACGCTCAAGGACGAGTCGACGACCACCGAGACCGACGGCTCCGCGTCCACCACCGACCGGAAGTAGCGCATGGCCCGTCCTGGGCGCACCGCGAACCCTGAGGGCAGGATGGCGCTCGCCGGCCACCTCCGCGAGTTCAAGCGGCGCTTCTACATCGCGGGGCTGGCACTCGTCGCATGCGCCATCGTGGGCTTCTTCCTCGCCGAGCCGGTGCTGCGCGTGCTGAGCGCCCCGCTCGCCGAGCTGCGCGAGCAGGGCCTGCCCGTCGAGCTCAACATCACGAACGTGACCCAGGCGTTCGACGTCCAGATGCGCATCGGCTTCATGCTCGGCATCATCATGTCGAGCCCCATCTGGCTGTGGCAGCTGCTCGCGTTCGTCGTGCCGGCGCTCCGGTCGATCGAGCGGCGCTACGTCTTCGGCTTCGTCGGCGCCGCGGTGCCGCTCTTCATCGGCGGCTGCCTGACCGGCTGGTACGTGCTGCCGCGCATCATCGGGCTGTTCGTCGGGTTCACGCCCGACGGCCTCACCGCCTTCCTGGGCGCGCAGGACTACTGGGACTTCTCGTTCAAGCTCGTCTTCGCGGTCGGCGTCGCCTACGTGCTGCCCGTCGTCGTCGTGTTCCTGAACCTGGCCGGCATCATCTCCGGGGCCGCGATCATCAAGGGCTGGCGCTGGGCCGTGCTCGCGGCGACGCTGTTCGGCGCGTTCGTCACGCCCGCCGGCGAGGTGCTCAGCATGTTCATCATCGCCGTGCCGATGGTCGTGCTGTACTTCGCGGCAGCCGGCATCGCGCTGCTCGTCGACCGCCGGCGCCGCAGGCGCGCGGCAGCTGAGATCGGGGAGTCCGCGACATGAGCCATGCCACCGAGGCGTTCGCGCGCGCCATGCCCTTCGGGCTCGACCCGTTCCAGCGGGAGGCGTGCGAGGCCATCGAGGCCGGCTCGAGCGTGCTGGTCGCGGCGCCCACCGGCGCAGGCAAGACCGTCGTCGCCGAGTTCGCGATCCACCTCACGATGGAGGCGCCGACCGGCCGCGTCTTCTACACGACCCCGATGAAGGCGCTCTCCAACCAGAAGCACCGCGAGCTCACCGAGGTCTACGGCGCGGCATCCGTCGGCCTCCTCACCGGCGACACCTCGATCAACGGCGACGCGCGCATCGTCGTCATGACCACCGAGGTGCTGCGCAACATGCTGTACGAGGGCCGGGACCTCACCGCCCTCGAGTACGTGGTGATGGACGAGGTGCACTACCTCGCAGACCGCTTCCGCGGCGCCGTGTGGGAGGAGGTCATCATCCACCTCCCGCGCCACGTGCGGCTCGTCTCGCTCTCGGCCACCGTCTCGAACGCCGAGGAGTTCGGGGCCTGGCTCGATGCGGTGCGCGGCGACACCCGGGTGATCGTGAGCGAGCACCGGCCGGTGCCGCTCGACGCGCACGTGCACATCCGCGGTCGCCTCGTCGACCTGTTCGACTCGAAGGCGGGGGAGGAGTCGCACAAGCCGGGCCGCGAGCTCGTCGAGCTCGCGCGCGGGAGCGACGTGGCCGACTCGGCCGCGCACGGCCACCGCGACCGCGGCGGCCACAACCGCTACCGCTCCCGGCGCCCGCAGAAGGGCGGTCGGCGCCCGAGCGCGCCGGCGCGCGGCGGGTTCGGCGGGCGCGTCGACCGCGTCGAGCTCATCAGGATGCTCGACCAGCGCGACATGCTCCCGGCGATCGACTTCATCTTCTCGAGGGCCGGATGCGACGGCGCCGTGGAGCAGGTCGTGCAGGGCGGGGTGCGCCTCACGACCCCGGAGGACCGTGCCGAGATCCGCGCGATCGTCGACGAGCGCACCCGGCTGCTCGACGACGCCGACCTCGCGGTGCTCGGGTACTACGAGTGGGTCGACGGCCTCGAGCGGGGCGTCGCCGCCCACCACGCGGGGCTGCTGCCGGTGTTCAAGGAGGTCGTCGAGGAGCTCTTCCGCGCGCGGCTCGTGAAGGTCGTGTTCGCCACCGAGACGCTCGCGCTCGGCATCAACATGCCGGCACGCACCGTCGTGCTCGAGCAGCTCGAGAAGTTCAACGGCGAGGCGCGGGTGCGGATCACCCCCGGCGAGTACACCCAGCTCACCGGCCGCGCGGGCCGCCGCGGCATCGACACCGAGGGCCACGGCGTCGTCATCTGGAACGGCAGCCTGCAGCCGGTCGAGGTCGCCTCGCTCGCGTCGCGCCGCACGTACCCGCTGCACTCGAGCTTCCGGCCGACGTACAACATGGCGGTGAACCTCGTCGACCGGCTCGGCGTCGTCGGCACCCGCGAGGTGCTCGAGACGTCGTTCGCGCAGTTCCAGGCGGACCGCTCGGTCGTGCAGCTCGCCCGCCGCGTCGTCGACCAGCGCGCGAGCCTCGCCGGCTACGAGTCGTCGATGACGTGCCACCTGGGCGACTTCGCGGCGTACGCGCAGCTGCGCCGGGACCTGACCGACCTGGAGCGCGACGATCAGCGCCAGGGGCTCGGCCACGGCGAGCACGAGCGCATCCAGCGGGAGCTGAAGCGCCTGCGCGCGGCGATGCGCGCGCATCCGTGCCACGCGTGCCCGGAGCGCGAGCAGCACGCGCGCTGGGGCGAGCGGTACTGGCGCCTGCGGCGCGACATCGAGAAGGCCGAGCGGCAGATCGACCGGCGCACGGGGCAGATCGCCGAGCGCTTCGACCGCATCACCGAGATCCTCCGCGAGCTCGGCTACCTCGAGGAGCACGAGCGCGGCGAGCGCGTCTCCGCCGCCGGGGACGTGCTGCGCCGCATCTACGGCGAGCGCGACCTGCTGACGGCCGAGAGCCTCCGGCGCGGCCTCTGGAACGGGCTCGACGCGCCCGCGCTCGCGGCGATCGGCTGCGCGCTCGTGTTCGAGGGCCGGCGCGACGACGGCATGCTGCCGGAGCGGATGCTGCCGAAGGGGCCGTTCCTCGACGCGCTCGACGCGACGCAGCGGCTCTGGTCGCAGCTCGACGACCTCGAGCAGGACCACCGCCTGCCCGGCACGCTGCCGCTGCAGACGGGCCTGACGCTCGCGATGCACCGCTGGGCGCGCGGCTACCCGCTCGAGGGCGTGCTGCAGGACACCGACCTCGCCGCCGGCGACTTCGTGCGGTGGACGAAGCAGACGATCGACGTGCTCGAGCAGATCGAGCAGGTCGCGCCCAAGCGGCTCTCCCGCACCGCCGGCGAGGCGGTCGAGCGCATCCGCCGCGGCGTCGTCGAGGCATCCGGATCGGCGCTGTGACCGCCGCGACCGGGCGCCGCGGCCCGGCGCTCCGCACCCGCGCGCGCCAGCCGCTGCCGCTCGCCTACGCGTGGGCGGCCGCGATCCTGGGCGGCGCCGTGCTGCCGTTCGCGTTCCAGCCCTTCGACGCGTGGTTCCTCGTCGTGCCCGCCGTCGCGCTCGCCGTCGTGGCGCTGCGCGGCCGCTCGCTGCCCGCAGCGTTCTGGCTCGGCTTCGTCACCGGCGCGATCTTCTTCCTGCTGCACATCCAGTGGATCACCGTCTACCTCGGCGCCGTGCCGCTCGTGGCGCTCACCGCGTGGATGGCGGTCTGGTGGGGGCTCGGCGGCGTGGCGCTCGCGCTCGCGTGGCGGTGGGGCGAGCCGCGCATGCAGGGCGCGACGGGCGCGTTCCTCGGCATGCCGGCACTGCTCGGCGCCGTCTGGACGCTGCGCGAGTCGCTGTCGTCGAGCGTGCCGTGGGGCGGCTTCGCGTGGGGCCGGCTCGCGCACACGCAAGCATCGAGCCCGCTCGCCGACACGACCAGCTGGGTCGGCTTCGCCGGGCTCACGTTCCTGCTCGCGGCGCTCTCGGCGCTGCTGCTGCAGCTCGTGCTGCACCACCGCACGATCGTGCGCCGCCGGCTGACGATCGCCGCGGCCGCGCTCATCGGGGTCGTCGCGATCCCGGCGTTCCCGGTCGAGACGACCGGCAGCATCCGCGTCGGT
Organism: uncultured Actinomycetota bacterium; assembly: GCA_963803465.1. GTDB lineage: Bacteria > Actinomycetota > Actinomycetes > Actinomycetales > Microbacteriaceae > Agrococcus. The sequence goes on from CAWDMS010000013.1 coordinate 28,160, forward strand.
GCCGTGCAGGGCGCGAGCGAGGCGGGCCTGCTCGCGCCCTACACGCGCGGCGAGATCCTGCAGGAGCACGTCGAGGCGACCGGGCTGCTGGCGGGCGAGGACCTCGACCTGCTCGTGTGGCCGGAGAACGCGGCCGAGTTCTACGCCGACGAGGATCCGGCGACGCTCGCGGCCCTCGACCGCGTGGTCGCCGCGTTCGACGCGCCGCTCGTGGTCGGCTCGGTGACGCGCGACGGCGACGACACGTACAACGCGCTGCTGCAGGTCGAGCCGGGCGAGGGCGCGGTGGGGGAGTACCGCAAGCGGCACCCGGTGCCGTTCGCCGAGTACCTGCCGGAGCGGTGGCTCTTCGCGCCGATCCTCGACGCGCTCGGCTTCCTCGAGCTCATCCCGCGCGACTTCTCGGTCGATCCGTCCAGCGCGAACGCGTTCGACGTCGCCGGCACCGTCGCGGGCGTCGCCATCTGCTTCGACATCATCGACGACCAGCTCGCCCGCGAGATGGTCACGACGCACGGCGCCGAGATCATCCTGGCGCCGACGAACAACGCCGACTTCGGCCGCGGCTCCGCCGAGAACGTGCAGCAGCTCGCGATCGCGCAGCTGCGGGCGGTCGAGGCGGGACGCGCGCTCGTCAACATCTCCACCGTGGGCACGAGCGCGATGATCCTGCCCGACGGCACCGTGCTCGACCGCCTGCCGCAGTACGAGCCCGGCGCGATGCTCGAGGACCTGCCGCTGTCGACGACCATCACCCCGGGCATCCGTCTGGGAGCATGGGTCGACACGGCGCTGTGCATCGGCGCCGCCCTCGCTCTCGCCGGCCTCGCGCTGGCGGCGCGGCGCAGCAACGACCGAAGGAGAGCGGATGCCTGACGTGATGATCGTCGTGCCCACGTACAACGAGGTCGAGGGGCTCGAGCGCACCGTCGGGAGGCTCCGCCAGTCGGTGCCGCACGCGGAGCTGGTGATCATCGACGACGGCAGCCCCGACGGCACCGGAGCGCTCGCCGACCGGCTCTCGAAGGCCGATGCCGGCACCCTCGTCATCCACCGCACCGAGCGCGGCTACCGCTCCGCCGTGATCGAGGGGATGCGGTTCGCGATGTCGCGCGGCGCGACGAAGGTGGTCGTCACCGACGCCGACGGCTCGTACGACGCCGACGGCCTGCCCGAGCTGCTCGCGGTGTCGGCGAGCGGCGTCGACCTCGTGATCGGCTCGCGCTTCGTGGAGGGCAGCGACGTGCGCAACATGAGCCGCCGCCGGTGGCTGTCGTCGCGGATCGGCAACGCGTACGCGCGCGGGCTGCTCGCGACCGGCGTGCAGGACCTCACGAGCTCGCTGCGGGTCTACCGCACCCGCGTGCTCGAGCAGATCGACCTCGACGCGATCCAGGTCGACGCGTACGCGTTCCAGATCGCCATGGCCGTGCGCGTCGCGCAGGCGGGCGGCACGATCGCGGAGGTGCCGATCGGCTTCATCGAGCGTGCCGTCGGCGCGTCGAAGATGCGCATCGGGGAGGAGCTGGCGGCCCTCACCGCGGTGACGAAGTGGTCGCTCTCGGGCGTCCGAGCGCTCCCGAAGGCGCCGCGCTGACCCGCGCCCGCCCCGCGAGTGGCGCCTCCCGCACCTGAGTGGCGCACTCCCGCAGCGGTGAGTGGTCGACTCCCGCGGGTGAGTGGTCGCCTCCCGCGGGTGAGTGGTCGCTTCCGCGGGTGAGTGGTCACTTCGGCGGGTGAGTGGTCACTTCGGCGGGTGAGTGGTCACTTCCGGCGGGTGAGTGGTCACTTTGGCGGGTGAGTGGTCACTCCCGCGTCGGGACCGCCCGGCAGGGATGACCGTGACCCACCCATCGGGAGCGTACGTCACCCTCCGCACCACTCACCCACTTCCCGGATGCGTTTCGAAGTGACAGGCATCCGGGACCGGAGGCCAACCGCTTGACTCAGCCGCTGAAGTGACCACTCACCTCCCGGAGTGACCACTCACCTGCCAACGTGACCACTCACCTCCCGGATTGACCACTCACGTTCCGGAGTGACCACTCACGTTCCGGAGTGACCACTCACGTTCCGGAGTGACCACTCACGTTCCGGAACGCCTGACCACTCACGCCCGGAGTGACCACTCACGCGCCGGAGTGACCACTCACGCGCCGGAGTGACCCCTCACGCGCCGGAGTGACCACTCACGTTCCGGAGTGACCACTCACGTTCCGGAGTGACCGCTCACACGCGTACGCGGAACTGGCGCGCCGTCAGACGAGGGGGAGGGCCAGGTCGCAGCGGTCGGTGACGATGCCGTCGACGCCGAGCGCGAGCAGCTCGCGCATCTGCGGCTCGTCGTTGATCGTCCACACGTGCACCTCGACCCCGGCGCGCTGGAACGCGGCCACGCTGCGCTCGGTCACGATCTCGATGCCCTTCGCGCGCCGCGGCACCTGCAGCGCCACCACGGGGGCGAGGATGCGCTGCAGCCGGCCGTGCAGGCCGAGCCGCTGCGCGACGATCGCCTGCGCCACGAGCGACTGCGACGCTCCCGTCGCGACCTCCGGCAGCAGCTGCTGCGCCTGCCGTCGCCGACGCTCCGAGAACGAGGTGAGCAGCACCCGGTCGACGGCCTTCGCCTCGACCACGGCGCGCACGGCGGGCACGACCGACGCATCCGTCTTCATGTCGATGTTCCAGCGCGCGTCCGGCAGCGCCAGCAGCGCCTCGCGCAGACCCGGCACGCGCTCGCCCTGACCCAGGTCGATCTCGTGCAGGTCGCGCCACAGGGTCTGCTCGATCACGACGTCGGTGCCCGCCACGCGGTCGAGGCTCGGGTCGTGCGCGAGCACCGCGACGCCGTCGGCGGTCGCGTGCACGTCGGTCTCGAGGAACGTCGCACCGGCGTCGACCGCCGCGATGAACGCGAGCATCGTGTTCTCCGGAGCGCCGAGGGCGAGCCCGCGATGCGCGAGCACCCTCGGCGACGCCGGGGACAGGAACGGGCTCACGCCCGGGGAGCGCCGCCGTCGTCGGGAGCGCCCGGCTGGCCGCCGAGGTCGGCGCGCTCGTCGTCGCTCGCGCGCGGCACGTCGGCGGCGGCCTCCCGAGCGGTCTCGATGGCCTCGCTGTAGTCGGTGTCGGGGGTCTCGTCGGCGAGCGACGTGGTCGACGACACGGTGTCGGTGCGGCCAGCATCCTTCGGGTCGATCCCGCTCGCCTGCAGCGTCTCGGCGATCGAGGGCACCTCGACGTCGCTCACCGAGTCGGCCTGGAAGGTCTCGTCGAGGATCGACGGCTCCGAGCGATCGGTGTGCTTGCCCTTCGGCTTCGAGAACGGCACCTCGGCGCGGCCCTCGAGGAACCCGCGGCTGACGCTCTGCAGCGCCTCGGTGAGCTCGGACGGGATGATCCACAGCTTGTTGGCGTCGCCCTCTGCGAGCTTCGGCAGCGTCTGCAGGTACTGGTAGGCGAGGAGCTTCTCGTCGGCGTCGCCCTCGTGGATGGCGGCGAAGACGCGCTCGATGGCCTCCGACTCACCCTTGGCCAGCAGCACCTGGGCCTCGGCGTCACCCTTGGCGCGGAGCACCTGTGCCTTGGCCTGGCCCTCGGCGCGGAGGATCTCGGACTGGCGCAGACCCTCGGCCTCGAGGATCTGCGACTGCTTCGAGCCCTCGGCGGTGAGGATCGCGGCGCGACGGTCGCGCTCGGCGCGCATCTGCTTCTCCATCGAGTCCTGGATGGAGTGGGGCGGGTCGATCGCCTTGAGCTCGACGCGGCCCACGCGCAGGCCCCACTTGCCGGTGGCCTGGTCGAGCACGTTGCGGAGCTGGCCGTTGATCGTGTCGCGGCTCGTGAGCGCCTCTTCGAGGTTCATGCCACCGACCACGTTGCGGAGCGTCGTGGTGGTGAGCTGCTCGACGGCCGAGAGGTAGTCGGCGATCTCGTAGGTCGCGGCGCGGGCGTCGGTGACCTGGAAGTAGACGACGGTGTCGATCGACACGACGAGGTTGTCCTCGGTGATGACGGGCTGCGGCGGGAACGAGCGCACCTGCTCGCGCATGTCGACGTGGTACGAGACGCGGTCGATGAAGGGCACGAGGAAGTTCAGGCCCGGCTGCAGCACCTTGTGGAAGCGACCGAGTCGCTCGACCACGCCGGTGAAGCCCTGCTTGATGATGCGGATCGACCTGAAGAGCGTGACGAGCACGAACAGGACGACCAGGATCACGACGATGAGCAGGAACGCTCCGAGGATGAATTGTCCGTCGAACGGCATTGATGCTTCCTTCGGGTTATCGCTGGGCGGGGACGACGATGGCCGTCGCCCCCTCGATGGCGGTGACGAGGATGCGCTCGCCGACGTCGGGGTCGCGCGGCTGCACGGCGGGGGAGAGGCGGGCGGTCCAGACGTCGCCGTTCGCGAGCGTCACCTCGCCGGCACCGCGCTCGAACGAGCGGGTGACCTCGCCGGCCATGCCGAGCAGCGCCTCGATGCCCTGCTTGTTGACCTCGCCCGACTCCTGCAGCCGCTCGAGCAGCTTCGGGCGCACGAGGAACAGCAGCAGCAGCGCGGCGGCCGACGCGATGAGGATCTGCGCCCACCACTCCAGGCCGGTGATGCTCGAGACGAGCCCGACCGTCGAGGCCAGGCCGATCATGAGGAACGTGAACTCGAGCGTGACCATCTCGATGATGAAGCACACGAGTGCCACCACGAGCCACACGACCCACGCGTACTGGACGAGATCCACGACCCCAGCATAGGGAGCGGATGCTGAGTCACGGCCAGGCGCGCAGGGCCGGGCGCCTGCGCCTCGCGCGCGGCGTGGCAGTAGGGTCGACGCGAACGAAGGAGCACTCGTGCCAGACCACGCCCCCGACCACGCCGTCGGCCCCCTCGAGCCAGGCTCGCTCACCGGCCGCACGGCCCTCGTCACCGGCTCGAGCCGCGGCATCGGCGCCGCGACCGTCGCGCTGCTGGCCGCGGCCGGTGCCGACGTCGTCGTCAACTACCGAGCGAAGGCGCCTCGAGCCGACAAGGTCGTCGCTGCCGCGCAGGCGCAGGGCGTCGACGCGATCGCGGTGCAGGCCGACCTCACCGACGGCGAGAGCGTCGCGAGCATGTTCGAGGCCGCACGCGCACGCTTCGGCGGGCTCGACATCCTCGTCATGAACGCATCGGGCGGCATGGAGAGCGGCATGGGCGAGGACTACGCCATGCGCCTCAACCGCGACGCGCAGGTCGCGCTGCTCGACGCCGCGCTGCCGGTGCTCCGCGACGGCGCCAGGGTCGTGTTCGTCACGAGCCACCAGGCGCACTTCATCCGCACCACCCCGACGATGCCCGAGTACGAGGCCGTCGCCCGCTCGAAGCGCGCCGGCGAGGACGCGCTGCGCGAGCGGATCCCCGCCCTGCGGGAGCGCGGCATCGAGCTCGTCGTCGTCTCCGGCGACATGATCGAGGGCACCATCACCGCGACGCTGCTCGAGCGTGCGAACCCCGGCGCGATCGCGAGCCGCCGCGAGGACGCCGGCAGGCTCTACAACGTCGACGAGTTCGCGCGCGAGGTCGCGCTCGCCGCCGTCGAGCCGGTCCCCGCCGACAGCACCCGCCTGGTCGGCGACGTCGCCGGCTTCGGCGACGCCGAGGGGACGCGCTGATGCGCGCCGAGCACATCGAGCGGCTCGTCTCGCTCTCGCGCCCGGCCGTCCACCCGAGCGGGACGTGGGCGGTCGTCGCCACGAGCCGTCCGAGCATCCGCGCCAACCGCAACGTCGGCCAGCTGTGGCGGGTCGAGCTCGCCGACGGCGCGCGCCGCCGCATCACCGGCGGCGTCGCCGACCGCGCCCCGCAGCTCTCGCCCGACGGCGACACCGTGCTGTTCCTGCGCGCCGACGCGGCGGGCAAGCCGCAGGTGTGGGCGATGCGCGCCGACGGGGGCGAGGCCGTGCAGGCGACCGCCGTCGACGGCGGCGTGGACGAGTTCGCGATCTCGCCCGATGGCGAGCGGATCGCGTTCACCTCGTCGGTCGTCGAGCCGGGCCGCTACGGCTCGGTCGAGGGCCTCGACGCCGCGCACGAGTCGCCCCGGCTCATCACGCGCAACCGCAACCTCGCGAACGGCACCGGCAGCCTCATCGGCCGCCACACGCACGTGTTCGTCGCGCCGATGCCCGAGCTCGACGGCGAGCCCTTCTACGACCGGGCGCCGCACCCGCACGACGAGCCGACCGCGAAGGACGACGCGACGCGCACGGCGCCCGCGATCCAGCTGAGCCACGGCGAGTTCGACCACGGTGCGCCGGTGTTCTCGAGCGACGGCCGCCGCGTGCTCTGCACCACCGCCCGCCACAGCACGCGCGACGACGACCTCGTCAACGCGGTCGTCGAGTTCGACGCCGACGTCGCCGCGGGCGAGCCGCACATCATCCTGTCGTCGAGGGCGGGGCTCGCCGTCGCCCAGGTGCGGCCGACGCCGGACGGCGGCTTCGTGCTGCTCGCGCAGCACATGGGCGACTCCGGCCGCGACTTCGTCGCCCGCACCACCCAGCTGCTCGTGCTCGAGCAGCCCGGCGCGCACCCGGAGGAGGTCACCGACGACGCCACCGACCTCGGCGAGGGCGGCAGCCACGCGACCGTCGTCGACGACGGCGTGCTCGTGCAGGAGACCCGGCGCGGGCGCGTGCGGCTCCTGCACGTGACGGGCGGCGGCACGAAGGAGCTCATCGGCGGCGACCTCGAGGTGCTCGGCCACGGCGTCGGCTCGGGCGTGACGGTCGCGACCGTCGCGACCCCCACGTCGGCGGGGGAGGTCGCCGTGCTCGACGACCGCGGCGTCCGGGTGATCACCGACTTCGGCGCGGGCCTCGCGGAGGCCGGCATCGTGCTGCCGACCGAGCACGAGATCCGCACCCGCGACGGCGGCACGGTGCACGGCTGGGCGTTCGTGCCCGAGGGGCCCGGTCCCCACCCCGTGCTGCTGAACATCCACGGCGGCCCGTTCGCCCAGTTCAGCGTCGGCGTCTTCGACGAGGCGCAGGTCGCGGTCGCGGCCGGATACGCGGTGCTGCAGTGCAACCCGCGCGGCTCGTCCGGCTATGGCCGCGAGCACGGCCTCGCGATCCGCCAGTCGATGGGCACCGTCGACATGCACGACGTGCTCGACTTCCTCGAGGGCGCGATCGACGCGCACCCCGAGCTCGACGGCGAGCGGCTCGGCATCATGGGCGGCTCCTACGGCGGCTACCTGACGGCGTGGACGATCGCGCACGACCACCGCTTCGCCGCGGCGATCGTCGAGCGCGGGTTCCTCGACCCGGACAGCTTCGTCGGCACGAGCGACATCGGCTGGTTCTTCGGCGGCGAGTACACCGGCACCGACCCGGAGGCGATGCGCGCGCAGAGCCCGATGGCGCGCGTCGGCGACGTGCGGACGCCGACGCTCGTCGTGCACTCCGAGGAGGACTGGCGGTGCCCGCCGGAGCAGGGCCAGCGCTACTGGGCGGCGCTCAAGCGCAACGGTGTCGAGACGGCGCTGCTGCTGTTCCCGGGCGAGAACCACGAGCTCACGCGCGCCGGGCAGCCCCGTCACCGGGTCGAGCGCTTCGAGCACGTGCTCCGGTGGTGGGCGAAGCACCTGCCGACGGCGCACAACCACGCCTGACGGTCGCACGATGATCGGCGACAGCCCGCTCGTCCAGGTCGCGCAGCGCGCCGACGACCTCGAGCGGGCTGCCGCGTTCTACGCCGAGCTGCTCGGCGTGCCCGTCGCCGCCTCGTTCGACCCGCCCGGGCTCGCGTTCCTCGTGCTGGGCGACACCCGGCTGCTGCTCGAGCGGGGAGCCCCGTCCGCGCTGCTGTACTTCGCCGTCGACGATCTGGACGCGCGCGTCGAGCGGCTGCGCGCATCCGGCATCACGATCGTCGCCGAGCCGCACACGATCTTCGGCCACGCGGACGCGACGCTCGGGCCGGCGGGCACCCGGGAGCGGATGGCGTTCATCGCCGACAGCGAGGGCAACACGATCGCGCTCGTCGAGCATCGGCCCGGCGCCGCGGAGGACCCCTAGGTCATCGCCCCGCTCTCGGCGTCGACCGCCTTGAACACCAGGTCGCGCGCGACCGTGTCGATGAGGCCGAGCCGGTGCACGATGCGGGCCGCGTCGTCGTAGGTGCTGTGGAAGCGGATGCCTGCGGCCTCGAGCCGCGCCCGCTCGTCCCCGGTGATCGGCACGACCTCGTGGATGAGCACGGCGACGACGAAGTCGGGGCCGCGCCGCAGCATCTCGGCGCCCACCTGCGCGTCGGCCTGGCCGCTGTCGCCGAGGAACATGAAGCGGCACTCCGGGAAGAGCGCCCGCTCGCGCTCGAAGTTCTGGAGCTTGCGCTCCTTGATCGACGCCTTCGTGAAGAGGTTGAGGAACGACCCGCCCAGCACCGCGTGCGGCGGCAGCCCGAGCCCCGAGAGGCCGTTGCGCGTGTACTGCTCGATCAGGCCCTTGGGCCCCTCCGGCCGCGCGGTGACGAAGGTGAGATCGCCGGGCCGCGACGGCTCGGCGGCGCGGCCCGCGTCGAGCGCCGTGAGCAGCTCGACGACGCCCGGGTAGACCTTGCCGCGCGGGTAGCGGTTGTCGTGCAGCATCGCGCGCACGGTGTCGTCGATGTCGCACAGGATGCGCAGGTCGTGGGAGGGCTCGTCCTGCGCCTCCGCGGCGATGTGCGCGAGCACGAGCCGCCGATCCGCCTCGGTGAGGCGCTCGTAGACGACGTGCTCGAGGTCGTGGCGGTCGCCGGTGGCGTTCAGCAGGTACTTCATGTCGCGGAACTCGCCGCCGCTCAGCGACACGAGCATCGAGGCGATGCCCGCCGAGACGACCGGGTTCGGGGCGAGGCGGCGCAGCGCGTGCACGACCCGGGCGCGCATGGCCGGGCTGAGCTCGTCGACGCGCTCGCGCGTCAGCAGCTGCACGAGCGCGCGGCGCTCGTCACCGCGGAACATGCCGGTGATGCGGTTGCCGGAGATGGTCGCGACGGTGCGATCGAGGTCGCTCTGACCGAGGAGGGCCTCGAGCGAGCCCACGGGGGTGGCCCGCAGCTCGGCGAGGGATGGTGTGGGGTTCACAAGGGCGATCCTGTCACCCGAACGCTGAGCGCGCCGACATCGATGCGCGCGTCGAGCCGCTCGACGCGACCGACGGCATCCCCGTCGAGCTGCACCGGCAGCGCCGCATCGACCGCGCCCAGGGTCACGCGGCTCGTGCGGCGATGGCGCAGCACGCCCTCGGCGCGGGCGATGCCGGCCCCCGCCGCGGCGATGCGGCCCCAGTGCGCGAGATGCTTCGGGCTCACCGTCGCGACGTGCAGCAGGCCGTCGTCGAGCCGGGTGCCCGGCAGCACCTCGAACCCTGCCGGGATGCGCGCGGCGTTGTGCACGAGCACGCTCCACGCGTGAGCGGACTCCACCGGCCCGCCGTCGAAGCGGCCGCGCACCGCGAAGCTCGGCCGGCCGAGCCGGCGGACGCCGGCGGCGACGTAGGCCGGCCAGCCGACGCGGCGCTTGGCGCGCAGCGACGACGCCTCCACTGCGAGCGCGTCGTTGCCGACGCCGACGACGACGAGGAACGGCCGCTCCGGCTCGTGGACGCCGTCCGCTCGCGTGAGGACGACGCGGCCGAGGTCGACGAGCGCCGTCGCCCCGCCGACCGCGACGCGCGCGGCCGCTGCGACGTCGCGCAGCGGCAGCCCGAGGTTGCGCGCGAAGAGGTTGGCGGTGCCCGCGGGCACGATGCCCAGCGCGACCCTCGTATGCGCGAGCACGCTCGCGACCTCCCGCACCGTGCCGTCGCCGCCGATCGCGACGACCGCGTCCGCTCCGCTCGCGAGGGCCTCGCGAGCCTGCGACTCGCCGCCATCGGCGGGCGTCGTCGGCACCACGCGGGCGTCGATGCCGCGCCTCGCGGCCTCGCGCAGCACGGCGTCGACGGCGCGCTCGAAGCCGCGGGCGGTCGGGTTGCCGACGACGACGAGCTCGGGCACGTCGCCAGGCTAGCGACCCGGGGTCAGCGAGCCGGGGAGCGGGGTGCGTCGACGGCGAGGCGCACGCCGAGCCACGCGGCCATCGCCTCGAGCTCGTCGTCGACGGCGCGGCGCTGGCGCGCGTCGGGATCGACGTCCCAGTGGATGCGGGCCACCCGCAGCGCGCCGACGTCGCGGTCGGTGCGCGCGTCGACCTTGCCGATCAGGCGATCGCCGTCGAGGATCGGCAGCGCGTGCACGCCCCAGCGGCGCTTCGCCGCGGGCGTGTACTGCTCGAGCGCGTACTCGAAGCCCCAGAGCTCCACCATCCGCCGCCGATCGGCGATGAGCCGGTCGAGCGGCGACAGCAGCGCGACCCGGCCGGTGAAGTCGGCGGCGGTCGCGCCGGGGTCGAGCCGCCAGACGCCGCGCATCGCCTCGATCCGGACGGGTTCGCCGGCGTCGCCCAGGTGCGTCGCGCGCTCGAGCCCGCACGCGCGCAGCCAGCGGGTGCGCCAGGTCGTCCACGCGTCGTCGAGCGCCGCGGGCTCGACCTCGGGCAGCACCCGCTCGGCGAGGTCCCAGATGCGCGACTGGCCGATCCGCTCCGCCACCACCACGTCGCCGCGCACCTGCAGCAGCTCGAGCAGCATCGCGACGTCGCGGCCGGTGTTCCAGCCGCTCGAGCGGTACGGCGCGTCGGCGGTGTCGTCGATCTCGCCCTGGGGGAGCGGCCCGTCGAGCCGCAGCTGCTCGAGCACCCGCTCGCGGAAGCCGGCGTTCGCCTCGAGCCACGCGCGGCTGCCCTCGCCGATCGCGGTGGGCTCGCGGCCGAGCGCCCGCAGCCACGGCAGGTCGCGCATGGCGCGCAGACCGATCGCCCACGCCGGCATCGGGTGCCGGTGCGGACCGAGGTGCTCGAAGAGCGACTGCTCGATCTCGACCGCGCGGCGCACGGCGTCGGGCTCGAGGTCGGGGATGCGCGTGAACGCGATGTGCTCGGCCGACGGGCAGACGATGTCGGTGGGGTTGAGCGGCAGCAGCGTGAGCTGCGCGACGACGTCGGGGAGATCCTCCGAGCCCTCGACGAGCGCCCGATCGGCGTCGAGCAGCTGGGCCCGCACGGCGATGCGGCGCGCGTCCTCGCGCGAGATGGTGCGGATGGCGGCCGGCATGGGGCGATCGTAGGCCGCACCCGGCCTCAGCGCGGTGCGCCACCCGCGCCGCGTCGACCTGCGGCGCGACATCGACGGACGAGCCATGCGCCCAGTGCCAGGATGGGCACATGTCTGATCGCCCCTCGCTGCGCCCCGAGACCGTCGCCGTCAGCGCGGGACGGCCGCCGCGCATCCCGGATGCCCCCATGAACGAGCCGGTGACGTTCGCGAGCGCGTTCGTCGCGGGCGGGCCGACCGAGTACGCGCGCTACGGCAATCCGAGCTGGACGGCGCTCGAGGAGGCCCTCGGTGCGCTCGAGGGAGGCGCTTGCCTCACCTTCGCGAGCGGCATGGCCGCCGTGAGCGCGGTGCTGAGCCTCGTGCCGCACGGCGGGGCGGTGGTCGTGCCCCGGCACGCCTACCAGGGCACGCTCGCGCTGCTCGACACGGAGGCCGGTGCCGGTCGCTTCGAGGTGCGACGGGTCGACATCGCCGACGCCGACGCCGTCGAGGCGGCGATGCCCGGGGCCGCGATGGTGTGGCTCGAGTCGCCCACGAACCCGGCGCTCGAGATCGCCGACATCGAGCGGCTGACCGCAGCCGCGCGCGCCGCGGGGGCGCTGAGCGCCGTCGACAGCACGTTCGCGTCGCCGCTGCTGCAGCGGCCGCTCGAGCTCGGCGCGGATCTCGTCGTCCACTCGGCGACGAAGCTCATCGCCGGGCACAGCGACGTCGTGCTGGGCGCGGTGGTGACGAGCGATCCCGACCTCACGACGCGCATCCGGGCGCATCGCGGCCTGCACGGTGCGATCCCGGGGCCGATGGAGGCGTTCCTGACGCTCCGCGGGCTGCGCACGCTGTCGGTGCGGCTCGAGCGCGCCGAGGCGAACGCCCGCGAGCTGGCGCGCCGGCTCGCCGCTGCCGCCGGGCGTCGTGGAGGTGCGCGACCCCGGCTTCGGCACGGTGCTCGGCCTCGTGCTCGCGGACGCCGCGGCGGCGGATCGGGTGGTCGAGCGCGTGCGCCTGTGGATCCCGGCCACGAGCCTCGGCGGGGTGGAGTCGACGCTCGAGCGCCGACGGCGCTGGGCCACGGAGGCCCCGACGATCCCCGAGGGGCTGATCCGGCTCTCGGTCGGCATCGAGCACATCGACGACCTCGCGGACGACCTGCTGGGCGCGCTCGACCGCGACTGACCGCCGGCATCCGCCCGGCTCCGCCGGGCGAGCGTCAGCGCGCCGGCACGGGCCGGCAGTCGCTCAGCGCAGTCGGAGGCGCGAGCGGGCGACGACGGTCGCGCCCGCGGCGCGCCAGCCGGAGGGCGTCGACTCGTCGGCGGTGGGGGAGAAGGCGGCCTGCGCGCTCGCGAGCTCCGCGTGCCTGCCCAGCGACGCGCCCGTGCCGTCGACCGCCACGAACTCCTCGAGGCTCTCCTCGACGAAGCCGAGGAAGACCGCGCCGTCCTCGTCGAGCCGGCTGGCGACCCAGAGGCCGTCGCCCGGCGATGCCCAGGTGATCGACGTGTCGAGCGAGGAGGCCGTGCGGTGCGGTCTGGCGAGCGTGTCGGTCATTGCCGGCCCCTTCGTCGTGATCGTTAGTTCGATGATCGAAATGTATCACCATCGACCGGTATGGTGTGACCAACGCTCGACGGTTCGCAGGGGAGGCTCGCGGTGACGCAGGGGATGGCGCAGGCCGGCTCGGGGTACTGGTACCCGGAGCACGGTGTGCCGTCGAGCGTCGACGTGCTCAACCTGCTCCGGCGGTACCGAGCGGCCGAAGGTGCGATGCGCGCCAGGACGCGCTCGTCCATGGGCATGGGCGAGACCGACCTGCTGGCGCTGCGCACGCTGCTGCAGGCGCAGCGGCGTGGAGAGGTCATGCGCCAGCGCGACCTCGCCGCGGCCCTCAAGCTCGCGTCGCCGTCGATCACGGCGCTCGTCGACCGGCTCACGAAGAGCGGCCATGTGCGCCGCGAGCCCGACCCGGAGGACCGCAGGGCGACGATCGTGGTGCCGACGACGGACACCGACGACGAGGTGCGCGCGACGCTCGGCGCGATGCACCGGCGCATGATCGGCGTGATCGACGGGATGGACGAGGGCGAGCGCCATGCCGTCGCCGACTTCCTCGCCCGGATGTCCGTCGCGATCGAGCAGGTCGACGAGCACGGGACGAGCCCGCACGCCCCAGCGCCCGAGCCCGCAGCCGCCGACGAGTCCTAGGCTCGAGGCGTGACCTCACGCACGCTCCCTGACGGCGCCGTCCTGCGCGCAGCCCGCCCCGGCGACGAGCACGGCATCCTCGCCCACATCGAGGCGCTCGCCGTCTACGAGCGCGAGCCGGATGCGGTGGAGAACACCGTGCCGATGCTGACCGACACGCTGTTCGGCGCCCAGCCGCGCGCCTTCGCCCACGTGGTCGAGCGCGACGGGTCGATCGTCGGCATCGCGATCTGGTTCCTCACGTACTCGACCTGGACGGGTGCGCACGGCATCTGGCTCGAGGATCTGCACGTGGGCGAGGCGCAGCGGGGCCGCGGCTACGGGCGAGCGCTCATGTCAGCGCTCGCGGCGGTGTGCGTCGAGCGGGGCTACCGGCGGTTCGAGTGGACGGTGCTCGACTGGAACGAGCCGTCGATCGGCTTCTACCGCTCGATCGGCGCGGTGCCGCTCGACGCGTGGACCACGCAGCGCATGACGGGCGCGCAGCTCGAGTCGCTCGCGCGCGCCTGAGGCGCTGGGCCGGCCGCATCCCGTCCTCCACGCCTCTCGACGCAGCGCCGATAATGCACATTATGTCGGATCAGCGAGATGCAGCCCGGATCGGCGCTCCCCACGCCGCTCCCTCAGCCGGCGACCGGATCGAGCACCGCGTAGCCGAGCTCGCGCGCGACCGCGGCCATCGCGGCATCGTGGGTGACGACGGTCGCGTCGAGGCCGACGGCGATGACGGACGAGAGATGGATCGCGTCGAGCGTGCGGACGTGCGGGACGATCGCCTCAGCGCCGGCCAGGATCCCATCCGTGAGCGGCACGAGCTCGAGCCGGTCGACGATCGCGTCACGCAGCTGCACCGGCAGGTGCTCACGACGCAGCACGCGCGTCAGCTCGGTCTTGATGAGTCGCGAGGCGATGAGCGTCGCACCGGGATCTCCGCTGACCTCCTCGAGCCACCGACCCGCGGCAGGACTGACCCCGAGCAGCGCGTGGAGGGCGACGGACGAGTCCAGGTAGTAGACCGTCATCGCTCCCCGCGCATCGCATCGAGCACCGCATCGAGCGCCGCGGGCGTGGGCGGCGCGTACGAGGCCGGGAGCTGCGGCAGTCGGATGCCGTCGCGGTGCTTCGCCGGGATGAGCGGGACCCCGCTCTGCGGCGGGACGATGCGTCCCACCTCGTGGTTGTGCCGGGTGATCCGGTACGTCTCCCCCGCCTCGACCTCCGCGAGCATGGCAGTCGGGTTCTGGCGGAGCTCGCCCACGGTGATGGTCTTCATGCGATGAGCGTACGCGGTTTGTCTAGTCATGTCTACGGCAGGGCGGTCATGCCCGCGGGGCGCCAGCGCGGCACCGCTCTACCCTCTCCGATGCAGCCGGCAGCGCTCCTGCCCCGCGCATCCGGTCTGGCGAGCGCAGCGCCTTCCTGTCGTTCCTGCTCTGCTCGCTCGAGCGGGGGTGCGGCGGTCGGCGCAGCCACCCGCCCCTAGGTGTGCGATGCGACGGTCACGCGCTGCGCGAGCTCGGTGCCTGGCGCGGCCAGCCGGTCGACCGTCTCGAAGATGATCCGCTGCATGGCAGCCGCGGCGGCCGACGGCCGCACATCGGTGCGGCGAGCCAGGTCGACGGTGCGCGAGAGCTGGGGCCGCACGAGCCGCCTGCTGCGCAGGCCCGGGCGGTCGATGACGACCATCGCCGGCACGACCGCGACCCCGATCCCCCGCTCGACGAACCGCAGCACCGCGTCCATCTCCGCGCCCTCGACGGCGATCGCAGGCGCGAGACCGGCATCGGCGAATGCCGCGTCGGTCGCGACGCGCAGGTCGTAGCTGCGGCTGAACGCCACCTGGGGCATCGTCGCGAGCTGCGCCAGCGTCAGCGCTTCCCCGGGCCCCTCCCCTGCACCGGCGGACTCGACCACCACGAGCTCCTCCGAGAGCAGCGGGATCAGCTCGGTCGCCGCCGCAGCCGGCCGCGTGCCGCGCGTGACGACGAGCGCCAGGTCGAGCGCGCCCTCGTCGAGCGCCTCCACGAGTGCGCGCGAGCCGCCCTCGGTGATGTGCAGCTCGACGCCGGGGTGCGCGGCACGGTAGGCCGCCAGCACGTCGGCGACCAGCGAGACGCACAGCGTCGGCGGGGCTCCGAGGCGCACGCGACCGCGCCGCAGCCCGGCCAGCTCGTCGAGCTGGTCGCGGGCGCTGCTCGCATCGCCGAGCATCCGACGGGCGATCGGCAGCAGCAGCTCCCCCGCCGCCGTCAGGCTGACCCCGGCGGGCGCGCGTCGGAGGAGCGCCGTGCCGAGGTCGGCCTCGAGCGCGGCGATCTGCCTGCTGAGCGAGGGCTGCGCGAGGAAGAGCTCGTCGGCCGCGCGCGTGAAGTGACCGAGGCGCGCGACCGCCTCGAAGGAGCGCAGCTGGTCGAGCTTCATGGTCATACGATAGCAACATCGGCATGAGTCGAACTATGCATTGGACGCATGGTGCACGCCTCCGTAGGTTGGCTGCATGACCGCTCCGCACGCATCCGAACGCCTCCTCTCCACCTCCGTCCTCGTCATCGGCACCGGCGGCGCGGGACTGCGCGCCTCGATCGAGCTCGCCGAGCGCGGCGTCGAGGTGCTCGCAGTGGGCAAGCGGCGCAAGCACGACGCGCACACGACGCTCGCGGCCGGCGGCATGAACGCGGCCCTCGGCACGATGGACCCGGAGGACAGCTGGCAGCAGCACGCCGCCGACACGCTCCGCGAGTCGTACTTCCTCGCCGACCCGGCGATCGTCGAGACCGTCGCGCAGGGAGCGCCGCGCGCGATCGCCGAGCTCGAGCAGTGGGGCATGCCCTTCGCGCGCGAGGACGACGGACGCATCTCGCAGCGCTTCTTCGGCGCGCACACCTACCGGCGCACGGCCTACGCCGGCGACTACACCGGCCTCGAGCTGCAGCGCACCCTCATGCGCCGTGCCGCCGAGCTGCAGGTGCAGATCGTCGACACCATCTACATCACCCGCCTGCTCGTCGCCGACGGCACGATCTTCGGCGCCTTCGGCTTCGACATCGTCGACGGCACGCCCGTGCAGATCCACGCGGATGCGGTCATCCTCGCCGCCGGCGGGCACACCCGCATCTGGCGGCACACCTCGTCGCGACGCGACGAGAACACCGGCGACACGTTCCGGCTCGCGGCGCTCGCCGGGGCGCGGATCCGCGACGCCGAGCTCGTGCAGTTCCACCCGTCGGGGCTGCTCGAGCCCGACGACGCCGCCGGCACCCTGGTGTCGGAGGCGGCGCGCGGCGAGGGCGGGATCCTCACCAATGCGCTCGGCGAGCGCTACATGGAGCGCTACGACCCGGAGCGGATGGAGCTCTCCACGCGCGACCGCGTGGCCCTCGCCGGCTTCACCGAGATCGCCGAGGGGCGCGGCACCGAGAAGGGCGGCGTCTACCTCGACGTCTCGCACCTGCCGCGGGAGCGCATCCTGCAGCAGCTGCCGCGGGTGTACCGCACGCTCATCGACCTGCAGATGCTCGACATCACGACGACGAAGATGGAGATCGCCCCCACCGCGCACTACTCGATGGGCGGCGTGTGGGTCGCAGCCGACGACCACAGCACCGGCGTCGACGGGCTCTACGCCATCGGCGAGGCATCGTCGGGCCTGCACGGCGCGAACCGGCTCGGCGGCAACTCGCTCATCGAGCTGCTCGTCTACGGGCGCATCACCGGCGAGCATGCGGCGGCGTACGCGACATCCCGCACCGAGGTGCGACGCGACCCCGACCAGGTCGCGATCGCCCGCGAGGAGATGGCGGCGCTGCTGCGCGACGGCGGCACCGAGTCCGCACGGCGGCTGCAGCGCGAGACGCGCAACCTCATGTCCGAGCATGCGGGCGTCGTGCGCACCGAGCAGGGACTGCAGGCCGGGCTGCAGGCGCTCGCGACGCTCGACGAGCGCGCCCAGCAGGTCACGGCGCATCCCGACATCGCCGGGTTCGACGACCTCGCGCACGCCTACGACCTGCTCGGATCGCTGCTGGCGGCACGGGCGACCCTCGAGTGCGCGCTGGAGCGCCGGGAGACCCGCGGCTGCCACAACCGCGCCGACTTCCCCGAGACCGACCCGGCCCTGCAGGGCAACTTCGTGTGGTCGCCGGGCGAGGGCGTCGGCTTCGAGCCGCTCGCGCCCGCACCGGACAGCTTCCGCGCGCTCGCGGAGGCGGGCCTCGACGACGCCGTCGCCGGGAAGCTCGTGGAGTAGCGCGTCAGCGAGGCTGCGCGGGCTCGGAGGCGAACGGCCCGCGCAGCACCGCCCACTGCAGCAGCATGATCGTCTTCGCGTCGACGATGTCCACGCCGATGCGGCGCACCGCGTCGTCGATGTCCAGCTCGAGCACCTCGATGTCCTCGCCCTCGTGCGCGAGCCCGTGCCGGGCGCCCGCCTCGGCCCCCGCTCGCTCGTACGGGGCGGCGAAGCAGTGCAGGCGCTCGGTCACCGAGCCCGGGCTCATGTACACGTCGAAGACGCGCTCGACGGCGCCGACGGCGTGCCCGAGCTCCTCCTCCGCCTCGCGGCGGATCGCGGTCTCGGGGTCCTCCTCGTCGAGGAGGCCCGCGGCCGCCTCGATGAGCATGCCGTCCGGATGGTCGTTCACGTACGACCGGGTAGCGGAACTGCCGTGCGAGCAGCACCGTGCGGGCGCGCGCGGTCGTAGAGCAGGATGCAGGCGCCGTCGCCGCGGTCGTACGTCTCGCGCTCCTGGGTCGACCAGCTGCCGTCCGAGTGCTGGAACTCGAAGGTCGTCGACCGCGTCACGTACCAGTTCGACGCGAGCACCTGCACGTCGCGCACCACCACTCGCGGGTTGCCTGCGAGGTCGAGGCCGGTGCGGTCGAGCCCCGTGCGGCCCCGCCGGTCGGGCACGTCGACGCCGGGCGCACCCGTGGGCGGAGTCTCGTTCAGCACGTGCGCCACCCTCTCATGGCGTTCCCCACAGCGATCGCTGGCAGGCTGGGGATCGCGACGCGCTCGACGCGCCGCCACCGCCGCACCTCAGGAAGGCAGCCCCATGCACCTCATCGCCACCGCAGCGCACGACTCGAGCGTCGCGCTCGACAACCCGTTCATGATCGCCATCATCGTCTCGGCCGTCGCGGTCACGGGGTCGATCCTCGCGCTGCTGGGCGCCTTCGCGCTCGTCGCGACGGGTCGCGGCGAGTGACGTCGGGCCGCCGCTGAGCGTGGACCGGCGCGGCGCGCTCCGGGCACGCCTGCTCACGGCGCTCTCGGGCGACCCCGACGGCTCCCCCGCCTGGGTGCGCGAGCTCGCCGAGGGCGACGACGCCGGCTACT
Organism: uncultured Actinomycetota bacterium; assembly: GCA_963803465.1. GTDB lineage: Bacteria > Actinomycetota > Actinomycetes > Actinomycetales > Microbacteriaceae > Agrococcus. The sequence goes on from CAWDMS010000013.1 coordinate 46,884, forward strand.
TCCCCGAGGACGGGGCGGCGTGGACCGCGCACGCGAGCATGGCGACGCTCGTCGCGGGCATCCGGGCGCTGCTGCTGCAGGCGCTGCACCCCGGCGCGATGGCGGGCGTGCACGACTGGTCGAGCTACCGGCGCGATCCGCTCGGGCGGCTCGCGGGCACCGTGCGGTGGGTCGTCTGCGTGACGTACGGGTCGACCGAGCAGGCGCAGCGCGAGACCGCGCGGGTGGCGCGCTTCCACGCCCGCGTCGAGGGCGGCTACGTCGACGGCCGGGGCGAGCAGCGCCCCTACAGCGCGGCCGATCCCGGGCTCGCCGACTGGGTGCACCTCGCGTTCACGGACGCGTTCCTCACCTGCCAGCAGACGTGGGGTCCGCGCGGAGGGCACGGACGCATCCCCGGCGGACCGGACGCGTACGTCGCGGAGTGGGCGGCGGCCGGTCGGCTCATGCGCGTCGCCGACCCGCCCACGACGGCGGCGGAGCTCCGAGGGCGCATCGACGGCTACCGCGCGCGCGGCGAGCTGCGCGGCGACGAGCGCGTCCGCGAGGTGGTCGCGTTCCTGCGACGGCCGCCGACGGGCGGGGCGGCGGGCGTCGGCTACCGGCTGCTGTTCGAGGCTGCGGTCGCGACGCTCCCGCGCCCGTACCGACAGCTGCTCGGCGTGCGCCGCTCCGTGCTGCCGGTCGTGACCCTCACGCGCCTCGTGCTCGTCATCGCCGCGCGCGCGCTCGCGTCCGGCGACGGGCGCCCCGCGCACGCGTGGGCGCGCGAGCGGCTGCGCCGGCTGGACGCCGGCCGGCGCACCGCCTGACCCGCGCCTCGATCGCTCCCCCATCCGGCGGCGGGCTCACTCGGCATCGAGCTCCGCCCGCATGAGCACCGCGTCCGTCTCGTCGAGCCGGATCTCGACCGCCGCGATCTCGTCGACGCGGAGCGCCGTCGCGGCGCTGAGCCGCGCCGTCTCGCCAGGCACGGCGCGCCAGCTCGAGATCTCGCGCACGCTCCCCTCGTGGTCCTCGACGACGAGCGTGTACGGCACGCCGGCGGAGCCCTCCGGCCCGCCGCCTCCCCGATAGCTGCACTCCAGGTCGATGCGCGTGCCCCACGCCACGGCAGCGAGGTCCGCGGTGGCGGTGACCGGCGCGTCGACGACGGCCACGAGCTCGACAGAACGGCCTTCGGCCGGTGCGCGCAGCGCGCCCACGCCGACCGCGACGGAGACGAGCACGGCGGCTGCCGCGGCGAGCCCCACGGTCCACCAGCCTCGCCGGCGGCGCGACTCGCGCGCCGCGCGGGCGAGGAGCGCCGATCGCGCCGCCATGCCGGCGGGCGGCCGCTCCCCCGCGCTGCCGTCCTCCTGGAGCGACGCGGCGCGCTCCGGATCGACCCGGGCCAGCAGGCCGAGCGTCGGCGCCACCTCCGCCAGCGCGCGCACGCACCGCTCGCACGACTCCAGGTGCTCCTCGAACACCCTCCGGTCCGCCGGGCTCAGCGCGCCGAGCAGGTAGGCGGCATCCCACCCCGCGACGTCGGCGTGCTCGAGGCTCATCGCGTCACTCCCTTCTCCTGCAGCGCGAGGCGCAGCGCGCGCAGGCCGTAGTGGAGGCGCGACTTCACCGTGCCCTCGGGGATGCCGAGCTCGCTGGCGATGACGGCCACCGAGCGGCCGCCGTAGTACGCGCGCACGATCACGCCACGGTGCTCGATGCTCAGCTCGGCGAGCGCATCCTCGACGAGCATCGCCTCGAACAGCGCGTCGGTGGCGTCGGGCGACTCCCGCTCGGGCGTCTCCGGCAGCACCACCTCGTGCCGCCGCCGCGCGCTGCGCGACTCGTCGATGACGAGGTGGCGCGCGACCGTCAGCATCCACGCCCGAGCCGACGCCGGGTCCGCGAGGATGCGCGGGCTCCGCCATGCGCGCAGCAGCGTCTCCTGCACCACGTCGTCGGCGCCGGCCCTGTCCCCGGTGAGGTGCACGACGTAGCGCCACACCGGCGCGGCGTGCGCCTCGTACAGCGCGGCGAGCGCGGTCGCGTCGTCGGTCGGCATGGCGTGCACCTCCTCATGGATGACACGACGGCGCGCCCTCCAGGGTTCATCGATGAACCTCCGGGGCCCGCGTCTCGTGTCAGTGAGTATGGACCCGCTGCACACCGTCGGCGCCTTCGAGATCACGGGGCTCCCGATGCATCCGCTCCTCGTGCACGCCGTCGTCGTCCTCGCCCCGCTGACGGCGCTCGCGCTCGTCCTCGGCAGCCTCTGGCCGGCCGCGCGCCGGCGGCTCGGGATCGTCACCCCGCTCGGGGCGCTGCTGCTGGTGGCGCTCGTGCCGGTCACCGTCGCGGCCGGCCAGGCGCTCGGCGAGGTCATCGGCCCGGCGCCCGCGATCGACACGCACGGGGGCCTGGGGCGGATGCTGCTGCCCTGGGTGATCGCGATGCTCGTCGTGGCCGCGGCGCAGTGGGCGTGGTTCCGCTGGGGCGCGCACGAGGCGGCCGAGCCGGCGGCACCCCGCGACCGGGCGGTCCCGATCGTCCTCGCGGTGCTCGCGATCGCGGCCGGGACGGGCACGACGGTGATGGTCGCGCTCATCGGCGACTCCGGCGCACGGGCGGTCTGGGGCGGGATCCTCGGATGAGAGGGTCACCGCACACGCTCCCCACCGGGCCGCTCATGGCATCCACCAGGAGCGCACGACTAGATTCCTCCGCATGCCCGTCCTCCTCCGGCCGCTCCGCGACGCGGACCTCGACGAGCACCCACGCTCCACGGCGGTGCTGGAGCGGCACGGCTTCCGTCGCATCGGCCAGGAGCGATCCTGGTCGGCCCGCCTGTCGACGATGGTCGACGAGCACATCCACCGCCTGGACTGAACGAACCGACGACAGGAGCCACCCATGGCACGCAGGACCTTCCCGATCGCGATCATGATCATCGCCGCATCCGTGGCGCTCGCCGGCTGCAGCGGCACGACCCCCGCCGAGCCGGAGGAGAGCGCCGCACCGCCCGCCGGCGAGACGCAGGCGCCGGCGGAGACGACGGACGAGGCGGAGCCCTCTGCGGCGACGCAGCTGCTCGCCGTCGTCGGCACCGACGACGACCCGGAGGCGTACGAGATCGCCCTCACCGACGCGGACGGCGCTGCGGTCACGACGCTGCCCGCCGGGGACTACGCCGTCACCTTCGTCGACCGATCGTCGATGCACAACTTCCACATGACGGGCCCGGGCGACGTCGACGTGAGCACCGACGTCGCGGGCAGCGACGAGTCGACGATCGAGGTCACCCTCGTCGAGGGCACGTACGAGTACGTCTGCGACCCGCACGTGTCGAGCATGAGCGGCTCCGTCGAGGTCACGGGCTGAGCGCGCACGGCCCCGGCACGGCGCCGGGCGACGGCGAGGCGGCAGACTGACGGCATGCCGACGCGACTCCTGCTGCTGAGCGACACACACCTGCCGGTGCGCGCGAAGGCCGTGCAGGAGCAGGTGTGGCGGCTGGTCGACGAGGCGGATGCGGTCGTCCACGCCGGCGACTGGGTGAGCGTCGCGCTGCTCGACGAGCTCGAGGCGAGGGCGCGCCTGCTCGTCGGCGTCGCCGGCAACAACGACGGCCCCGAGCTGCACGAGCGGCTCGGGGAGGTCGCCCGCGTCGAGCTCGACCGCGTCCGCATCGCGGTCGTGCACGAGACGGGCGCCGCCGCGGGCCGCGAGCGACGCTGCGACGCGCGGTTCGGCCCGGAGTCCGCGGACCCGGCCGATGTGCTCGTCTTCGGCCACTCGCACATCCCGTGGGACACGACGACGCCGACGGGGTTGCGGCTGCTCAACCCGGGCTCCCCCACCGACCGCCGCCGGCAGCCGGTCGGCACGGTGATGACCGCGGTCGTCGACGACGGCGCGCTGCGGAACCTGACGCTGGTCCCGACACCGCGCTGACGGCTATCGTCGCGGCCATGGCGGACGACGGGACGCGGCCCTACCTCGCGGCGAAGGTCTTCTTCTTCGCGCTCGGCGGGCTGACCCTCGTCTGCGGCGCGGTCGCCGTGTTCCTCTCGCCGAACGACGCGGCCGCAGCATCGCTCGTCGTCGCGGGAGCGGCGCTGCTCGTGCTCGCCGTGCTCGTGGAGCGGGTGAGCATGTTCCGCGCCGGACCGATCGAGGTGCAGCTCCGCAAGCTCGCGCACCAGCAGGAGGCGACCGCCGCCGCCGTGAAGGCCGGCGTGAGCGACCTGTCGGCGCGGATCGACGAGCAGGCGGAGGAGCTGTCGGCGCGCGTCCGGCCGCTCGCCGCCGAGTACGAGCGCATCCGCAGCACCACCCCGAGCAGCCGAGCGCGCGCAGCCGAGCTCAATCGGCGGATCGTGGAGCCGGCTCGGCGGCACGCGCAGGACAGCGACGTCTCGAGGGAGACCGTCGAGTTCCTGTTCGACTCCGGTGGGGAGGGCAACCGACTGACCGCGCTCGCCTTCATGCAGGGCCGCCCGGACGCCGCCTCGCTGCTGGTGCTCGAGTCGGCCATCCTGCACGCCGCATCCGACTTCGAGCAGTTCCACGGGCTGCTCGCCGCCGAGTCGGCGATCGTGGCGGGCGCGCTCGACGGCGCGCGACGGGCGCAGCTCGTCGCGACCGTGGAGGAGGCAGTGCAGGCGGGCATGGTCGGCGATGCCCCGTCGGATCGGCTGCGGCTCGCGAAGCGCATCGCGGGGCTCGACTGACCCCTCGCCCGGCGCCTGCTGGGGTACATCCGTGCCACGACTGGGTACCATGGGAGCGACCGGTGGAGGACGCCATGCATGCAGTCGATCCGCTCCAGCCAGGGAGCGTGCTCGCCGGACGGTACCGGCTGGGGCCGTTGCTGGGCTCCGGCGGCATGGCCTTCGTGCACCGCGCCACCGACGAGGTGCTCGGGCGCGAGGTCGCGTTGAAGGCGCTGGTGCGCACCACCACCGACCCGGTCGAGCTGCAGCGCATCCAGTCCGAGATCGACCTGCTCGCCACCCTCAGCCATCGGTCGCTCGTCACGCTGTTCGACGCCGGGAGCACGACGCTCGACGGCCACACCGTCACGTACCTGGTGATGGAGCTCGTCGACGGTCCGACCCTCGAAGCCCGGCTCGCCGTGGGGCCGCTGGCCGAGCCTGACATCTCGCGGATGGCGCAGGACCTGGCCGAGGCGCTCGTCGTCGTGCACGCGCAGGACGTCGTGCACCGCGACCTGAAGCCGGCCAACGTGCTGCTCGCTCCCTCGCTGCTGCCCGGCCGCGAGTTCGACGCGAAGCTCGCCGACTTCGGCATCGCCGCGATCGTCGACGCCGCTCGGCTCACCGCGACCGGCACGGTGCTCGGCACGGCCGCGTACCTGAGCCCGGAGCAGGCGACCGGCGCCCGCGTCGGCCCCGCCTCCGACATCTACTCGCTGGGACTCGTGCTGCTCGAGACCCTCACCGGGCGTCGCGAGTTCCCGGGCACGGTGCTGGAGTCGCTCGGCGCCCGGCTCACGCGCGACCCGGTGGTGCCCGGCTCGATCGGGTACGGGTGGAGGTCGCTGCTCACCGCGATGACCGCACGCGACCCCGACGCGCGCCCCAGCGCCGCGGCGGTGCTCGAGCGCCTCACCGAGCAGGCGGGCGGCACACCGCGGCTCGTGCCCGGCGCCACCGCTGCGATGGCATCCGCCACGACCGCGACGACCGGTGCGACCAGGGTCATGGCGGCGCCCGCATCCACCACCGCCGACGCCGCGTCCACCACTGCCGACACCGCGCCGGCTCCCGCCGAGGGCGCGGTCCCGGGCGCGGCCGCGGAGGCATCCGCGCCCGGTGCGCAGCGGCGGCGCCGTGGTCCCTGGGCACTCGTCGGCGGGATCGCGGCCGGCCTCGCGGTCCTCGCCGCGGTCGTCGCCTTCAGCCTGCAGGGAACGGATGCGCCGCCTGCCGGCACGACCCCGGCCGTCGCGCCGACCGAGAGCGAGCCGACGGCGCCGGCCGCGGACCCGACACCGTCGGTCGTCGAGTCCGCGCCGCCCGCCCAGGCGCCTGAGCCCGTGGTCGAGGAGCCGACCGTCGTCGTGCCCGCGCCCGCAGAGGAGGCTGGCAACCAGGGCAACAGCGGCAGCGGCAGCGGCGGCAGTGGCGGCAACGGCGGCGGGAACGGTGGCGGCAACGGCGGCGGCAACGGCGGCAGCGGCGGGAACGGCGGCGGCGGCGGGAACGGCGGCGGCAACGGCAACAGGCCCTGAGTGCGTCCCGCGATGGCGACGCGTCGACCGAGCGTCCACCCCTGACGCCGTAGCCTGGCGTCGACCCGGTCCCGCCGCATCCCAGGAGCACCATGACCCTCGACGTCGCCGCGCTGCGCGCCCAGTTCCCGTCGCTCGCCTCGGGCATCGCCCACTTCGACGGGCCTGGCGGCACGCAGACGCCCGCGGTCGTCGGCGAGGCGATCGCGCGCACCCTCACCGCTCCCCTCTCGAACCGCGGCGCCGTCATGGCGAGCGAGCGCAACGCCGACGTCGCCGTGCGCGAGTTCCGCGCGGCGATCGCCGACCTGCTGGGCGGCAGCGCCGACGGCGTCGTCTACGGCCGCAGCGCCACCGCGCTGACGTACGACTTCTCCCGAGCGCTCGCGAAGTCGTGGCGGCCGGGCGACGAGGTCGTCGTCACGCAGCTCGACCACGACGCCAACGTGCGGCCCTGGATCCAGGCGGCGGATGCGGTCGGCGCGACCGTGCGATGGCTCGAGCTCGATCCCTCCACGGCCGACCTCGACCTGACCGCGCTCGACGACGTCATCACCGACCGCACGCGCCTCGTGGCCGTCACGGGCGCATCCAACCTGCTCGGGACGAAGCCCGATGTCGCGCGCATCGCGCGACGAGCGCACGCGGTCGGCGCGCTCGTCTGGGTGGACGGCGTCCACTACGCGGCGCACGCGGCGGTCGATGTCGCGCGCGCTGGGCGCCGACCTCTTCGTCTGCTCGCCCTACAAGTTCTTCGGCCCGCACTGTGCCGCGCTCATCGCCGATCCGGCGCTGCTCGAGACGCATCGCCCCCGACAAGCTGCTGCCGTCGTCGAACGCCGTGCCCGAGCGCTTCGAGCTGGGCACGCTCCCCTACGAGCTGATGGCCGGCACCACCGCCGCGGTCGACTTCATCGCGAGCCTCGCCCCCGCGGGCGGCTCGCGACGCGAGCGCCTCCTCGCCGCGCACCACGCGATCGACGAGCACGAGCGGCGGCTGCGCGGGCGCCTCGAGGAGGGCATCGCCGCGCTCGGCGACCGGGTCGCGCTGCACTCGGTCGCCGCCGACCGCACCCCCACCCTCTTCCTCACCTTCTCGGACCGCGACGCGGCCGACGCCTACCGATCCTTCGCCGACCGCGACATCCTCGCGCCCGCGGATCGTTCTACGCCCACGAGCCGTTCCGGGCCCTCCGCCTGGACGTCGACGGCGGACTGCGCGTCGGGCTCGCCGCCTACAACGACGACGACGAGATCGACCGGCTGGTCGACGCGCTCACCGAGTTCGTCGGCATAGGCGCCGCCGCCATGATCGCCGCCGCGACGGCGCGCGGCGCCGAGCGGTGCGCGTTGTGCGGAGCGCGGGGGATGTGCACGAGCCGCGCCTCGGGCGCGCTGTCGCGCACGAGCCTGCACCACCGCGTCCCTGCGATCGGGTCGCGACCGCCGCGGATGACGAGCAGCGGCACGGTCAGCTCGGCGACGCGCTCCTCGAGGCGGTACGAGAGCATCGGGCGCAGCTGCGCGAGGTACCAGGGCACGCCGCACCGCAGGTAGTCGGTCGCGACCATCCAGTTCGTGCTCGGCGGCTCGAGCAGGCTGTCGATGACGAGCGCGCGCGTCTGGGCTGTGGCGGTGCGGTGCTCGGCGTCCGCGACCGGACCGATGACGACCACGTGGGCGACGAGATCCGGCCGCTGCCGGGCGAGCTCGACGACCCACTGACTCCCCATCGAGTGCCCGACGAGCACGACCGGTCCGGCATCGAGCGAGCCGACCACCTGCGCGAGCGCCGCGGCCATGGCTTCGACGCCGACCGCGCGTCGCGGCTTCGGCTGCCCGCCGAAGCCAGGCAGGTCGATCGACGCCACCGCAGCGTGCGGCACGAGCGCGTCGTGCAGGCGCGCCAGGTAGCGGCTCGACATGCCGATGCCGTGGACGAGCACGACGACCGGGCCGGGCTCCCGCGCGGCGTCGTCGGTCGTGATGCGGAACGAGAGGTCCCCGATGTCGAGCGTGCGTGTGCAGCGCGTGCGGCGGCTCACGCGGGTGCGGCGGGGGCAGGGCGCATGCGCTCACCGTAGCCCCCGGCGCCGCCGCGATCGTCAGGACGACCGCATCGGCCCGAACGTCATGTCGATCGTGGCCATCTCCATCTCGGCCGTCGCCTCGATGAGCGCGCGCAGCTCCGCGTCGGCGCCCGGCGCGAACTCCTCCGGCCGCTCCGCCCCGATGTCCATCGGCGCGACCTGCGGCGCCTGCTGCGAGGCGTCGAGCTCGGTGCCGTCGTTCGAGGGCGACATGCCCTGGAAGATCCTGCCGGCCTCCGACTGGTCGCCGAGGTCGAACGAGCAGTGCTTGCTCTGCAGCCCCAGGTCGAGCAGGCGCTTGACCTCAGGGAACTGCTCGGCGTTCGTCTTCGGGATCGGCAGCGACGTGCGCCAGTTCACGCCCAGCGACTCGAGCGCCTTCGCGTACGCGTTCTCGTGCGCCTGATCCCGCACGATGAGGTACGAGATCGTCGCGCGCGCCGTCGTGTTGGCGGTCATCTCGTCCATGCGGCACTTCTGCAGCCGGCCGGTGTCGAGCAGGATGCTCAACGGCGTCGCGCCACCCGAGCCCGGCTCGTCGACCGGCGCGTCCGGCTTGCCCCGAGAGCGCGGCGAGCCGTCGAGCAGGCGCGCGATGGTCGTGCCGATGTGCTCGACGTGCGACCGGGAGCCATCAGGGCCGTCAGCCCGGGCGCACGTTGCCGAGCAGCCGCTCGACCGCGATCTCGATCACGACGCGCTCAGGGTTCGGCCGCGGCTGGCGGTAGCGCTGCGCATACCGGCGCACGGCCTCGGCGACCCGCTCGGGGGCATCGCTGACGGTCGCCGTTCCCTCGACGGTGCACCACCAGCGCCCCTCGACCTGCGACAGCGAGACCCTGCGACCGGGATGCGCCCGCAGGTTGCGCGCCTTGTAGCTCGACCCCGAGGTGATGACGCGCACGAGGCGCCGCTCGGCATCGTAGGTCGCGCCGACCGGCACCTGATGGATCGTGCCGTCAGGTCGGGGCGATGCGAGCGTGCAGAGCCTGCGCTCCCGCCAGAACTGCTCGAACTCCATGTGCTCCACCGCGACCCCCTCTCGCCAGCGTAGGCCGCAGGCGCATCGGAGGGCGTCAGCCGGCGAGCGGGAGGCGCATGAGCCACCGCGGCCGCCCGCCCGACTTCGACGACGTCTGCACCACGCGCTCGAACCCGACCGACTCGAACAGGCCGGTGGTGCCGACGTAGGCGAACGCCGAGCCGACCCGGCCTCCCTGCGGGTCGATCGGGTAGGCCTCGAGCGCCGGTGCCCCGCGCTCGCGCGCGAACGCGATCGCGCCCTCGAGCAGGTGCCGCGCCAGGCCCTGCCGACGGAAGGCCGGACGGACGACGATGCAGACGATGCTCCACGCGTCCACATCGTCGACCGTCGGGATCGTCCGCGAGCGGTTCAGCCGGTGGTGGCTGCTGCGCGGGCTCACCGAGCACCAGCCGGCCGGCTCGCCGTCGACGGTGGCGACGACACCCGGCGGGGTGCCCTCCTCGGCGTATCGCCGCAGCCTCGCGGGGCGCTCGGCCGCCGTCAGCGCGCGGAACTCCCCACCGGGCACGCGGTAGCTGAGGCACCAGCACGCGGGTGCGTCCGGATCCTTCGGCGCGAGCACGGCGGCGACGTCGTCGAAGCGCTCCGCCGTGGCCGGATGCACCTCGATCTGGGTCATGCGCTCGATCATGCCGCTGGACGCGGCGCCGCACCAGCGGGCGCTCGGGCCGCCCGCCTACAGTGGGCGGACCTCGCGCGCCGCGCGCACCCCGACCCCGGAGCCGCCATGCCTGACCGCACCATCCTGCTCACCGGCGCGTCCGACGGCATCGGCGCCGCCTCGGCCCGGCAGCTCGCCGAGCGCGGGCACCGGCTGCTGCTCGTCGGGCGGTCGCGCGAGAAGACCGCTGCCGTCGCCAGGTCGATCGGCGCCGAGCACTTCGTCGCCGACTTCGCGCGGCTCGACGACGTGCGCGCGCTCGCCGGCGAGGTGCAGGCGGCAGTCGACCGCATCGATGTGCTCGCGAACAACGCGGGCGCCATCCTCGGCCCCAGGACGCTCACGGTCGACGGCAACGAGGCCACCATGCAGGTCAACCACCTGGCGCCCTTCCTGCTCACGCAGCTGCTGCTGCCGCAGCTGCAGGCCGGCGAGGGCATCGTCGTGAACACCGCGAGCTCGGCGGCCAGGCGGCTCGCGCGGTTCGACATCGACGACCTCGCCGGCGAGCGCTCGTACAGCCCCGAGCGCGCCTACGGGAACGCGAAGCTCGCCAACATCCTGCACGCGCGCGGGCTGCAGGCGCGCTACGGGGACGCGGGGATCAGCGCGGTCGCGTTCGACCCCGGCAACGTGCGCACCGCCTTCGCGACCGGCAGCAGCAGCCTGCTCCGGCTCGTCTACCGCACGCCGCTCGCGCGCCTGTTCCTCATCAGCGCCGAGCAGGGCGGCACCAACCTGACGTTCTTCGCCGACGGCACCCCGGGCGCCACCTGGCAGCCCGGCACCTTCTACACCGAGCGGTATCCGGCGACACCGGACCAGACGAATCCGCTCGTGCACGCCGACGTGCTCGTCGACCTGCTGTGGGAGCGCAGCGAGGCGCTCGTCGCGAAGGGCGCCGCCCGCTCGTGACCGACGGAGCCGCCGCCCCCGGCGCCGCCGCCATCGCGGTGTGGCTCGCCGAATGGCAGGCGCAGGAGGACGGGATCGACGTGCGCGTCGGCCAGCACGTCGCCTGGACGCTCACCGGCGACGACATCGCGCAGTGGATCGAGCTGCTCTTCGACGGCGCGCGCAGCATCGACCTCGTGCTCGACACCTACGCGCACCCGAGCCACACGCCGGCGCTCGTCGACATCACGGGCATCGTACGGACCGTGGAGGCGATCTCATGCCGGCACCTCGCCGGCGGGGAGGCCGAGCGGGGCTCGGCGACGGCGACCGCGGTGGGCTCGACGCTCGACGCGCTGGCCTTCGGCCCGCTCGCCTCGCTCCAGCCGACCGGGTTCATCATCTCCCTCGAGCTCGACCGTGCCTGAGCGCGCGATCGAGCAGCCGGCACTGCTCAGCCCCGCACCGTGAGCGTCATGCCCTGCGGGTCGCCGTCGGCCGCGCGGAAGCCCAGGCCCTCGTAGACCGACACGGCCTCCGGGCTCGCGAACAGCCCGACGACCGCCTCCGCGGGCGCGGCCCCGCGCACCCAGTCGAGCAGCCGCTCGACGACCTGCGTCGCGATGCCCTGCTCGGATGCGGCCGGGTCGACCATCACGTCCTGCACGTAGCAGTAGCGCACGCCGTCGCCGACGAGCCGGCCGACGCCGACCGGCCGGCCGTCCTGGCTCGCCACCACCCCGTGCAGCGAGCGCTCGAGCGACCCGCCGATCGTCTCCCAGTCGAAGTGGTCGAGCCAGCCGACCGCCTCCGCCACCGCTCGCTGCTCCTCGACGGTCGGCACGCGGTCCTCGAAGGTCACCATGCCCGACACGATACGTGCAGGCCTCCGCCGGCGACCTCCGGCGCCACCCGGCTCAGCGCCGCTCGAGGCGCACGGTGACCTCGTCGCCCACGTCCTTGCCGAGCTGCTTGCGCACCTTCGCGCTCAGCGACAGCATGTGGCCGCCCCTGCCGGTCACGAGCAGCCCCACGTTCGCAAGCGGCACCCCGTCGACGACGGCATCCGCACGCACCCCTCGCCGGGTGCCGAACAGCGCCGCGGAATCGGGGATCTCGACGCACGACCAGACCTCGCCCTGCACGTCGACGCCGATCGGCGCGGTGAAGGTGAGGTCGACGGGGTCGGTCTCGGTGGTCACGCGGTCTCCTCCATCGGGTGTCGCTCGGCATTCGCCCAGGCGATGGTGGCAGGTTCTCACGCATGACCGCCTATGACGAGCAGCTCAAGACCATCGCCGACATCATGCGCTCCACGCGCATCGCGTCCCTCGCCTACCTGTCGATCGACGGTGGGATCGTGTCGACCCCCATGGGGACGCAGGACTTCACCGAGCCGGGCACCGTCTGGTTCATCACCGAGCGCAGCACCGACAAGGTCGCCGCGATCGAGGCCGACCCGCGCGTGAACGTGCACTACGCCGGCAAGAGCGGCTGGGTGTCGCTCTCTGGCACCGCGCGCTACGTCGACGACCGCGCGAAGCTCAAGGAGCTGTGGGATGCGTCGGCCGGGCTGTTCATGTCCGGCGGCCCCGAGGACCCCGACAACGGCCTGCTCGAGGTGACCGCGTCGACGGCCGAGTACTGGGACTCCCCCGGCGCGATCGCCACCGCCATCAACCTCGTGAAGGGGCTCGTCACCGACGGCGAGCCCGACCTGGGCGACACCGGCATCGTGCCGCTGTAGCGCTCACGCGGGCTCGACGGCGAGCGTGAACCCCTGCGCCCGCAGCCGCTCGACGAGCACATCGCCCATCGCGACCGCGGGCGTCAGCACGCCGCCGTCAGGGCTGCAGCGCTCGCCGTCGACGGCGAGCGCGAGCGCGGCCTGGCCGAGCATGACCGACGTCGCGGCGTAGCCGGGGTCGCCCTGCGCGGCGACCGTCGCCCGGTAGGAGCGGCCGTCGGCCGTGCGCGTCGTCGTCTCCATCGCGAAGGAGCCCGAGCGGCGCCGCGCCTCCGACGGCCCCTCCCCGGGCGCCGGCAGCGTGCGGTCGACGAGCCCGCGGACGCCCGGCGCCGACATGGCCGCCACCGCCGCGCCCATCGCCGCCGCGATCGCGGTCGCGCGCAGGCGGCCGGCGATGCCGCGGCCGGTCGGCAGCACCTCGCGGTAGCGGAAGCGGTCGCCGTAGCCGCTGCCGTCGTGACCGGTGCGCAGCAGCGCATCCGACCGGCGCACGAGGCGCGTGTTGTAGCCGGCCATCACGAAGGGCGCATCCCACTCCCCCGTCCCGGCGTCGAGGAACGGCCGCCACGCATCCGGCTGCCCGGGCGCGACCGGCGCTCCACCGCTCAGCGCGCCCGGATCGGCGAGCAGGCGGCGGAGCGCGGGGTCCTCGCCCGCGCGGCGCAGCTGCAGCCGCATCGAGTCGATGGTGCCGCCGCTCAGGCCGCCGGCGAGCCGGCGCACCCGCAGCGTCGTGTCGGTGAGGTCGCCCGCACCGTCGGCGCGCGCCCGTCGATGGAGCAGGTGCACGGCGAGGTCGGACGGCACCGAGTCGAACCCGCACGAGACGACGATCCGCGCGCCGCTCGCGCGGGCCGCGTCGTGGCAGCGCTCCACCAGCTCCCGTACGAACAGCACCTCGCCCGTCAGGTCGGCGTAGTCGGTGCCGGCCTCCGCGCACGCGACCGCGAGCGGGACGCCGTGGCGCTGGTACGGCCCGACGGTGCTGACGACGACGCGCGAGCGCTCCGCGAGCGCCCGCATGCGGTCCCCGTCGGCGCTGTCGGCGACGACGAGCGGCCAGCTCGCGGCGGTCGGACCGAGCTCGTCGCGCACCGCTGCCAGCCGCTCGAGGGAGCGTCCGGCGAGGGCGACCCTGAGCCCCGCCGGCGCGGTCGCTGCGACGTGCGCCGCGACGAGCCGGCCGACGAAGCCGGTCGCGCCGAAGAGGGTCAGGTCGAGGTCGCGCTCGCGGCTCATCCGCCACCGCCCCGCCGCCGGGGCGTGCGCCGCTCGCCCGGCACGCGCGGCCGCGGGGCCAGCACCGGCGCGATGCCCGTGACGCCCTCGCGCTCCTGCGCCGCCGCCAGGATCCGCGGGCGCGCCGCGAACCATCCGGTGATGAGCAGCGGGATGAGCACGACGAGCGACAGCAGCACCCACCGGCCGGTCTCCGAGAAGCCCATCGTGACGAGCACGAACAGCAGGAACGCGAGCGTGAGGTAGCCGGTGAACGGCGCGCCCCACAGCTGGAAGGACGGTCGCTGGAGCCTGCCCTCGCGCGCGAGCCGGACGAACCGCATGTGGCACAGCATGATCGTCGCCCAGCCTCCCACGATCCCGAGGGCCGAGACCTCCAGCACGATCTCGAACGCCTCCGACGGGAAGAGCGCGTTCAGCCCCACCCCGAGCAGCGTGAGCACGCCGGTGAGCATGATGCCGCCGTACGGGACGCCGTGCGACGACATGCGTCCCGTGAACGCGGGCGCCGAGCCGTTCACCGCCATGGACCGCAGGATGCGGCCGGTCGAGTAGAGCCCGGCGTTCAGGCTCGAGAGCGCCGCGGTGAGCACGACGAAGTTCATGATCGCCGCGCTCGTCGCGCCCGCGGCCGGGCTGCCGATGCTCGCGAAGAAGGTCACGAACGGGCTGACGCCCTCCTGGTAGGAGGTGTAGGGCAGCAGCAGCGAGAGCAGCAGCACCGACCCGACGTAGAAGACGGCGATGCGGAGGATGACGGTGTTCACCGCACGCGGCATCACCTTGGCGGGCTCCTCGGTCTCGCCCGCCGCGGTGCCGACGAGCTCGATGGCGGCGTAGGCGAAGACGACGCCCGCGATCGCGAGCACCGGAGCGACGATCCCGTTCGGGAACCAGCCACCGTTCTCCCCGATCACGCTGAATCCGGTCGGCCCGTCGACGGTCGTGCCGTTCAGCAGCAGGAAGCCGACGCCGATGACGAGGAACGCGACGAGCGCCGCGACCTTGATGATGGCGAACCAGAACTCCATCTCCCCGAACACGCGGACCGACACGAGGTTCAGGGCGAGCACGACCACGAGTGCGACGAGCGCCGCGATCCACTGCGGCGTCTGCTGCATCCACTCGATCTGGAACAGGTCGCCGAAGGTGCGGAAGTAGAGCGCGGCGGCGGTGACGTCGACGATGGAGGTGAACGCCCAGTTGAGGAAGTACATCCAGCCGGCCGCGAACGCCATCTTCTCGCCGAAGAACTCGCGCGCGTACGACACGAACGAGCCGGACGACGGGCGGTGCAGCACGAGCTCGCCGAGCGCGCGCAGGATCAGGAAGGCGAAGACGCCGCACAGCAGGTAGACGAGCACGAGCGAGGGGCCGGAGCTCGCGAGCCGGCTGCCCGCGCCCATGAACAGGCCGGTGCCGATCGCACCGCCGATCGCGATCATCTGGATCTGCCGCGGCTTGAGGGTCTTGTGGTACCCGGACTGCTCATCGGCGTAGTCCTGCACCGCCATGAGCTCGTCGCCGAGATGCTCCCGATCGTTCTCGAGCTCGCTGGCCAGGTGCTCCCCGTTCGCGCGGATGTGTCGTGCCATGATCGCCTCCTCGCGGCGCGATCCTGCGTCGCTGGAAGCACGCTAGACCCGCCCCGGCGGCTCCGCGATCCCCCGATCCCTCGAGCCGCGCCCCGTACGATGCGACGGTGGCCGCGCTCCCCGACGAGTCCCCGCATCCCCAGGATGCGGCCGCGATCGAGCGCGCGCGAGCGACGCTGCGGACCACCGCGGAGCGGCTCGCGGCAGGCGGCGCGCGCGACGAGGCGCTCGCCGAGCACATCGTGCCGAAGCCCGTGCTCGGCATCCCACGCCGGCCGACCATGCGGCGGCTCGGACGGGCGTGGCGGATGGGCGCGCTGCTGCTGGCCGCGGACGGCTCGGTGTGGCGCACCGGCGTCTCCACCCGCGTGGCCGAGCCGGGGCGCCCGCAGCACCACACCGCATCCGTCGAGCAGCGCCGCGCCTACCGGGCCGCCGCCATCCAGGGCGGCTTCCCGATGGGCGAGACCGTCAACCACGGCATCGCACCGATCCCGCTCGACGCGTCGCTCATCGGCGGTGCGGGGCCGCTCGTCGTCCGCGACGGGCAGGCGTGGGTGCGCTGGGGCACGGATGCATCCGTGCCGCTCGAGCGCTACCTCGACGACCTCGCCGACCTGCTGCTGCACCCTCCGGAGGGCACGTGACCGACGCCTACCTCACCGCCCTCGGCGGCGACCGATACCTGCCGAGCGAGCATGCGAGCGGCGCCTGGCAGCCGGGCGAGCTCCACTTCGCGCCGCTCGGCGGCCTGCTCACCCACGCCGTCGAGCGCCACCGGCACGCCGCGGGCGGAGCGCCGCTGCTGCTGAGCCGGATCGCGTTCGACATCCTCGGCTTCCTGGCGCTCGACACCATCGCCGTGCGGGTCGAGACCCGCCGCCCGGGCCGCACGATCGAGCTCACCGAGGCGACCGCGTCCATCGCCGGCCGCGACGTCGCGGTCGCTCGCGCGTGGCACAGCGTCGCGGGCGACACGGCGGCGGTCGAGGGTGGCGCCGCGAGCCCGCTGCCGTCGCCCGACGATGCCCGCCCCGCGACGTTCGACGCCGCGTGGGGCGGCGGCTTCGTGCGCTCGCTCGACCTGCGGCAGACGGGCGAGGCCGAGCGGGGCAGGAGCACCGCGTGGGTGCGCAGCGCGCATCCGCTCGTCGACGGCGAGGAGGCGAGCCCGCTCGCGCGCTGGATCGGCCTCGTCGACGTCGTCAACGGCATGGCGGTGCGCGCCACCCCCGATCAGTGGATGTTCCCCAACCTCGACCTCACCGTGCACCTGCTGCGGCAGCCGGAGGGCGAGTGGATCGGGATGGACACGACCGTCGCGTTCGGCCCGACAGGGCAGGGCATCACCGGTGCCGCGCTCCACGACGAGCGCGGGCAGGTCGGGCATGCGATGCAGACGCTGACCGTGCGCCCGAGCCCGCGCGGCTGACCACCCCTCAGCCGGCGCAGCGCGCCACGACCCAGCCGAGCAGCGCGCCGCGCTGGTCGTCGGGCGCCGGCAGCAGCGAGCCGCAGCGGAGCGTCGCCCGCGGTGGCGCCGATGCGGAAGATCGTGCCCTGCTTGTCCTCGGCGACCGCGTGCAGGTCGCAGCGGCCGGGCACGAGCGGCACCTCGACGACCGTCGGCGGGGCACCCGCGACGACCTCGAGCGCGACGGGGAGCGCCTCGATCCGGTCGCCGGCGGCATCCGCGGGCGCCAGCAGCACGGTGGCCCCGATCTCGTCGACGGTGCCGAGCTGCTCGCCTGCCCCCGCCACCGGAGCGACCTCCAGCCGCAGCACGGCCGCTCGCGAGCCGTCGGCCGGGATGTCGGCCGGCAGCCAGCGCAGCCCCGCCACCTCGCGCTCGAAGGCGCGCAGGTCGCAGACGGCGTCGTCCAGGCCGTCGAGCTGCCCGTGCGGGTCGCCGGGCTCGCCCTCGAGCACCGTGCCGTCCGCGAGCTCGAGCGAGGCCCGATGCTCGATCGCGCTCCCGTCGCAGGTCGGCTCCGGCAGCTGCAGGCGCAGGTTGCGCCGGGCGCCGGGCGGGATGCGCGCCTCGTCGATCCGTTCCATCGGGCTGCTCCAGGCGCTGGAGACGTAGGTCGCGCGCGCGATCACGAGCTCGTTCGCGCCGTCGTTCGTGACGCGCAGCTCCACGAAGCCGCCGGCGACGTCGCCGCGCAGCTGCAGGATCTCGAGCTGCACGGTCTCCGACTGCACCGTCTCGACAGGCGCCGTCGTCGCGGGTGCCGCCTCGTCGGTCGCCGTGCCGCTGCACGCGGACGCCCCGAGACCGACGGCCAGCAGCGCGCCGGCGAGCACGCGGGCGCCCGCTCCCCCGCCGGCGCTCGCACGCCCTCGCACGCGCACATCCTCGCACCCGGGCGGCGCGGCCGCGACGGCCCCTGTCGCACGCGAGCGCGCAGGGCCATGATGGCCGCATGAGCGCGACGTGGGATGCCGACGACGTCACCGCGATCGCGACCGCCGAGGAGCTCCGCCTCTCCTCGAGGCGCGCGGACGGCAGCCTCAGCCCGCCGGTCACCATCTGGAGCGTGGCGCTGCACGGCGTCGTCATCGTGCGCTCCGCGTACGGCGCCGACAACGGCTGGTACCGCCGGGCGCTCGCTCGCGGCGAGGGGCGGATCAGCGCCGGCGGGGTCGAGCACGACGCGGTGTTCCAGCCCGGCGACCACTTCGATCAGCGGCTCGTCGACGACGAGTACCGCCGCAAGTACGCGCACTACCCCGATGCGACCGTGCGCACCGTGGTCGGCGAGCAGGTGCACGGCCTGACGGTGCTCGTCACGCCGGCCTGACGACGGCTCGCGACCGCGGCGCGCGGGGGCTATCCGGCGAGCGCGGCCTCGATGGCCGTCTCGACGTCGCCGAAGTCGCGCAGGTCGACGCGCTCGCCGTCGACGAAGAAGGTGGGCGTCGACTGCACGCCGAGCGCGGCGCCGGCATCGGCGTCCTGCTGGATGCGCTCGAGGGTCGCAGGATCGGCGACCGCCGCGTCGAAGGCGTCGAGGTCGAGCGCGAGCTCCTCCGCGTAGCCGCGGAAGGTGGCCGCCGCACCCTCGGTGCCCGACCACTCCTGCTGCCGCTCGAGCAGCAGCGCGTGCATGGGCTCGAACGCGCCCTGCTGCGCCGCGGCCTCGGCGGCGAGCGCCGCGGGCACCGCGCTCGGGTGGATCGGGAGCGGGAAGTGGCGCACCGCGAACGTGACGCGCCCGTCGTAGCGGTCCCGCAGCTCCTCCACGATCGGGTGGAACCGGCCGCACGACGGGCACTCGTAGTCGAAGAACTCCACCACGACGGGGGCGCCGTCGCCCGCGTCGTCGAGCACGTGCGTCGACGCATCCACGAGCGGGGTCGACGCCCGCTGCTCGGGGCTCTCCCACGGCCGGACCACCGCGAGGGCGACGGCGACGATGAGCAGGAGCGCTCCGACGACGGAGACGATGCTGACGATCGCGTGCTTGGGCATGGCTTCGAGGCTACCGAAGCGGCCGGGACCGGCTGCCCCGCCGGACGCTCGCGATAGCGTGCGCGCATGCGGATGGAGCTCGCGTTCGAGGCGGTCGCGATCGAGTGGCGCGGCCCCGCGCCGTTCGTGTTCCTGCCGGTGCCGCCCGACGAGTCGGAGCTCATCCACGACAGCGCGCGCGAGCTCACGTACGGCTGGGGCGTGCATCCCGGTCGAGGCCACGATCGGCGGCACGACCTTCCGCACCTCGCTCTTCCCCCGCGACGGCGGCTACCTGCTGCCGCTGAAGGTCGCGGTGCAGCGCGCGGAGGGCATCGGCGTGGGCGACGCGGCCGAGGTGCGGATGCGCCTGGGTCGCTGACCGGCGGCTCCGACGCCGCGGTCAGCGGCCGCGAGTAGCATCGGCCACGCTCCGCGAGGAGCCAGGCGGAGCGGAGGTCGCGGATGGAGTTCGCAGCACGGATCGGGGCGGCCGCGGCCGCCGCGTCGAGGCGCGCGGAGCGCACCGTCCATCGGCTCGCGCGCCCTGCCGCGTTCGCCCTCGCGCCGGTGCTGCTGCGGCAGGCGAAGTCGCTGCAGTCGGTGCTCGTCTGGCTGCCCGAGCCGCCAGGCACGCGATCGGGGACGGTGGGCGACGCCGACGGACCGCCGCTGCGGCTGCTCGCGATCGGCGACTCGACCGCGACCGGGGTCGGCGCGGATCGCCTCGACGAGACGCTCGCGGTGCAGACGTCCACGCGGCTCGCCGCCCGACGGCGCCAGCGCGTCGCGTGGCGCATCGAGGGACTCGAGGGCTCGAACGCGGCGCAGGTGCTCGAGCGCCACCTGCCCGAGGTCGACGACGGCCCGTGGGACGTCATCCTCGTGCTCGTCGGCGCGAACGACGCGCTCCAGCTCGTGCGACGCGGCGCGTTCGAGCGCAGCGTGCGCGCGCTCGTCGACGGGCTCGCCCCGCACCTCGCCGCCGACGGCGTCATCGGGCTGGCCGGCGCGCCGCAGATCGACACCTTCGAGTGGCTGCCGCAGCCCATCCGCTCGCTCATCGGCGGCCACGCCCGCAGCCTCGACGACGCGCTGCAGCGCATCGCCGCCGCCGACCCCCGCGCCGTGCACCTGCCGACCCCCGCCATCCTCGAGCCGTCGATGCACGCGGCCGACGGCTTCCACCCCTCCGCGGCGGGCTACTTCGTCTGGTCGAGCGTCATCGCGCCGCGCATCGACGAGGCGATCGAGGCCGCGCGTGCAGCACGGCGCAGCGCGCCCGAGCGCCCCGTGCGCCAGGGCATCGTGCCGCCGTACCTGCTCGAGCGCATCGCCGCCGCCCCGACCGCCGCCGCCGCGGTCGCCGAGCGCACGCTCGGCGTCGACCGCAGCATCCGCGCGGAGCGCGCCAGCGGCGCCGTGGCACCGGCCCGTCGCCCCGACCGCCCGTCGCTCGTGCCCGGAGAGGCCGCCCCCGACCGCACGATCAGCGACGCCGAGCACACCACGAGCCTGCCCGGCACCGAGGTGCGGCGCGAGGGCGACGCCCCGACGGGCGACGTCGCGGCCGACCAGGCCTACGACGGCCTCGGCGACGCGTGGCGGATGCTCCACGACGCCTTCGGCCGCGACTCGCTCGACGGCGCCGGCATGCCCCTGCTCGCGACCGTGCACTACGGCACGCGCTACGACAACGCGTTCTGGGACGGCGAGCGGATGGTCTTCGGCGACGGCGACGGCGAGGTGTTCGCCGGCTTCACGAACGCCGTCGACGTGATCGGCCACGAGCTCGGCCACGGCGTCATCGCATCGACCGCCGACCTCGTCTACCGCGACCAGCCCGGCGCGCTCAACGAATCGGTCGCCGACGTGCTGGGCGCGCTCGCGAAGCAGCACGCGCTCGGTCAGTCCGCCGACGAGGCCGACTGGCTCATCGGCGCGGGCGTGTTCACGGATGCCGTCCAGGGCGTCGCGCTGCGCTCGATGGCGGCGCCCGGCACGGCCTACGACGACCCGGTGCTCGGCAAGGATCCCCAGCCCGCGCACATGCGCGACTTCGTCGTCACCGCCGACGACCTGGGCGGCGTGCACATCAACTCTGGCATCCCCAACAAGGCGTTCCACCTCGTCGCCACCGCCATCGGTGGGCGCGCGTGGGACGCGCCGGGACGCATCTGGATGGATGCGCTCACCGGCGGCCTCTCCTCGACCGCCGACTTCGCGACCTTCGCGGCCGCGACCGTCGCCGCATCCGTCGCCCGGTTCGGCGACGACGCGACCGAGACGCGCGCGGTGCGCGAGGCCTGGGCCGGCGTCGGCGTGACCGAGTCGACGGCGGGGGCCCCGCCTGCCGACGAGGCGGTGCGCGTCGCGAGGACGGGCGGCATGCTCGGGCGCACGCGGGCGGCGGTGCTCGAGCTCCAGGTCATCCCCGGCGACGACCGCGAACGGCTCGACACGCTCGTCGCCTCGGGGAGCCTCGCCGAGCTCGACGGCCAGGCCCTGCCCGACGCCCCGATGTGGCGCGTGACCGTCGAGACCCGCTGCGATGTGACGGTCGCCGAGCCCCTGCTGCCCGACGAGGTGCTCGCGCTCTTCCGACGGCTGCTCGAGCTGGGCGACGAGCCGGCCTAGCTGCCGCCCCGCGCGGTCGCTCGTCGTCGGCGAGCGTCGGCGCCGCGCTCGAGTGTCGCGACACGCGAGCACGAGCCCGACACTCGTGGTGCGCGTCAGCGCGCCGAGCGCTTCGCGGCCTCGACCACCTCGAGCATGTAGGGCGCGACGACGGCCCGCGAGACCCGGCAATCGGCGACGAAGACACCCTCCCGGCCGCTCGCGAGCCACGCCTCGAGGTGCCGGAGGTCGTCGAGCGTCTCGATCACCGCCCCGTCGGCGCCGACCGCGCGGCCGAGGGCCGCGAAGTCGACCTCGTCGATCAGCATCGGCCCCTCTGCCACCCCGCGCACGGCGTACTGGTGCACCTCGGCGCCGTAGGCCGCGTCGTTCACGAGCACGACGACGCCGCGGCGCACGGTGCGCACCACGGTGTCGAGGTCGGCGAGCGCCATGAGCGCGCCGCCGTCGCCCGACACGAGCACGATCGTCGAATCGGGTCGCGCGGCACCGGCGCCGACGGCGCTCGGGAACCCGAGGCCGATCGTCTGGAACGCGGTGCCGACCATGACGAGGCGCTCGGGGTCGGCGATCGACAGGTGCGTGGGCGCCCAGCCGATGAAGTGACCCCCGTCCGAGACGATCACCCGGTCCTCGGGCAGGATGCGCTCGAGGGCGTGGAAGAGGCTGCGCGGATCGAGCCGGCCGTCGGCCGCGAGCGGCTCGCCCGCCTCCCGCTCGACGTGCGCGCGCGTCACGTCGCCGTAGCCGGCGCGCTCCCAGCCGGCGTCTCCCGAGCCCTCGCCGTCGCCGACCAGGGCGAGCAGCGCCTCCACGACGAGCCGCGCGTCGCCCCGCACGTGCTCGTCGACGCGGGCGTTCGTCGCGGCGGCGAGCACGTCGACCTGCACGACGCGCGCGCCGGCCGCGAACGCGTCGCCGAAGCGCGTCTGGAACTGGTTGAGGCCGGCGCCGACGACCAGCACGACGTCGGCGTGCTCGATCGCCTCGGCGGAGCGCTCGGCCGCGAAGCCGCCGGCGATGCCGAGGTGCCGGTGGTCGTCGGCGAAGATGCCGCTGCCGAGCGCGCTCGACGCGGTGCGCGCGCCGAGCCGGGCGGCGAGCGCGCGCAACGGCGCCGCGGCGCCCGCGAGGTGCGCACCGCGCCCCGCGAGCAGCAGCGGGCGCTCGGCCTCGTCGAGCTGCTGCGCGATCTCGGCGAGCTGCTCGGCGTCGATGGCGATGAACGGCTCGACCGGCGCCGACGCGTGCTCGCGACCGGCGACGACGTCGAGCTCGAGGTGGGCGATGTCGTACGGGATGGCCAGCACGACCGGACCGCGGGTCGCGATCGCCGTCTCCACGGCCCGGCGCGCCGCGGCGGATGCGTCGTCACGGCCCACGACGATCGTGGGCGTGCCGACCGCGGTCGCGATCGCCGCCTGGTCGACGTCCCACGGCCGCGGTCCCGCGGTGGGGCGGTCGCCGACGACGAGCACGAGCGGCACGCGCGCGATCGCCGCCTCGGCGAGCGGCGTGATCGCGTTCGTGTAGCCGGGGCCGTAGGTGGTGGTCGCGACCGCGAGCCGCCCGCTCGCCCGGAAGTACGCGTCGGCGGCGGCGACGGTCGCCGCCTCGTGGCGCACGGCCGTGACCGTCATCGCGCCGCGGCGGACCACCGCGTCGAGGAACCAGGCGTTGCCGTTGCCCATGAGGGCGAACACGTCGGTCGCGTGCAGCTCGAGCTCCGCGGCGATGGCCGCGGACACGGTGGTGGCGGTGGGGGCGTCGAGGGCGACGGCGGTGCGGTCGGGCATGGAGAGCTCCAGTGGAGACAGGAGGTTCGGCGACACTGCACGGAACCTCGGCGATGGGGTCCATGTGTGTCGCGCGCTGCGCCGCGTGGCCCCATTTCTCGAGGCCCGGCGCTCGAGGCGCCTGACACGGCGATGCTAGTCGACGGTGGTGCCGGCGCCCGCATCCGCCGCGTCGCGGAAGGTCTCGCGCGCGGCGGTCGGCAGGCCCAGCTGGGCGTCGTGCGGGTGCGCGCGGAGGTGCTCGCGCATCCGCGGGATGGCGAAGTCGACGCGCCCGCGCTCCGGGGCCACGATGATGCCCGCGTCGAGCAGCCGGGCTCGCTGTCGCCCGGCGTTGCCGGCGGACGCGCCCATCCGCTCGGCGACGTCGGTGGTGGCGGCGGCGCCGTCGTCCTCCGCCATGGCGATGAGGTAGTCGCGGTCCCGCCCGGAGAGCCCGCGCAGGGCGGGCACGATGACGCTCTCGCCCATCGCCGCGTAGGCGACCTGCACGGCGTGCTGCACCGCATCGGTCACGATCTCGGTGACGCTCGGCTGGTACTCCCACGCCCGGGCGCCGATCGACTGCACCAGGAACGGGTAGCCCTCGCTCGCTCGCGCCGCCGTGTCGAGCGCCGCCTCGCCGATCGTGCGACCCCGCTCGCGCACGGGCTGCGCGATCGCGGCGCGCGCCTCGGCGAGCGTGAGCGTGTCGAGCCGCACCTGCTGGGCGCGGCGGAAGAAGGTGAGGCCGTCGGCCTCGAGGGCTGCCGCGATCGACGCCGGCACGCCGGCGGCGACGATCGCGATGCGGCGATCCTCGCGCATGAGGTGCTGCACGGCGATCGCGATGCGGCGCAGCTCGTCGAGCGACGAGGCGGAGACCTCGTCGAGCGAGACCAGCAGTCCGGCGCCGCGCGCCTCGGCGAGCTCGACGAGGCGCTCGAGCATGCTCTCGAGCCGCGGCTCGCGCGGGTACTGCGGCACGACCTGCGGTCGTCGCGCCGCCGAGCTGCGGCAGCGTGAGCCCGGTCCACTCGCGCTCGAAGGCCTCAGGATCCTGCGCCGCGAGCAGGCACGGCAGCCGGTCGTGCTCGAGCACCTCGATGAAGCCGACGTGCAGGGTGCCGTGCACGACCGTCCAGTCGCGGCCGCGCGCCTCGTCCTCGATCGCGTTGAGGAGCACCGTCTTGCCGACCCCGCGCATGCCGGTGACGAGCGCGGCCCGGTACGGCGACCAGGCGCCCAGCCCGAGCACCTCGCGCCACTCGTCGAGCAGGGCGTCGCGGCCCGCGAGCATCGGCGGCGAGATGCCGAAGCCCGGGCGGAAGGGGTTGTCATGCACGGCGCACACTCTCCCACCCGCCGCCGACACCGGCCCGCCCGACACGGCGCCGGCAGGCCGGTGGCGGCCCCATCGCGTGGAACGATGGGCCCATGCCCGAGACCCCGCTGCCCCGGCCGCTGCGCCTGGGCTTCTGGATCGCGGGCGTGCTGCTGCTCGTGAACCTCGGTGCGGCGACGCTGCTCGCGCTCGAGATCGGCGACGCGGGCCTGCTCGAGCAGCTGCGCGTCGTGCTCATGTGGGCGCTGCTGCCGCCGATCTGGCTCGCGCTCGTCGCGATCGGCGCGCTCCGCCATGCGGCCGGCCGCTGGCACGTGGCCGCGGCCGCCCTGTGCGGGCTCGGGGACGGGCTCGGCGCCACCACCGGGCTCACGATCGTGCTGCTCGGGCTCTTCCTGCTCGGGCACATCGCCTACATCGTCGCGCTGTGGCCGACGCGGCGGCGCTCGCTCGCCTGGGGCCCCGGCGTCATCGCGTACGCGGTCATCGCGCTCATCGCCGGCAGCATCATCGCGGTCGGCGCCGGCCCGCTCGCCGTGCCGGTGCTGCTCTACGCGCTCGTGCTCGCCGCCGTCGCCGCGCTCGCCGCGATCGACGTGCCCGGCCTGTTCGGCGGGCTGCTGTTCATGATCGGCGACCTCGTGCTGGGGCTCGGCCTGTTCGTCATCGACATCCCCGACCCGCTGCGCTCGATCGCGGTGCTCGTCGCCTACGTCGCGGCGCAGGCGCTGCTCGCGGTCAGCCTGCAGCAGCGGCTCCGCTTGGGGCAATCGCTCGTCCCATAACACGTGCCTTCAGCGACGCCAGGCAACACGGGGTGGACTCCGGCCCTGCGAGTTTGCTGGGATCGATCCATGCACACCCCTCACGACCACGTGCTCGGCATCCTCGGCGGCATGAGCTGGCACTCGACCGCGGCTTACTACCGCGCGATCAACGAGCACGTCGCCGAGGCCCGCGGCGGCCACGCGTCCGCGCGCATCCTGCTCTCGAGCCTCGACTTCGCGGCGGTGCGGGACTGCCAGCTGCGCGGCGACTGGGCGGCGGCCGGCGCCATGCTCGCGCACGAGGCGGCAGCGCTCGAGCGCGCGGGTGCGGGCTCGATCGCGATCGCCACGAACCTCATGCACCGCGTCGCCGACGACGTCGAGGCCGCGGTCGCCGTGCCGGTCGTCCACATCGCCGACGCGGTGGCGGATGCCGCCCGCGGGCTCGGGGCGCGCACGCTCGGCATCGTCGGCACCCGGTGGGTGATGGCGGAGCGCTTCTACGCCGACCGGCTCGCACGGCACGGCATCGGCGTCGTCGTCCCTGCCGCCGAGGACCAGGCGGCGCTCGACGCCATCATCTTCGACGAGCTGACGCGCGGCGTCGTCACGGATGCGTCGCGCGCCGTCTTCCGCGACGCCTTCGCCGCGCTCGTGGCCGCGGGCGCCGAGGCGATCGTGCTCGCCTGCACCGAGATCATGCTGCTCGTGGAGCCCGACGACGCCACCGTGCCGCTCATCGACTCGTGCGCCGCGCACGCGGACGCGCTCGCGCGCATCGCGCTCGGCGAGCGGTCAGCGGGCGCGCTCGCTCCAGCGCTGCTGCATGGCCTCGAGCACCGTGCGGATGGCGGGCACCCGCTCGGCGCCGTGCCGGTGCCGCAGCGAGACGGTCCGGCCTGAGCCGTCGGCGAGCGGCGCGACCACCACGTCGTCGCGCGTGAGCACGCGCAGCGCCATCGCCGGCAGCAGCGTCACCGAGCCCGTCGCCGCGACGAACGACTGCGCGGCGACGAAGTCGTCGGTCTCGAACTGGATCGTGGGGGCGAAGCCCGCGTCGGCGGCGAGCGCCTCGAGGTGCCGGCGGCAGCGCTCGCAGCCGCCCACCCAGTCGGCGCCCGCGAGCGCCGCGAGCTCGATCGCCGAGCCGTCGGCGAGCGGGTGGTCGACGGGCAGCACGATGCGCGACGGATCCTCGCCCAGCTCGATGCGCGCGAGCTGGACGTCGTCGTGCAGCTCGTCGTACTCGAACGCGACCGCGACGTCGGCGTCGCCCGCCAGCACGGCCTCGATCGCCTCGGGCGGCTCGAGCTCGATCACGCGAGCCGTCAGCCCGGGCACCGCGAGCCTCGCCGCCGCGATCGCGCGCGGCACGAAGTCGGCGAGCGCCGAGGGGAAGGCCGCGATGGTGACGGTGCCCGCGCCCTCCGCGAGCGAGCGCAGCTCCGCCTCGGCGGAGCCGAGCAGGCCGGCGATGCCGTCGGCGTGCCGGAGCAGCCGCTGGCCGGCCTCGGTGAGCGTGACGCCGGTCGACGAGCGCAGCAGCAGTCCCTGACCGACCTCCTCCTCGAGCAGCCGGATGTGCTGGCTCACCGCAGGCTGCGTCCAGCCGAGCGCGCGGGCGCCGCCCGAGACCGATCCCTCGCGCGCGACGGTGCGGAAGATCAGGATGCGTCGCGGGTCCAGCTGCATGGCTCCAGCATGCCGCACCGTCGCCGCATTCCGGTCACCCTCAGCATCCGGGCGTAGCGTCGCACCCATGACCGAGCAGCAGCAGATCGAGATCGTCGACAACGCCGAGGCCCAGCGGTTCGAGGCGCGCGTGGACGGCGCCCTGGCCGGCTTCGCCGACTACCGCGACCGCGAGGGCGTGCGGGCGTTCCCGCACACCGAGGTCGACCCGGCGTTCGGCGGGCGCGGCATCGGGTCGACCCTCGTCGACGAGGCGCTCCGCACCACGATCGCCGCCGGCAAGCGCATCCTGCCGCAGTGCTCCTTCGTGGCCGCGCGCGTGACGAAGGACGAGTTCGCCGCGCACGTCGCCCCGTAGCGCGGCTACTCCCCGAAGCGGTCGCGCACGAGCGCGTCGATCGCCTCGATCGCCTCGCCCGCCTGCGGCCCCGTCGCCGCGAACGCGACGACCGCGCCGCGGTCGAGGCCGAGCGCGAGCACCCGCAGCAGGCTCTTCGCGTCGACGCCGTTGACGGTGACCGCCGCGTCGAAGCCGCTCACGGTGCGCACGAGCTCGGAGGCGGGTCGCGCGTGCAGGCCGTGCTCGTTCTCGAGCTCGATCTCGAGCCGGGCGGCCGGAGCCCCGCTCGCCTCGGATGCGGCACCGCCCGCCTGGGCGGCCGCGGGCTCCGCGGCCGCGACCACCGCGTCGAGCGGCTCGCCCGACTCCGCCGCGACGGCCGCGGCGACCGCGCCCTCGACGATCGGCGCGTCGGCGATGCGGATGCGCTCCGGCGCCTCGGCGAAGTCGAGCGCCGTCTCCGCCGTCAGCACCGCGGAGCCGAGGTCGCACAGCACGACGACGCCGTCGCCCGACTCGGCCTCGACGAGCGCCGCCTGCACCCTGTCGAAGCTCGTGCCGATCCCGCCGTCGTCGGTGCCGCCCGCGGCCACGATCGCGACCGACGGCGCCATCTGGGCGGCGAGCTCGACGACCCCCTCCGCGATCCGGGCCGAGTGCGAGACGATCACCAGGCCGACGGTCACCGCGTCTCCGCGGCGGCCAGCAGGATGAGCGACGTCGACTCGCTGCCCGGGTCCCGGTGGCCGATGGCCCGCTCCCCCAGGTAGGAGGCGCGCCCCTTGTGCGCGACGAGCGGCTCGGTGGCCGCGGCGCCCTCGGCGGCGGCCGCTGCGGCCGCCTCGAGCACGGCGCGCACGTCGTCGCCGGCCGCGGCGGCCGCATCGACCGCCGGCGTCCACGCGTCCACCATCGTCTTGTCGCCCGGCTCGGCCTTGCCGCGCGCGACGATGCCGTCGCGCGCGGCCGTCAGCACCTCGACGAGCGCGGCCGCGTCGAGCTCGTCGCGGTCGCCGGCGGCCATCGCGCCCTTGAGGAACGCGGTGCCGTAGAGCGGCCCCGCCGCGCCCCCGACCGTGGAGATGAGCGTGGTGGCGACCAGCTTGAGCACGGCGCCGGGCGTCGCCCCGTCGTCGAGCGCATCGAGCTTGCCCAGCACCGCCTGGAAGCCCCGATCGAGGTTCTCGCCGTGGTCGGCGTCACCGATCGCGCGGTCGAGCGCGGTGAGCTCGAGCTTGCGCCGGGAGACCTCTGCCGCGACCGCCTCGATCCACCGGCGCGTCCACGCGCCGTCGAGCGTCGTCACCGGCGCTACCTGCCCCAGCGCAGCGCGGCCGTGTGGACCGGCGCGTCGTAGAGCCCGAGCAGCTCGTCGTCGACCTGCAGCAGCGTGATCGACACCCCCTGCATCTCGAGGCTCGTGACGTAGGAGCCGACGAGCGAGCGGGCGAGCTCGATGCCGTGCTCGGCGAGCACCTCCGCCGCCCGGCGGAAGACGATGTAGAGCTCCGACTGCGGGGTGCCGCCCATGCCGTTCACGAGCAGCACGACCCGGTCGCCCTTGGAGAACGGCAGGTCCTCGAGGATCGGCTGCATGAGCCGGTCGACGATGCGGTCGGCGGGCTCCATCGCGATGCGCTCGCGACCGGGCTCGCCGTGGATGCCGATGCCGATCTCGATCTCGTCGTCGCCGAGCGTGAAGCTCGGCTCGCTCGCGTGCGGGACGGTGCACGGCGACAGCGCCATGCCCATCGTGCGCACCCGGCTGTTGACCGTGCGCGCCACCTCTGCCACCCGGTCGAGCGAGTCGCCGCGCTGCGCTGCCGCGCCGGCGAGCTTCTCCACCAGCAGGGTGCCGGCGACACCGCGACGGCCCGCCGTGTAGAGGGAGTCCTTCACGGCCACGTCGTCGTCGACGATCACCGTCTGCACCTCGATGCCCTCCGCGAGCGCGAGGTCGGCGGCGGTCTCGAAGTTCAGCACGTCGCCGGTGTAGTTCTTCACGATGTGCAGCACGCCGGAGCCGGCGTCGACCTGCTTCGTCGCCTCCAGGATGGGGTCGGGCGTCGGCGACGTGAACATCGCGCCCGGCACCGCGGCGTCGAGCATGCCGTAGCCGACGTAGCCGGCATGGAGCGGCTCGTGGCCGGAGCCGCCGCCCGAGACGAGCCCGACCTTGCCCTGCACGGGCGCGTCCGCCCGGACGATCACGAAGGGCGGATCGATGATGACGCGCACGAGGTCGGCGTGCGCGGCGGCGAAGCCTGCCACGCCTTCGTCGACCGTCTTCGTGGGGTCGTTGATGAGCTTCTTCACGGTGCGACTCTCCTTCTGCTGGGCCGGTCCTGCTCACGGTACGCCTCGGTGCCTGGAATCTCGACGACGTACTTGGAAGACCTCTCGGTTTCTCGCCGGGGCCGGGCTATGTTGTGCCTACCACCCGCGCGGGCGGTACGGGCGATGACGCCCGTGGACGAGAAAGCAGGTACCTGTGGACCTCAATGTCGGTCTGGTATTCCTCTCAGAGCTCGTGGGCACCGCGATGCTCGTCCTGCTCGGCTGTGGCGTCGTCGCCAACGTCGTGCTCAAGGGCAACAAGGGCTTCGGCGGCGGCTTCCTGATGATCAACTTCGGCTGGGGCCTCGCGGTCTTCGCCGGTGTGATCGTCGCCGCCTACTCCGGCGCGCACCTGAACCCGGCCGTCACCTTCGGTCTGCTGTCGCGCGACCTCGCGAGCGGGGTCGAGTACAACTGGGCGCTCCTGCCCGTCTACCTCGCCGCGCAGTTCCTGGGCGCGTTCCTCGGAGCGGTGCTCTGCTGGCTCGCCTACAAGCAGCACTTCGACGCCGAGGAGGACCCGGGCGCGAAGCTCGGCACGTTCTCGACCGGCCCCGCGATCCGCTCGACCGGCTGGAACCTCGTCACGGAGATCATCGGCACGTTCGTGCTCGTCTTCGTCGTCATCGGCTTCGGCGCGCAGAACGGCACCGCCGATGGCGTGCCCGGCGGCCTCGCGTCGCTCGGCGCCCTCCCCGTCGCGCTGCTCGTCGTCGGCATCGGCGCCTCGCTCGGTGGCCCGACCGGCTACGCCATCAACCCGGCCCGCGACCTCGGCCCGCGCATCGCGCACGCGGTGCTGCCGATCCGGGGCAAGGGCTCGAGCGACTGGAGCTACGCCTGGATCCCGGTCGTCGGCCCGATCGTGGGCGGTGTCCTCGCAGGGCTCCTCTCGCCCGCGCTCATCGCCGGCGTCTCGGGCTTCGCGGCCTGAACGGGCGAGGAGGGGGCCGCACGGCCCCTCCTCGCCATCCCGCACGCCCAGCGCTTCCCTCCATCCCCACCACAGCGGCATCCATCACAGAACGAAGGAGTTCCGGTGAACGACTACGTCATCGCCATCGACCAGGGCACGACCTCGACTCGCGCCATCCTCTTCGACCACGCCGGGAGCATCGTCTCGACCGGCCAGCTCGAGCACGAGCAGATCTTCCCGCAAGCGGGATGGGTCGAGCACGACCCGAAGGAGATCTGGAACAACACGCGCGAGGTCATCGGCCAGGCGCTCTCGAAGGCCAACGTCACGCGCCACAACGTCAAGGCGATCGGCATCACGAACCAGCGCGAGACCGCGGTGGTCTGGAACAAGACCACCGGCGAGCCGGTGTACAACGCGATCGTCTGGCAGGACACGCGCACCCAGAAGATCGTCGACCGGCTCGCCGACGGCGACACCGAGCGCTACAAGCAGAAGGTGGGCCTGCCGCTCGCCACCTACTTCTCGGGCACGAAGATCGTCTGGATCCTCGAGAACGTCGACGGTGCCCGCGAGGCTGCCGACGCAGGAGACCTGCTGTTCGGCACGACCGACTCGTGGGTGCTGTGGAACCTCACCGGCGGCGTGAACGGCGGCGTGCACGCGACCGACGTGACGAACGCGTCGCGCACCCTGTTCATGGACCTCGAGTCGCTCGAGTGGGACGACGCGATCCTCGCCGACTTCGGCGTGCCGAGGTCGATGCTGCCGGCGATCAAGCCCTCGTCGGGCGAGTTCGGCATCGCCGCGTCCGAGTCGCTGCTGCGCGAGACGCCCATCACCGGCATCCTCGGCGACCAGCAGGCTGCGACGTTCGGTCAGGCGGCGTTCGACAAGGGCGAGGCGAAGAACACCTACGGCACGGGCAACTTCCTCATCTTCAACACGGGCGAGGAGATCGTCCACTCGAAGAACGGGCTGCTCACGACGGTCGGCTACAAGATCGGCGACGAGCCGACCCACTACGCCCTCGAGGGATCGATCGCCGTCACCGGCTCGCTCATCCAGTGGCTGCGCGACAACCTGGGGCTCATCCAGGACGCGCCGTCGGTCGAGCAGCTGGCGAAGACGGTCGACGACAACGGCGGCGCGTACTTCGTGCCGGCCTTCTCCGGCCTCTTCGCGCCGTACTGGCGACCGGATGCCCGTGGCGCCCTCGTGGGCCTCACGCGCTACGTCAACAAGGGCCACATCGCGCGGGCGGCGCTCGAGGCCACCGCGTTCCAGACGGCGGAGGTCGTCGACGCGGTGAACGCCGACTCCGGGGTCGACCTGACCGAGCTCAAGGTCGACGGCGGCATGATCGCCAACGACACGCTCATGCAGTTCCAGGCCGACATCCTGCAGGTGCCCGTCATCCGCCCGGTGGTCGCGGAGACGACGGCGCTCGGCGCCGCCTACGCCGCCGGCCTCGCGGTCGGCTTCTGGGCGTCGCTCGACGAGCTGCGCGAGCAGTGGCAGGAGGACTCCCGCTGGGAGCCGCAGATGGAGCAGGAGGCGCGCGACCGCACCTACCGCAACTGGAAGAAGGCCGTGCAGAAGACGCTCGACTGGGTGGACGACGACGTCTCCTGACGCCTGACGGGCGCCGGCCGCAGGGTCGGTGCCCGTCGAGCGCGGAGCGGAGGGGGCGGCTGCGGCCGCCCCCTCTCGCTATTGCGCCCGGTAGACGGGGTCGCTGATCCAGATGACGGCAGCGGCGATGGCCATCACGATCATCGTCACGCGCCCGGTCGAGACCGCGAGCACGATCGAGGCCCACCAGTCGTCGTCGCCGGCGAGCCGCCCGCGGGCGGTGGGCTGCTTCGCCGAGATCGCGACCGGGATCGCGATGAGGTCGAGGCCCACGAGCATCGTGATGATCGCGGACCGCAGGCGCTGGCCCTCCCCCGTCCGCGACGCCCGGCCGGAGCCGTGCGGCTCCGCGACGTTCGCGACCGGCAGCAGCGCGCGCATCCAGCCGTCGAGCCACCAGCCGAGCACCACGAGCCCCAGGATGAGCATGAGCATGACGCCTCGCGCGACGGCCTCGTCGACCGCGGTCTGCGCCTCCGCCCACGGGTCGGCCGCCAGCTGCGGCCGGATGGCCGGCAGCGCGCGGGCGAAGAAGGCGGCGCCGGCCGTCGCGTAGCCGAGCGCGACGATGAGGATCGTGAGCGGATGCCGCATGCGGACGAGCATCCAGGCGATCACGAGCGCGCCGCCGCCGCAGAACTGGATCGCGTCGAGCGCGCCGTAGGTCGTCGCGCCCAGGAGCGACGTCGACTGGATGAGGACGATGGCCACGTGCGCCGCGGCGAAGAGCGCGATGCAGAACAGCGCCCCGAACCGGTAGCCGCTCGAGGCCGGCGCGACGAGCGCCGCGAGCAGCAGCAGCATGACGCCGATGCCGCGCAGCGTCACCGACGGGGGGACCTCGGGCGGCCGGTGCAGCAGCAGCGTCAGGCCGTAGCACGCGAGGAGTCCGCCGACCGCGAGGGCGACCATGAGGATCGATCGCGACGCGTGGTCGGCCCACGACAGCGGCCACGTGTGCCACACCTCGTCGCGCGACCAGGTCGACTGGCGCTGCGCCCTCGGACGCGCGCCGACCTCGGCGGTCACGCCCGGCTCAGCTCGCGGCGGCGCGCCACGCCTCGAGGGTGCGGGTCGCCGCCCCCGAGTCGATCGCGGCGCGCGCGACCTCGAGCTCCTCCGCGAGCCGCTCGACGAGCGGGCGGTCCTTCTGCCGCACGTCGCCGTCGAGGCGCCAGGCCACGAGCGCGGCCGCCGCGTTCAGCAGCACGATGTCGCGCACCGCGCCCTGCTCCCCCGCGAGCGTCCGCCGCAGCACCTCCGCGTTGTGCTGGGCGGAGCCGCCGCGCAGGTCGTCGAGCCGCGCGCGCGCGATGCCCAGCTCGCGAGGGTCGATGTCGTGCTCGACCGCGTCGCCCCGCGCGACCTCCCAGAGCGCGGAGTGGCCGGTGGTGGTGAGCTCGTCGAGCCCGTCCTCGCCGCGCACGACGAGCGCGGTCGCGCCGCGCGTCGCGAACACGCTCACGAACTGCGCCAGCACCCGCTTGTCGGCGACCCCGACGAGCGAGACCTCCGGGCGGGCGGGGTTGACGAGCGGCCCCAGGTAGTTGAAGACGGTCGGCACGCCCAGCTGCGCCCGCACCGGGCCGGCATGCCGGAACCCGGGGTGGAAGCGCGTCGCCCACGCGAACGAGATGCCGGCCGTGTCGAGGATGCGCCGCACGAGCGCCGGGTCGTCGTCGGCCGGCACGAGGCCGAGCGCGTCGAGCACGTCCGACGCGCCCGACGAGGACGAGACGGCGCGATTGCCGTGCTTGAGCACCGGCACGCCCGCGGCGGCGACGACGATGCTCGCCGTGGTCGAGATGTTGACGGTGTGCTGACGGTCGCCGCCGGTGCCCACGATGTCGACGACCCGCGAGTCGCCCGGCAGCGGCACCGCCGCCTCGAGGATCGCGTCGCGGAAGCCCACGAGCTCCTCGGCGACGACGCCCTTGCTCCGCAGGGCGATGAGGAAGCCGGCGATCTGGGCCTCGGTCGCGCGTCCCTCGACGATCTCGGCCATGGCCCATTCCGCCTGTCGGATGGCGAGATCCTCGCCGTCGAGGAGCGTCTCGAGCACGACTGGCCAGGTCAAGAGGCGATCCATGGTGCAAGCCTAGCTATTCGCGGCACGCTGGCCTGCCGGGTCCTCCGTGCGCGAAGAACTGTCACTAGGATGGGATCGTGTCCACTACTGCGCTCTCCCCGTCGCCGTCGGCGCCGATGATCAGGCGGCCGAACACCGTTGCGGTCGGCACCATCGTCTGGCTCGGCAGCGAGGTCATGTTCTTCGCCGGCCTGTTCGCGATCTACTTCACGCTGCGCTCGATGTCGGGAGATCTCTTCTCGACCGAGGCCGAGAAGCTGAACGTGCTGTTCGCCACGATCAACACGATCGTGCTGCTCGCCTCGAGCTTCACGTGCCAGGCCGGCGCCAACGCCGCCGAGCACCACCAGGCGTTCCGGTCCGGCGGCAGGTTCCAGTTCGCCAAGTGGGGCATGGTCGAGTGGTTCTACCTCACCTACGCCATGGGCGCGGTCTTCATCATGCTGCAGGTGTTCGAGTACATCGTGCTCATCAGCCACGGCGTGACGCTGTCGTCGAACTCGTACGGCTCCGCGTTCTACCTCACGACCGGCTTCCACGGCCTGCACGTCACGGGCGGGCTGTTCGCCTTCCTGTTCGTGATCGGCCGCGCATACGCCGTCAAGCGCTTCTCGCACAAGGAGGCGACGAGCGCGCACGTCATCTCCTACTACTGGCACTTCGTCGACGTGGTCTGGATCGGCCTGTACCTCGTCATCTACTGGCTCAAGTAAGCAACGGTTGGGACTGAGAACGTTGGCATCACGCAAGAAGACCGGTCGTCGGCACCCCCTCGCCAGCGCG
Organism: uncultured Actinomycetota bacterium; assembly: GCA_963803465.1. Classification (GTDB taxonomy): domain Bacteria; phylum Actinomycetota; class Actinomycetes; order Actinomycetales; family Microbacteriaceae; genus Agrococcus. Next base: position 82,169 of record CAWDMS010000013.1, read on the forward strand.
GCGCTCCTCATCATCGGACTCGTCGCCGCAGGCGGCGCGTCCGTGGCAGTGGGCTCCGTCGCCAATGCCGAGCCGGCGACGACCCCCCACTCCCAGCAGCTCACCGCGGCGGACGGCGAAGCCATCTTCCGCGCCAACTGCGCCTCGTGCCACGGCCTCAACGCAGAGGGCACCGAGAACGGCGTCAGCCTCATCGGCGTCGGCGCCGCATCCGTCAACTTCCAGGTCATGACCGGCCGGATGCCGATGGCGATGCAGGGACCGCAGGCGCTGCAGCGCGAGCCGATGTTCACGCAGGAGCAGTCGGACGCGATGGGCGACGTACGTCGCCTCGCTCGCGCCCGGGCCGGACCAGCCCCTCCGAGGAGATGCTCGACACGTCGGTCGTCGACGCCGAGGGCATCGCCTCCGGTGGCGAGCTCTTCCGCATCAACTGCGCCATGTGCCACAACGTGGCCGGCGCCGGTGGCGCGCTCACCGAGGGCAAGTTCGCGCCGCCGCTGGACGGCGTCGACCGCCACGCACGTCTACGAGGCCATGATCACGGGTCCGCAGAACATGCCGGTGTTCAACGACGCCAACATCTCGCCCGAGCAGAAGCGCGAGATCATCGCCTACCTGCACTACCTCGACGAGAACCCCTCGGTCGGCGGCTTCGACCTCGGCAACCTGGGTCCGGTCTCCGAGGGCCTGTTCATCTGGATCTTCGGTCTCGGCGGCATCGTCGCGATCACGGTCTGGCTCACGTCGAAGCCCAACTGAGCCATGGCGCAGGACACCGAGCACGCAGGCTCCGAGCACGCAGCGTCGCAGCACCCCGAGAGGATCAGCAGCATGTCGGCTGAAGGCCAGTCCGTCCCCGCCCAGCAGCACGAGGTCGCGGTCTACGACCGCGGTGCCGCTGTCGTGCAGTCGGACGCGTTCGAGAACCCCGGCCTGCCGCCGCACCGACCGCGCCAGACCGACCTCCACCCCGAGAAGGCGCGTCGCGCCGAGCGCCAGGTCGTCGGCTGGTTCCTGCTGTCGATGCTCGGGTCGGTGCTCGCGATCGTCGCGTACATCGCCGTGCCGATCGAGTCCGGCGACATGGGCACGGTCCGGTTCAACAACCTCTTCCTCGGGCTCGGCATCGCGCTCGCGCTGCTCGGCATCGGCTTCGGCGGCATGCACTGGGCTCGCCAGCTCATGAGCTCGCACGAGGTCGTCGAGGAGCGCCACCTCTCCCGCGGCTCGGTGAAGAGCCGCGCACGCGCCGTCGAGATCTTCCAGCTCGGCGACGAGGAGTCCGGCTTCTCGCGCCGCTCGCTGATCCGCAACACGCTCATCGGTGCCGTCGCGCTCGTGCCGCTGCCGGCCGTCGTGCTGTTCCGCGACCTCACGCCGTCGACCGACCCGGTCGCGAGCTATCTCTACACGATGTGGAAGCCGGGCTCCCGCCTCGCGCTCGACCCGTCGGGCACGCCCATCAAGGCATCCGACGTCACGATCGGCTCGGCGTTCCACGTCATCCCCGCGGAGCTCTCGGAGATCGGCCACAACGAGGGCTACCTCGACCAGAAGGCCCTCGCCGCCGTGCTGCTCGTCCGCCTGCCGCTCGACCGCCTCAACGAGCAGCCCGACCGTGCCGGCTGGTCGTACGACGGCATCGTCGCCTACTCGAAGATCTGCACGCACGTCGGCTGCCCCGTGGCGCTGTACGAGCAGCAGACCCACCACCTGCTCTGCCCCTGCCACCAGTCGACCTTCGACGTGACCGAACCACGCCAAGGTCATCTTCGGTCCGGCGAAGCGTCCGCTGCCGCAACTGCCCATCACCGTCGACGACGAGGGCTATCTCGTTGCGCAGCGGGACTTCACGGAGCCGATCGGTCCCTCGTTCGTCGAGCGCTTGGGTCACGTCGACCCGGACACATGCCGCTGTCGTCGGCGGCTGACCTGGAGAACCGCGCATGACCTCCACCGCCCCACGTCCCACCGACCGCCACGGCGGCGAACTACCTCGACGAGCGCACGAGCATCTCGACCATGGTCGCGACCCTCGGCCGGAAGGTCTTCCCGGACCACTGGTCGTTCATGCTCGGCGAGATCATCCTCTACTCGTTCGTCGCGATCCTGCTCTCGGGCACGTTCCTGACGTTCTTCTTCGAGCCGTCGATGGTCGAGGTCGCACTACGAGGGCTCGTACGTGCCGCTCAAGGGCATGGAGATGTCGGCCGCCTACGCGTCGACGATCGACATCTCGTTCGACATCCGCGGCGGCCTGCTCATGCGCCAGGTGCACCACTGGGCGGCGCTGCTGTTCGTGGCGGCGATCGGCCTGCACATGCTGCGCGTGTTCTTCACGGGCGCGTTCCGCAAGCCGCGCGAGATCAACTGGGTCGTCGGCTTCATCCTCTTCATCCTCGCGATGGCGGAGGGCTTCACCGGCTACTCGCTCCCCGACGACCTGCTCTCGGGCAACGGCCTCGCGATCATCAACGGCATGGTCAAGGGCATCCCGTTCGTCGGCAACTGGATCTCGTTCCTGCTGTTCGGCGGGCTGTTCCCGGGTGACGACATCGTGCCGAGGCTCTTCGTGCTCCACATCATGCTGCTGCCCGCGCATCGTGATCGCGTTCATCGGCATGCACCTCGTGCTCATGGTCGTCAACAAGCACACGCAGTTCGCCGGCCCCGGCAAGACGAACGACAACGTCGTCGGCGCGCCGATCATGCCGCTGTTCGCGGCGAAGGCGGGCTCGTTCTTCTTCATCGTCTTCGGCGTCCTGGTCGCCATCGCGTCGACGTTCACGATCCTGCCGCTGTGGGAGTACGGGCCGTACGACCCCTCGCCCGTGTCCGCCGGCACGCAGCCGGACTGGTACATCGGCTTCGCGGACGGCGCGCTCCGGCTCGCGCCGGGCCTCGAGTCCGAGATCCTCGGGCTGACGATCTCGTGGAACATCCTGGTGCCCATGGCGGTGCTCGGGCTGTTCATCGTGCTCGTGATGTTCTACCCGTTCATCGAGCAGTGGATCACGGGCGACAAGCGCGAGCACCACCTCGCCGAGCGCCCCCGCAACAACCCGACGCGCACGGCCATCGGCGTCGCCGGCATCGTGTTCTACGCCGTGATGTGGGCTGCCGCGTCGTCCGACCTGATCGCGACGCACTTCCACCTCAACGTGTTCCAGGTCACCTGGGTGCTGCAGGCGACGCTCATCCTCGGCCCGATCATCGGCTTCTGGGTGACCCGTCGCATCGCGATCGGCCTGCAGAAGAAGGACCGCGAGATCCTGCTGCACGGCTACGAGTCGGGCAACATCCGCAGGCTCCCGGGCGGCGAGTACATCGAGGTGCACGAGCAGCTCGACGAGTACGAGTCGTGGAAGCTCAAGGCCTTCGACACGTACGAGCCGGTCATGGTCCGCCCGAACGCCAAGGGCAAGATCACGCCCGCGACGCACGCGCGCGCCGCGCTCACCCGCTGGTTCTTCGAGGACCGGATCGCTCCGGTCAGCCGCGGCGAGCTCGAGGCCACGAAGCACCACTGAGCGGCTGACGCACGCAGCAGCCGACGACGAGGGCCCGGGGACGACCCCGGGCCCTTCGTCGTCGGCGGAATGCCCGCCGTCCGGGCGCGTTGCCCTGAGCATGCCCCTCGAATTCGGTGTCCACACGTTCGCAGCCGTCCCCGTCATCGACGGCACCCCCTCAGCCACGCGCAAGTGCTGCGCGACGTGGTGCAGGAGGGCATCGCCGCAGACCGCGCCGGCCTCGCCTTCTTCGGCGTCGGCGAGCACCACCGCGAGGACTTCGCGATCAGCGCGCCGGAGATCGTGCTCGGCGCGCTCGCGACGGTGACGGAGCGCATCCGCCTCGGCACCGCCGTCACGGTGCTGTCGTCGAACGACCCGGTGCGGGTCTTCGAGCAGTTCGCGACGCTCGACGGCATCTCGAGCGGTCGCGCCGAGATGATCGTCGGCCGTGGCTCGTTCACCGAGTCGTTCCCGCTGTTCGGCTACCGGCTGGAGGACTACCAGGCGCTGTTCGAGGAGCGGCTCGAGCTGCTCGCCGCGCTGCTGCGCGAGGAGCCGGTCACCTGGTCGGGACGGCTGCGCGCGCCGCTCAGCGAGCAGTCGGTGCATCCGCGCTCGCACGCCGCCGAGCACGGCGGCGGATGCCCGTGTGGGTCGGTGTCGGCGGCTCGCCGGAGTCGGTCGTCCGGGCCGCGCGCCACGGGTTCGACATGATGCTCGCCATCATCGGCGGCAGCCCGGCGCAGTTCGCGCCCTTCTCGGGCCTGTACCGGAAGGCGATGGAGCAGTTCGGCCACACCGGCGGGCGCGTGGGCATGCACTCCCCCGGACTCATCGCCGAGACCGATGCAGAGGCGAAGCGCATCCTCATGGCCGCAGTGGCTCGTCTACCGCAACCGGCTCGGGCTCGAGCGCGGCTGGGGCGAGGGCACCGAGCGCGAGTTCGACGCCGGCGCCGCCGAGCACGGCGCGCTGTTCGTCGGCAGCCCCGAGACGGTGGCGCAGAAGATCGTCTGGGCGCACGAGACGCTCGGCATCGAGCGCTTCGACCTCAAGTACGACTCGGGCACGCGCCACGAGGACAACCTGCGCACGATCGAGCTGTTCGGCACCGAGGTCGTGCCGCGCGTGCGGGCGCTGCTGGACGAGTAGCAGGCGCAGCGGCGCCCGCGCTCAGGACAGCAGCGCCTCGGCGCGCTCCAGCAGCTCTTGCGCCGACGCGTTGCCTCGGTCGTCGCCGCGGCCGGCGTTCGCCAGCGCGTGGCCCATGAGGTGCGTGGCGGCGATCGCGGCGACCCGCTGGTCGCCGCCCCAGCCCGCGCGCAGCTCGTCCGCGAAGGCTGCGAGCGCACGGCCCGCATCGGTCTGGCGCGTGCGGTCGATCCCCGAGACGACCACGTGCCCGAAGAGCGCGCCCCGATCGTCGGCCGGGTCGCCGAGGCCCGGCGGTGTCGATGTCGAGGATGCCCGTGATGAGCGAGGGGTCCGTCTCGTCGACGAAGATCTGGCCGAGGTGCAGGTCGCCGTGGATCGACACCGGCCTCGGCAGCGGCGTCGAGCGGTAGCGCTCCGCGACGGCCTGCGCGAGCCGCGCGGTCTGCCGGCCGAACAGCGGCGCCGTCTCCTGCATCCGCTCGGCGTACCAGTCGACCCGGCGGGCGAGCGACTCGCGCGCGCCGATCGACACCGGCACCGAGGCGATGTGCTGCGTCAGCTCGTCGAGCCCGCGCGCGAACCGCGCCCGGTCGATGCGCTCGAAGACGTCGATGGCGGGCACGCCCGGCAGCTCGCCGAGCAGCACGAGCCCGGCCTCCGAGAAGCCGAGCGAGCGCGGCACGGGCACGCCGGCGGCGCGGAACCGCTCGTGCAGGTCGTGGATCGACGAGGCGAGCGAGGGATGCACGACCTTCGCGAACCAGCGGTCGGTCGCCGTCTCCACCCGGAGCACCGCGCGCTTGCCGGGCCGGTACGCCTCCATGCGCAGCTTCGCGCCCTCCGCGGCGATGCCGAACTTCGACAGCACCACCCCGGCGGCCTCCGGGTACGACACCGCGGGCAGCGACGGCAGCGCCGGGTCCTGCGGGTAGGCCCACGCCGTCAGGCGGCGGCCGGATGCGTCGACGAGCTCGACCGTGTGCTCGTCCGTCGGCGCGGACGGCGACGTGTTCACGTAGATCGTCAGCCGCTCGATCGCGTCGTCGCGGGTGCGCACGCCGCACGAGAAGCCGACGATGAATCCCTCGTTGACGGGCTCGACGTCCTTCTGCGCGAAGTCGACGAGCTCGCGACCGCTCTCGGCCACGAGCCGCGTCAGGATGGCGGCGGCGTTGTCGAGCATCCCCCCATCCAACACTGCCTCCGGCCGGTTCCGGTCGCGGCACGCGTATATCGTTGGGCCATGCGGTGGCTGGGACGGCTCACGGGCGACCAGCAGGCCTCGTGGCTGCAGGTGCTCAAGGTGCTCGTCGCGATCGCCGTCTCGTGGGGCGCGAGCACGCTGCTGCTGGGCACCGAGCTGCCGATCTTCGCGGCCATCGCCGCGCTGCTCGTCGTCGCGCCGAGCGTGAGCCAGTCCGTCGGCAAGGGCGTCGAGCGGTCGGCGGGCGTGCTCGGCGGGGTGGTGCTCGCGTGGCTCGCGAGCCTCGTGCTGCCGTCGGGGCCGCTGATCGTGCTCGTCGTCACGCTCGTCGCGGTCGTCGTCGCGCGCGTGCTGCGGCTCGCGCCGATGGCCGCGAACCAGCTGCCCATCAGCGCCATGATCCTGCTCGCGCTCGGCGCGGGCGCCGGCCCGCTGTTCGGCTTCGAGCGCGTCGTCGAGACGCTCATCGGCGCCGCGTGCGCGCTGCTCATCAACCTCGTCGTCGTGCCGCCGGTGCACCACGAGCCCGCGGAGCAGGCGATGCGCGAGACGGCGCACGCCGTCGCGGACGTCTACGACCAGGTCGCGCGCGCGCTCGCGTCGCACGAGGAGCTCGACGGCGCGGCGCTGCTCGCGGACGCGCGGGCGCTCCGCAGCCGCATCCAGCGCACCCGGGCCGCGATGGACGCGCTCGAGGACTCGACGCGCCTCAACCCCCGCGCGCGAGGCATGCGGGACCGCATCGAGCGCGACGAGCGGCTGCTGCTCACCCTCACCGTGCTCGTCAATCGCGTGATCGGGATGGCGCGCAGCATCGCCGACCGGTTCGACGCTTCCGTCGCCGACGACCCGACCGTGCACCGGCTGGCCGCCGAGGCGCGCCGGATCGCGCACGCCGTGCGCACGCTCGTCGACCGCCACGCGATCGACGACGGCCGCACGCGCTCGATGACGCTGCTGGACGGGCCCGTGCTCACCACGCCGATCGACGTGCCCCAGCCGCACCCGACCCACTGGGTGCTCATCGGCGCGCTGCTGGAGGACGTCCGTCAGGTGCGCGAGTCGCTCGAGGCCGGCGCCGACGGCGAGTAGGGCGCGAGCCACTGCAGCCGCCAGAACTCGTCGGCGGAGAGCTCGAACGAGTGCGTGTCGACGGCGACGGCGCGGCGCACGGCATCCGGGTCGAGGTGCGGCCGCGCGAGGATCGACACCGCGCTCTGCCGCAGCAGCGCCGACCTGCCGTAGTGGATCGCGAGGATGTCGCCGGTCGCGGGCGTGTCGGAGACGACGTAGGCGCTCGAGAGCAGCCGGGAGCGGCCGAGCATGCGCCAGGAGAAGTGCCTGCCCGCCCATGCGGCCTCGGCGATCACCTCGCGGTCGCCCTTGTCGGGCCGGTGGTACTCGTACACCTCGCGCAGCTGCAGCGGCGAGTTGCGCACGAGCTCGAAGGTGAGACGGGGGTTCCTGCGCTCCGGGTGCGTCCAGTACGGGAAGGTCGTCGCCCGGATCGCCCACGTGCCGCGCAGCAGCCGCGCCAGCTCGGCGGGATCGGCGACTCGTGACATGCGTTCAGGATAGCCACCGGATACGCTCCCGTCATGGCGCACGACGACCTCGAGCGCGCGATCGCCGTCGCGGCGCGCGCCTTCGACGGCCGCGTCGACCGTCAGGGGCAGCCCTACATCGCCCACGCCGTCCGCGTGATGCTCGACGTCGACAGCGACGACGAGCGGGCCGTGGCGGTGCTGCACGACGTGTTCGAGTGGGGCACGGTGACGCTGCAGGAGTTCCACGCGCAGCGGTTCCCCCAGCCCATCGTCGACGCCGTCGACGCGCTCACGAAGCGGCAGGGCGAATCCATCCCCGAGCACGTCGAGCGGGTGCGCGCGAGCGAGCTCGCGACCGCCGTGAAGCTCGCCGACCTGCGCGACAACGCGCTCGCGTGGCGGCTCGACGCGCTCGACACGACGACCCGCGCCCGGCTGCTGCGGATGTACCGGGAGACGGCGGAGCTGCTGGGCACGAGCCTCGACGAGCTCTGCGGCCGCGCCGTCGAGTGACCGAGCCGGCCGCGTGCGCTACCAGATGCCGAAGGGGCGGCGCCGGACGCGGCGCTCGATGGGCAGCAGCACCCGCAGGAACAGCCGGTAGCGCCGCGCGTCGAGCACGAGGTCGTGGCTCGGCAGGTGATCGACGATCGGGCCGAACACGCGCTTGAAGACGCCCGGGCCGTGCAGCCGGTGCGACGTGTCGTCGGCCGCCCACGAGGGCGGCGTCGCGTACGCGTCATAGATCTCGGCGCCCTGCTCCTTGAACCACTGCATCGCGCGCCAGCGGATCAGGTGCGCGCCGCCGCGGATCGCGCGGTCCGGCACCGAGCCGCCGTCCTTGGCGAGCGCGTAGCGGCCGAAGCGGATCATGAAGGCGGATGCCTGCGGGCCGTCGTGCGCGCCGTCGTAGCCGAACCAGAAGTGGCCGCTCCCCTGCGCGACGGCGGCGCTCCAGAGCGTGCGGTAGTACTCGTAGGGCTTCATGCCCTCGACGCCCTTGCCGCCGGAGACCGTCTGCATGAGGCGGTGCATCGTGCGGTAGGTCTCCTCGCCGGGCTCGACCTTCTCGACCCGGTAGCCGTTGCGCTCCGCGTAGCGGATGTGGTTGCGGAGGCTCTTCTTGAAGCCCGCGAAGATCGTCTCGACGTCGGGGGTGAGGTCGACGAGCACGGTGTGGGTGTTCTGCTGGATGGGGTTCACCGCGCGGTAGCCGGCGGATCGCAGCGTCGCGCGGTGCTCGGGCGTGTCGACGACGAACGGCTCGACCTTCACGGCGTAGACGCCCTTCGCGGCGCCGTCGCGCGCGCCGCGGAAGGCGTCCGCGATGCCGCCGAGCTGCTCGAACGAGGCGCCGGGGCCGGTCGCGAAGTACCAGAACCGGCCGGCGAGCGAGCGGTGCTCGAGCGCGAGCGCGTGCACCGTCTCCGGGCCCTCGAGCACGAGGTGGCGCGGGTGCAGCCGCTCGGTGCGCTTGAGCGTCGCGTAGGCGCTGCTCTGCGTCCACTGGCCGCCGTCCGGGTTCCGCAGCACGAGCGCATCCCAGTCGGCGATCTCCGCCGCCGTCGCGTCCCGCAGCGTCCAGCGCGCCTTCGTCACCGCATTCCCCGTCCTGTCCCGCCATGCTCACCACAGCCCCGTGTACCGGCGCTTGACGCGCCACTCGATCGGCCGCACGGCCGTGCGCCACACCTGCTGCGTGCGGGGCCGCAGCAGCAGGTCGTGGCTGGGCGCGAAGTCGCTGATCTCGCCGAACTGCTGCTTGAAGCGCGCGAGCCCCGCCATCCAGTGGTCGGGGTCGTCCTTCGCCCACGTGGGCGGCGCCCCCATCATGTCGAGGCCCGTGAAGCCGCGCTCCCGGTAGTGGCGCACGCGCGTCCAGCGGCCCAGGTGGGCGCCGCCCTCGATGAGCCGGTCGGGGCGCGAGCCCTCGTCCTTGTCGATCACGGTGCGGCCGAACGGGATCGTGAACGTCACCGTCTGCGGCCCGTCGCCGCCGTCCTGCCCGAGCCACCAGTCGGCCTGGCCCCGGCTCGTGAAGGCGCGCCAGATCGTCTTGTAGTAGTCCTCGCCGCGCATGCCCTCGAGGCCCTTGCCGCCGCGGATCGTCTGCATCCGCTGCCACGCGAGGTCGAACAGCGCCTCGTCGCCCTCGACGCGCTCGACCGTGAACCCATCGCGCTCGGCCCGGCGGATGAGCTTCCTGGCGGTCTTCGAGAACGAGCCGAAGATCTCCTCCTCGGTGCGCTCGAGGTCGATCACGACGGTGTGCGTGTGGAGCTGCACGTCCTCGGCCTGCGCGAGCCCGGCGTCCGCCAGCATGCGCAGCGCCTCAGGGCGTGCGCGGCAGGCGCGGCTCGACCTTCACCGAGATGAGTCGCGGATGCGCGCGCCGCACGTAGGCGCGGGTCGCCTCGACGACGGCCCGCATGTCGGGGTGCAGCGGTGCGCACGGGAAGTACCAGAACCGCCCGATCCAGCCGTTGCGCTCGAGCGCGAGCGCGTACACGGGCGTCTCGGCGTCGTAGACGAGGTGGTGGGTGCGGAAGCCGTCCCAGCGCTTCAGCTCGGCGAACGCGAGCGTCTGGGTGAACTGCCCGCCGTCGGGGTTGGTGAGCACCAGCGCGTCCCAGTCGCGCAGCTCCGCGTCGGTCGCGGGGCGCAGTCGCATGTCGGTCATCGCAGCGTGTCCGGGCCCTTGCGGATGCGCCACTCGATGCGGCGCACGACCTGCTCCCACACGCGGTGGCGGAGCGGGTGCAGCACGAGGTCGAACGACGGCAGGAAGTCGGTGATCGGACCGAAGCGCAGCTTGAACTGCGCGAGGCCGTAGAACGGATGCGTCTCGTCGTCGGCGCGGGACGCGGGCGGTGTGCCGGCGAGGTCGAACGCGAGGAGCCCCTCGGCGATGCAGTCCTGCATCGCCGTCCACAGCAGCAGCGCGGAGCCCCCGTTGATCTTGCGGTCGGGGCGCGAGCCGCCGTCCTTGTAGACCGCGGTGCGGCCGGCGGTGGTGACGAAGATGCCCGCCTGGGGCTCGTCGCCGTCGTCGTCGTAGCCGAAGTAGAAGCGCCCGGTGCCCGCCGCGGTGAAGGCGCCCCAGAAGCGGTCGTAGTACGCGCGCTCGCGCATGCCCGTCATGCCCTTGCCGCCCTGCACCGTGAGCATCATCGCGTGCATGCGATCGAACGTCGCCTGGGTGGGCTCGGCCCGCTCGACGCGGTAGCCCTTCTTCACGGCACCGCGCACCTGCCGGCGGATCATCTGCGAGAACGAGGCGAACAGCGCCTCCTCCCCCTGGGCGAGGTCGAGCACCACCGTGTGCGTCATCACCTGCATGTCGCGGCTCTGCTCGAGGCCGAGGGCGACCAGCTCGTCGACGCGCGCGGGGCTCAGCTCGAGGTGCGGCTCGATCTTCACCACGAGCAGCCCGGGCTGCTGCCGGGCGAACGCCCGCAGGCCCTCGACCACCGCTGCCATGTCGGTCGCGGTCGGCCCCATGGGCAGGTACCAGTAGCGGCCGAGCGACACCTTCCCCTCGAGCGCGAGGGCGTGGATGCGCTCGGTGCCGGCGGGCTCGTCGCCCGCCGCGGGCACCGGTGCGTCGATGACGAGGAAGACGGGTTCGAGGCCGTCGAACCGCTTCGTCTCGGCGAACGCGGACGACTGCACCATGTGCCCGCCGTCGGGGTTCGACGCGATCCGCGCGTCCCAATCGGCGATCTCGTCGGGGGACGCGCGTCGGACGGCAGCTGGAGCGGGCATGGAACCTCTCGGTCGGACGGGTCGACCCAGCCTACTTGGCCTGGCGGCGGCGCCCTATCGCGGCGCGTGCGCCGCTGGCCCTGCCGGAGCGGGCCCCGGTGCCGCCCCCGGCGCAGCTGGCGCGGTGGTCGGCTCGCCGCGCAGGTCGCGCACCAGCAGCGTGCCGCCCACGATCGCGGCGGGCGTCGCGACCACCGCGAGGCCCGGCACGAGCAGCAGCAGGTACGCCACCATGCCGAAGCCGAGCGAGCGCCAGCGATGCTCGGCCAGCAGCGCCCGCCGCTCGGCGAGCGACATGCCGCGCGCGTCGCCGGCGATGCCCGTGAGCTCCCGCGCGAGCGCCCGACCGCCGAGCACCGCGCCCACGACGAGGCCCAGCGCGGTGCCGACCAGCGGCACGAGGCCGACGACGAACACGACGAGCGCGGTGCCGACCGCCATGCCCAGCAGCGCGACCCCGTCGCGCAGGGCCTTGCCGACGGAGCGCCAGAACCGCTCGTCGGGCGCTTGCGGCGCGCCCCCGAGCCGCGCCTCCACGGAGCGCGAGATGCGTTCGTAGAAGGGCTCCCCCACGGTGAGCGTGACCGCCGCGAAGGTGAGCACGCACAGCACGACGGCGCCGACGAGGATGCCGAGCGCGAGCGCCGTGCGCAGCACGTCGGCCCACACCCGATCCCAGCCGTCGGCGAAGGGTGTGAGCGCCGTCGCCCATCCGCCTACCTGGAAGCCGAGCAGCACGAGCAGCCCGAGCATGACGAGCCCGACGAGCAGCGCGGGCACCGCGCCGAGCAGCATGAGGCCGGGGTCGCGCGACCAGGTGGCGAAGCCGCGGAGCAGGAGGCCCGCACCGGCGAGCAGCTCGGAGAGGCGTTGGCGCATGGGGCAATGCTGGCACGCGCCGCCTGGCCGCCTTCGTAGGATCGACGTGTGCCGTCCACGCCCGTCCTCCAGCTCGGCGCGCGCCGGCCGTCGCACGCGCTCGCCGTGCTGCTCGCGGCGGTGCTGTGGGGCACCACGGGCACGGTCGCGCACTTCGCGCCCGCCGGCGCATCGGCGCTCGCGATCGGGCTGTCGACGTTCGGCATCGGCGGCGTCGTGCTCGCGGCGATCTCGCTGCGGCGCGTGGTCGCGGTGCTGCGCCGCCGCGCCAACCTCCCCTGGCTGCTCGCCGGCGCGGTGGGCGTCGTGCTCTATCCGGCCGCCTACTACCCGTCGATGACGCTCGCGGGCGTCGCGGTGGGCAACGTGGTCGCGCTCGGGTCGGGGCCGATCTTCGCCGCGCTGCTCGAGTGGGCGGTGGACCGCCGCCGGCCGGACGCGCGCTGGACCGCCGCGACCGGCATCGCCGTCGTCGGCATCGTGCTGCTCGCGGTCGGCGGGCACGGCGGCGCGGCCGCCGCGTCGACGGGCGCGGATGCGGCGACGGGCGTCGCGCTCGCCCTGGTCGCGGGCTTCGGCTACGCCCTGTACGCGTTCGCGGGCGCGCGGCTCATCGGCCGCGGCGCGAGCGCGAGCGGCGCGATGGGCGCGCTCTTCCTCGTCGGGGGCCTCGCGTGCCTCGGCTGGCTCGCGGTCGTCGGGCTCGGGCCGCTCGCGTCGCTCGAGGGCGGGGCGACGATCGCCTACCTGGCGCTCGTGCCGATGGCGCTCGCGTACCTGCTGTTCGGCTACGCGCTGCGCGCCATGCCGTCGTCGAGCGCGACGACGCTCGCGCTCGCCGAGCCGGTGGTCGCGACGCTGCTCGCCGTGCTCGTCGTCGGCGAGCGGCCGACCGGGATCGGATGGGCGGGGCTCGTGGTCGTCGCCGTCGGCATCGCGCTGCTCGCCGCCCCCAGGAGGCTGGGCATCCGCCCCTTGACGCGCCGGGGCGCGCGGGTAGGTTCGGGGTGCAACGACGCAGGATCCAGCCCAGACCAGGCAGGAGACGCCCACCATGACGGAGCAGGACCCCCGCACGAAGCATCGCGCTGACGACTTCCCGACGCAGCAGCAGCCGCAGCAGCCCGGGCTCACGGAGGCGATGGATCCGGCGCCCGACCACGGCGAGTCGAGCTGGGTCGGCCGCGGCAGGCTCGAGGGGCGGCGCGCGCTCATCACGGGCGGCGACAGCGGCATCGGCCGCGCGGTCGCGATCGCGTACGCGCGCGAGGGCGCGGACGTCGCGATCGTGCACCTGCCAGAGGAGGCGGCGGACGCGGCGGAGACCGGCAGGCTCGTCGAGGAGGCGGGTGGACGCTTCCACGCGATGGCGCTCGACCTCACCGAGGAGCAGTCGTGCGTCGACGCCGTTGCCGGCACGGTCGAGGCCCTCGGCGGGCTCGACATCCTCGTCAGCAACGCCGCGTACCAGCGGCAGCGCGACGGGATCGAGCACATGGCGGTCGCCGAGATCGAGCGCGTCTTCCGCACCAACCTGGTCGCGACGATCGTGCTCGCCCGCGAGGCCGTGCCGCACCTGCGGCCCGGCTCGTCGATCATCTCCACCACCTCGATCCAGGCGGAGGAGCCCGCGCCGGGACTGCTCGACTACGCGATGACGAAGGCGGCGCTCGTCGCGTTCACCGAGGCGCTCGCCCAGGAGCTCGGGCCGCGCGGCATCCGCGTCAACGCGGTCGCGCCGGGGCCGATCTGGACGCCGCTCATCCCCGCGACGGGCTTCCCCGACGAGAAGGTCGAGCAGTTCGGGCAGGAGGAGACGCCGCTCGGCCGCGCCGGGCAGCCGGCGGAGCTCGCGGGCGCCTACGTCTACCTCGCGAGCGAGGAGGCGTCGTACGTCTCGGGCGCGATCGTGCCCGTCACCGGGGGGAGGGGGTTCTGATGCCCAACCCGAGCATCAAGGACGAGGAGCTGTACCGGAAGCTCAAGGACGAGGGGAACTCGTCCGAGAAGGCCGCCCGGATCGCGAACGCCGCGGCGCGCGACGGCCGGTCGGCGGTCGGCGAGCGCGGCGGGGAGGCCGATCGCTACGACGACCGCACCGTCGACGAGCTGCGCGCGCGGGCGAAGGAGATCGGGCTCGAGGGCGTGTCCCGCCTCAAGAAGGCCGAGCTCATCGAGCGCCTCCGCGACCACTGACGTGGCAGGATGCGACGTGTGAGCGAGGGCGCGAGGCACGAGGCAGGCGGTGACGCGCGCGGACGCGACGAGCGGGGCCGCGACGAGACGACCGAGGAGCGCGCCGACCGCAACTTCTCGGACATCCTGCAGGAGCTGCGCGTCGTGCTCACCGGCACCCAGCTCATCTCCGGCTTCCTGCTCGCGGTGGCCTTCCAGTCGGGCTTCCGCGACCTCGACGCCGACGAGGTGCAGCACTACCTCGTGCTCGTCGCCATCGCGGCGCTCGCGACGCTGCTGGGGATGACCCCCGTGCTCGTGCACCGGCTGCACTTCCAGCGCCGCATGAAGCAGCAGATCGTGCGGCTCGCGAACGTGCTGCTCATCGCGACGCTCGCCGTCGTGTCGGTGCTCGTGATCGGGGTGACGAGCTTCATCTTCGAGGTGGTCGTCTCCGCGGCGGCGGGGCTGTGGGCGTCGATGGGATGCGCCGCCGTGGTCGTCGCGCTCTGGCTGCTCGCGTGGGCGGCCCGCAGGGACGGCGCTCGCGACGACGCCTGACCGGCCAGCATGTCGCCGTGTTACCGGCTCGCTGGGCCGTGACCGGGATGCCTGCTTCTCTGGATCCGTCAGCACGACGGAGGGATGGGCATGGACGATCAGTGTCGCGACGCGCACGCCTGGGACGCGATCCAGCGCGTCGACCTCGAGCGCCCGTCGAGCCGGAAGTGGAGCCTCCACCCCGGCACGATCGGCGCGTGGGTGGCCGAGATGGACTTCGGCACCGCGCCGGTCGTGCGCGAGGCGCTCGGCCGCGCGATCGCCGATGACGTGCTCGGCTACCTCTCCCCCGCGATCGCCGCGGAGCTCGGCGAGGCCACCGCCGCCTGGCAGGCGCGCGAGCACGGCTGGCAGGTCGATCCCGAGCGGGTGCACGCCGTCTCGGACGTGATGGCCGCGCTCGGCGTCGCCGTCGAGGAGTACTCCCCCGCAGGCTCCGCCGTCATCGTGCCGACCCCCGCGTACATGCCGTTCCTCACCTACCTCGAGCGGCTCGGCCGCCCGGTCGTGGAGGTGCCCGGCGTCGTCGTCGACGGCCGCTGGCAGCACGACCTCGAGGGGCTCGACCGCGCGTTCGCGGCCGGCGCGCGCACGCTCGTGCTCTGCAACCCCCACAACCCGACCGGCACCGTGCTGCCGCGCGAGGAGCTCGAGGCGATCGCCCGGCTCGTCGACCACCACGGCGGGCGCGTCTTCGCCGACGAGATCCACGCACCCATCCGCTTCGACGGCCGCGCGCACGTGCCGTACGCCTCCGTCTCGGACGCGGCCGCCGCCCACGCCGTGACGGGCACGAGCGCCTCGAAGGCGTGGAACATCCCGGGCCTCAAGGCCGCGCAGCTCATCACCTCGAACGACGCCGACGAGGCGGTCTACCGCCGCTTCGGCTTCGCGGTCGTGCACGGCGCGTCGACGCTCGGCGTGATCGCCGCGACCGCAGCCTGGCGCGATGGCGGCCCGTGGCTCGACGGCGCGGTCGCCTACCTGCAGCGCAACCGCGACCTGCTCGCCGCGCTCGTCGCCGAGCGGCTGCCGGATGTGCGCTGGCGGCCGCCGGAGGCGACGTACCTCGCGTGGCTCGACCTGGCGGCCGTCGGCGCCGACCGGCTGGGCGGCTCCCCCGCGACGCTGCTGCGCGAGCGCGCCGGCGTCGCCCTCACCGACGGCGCGCTCTGCGGCCGAGGCTTCGACGCGCACGTGCGGCTCGTCTTCGCGACCCCCGCGCCCGTGCTCGAGCAGGCCGTCGACCGCATCGCGGCCGCGCTCGCGCCGCTGGGAGCCGTCCGATGACCGGGCTCGGCTTCGAGACCCGGCAGGTGCACGCCGGCGCGATCGTCGACGCCGAGGCGGGCGCGCGCGTCACGCCGATCTACCAGAGCGCCGGCTACGTCTTCGACAGCTTCGACGACGGCGTGGAGCGCTTCGCCGGCCGCAGCGCGCGGCGCGCCTACTCGCGCAACGACAATCCCACGAACGTCGTCGCCGCGCGCCGCATCGCCGACCTCGAGGGCGGCGTCGACGGCGTGCTCGTCGCGAGCGGCCAGGCCGCGATCGCGATGGCGCTCAGCGCGCTCGCGCAGGCGGGCGACCACATCCTCACGACCGACCGCCTGTACGAGGGCACGCGCGAGATGATCCGCGGCGCCCTGCGGCGCAACGGGCTCGAGTTCGAGGCCGTGCCGATCGATGCGGACGAGGATGCGTGGGTCGCGGCCGTGCGACCGCGGACGCGCGCGATCTACGCCGAGTCGATCGCGAACCCGCTCGGAGAGGTCGCCGACCTCGCGCTGCTCGGCCGCGTGTCGGCGCGCACCGGCGTGCCGCTCGTGGTCGACAACACGGTCGCGACGCCGTACCTGTGCCGGCCGGTCGAGCATGGCGCGGCCGTCGTCATCCACTCGACATCGAAGTGGCTCGGCGGGCACGGCTCGTCGATCGGCGGCGCGATCGTCGACGGCGGCGGGTTCGACTGGACCGCGGCCGCCGCGCGGTTCCCGCAGCTGCACGAGCCCCGACCGCACGGCGCGCCCTCGTTCGCGGAGCGGTTCGGGCAGGCGGCGTTCGGCGCCTACCTGCGCTCCGTCGTGGTGCTCGAGCACGGCCCGACGGTGCCGCCGACGAGCGCGTTCCTGCTGCTGCACGGCATCGAGACGCTGTCGCTGCGCATGGAGCGGCACGTCGCCAACGCGGTCGCCGTCGCCGAGGCGCTCCGCGCCCACCCCGCGGTCGCCCGCGTGCACTACCCGGGCGTCGACGACGGGCAGGCGGAGCGCGTCGCCCGGCTGCTGCCGACCGGCGCCGGCTCGATCGTGTCGATCGAGCTCGCCGGGGGCAGGGATGCGGCGCGCACGTTCCTCGACGGGCTGCGGCTCGTGAGCCAGATGACGCACATCGGCGACGTGCGCACGCTCGCGATCCACACGGGGTCGACCATCCACGGCAAGCTGAGCGACGCGGAGCGCGCGGCGCTCGGCATCACGGAGGGGCTCGTGCGGCTCTCCATCGGCATCGAGCTCGTCGACGACATCGTCGCCGACCTCGCGCAGGCGCTCGACGCGGTGCCGCGCGCGAGCCGGCGCTCGAGCACGTGCTCGAGGAGGTGCGAGCGTGAGCGGCCTGCGGTACTCCTTCGAGCTCTTCCCGCCCCGCGACGCCGCCGCCGCTCGACGGGTCGAGGCGGCGGTCGACGCCTTCGCCGCCCTCGACCCCGAGTTCGTCTCGGTCACGTTCGGCGCCGCCGGCACGTCGACCGCGCACTCGCTCGACGTGCTCCAGCGGCTGCTCGACAGCGGAGCGAGCCCGATGGCGCACCTGACGTGCGCCGGCGTCGAGGTGAGCGAGACCGCCCGGCTCGTGCGGCAGTTCCTCGACGCGGGCATCACCAAGTTCCTCGCGCTGCGCGGCGACGCGCCGCTCGACCCGTCCGAGCGCCCGCGCCGCACGCTCGGCTCCGCCGCAGAGCTCGTGCAGCTCATCGGCCGCGTCGAGGCGGAGCGCGTGCCCTACGCCGAGACCCCGCTGGCGGGGCTCCGCGGCGCGGCGCTCGGCGCCCGGCGCGGGTCCGCGCTCGCCGAGCGGCGGGCCGCGACCGAGATCGCCGTCGCCGCGTTCCCGAACGGCCACCCCGGCGCCGGGCACCGGGCGCCGCGACGTCGACGCCCTGCTCGCCAAGCAGTCGGCGGGCGCGACGATGGCCATCACGCAGCTGTTCTTCGACCCCTACGACTACGCGCCGCTTCGTCGAGCTCGCCCGCGCGCGCGGCGTGACGATCCCGATCGTGCCCGGTGTCGTCGTGCCGACCACCGCGCGCCGCCTCACGCGCTCCGCGGAGCTCGCCGGCGAGCCCGTGCCGCGCGTGCTCGCCGAGCGGCTCGAGGCCGCCTCGCCCGACGACGCGCCGCAGGATCGGCGTCGACGCCGCCGTCGCCCTCATCGGCGCCCTCGCCGAGCACGATCCGGGGGCCGTGCACCTCTACACCTTCAACGAGCACGGCCCCGCGATCGATGTGCTCGCGGGCGTCGGCGCGCTCCCGACCCCCGTCCCCGTCCCGACCGGAGCATCCTCATGACCACCACCACCACGCCCGCCTTCCCGGGCGGCACCATCCTCGGCTACCCGCGCATCGGCCGCCGCCGCGAGCTGAAGCGCGCGCTCGAGGCGCATCTGGCGCGGCACGATCGACGATGCCGCCTTCCACGCCGCGGCGCGCGCCAACCGGCTCGCCGACCTGCAGCGCCTCGTCGCGCTGGGACTGCGCGCCGACGATGCGTCGATCCCCGTCGAGGCCGCCCACTACGACCACGTGCTGGATGCGACGCTCACGTTCGGCGCGGTGCCGGCGCGGCTGCGCGGCCGCCTGCCGGCAGGGCTCGCGGGCGAGTGGCTGCTCGCGCGCGGCGAGGGCGACGACGTGCCGCTCGAGATGACGAAGTGGCTCGACTCGAACTACCACTACCTCGTGCCGGAGCTCGACGCCGACTCGACCTTCTCGCTCGTCGACTCGCGGATCGTCGACCGCTTCACCGAGGCGGGCACGGCGGGCGTGCACGCGCGGCCCGTGATCGTGGGACCCGCGACGTACCTCGCGCTCGCGAAGGGCTGCCGGCATCCGGCCGCTCGACCTCGCGGACCGGCTGGTGCCGGCCTACGCCGAGCTCGCGGCCGCGCTCGCCGCCGCGGGCGCCACCTGGATCCAGCTCGACGAGCCCGCCCTCATCGCCGACCACGACGACGCGACGCTCGGCGAGCTGCAGGCGATCGCCCGCGCCGGCGCCGACGCCGCGCGCGCCGCGGGGCTGCGCGTGCTGCTGCACGTCGGTCACGGCGACGCCGCGGGCCGGGTCGAGCCGCTCGCCGACGCGGTCGACGCCATCGCGGTCGACCTCGTGCGCGGCACCGCCCCCGACACGGGCGCCGACGCAGGCTGGTCGGCCGGCGTCGTGCACGGCAGGAACGTCTGGCGCACCGACCTCGACCGGGGCCTCGAGTCGCTGCGCGCGCTCGCCGAGCGCGGCCCGGTCTCGGTCGGCACGAGCACGACGCTGCTGCACGTGCCGCACGACCTCGCCGCCGAGCAGGCGCTCGAGCCGCGGCTGCGGTCCTGGCTCGCGTTCGCCGACCAGAAGGTCGAGGAGGTCGTCGCGCTCGCCGCAGGCGGTGCAGGGCGGCGCGACCGACGGCGCCGCCTTCGCCGCCGCTCGCGACGCGATCGCCGACCGGCGCAGCGCGCCCGGCGTGCGCGACGGCGCCGTGCGCGAGCGCCTCGCGGCGCTGCCCGCCGATGCCGCGCAGCCGCATCGGCTACGCCGAGCGGGCCGAGCTGCAGCAGGCGGCGCTCGACCTGCCGCCGCTGCCGACGACGACGATCGGGTCGTTCCCGCAGACGGGCGACATCCGCACGGCGCGGGCCGCGCAACGCCCGCGGCGAGCTCGACGACGCCGCGTACGCCGAGGTGCTGCGCGCCGAGGTGCGCCGGGTCGTCGAGCTGCAGGAGGAGCTGGGCCTCGACGTGCTCGTGCACGGCGAGCCGGAGCGCAACGACATGGTGCAGTACTTCGCCGAGCACCTCGACGGCTTCGCGGCCACGCAGCACGGCTGGGTGCAGTCGTACGGGTCGCGCGCGACGCGCCCGTCGATCCTGTGGGGCGACGTCTCCCGCGCAGGGGCCTTCACGGTCGAGTGGATCGCGTACGCGCAGTCGCTCACGACGAAGGCCGTGAAGGGGATGCTGACCGGCCCGGTGACGATCCTCGCCTGGTCGTTCGTGCGCGACGACCAGCCGCTGGGCGACACGGCCGACCAGGTGGCGCTCGCGCTCGCCGACGAGATCGCCGACCTCGAGGCCGCGGGCATCCGGATCGTGCAGGTCGACGAGCCGGCGCTGCGCGAGCTGCTGCCGCTGCGCCGCGAGGCGCGGCCCGCCTACCTCGACTGGTCGGTCGGCGCCTTCCGGCTCGCGACCGCCGGTGCGCAGCCGCGTGACGCAGATCCACACCCACCTCTGCTACTCGGAGTTCAACACCGTCGTCGACGCGATCGACGGGCTCGACGCCGACGTCACGAGCATCGAGGCGGCCCGCTCGAAGATGGAGGTCGTCGACGCGCTCGCCGAGCACGGCTTCTCGCGCGGCATCGGCCCGGGCGTCTACGACATCCACTCCCCCCGCGTGCCGACCCACGAGGAGCTCGACGAGCTGCTCGCGACCGCGACCCGCGCCATCCCGGAGCGGCTGCTCTGGGTGAACCCGGACTGCGGGCTCAAGACGCGCGGCTACGCCGAGACGGTCGAGAGCCTCAGGACGCTCGTCGAGGCGGCGCGCCGAGCTCGGGCGGGCGCCGGGGTGCGCTGACCGAGGCTCCGACGCGACGCAGATGTGGCGATGCGCCCACGGGACTACCGTGGGCGCATGCCGCGGATGCAGCCGGTCGAGTCGTCGAGCGTCGACGCGGTCGGCTTCGATCGCCGCGCGGAACGAGCTGACCATCAGGTTCGTCGACGGCGGCACCTACGTCTACGGCATGGTGCCGCGCTCGGTGTTCGATGCCCTGCTCGACGCCGACTCGCCCGGCGGATTCGTGAACCAGCAGGTCAAGCCCCGCTACCCGGTGCGGAGCGCGTGATGGTGCGGAGCGCGCGATGCTGACGATCCATCTCGCCCGCCGCATCCGCGACGCCGGGGTGCTGTGGGAGCCGGCCCCCGGCGACCGGTTCACGATCGACCGCGACAGCGTCGCCGGCGAGGTCTTCTGGATCAGTCACCTGACGATCGACGTGCACGTGATCCAGGGCCAGCCGGTGCTCGGCTTCAACGGCACGACCGAGTGGGCCCTCGACTCCGTGAGCCTGGACAGCGCGCTCTGGCTGCCGCGCGAGGACCAGCTGCGCGAGCTGCTCGGCGACCGGCTGCTCGCGCTCGAGGCCGGCGACGGCTGGGTCGTGCGGACCGTCGACGGGCGCTTCCGAGATCCCGATGCCGAGACCGCCTACGCCCGCGCCCTGCTCGCCGCGCTGGAGTGAGGTCGGCGGGCGCTCAGCCCCGGTGCGGGTGTCCGCGGCTGCCGCTCCACGGCCGTGACGAGCGCGGAGCACGCGCGGGTGGCGCGGCACGCCGCGGCTCATGTGCACGCACCTGTCGCCCCGCGCCCCATGAGACGACAACAGCGTGCACACGCTGCCACCGGCCCGCCGCGCATGTGCACGCACCTGTCGCCCGGCGCCCCAGGAGACGACAACAGCGTGCACACGCGCCCACCGGGCCCCCGCGCATGTGCACGCACCTGTCGCCCCGCGCCCCAAGCAAACGACAACAGCGTGCACACGCGCCCACCGGCCCGCCGCGCATATGCACGCACCTGTCGCCCCGCGCCCATGCAGACGACAACAGCGTGCACACGGTGCGGTCCTCCCTGCTTCCCTGCCTCCCTGCCTCCCCGCCTCCCCGCCTCCCCGCCTCCCCGCCTCCCTGCCCCCCTGCCTCCCCTCCCGCTTGTGTGACGCCGTGTTGCGCCGCGCATGTGCGCACCCCACGGCGATCGGCTTTGCTTGTGCCAGCACCAAGCACCGCTTATGGAGGTCATCGTGATCCGCACCACTCCGCCCGTACCGGGCCGGCGCCCCACCACGGCGCACCGAGCCCCGCGCATCCGCGTCGCGCTCGCCGCAGGCATCGCCTCCACGATGGCGCTGACCGCGTGCGCGACGGGCCAGGCGGCCGCTCCCGCCGCCGTCGGCGACGGCGCGCCCGTCACCGGCGGCACGCTCACCTACCTCGAGCACCAGGCCTACACGACGCTCTACCCGCCGGCGGCCGGCTTCTACCCCAACGGCGCGCTCGTGAACAACCTCACCGCCCGGCTGCTGCACCAGGACCCTGAGACCCTCGAGCTCGAGCCCTGGATCGCGACGGCGCTCCCGGAGGTCAACGCCGACGCGACCGAGTACACGTTCGACCTGCGCACCGACGTCACCTACTCGGACGGCTCGCCGCTCACGGCCGAGAACGTGGTCGCGAACCTCGACCTGTTCGGCAGGGGCGATCAGGACCGGGCGCTCATCGTGTCGGAGGCGATCAACAACTACGAGCGCGGCGAGGTCGTCGACGACGACACGGTGCGCTTCCACTTCAGCGCGCCCGCGCCCGGCTTCGCCCAAGCGGTGTCGACGATCAACTCCGGGCTGCTCGCGGATGCGACGCTCGAGCGCGACTCCGAGGGCTTCGGCCCCGGCAACGCGGCCGACATCATCGGCGCGGGCCCGTTCACGGTCGAGTCGGAGCAGGTCGGCACGAGCATCCGCCTCGCCGCCCGCGAGGACTACGCGTGGGCGCCGCCGTCGGCCGAGAACCAGGGCCGGCCCTACGTCGACGCGGTCGACATCGTCATCGCGCCCGAGGACAGCGTCCGCATCGGCTCGCTCGCGGCCGGGCAGGCGCACATCGCCCGGCAGGTCGAGCCGCAGCACGAGGAGCAGGTGACGGCCGCGGGGCTCAGCCTGCACGCCGCGCAGACGAACGGCGTCAACAACGGGCTCAGCTTCCGCTTCGACCACCCGCTGCTGCAGGACATCCGCGTGCGCCAAGCGCTCATCGCCGGCATCGACCGCGAGGAGGTCGTCTCGTCGATCTTCTCCGACGCCTACCCGCTCGCGTCGTCGTCGCTCAGCAGCACCGCCCTCGGCTTCAGCGAGCAGGACGCGTACGCGCACGACCCGGCGCTCGCCGAGCAGCTGCTCGACGAGGCGGGCTGGACCCTCGGCCCCGACGGCATCCGGGTCCGCGACGGGCAGCGGCTGCACCTGGTCGTGAACGAGGCGCTGCCGCAGCCCCGCTCCCGCGACGTCATCACCCTCGTCGCGCAGCAGCTGCGCGAGATCGGTGTGGAGCTCGAGCTGTTCCAGGGCGACCAGGCGGCGCAGACCGCCGCATCCAGCGACATCGAGCAGGTGCAGATCTACCACTCGATGGTCGGCCGCGCCGACTTCGACGTCATCAAGAGCCAGTACTCGATCGACAACCGCAACACGCTGCTGAACGCCGACGAGAGCGGCGAGCCCCTCGACGCCGAGCTCGAGGCGCTCCTGCAGCAGGTCGCGTCGGAGCCCGACACCGAGGCCCGCGCCGCCGCATCCGCCGCCGTCCAGGCGCACCTCACGGCGCAGGCCTACGTGCTGCCGTTCTTCGAGGAGCCGCAGGTGTACGGCGTGCAGCCGCAGGTGCAGGGCTTCGAGACGGAGTCGGTCGGCCGGCCCTCGCTCGCGGGCGTCTGGCTCGAGGGCTGACGCCATGCGCTACGCCCTCCGTCGCACGGGTCAGGCCGCGCTCGTCGTGGTCGCGACCTTCGTGCTCGCCTTCCTGCTGCTGCAGGCGCTGCCGGGCGACGCGATCGTCGCCCGGTACGCGAGCCCCGAGCTGGGGCTCACGGCGGCCCAGCTGCAGGAGCTGCGCGTCGTCTACGGCGCGGACCAGCCGATCTGGGTGCAGCTGTGGCACTCGGCCGCGGGCTTCCTGACCGGCGACCTCGGCACCTCGCTGCAGAGCGGGGCGAGCGTCGAGACGCTCATCGCCACGGCGCTGCCCGCCACGGCGCTGCTCGCGTCGCTCGGCTTCCTCGCGGCGGTGCTGCTCGCGGTGGGCGTCGCTGTGGCGGCGACGAACGCCCGCGCCGGCATGGCTGCGCCGCGCGTTCCGCTCGCTGCCGCCGCTGCTCGTCTCCATCCCCGTCTTCTGGCTCGGCATCGTGCTGCTGCAGGTCGTCTCGTTCCGCCTGGGCCTCGTGCCGGTCATCAACGCGAACCCGGTGCAGGCGCTCATCCTGCCGGTGCTGACGATCGCCGTGCCGATCGCGGCGCCGCTCGCGCAAGTGCTCATCCGCAGCATCGACGACACGGTCGCCGAGCCGTTCATCGCCGTCGCCCGATCGCGCGGCGCCGGTCCCGGCTGGGTCCTGTCGCGCGAGGTCGCGCGCAACGCGCTGCTGCCCACCCTCACGATCGCGGGCGTGCTGTTCGGCGAGCTCATCGCCGGCGCCGTCGTCACCGAGACGGTGTTCGCCCGCACCGGCCTCGGCCGCCTCACGCAAGAGGCGGTCGCGACCCGCGACATCCCCGTGCTGCAGGCGATCGTCGTCATCTCGGCCATCGGCTTCGTCGTCATCAACCTCGCCGTCGACCTCGTCTCGCCCGCGATCGACCCGCGGCTGCGACGGGCGGTGCACGCATGAGCGCGATCACCGCGGTGCTCGGCGAGCGCGGCGCGCGCCGCCCCGCCCGCCCCCGACCGACGGCGACGCTCGTGCTCTCGATCGCCGTGCTCGCGATCGCGCTCGCGTGGGCCGTGCTGCCGTGGCTCTTCACCGGGCACGACCCGATCGCCGGCGTCGCGGCCGACGCGCTGCAGGCGCCCAGCGCCGCGCATCCGTTCGGCACCGACGCGACCGGCCGCGACCTGCTGGCGCGCGTCATCTTCGGCGCCGGCAACTCGCTCTCGGGCGCCGCGATCGCCGTGCTCGTCGGTCTCGTCGTGGGCACCGCGCATCGGCGTGCTCGCCGGCTCGCTCGGCGGCGTGGTCGAGGAGGCGCTCATGCGCGTCGTCGACGTGCTGCTCGCGATCCCCGGCCTGCTGCTCGCGCTGAGCGTCATCGTGCTGCTGGGCTTCGGGGTCGCCAACGCCGCGATCGCGGTGGGCGTCACCTCGATCGCCGTCTTCGCGCGGCTCGCCCGCTCGCAGGTCGTCGCGCGTGCGCCGCAGCGACTACGTCGAGGCGGCCTTCGGCTCCGGCGGCACGTTCCTCGGCGTGCTCGGCCGCCACGTGCTGCCGAACTCGCTCGGCGCGGTGCTCGCGCTCGCGGCGCTGCAGTTCGGCAGCGCCATCCTGCAGATCTCGACGCTCGGCTTCCTCGGCTACGGCGCACCGCCGCCCATCCCCGAGTGGGGGCTGCTCATCGCCGAGAGCCGCGACTACGTCGCCACCGCCTGGTGGCTCACCACGCTGCCCGGCGTCATCGTCGCGGCCGTCGTCCTCTCGGCGAACCGCGTCGCCGCCGCCATCAGGGAGAGAAGCGCATGAACGATCCACTGCTCCGCATCGACGACCTCGCCGTCTCGTACCGCTCGCGGCACGGCCGCGCGGGGCACGGTCGCCGGACGGCCGTCGACGGCGTCAGCCTCGAGCTCGGCCGCGGGCAGGTGCTCGCGCTCGTCGGCGAGTCCGGCTCCGGCAAGACCACCATCGGCCAGTCGATCATCGGCCTGCTCGCCCCCGGCGGGCGCGTCGACCGGGGCGCGATCGAGCTGCGCCTCGCCGGCGGCGCCGTCGACCTCGCGAAGCTGCCCGCGCGCGCCGTGCAGGAGCTGCGCGGTCGGCGGATCGCGCTCGTGCCGCAGGACCCCGGCACCTCGCTCAACCCGGTGCAGACGATCGGCGACTCGGTCGCCGCTCCCCTGCGCATCCATCGCTGGGGCACGCCCGACCGCATCCGTCGCCGCGTCGTCGAGCTGCTCGACCGGGTGGGCCTCGACGATCCCGAGCTGCGCGCCGCGCCAGTATCCGCACGAGCTCTCGGGCGGCATGCGGCAGCGTGCGCTGATCGCCGCGGCCATCGCCGCTCGAGCCCGAGCTGATCATCGCCGACGAGCCGACCAGCGCGCTCGACGTCACGGTGCAGCGGCGGATCCTCGACCTGCTCGACGACCTGCGCGCAGAGCTCGGCTCGAGCGTGCTGCTCATCACCCACGACCTCGCGGTCGCCGCCGAGCGGGCCGACACGATCGCCGTGCTGCGCGGCGGCGCGCTCGAGGAGACGGGGCCCGCCCGGGCGGTGCTGCGCGACCCGTCGAGCGCCTACACGGCGGCCCTGCTCGCCGACGCGCCCGCGCTCGCCGACGAGTCGCCGAGGCCCGCCCGGCTGCCGGGCGAGCCGTTCCTCGTCGTCGACCGGCTCACCCACGAGTACGGGCGGGCGAAGCATGCGTTCCGCGCCGTCGACGACGTCGCCTTCGCGGTCGAGCGGGGCACGACGCACGCGCTCGTGGGCGAATCCGGCTCGGGCAAGACGACGATCGGGCGCGCGGTGGCGGGCTTCCACGCCCCGACCGCGGGCGGCATCCGGATCGGCGCGCACGACGTGCCGGCCGAGCGCCGCGACCGCGCGCTGCGCCGCGTCGTGCAGCTCGTGTCGCAGAACCCCTACGCATCGCTCGACCCGCGCCGCACCGTCGGCCAGACCGTCGGCGAGCCGCTGCGCAACTGGCGGGCCGCGGACGGCGGCGTGCGAGACCGGCGCGAGCTCGCGCGTCGGGTCGCGACCGCGATCGACCGGGTGGCGCTGCCGGCCGACGTCGTCGACCGGCTGCCGGCGGAGCTCTCGGGCGGTCAGCGGCAGCGCGTCGCGATCGCGCGCGCGCTCATCATCGAGCCCGACCTCGTCGTGCTCGACGAGGCGGTCTCGGCGCTCGACGTCACCGTGCAGTCGCAGATCCTGGCGCTGCTCGACGAGCTGCAGCGCGACCTGGGGCTGACGTACCTGTTCATCACCCACGACCTCGCCGTCGTGCGGCGCATCGCCGACACCGTCACCGTGCTGCGGCGCGGCGAGGCGGTCGAGACGGGCACCGCCCACCAGGTGCTCACCGCGCCGCGGCACGAGTACACGAGGGCGCTGCTCGACGCGGTGCCCGCCCCCGACTGGCTGCGGGACCGCGGCCGCGACCGCTCGACAGCACTGGAGGTGGCGTGATGGCGCCCACGATCGGATTCTTCACCCGCGTCCTCGACGACGCCGACGCCGCGGCGCGCTACGGCATCGCGCTCGACCAGATCTCGCTCGCAGAGCGGCTCGGCTACCGCAGCGCGTGGGTCGCGCAGCATCACCTCGACGGCGACGAGGGCGGCCTGCCCTCGCCCTTCGTGCTGCTCGCGGCCGCCGCCGCCCGCACGTCGCGCATCCGCCTCGGCACGGCGATCCTCACGCTCGCGCACGAGCAGGCGGCGCGTGCCGCGGAGGACGCGGCCGTGCTCGACGCCCTCTCTGGCGGCCGCGTCGAGCTGGGCCTCGGCACCGGCGGCAGCCCACGCACGCTGAGCGCGTTCGGCGAGGATCCCGCGCACCGGCGCGCCATCTACGACGCCAAGCTCGTGCGGCTGCGGACGCTCCTCGACGGCTCCGCCGACGTCGAGCTCTACCCCCGGCCCGAGGGGCTCGCGACGCGCATCTGGCAGGCGACGTTCTCGGTCGAGGGTGCGCGCGCCATCGGCGCGAAGGGCGACGGCCTGATGCTCTCCCGCGTGCAGCCGCCGCCCGCCGACCTGCCCGCCGGAGCCACGCCGCCGCGCGTGTGGGACGTGCAGCGGCCGCTCGTCGACGCGTACCTCGAGGCGCTGCCCGCAGGGCTCGCGCCCCGCATCCTCGCCTCCCGCAGCGTCGTCGTCGTCGACCCGGCAGAGCGCCGCGCGGTGCGCGCGCACGCCGAGCAGGGCATCGGGCGCCAGCTCGCGCAGCTGCACGGCGTCACGCCCGGGTCGCGATCGCTCGACGAGCTGCTCGAGCGCAGCGAGACCCACCTCGGCACGCCGCAGGAGGTCATCGACTCGCTCTCGGCCGACGTCGTCGCCGCCGGCGCGACGGAGGTCTCGATCCAGGTCCACTCGGTCGACCCGCAGGCGCACGTCGCCGCGCGGTCGCTCGAGCTGTTCGCGCGCGAGGTCGCGCCAGCGCTCGGCTGGAAGGTCGGGCGTCACGAGGAGGAGCGCCATGTCGCATGACGTCATCGACCATCTCGCCGAGATCCCCGCGGGGTCACGGCTCGACGAGATCCGGCGGGCCCGGCCCGACGCTCGCGAGCACGCGCAGCAGAGCTTCCTCGCGCTGCTCGAGCCCGCCGATCCGGGGCAGCTCGCGCTCGCCGACCGGTATGCGGTCGCCGCGTACGTCGCGCTGCTGCACGACGCCTCGGCGGCGCCCACGCGCGCGTCGTCGTTCTACCTCGAGCTGCTGAGCGATGCGGTCGACGCCGAGCTCGTGCGCGCCGTGCGCGACGCGGCCGACGCCGGCAGGGCGACCGGGCCCTACGGCGACTACCGCGAGCCCGGCCTGGCGTCGGAGGCGCGACCCGGCCCCGTCGCCGCCGTCGATCGCGCCGTGCTCGGCGACCGGCTCGCCGCGCTGCTCGAGCACGCGCACCTGCTGGTGCTGCACCCGCGCGACGCGCGGCCGGATGCGCTGCGCGCGCTGGTCGACGGCGGGCTGGGGAGCCGACGCGCTCGTCTCGGTCAGCCAGCTGGTGGCCTTCCTGGCGTTCCAGCTGCGACTGGTGCACGGCCTGCGCACGCTGGCCGCGACCCCCGAGCGCACGGACCCCGAGCGCACGGACCCCGAGCGCACGAGCCGAGCCGGCCGACTCCGAGCCGGCCGATCCCGAGCTGGAAGGCGCACGCGCATGACACGGATCCAGGATCACCCGGCACTGTCGAGGCCCGAGCGCTTCACGCAGCGCGGACTCGGCTGGGTGCCGTGGGCGCCGCCGGTGCCGGAGGACGAGCTCACCGACGTGCAGCGCCATGCGCTCGTCGAGGCCTCGCGATCGTCGAGCCCGTACTTCCGGCTGCTCGCGCGCGACCCCGAGGCGCTGCGCGCGCGCACGCTCACCGACCTCGACATCTTCGGCAACGAGGCGGGCGGGCTCCCCCGCTGGGAGCGCGAGCTCTCCGCGGCCGCCGCGTCGCGCGCGAACGGCTGCGTGTTCTGCGCCTCGGTGCATGCCCGTGCCGCGTCGAGGCTGTCGGGCCGCGAGGACGACGTGCAGCTGCTGCTCGACGAGGGCGTCGCAGCCCGGGTCGACGAGCGCTGGGATGCGATCGTCGACGCGTCGGCCGCGCTCACGGCGACCCCCTCGGCGTTCGGGCCGGCGCACGTCGGAGCGGCTCCGCGCCGCGGGGCTCGACGACGCCGGCATCGCCGACCAGATCGCCGGCGCCGCGTTCTTCAACTGGGCGAACCGGCTCATGCTGTCGCTCGGCGAGCCGGAGGTGGTGTGATGGGCGCCCCGGCCATCCTCGACCACGTCGTGCTCGCGGGCCCCGACCTCGCGGCGACGATCGATGCGGTCGAGCAGCGCACGGGCGTGCGCGCCCCGCTCGGCGGCCGGCACCCGAGCGGCACGGCGAACGCGCTCATCGCGTTCACGCGCGGCGGTCGCCGCGTGCGGCAGTACCTCGAGCTCATCGGTCCCGACACCGAGGCCGGCTGGGCCGCCGCCGACGTCAGCCGCTTCGGCATCGACGCGCTGGCTGCGCCCGCGGTCGTGAGCTTCGCGATCGCGCCCGACGACCTCGACGCCACCGTCGCGCGAGCGCGCGCCGCCGGTGCGGGGATCGGCGAGGTCGTGCCGCTCTCGCGGCGCACGCCCGACGGCCGCGAGCTCTCCTGGCGCCTCGGGCTGCCCGAGGACGAGCGCCGGCCGCCGTTCCTCATCGACTGGGGCGACACCGCGCACCCGGCCCTCGACGACATCCCCACGCTCGAGCTCGTCGGCGTGCGGCGGCTCGCCCGCGACGTCGAGGCGGAGGCCGCGCGCCTGCGCGCGCTCGGCGTCCCGGTCGGTGACGGGCCCGACGCGCTCGAGCTCGTCGCGGCCGACGCGGACGGCTTCGAGCTCGAGGTGGCGGCGGACGGACGGAGCGTCGTCCTGCGCTGACGCAGGGCTCGCGCCGGAGCCTCCCCGCGTCAGCCGAGCCGCATGTACTCCCGTCGTCGCGCGGCCTGGCGCTCAGGGTCTGGCACCGGCGATGCCAGGAGCAGCTTCTGCGTGTAGGGATGCGCGGGCGTGGAGGTGACGGTCTCGCCGCTGCCGGTCTCGATGATCTCGCCGCCGAGCATCACCGCGACGTCGTGGCTGATGTACCGCACCACGGCGAGGTCGTGCGTGACGAACAGGTACGAGACACCCGTCTGCTCCTGGATGTCGATGAAGAGGTCGAGGATCTTCGACTGGGTCGAGAGGTCGAGGGCGCTCACGGGCTCGTCGCACACGATCAGCTTCGGCTCGAGGGCGAGCGCGCGGGCGATCGCGATCCTCTGGCGCTGGCCGCCCGAGAACTCGCGGGGCAGCCGCCGCCCGGAGTCCGCCGCGAGCTGGACGCTGTCGAGCAGGGCACCGACGCGCCTCGAGCGCATCCCTGCGGCTCATGCCGTGGGCCGTCAGCGGCTCCGTGAGGATCGCCTCGATCGGCATCGCCGGATTGAGCGAGGAGTACGGGTCCTGGAACACCACCCCGATGTCGCGGCTCAGGCGTCGTCGGCGCCGTGTCGAGAGCGCGGAGATCTCATCGCCCTCGAAGCGGATGCTTCCAGCCTCGACGGGGACGAGGCCGACGATCGCGCGGCCGAGGGTCGTCTTGCCCGACCCCGACTCCCCGACGAGCCCGAGCGTCCTGCCGCGGTCGATGGAGATCGACACGTCGGTGAGCGCGCGGAACGGTGCGCGACGGAAGCCCCTCGCCCGGTAGACGACATCCAGGTGCGAGACGTCGAGGAGCGGCTGCGCCGCTGCGCGCTCGACGTCGGCGCTCACAGCGCCCCCGTCCCGGTCGGACGCTGGGAGCGGGGCCGGGCGTCCTCGAGCGTCGCATCGAGCAGCATGCGCGTGTAGGGATGCTGCGGCGCAGCGAAGAGCTCGCGGACACCGCGCTGCTCCACGATCACGCCGTCCTGCATGACCGCCACGCGGTCGCAGATGTCGGCGACGACGCCGAGGTTGTGGGTGACGAGGATCATGCCCATGTTCCGCTCCCGCTGCAGGTCGCGGAGCAGGTTCAGCACGTCGGCCTGCACCGTCACGTCGAGCGCCGTCGTCGGTTCGTCGGCGATGAGGAGCTCCGGATCGCACGACACGGCACCGGCGATCAGCACGCGCTGCGCCATGCCTCCGCTGAGCTGGTGGGGGTAGGCCGCCATGGTGCGGGCCGGGTCGGGGATGCCGACGCGATCGAGCAGCTCGTGCGCGCGCTTCGTCGCCTCGACCTTGCTGAGGCCGAGCTTGTGGCGCATCGGCTTCGTCAGCTGCGTGCCGATCGTGAACGACGGGTCGAGGTTCGACATCGGCTCCTGCGGCACGTAGGCCATGCGGGTGCCGCGCAGCGCCTGCAGCTGCGTCTCCGTGGCACCGATGAGGGTCGCGTCGCCGAGAGTCATGCGCGCGGCGGAGACTCGCGCCTCCGGCGGCAGCAGTCCCAGGATGCCGAACGACGTCTGCGACTTGCCGGAACCCGACTCTCCGACGAGGCCGAGCACCTCGCCCCGGTCGACGTGCAGCGAGATGCCTCGCACGACCGGCTTCTCGGCGTCGCCGTCCCCGGGGTAGGCCACCCGGAGGTTCTCGACCCGCAGCAGCGCATCCTCCACCGGGACCACCGCGCCGTCGGCCGTCGAGGCATCGAGCAGCAGCTCGGCGCGGCCGGCTGCCGACCGGCGCGGCTGCTTCGCCTTCGTGCCGCTGTCCCCTCGGTCGGCGCCCAGGGCATCCGCCAGTGCGGCGCCGAGGACGACGAGCGCCATCACGGTCAGCCCGATCGCCGCGCCTGGGGCGAGGACGAGCTCGGGCGCGCGATAGATCGTCTGGAACGCTTCGCTGAGCATGCCGCCCCAGCTGGGTCGCGATGGGTCGCCGAAGCCGAGGAACTCGAGCCCGGACTGCACGATGATCGCGAGGCCGAAGACGAAGGATGCGCGCACGAGCAGCGGGCCGAGCACCACCGACAGGATGTGCCGGAAGATGATCCGCGTGCTGCCGAGCCCTGCGACTCGGGCGGCGTCGACGTAGAGCTCGTCCCGCACGTTCACCACGACGCTGCGCGTGAGGCGGAACAGGTCGGGCGATGCGAGCACCCCGAGCGTCACCATCGTCGGTGTCAGGCCGCTGCCGAGCGAGGTGATGACGACGATGATGACGAGGATCTCCGGCAGCGACATCAGCAGGTTCGAGCACCAGTTGGCGACGCCGTCGAACCACCGCGAGGAGTACCCCGCGATGAGCCCCGTCGGGACGCCGCAGAGGATGGCGGTGCCGATCATGATCGCGCCGGCCTGCAGGCTGACCTGAGCGCCCCAGAGCAGCCGGCTGAGCACGTCGCGCCCGCTGGCATCCGTGCCCAGCAGGTGCGCGCCGCTCGGCGGCAGCAGGGTCTCGGAGAGCTCGATGAGGTTGGGGTCGTACGGCGCCAGCTGCCTCGCGAAGACCGCGAGCAGCAGGATGCTCAGGAGCACCGCGGCGGCCGCCATCCCGATGGGGTTGCGAGCGAACCGCTTGATCCTCCTGAGCCGGATGCCGTCGATCGGCGTGGACTGCGCTGCTGCCGTCATGCGTTCCGCACCTTCGGGTTGAGCGCGCCGTAGACGACGTCGACGGCGAGGTTGACGAGCACGACGAGGGCCACGGTGAAGAGCAGCACGCCCATGATCACCTGGATGTCGCTGTTGCCGCTGGCGTTGATCGCCACCGATCCGATGCCCTGCAGGCCGAACACCCGCTCGATGATCGCTGCGCCGCTCATCGCGGCGATGAACTGCAGGGAGAGCATGGTGAGGGCGGGCGGGGCGGCGTTGCGCAGGACATGGGTCAGGAGGATGTTCCGCGACGGGAGCCCCCGGCTGCGCAGGGTCCGGATGTAGTCCTGGCTGTAGACGTCGATGACCGAGTTGCGCAGCTGCTGGGCGATCGCGGCGATGGACCCGATGGCGAGCGCGATCACCGGCAGGGTGATGCTGAGGAGCCAGCCGCCCGGGGAGTCGACGATGTGGATGTACCCGGTGGCGGGGAACCATCCGAGGTTCACCGCGAAGACGATCGCGAGGATGATCGCGACCCAGAAGTTGGGGAGCGCGAACCCGAGCACCATGACCACCTGGAGGAGTCGATCGATGCGCCCGGGCTTGATGGCGGCGACGAGGCCGAGGAGCACGCCGACCGTCGCGGCGACGACGATCGCGCCGAGCGCGAGGGACACGGTGACGGGCAGCCTCGTGACGAGCAGGTCGATGACCGGCGTGCTCTGGGCCGACGACATGCCGAGATCCCCCCGGAGCGCGTGGCCCAGCCAGTCGAGGTACTGCTCGACGACGGGACGGTCGAGGCCGAGCTGCTGGCGGCGGGTCTCGACCTGCTCCTCGGTGGCGTAGAGGCCGAGGGCGCCCCGCGCGGGGTCGGTCCCGGTGAGGTGGAGGAAGAAGAACATCCCGGTGACCACGGCGAAGGCCAGGCCCAGTCCCGCAGCGGCGCGACGCGCGATGAACCGCAACATGGTGGCTCCTTGGTGGGAGGGTGCGGTGGGGCGGACCGGTGGCCCGCCCCACCGCACGTGTCAGCTGGCCGGGGCGAAGAAGCGGAGGCTCGGAACCAGCTGAGCCTGCTGCATCGTCACCGAGATCTCCTCCGAGGAGAGGTAGACGTTCTGCTGGGTCACGATCGGCGCGAACCAGGCCTCCTCCACGAGATGGGTGTTGAGCTCCCGGTAGAGCTGCGCCTGCGCGTCGCCGGTCGCGCGCGGGATCTCCTCGAGCAGGCGCGTGACGGTCTCGTCGGTGTAGCCGAAGCTGTTCCACAGCGCCGTCGGGGTGAGCTTGTTGAGCACATCGGTCCAGGCGGGGATGTTCGTCGAGAACGACAGCATGAACGCGGGCTGCGCGATGAGGGTCTCGAGACCCCCATCGGAGAAGCCGTTGATCGGCACCTGCTCGACCTCCACGCCGATGTCGCCGAGGTACTGCGCGACGATCGGCACCAGCGGCGACATGAAGCCCTCCGAGTACGAGATCGGGATCGAGAAGCCATCGGGGTAGCCGGCCTCGGCGAGCAGCTCCCGTGCCCGCTCTGGGTCGTACGGGTAGGCCTCGTTCAGCTCGTCGACCCAGGCCTCGCTCGCAGGGTTGAAGGTCTGCGTCGAGACCTGGCCGAATCCGCTGTAGTAGCTCTCGAGGATCGCCTCGCGATCGAGCGCGTAGTTGAACGCCTGCCGCACCCGGACGTCGCCCAGGGCCGGGAGCACGGAGCCCCCGCGGTCCTGCATGATGATGCCCTGCCACTCCCCTGGCACCGTCTGCACCGTGAAGCCGGCCGACTCGGCCTGCGCGACCATGTCGGAGGTGCCGTACATGAACTGGATCTGGCCGGTCGCGAGTGCGTTGTACCGGGCCGAGAAGTCCTCGTACGGGCGGATCTCGATCGTCTCGAACGGGTACGCCTCAGCGTTCCAGTAGTCCGGGGCGGCGTCGAACACGTAGCGCACGGCCGACTCCGACTCGCTCGCGTTGAGCGTGTACGGCCCGCTTCCGACCGGCTCGCTGCCGAGCGTGCCCGCCTCGATGGCGGCCGGGCTGGCCATGAACCCGAGGTAGGTGGCCAGCGCCGAGAGCAGCCCTGGATTCGGTGCCTCGAGGTTGAGCTGCACGGTGTGGTCGTCGATCACGACGACCTCGGTGATGGTCTTCGCGGCCTCCGACGCGCTTCCGGCCCCGGCTCGGCGCGCCTCGATGTTGGCGACCACCGCGTCGGCGTCGAAGACGGTGTCGTCGCTGAAGACCACGTCCTCCCGCAGCTCGAGCGTGAGCTCGGTGAGGTCGTCGTTGTAGGTGAATGCCGTGGCGAGGTTGCCCTCGATGGTCGAGTCCGCCGTCTTCCGCAGCAGCGGGTCGTACACGGCTTCCGCGTACTGGATGATCGCGCCCTCCTTCATCTCGGCGGGGTCCCAGGTGATCGCGTCACCGTTGTTGCCGATGACGAGGCTGGTGGGGGCGGCATCTCCATCGGTGGTCGCTCCCGGGCTGCATCCGGTGAGCAGCAGTGCACCGGCGACTGCCAGCGCACCGAGCTTTGTTGCCAGTCGCACGATTCGTTCTCCTCTATGTTCTGATCGACGCTGATGTGGGCATGAGGGATCGGCGTGCCCCGAGGCACGGCTCGGCCAGCCGCTGCAGGGGCTGAAGCACGAGGGAGCGGTGACGGGTGCGCGCGTGCTCCGGCAGCTGCATCACCTTCGGTCGGAGCACAGGTCCCGCCATGAGCTCCATGGTCATGCATGCTAGGACACGCAACCTCCGAAGAAGGCTGGGACACGATCCAGCTGGGCATCCGCGACCGATCCCGCCGCGTCCGGACGGCTGGTGCCCGCCGTCGAGGGCGACAGCGCGCACCACGGAACGGGAACAGCGTCCCGGAACGTGGGATGCTGGAGGGCGTGACGATGTCGAGCGAGGGTGGAGCGCAGGAGCCCAGTGGCGCACAGCAGGCGGCGACCGGGTCGGGGCCGGCGCCCAGGATCGAGCGCACCCGGTTCGGCGGCACGGAGCGCCGGCCGGAGCAGCGAGACGAGCCGCCGGTCTCCCGGAGCGACCTGAGCAGGGGGCCGGCAGAGGTCATCGAGGACGCGAAGGCACGCGTGCACTGGCCGGTGCTCATCGTCTCGGCGGTCATCATCGTCGCGTTCTCGGCCTGGGCCATCGTCATGCCGCAGACTGCGAGGGACACGATGCTCACGGTCGTCACGTGGATCGCGACGAACCTCGGCTGGTACTACGTCGTGACCGTGACGCTCGTCATCGGGTTCGTGCTGTGGGTCGCGCTCTCGAAGGAGGGCAACGTCCGACTCGGCCCCGATCACTCCCGACCGCAGTACGGGCTGTTCACCTGGGTGTCGATGCTCTTCGCCGCCGGCGTCGGCATCGACATGCTCTTCTACTCCGTCACCGGGCCGGTCGCGCAGTACCTCGATCCACCCGCCATGGAGGGCGGCACGAGCGCCGCCGCCGGGGACGCCGTCGTCTGGACGATGTTCCACTACGGCATCGCCGGCTGGTCGATGTACGCGCTGCTCGGCATGGCGATGGGCTACTTCGCCTACCGCTGGGGCATGCCGCTGTCGATCCGCGCTGCGCTCTACCCGCTGCTGGGCAAGCGGGTGAAGGGCCCGCTGGGCGACGGCATCAGCATGATCGCGCTCGTCGGCACGGTCTTCGGCGTCGCCACCTCGATGGGCATCGGCGTCGTGCTGCTGAACGTCGGCTTCTCGCTGCTGTTCGGCCTCGAGCAGGGGCTGGGCCTGCAGATCGCGCTCGTGATCGTCGCCGTGGTGCTGACGATCGCCGCCACCACCTCGGGCGTCGACAAGGGCATCCGCTGGATCTCGGAGCTGAACCTCTGGAGCGCCGCGGCCATGATGCTCTACATCCTGTTCACCGGCCAGACGGCCTTCCTGCTCAACGCGTTCGTCGAGAACGTCGGCCGGTTCCTGCTCACGTTCCCCGAGCGCACGCTGCAGACGCTCGCGTACGAGCCCGACGGGGCCGAGTGGATGGGCGGCTGGACGCTCTTCTTCTGGGCGTTCTGGCTCGCTTGGGGTCCGTTCGTGGGCGTGTTCCTCGCCCGAATCTCGCGCGGGCGCACCCTGCGGGAGTTCGTCATCGCGGCGATCACCGCGCCGGTGCTGTGCGACTTCATCATCGTCTCGCTGTTCGGCAACTCCGCGCTCTGGGAGGTGCTGCAGGGCAACGACGCGTTCGCGGCGCTCGCCGTCGAGAGCCCCGAGCAGGGCTGGTACGCGCTGCTGGGCATGTTCCCGGGCGCGATGTTCCTCATCGGGCTCGCGACGCTCTCTGGGCTGCTGTTCTACCTGACCAGCGCCAACTCGGGCGCGATGGTGATGTCGAACTTCTCGACGTCGATCGCCGACCCGTCGCAGGACGGGCCGAAGTGGCTCCGCATCTTCTGGGCGCTGCTGACCGCCGTGCTCACGATCGCCATGCTCATCGCGGGCGGCGTCACCACGATGGAGTACGCGACGCTCATCTTCGCGCTGCCGGTGACGATCATCGCCTACCTCGTGATGCTGTCGTTCTCGAAGGCGCTGCGCATGGAGCGCGCCGAGCGGGAGGGGCTCGTGCTGCGGCGTCGCTCGATGGCGCCGGCGGGCGGCAGGGCACCGGAGCGCTCATGGGCGCAGCGGCTCGAGCGGATGCGCGCGTTCCCGTCGCAGCGGCAGGTCGTGCAGTTCCTCGACCGGGTCGTGCGTCCCGCGATCGACGATGTGGCCGCCGAGTTCCGCGCCCAGGGCTACCGGGTCGAGAAGAGCTCGATGGCGAACGCGACGACGGGGGTCGACGAGCCGCTGCTGCGGGTCTCGATGGACGAGCAGCGCGACTTCCACTACCAGGTGGCGATGGTGGAGGCGCCCGTGCCGATGTTCGGCGGCCGCATGTCGCGCGAGACCGACGTGTACTTCCGGCTCGAGGTGTTCACGCAGACCGGATCCGGCGGCTACGACCTCATGGGCCTCACGAGGCAGCAGATCATCGACGACGTGCTCGACCGGTACGAGGCGCACCTCGGGTTCCTCGCCTACTCCTCCGAGACCGACGCCGCGTCGGTGCTCACGCCACGCATGCAGCAGCCGACCGGCGTCCTGCCGGCGCTCACGAGCGGCCCCGACGCGGAGGACGACGAGCCGACCCCGCCGTGATCCGGCCTTCCCTCCGCACCGGATCCGCGCTTGGCTGTCAGCGCGAGGACACCCCTCGCACCGCAGTCGAGGAGGACCGCAATGGCATCTGTCGCACGCATCACCACCATCAGCGCACGCTCGGAGCAGAGCTTCGAGGACGCGATCACGCAGGGCATCGCGCGAGCCGGGCAGACCCTGCGCGGCATCGAGGGCGCCTGGGTCAAGGACCACGTCGTGAACATCAAGGACGGGCAGATCACGTCCTGGCAGGTGAACCTCGAGGTCACCTTCGTGCTCGACGACGCCGGCGCCGCGGTCGACGCATCGGCCGACTGATCGCATGACCGAGCGCGGCGACGGTGCACGCCGTCGCCGCGCTCGGCGGTCGTGGGCTCAGACGATCGAGACGGCCGCCCCCAGACGGCGCTCCGCGATCCGGGCGCCCGCCCCGAGCGACTCGAGCTTCGCGACCGCGATCGACGGGTGGATGCGTCCGCCGAGCCCGCAGTCGGTCGACGCGATGACGCGCTCGGGTCCGACGATCCTGGCGAAGCGCTCGATGCGGTCGGCGACGAGCTCCGGGTGCTCGACGACGTTCGTCGCGTGGCCCACGACGCCGGGCGCGATGCGCTTGCCCTCGGGCAGCTCGACGTCGCTCCCACACGCGCCACTCGTGCTCGTGCCGCGCGTTCGCGGCCTCGAACGAGTAGCTGCCCGCGTTCACCTCGAGCACGAGACCCACGATGTCGGCGAGCGCGACGTCGGTCGTGTGCGGACCGTGCCACGAGCCCCAGCACAGGTGCAGGCGCACCTGCTCCTGCGGCAGGCCGCGGATCGCGTGGTTGAGCGCCTCGACGCGGATGCGGGTGAAGTCGAGGTAGTCCTCGATCGACGGCTCCGGGTTGATCTGGTCGAAGTTCTCGGCGAGCGACGGGTCGTCGATCTGCACGATGAGCCCCGCGTCGACGATCGCCCGGTACTCCTCCCGCAGCACCTCGGCCCACGCCCAGATGTGCTC
Organism: uncultured Actinomycetota bacterium; assembly: GCA_963803465.1. Taxonomy (GTDB): domain Bacteria; phylum Actinomycetota; class Actinomycetes; order Actinomycetales; family Microbacteriaceae; genus Agrococcus. Next base: position 120,975 of record CAWDMS010000013.1, read on the forward strand.
CTCGTCGCTCGCGTAGTGGCGATTGGCGATGCGCGCGGCGGAGCCGGGCGACAGTGCGGTGAGGAACCCCTGCCCGGCGCCGGTCGCGTCGAGGCCCGCCGTGAGGTTGGCGATGTCGGTGGCGATCGCCTGCTGCCCGGTGTAGCGCAGCGCGCCGGTGGTCGCGGGGAAGGCCGTCGCCGGCGTCGACTCGAGCAGCGGGTGCTCCGGGTCGAGGTAGGCGTCCTTGAACCGCACCCAGTCCCGCCGGTCGGGGAACGAGGTCAGGCGCACGTCGCCGGGCGCGCTGCGCACGGGCGGTTCGGTGAAGATGTCCTCCCCCGTGACCTCGAGCCCCTCGACGCGCTGGAAGACGTAGCTCCACCACGCCGCGTAGTCCTGGGCGCTCGACATCGCCTTGCCGTACTCGCCGTCGCCGACGATGGTGATGCCGAGATCCTGCTGCCGTCGCACGAGGTCGGCGACCGCTGCGGTGAGGAGCGACTCGAACTCCGCGCCGCGCTCGAGCGTGAGACCGTCGGCGCCGAGCGAGCGCGCCGCGTTCGCGGCGATCAGCTCGGGCGTGCGGGGCAGGCTGCCGGCGTGGGAGACGTCGATGCGGGTCATGGTGTGGGGTGCCTTCCGGGTCGGTCCCCGCAGGCTATGTCGGCGATCCGTCGGCACAGAAGGCGCCGTGTCATGGTTCGTCACACCGCAGTCGTCGGGATCGGCGCCGAGCCGCGAGCCCTGCTGTCCCACGCCGAGCATGCGCGCCTATGCGTGGACCCTGCGTAAGGTGGATGCCGAATCCACCGGGGGGACGACGATGTCGGACATCACATTCCAACTGCTCGCGATCGCGATCTACTTCGCCGCCATGATCGGCATCGGCATCTACGCCGCGCGCAAGACCAAGAGCCACGAGGACTACATGCTCGCGGGCCGCGAGCTGAGCCCGTTCACCGCCGCCCTCTCCGCAGGCGCCTCCGACATGTCGGGCTGGCTGCTCATGGGCCTCCCCGGCGCCATCTACGCGGCCGGCCTCATCGAGGCATGGATCGCGATCGGCCTCACGATCGGCGCCTACCTCAACTGGAAGTTCGTCGCTCCCAGGCTGCGCGCCTACACCGAGGTCGCGAAGAACTCCATCACGATCCCGAGCTTCTTCGAGAACCGCCTGCGCGACCGCTCGCGCGCGCTCCGAATCGTCTCAGGACTCATCATCCTCATCTTCTTCACCTTCTACGTCTCCTCCGGCATGGTCGCGGGCGGCGTCTTCTTCGAGTCGACGTTCGGCGCGAACTACATCTGGGGCATGCTTCTCGTGAGCGGCGTGACGCTGCTCTACACGCTCTTCGGCGGCTTCCTCGGCGCATCGCTCACCGATGTCGTCCAGGGCCTCATGATGTTCCTCGCCCTCATCATCATCCCCGTGATCGCCTTCTTCACCGTCGGCGGCCTGCAGGGCGTGCAGCAGGGCATCACCGACTCGGGTGCAGAGCTCACCGGGCTCATCCCGGCGGACGTCGACGGCATGGTGGTGCTCGGCATCATCTCGTCGCTCGCCTGGGGCCTCGGCTACGTCGGCCAGCCGCACATCATCGTGCGCTTCATGGCGCTCAAGTCGGTCGCCGCCGCGCGTCCCGCGCGCCGCATCGGCATCGGCTGGATGGTCATCTCGCTCATCGGCGCCGTCGTCTCCGGCTTCATCGGCATCGCCTTCGTGCAGCAGTCGGGCATGGAGCTCGCGAACCCCGAGACCGTGGTGCTCGCCATGTCGCAGGCGCTGCTGCACCCGTTCGTCGCAGGCCTCGTGCTCGCCGCCGTGCTCGCCGCCATCATGTCGACGCTATCGAGCCAGCTCATCGTCTGCTCCTCGGCCCTCGTCGAGGACCTGATGCAGGTGTTCGTCAAGCGCCAGCCGTCCCAGAAGGTGCTCGTCATCCTGGGCCGCGCGTGCGTGCTGATCGTCGCGGCGGTCGCCGCCCTGCTCGCCATCACGCCCTCCGACACCATCCTGGGCCTCGTCGGCTTCGCCTGGGCGGGCTTCGGCGCTGCCTTCGGTCCGATCGTGCTGCTGAGCCTCTTCTGGCGCCGGCTCACGAACTGGGGCGCGCTCGCCGGCATGATCGTCGGCGCCGCCACCGTCTTCATCTGGGATGCGATCGAGCAGGCGACCGAGATCGGCTTCTTCACCCTCTACGAGATCGTGCCGGGCTTCGTGCTCAACATGCTCGTGGCGATCGTCGTGAGCCTCGTCGTGCACCGCCACGACGGCGAGGTCGACGAGGAGTTCACGCGCACCGGGCAGATCGTCGCGCTCAAGCGCGGCGAGGAGATGCCCGTCTCGCCGTCCGCCGCGGCCGCGCGCAACGCGCTGCCGTGACCTGAGCCCGGGCGCACCGGCCGTGCGCCCGGGGTGCGGGCCGCGCTCCGTGATAGGACTGCAGGGTGGATGAGACCGACGAGCACGGCCCTGAGATCACGTACGACGAGCAGCGCTACCCGGCCCGGCCGCGCCGGCTGCGTCCGCGGGATCAGTTCCGCGGCGGCAGCGTGCGGCGGTTCCGCACCGACCCGCGCACGGCGAACGGCTCGAACCCCTCGTACATCGAGTGGCTCGTGCGCCAGTCGATGCTGAAGGACGCCGACGTGCTGAGCCGGCAGCTGTCGGGCCAGCCGTCGATGTGGCGCAACCCGTACGCGCGACCGGACGCCCGGCGTGCGATCGGCGTCAGCGACGTGTGGTTCACGGCCTACCCGATCTCGCTCATCACGCGCCCCGGGCAGTCGTTCCTCGACGCGCTCGGCGAGGAGGCCCTCTGGGAGGCCTTCGAGCACATCGGCATCAACGGCCTCCACACCGGTCCGGTCAAGCGCGCCGGCGGCATCACGGGCTGGCACGAGACGCCGAGCGTCGACGGCCACTTCGACCGCATCAGCACGCAGATCGACCCCGCGTTCGGCGACGAGGAGGCGTTCCGTCGGCTCTCGGACGTCGCGGACTCGCACAACGGCAGCATCATCGACGACATCGTGCCGGGCCACACCGGCAAGGGCGCCGACTTCCGGCTCGCCGAGATGGCGTTCAAGGACTACCCGGGCATCTACCACATGGTCGAGATCCCGCCGGAGGACTGGCACCTGCTCCCCGACGTGCCGGAGGGTCGCGATGCGGTGAACCTCGACGCGGCGTGCGAGCGGGAGCTCAGCAATCGCGGGTACATCATCGGCGAGCTGCAGCGCGTGATCTTCTACATGCCCGGCATCAAGGAGACGAACTGGAGCGCGACCGCGCAGGTCGAGGGCGTCGACGGCGTCCAGCGCCGCTGGGTCTACCTCCACTACTTCAAGCAGGGCCAGCCGTCGATCAACTGGCTCGACCCGACCTTCGCGGGCATGCGCCTCGTGATCGGCGATGCCCTCCACTCTCTCGGCGACCTCGGCACGAGCGCGCTGCGGCTCGACGCGAACGGCTTCCTGGGCGTCGAGAAGGCCGCGGAGGGCCTGCCCGCCTGGTCGGAGGGGCATCCCCTCTCGCACGCGGCGAACCACATCATCGCGGGCATGGTGCGCAAGGTGGGCGGCTTCACGTTCCAGGAGCTGAACCTCACCATCGAGGACATCCGCGACACGAGCGCCGTCGGCGCCGACCTCTCCTACGACTTCGTCAGCCGGCCCGGCTACCACCACGCGCTCGCGACCGGCGACACGGAGTTCCTGCGGCTCACGCTCATGACGTCGCTCGAGCTGGGCGTCGAGCCCGTCGGGCTCGTGCACGGCATGCAGAACCACGACGAGCTGACCTACGAGCTCGTGCACTGGGCGACGCTGCACCGCGACGACACCTACCCGTTCCGCCACGACGAGGTCACCGGCGGCGACCTCGCCGAGCTCATCCGCGGCGAGCTCACCGAGAAGCTGACCGGCAGCGCCGACTACAACCGGGTCTTCACGCAGAACGGCATCGCGTGCACCTCCACGTCGCTCATCGCGGCGACGCAGGGCTTCGAGCGGCTCGACGACATCACCGACGAGGCGATCCCGGCGATCCGCGACGCCCACCTGCTGCTCGCGAAGTACAACGCGTGGCAGCCGGGCGTCTTCGCGCTCTCGGGCTGGGACCTCACCGGCATGCTCACGGTGCCCGCCGACGAGGTGCAGGACCTCATCTCGACCGGCGACACCCGCTGGGTCGAGCGGGGTGCGCACGACCTGCTCGACGCCTTCCCCGACGCCCGCACGTCGACCTCCGGCATGCCGCGCGGCCGATCCCTGTACGGGTCGCTGCCGGTGCAGATCGAGCAGCCCGACTCGTTCGTCAACGGCCTCGCGGAGGTGCTGCGCATCCGCCGCACGCACGGCGTTGCGACCGCGACGCAGCTCGACGTGCCGCCCGTCGCGCATCCCAGCATGCTCGTGCTCGTGCACCGGCTCGACGACGGCCGCGCGGACGACGAGGACGCGCGCGTGCAGGTGACGGTGCTCAACTTCTCGGGCGAGCAGGTCGACGGCACGGTGCACTCGGTGGCGCTCCCGACCCAGTGCGACGTCATCGACGCCGCGACGGGTGACAGCATCGCGCACGTCGACGACCTGCAGAGCTTCAGCGTGAGCCTGCCGCCCTACGGCGGGCTGTTCCTGACGCTCGAGCCCATCACGCCGGAGGGCTGAGGCGAGCCCGATGGCGAAGCGTCGCACCAAGGACCCTGACCCGGCCGCCGAGGCAGCGCTGACCGTCGTCGTGTGCCGCGGCGGCGACTGCGGCAGCCGCAGGAAGCACCCCGACGTCGACCACGGTCAGCAGCTGGATGCGTTCCGGACGCTCGAGCGGGCGGGTGCCGCCGTGGTGCCGAGCAAGTGCCTCGACGCGTGCGAGCGCTCGAACGTCGTCGTCGTGATGCCGGGCGCGGCGGGCGACGACGCAGGTGCTGGGCCGGTCTGGATCGGCGAGGTCAACGACCCCGCCGTGACGGACGACATCATCGCGTGGGTCGCCGCCGGCGGACCGGGGGTCGCGCCGGAGCCGACGCTCGTCGAGATCCAGGGCTTCCGACCGACCCGGCAGAGCCGCCAGGAGCTCGCGCCCGGGCACGCGCTGCCCTGAGCGGCCCCTCGATCAGACGCGTGCGGGCTCGATGATCGTGACGCCCGCCGCCGTCGAGCGGTCGAAGGGCGGCAGCAGGCGCGCTGCCTCCTCGAGCGAGACGGTGCGCTCGACGAGCAGCTGCGGCTGCAGCGCGCCCGTCTCGATGAGGGCCAGCATCCCCGGGTAGTCGCGCGCCGCCATGCCGTGGCTGCCGAGCAGGTCGAGCTCCCACGCGATGACGCGCGCCATCGGGATGCGCGGATGCCCGTCGACGGGCGGGAGCAGGCCGATCTGCACGTGCCGGCCGCGCCTGCGCAGGCTCAGCACGGCATCCGACGCCGTCTGCTCGCTGCCGACGGCGTCGACAGCGACATGGCTGCCCCCATCGGTGACCCGGGCGACCCAGGCGGGGACGTCGCCGCCGTCGGCCAGCACCGTCCGCTCGGCGCCGAGGCGCTCTGCGAGCTCGAGCGCAGCCGGATTGCGGTCGACCGCGACGACGCGAGCACCGAGCGCTCGGGCGATCATGACGGCGCTCAGGCCGACGCCGCCGGCGCCGATCACGGTCACCCACTCCCCCGGTGCGACGCGGGCGCGGCCGACGAGCGCCCGGTATGCGGTCGCGAAGCGGCAGCCGAGGCTCGCGGCGGTCGCGAAGTCGACGCCGTCGGGGATGGCGACGAGGTTCGCGTCGGCCGCGTGGAGCGCGACCTGCTCGGCGAACGAGCCCCAGTGGGTGAAGCCCGGCTGCTCCTGCTGCGGGCACACCTGCGCGTCGCCGGCGAGGCACCACTCGCAGCGACCGCAGCCGCACACGAACGGCACCGTCACGCGATCGCCGACGCGCCAGCGCTCCACGCCGGCGCCGACGGCCGAGACGATGCCGGCGAGCTCGTGGCCCGGCACGTGCGGGAACGCGATGTCGTCATGGCCGGCCCACGCGTGCCAGTCGCTGCGGCAGAGCCCGGTCGCCAGCACCCGCACGACGACCCCACCGGCCGGCGCGGGCGGCGCGGGCACATCACGGACGACGGGGGTGCCGCGAGGGGCATCGAGGACGAGGGCGCGCATGCTCCGATCCTGGCAGGCCTCTCGGGCGCGCTGCGCAGCAGCACGGGCCTCCCCGGATGGGGAGGCCCGTGCTGAGGGAGCGGATCAGGCGTCGACGAGCTCGCCCTTGCGCACGCCCTCGAGCGCCTGCGTCCAGACGATCAGCTGGTCGAGCATCGGTGTGACCGACTCTGCCTGCTGCTCGGTGGGCTTGAACGTGGAGAAGCTCTCGAAGTCGGTGAACAGCGAGAACATGCCCGTCTTCTGCACGTGCGCGATCTGCAGCTCGGAGAGGATGCCGCGCAGGTGCTCGATGGCGCGGACGCCCATCGCCGAGCCGTAGCCGACGATGCCGGCGGCCTTGTCGTTCCACTCGGCGTTCAGGAACGAGATGGCGTTGGCGAGCGCGGGCGTGACGGAGTGGTTGTACTCGCCGGTGACGAACACGTAGCCATCGAACTCGGCGATCTTCGCCGCCCATGCCTTGGTGTGCTCCTTCGTGTACTGCTGGTACGCCGCCGGCATCGGCTCGTCGTACAGCGGCAGGTCGAAGTCGGCGATGTCGACCAGCTCGTACTCGGCGTCGCCGCGCTGCTGTGCGAGCTCGGTGACCCACTGCGCGACACCCGGGTTGATGCGGTTCGGGCGGGTGCTGCCGGTGATGATGGCGATCTTCGTCATGAATCGATTCCCTCTGGGTTGTGAGCTGCCGCGTGGCGCGCTCCGGTGGACGTCCTGCCTCTTCAGGGTAACCGCTTGGATTTTGAACTATTCCCGCGGCCGCGCTCGCGGTGTCCGCGTGCTTCTGCGACGCCGCGATACTGCGGCTCGCGGAAGGGGTGACGCCGCTCAGGCGTCGGGCCAGAGCGGCGCACCCGCTGCGCCAGTTCGCGGATGCTCGTGCCGTCGAGCACCGCGCGCGTCTCGCCGATGCCGAAGGGATGCGCGCCGATCAGCGCGAGAGGACCGCCCAGCCTCGTGCGGGCAGCGCGACCTCGCCGGCCTGCAGGTCGCCGCGACCGGCGAGCACCGCCGTCGCGTCTGCGACGGGCAGGCGCACTGCGTCGTCGGTGAGGTTGAGCGCGGTGATGATCGACGCATCCGCCGTCGCGGTGCGCAGACGATCGTGCCGTTGTCGACGTCGATGACGTCGGTCTGCGCGCGCGTCAGCCACGGGTTGCGTCGACGGATCGCGAGCAGCTCGCGGTGCAGGTCGAGCGTCGCCCGCTCGGCGTCCGACAGGTCGTCGCGGCTCGGCGGCGTCTCGGGCAGGGCGGGTCGGATCGCGTCGTCGCCGCCGATCCGCTCCTCCTTGACGCCCTCGGCGCCGTACTCGTCGCCGGCGTAGACGGCCGGCACGCCGGCGACCGTGAACAGCACCGCGAGCGCGTGCGGCACAGGCCGTCGCCGACCGCGGTCGCGATCCGCGTCACGTCGTGGTTGCCGAGGAACGTGTAGGGCGTGAAGGTCGCCAGCAGCGCGTTGTGCCGCCCGAGCGCGTGCTGCAGCTCGAAGAGGTTGCGCTCGGCGATGCCGTGCCAGATCGCCCTGCCACAGCTCGTACTGGGTCACCGATCCATCGCCGACGCCGCGACGAGCTCGGCGTACTCGCCATGGATGACCTCGCCGCATGATCCACGCGTCGGGTGCTGCTCGCGCACCGCGGGCAGCACGCGAGCCCAGAACTCGGGCGGCACGCCGTACGCGGCGTCGAGCCGCCAGCCGTCGGCGCCACGGTCGAGCCAGTGCGTCATGACGCGCGGTGACGAGCTCCGCGACCGCAGGCGAGGCGTGGTCGAGCGCGACGAGCGCGTCGTGCCCCTCGAAGACGTCGCGCGACGTCGCCGGTCCAGTCGCCCAGTCGATCGGAACAGCGCCGCCTCCGGCGCTCGGCCCGTCGGCGAGCGCAGCCTGGAACGCGGGGTGCTCGCGGCCGACGTGGTTGAAGACGCCGTCGAGCAGCACCCGGATGCCGCGCTCGTGCGCTGCGGCGACCAGCCGGTCGAAGTCGTCGCTCGTCGCCGAGCCGCGGATCGATCCGGAAGTGGTCGACCGTGTCGTAGCCGTGCGTCTGAGCTGGCGAACACCGGGCCGAGCGCGAGGCCGTTCAGCCCGAGCTCGACGACGTGGTCGAGCCACGCCTCGCAGCCTCGCAGCCGGTGCACCGGACCGGCGGCGGATGCGTCGGCGTCGCGGATCGGGCGCGCCCGTGAAGCCCAGCGGGTAGACGTGCCACCACATCGCCGACAGGGACCAGTGCTCGAGATCAGGCATGGCATCCATTGTGGCGTGCGCCGCCTCAGCGCTCGGCGGGAGCGGGCTCGCTCCTCGGCCGTCGGGGCCTGGTCGCGCGCGATGCGCGCGGGTAGCGTCTGCGGCGTGAAGGATGGCGACGACGATCGTGCGACCGCCCGGCAGCGGCGCGTGTGGGACGAGGCCGCGCCGGCGTACGACGCCGGCATGGCGCTGCTCGAGCGCATCTGGTTCCGCGGCGGCAGGGAGTGGCTCGGCGCTCGGGCGCACGGGCGCGTGCTCGAGGTCGCCGTCGGCACCGGCAGCAATGTGCTGCACTTCCCTGCGGGTGCGGCGGTGACCGGCATCGACCTCAGCCCTGCGATGCTCGATCAGGCGAGGGCGCGCCTGGACGCGGTCGGCCGCACGGCCACGCTGCTCGAGGGGGATGCCGAGGCGCTCCCCTTCGACGACGCCTCGTTCGACACCGTGGTGTGCGCGCTCGCGCTCTGCAGCATCCCGGACCCGCGGCGGGCGATCGACGAGATGCATCGCGTGCTCGTGCCGGGAGGGAGGCTGCTGCTGCTCGATCACGTCGCGAGCAGCTGGCCTCCGCTGCGCTTCGCCCAGCGACTCGTCGAGGCGGCGACGATCCGCATCGCCGGCGAGCACTTCACGCGCCGCCAGCGGCCGCTCGTGGAGGCAGCGGGCTTCCGCATCGACGAGGCGGAGCGCCGCAAGGCCGGCACGATCGAGCGCATCCGGGCCACGAAGCGGGGCTGAACCAGCCTGGCGCGACGATCCGAGACGCGGCAAACCCGCGTCCAGTACTTAGTTCAACAGGCTAATATTTAGACATGACCCTAGACCCCGGTCTGAACGTCGCATGGACCGAAGCCCAGATCGACGAGCTGCTGCTCGAGCTCAACACTCGCATCGCCGGACCCGACCAGCTCCGGGCGTGGGCATCAGACACGACGGTCGAGATCGACCGCCTCACCGCCACTCCCACCCTCACCTACATCCGGCTCGGCCGCACCGACGCGACCGGCGACAGCATCGTGCTGATGCTCCTCGACGGCGTCTGGGAGCGCACCCTCTAGGACGCGGTGCGTCAGCCCATCGACGCCGCGAGCATCAGCACCACGATGAAGAGGGCGACGATCCCGAGGACCATGCCGGCGATCGCCGGAGCGACTCGAGCCGCGCGCCCGGCCTGATGCCAGCGCACGCCGACGAGGCCGAGCGCGATCGCCACGACCGCGACCGGCCCTGCGACGAGGTCGCTGATCACGGGCAGCAGCCCGCAGAGGACCGCCGCGATGCCGAGGACCAGCGCGTACTCCCCCGCCCAGCCGCCGGCGCGAGGGATCGGGGGGTCGTCGCGCACACTGTCGATTGTGGTGCATGCGGCGTGGACGCGCGGGACGAGTCCGCAGGACCGCCCGCGACGCCGAGCGCCTAGGGTCGAAGCATCATGACGACCGACCTGACCGCGGCGTTCCGCGACCTCTCCACGCCGCACGTCGCCGACGCGTGCATGCGGCTCGGCCTCCCCGTGCGGTGCGCGCCGAGCGCCATGGCGCTCGTCGTGCCGGGCGGCCACGTGTTCGGCCGGGTGCTGCCGGCCCAGCACACGGGCAGCGTGGACGTCTTCCTCGAGGCGCTCGAGCACGCCGCGCCGGGCGACGTGCTCGTCGTCGACGACGGCGGACGCGCCGACCGAGCGTGCGTCGGCGATCTCGTCGCGCTCGAGGCCGCGGGCGCCGGCCTCGCGGGCATCGTCATCTGGGGCCTGCACCGAGACACCCCCGAGCTGCGCGAGATCGGTCTGCCGGTGATGAGCCTCGGCGTCTCGCCGGCCGGCCCGGCGAGCGTCGAGCCGCAGCCCGCGGACGCCCTGCGGCGTGCCCGCCTCGGCGACCACGTCGTCACGCGGGACGACGTGCTCCTCGCCGATGACGACGGCGCGATCGTCGTCGCCGCGGCGCACGCGACCGCGATCGCCGACGTCGCGCAGCGCATCCGCGACACGGAACGGCGCCAGGCCGCCGCGATGTCGGAAGGGGTCACCCTGCGCGCCCAGCTGCGCTTCGGCGACTACCTCGTCGCGCGCGGCGAGCGCGGCATCGGCTTCCGGGAGCACCTGCGCAGCCTCGGCGGCGCGATCGAGGAGTAGCGGGCGACGCCGACGCGGCAGTACCGTCGCCGCGAGCGATGGCGCACGGCAGGCAGGAGCGGGCTCATGCTGGATCAGGTCGCCGAGGGCGTGCTCGTGCACGAGAGCGAGTTCCTGCAGAGCAACAGCGTCGTCGTGCGCGGGTCGGCCGGCGCGCTGCTCGTCGATCCCGGCATCACGCGAGACGAGCTGGCGACGATCGCGGACGACCTGCGCCGGCTCGGCCTGCCCGTCGTTGCCGGGTTCTCGACGCACCCGGATTGGGACCACGTGCTCTGGCACCCGGAGCTCGGTGACCCGCCCCGCTACGGCACCGCCCGGTGCGCGGCCTCGATGCAGGAGCTGCTGGCGCACGCGGACTGGCCGGCGCTCGTCGCCGAAGGGCTGCCGCCCGAGCACGCCGACGACATCCCGATGGAGCTGCTCGGGCTCATCACCGCGCTGGACGAGGGCGCCGCGCGGATCCCCTGGGACGGCCCTGCCGTGCGGATCCTCGAGCATCGGGCGCACGCGACGGGTCACGCGGCACTGCTCGTCGAGGAGCGCGGCGTGCTCGTCGCCGGCGACATGCTCTCGGACATCCTCATGCCGTTCCTCGACCTCGCCGCGGAGGACCCGATCGAGGACTACCTCGCGGCGCTGCGCATGTTCGAGACCGTGGCCGACGAGGTGCAGGTCGTCATCCCCGGCCACGGGTCCGTCGGCCGCGGCGCGGCGCTGCGCGAGCGCATCGAGCAGGACCGCGCGTACGTGGAGGCGCTGCGCGACGGCCGGGAGCCCGACGACGCGCGGGTCGGCCCGTCGGCGCCGCTGGACTGGCTGCCCGACGTGCACCGCTGGCAGGCGGCGCAGCTCGCGGGACGATCGACCGGCGGCGCTCGCGACTAGCGCCCGGCGCGCTCGCGGCGGAGCGGTCGACCGTTTCGTCTGCGTGAACATCCGGTGACCGCGCTTGCGCGGCGAGCGCGCTCGCGACCACCCTGAGCGGATGACCACCGTGGATCGGGCCTTCCGGCCGTCTGGACGAGCAGCCTCGGAGCATGCGTCGCAGGACGAGGCCACCGACCGGCTGTACTGGCTCCTGACGCACCTGGATCCCCAGCGCACCGTCGCGTGGGGCGAGGTGGAGCGTCGCGCCATCGCGAGCACGACGCAGGGTCCGCCGACGTGGCTGCTCGCAGAGGGCGCCGAGCTGGAGCGGATCGTCGTCGAGCTGCGTGCGGAGCGAGCCGCCGCGGCGTGAGCCGCCGAGGCGCTCGCTGCTCGAGCCACAGCGCCGGATGGCGGCCGGCGCCTCGCCGTCTCGCGCTAGTGCAGCGCGCTCTGCTCGACGGGGTCGGCGAGCGCAGCACGTGCGGCGAGGCCGACGATCGCGGTGTAGGTCGGGTACGCGAATCGCACGGTCGCGAGCGTCGCGACATCCGTCCCCGCCGCCATCGCCGTCGTGACCGACTGGATCACCTCGACCGCGTTCTCGCCGACCGCGTGCGCGCCGAGGATCAACGAGCGCCGCGCATCGACGATGAGCTTGAGGAAGCCCACCTCGCGTCCGTCGATGACCGCCCGGTCGAGCTCGTCGTAGCGGACCGTCGCCACGATGCACCGCGCGTCGCGAGCGCGCGCCTGCTCCTCCGTCATGCCGACGCCGGCGTAGTCGGGATCGGTGAAGCCGCCGGCAGGCAGGAGCAGGTGCGACGTGCGCCGATTCGCTCCGACCACCGCGTTCTCGGCGGCGGCCTCCCCCTCGGACTGCGCGGCCTGGACGAGCATGTCGCGGCCGTTCGCATCGCCGACCGCGTAGATGTGCGGCACCGCGCTGCGGAAGTACTCGTCCACCGGGATCGCGGATCGCTCGATCCGGATCCCGGCGTGCTCGAGTCCCAGGTCGTCGAGGTCGGCGGGCCAGCCCGCAGCCATCACGACCGCGTCGAAGGTCCCCGAGACGGCGCGGCCCTGGTCGCTCCAACGCAGCTCGATCGCGCCGTCGCCGGTTCGCGCGAGGCTGTCGATCGCACTGATGCCCGTCGCGACGGTCACCCCGACTCGCCGGAACGCCGCGGTCACCTCCTCCGAGATCGCCGCATCCGACGGCATGAGGATGCGCGGCGCGATGTCGAGGAGCGTCACGGCAGCGCCGAAGGCGTTCAGCACCGTGACGAGCTGCGCCCCCGTGTTGCCGCCCCCGATGACGGCGACCCGCGCGGGCAGCGCGTCGAGGTGGAGCACCTCCTCGGGCATCGTCGCCAGCTCGGCGCCCGGGATCGGCAGCCGCCGGGATCGACCGCCGACGCAGACGAGGATGGCGTCGGCGCGCAGGCGACGCCCACTGTCGAGCACGAGCGTGTGCGGGTCCTCGAAGCGCGCACGCCCTTCCTCGACGAGGTCGATGCCGGTGTCGGCGAACCGCTGCGCCTCGCGCTTGAGCGCGCGCACCGCGTCGACCCGGCCGTGCACCCGCGCGACGACGTTCGGCCAGTCGATGCGCACATCCGTGACGTCGACGCCGTGCTCGGCCGCCGTCCGGGCGTCGCGGATGAGCCTGGCCGCCCTCGCGAGCGCGCGCGTCGGCACGCAGCCCGTGTTCACGCAGGTGCCGCCGAGGTGCCGCGCCTCCAGCACCACCACCGAGGCGCCCAGCTCGCGCGCCCGCAGCGCCGCGGCCGTGCCCGCCGGCCCCGCGCCGATCACCGCGACGTCGTAGTGCTCCCGTGCCTCGTCCATCCCGACTCCTCCGCTCGACGGTCGATGCCCAGCATCATCCTGGAGCAGGCTGAGCGGCAACGCGCGGATGCGCTGCCCTACCCTGGCGCCATGCTCGAGATCCGGCCCAACCACGAGGGTGGTCTCTGAGCGCTGCCGGGCTGCAGGGCTGCCGCGGCGCAGGCATAGTCGCAGGCACCAGCGCTGCTCGCTGCTGATCCTGCGGGAGGCCATGGCGCTTGCGACTGCCAGGCTGGGTCCATGACGGATGCGGTGCTCGACCTCGACGGTGTGCTCTCCACGCGCGACACGTTCGCCACGCTCCTGGTGGAGGCGGCTCGGCGCGCACCGCTCGTGGGGCTCCGCAGCACGCCGGAGCTCATGCGGTGGCTGCGGGCGGGGCACGACGTGCCGCGCCATGCGGCGGCGTCGCGCGAGGTGGCGCGCGGGCTCCTGCGCGGCATGACGGAGCCGGAGTACGACACGCTCGCGCACGACGTTGGCACCCGGATGGGCAGGGTCGCGGCCCGGCACGCGATGGTCGAGGTGGCAGTCGGCCTGCGACGCGCGGGCGCCCACGTCGTCGTCGCCACCGGTTCGGAGCAACGGCTCGCGACGGCGTTCCTCTCCGCCGCCGGCATCGAGCACGACCTGCTGCTCGCCTCGACGCTGCGCTGGACGCCGACCGGCCCGGTCTTCGACCGGCACATCCGCGGCGAGAGCAAGCTGACGGCGATCCGTGAGGCGGGCATCGACATCGAGCGACGCCGATTCTGGACCGACTCGTTCGACGACCATCCGACCGCCGCGGCCGCCGCGTCCGTCGTGCTGGTCGCGCCCTCGCGGCACTCCGCCGCGCGCTTCCGGGCGACCGGGATGGCGATCGAGCTGCTGCCGCGGGGCTGAGCCGCAGCGCCGCCGTCCACCTTCTGCCCGTCGGCCGCCCGCCCTCACCAGCGCCGGGGCGTCACCGACGTCCGACCGTCACCAGCGTCCGGCCACCTCGGGCGCGATGAGCTCCTGGTAGATCGCCTCGACGCCGGCGAGCTGGTGCGGCGTCAGCGGCGGGAGCGCCGCCGCGGCGGCGTTGCCGCGGGCCTGCTCGACGTTGCGGGCGCCGGGGATGACGGTACTGACCCCCGGCTGGTCGATGATCCACCGGAGGGCGAACTGCGCCATGGTCGCCCCCTCGGGGACGAGGGGCGCGAGCCGGCGGACCGCCTCGAGGCCGGTCTCGAACGGCACGCCGGCGAAGGTCTCGCCGATGTCGAACGCCTTGCCCTCGCGGTTGTAGCTGCGGTGGTCGTCGGCGGCGAAGGTCGTGTGCTCGTCGTACTTGCCGGAGAGCAGGCCGCTCGCGAGCGGCACGCGCACGATGATGCCGACGTTCGCGTCGGCGGCCGCGGGCAGCACCGCCTCGAGCGGCGCGAGCCGCAGCATGTTGAGGATCAGCTGCACCGACGCGACGTTCGGTCGAGCGATCGCGGCGAGCGCCTCGGCTCGGGTCTCGACGCTCACGCCGTAGCTCGCGACGCGCCCCTCGTCGACGAGCACGTCGAGCGCGTCGAACACGGCATCGTGCTCGTAGACCGCCGACGGCGGGCAGTGCAGCTGGACGAGGTCGAGTCGTTCGACGCCGAGGTTCTCCCGTGACCGGTCGGTCCACGCGCGCAGGTGCTCGAGGGTGTAGTTCTCCGGCACCTGCGGCATCCGCCGGCCCGCCTTGGTGGCCACGACGACGTCGTGGTCGCCGAGGTCGCGCAGGAACGCGCCGATGAGGCGCTCGCTCCGCCCGTCGCCGTAGACGTCGGCCGTGTCGAAGAAGCGCACGCCGGTCTCGTACGCCGCGCGGAGCACCGCGAGCGCGTCCTCCTCGCGCACGTCGCCCCAATCGGCGCCGAGCTGCCACGTGCCGAGGCCGATCACCGAGACGCTGCGCCCCGTCCGTCCGAGCATCCGCTGCTCCATGCCACCCTCATCTCGTCGCGACCGCTGTCCGGTCGGCCTTCAGTATGCGCGCACCGGCGCGCGAGGGACTGGACGTGCGGAGCGGAAACGACGCGGTATCCACGGCCCGCCGAACCCATGAGCATGACTCACTGCACGCCGCCTGGACTGCCATGCTGGGCACATGGCGCAGCCGAACGATCTCCTCGCGGTCCTCATCGACGCCGACAACGTGCCCCCGGCGAAGATCGGCGACGTGCTCGCCGAGGTCGCCCGCTTCGGCACGGCGTCGGTGAAGCGGGTCTACGGCGACTGGACCCGGCCGCAGCTGTCGAGCTGGAAGGCCGCATCGAGCGAGCACGTGATCCAGCCGATCCAGCAGTTCGCCAACACGACCGGGAAGAACGCGACCGACAGCGCGCTCATCATCGACGCCATGGACCTGCTGTACACGCGTCGGTTCCAAGGCTTCTGCATCGTCTCCTCGGACAGCGACTTCACACGCCTCGCATCTCGCATCCGCGAGGACGGCATCACCGTCTTCGGCTTCGGCGAGCGGAAGACGCCCGAGGCCTTCCGCAACGCGTGCGACCAGTTCACCTACCTCGAGGTGCTCGACGCGCCGGTGGTCCAGAGCGTCTCGGTCGCGCCGAAGGCTGTGCCCACCGCCAAGCTGCGGGGCGACGGCAAGCTCGTGACCGGGTTGAAGGTCTGCGTCGCCACCGCTTCGGGTGAGGACGGCTGGGCCAATCTCTCGCACGTCGGACAGCTGATGCGGAAGCAGCATCCGGACTTCGACCCGCGCAACTGGGGCTACCCCAAGCTCTCGGAGCTCGTCCGAGCGACCGAGCTGTTCGTCGTCGAGACGCTGCCGACGGGCGGCGTCCGCCTGCGAGCCAGGAAGCAGGCTGTCAGCTGATGCGGCGCGGGCGGCGCCACCAACCCAGGTCGAGGTCCGCCCTCATCCCCTGGGCTGACGACGATCCGTCGCTCGTCCGATGCGGCGGAGCGGCCCCGCCCGCTGAGATGGACACATGCAGCAACGTCACGCTTCCCTCGCCGCCCTCGCGGCCGCCGCCCTCGCCGCCGTCGCTCTGACCGGCTGCTCGAGCATCTCGGACGTCTTCGAACGCGTCCACAGCGAATCGTTCGACACGCGCGCAGATGCTGCAGAGGGATGGGTCGGCGTGCCGATGCCCGACTGGCTGCCCGATGATGCCGCCGGCATCCGCACGACCGCGACGCTCAACGAGACCAACGCGGTCATCGCGTTCACCGGCGGTGAGCCCAGGGAGTGCGAGGAGGGCGCGCGCTCCACGCTGCCGTTCGACGGGCGCTACGGCGGCTTCGAGGAGGGCAGCGAGCTGCCCGACGACGTGCTGCGGTGCGGACCGTATGAGGTGCACGAGACGGCCGAAGGATGGCTGGCCTGGTTCAACGCCACCGAAGCCGGCGAGACGCCCGTCTCCTGAGGAGCGGGACGCCGATCGCAGGGGTGCTGCAGACGAGCGGTAGCCATCGTCATCGCCTCGGTCTGGTAGTGCGTGACGTAGACCGTGGTGACGTCAAGCGTGCGCTGCAGCGTGGCGATCTGGCCGCGGGTCTGCGACGCGCAGCTTGGCATCGAGGTTGGACAGCGGCTCGTCCATGAGGAACACGAGGGGCGAGCGCACGATGCGCACGGCCGATGAGCGACACGCTGGCGCTGACGACCGGAGAGCTCGCGTAGGCTTGCGGTAGAGCAGCTCGCTCGAGCTCGAGCAAGCTGAGCGGCCTCGGCGATGAGCCGCTGGCGCTCGGCGGCCGGCACCTTCATGTTCTTCAGCGAGAAGACCGATGTTGCCGGCACACGTCATGTGCGGATAGAGCGCGTAGCTCTGGAACACATGGCAACGTTCGCTAGGCTGCAGTCGACGCCGGTGACGTCGCGGTCGCCGAACGCGATGATGCCTAAGTCGAGGGAACTGGAGGCCAGCGAGCAAGCGCAGCGTCGGTCGACTTGCCGCACGAGGATGGCACCACGAGCACGAGGAACTCTCAGTGCTCGATCTAGAGGTAGATAGCGTAGATAGATGGCGTAGAGGCGCAGGGGTAGGTGAGAGTGAAGTCACGCAGTGAGAAGTTGACCATGGTGCTGGGGTGCTTTCTTAGAGGAGGGCGTCAGCACTAGAGCTGAGGCAGGAGGTAGTTGTAGTACAGACACTGGAGCTCGGTCTAGACCGTGGCGAGGGCCTCCTCGACGTAGACGTCGGTCGGTGAGGATGCGCTGCAGCGCGGTAGCGAGGGTGAGGTCGCAGCCGGGCAGGAAGACGCGCATGTAGTACTGCGTGCGCGTCATCGTCTCGAGCTGATAGACGGCGACCTCGAAGTTCGGGTTCTCGGCGTACAGGGCGCTCGCGTCGGCGCATCCGCGCGCACCGGCATGTAGCAGGTCTCAAGCCACGAGAACGTGACGGTGTACTCGGCGCTCGTAAGGTGGTACGCGAACATCGCCGCGGCGAGCTGCTCCTGGGCGTCGAGGCCGCAGAGATGGCGATGCAGGCACCGCAGGTGGGCACGACGAGCTCCTGCTCGACCGGGCCGCCGGGGAGGAACGCGACGCCGACCTCGAAGCCTGCGGTCTCGGTGACACCGCCGAGCGAGCCGGTCGAGCAGATGAACTGGCTAGTGGCGCCGGCAGCGAAGTCGTCAGCGGGCGAGCAGCTCGAGACGTACGCCCAGCCGTCCTGCACCGCGTGCTGCGCGAACTGCACAGCCTCGACGGTCTCCGCGCTCGTCACGGCGCTCGCGTCCCACTCGTAAGACCAGCCGCCGCAGTAGCACAGACGAGGTTGTTCATCATATACGCGGGGTAGTACTCGGCGGGCGGGAAGCTGAAGGCGGTCGTCGGTCGCGCAGGCATCGATGAGCGCGTGCGAGTTCCTCGCACCTGCTCCAAGGTGGTGGGGGCCTGGGCGATGCATGAGAGCGCGTAGTGGTAATTGTTGTAGTAGTAGATAGTAGTAGAGCGCGCGTAGGGCACGGCGAAGTGAGAGCACTAGTAGAGGTAGTAGTAGAAGAGCGTGGCGTTGTAGGTGGCAGTGTCGCCGAAGGCTGCTGCGAAGACGTAGTCGACGGCGAGCAGCGAACCGTTGACGTGGTTAGTGAACCACGTGGAGTGGCTCATCACGAAGAGGTAGCACACGTCGCTAGAGGTCTGCGCAGTCTGGAAGCGCTGAGAGAACTCTTCGTAGTTGGCGCGGCGGTGACGACCTCGACCTCGATGCGAGTATACTCGGTGAAGAAGTAGACGAGCTCCTGCTCGATAGCCTGCGAGCAGCGAGGGTGGTTGGTACAGAAGCTGATCGACTCGGCCGGCTCGATCGAGGCCCAATCGACATCGGAGGCAGCGTGGGCGTCGGTAGCACAGAAGGCGGGCACGCAGGCGGTGAGGCAGAGAGCGGAGACGCGGAGCGCAGCGACGGTGGTGGTGACGCGCTGAGCGCGCGTAGAGCGGATGCGGTGGGACATGGATGCTACTGGGTTAGGGTGGGTAGGTGGTCGGTAAGGGAGGCTCACTTGACGGCGCACTGCGTATAGGACGCTGACGATGAATAGCTGTAGCGCGGCGAACACGATGAGCAACGGCAGTATCACGAGCACGGAGCAGGACATGAGGTAGCAGTAGATGAAGGTATGGCACTCGATAGACTGCAGCAGGTTGAGGCACACGGGCAGGGTCATAGTGTAGACGGAGTAGGTGATGATCAGAGGACACATGAAGCTGTTCCATTAGCCCCACGATCGTGACGAGCGCGACGGTGGCGATGGTGGGCGCCGAGACGGGCGCGACGATGCGCGAGAGCGGCTTAGAGGTGCGCCCGCGCCATCGAGCTTCGCGGCCTCGAGCAGGTACTTGGGTAGCGTCTTGAACTGCTGGCGCAGCAGGAAGGTGCTGAAGGCGGTGCAGAGCTAGGGCAGGATGATGACTCAGAGCGTATTGCGTCCGCCGAGCGCAGAGATGGTCAGGTAGTAGGGGAGCAGAGAGGCCTCAGGCGGCACTATCAGCGCGACGAGGATCGCGACGAAGACGGCGTTCTTGAACCGGAAGTCGACGAACACGAGCGCGTACGCCGTGGTGATCGGCGAGCGCGACCTTGATGATCGAGCAGAGGATCGGTGACGACGAGGCTGTTGCCGCAGCATGGTGCAGCAGCGGCACGGTGTCGGCGACGTGGCGGTAGTTGCTCAGCGTGGGCTGACTGCGGACACAGCGTGGGCTGCATCGTGATGATCTCGCCGCCGGCTTGAACGACGCGATGGCTATAGAACAGCAGCGGCAGCACGATGACTGACATCGCGAGCAGGATCGGCACGTAGCCGCCGAGCAGCGATGCGGACGAGGTTGCGGCGCGAGAAGCGCCTGGCGCGAGTCGGCGAGAGGTGGCTGGAGCTCATGCGTAGTGCACCCGCTTCTCGACGAACCGCATCTGGAAGGCGGTGATGGCGAACAGCACGACGAAGAGCACGACCGAGATCGCTGCCGCGTAGCCGGCGTTCTGGTAAGGCCCGAAGCCCTGCAGGTAGAGCTAGAAGACGATGGAGTTAGTGCAGTTGCTGGATGGTGTCATGATCTTAGAGGATGTCGAACGCCTGCATCGAGCTGAGGATGGTCGTTACTGTCAGGAAGAAGAAGGTGGGCGACAGCAGCGGCAGCGTGAGCCTGAAGAATAGGCGCAGCGGGCTGGCGCAGTCGGATAGCGCGGCCTCGAGCAGGTCGCTCGGGATCGATCGCAGGCCGGCGAGGAACACGCACGGCGCAGAAGCCGAGGTTCTTCCAGACGTAGACGATCATCACCATGACGAGCGCGAGGTCGCCGTCGAGATACCACTCCGGCGAGCGCGGCCCCGAAGCGAGCGCAGCACGTGCCCGAGCAGCCGGAGCTGCGGGTCGAAGATGAAGTTCGACACGATCCAGACGCCGACGCCTGAGAGCACGTAGGGCGCGAAGATGGCGGTGCGGCCCGCGGTGACGCCGGGCAGCTTGGACCACGGGTGATCTGACAGGACGGCCGACGACCGACCCCTCCCGCGACAGGGCGCTGCATCGCGCGGTCCCCGCACGTCGCTGACCGGTCTCTGCACACGCAGACGGACGGTGAAGGCGCGTGCGCCTACACTGTTGGAGGGAGACTGCTGCACAGGCGGACCCTGCTCGGCGCCGCGCCGGTCACCGAAGGTGACTGCCCGGCAGCGCCATCCACTGCGAGCCTCGCCCATCCGGCGCCCGCCCGGCCCGCCCCGAACGCACAGGCGCTCGGAGCTTCGCGCTCCCCCTCAGCGCATCACGACACGTCAGGAACAGCACGCATGAGAAACAACAGAACAGCCAAGCCCGCTCGACACCATCTCGAGATCCCCGCTCCGGCGCCACTGAAGAAGGGGGCGCTGCGCGTCACGCCGCTGGGCGGCCTCGGCGAGATCGGCCGCAACATGACGGTCTTCGAGCACGAGGGCAAGCTGCTCATCGTCGACTGCGGCGTGCTCTTCCCCGAGGAGAACCAGCCCGGCATCGACGTGATCCTGCCCGACTTCTCGGCGATCCGCTCGCGCTTGGCCGACGTCGTGGGCATCGTCCTCACGCACGGCCACGAGGACCACATCGGCGGCGTGCCCTACCTGCTGCGCGAGCGCGCCGACATCCCCATCATCGCTTCGAAGCTGACCCTCGCGTTCATCACCGCGAAGCTCGAGGAGCACCGGATCAAGCCCCAGACGCGTCTGGTCAAGGAGGGCGACCGCATCGACGCGGGCCCCTTCGGCCTCGAGTTCTTCGCCGTCAACCACTCCATCCCCGACGGCCTCGCGGTCGCGATCCGCACGGCGGCCGGGCTCGTGCTCCACACCGGCGACTTCAAGATGGACCAGTTCCCGCTCGACGGCCGCACGACCGACCTCCCCGGATTCGCCCGGCTGGGCGACGAGGGCGTCGACCTGTTCCTCGTCGACTCGACGAACGCCGACGTGCCCGGCTTCATGGTCTCCGAAGAGGACCTCGCGCCCGCGATCGACCAGGTGTTCCGCACCGCGCCGCGCCGCATCGTCGTCTCCAGCTTCGCCAGCCACGTGCACCGCATCCAGCAGATCCTCGACGCCGCAGAGCGCCACGGGCGCAAGGTCGCGTTCGTCGGCAGGTCGATGGTGCGCAACATGGGCATCGCGGCCGACCTCGGCTACCTCCGCATCCCCGACGGCCTCGTCGTCGAGATGAAGGCGCTCGAGAAGCTGCCGGCGACCGACATCGTCCTCGTCTGCACCGGATCGCAGGGCGAGCCGATGGCGGCGCTGTCGCGCATGGCCAACAAGGACCACGTCATCGACATCGGCCCGGGCGACACCGTGCTGCTCGCGAGCTCGCTCATCCCGGGCAACGAGAACGCGATCTACCGCATCATCAACGCGTTCACGCGCTGGGGCGCGACGGTCGTGCACAAGGGCAACGCGAAGGTGCACGTCTCGGGCCACGCCAGCGCCGGCGAGCTCGCCTACTGCTACAACATCCTCCGGCCCACCGCCGTGCTGCCCGTGCACGGCGAGTGGCGCCACCTCACCGCGAACGCCGCGATCGCGACGCGCACCGGCATCGACGAGAAGTCGGTGTTCGTGGTGGAGGACGGCGTATCGATCGATCTCGTGGCCGGCCGGGCACGGATCAGCGGGCGCGTCGCCGCCGACCACATCCTCGTCGACGGCACGACGATGGGCGTCGCCACCGAGGCCGCGCTCACCGACCGCCGCGTGCTCGCCGAGGAGGGCACCATCACCGTGCTCGCCATCATGGATCACGGCTCGGGCAAGCTGACCGAGCCGCTGGAGTTCTTCAGCCGCGGCTTCGTGGAGGAGGCCGGCTGGGAGAAGCCGGCGACCAAGGCGATCGAGGATGCGCTGCGGACCGCCGCGGAGGCGAGCTCGCGCAACCGCGAGGACGTCGAGACCCTGATCACCCGCACGCTGGGCCGCTGGCTGTCCCGCCGGCACCGTCGCAACCCGGTCATCACGACCATCGTCGTCGAGGAGTGAGTCCCCGCGCCTGAGGGTGCCGCCGTGCCGCGTCAGCCGCCGGCGGGCGGCACCGTCTTGCGCATCACGGTCTTGCTCTTGCCGATGTGCCGCTCGAAGGCGAACCCGGCCTGCTCGAACATCGCCCTCGTGCCGTTGTGCAGGAACGACGACGAGGTCCGCTTGCCGGGCGCGAGCTCGTTGGGGAACGAGACGACCTCGCCCCCGCCCGCCTGCGCGATCAGGTCGAGCGCGCCATCGAGCGCCTCTCGAGCCACGCCCGAGCGACGGTGGTCGCGGTCGACGAAGAAGCAGGTGATGCGCCAGGGCGCCAGCCGGGCCTCGCCGGCGTCGTACTGCTTCCGGTGGTAGATGTTCGGCAGCTCGAGCGGGCTGCCGTACTGGCACCACGCGATCGCGTCGTCGCCGTCGAAGACGAGCGCGGCGTGCGCGACGCCCTCCGCGATGAGCCGCTGCTTGAACGTCGGCCCGTCGTGCTCGCGCTTCACGGTGCGGTCGGTGTCGCCGTGGAAGTACGAGCAGTAGCACCCGCCCCAGACGCCGTTGTGCTTCTGCGCGAGCGCCAGCCATGCCGGATACGTCTCGGGCGTGAGCGGTCTGATCACGTGCGTCGTCGTCATCGCGAGCAACCCCTTCGATCGCTGACGGGCCCACGCTGCCGATGAGCGCAAGGCCCTGCGCGGACCTCACGGTACCGGGAGCGGCCCGCTCGCGGCCATCTCGGGACTGCCTCGCGCTCCGCCCCGGTCAGACCGGCGGCTCGATCGTGTCGCGCAGCCGCGGCGCCCACAGGAGCGCGACCATGGCCAGCAGCGCGAGCCCGCCGAACATCCACGCGGCCGTCGGACCGAAGCCGAGGATGTCGCTCAGCCAGCCGACGATCAGCGCTGCCGTCGCCGCGGCGGTATAGGTGACCGCGCCGAAGGCGGAGGCGAGTGCGCCCTGCTGCGCGGTCGCGGCGCCGCGCGTGAAGGCGACGAGCGCCGCGCGGTAGGCGATGCCGGTGCCCGCCCCGAGCAGCGCGAAGCCGGCGAGCGCGACCGCGGGCGCGACGACGGCCGCCGCGACCGCCACCGCTGCGCATCCCGTCGCGAGCACGAGCATGCCGCTGATCCACGGCGCGATCCGCGTCAGCACGGGGGTGAGGAGCTGTCCGCCGGCACTGGCGAGGAGCAGCAGCGCCGGCCCGATCGCCTGGACGACGGGCTGACCGAGCTCGGCGAACACCGTCGAGCTGAAGACGACGCCGATGCTGCTGCCGATCCACGCGATGCCGCCCGTGACGAGCAGGCGCGCCGCGCCGGGCCGCAGCCGCAGGCGCCGCTTCGGCCGCAGCTCGATGACGCCCGACTGGTGCTCGAGCGAGCGGGCGTTCGCGCGACGTCGCAGCACCAGGACGATCGCGAGCGCCACGAAGATCGCGACCGTGATCGGCGGCATGCGCGAGGAAGACGAGCCGCGGTGCCGCCGCACCCACGGTGGAGACCAGCAGCTGCGCGCCCACCATCCCGAACACCGCGCCGATGAGGTTGCCGGTGGCGGTCACCGAGCGGCCGGCGGCGCCGATGGCGCCGACGACCAGCGCGGAGGCTGCGCCCGTGCCGAGACCGCCGGCGACGCCGACGAGCACGCGGCTGGCGAGGATCGACGCGGCGTCGGCATGGATCGCCAGCAGGTCGGATGCGACGAGCGCGACGAGGCTGAGCAGCAGGAGCGCCGGCGCGTGGCGTGCGAAGCGGGGCCTGGCGAGCAGCGTCAGCCCGATGACGAGCGTGCCCACGTAGAGCACGAAGGTCATCGACAGCAGCAGTGCGCTCAGGCCCAGCTGCTCCCGGTAGACGGGCAGCAGCGGGTTGATCGCGTTCGACGCGACGAGCTGCATGGCGAAGGCCGTCGACACGAGCGTCGTCTGCAGCAGCGCGAGGCGGCGCGGGCGATGAGCTGCTGGCACGGTCGTCCTTCGTCTGGTGCGACGGGGACCGTGCGCATCCGTGGGGGATCCCTCACGGGCGCTGTGGGGTCGGCGCCAGCCTACCGGGGCGCGGCTCGTCGCTCCGGTCTGGACGCTCGAGGCGTCGGCGCGACCGAGGCCCGATGCGAAGACTTGGACCTCTGGGGGGCGACCACTGCTTCGCCCTCCAGCTGGACCAGTCGATGTGATCCACTGTTCGAGGGCGCGGTCGCACGCGCACCGGGGCTGGAAGAGTCATCTGAAGGAGCCCCGGCGCGCATGACGCGTCGCACTCCAGGTATCGTTCGCGCGTGGACATCGATCGGCTCGCAGTCTGGGCGTGGGACCTCTGGCAGTGGCCGCTGTCGGAACCGCTTCGGGACTGGTTGATTGCGATCGGAGGACTGGTCGCGCTGATCGTGGCAACAAGGACCCATGACGCATCAGGGGGCTGCGTGCGACACCGACCTTTCAGCGCGGATCAGCGCCCGGGGCCTGCTACTGCCGAACAGCACCCGGAAGGCCGGTGCCTGCGATGCCTGCGCCCGGCGCGCAGCACACGCCCCTGCCGCATCGAGGGCGGTTTCGGCGAGCCACCGCTCGGCGAATGGGCCGAGCACCACGGGCAGGACTGGACGGACGAGGAGCTCGCGCAGCTCGGGCTCACCGCGTGGCGCTGGCCCCTCAACCGCCGTACGCTCCTCGCCGACCTGTACTGGGACCAGCTCGAGTCGGTCTGCGAGCGGGTTGGCCACGACGTCATCGAGGAGCAGGGCTACGTCATCTGCGACCGGTGCCACCACCCGCTCGTCTGGGTCCGCACGGCGGCAGAGTCGGGCTGAGGCGCAAGTCGGGGCGATGCGGCTGGCACGCGGATCCTCGAGACGTGCGCCTCGAGCGCCCGATCGAACGAACCGCCCATGGAGCTCACCAGAGCGGCGGATCGGCTGCGGGATGAGCAGCCGCTACCGGATCGTGTAGCCGCCGTCGATCGACGAGCGTGTGGCCGGTGATCAGGAGGCGGCGTCGCTGAGCAGGAAGCCGACCGCGCCCGCGATGTCCTCCGGTTCGCCGAAGCGGCCGATGGGGATCCGGGACAGCAGTTCGGCTGCCCAGTCGGGGCGGTCGAGGGTCGACGCGGTCAGCTCGGTGCGCACGAAGGTCGGCGCGACGGCGTTGACGCGGATTCCGGCCGGGGCCCATTCCAGGGCCAGGATCTTGGTGAGGTGGATCAGCGCCGGCCTTGCTGGTGCCGTAGGCCGCCCGTTCCTCGATGCGCGACGATTCCCGCCTGCGAGGCGACGTTGACGATGGCGCCCGGCGCTCCTCGGGCTCGATCCAGTGCCGCGCGAGGCGGTGGCCAGGAAGAAACTGCCCTTGAGGTTGGTGTCGAAGACGGTGTCCCAGTCCTCGGCCGTCAGTCCACGGCGGCGTCTGGGCACGTTGACGCCGGCGTTGTTGACGAGCAGATCGATGCCGCCGCTGTCCTGCATCAGGGCGTCGATCAAAAGCGGCCGATGTCACTGATCCGGGTCGACGTCGACACGAACGGCAGCGCGTGCCGTAGCGTTCGCTGACCTCGGCGGGCACTCGCGGCGTCGCGGCTGGTTCCGTAGACGGTCGCGCCGGACTCGGCAAGGCCATCGGCGATGGCCTTGCCGAGTCCGCGCGGCGCCCGGTGACCAGTGCTTTCTTGCCGTCGAGCGCGGAAATTCGGCACCGTGTCGATCGCTTACGCTGTCGAAGAGTGTGGTCCGACCAGGGCAGCGAGGTGCCGCGGTACTTCGCCGCGCGGACGTCGCCCGGAGCGGGCGTGGCCCTCGAACCGTTCCACCCGGGAGGCGCGCCCGCAGAGCTCGCCGAAGAAGGCGCTGGATTCGGTGTTGGTCACTTCCTGGTAGGTGACGGTGCGCAGGTATTTGCCGACCCAGAGGCCGCCGGTGTAGCGGGCGGCGCCGCGGGTGGGCAGCACGTGGTTGGTGCCGATGACCTTGTCGCCGTAGGAGACGCAGGTTCCTTCGCCGAGGAACAGCGCGCCGTAGTCGTGCATCTTCTCCAGGGCCTCGCGGGGGTTCTCGGTGAGGATCTGCACGTGCTCGTAGGCGTACTCGTCGGCGAGCACGTACGCGTCGTCGAGGGTCTCGACGACGTGGACGGCGCCCCAGTCGCGCCAGGCGGCTGCGGCGTAGTCGCGGGTGGGCATGTCCACGAGGATGTGTCGATGTGCTCGATCACCTTGCGGCCCAGCTCCTCGCTGGTGGTGATCAGGACGGCGGGCGAATCGGGGCCGTGCTCGGCCTGGGAGAGCAGGTCGACGGCGACGATGAACGGGTCGGCGTGCTCGTCGGCCACGATCAGGACTTCGGTGGGCCCGGCGAAGAGGTCGATGCCGACTTCGCCGAAGAGCTGGCGCTTGGCCTCGGCGACGAAGGCGTTGCCGGGGCCGGCCAGCATGTTGACCGGCTTGATGGTCTCGGTGCCGATGGCGAGGGCCGCGACGAGGTCGACGCCAAGTTCTTTGGCGGCGGCACGATGTGCGTCGGCGATCTCCAGACATCGAGATCCATCCCAGCCTCTTGTACGCCCAGGCCATCAACAGGACGGGCCGCGCCCCTGTCCGCTTGATTTCCGCAACGAACAGTCGCGCGTATTGACGGAAGTCTGCAACTGTTGTTTCGGGCAGATCCTCCTGAAGCACGACCACGTCGTAACCCTTGGCGATAGCCTGTCGCGGTTCCGGGTATCGTTCCCAAAGACTCTTGAAGGTACTGTCCTCCGACGACGGCCTTGTCGGCCTGGATCGTCAGGGGCGGCATCGCGGCGGCACCCATCCCCTGGATATGCAAGTAGATGCCCTGCTGAGCATACGTGAGACTGTTCCCGATAAAGAGGATCCGGCGCGGCGGATCTGCCGTTCGTGTCTGTGGCTCTGCCAGCGTTGCGACCGTCAGCAGGAGCCCCGCGAATGTCGCGTGAAGCCAGGTGTGCCTGCTCATTTGCGTCTCTCCGGCGACAGGAATTGATTCAGACCTGGGCTGTCACGCCTGGCCCGATCCGAATCGAAGGGAACCTCTCACGTCTCTCTCCCTGATGCCGAAGAGTCCGATCTACTTCGCCAGCGGGTCCGGGCGCACCTGGAACTTGACGAGCTTGCTCGTGGTGCCTTTGCCGCCTTCCGCATGGAACGGCGCGCGCGTCGCGTAGGTCGTCCAGATGCCCTTGCCCTTCCAGCCGCCGCTTGGGTCGTCGATCCGGCCGTCCATGCCTTTCGCATAGAAGCCCATCGGATACGGCACGCGGAAGGTCAGGAACTTGCCGTCGACCAGCGCCAGCAGTCCCTCGGATCCGTTGCCGGTCGCAAGCGGCACGTTCTTGCCCAGGCCGAGCATGTCGAACCGATCCACGAAGTTGTAGTAGGCGGTGTCGGCGCTGGCTGAATCCGTGGCGCCCTTGTAGTTCGGGCCCGGGAGCGCGTAGAGCGACCAGCCTTCCGGGCAGTGCTGCCCGGTCGCGGTCGGTCCGTTGAGCGGACCCTTGCACTTGCGCCGGTCGAAGCTGGCGTAGCTGCCCGCTCGACAGCACCGTCCAGACGACGCCGTTGCTGTCGACGTCCATGCCGCGCGGAGCAAATCCCTGAACCGGCGCCTTCGGATTGTTCCAGGGCACTTCGTAGATCTCGGACAGCGCGGTCGCCGGCGGGTTCGACCCGAGAACCAGCCGAACGAGCGATCCGGGCATGCCCAGGACCGATCCCCAGATCGAGCCGTCGACCGGACTCGGCGCCACGCCGTAGAACGGCGCGTTGATCCGCTTGTCCTTGGCGGGATCGATCGGCTGGTCGGGCTCGACGTACGCGTCGCGCTTGCCGTTGCCGTTCGTATCGAGGACGAACACGGTCCAGCCCTGTGCCTTCTGTCTCGTCTTTGGTCTTGTCGTACACCCTGGTGTCGAACCAGCCCTCGACCGCGCCGCCGCCCGTGAACCACAACACGTCGTTGTCGTCGAAATTCAGATGATGCGTGCCGAAGCAGGTGTCGATGGTCGTGACCTCTTTCGTCTTCGGGTCGTACATCTGCATCTGCCGGCCGCTCTGATTGATCGGAAACGCCATCGCCGACGGATGCTGTCGAGCCCTGCTCGACAGAAGGCCGACGTCTGGTTCGGACGGATGCGCGCCGCGATCCACACGCGCGCCTGACGATCCATCGCGAAGCTGTGCGCGTTGGACTGGCTGGTCCAGATCGCTTCCTCGCCCCAGTACGGCGACGGCTGCGCCGGCGGCGTCTGCGCTTCGCTCGGCGTCTTCGGATCGCGAACCTGCAGCTTCACCTGGCTCGCGTGTATTGCGCGTCGGGTCGACGACCGGCATGTAGTCGGCGCTGGCCTCGAGCGCGCCATAGATCGGTCCGTTCGCGTTGACCGTCGGATTCCGCTTGTCGCGTCGCGATCTCGTCGTGGAGATACACCTTCGGATCGGCCCAGTCCCACATGGTGATGACGACGTTGCGCTCCCTGCCTTGCGGCCGGAGCGGCGCTGCCGCCGGCAGCTCGCCTGCCGCAATCCGATCGGTCCAGTCCGCCTACATCGCCAGCGCCCGCGGCCGGCCGACCTGGGTGAACCGGGCGCTCATGCCGCCGCCGGCCTGTCCGGACTGGATCCGGCGATCCCATGCCGCCGCTGACGATTCGAACGTGCCGAGGCTCTTGGGGATCTCGCGCGTCGCCTTGTTGCCCATCTGATGACAGCCGGTGCAGCCGTCGGTGTTGACGATGTTGCGAATCCACTCCCCCTGGCTTCTGACGTTCGGCGAAATTCCGTTGCCGGTCGGGCCGGTGCCGGGGAAATCGCTCTTGGGCGGCACCTGAAGCAGCGACAGCCAGTACTGCGCCGGGTAGTACTCCGCTGCCGCTTTCGCGTTGGGCGCAGCCACGGCCGTCAGATCCAGAGCCTTGCCGGGCGTCGCTTTGACTTTCGGCGAATCCACGAGCCCGTAGCCGCGGACCCACACGTCGTAGGTCGCCTTCGGGCAGGTCGGGCACAAGATAGCGGCCCTGATCGTCGGTGACGACGCTCTTGATCAGGCGCGTGGGCAGGTCCGGTCGTTTCCGCGATGACCCAGACGCCGGCTTCGGGTCCGCGCGGACCGGTGACAACGCCGCCGATGTCGTCGTTGTCGATGGCGACTGCTGGCGCGGGACCTGACCGGCACGCACTCCGGCAAGCGACGCGGCGACGATCACGACACCCGCGAGCGCGGCGATTCGTAGCTGCAGAGCTCTTCTGGTCATGTGCGCCTCCATCTCGTGGCACTCCTTCGCAGTCGTGGGCGCGAGGAGTGTTTGCCAATGTTGACGTGCGCTTCCGTGATGCGCTGAAAGACGCGCGCGGCGGAACCTGGTTTGGGTTTGCCCTCCACCGGAACCAGCACGATTGCTGTTCTTGGACTATTTGGATCCCACTTCGCCGAGGACGCGACCCGTTGCTACTGACCCAGCCCAGTGCCTTGGCAGGCATGCCGGAAAGATCTTCGGGAAGCGTAACGGCCAGGTCGGCCGCCAGGTGAGCCGTGTTGCGATCCATGTGCGCACCCTGCGGGTGGATGCTATCACGTACGTGGTGATGCCCGCCTGCGGCGTTCAGGACAGGCAAGACTGGCACCCACGGTGTAGCTATTGCGCGAGCCGCGTCAGAAATAAGGGGCCGCGTCTTCTGCCCGGAGTAAGATGGCCTGCATTCGAGCGGTTGCGGAAAGCCGAACGTTGGCAACACGTCGAGCGGCTATACAACGCCGTCGTGTAGGTAGTGAACACTCGTTGACCCGCACGAGCGACTCACGGCGAGCCGTGACTGACCCACGGCAAGTTGTGACTGCCAGGGCTTCCCCGAAACTCAGAGACTAAGCACTCGATCCTGACCCGGAGCGCCATGGCCAAGAGCCTGTAGAACCGAAGAATTGAACAAAGCGCACGGCACGACGCGTGCATCGGTCTCCAAATTCAGGCGCTCACGGGACTGTTGAGTCGGCATCACTTCGAACGCCGATCGGTGGAGGCTTGCTTCAGCGCCCGATCGGGGTTGTGGCGCGATACTAAGAGAGCTTAGAAAAGATGAAGGAGAGGACGTCATGAAGATTCTGTTCCTGACTGCGCTGTTACTCGCGCTCTCGAGCGGACCGCTGCTCGCCGACAAGGAAACTGATGAACGGCTGGCGAGTGCGGCCAAGGCGTTCGACGAAATCATGGCCGTGCCGGACAAGGGCATTCCCGCCGGAATACTCGCCAAAGCCGAGTGCGTGGTGATCGTGCCCGGCATGAAAAAAGGCGGCTTCATCGTCGGTGGGTCGTTCGGTCGAGGCGCCGTCACGTGCCGCGGCAAGGACAAGGCGGGCTGGGGCGCGCCGTCGATGGTCGAAATGGGTGGCGCCAGTGTCGGCTTTCAGATCGGCGCCTCGGCAACTGATGTCGTGATGTTGGTCATGGATCGCGCCGGTATGATCAGCCTGCTGAAGAGCAAGTTCACTCTGGGTGGCGATATGTCGGTGGCTGCCGGGCCCGTCGGTCGGGGGACCGCGGCGGAAACCGATGCGGCAATGAAAGCCAAGATCCTCAGCTACTCGCGCAGCAGTGGTGCCTTCGCCGGCGTCTCGCTGGCGGGAACCACGCTGAACCAGGACGAGGGTGCCATCAAGGGCGTCTACGGGAAGCCGCTCACTTCGCAGGAGATTCTCGGAGGAGGGGTCGCGATGCCAGCAGGCGCGGCGCCTCTGACCCAGGTTCTGACCAAGCACTCACCTAAGGGCGCCTAGGCCAGGGAGCGGCCAGGAGTCCCACGACCACCATGACGGCGAAGGACAAGATTCTACGCCGTCATCTTCGACCATAATGGCGCCAAGGCCGCGCTCGTCATCCAGGGGAACAAGGTCACGAAGATCGACAAAAAAGAAATGAGTGGCCACGGGGTGTCAAGCATGATTCAGAAGACGACGGCGCTGCTGCTCCTGGCAATTCTCGCAGGGGGATGTTCGGCCCCTACGCAGGAGCAGGAGAAGGCCGCCGCTCCGGCTGAAGAGCCGGAGGAGGAGCTGCCCGTCTACGAACTGGCCCTTCCCGAAGACATGCGTTCCCTCGTCGACCACTCGCTCACCGGGGACCTGGACGAGATGATGGGGCGGCGCTTCATCCGCGCCGGAGTGCCTTTCAACCGCACATTTACTTCGTGGACAAGGGGGTACAGCGCGGCCTGTCCTACGAGTATCTGATGCTCTTCGAGGAGGCGCTGAACAAGAAGCTACAAGGCAGGGAACATCAAGATCCATGTCGTGCTGCTGCCGATGCCGCGCGACCAGTTGCTGCCCTCGCTCAACGCCGGAAAGGTCGATCTCGTCGTGGCGCAACTCACCGTGACGCCCGAACGCCAGAAGCTCGTGGACTTCTCGATCCCCACGCGCCGGAATGTGGACGAAGTGGTCGTGACGGGTCCGGGCGCACCGGCGGTGACGACGGTCGACGACCTGTCCGGCAAGCAGGTCTTCGTTCGCAAGACATCGAGCTACTACGAGAGTCTGCAGGCGCTCAACGTGCGCTCGAGAAGCGGGGCAAGCCGCCGGTGGATGTGCAAGAAGCCTCCGAGAACCTCGAGGACGATGACATCCTGGAGATGGTGAACGCGGGCCTCATGCCCGCGACGGTGGTCGACGGGTTCATCGCAGACTTCTGGAAGCAGATCTTCACGGACATGACGGTGCACGACACGATGACCCTGCGCACCGGCAGCAACCTCGCTGTGGCCTTTCGCAAGAACAGCCCGAAGCTGGCGAGTGAAATCAACGGATTCATCGAGAAAGTCAGCCTGAACGTGGCTATGAACCAGACCATCGAAAAGAAGTATCTGCAGAGCACCAGGTACGTCAGGAACGCGACGTCGGAGGCCGAGCGCAAGAAGTTCACGCCTGATGAAGGATCTCTTCCAGAAGTACGGCGATCGGTACAAGTTCGACTACCTGATGATGGTCGCCCAGGGGTACCAGGAGTCACGACTGGATCAGGAAGCCAGAAGTCCTGTCGGCGCCATCGGGGTAATGCAGGTGATGCCCGCCACGGGAGAGGACCTGAAAGTGGGAGACATCACCAAGCTCGAGCCGAATATCCACGGCGGCGTGAAGTACATGCGGTTCGTGAGGGACCAGTTTTTCGAGAAGGAGCCGATGGACGATCTCAACAAAGGGCTCTTCACCTTTGCGGCCTACAACGCGGGGCCGGGCCGGATCCGGCAGCTGCGACGGCAAGCGGAGAAGCGCGGGCTGAATCCGAACGTCTGGTTCGGCAACGTGGAGCGGCTCGCGTCGGAGCGCATCGGCCGCGAGACCGTGACCTACGTGAGCAACATCTACAAGTACTACGTGGCCTACAAATTGATTACGGACGAGCGTGAGCGGCGGGATGACGCCAGGGACGCCGTGAAGACCGGCACCCGCTAGTTCAGCGCGGGCATAACGAAGACGAGGGCCTCGAAAGGCGTCTCACCGCGCGTGGCCGTCGCCGGAGCGACGCGTGGCGCCGGGCGAAAGAGGAGGACGGATGGGCATCCGCGGCATAGTAGTCACGTGTGTCGCGCTGGTCGGAAGCTTGGTTGGCGTCTGCGAAGGTGCTGCGCAGGATCCGCTCGAACAGAGCGAATCGGCATCGGCGCCCACCCTGGCGCCGGCGCCTGGTGTGTTGCTGGAATCAATTCAGGCGGCCGCCGAAGGACGCGAGACGGACGGCGGCAGCCTGTTCACCCCCGATCAGACCATCGACTGGGTCGCCGAACATCGCTCCTGCGAGGGCTGCCCTCGCACGGAGCGTTGGCAGGGCGCTGTTTCAGACCACGATCATCAACGTCTTCTACGAGGCCGCGAACCTGATCCGCGGCCAGGACACCGCGAAGATCACCCCGAAGACATGGTGGGCCAACATGGAGCAGGGGTGGGTCTGGGACCTGGACGACTTCGCGGTCAATCAGATCGGTCATCCGTACCAGGGGAACAATTACTTCACCTCCGGTCGCGCCAACGGTCTGAGCTTCTACGAGTCGGCGGCGTTGACCGCGTTCGGCAGCGCCACCTGGGAGTATTTCGGCGAGACCAACCATGCCTCGCGTGAACGACTTCATCAACACGACGCTTGGCGGCATCGCGCTCGGCGAGATGTTCAACCGCATGGCCTGGCTCGTGCGCGACACCCGGGCGACCGGGAGCGGGCGGCTGTGGAAAGAGATCGGTGCGATGGCCCTGGATCCGGTGACCGGCTACAACCGCTTCCGCACCGGGGACGCCAAGCGCCTGACCGACAAACCCGCCGAGATGGTGCCGTCGACGCTCGCCGGGTTCACGGCGGGAGGCGTGCTCTTCCGAGGGTCACAGACCCGCGCGTTCGACTCGACCGGCCAGCCGTTCGTGGAAATGGACCTGCTGTACGGAGATCCCCAGACCGGCGACAGCCGGACGCCGTATGATGCCTTCTCGGTGAGGCTGCGAATGGGGGGCGGCAGCGCCTTCAGCGAAGCGACAGTGCGCGGGCGGCTGCTGGGAAAGCCGTTGGGCAAAAAGACGCAGTTCAACGTGCTCCAAAGCTACGACTTTCAGAGTAACGATGCCTTCGCCACCGGGTCACAGTCCTTCGAGATGGCCGTCGGCGTGACGCAGCCGCTGTCGCAACGGACCAGTCTCTGGGTCATGGGATGGGGAGGGCTGACCGTGCTCGGCGCCATCGATTCCCTTCCGCTCGGCGTGACCGAAGTGCCGGAGGAGGAAGAGGAAGAGGAAGGAGAGCCAGAAGGCGGGCAGGGCGTCTCGGAGGGGCCGCGCTTTTACGACTACGGCCCCGGCGCGACCTTCGGCGCGTTCGCGCGCTTCTCCCGCGATCGCCGCCCGTTCGCGGCGTTCTCATACGAGGGCCGGCATATCTACTCGCTCGACGGCGTCCGCGCGAATCACTTCCTGCAGCGGGCGCGTCTGGACCTGCTGCTGCCGCTGCGAGGGCCGCTCGGGTTCGGTGTGTCCGGGGAGTACTTCTTTCGGCAGAGCTTCTATCAGGACGAGGCTCGCTCGGAGCTCGAGTATCGCTATCCCCAGTTCCGTGCGTATCTCACGTGGAGTTTCGAATGAGCCGGTGGCGTTGCGTAGCACTCCGCTGCTGCCTGCTGCTCGGCTGGCTGGCGCCGTCTGTGGCCGCAGCGCAGCCTGTGCCGCCGGCGTCCCAGACCGTGGCGACCGACGATGCCGCCGGGGCCTCGCACCTGTGGCTGGTGGCCGGCGCTGCGTTCGCAACCGTGCGTGGCGACTGTCAGACCTGCGAGGAGGACTTTCCCTATCGTCACTCGGGGAGTGTTCTGGCCAGTGGCGGGTATCGCGTCAACAACCGCATGGACGTCGGGGTCGAGCTGTTCTGGATGCCGGTGGACGCCGAGGGGGCCCGAATTCGCACGACGCATATCGACGCCGTGGCCCAGTTCCGGCCGTGGTCATCGAAGGGCTTCTTCCTGAAAGGGGGCGCTGGAATGGCCTACGTCCGCGACTGGGTGGACGCGATCGGCCCGGATCCAATCAACTCGAGGGCCTTATCGGTGGTCATCGGCGCCGGTTGGGTTTTTCGACCGGCCGCGCGCGTCGGGTTCCAGCTGTTCGGCACCCAACACGTCGCAGGGCTCGCCGACATCACAACAGGGGGGCGAGCATTCCCGACGTCGTGGGCAACTTCTGGTCGCTCGGTGCCGCGATTGTGATTCGCTAGTCCCCCGGAAGGGTGGTTCGTGGCCTAACTCCCGGAGCGCGCGCCCGGATGGCCAGGCGCGACGACCGAGAATATTTCACCGCCAGCGGGATGCCCCACCGCGGTCAGTCAGACCCCCGCATCGTGAAACCGTTGCTGTCTCACGTCACGTTTTCAAGATGCCGGCATCGAGGGGTCTCGGTGAGCTCCAGCGACGCCGGCATTCCCGCGCCTGAGGGTGTCGTGGGTCGGGCAGGTGGGTGTCACCTGCCCGATCTGCTCAGAAGTTGAAGCCCACCAGCAACCTGATGTTCGAGACGCCGTACACCGTGGCCTTCATCTCGAAGAACATGCCGTTCGCTTTTCGCGCGCCGGCGATGAAGTTGAAGCCCGCGGTGAAATCAGTGTCGCTGAAGTCGAACCGGCTGGGTTCGTCCTCCTCTCCCTCTTCTCCGTCCTCTGGCTCGTCGTCCTCTTCCGTGTCCTCCGGGGACTCTGTGAAACCGCGGTTCCTGATGGAAAAGTTCGGCCCGCCACCGATATAGGGGATCCACCGCGCAGGGTCGGTGGCGTCACCAAAACTGAAGAGCGCGTCCAGGTTGATGCCAAAGACCGTGGTCACCTCCCCGAACCCGAGCTCGAAGCCGGGTCGGAACGATACGCTTTCACTGAAGTACGGCCCAAAGTGGCCGTGTGCCCCGATCATGATGAGCTCAGGGTCGAGACCAACGCCGAAATCGACTCCGATTTTGAATTTATCGATGGCGTCTGTGACGGCGCTCTCGACCTGCTGTGCTTGCTGCCCAGCGTTATTCGGCTGAGCTCTCGCGATCCGCGCCGCCCAGGGTGCTCGTTCCATCCACTGGTGGCTTTCATTGAAGAGCAGCCCGGAGTCGGCGTATGCGCCGATTGTGATGAGCTCAGGGTTGAGACCAGCGCTGAAATCGACTTCGGTTCGAAGTCGATCGATGACGTCTGTGACTGGTGCTCGTTCCGGCGCCGGGGTGTTTTCCAGTTGAGCTAATGCGACGGACGGTAAGAGCAGCAAGGCCGCTGATAACACAAGAACATTTGCACGTGCGAGCTTCGTCACTACAACCTCCGGCAAAGCGCGGCAAAATCGCCTGGCGAGGCCGGGTGCAACATGCAGGCCGTCACGGACGGGCCGCTCGATGCGAAGCCGTGGACGCACCACACTCGCCAGAGTCGGGATCGGCTCACCGTTTCCTTAGCCTTTGGGCGTGATGCGAGGACGGTGTGCACGATTTCCGGAGTTGCAACACGGATCCCCGGAGGTCCACCGCCTAGAAACACAACGGGTCGACGAAGCGCGATATGCGAGAGTCAAGTCACGGCATGTTGTGACCACCTCTCTGGCTGCTATCAAGTCCTCACCGGTATCGGTCCGCCCCCTGGGAGCCGCAGCGGGGTGCCGCAGGTGCATCGTCCATAGGCAGACGCGCGCGCCAGATGACGTGCCAGCGGGGGGAGTTGGTGCGGAAGAAGGGAACTCGAACCAGGCACGACCACCGGGGTGGTGGTCGTGCCGAGTGGTGATGCGCGGAGCTACCTGAAACCGCTCCTTGTCAACGCGATGGGGTGACCTCATAGGCCAACGCGACTTTTGACAGCTCCTCGCGAACCGGCGCCCACGCCGCAGCCGCCGAGGAGTTCGGTGGGAGCTTGCAACGTCGCCTCCATCATGACCCTGCTCCCCTTCAACAGCGCGTCGGCCTCCGCGACGCCCTTCTGCTTTTTCCCCAGCGCGGTGTTGAGCGCCTTCGCGCTGGTCTTCATGGCGTCGACGTTCTGAATCGCCGTCTGACGGCTCGCAGGCGTGAGGGTCGTGTTTCCAGCCAGCGCGCTGTCGTAGGCGGTTCGAAAGGCATCCATGTTCTTGTCGATATTTGCGGCGGCGGTCACGAGCTCGGCGTCGTTGAGCCGCCGGGCTTGTGCGCCACGCGCCTGCTGTGCGGGCCTGAGCAGGCCCGAGTTGTACGCCGCCGAGAGGCGTCGAAAGTCGGTCGCGAGCGCGCCCCACTCCTTGGATCCTCGGAACCCTGCTGGTTGCGTGGATGCCCACGCGTCGAGCCGCGCGGCGAACTGGAGGAGCGACAGCACCTCACTGCTGGCCGAGTAGTTCGACGAGAATCGCTCACGGGCACGCTGCAACCTGATCCTGCAGGTCGTCGAAGAACTCGTTGGCGTTGACCTGACCGCGTTCGCCCTTGATGGTCGAGTTCTTCAGCTTGTCGTCAAGGGCGGCTTCAAACGCCGAACGCTTCTTCTCGATACTCTCGAGCAGCGCCTTGACCTCCTGATCCGTCAGGCGTCCAGGCGCAGTAGACCAGCGGAGCTGTCGAGCCGCTGGTGCCCGTGGCCGCTGTGTCGGGCCCGGCGACGACGGACCTCATAGGCCAACACGACTTTTGCCAGCTCCTCGCGAACCGGAGCCCACGCCGCAGCCGCCGAGGAGTCCGGTGGGAGCTTGCAACGTCGCGTCGATCATGGCCGCACTCCCCTTCAACAGCGCGTTCGCCTCCGCGACGCCCTTCTGCTTTTTCCCCAGCGCGGCGTGGAGCGCCTGCGCGCTGTTCTTCATGGCGTCGACGTTCTGAATCGCACGTCTGACGGCTCGCAGGTGTGAGGTTCGCATTTGCGGCCAGCGCGCTGTCGTAGGCGTTTCGAAAGGCATCCATGTTCTTGTCGACATTTGCTGCGGCGGTCACGAGCTCGGCGTCGTTGAGCCGCCTGGCTTGTGCGCCAAGCGCCTGTTGTCCGGGCCTGAGCAGGGCCGAGTTGTACGCCGCCGAGAGGCGCCGAAAGTCGGTCGCGAGCGCGCCCCACTCCCTGGATCCTCGGAACCCTGCTGGTTGCGTGGATGCCCACGCGTCGAGCCGCGTGGCGAACTGTAGAAGCGACAGCACCTCACTGCTGGCCGAGTAGTTCGACGAGAATCTCTCACGGGCACGCTGAACCTGATCCTGCAAGTCGTCGAAGAACTCGTTGGTGTTGACCTCACCGCGTTCGCCCTTGATGGTCGAGTTCTTCAGCTTGTCGTCAAGGGCGGCTTCAAACGCCGAACGCTTCTTCTCGATACTCTCGAGTAGCGCCTTGACCTCCTGATCCGTCAGGCGTTCAGTTGCAGTTACAGCAGCAGAGGTCCGCTGGCGTCCTTGATGGTCGGTGTTTCGGGAGCTGTGGCGACGGGGCCGGGCTCGGCAGCTTGACGTCGGCCTTGTCGGAGACGGCGGGCTCTTCGATACGTCGTCGCTGGCGGGTGGGGTCGCTTCGGTGGCCGGCTTCGGGTCGCTGACCGTTGTACCACCAGCCGGCGGGGTACCTCCAGCTGGCGGCGATGACTCGGTTGTCCCACATCCGGCCAGCGCGAGGATGCTGCAAGTTGCGGCCAGGAGTCTGGTAGGTGTCATCGTTTTTCTCCGTGAAGGACCGAACGCATCAGGCGACCATCTTAGGATCGCACGCGTGCTCCGCCGACCATGCTCCCCGTACCTTGGAATCGGCCACGACATGTTGTGATGCGCCGCCGGGAACACGTCGGCTTGCGCACAGATTCTTGAGAAAACTTGCGATCTGCGTGCGGACGACTCTCAGCAGGGGCAAGACATGTACCTGCGTCCGCCGGTAAGCCCTCGCTGCTGGCACAGCTCGAGCGTGCGATGAAAGCGCTTCAAGTTGATGCTCCACGTGGTCTTCGGGTTGACGCTCCGCGCGCGAGCTCGGTTGCTTCCTGGCCTGTCGCCAGTTGCGGCAACGATTTCGCACAGCCAGCTGTTCTGCCGTCGGGCCTGCCAGCGGATGAACGACGACTGGCGCAGGCAATCGCTCGTCTATGCTTGCCGCCGCCGCTCAGCCGGTCACCAGATATACGTCGAAGGTCACGGTATTTCGTGGTTGCTGCTGCAGTGCTGTGAGACCGATGCGCCCAGGAACAGAAACGCCGCTTGCCGGTATCAACGTCGACCGTCAAGACGACCACGCCCGTCTCGTGCCGACCGGTCCGTTCGACCTCGCCCATGCAGCAGCGGTCGGCGCGCGGTGCAGGCACTGCCGCCGAGTCTGGAGGGGTGCCGCTCGATCGAGGTCGACCTGGGGCATCTCGATCGCATCGACGGCGCCGGCGCGGTGCTGCTGGCGGGGCTCCTCGATCGTCTGGACGCGGGCGGGGAGCGCACGCGGGTGGTGGAAGACAGCAACCCCGAAGCCGCGCGATTGATCGCGCTGTATCGTGGGCGGCAGAGGAGCGCACGCCAGCGCCTCACGCCGCGCCAGGTCGACGCGCTGACGCGAATCGGCGCCGGCGCGGCGCGACTGCCGCGTCGCGATCACCGGCCGCTGGATTTCGCCGGCCGCTGCGCCGTCGCCATTCCGAAGGCGGTCGCGGCACCACGCTCGGTGGATTGGCGCTCGCTGCCGAGGCTGCTCCAGGAGATCGGGGCCGATGGCCTCGTCGTCACGGGCGCCGCCAACTTCCTGGTGGGTCTGATCATCGGCTTGCTCGGCATCTCGCAGCTCGCGCGCTTCGGCGCGGTCGCCTACGTCCCGGAGCTCGTCGTCGTCGCGCAGTTCCGCGAGCTCGGCCCGCTCGTCACGGCGATCGTGGTCGCCGGCCGATCGGGCGCGGGTCTCGCGTCGGAGCTCGCGACGATGAAGGTGTCGGAAGAGATCGACGCCCTGCGATCGATGGGGTTCGATCCGGTGCGATGGCTGGTCGTGCCCCGCTGCGTGGCGCTCGTGATCGTCGTGCCGCTGCTGACCTGGATCGGCAACGCGCTGGCGCTCCTCGGCGGCTTCCTGGCGACGACCGCCACGACCGAGATGCCAGCGCGCGCGTATCTGCTGGCGACCACCGACGCGATCACCGCCGGTCACCTGCTGGGAGGCCTGGTCAAGACGCCGTTTCTCGCGCTCGCGATCGGCCTGATTGCCTGCCGGCAGGGACTGGCCGCGCAAGGCGGCGCGGCAGCGGTTGGCGCGAGGACGACGAGCGCCGTCGTGATGGCGATCCTCGGCGTGATCGTGACCAACGCCCTGTTCACGTTCTTCTACACGCTGCTGGGCATCTGACCATGCCGCGATCGAGGCCGCACATCATCGTCGAGGATCTGCGAATCGGGTGGGGGACGCGAGTGCTCATGGAGCACGTGAACTTCCAGGTCGAGCGCGGCACGACCATGGCCATCCTCGGCGGGTCGGGAAGCGGCAAGAGCACGCTGCTGCGCTATTTGATCGGCCTCGAGCGGCCTCAGGCCGGCCGGATCGACATCGACGGCGTCGGCGAGCCGCATCGCTACGAAGGCGTGCCGCCCTTCGGCGTGCTGTTTCAGTCCGGCGCGCTCTTCAGCTCGCTGACGCTCGCGCAGAACCTCGCGCTCCCGCTGACGGCCTGGACGCCGATCCGCGGCGAGACCGTGCGGCGACTCTGTCAGGCCAAGCTCGAGCTCGTCGGACTCGGTCCCTTCGCCGGGCATCTGCCGGGCGAGATCTCGGGCGGCATGAAGAAGCGCGCCGGCATCGCCCGCGCGCTGATGCTGGAGCCGGATCTCCTGTTCTTCGACGAGCCGTCTGCCGGGCTCGATCCGATTTCGGCGGTCGAGCTCGACCAGCTCATCATCACGCTCAGCCGCGATCTTGGCATCACCGTCGTCATCGTGACGCACGAGCTGCCGAGCATCTTCCTCGTGGCCGATTCCTGCATCGTCCTCGACAAGACCGCGAAGGGCATCGTCGCGCAGGGCAACCCGCACCGGCTGCGCGACGAATCGACGATCCCGTTCGTGCACAACTTCTTCACGCGGTCATCGCCGGGGGTGCCCGCGAGTCAGCGAGTGTGGCCGATGGCCGTCGAAAGAAGCTACGCCCGACTTGGCCTGTTCCTGGTCGTGGCGCTCGCCGTCTTCGTCGCCACGGCGCTGCTGTTCATCCAGCGGGCGAGGAGCCGTGCCGTGATCGAGATGGTCACCTACACGAGGGAGAACGTCAGTGGCATCGATGTCTCGAGCCCGGTGCGGTACAGGGGCGTGCCGCTGGGCCGCGTCACCGAGGTGCGCGTGGACCCGCGATCGCGCACCATCCAGATCGACTTCGAGGTGTTTCTCGACCGGCTCAGCACCGTCGGCGCGAACGTCAAGCGGATCCGGGAGACCGCCGATCTCGAAGGCATGTTCCCCAAGCTTCGCGCCCAGGTCATCGGCAACCCGGTGACCGGGGAGGCGTACCTGCTGCTCGACGCGCCGGAGAACCCGCCGCCGGCGCTGGCCCTCGGATTCAAGCCCGATCGCGCGTACATCCCGTCGATGCCGACGACGCTTGCCGCGATACGGGACCGCGTGCCGGAGGTGCTCGAGCGCGCGGAAGCCACGCTGCGAGGTGCTCGAGAACATCGTCGCCAGGATTCCGGACAGCCTCGACCGAAGCGACCGATTCTTCACGAACATCGAGCGCATCGTTCAGCAGAGCGATCTGCCGGCGCTGAGCGCCGATTCGCGCAAGTTCTTCGCGTCGACAAGCGTGCAGATCGAGCAGATCGCGTCCGAGCTGGAAGGCGATGATCGGCGCCCAGGGAAGGCTGGTGACGCTTGCTCGACGAGGCGCGTGCCGCGATCAAGGCCGCCGATCTTCCGGCGACAACGAATGCACGGCGGCGCTCAATCTGCGCGCGCCGCGGCGGATCAGACGGCGCTGGCGGCCGACGATCTGCGGCGCTCGCTGCCGGCCATCCGGGATTCGCTCGAACAGCTGCGCGACCTCGCCCGGCAACTGCAGGAGCAGCCAGAGTCAGTGGTCTATGGGCCCACGGCCCGCGACGGGGAAACCGTGACTGGCTTGCACTCGGACTGCGCCTCTGTCTCGTCGTGCCTGATCGTCTGCCTGGCCGCAGCCGCCTGCCAGCTCAGGCGGCCCGACACGATACCGGCTCGCATGCTCGAGCCGCAACTGCTCGAGCCGCAGCGCCCGAGCCAGCGCGGCA
This sequence comes from uncultured Actinomycetota bacterium, assembly GCA_963803465.1. Taxonomy (GTDB): domain Bacteria; phylum Actinomycetota; class Actinomycetes; order Actinomycetales; family Microbacteriaceae; genus Agrococcus. The sequence continues at coordinate 162,901 of CAWDMS010000013.1, forward strand.
CGAGCGCCGGCACCGCAATGCTGCGTCCCGATCCGGCTGCTCGATACACAAGCACGTGGACACATCGGCCGCCGATTGCTGTACCAGCAACCGACTGGTGAGCTGACCGAGGACCCCATCTGGCGATGGTCGTCGGCGCCCGACCGGTATCTGGACACGGCACTGCGCCTCGAACTGGCGTGCGAGTCCCGGGCTGCGCCTGGTCGACGCGCCAGCGCTCCGGCGCTGGCCGCCAACCTTGTGGCCTGGCATCTCGAGTCTGCAGGACGGGTCACGACTGGTCGGCGCGGTCGAATTCCAGTTCACGGGGACCGACCGCGGCGTCCATACCTACATCGTGCGAGCAAGCGAGCCCGTGTCAGCCGAGCTGCCCGGCGACCTGGCTGCTGCCGCGGGCCGACTCTTGCGGCGGCTCGCGCAGGACGGATTGACGCTGGTGGCCAGCGCTCAGTGACGACGGGAGCTTCGACATCCCGTTCAGGCCACTACACGATCCCGGATTCAGCGACCACGAACGGCCTCACGTCAGGCGGTGGTTCCTGGTCTCCGTTCCGCGAATCGCCCACGTGAATCCTCTTCATGCTGACGTGGACCGGTGTCCGATTCCGGGAAGGGCCTCGACCGTCGGCGGACAACTGTCCCCTCAAATTGCACGAATTCCTTGGAAACTCACGCGGCATCCCACTTGAAGGCGACCGACGCGGCGTCGAGAGATCCGTTCATCGGTGCCGACGTCGGTGCCCCGGCGTAGACTTCCAGCGGGACGATTCGACCCAATCGCGTGGAGTGACGCATGTTGAACGACATCCGCCTGGCCGTCAGGACGCTCGTCCGATCGGTGGCTGTCGCTGGCCGCCATCATCGCCCTGGCGCTCGGCATCGCAGTGAATACGACGATCTTCACCATCGTCAACGCCGTGATGCTGCGCGACCTGCCCATCGATGGCGCCGACCGCATGCTCGCCCTCTCGACCAAGAACTGTCACCGCGCGCCGGCGTGGCCCCACCAACTTGTCGTACATGGAATTCGAGGAGTGGCGGCGGGCCGCGCGGACGTTCGACGGCATGGCTGGAGTACCTGGAGTTCGACATGACGGTGGCCGACGATGTCGCGCCGCCGGCCCGATACGAGGGAAGCTATATATCGACGAATGGCTTCGAGCTGATCGGGGCACAGCCGATCCTCGACGCGGGTTCCGCGCCGGCGACGACCGCGCCGGCGCCGAGCCCGTGGTCGTCCTCGGCCACGCAGCATGGGCGGCGCGCTTCGGCGCCGACCCGGCGATCGTGGGCCGCTGATCAGGGTCAACGGCGGACCGGCCACGGTGATCGGCGTGATGCCGGAAGGATTCGGCTTTCCCCAGGTGGCCGGCATCTGGCGTCCGCTCGGACAGGTGCCCGACGAGGTGCGCAACAACCGGACGATGCGGGCGATTGTCGGCGTCGCGCGCATGCGAACCGGCATCACGATCGATCAGGCCGCCGCCGAACTCGGCGTGATTCTGCCTCCCTCGCACGAGAGTACCCGATTCTGACTGGTGGTGTCGTGCCCAAGGCGATCCCCTTCAGCGAAGAGGCGCTCAGCTCGCGTGGCCGTCTGATGCTGCAGACGTTGCTGGTCGCCGTCGGCTTCGTGCTGCTCATCGCCTGCGCCAACGTGGCCAACCTGCTCCTCGCCCGGCGCCACGGCGCGCCGCCGGGAGATCGCGGTCCGCGCTGGCGCTCGGCGCCGGCCGCGGGCGGCATCGTCCGCGCAGCTCCTGACCGAGAGCGTGCTGCTGGGCCTCGTGGGCGGGGCCGCGGGCCTGCTGCATCGCCTTTGCCGGCATCCGTCTGCTCGTCGCCCTGGTTCCGGCGACCTCTGGGGCGGGCTCCTGCAGCAGATCCCGATCGGCCTGGACGCTCCGCGTCCTCGCCTTCACGCTCCTCCTGTCCGTGGCCACCGGGTCCCTGTTCGGCCTGGCTCCCCGCCCTTCAGGCGTCGCGGGTCGACCTCTCCGATCCTCTGAAGGAGGGGGCGGCATAGACGCCGGCCGCGGCCGCGCCCGCGCCTGCGCGGCCTGGCTCGTGGCCGTCGAGGTCGCCCTCGCCGTGATCCTCCTCGTCGGAGCGGGGCTCCTTCTCTCCGGAGCTTCGTCCGTCTCCAGTCCGTGGACCCGGGCTTCGAGCCCGAGGGGGTGCTCACCCTGGGGTTCGACCTCCCCAGAAACGCCTACTCCGAGCCCGCGCGGCAGCGCTTCTTCTTCGAGGAGCTCTCCCGGCGACCGCGGCCGCCCTCCCCGGGGTGGCCGGCCGCCGTGGCCAACGGGATCCCCCTGACCGCGGCTTCTCCATGATCGCTGCGCGGATTGACCGGACGGGCGCGATCCCCTGCCGCCGGACCAGCAGCCGGAGGTGAGGATCGGTCACCGCCAGCCCCGATTACTTCCGGACGATGGGGATCAAGATCCTCTCGGGGCCGGCCTTTCGCCGGAGCGGATGGCGTAGGGGGGGCGCGCCGGCTGCCCATCGTGAGCCGGAGCATGGCCCGCAAATTCTGGGCGAGGACACGGACCCCGGTGGGCCGCAGGCTCCGGGTCGGCCGGCCCGACGTCCCCTGGACCACGGTCGTGGGCATGGTGGAGGACGTGCGGAGCGAGGGCCTCGAGGCCGATCCCGGGCTCCCTGATGTACCGCCCCCTTCCAGCAGCCGCGCCCGTCGGGCTACCTCTGCGGTCAAGACCGCGGGGGACCCGCGCGGCTCCCGTCCGCTCCGTCCGCGCACCAGGCTCTGGAGCTCGACCGCAACGTGCCGGTGTCGCGACGTCCTCGACCATGGAGAGCGGCTTCGCGGGGCTCGGCTCCCGCTGCCGTTTCAACCTCGTCCCTCTTGGCTCTTCGCCGCGCTCGCCCTGGCGCTCTCCGGCGATCGGGCTCTACGGCGGTGCTGGCCTACGCCGTGACCGTAGCGCACGCGGGAGATCGGCATCCGCATGGCCCTGGGCGCCCGGGCGCCGGCAGCTGTGGTGGCTCGTGACACGGACGCGCATCGTGGCAGGTTCTGCTCGGCCTCCTGATTGGAATGCCTGGCGTGTGGGCGGTCGCGTTGGTACTCGAAGGCGGCCTGGAGGCCGTCTCGGCGACCGATCCGCTCACGATCGCAGGTGTACCGCTGCTGCTTGCTGCCGTCGCCGTCATCGCGTGCGTCGTGCCGGCGCGCCGCGCGATGCGCTCAACCCGGTCGAGGCGCTTCGTTCCGAGTAGCAGCCGTACGGACACATCTTCGATTTTCGACCTTCGATCTTCAATCGGCATTGGTCCATCTGGTCCGATTCAAATGGAAGTTTGAAGCTTGAAAATCGAAGATGGGCACTGCGCACGTTCGCGATCGCGAACGGTGCCGAATGGTGTACGCTGCTCGCGTGCCCGCCGCTGCGCGCTACGACGTCGCGATGCATTGGCGCCGGCATCGCCGGGCTGGCGGCGAGCGTGCGTCTGCGCACGGCGGGCCTGAGCGTCGTCTGCCTGGACGAGCAGGCGTACCCGCATCAGCAAGGTCGGCGAATCACTGGACTGGTCGAGTCCCGGCCTGCTCGAGCGCGTCGGCATCGACGTCAAGGCGCTGCTCGCGGACGAGATCGCGACCTACAAGAAGAACATCGTCGTCTACGAGCGTGGACCGGCCGGAATGGACGGCCACGCCGCCGGCGTTTATCCGGCGGCGGCCGCTGCGCTTCGAGACCGTGACGCTGCACGTCGATCGGGCAGCGCTCGACCATCGTCTGTTCGAGCACGCCTGCGCGCTCGATACGACGTTCGTCTGGGAGCGCGTGACCAGCCGTGAACGCCACCGGCGGGCGCGTGACCGGCTGCGCCACCGCCGCCGGCAGGCACATCGATGCGCGCTGGTACATCGATGCCAGTGGCACGGGCCGCGTCCTGTCTCGCGCCATGGACATTCCGGCTGTCACCTATGGCCGCCAGAAGGTCTGTCTCTGGACCTACTTCGACACCCCGCCGCTGCATGAAGGGACCGCGTTCTTCGTCGACAACCGCGACGCGTATCTCAGCTGGGTCTGGGACATCCCGATCTCGCCGAGGCAGACAAGCGTCGGCTTCGTGCTGCCCGCCGATCGCGTGCGCGACCGCCGGCGCGCCGGCGACACGACCGTCACGATCCTCCGCGACGAACTCGCGCGTCACCCGCGGTTTCACCGCGCTGCTCGAAGCGCAGCCGGTCGTGGAGGTCGAAAGCACGTCGTTTCAGCCGTACGTCACGGCCACCGTCTGCGGGCCCAACTGGTTGATGGTGGGCGAAGCCGCCTCGATGCCCGACCCGCTGACAGGAAATGGAGTGACGTCCGGCATGCGCCACGCCCGCCACGCCGTCGATGCCATCCTGGCGGCAGGCGCCGGCGATCAGATCGACGAGCGGCGACGCCGCACCTACAGCCGGCACGTCTCCCGCCTCGGTCACGCGTTCAACGCGCACATCGAGAACGCGGTGTATCGCCCGCACCTGCGTTGGGGCCTGGGCCTGCAGGCAGCGACCTACGTCTACACGTTCTTCGCGTTCTTCATGAACGCGCTGCACGCCCGCTTCGATCCACGCGGGATCGTCGGCATGACGTGTTCAGTCTGCTGTTCGCGGGTGCGAGAGCGTGGATCGGCGGATGGACGCTGGCGGCGCGGGCCGCGCTCGTGTGGCGCAGGCCAGGCTTACACGGCGAGCGAGCGCTGACGCGGCCGGCGCGGACATGCCGGCGGCGCGCTCGGCCTGCAGCAGGTGCCGGTGCTGATGCCGTGGCACGAGCGTCACTGCCGCGTAGAGGTTGTAGCGGACTCGCGCCGTGGAAGGGCGACACCAGCTTGACGCGATCGATCGGCAGGCCGTTGGCGGCGCTGATGCACGCGATCACCTCCGCCTGCAATCGCTCGAAGTCGGCGAGAAGGACCGTCAGGTGGTCGATCGCCCGTGGGCATCAACGCCGGAACGGCTCG
>CAWDMS010000014.1:0-24174 GCA_963803465.1 uncultured Actinomycetota bacterium
CTGCTGGTCGAGTAGGACGGCGAAGCGGCCCGCATCGGGACCACGGGCTCACGCCGGCTCGGATCGTCTCGACACGCGGCCGGCTGCCCCGGCTGCTGCTCGACGAGCGTGGTGATGCTCGACGAGCGGGCGCGGGCGGGTCAGTCGAAGGGGGCCGCGAGCGCGTTGCGCTGGTAGGCGAAGATGACGCTCGTGCGCGTCGAGGCGACGCTGTGCTGCGCCGAGAGGTGCTGCACGACGACGGCGCGCAGCTCCGACGAGTCCTCGACCGCGACGTGCACGAGGTAGTCGTCGACGCCGCCGACGAAGAAGAGCTGGATCACCTGCGGCAGCGCGCCCACCTCCGCCGCGAACCGCTCGATGCTCTCCTGCCGCGAGCCCGGCCGGAGCGTGACGCCGATCATCGCCTGCAGGCCGCGCCCGAGCGCCGCCTGGTCGATGCTCGCGTGATAGCCGTGCACGATGCCGCGGCCCTCGAGCGCGCGCAGCCGCGCGTGGGCGGTCGACGGCGCCACGCCGGCTCGCGCCGCGAGCTGGGCGTTCGTCGCGCGCGCATCCCGCGCGAGCTCGCCGATGAGCGTGGTGTCGATCGGGTCGAGCATGCGCTCCCGAAGATCCTGCATCCGCGTGCCTCCCGCATCCGGCGCGATGTGCGACCGACGCCAGCATAGGACTCATCTGCCGAAGGATCTGCGAAGAAGCGTCGCCTCGCCCGAACAGGCCCCCAAGATGATGGCACTTCCCAGAACGATCGCACCACCGCAGCAGAGGAGCCCCCATGCGCATCGGCATCCCCACCGAGATCAAGAACAACGAGCACCGCGTCGGCATCACGCCCGCGGGCGTCGACGCCCTGACCGACCGCGGCCACACCGTGCTCGTGCAGGCCGGCGCCGGCGAGGGCTCGCGCATCACGGACGACGCCTACCGAGCCGCCGGCGCGACGGTCGTCGACGACGCGGCGATCGTCTGGGGCGACACCGAGCTGCTCGTCAAGGTCAAGGAGCCGATCGCCTCGGAGTACGGCTACCTGCGCGCCGACCAGACGCTCATGACCTACCTGCACCTCGCGGCCGACCGACCGCTGACGGATGCGCTGGTCGCGGCGGGCACGCCGTCGATCGCCTACGAGACGGTCCAGCTCGCCGACCGCTCGCTGCCGCTGCTCTCGCCGATGAGCGAGGTCGCCGGCCGCCTGTCGATCGCGGTGGGCGCCCACTCGCTGCTGCGCGCGAGCGGCGGCCGTGGGACGCTCATGGGCGGCGTCGCCGGCGCTCCGCCCGCGGACGTCGTCGTCATCGGCGGCGGTGTCGCGGGCGAGCACGCGGCCGCCAACGCCATCGGCCTCGGCGCATCCGTGACCGTCATCGACCGCTCGCTGCCGCGCCTCAAGGAGCTGCAGATGCGCTACGGCACCTCGATCCGCACGCTCGCCTCGACGCGGCTCGCGATCGCGGAGGCCGTCGCGAACGCCGACCTCGTGATCGGCTCGGTGCTCATCCCCGGCGCCGCGGCGCCGAAGCTCGTGACCGACGAGATGGTCTCGACCATGCGTCCCGGCGCCGTGCTCGTCGACATCGCGATCGACCAGGGTGGCTGCTTCGAGGGCTCGCGCCCGACGACGCACGATGCGCCGACCTTCGCCGTGCACGACGCCGTCTTCTACTGCGTGGCGAACATGCCGGGCGCGGTGCCCGAGACGTCGACGCGCGCGCTCACGAACGCGACGCTGCCCTACGTGCTCGAGGTCGCCGACCGGGGCTGGAAGGCGGCGACGGAGGCCGATCCGGCGCTGCGCCTCGGGCTCAACACGCGCGCCGGGACGGTCACGCACGCCGGTGTGGCGCGGGCGTTCGGCCTCGACCTCGCGGCCTGACCCGAACCTCCGGATGCGCGGGAGGGCAGGCTCGATGCCTGCCCTTCCGCGCATCGTAGTATTGCCCTACAATCAGAGGATCCGCGCAGCGCAGCGCGCTGACCATCGTCGAAGGAGCTCTGCCGTGACCACACCAGCCAACACGGGGTCCGCCCTCTGGAGCGCGCAGGCGCACATGCCGTCCGTGCTCGGGCGCCAGCTCGTCATCGCGCGCGGCGAGGGCAACTACGTCTTCACCACCGACGGCCAGCGCCTCTTCGACGGCACCGCGGGCCTCTGGCACGCCAACATCGGCCACGGCCGCGAGGAGATGGCGGAGGCCGCGGCGCAGCAGATGCGCACGCTCGAGACGTACCACGTCTTCGGCCGCTACCTCAACGACCGCGCGGTCGAGCTCGCCGAGAAGGTCGCGACCCTCTCGCCGATCGCCGACGCGAAGATCATCCTCAACAGCGGCGGCTCCGACTCGATCGACGTCGCGCTCAAGCTGGCCCGCCGCTACTGGCAGCTGCAGGGTCGCCCCGAGAAGACGATGATCCTCAGCCGCGACCTCGCGTACCACGGGCTGCACGCCTACGGCACGAGCGTCGCGGGCCTCGACTTCAACCGGGAGGGCTACGGCACCGACTCGCTCGTGCCCGACACGGCGCGCTTCGACACCCACGACATCGAGCAGGTGCGCAGGACGGTCGCCGAGATCGGCCCGCACCGCATCGCCGCCATCATCGCCGAGCCGGTCCAGGGCACGGGCGGCGTCATCCCGCCGGCGCCGGGCTACCTCGAGGGCCTGCAGCAGATCGCCGACGAGCACGACATCCTGCTCATCCTCGACGAGGTCATCACGGGCTTCGGCCGCACGGGCCACTGGTTCGCCGCCGAGCGCTACGGCATCCGCCCGCACATCATCGCCATGGCCAAGGGCATCTCCTCCGGCTACTCCGCCGTGGGCGGCATCATCGTCGCGCCGGAGGTGTGGTCGCCCTTCTACCGGACGGGCGCGCCGATCTACCGGCACGGCACGACCTACTCCGGGCACGCGACCTCCGCGGCGCTCGCGCTCAAGAACATCGAGATCATCGAGCGGGAGCGCCTGCTCGACCGCGTGCTGCACCTCGAGGGCGTGCTGCACGGCGAGCTCGACGCGCTCGCGGGCGACGACCGCATCGAGGAGACGCGCGTCGCGGGCCTCCTCGGCGGCATCCAGCTGCGCCCGGAGCTCTCGGCAGAGCGCGTGACGGATGCGATGGTCGAGCAGGGCTGGATCGCGCGGCCGCTGCGCGGCAACGTCGTGCAGATCAGCCCGCCGTTCACGACGACCGACGACGAGCTCCGCGGCATCGTCGCCGCGACGGTCTCGGCGCTCGACGTCGTCGCCGCCGAGGCGAAGGCCGACAGCCTGGCGGTGGCCCGATGAGCGCCCGCGACGACCAGCAGCTCATCGAGCGCACCGCAGCCGTCGCGCGCGACGTCGCGCGGCAGGAGCGCGAGCGCTCCGACGCCGCGATCGCGAGCGTGGTGCTCGATCGCCTCGAGCTCGGCACGACCGACACGTTCGAGGTGCACGACCCCGCCACCGGTCGGGTGATCGCGACGCCCGCGGACCACTCGATCGACGACGCCCTCGTCGCGCTCGCCCGCGCGGATGCGGCCGGCAAGGCGTGGGCGCGCACGACCGCCCGCCAGCGCTCCGACGTGCTCCACCGCGCCTACGGCCTCATCATCGAGCAGAAGGACCGCCTCGCCCGCGTCATCACGCGCGAGATGGGCAAGCCGCTCGCCGAGGCCTACGGCGAGGTGCAGTACGCCGCCGACTACGTGCGCTGGTACGCCGAGGAGGCGCTCCGGCCCGCGGGCAACTACCGCGAGAACCCCGCCGGCGGCTCGACGATCCTCACGACCCGCGCGCCGATCGGCACGACGCTGCTCATCACGCCGTGGAACTTCCCCATGGCGATGGCCACGCGCAAGATCGCTCCCGCGATCGCCGTCGGCTGCGGCGCGGTCGTGAAGCCGGCCGCGCTCACGCCGCTCACCACGCTCGTGGTCGCCGAGATCTTCGTCGAGGCGGGCGTGCCCGCCGAGCTCGTGCAGGTCGTGACGACGACGGATGCGTCCGGCTTCAGCAAGGCGCTCATGGCCGACGCGAGGGTGCGCAAGGTGTCGTTCACCGGCTCGACCGGTGTCGGCAGCGTGCTGCTCGGTCAGGCGGCGAAGCACGTCATCAAGAGCTCGATGGAGCTCGGCGGCAACGCCCCGCTGCTCGTCTTCGACGACGCCGACCTCGAGCGTGCCGTGGAGGGCGCGGTCGTGGCCAAGCTCCGCAACGGCGGGCAGTCGTGCGTGGCCGCCAACCGCATCCTCGTGCAGAGCGGCATCGCCGACGCGTTCGTCGAGGGCTTCACCGAGCGGATGCGCCAGGCGGTGCTCGGCAACGGCCTCGCGGAGGGCGTCACGCTCGGGCCCGTCATCGACGACCGAGCGGTGTCGAGCTTCTCGCGGCTCGTCGAGGACGCGGTCGCGAAGGGTGCCGACCTGCGCACCGGCGGCGCAGCACCGCAGGGCGATGGCCACTTCTTCGAGGCCACCGTGCTCGACCGCGTGCCGGACGACGCGGAGATCGCGAACACCGAGATCTTCGGACCTGTGGCCGCGATCGCGCGCTTCGAGAGCGAGCACGAGGCCATCGAGCGCGCCAACAGCACGCCGTTCGGCCTCGCGAGCTACGTCTTCTCGCAGGACATCGATCGCGCCCTGAACATCGCCGACCAGCTCGACGCGGGCATGGTGGGCATCAACCAGGGCATCGTCTCGAACGTCGCCGCGCCGTTCGGCGGCGTGAAGGCGTCGGGCCTGGGTCGAGAGGGCAGCGGTGAGGGCCTCGAGGAGTACCAGGAGATCCGGTTCTACAACCTTGGCCGCCGCGGCGCCTAGCGCGGCTCGCGCGCTGATCCCGGGGGCGACCCCGGGGTCAGCGGCTCGCGGCGCCGCCCGCTGCCAGGATCTGGCGGATGCGCTGGTGGTTCTCGTGCAGGTGCTCGGCGAGCGCGGCACGTGCGCCCTCGACGTCGCCCGAGAGCGCGGTGTCGAGGAGGCGCCGGTGGTGCGCGAGCACCGCCTCGTCGACGTGCCCCGGCTCGTCGTCGGTGTGCGACAGGATCAGCAGGTAGTAGCCCAGCTCGGTCGTGAGCGACGCGAAGAAGGCGCTGAGCCGAGCGCTGCCGAGGCCGTCGACGATCGCCGCGTGGAAGGCCATGTCGGCGGCGACGATCTCGCGCGCCTGCCTCGTGCCGGCGGCCGCGACCAGCGCCTCGAACGCGCCCTCGAGCGCCGCGACGCGCTCGGGCGTGCGCTCGGCGCCCACGGCGAGCGTCTCGAGGTGCAGCCGGGTGCGGAACAGGTCGTCGAGCTCGTCGATCGACGGCGTCACGACCACGGCGCCGCGATGCATCTCGTAGCGCACGAGCCGGCCCTGCTCGAGCAGCCGGATGCCCTCGCGCACCGAGTTGCGCGAGATGGCCAGGCTCTCGGCGAGCGCGCTCTCGCGGAGGCGCTCACCCGGCCCGAGCGTGCCGTCGAGGATGAGCGCGGTGAGGTGGTCGGCGGCCTGCTCGGCGGCGCTCGTGCGCTGCAGCGCGAGCGGCGCGAGCGCTCGCTCGGGCGCTGCGGCGCCCTGCCGCTCGGGGGCTGCGCCGCTCGTCGTCCGTGCACCGTCCATCCGCTGCAGTCTGCCAGCCGGCCCCGCTCGCGGCGACCAGCACCGCACCGTCGCGCACTGCGGCCGCGGCACTTCTGCATCCGCCCTTGCGTTATTGCGCATCTACGCAAAGAATGAAGCCATGTTCCTCGCTCTCCGCCACCGCGTGTTCCGCCGACTCTTCGCAGCGCACGTCGTCGCGCTCCTCGGCACCGGCCTCTCGACGATCGCGATCGGCTTCCTGGTCTTCGACACGACCGGCGGCAACGCGGCCGGCGTGCTCGGCACGCTGCTGGGCATCAAGATGCTCACGTTCCTGCTGCTCGGGCCGCTCGCGCCGCTCGTCGCGCGACGCGTGGGCACGAAGCGGCTGCTCGTGCTCACCGACCTCGCCCGCGTCGCCGTGGCGCTCGCGCTGCCGTTCGTGGGGGATGTGGTCACCGCCTACCTGCTGATCTTCGTGCTGCAGGCGGCGTCGGCCCTCTTCACGCCCACGTTCCAGGCCACGATCCCGGCCGTCGTGACGGACGAGCGCCAGTACACCGGAGCGCTCGCGCTCAGCAGGCTCGCGTACGACATCGAATCCCTCGTCTCTCCGTCGATCGCGAGCGTCGTGGTCGTCGTCGCCTCGTCGTCGGCGCTCTTCTTCGGCACGGGCGTCGGATTCCTCGCATCCGCCCTGCTCATCGTCTCCGCTGCGCTGCCGAAGGCAGCGGCGCCCGCGCGCGGCGTGCACAGCGTGCGTCGCGAGATCGCCCGCGGCACGAGGCTCATGCTGCGGGTGCCGCGGCTGCGCGCGGTGCTGACGCTGCACCTCGCGCTCGCATCGGTCGGCGCGATCGCGGTCGTGCTCACCCTGCCGCTCGTGCTCGGCGAGCTGGACGGCGGCGAGGCCCAGGCGGCCGGCCTGCTCGCCGTCTACGGCGTCGGGTCGATCACCTCCGCCGTGCTGATGCCCATGATGATCGCCCGGATCGGGGTGCGTCCCTACATGCTCGCGGGCCTGGCGCTCATGATCGCGTCGATGGCCTTCGTGTGGCCCGTGCTCGCGCTCGCCTCCGGGCAGGACGCGCTGCCGTGGCTCTGGGCGATCTGGTTCCTGGCGGGCCTCGGCTACTCGGCGGTGCTCGCCCCGATGGGGCGGGTCCTGCGCGACGCGGTCCCCGACGACGACCTTCCCGACGTGTTCGCCGCGCAGTTCTCGCTCGCCCACGGCTGGTGGCTCATCAGCTATCCGCTCGCGGGCTGGGGCGCGACGGTCATCGGCTTCGGGCCGACCTCGCTGCTCCTCGCGGCGTTCGCGGCGCTCGCGCTCGGCTTCGCCGCGCACGCCTGGCGCACGCCGTCGCTCGGCGAGATGCACCCGGAGCTCTCCGCCTCGCACCGGTGACCTTGAGCGGGCGGTTGTGTAGATTGTTGACAGTCTGCATCAGCAGCTCGACGAGGAGGACGACATGAACGCCCACGTGATCACGGTGCTGGCTGGGGACGGGATCGGCCTGGAGGTCATGCCCGTCGCGATGGAGGTGCTCGAGGCCGCGGTCGAGGAGCACGACGTGCGCCTCGAGTGGCGCGAGCAGCCGTGGGGCAGCGACTACTACCGCGAGCACGGCCGCATGATGCCGACGGACGCGATCGCCACGATGGCCGCGACCGACGCGATCTTCCTCGGCGCGGTCGGCCACCCCGACGTCTCGGACGTCGAGACGCTGTGGGGGATGCTCATCCCGATCCGCCGCGAGTTCGACCAGTACGTCAACCTGCGGCCGGTGCGCTCGTTCTCGGGCGTGCGCTCGTCGCTCGCCGGAGACCCCGAGATCGACGTCGTGATCGTGCGCGAGAACGTCGAGGGGGAGTACTCCGCCGTGGGCGGCCGCAGCTACCAGGGCACGCCGTTCGAGGCCGCGCACCAGCAGTCGATCTTCACGCGGCACGGCATCGAGCGCATCACGCGGTTCGCCGTCGAGGTCGCGCAGGGCCGCTCCGGGCGCCTCGTCTCGGCGACGAAGTCGAACGGCATCATCCACACGATGCCCTTCTGGGACGAGGTCGTGGCCGAGGTCGTCGCGCAGTCCGACGGCATCCAGCTCGAGTCGGTGCTCATCGACGCGCTCGCCGCGCGCGCGGTGCGGTCGCCGCAGAGCATCGACGTGATCGTCGCCTCCAACCTGTTCGGCGACATCCTCTCCGACCTCGTCGCGGGCGCGGTCGGCTCGATCGGCATCGCGCCGAGCGCCAACCTCAACCCCGAGCGCGAGCACCCCTCGATGTTCGAGCCGGTGCACGGCTCGGCGCCCGACATCGCGGGCCGCGGCATCGCGAACCCGATCGGGCAGATCTGGGCCGGCGCCATGATGCTGCGCCACCTCGGGCACGATCGTGTCGCCACGGGTCTCGAGGAGGCCTTCACCGCGGTCCTCGAGCGCGGCGAGGTCACCCCCGACCTCGGTGGCTCGCTCTCCACCGTCGAGGTGGGCGCCGCCGTCATCGCGGAGCTGCGCGAGCGCCGCGCATGACGACCATGTTTCGGAGCGGTAACGAGATTATTGGATTGTTGACAATCTGCCGCTAGGAGGTCTAGCGTCGCCCGTAGGCCAGCAACGGAGCAGGCACCGATTCTCTGGACGGGGTGAGCATGCACAGTCTCGAAGTGACAGATCTGCGGATCTCGATCGGCGGCCGCACGATCGTGAACGGGACCTCGTTCTCGGTGCGCGTCGGCCAGCGCGTCTGCCTGCTGGGCGAGTCGGGCTCCGGCAAGTCGCTCACGGCGAGCGCGGTGCTCGGCCGCCTCCCCTCCAACGCGGTGACCTCGGGCAGCATCAAGGTCAACGGCGTCGAGGTGCTCGGCGTGCCGGCCTCGAAGCGCCCCGAGGAGGCGCGGGTCGCGATGGTCTTCCAGGACTCCGCTGTCGCGCTCAACCCGCTCGTCCGCATCCGCGAGCAGATCATCGAGCCGCTCCGCCGCCACCGCGGGCTCTCCCGCGCGGACGCGCTGCAGGCGGCCGTCGAGCTCGCCGAGTCGGTCGGCCTGCCCGACCCCGAGACGATCATCGACCGCTTCTCGGCAGAGCTCTCGGGCGGTCAGCGCCAGCGCATCTGCATCGCCCTCGCCCTCGCGTGCAACACGCGGCTGATGGTGGCGGACGAGCCGACCACCGCCCTCGACGTCGTCACGCAGAAGCGCGTGCTCGACGTGCTGAAGAAGTACACCGCAGGCCAGCACACGCCGGCGCTCCTCTTCATCACGCACGACTTCGCGGTCGCCTCCGAGCTGTGCAGCGACTCCGTCGTGATGAAGGACGGCAACGTCGTCGAGGCGGGCCAGGTGCACTCGATCTTCGCCGCGCCGAAGGACCCCTACACGCGCGAGCTCATCCGCGCCGCCCGTGCCGCGACCGTCGACCCCTACGTCGAGCGGTTCCGCGAGGAGCTCGCCGCGCTCCGCGCCGACGACGCCGCGCAGGCGCCCAGCCGCAGCATGTTCTACGACATCGGCGAGGTCAGCCGGGCGTACGCGATGCCGCGCAAGGGCCTGTTCGGCAAGCGCGAGATGAAGACGGCGCTGCACCCCACGACCCTCACCATCGGCGCCGGCGAGCGCGTCGGCATCGTCGGCGTCTCCGGCTCCGGCAAGACGACGCTGCTGCGCCTCATGCTCGCGCTCGACACGACCGACACCGGAGCCGTCACGTGCGAGGGCAAGGAGGTGTTCCCGGCCGAGGTGCGCAAGCTCAAGTGGTACCGCCGCAAGGTGCAGTACGTGCCCCAGGACCCCGCGAGCACGCTCGACCCGCTCATGACCGTCGCCAAGCTCGTGCGCGAGCCGCTCGTGCGCCTCGGCGTCGAGGGCGACCACGACGAGATGGTCCGGGAGGCGCTCGACTCCGTCGGGCTCGACGAGAAGTTCATGAACCGGCGGGCGAACGAGCTCTCCGGCGGCCAGGCGCAGCGCCTCGCCATCGCCCGCGCGATCGCCACGCGTCCCGACTTCCTGCTCGCCGACGAACCCGTGAGCGGCCTGGACCTGCCGATGCGCGAATCGGTCGTCGCGCTGCTCCGCAAGGTGTCGGAGGAGCACGGCACGGGCATCGTCGTCGTCTCGCACGACCTCTCGATGGTCGCGAGCCTGTGCGAGCGCACCGTCGTGATGCACGGCGGCGAGGTCGTCGAGGATCGTCCCACGCGGCAGGTGCTCACGGATCCGCGGCACGAGCGCACCAAGGAGCTGCTCGACGCCATCCCCACCCTCCACGTCATGCCCGCTGACCTGCAGATCGCCTAGGAAGGAACGCCGATGGCACTCACGACCCAGGCCGTGCCCGCGCTGCGAGGCGCCCAACGGAGGGCATCGCTCTCGAGCGGATCGAAGGCCGCGCTCATCTCGACGGTCTCCCGCGTCGCGACGATCCTCGTCGTCATCTTCCTGCTCGGCATCCTGCCGCTGCTGTCGGGCCGCGACATCGCCGCCTCCATCTTCCGGACGCGCTACGCCGAGGGCGAGATGACGCCCGAGGCGCTCGAGGCCATCCGGCGGGAGATCGGGCTCGACGGCGGCGTCCTCGGCGCGTTCTTCGCGTGGCTGGGCAAGGCCGTCCAGGGCGACTTCGGGCTGTCGTGGACGACGAAGGAGCCTGTGCTCCCCACGATGCTCGAGGCGCTCGGCAACTCGCTCATCCTCATGCTCGCTGCGCTCGCCATCGCGATCGTCCTCGCAGCGCTGCTCACCGTCCGCACCTTCCGTCGCGGGCTCGCCGGGCGTTCGGATCGCACCGGCGGTGGCCTCGCGGCCGCCTTCACCGCGCTGCCGGAGTTCCTGCTCGCCTCGGTCCTGCTCGTGGTCTTCGCCGTGTGGCTCGGCTGGTTCCCGCCCTTCGGCTGGCGCGGCGTCAACTACGTCGTGCTTCCCGCGCTCTCCATGGGGCTCCCTGCAGGCGGCTTCCTCGGCCGGCTGCTCTCCGACGCGCTCGCCAGCACGTTCAGCGAGCGCTGGGTGGCGACCTGGCAGGTCGCCGGGTTCTCGAAGGCCCGCATCATCCTCGCGGTGATCCGGCGCACGCTTCCCGGTGTGACGGCGCCGATGTCGCTCATCCTCGTCGGCATCACCGCCGGCGCCGTCGTCATCGAGCAGGTGTACGCGATCCCCGGCATCGGCCGGGCGACGCTCGGCGCCGCGCAGGCCCAGGATCTGCCGGTGCTGCAGTGCGGCGTCATCCTGCTCATGGTCCTCGCGGTGGCGCTCGGCATCGGCGCGACCCTCGTGCGCCGCATCCTGCTCGGCCCGGCGCTGCGCTCCAACTCCCTCCCCGCCGCGGTGCCGAAGACACCGAGCTCCAAGTGGGCGCTCCTGCTGCCGGCCGCTGTGCTCGTGCTGCTGCTCGTCGTGGTCCTCGCCGGTCTCCCTCGCGATCCATTCGCGCTCGACTTCGCGCGCCTGCAGCCGCCGAGCTGGGAGCTGCCGCTCGGGGCGGACGCCAGTGGACGTGACGTGCTCGCCCGCATCTCGCACGGTGCGCTCTCGACGATCGGCGTCGGCGCGATCGTCGCGGCGGCCTGCCTCGCCCTCGGACTGCTGATCGGCTTGTTCCCCAACCTCGCGGCTGGGCCCATCGAGGTCACGAACGCCGCCCCGCCCATCCTGGCCGGCCTCATCATCGCCGCCATCCTCGGCCCGTCGTCGTTCGGTGCAGCGATCGCGGTCACGCTCGTCAGCTGGGCCCCGCTCGCGGCGCACACCGCGGCGCTCGTCGCCGAGGTGAAGGCGCAGCCGCACGTGAAGATCGCACCCGTGCTGGGCGTGGGCCCCGTGCGGCTGCTGCTGCGGTACGTGCTCCCGAGCGTGGTCGGCCCCGTCTTCCGCCACGCCTGCCTCCGCCTGCCTCCCATCGCGCTCGCGCTCGCCGCGCTCGGCTTCCTCGGCCTCGGGCCGCAACCGCCTGCCTCCGATTGGGGCCTCGTCCTGGCCGAGGGTCTGCCCTATGTGGAGCGCGCGCCGCTCGTCGTGCTCGTACCCGCTGGCGTGCTGATGCTGCTCTCGATCTTCGCCGTCTCGCTCTCGAGCCTCAGCATCGACCTGCGCGGTGGCAAGCCGAGGGTCAGCCGTCGCCGGAAGCCGCTCCGCAACATCACCGACCAGCGCACGGGCCTCATCCCGACGGCCGTGCCGACGACCACCACCCCGCCCACGACCGACGTCACGTCGGTCGTCCGATAGCCCCTCCCGCACCACCACCGAAAGGCGCACATGTCCATCGAACTCCCTCGTCCGAAGTACATCTCCTTCGACATCATCGGCACGCTCATCTACTTCGAGATGCGCAAGACGGTCGAGCCGATCGTCAAGGACCGCCTGCCGGCCGACCAGCTCGAGCCCTTCTTCGCCGACTTCAGCTTCATCCGCTACGACGAGGTCCTCGAGTACCGCCCCTACGACGAGGTGCTCGAGCGCTCCTTCCGCCGCATCTGCGAGCGCTACGGCATCGAGGCTCGTGACGAGGACGTCGCCGCGATCCAGCGCGACGTGCTCGAGTGGGGCGCGCACCCCGACGTGCCCGAGCCGCTCGCGAAGATGGCCGAGCACTTCCCGCTCGTCGCACTCTCGAACGCCGACGACCGGCACCTCAACACCTTCATCCCCCGCCTCGGCGCGCCCTTCCACGCGGTGATCACCGCCGAGCAGACCGGCGCCTACAAGCCCCGCGTCCAGGCCTTCGACCACATGCTGCGGCAGCTCGACGCGAAGCCGTCGGAGTTCCTCCACATCTCGTCGCACCAGCTCTACGACCACATCCCCATGGCCAAGCTCGGCTTCACCAACAAGGTGTTCCTCGACCGCGGCTACGACCCCGACCTCCCCGCCTACGGCGCTGTGCGCATGACCTCGCTCGACGAGGTCAACCGCGCCCTCGGCATCGCCTGACCCCGCACGACCTCCGCATGGCAATGAAAGGGAACACCATCATGAGCAAGACACTCAGGCGCAGGGTCGGGGCCGCCGTCGCCCTCACGGCGTCGGCAGCGCTCCTCCTCGCCGGCTGTGCCGGTGGCGGTGCGGACCCGGCGAGCAGCGAAGGCGGCGGCAGCGGCGAGGCCAGCGACCAGCGCATCCGGCTGGCGATGCTCCAGCCGCCGCAGACCGCGCTCAGCCCGTTCAGCGACGACGCCACGAAGCTCAGCCGCTGGAGCACCGCGGAGTCGCTCGTGCGGCTCAACGAGGACCTCGAGATCGAGCCGCTGCTCGCGACCGAGTGGGAGCAGACCGACGACCTCACGTGGGTGTTCACCATCCGCGAGGGCGTCACCTTCCACGACGGTGCCGCGCTCGACGCCGCCGCGGTCGAGAACAGCCTCGACCAGGCGGCCGCGGCCGACCCGGTGCCGCGCGTGCTCAGGGGCGTCGCGCTCGACGCCGCCGCCACGGGTGACTTCGAGGTGACCATCACGACCGACGTGCCCGACCCGCTGCTCGTCAACCGTCTCGCGAGCGCACAGCTCTCGATCTTCTCGGACGCCGCCTACGGCGACGACGGCACCGTGAGCCCCATCGGCACGGGCACCGGGCCGTTCGAGCTCACCGAGCTCAGCGGCACGACCACCGCGACGCTCGACCGGTACGAGGACTACTGGGGCGAGACGGCGCAGGCCGCCGGCATCGACGTCTCCTTCGTGCCCGACGGCGCAGCCCGCGCCGCAGCGCTCCGCTCCGGCGAGGCCGACATCGCCGAGACGATCCCCGTCTCGCAGGCCGGCCTGCTCGACGAGACGATGGCCTTCGAGGTGCAGCAGTCGCGCACCACGTACCTCGCGCTCAACACCGAGAGCGGACCGTTCGCCGACCCGGCGGTGCGCGCCGCCGCCTACGCGGCCATCGACCCGCAGGTCATCGTCGACACCATCTACGAGGGCCGCGCCGACGTCGCGGAGGGCCTGATCGGTCCGGCCATCCCGTGGGCGGCAGACCTCCGCGGCGACGTCGAGCCGACCACCGAGCCCGCCGACGTCGAGGGCGTCGAGATCGTCCTCGCGGCCTACACCGACCGCGCGGAGCTGCCCGAGATCGCGGTGCGGCTCGAGGAGCAGCTCGAGGCCGCCGGCTTCGTGGTGACGCAGGACGTGCGCGAGTACATCAACATGGAGGACGAGCTGCTCTCTGGCGGCTTCGACTCCGCGATCATGTCGCGCAACGTGCTGCTCGACACGGGCGACCCGCTGTCGTTCGAGGCCGCGGACTTCACCTGCGAGGGCGGCTTCAACATCGCCCGGCTCTGCGACCCGTCGGTCGACGAGCTCGTCGCGAGCGGCCAGCCGCTGCCGGTGGGCGACGACCGCCAGCAGGCGACCATGGACATCGAGGCCGCGATCATGCAGCTCGGCGCCGCGGTGCCGATCGCGCACGACCGCGTCGTCCAGGGCGAGGCCGGCACGTGGGTCGACGTCGCTCGCGACCCGCTCGAGCGTCGGCTGATCACCGAGTTCACCCGACCCGCCGAGTAGCGGGCACGACCGGGCGGGGCGCGCTCCGCGCCCCGCCCGGTCCCTCACACGCACCCACGCACCAAGAGAAACGACGGAGACCCCCGTGAAGATGCACTCCTACTGGCTCGACACCTCCACGCCGAGCGGTGACTACAGCAGCACCCCGATCCCCAAGGAGGTGGACGTCGCGGTCGTCGGCGGCGGCTTCACCGGGCTCTCGACGGCCTACCACGCGGCGAAGGCGGGCAAGTCCGTCGCGCTGCTCGAGGCGAACACGGTCAACTGGGGCGCATCCGGCCGCAACGGCGGCATGGCGACCACCGGCCTCGCGATCGGCTTCCGCAGCGCGATGAAGCGCTACGGCGAGCAGCGCGCCGTCGGGTACTTCAACGAGTACAACAAGGCGATCGACCTGATCGAGCGCCTCGTCGAAGGACCACGACCTCGACGTCGACTACGAGCGCTCCGGCAAGATGACCCTCGCCTGGAAGGCGTCGCACTTCGAGGGCATGCAGCGCACGGCCGAGGACCTCAAGCGGCTCGTCGGCCAGCCCGTCGAGCTCGTCGACCGCGCCAACATCCGCACGGAGATCGGCTCCGACGTCTACCACGGCGCGCTCGTCGACCCGCTCGGCGCGGGCATGCACGTCGGCAAGTTCGGTCACGCGCTCGCGGGCCTCGCCGTCGACGCCGGCGCCACGATCCACGAGCGGGCAGAGGTCGTCGACGTCGAGCGCATCGGCGACACCACGATCCACGACCTGAAGACGACGCGCGGCACCGTGCGCGCCGGCAACGTCGTGCTCGGCACGAGCGGCTACACGGGCAAGCCCTTCGGCTGGCAGCAGCGACGAGTCATCCCGGTCGGCAGCTTCATCGTGGTCACCGAGCCGCTGCCCCAGGCGGTCGTCGACGAGCTGCTGCCGAACCGGCGCATGGCGTCCGACAGCAAGAACTTCATCTACTACTTCCGGATCACGCCCGACAACCGCCTCCTCTTCGGCGGCCGCGCGCGCTTCGCGCTCTCGGACCCGTCGCAGGACCGCAAGAGCGGCGAGATCCTGCAGAAGGCGATGCACCACATCTTCCCGCAGACGCGCGACGCGCGGATCGACTACATGTGGGGCGGCCTCGTCGACATCTCGATGGACCAGATGGTCCACGCGGGCGAGCACAAGGGCATCCACTACTCGCTGAACTACTCGGGCCACGGCGTGCAGATGGCCAACTACATGGGCAAGGTCATGGTCGACGTCATCTCGGGCAACCCCGAGGCGAACATCTGGCGCGACCTCAAGAACCCCTGGATCCCCGGGTACTTCGGAGAGCCGTGGCTGCACCTCCGCGCAGGAGGCGCCTACTACGGCCTGCAGGACAAGTTCAGCTGAGCTGAGAGGAAGCGTCGAGGAGGATGCGAACGATGCGTGCAGACGACAACGTCGGTGAGGCGATCAGCGTGATGGACGGGGATGCGGGGCTCGATGCCCTCGGCATCCCGGGCGGGGGGTATGTCGACGGAGCATGGATCACGGACGACCTCTCGCTGGATGTCACCGATCCCGAGGACGACGCGCTCATCGCTCGCGTCCACGTCGGCGACATCGCGACGATGGAGCGGGCGATCGCCGGCGTGCAGCGCAGCCTCCGCGAGGACGACTGGGAGCTGTGGGAGCGGCGCGAGGCGCTCGAGCGGGCGGCCGCCCTCATCCGCCAGGAGTCGGTCCGGCTCGCGCGCATCATCTCGGCCGAGAGCAGCAAGACCATCACCGAGGCGACGCGGGAGGCGGCGCGCACGGCCGAGACGATCCGCCTCTCGGCGGCCTCCGGTCACCTGCTCGAGGGCGAGACGCTCGCGCTCGCCGACACCCCGCGCGGCGCCGGGCGCTTCGGCTGGAACCGCCGCGCGCCGCTCGGCGTGATCGCGGCGATCACGCCGTTCAACGACCCGATGAACCTCGTCGCGCACAAGGTGGGGCCGGCGCTCATCGCCGGCAACGCCGTCGTGCTGAAGCCGGCGAAGACGACGCCGCTGTCGGCGCTCGCGCTGCTCGACATCCTGCTGCGCGCGGGCGTGCCGAAGGGCCGGATCGCCGTGCTCGTCTCGGAGCGCGACGCGGGCACCGCGCTCGTCAGCGACCCGCGCGTGGCCGCCGTCTCGTTCACCGGCGGACCGGTCACGGGCGACGCGCTCGTGCGGGCGGCCGGCGCGCGCAAGATCCTCATGGAGCTCGGCGGCAACAACGCGGTCGTGGTGTGCGAGGACGGCGACGTCGCCGCCGCCGCGGCGGGCATCGTCGACGGCGCCTTCGGCGTCGCCGGCCAGAACTGCCTCTCGGTGCAGCGCGTGTACGTGCACGAGAGCCGCTACCGCGACCTCGTCGACCTCGTCGTCGACGGCACGTCGAAGCTCGTCGTCGGGTCGAAGCGCGACAGCGCGACCGACGTCGGCCCGCTCATCTCCGAGCGCGAGGCGCGCCGCATCGAGGGCTGGGTCGACGAGGCGGTCGCCGACGGGGCGACGCTCGCGATCGGCGGCGGTCGCCGCGGTGCGTTCTACGACCCGACGGTGCTGCTCGACGTCGCCGACGACGCGAAGGTGCTGCGCGACGAGGTGTTCGGCCCGGTCGTCTCGATCGTCGCCTACAGCGACCTCGACGACGCGCTCACCCGCGTCGACGACACGGAGTTCGGGCTGCAGGCCGGCATCTTCACCGCGTCGATGGCCACCGCGATGCACGCCGTCGATCGGCTGCACGTCGGCAGCGTGCTCGTGAACGAGACGAGCGACTTCCGCATCGACTCGATGCCCTTCGGCGGCTCGAAGCGATCGGGTGTCGGCCGCGAGGGCGTCGCGAGCGCCGTGCTGGAGATGAGCGAGCCGAAGAACGTGATCGTCAGCCTGCTGGGCTGAGGGAGCGCCACGGGGCGCGCGAGAGGAGCCGAGAGGTGCAGCAGTTCCAGGCAGTGCTCGAGGCGCTCGGTGACCGGGTGAGCACCCCGGCCCCCGTGGTGCTCATCGACGTCGTCGAGGAGAACATCCGTCGGATGCAGGCGTTCGCGGACGCGCACGGCAAGGCGCTCCGGCCGCACGTCAAGACGCACAAGAGCGTCGAGATCGGCAGGCTGCAGCTCGACGCCGGCGCGGTCGGGCTCACTGCCGGCAACCTCAGCGAGGCCGAGATCTTCGCCGAGGCGGGCTGCGACGACATCTTCCTCGCCTACCCGCTCTGGGCGACCGGCACGAAGGCCGAGCGGCTCGTGCGCCTGGCGCAGGAGACGTCGCTGAGCGTCGGGGCCGAGAGCATCGCGGCGATCGACCGGCTCGCCGACGCGATGGGCGACCTCGTCGGCATGCTCGGCGTCGTCATCGAGATCGACTGCGGCGCCCGGCGCTCCGGGGTGCGGCCCGACGAGGCGGGCGCGCTCGCCGCGCACGCCCGCGCGCGCGGCCTCGTGCCGCTCGGCGTCTTCACGTACCCGGGCCACGGCGGCACCGTCGGCGCGCCCGAGGGCGCGGCCCGCGACCAGGCGCTCGCGCTGCGGGCGGCGGTGGCATCGCTCGCCGAGCACGGCATCGAGGCGCAGACGGTCAGCGCCGGCTCCACGCCCACCGCGGCGCTCAGCACCGATCCGGTCATCACCGAGATCCGGCCGGGCGAGTACGTGTTCAACGACTTCGACAACCTGCGGATCGGCGACTGCAGCGCCGACGACATCGGCCTCTTCGTCGCGACCACCGTGGTGAGCGACCAGGGCCACCCCCACGTCGTCGTCGACGCCGGCACGAAGGCGCTCGCGCGGGAGGGCAATCCCGAGCGCGGGTACGGCCAGGTGCCCGACTACGACGGCTACCTGCTGCGGCTCAACGAGTACCACGGCTACCTGCAGCTGCCGGAGGGCGGCGCGCGACCGGCGGTCGGCGAGCGCATCGTGATCGTTCCGCACCACGTGTGCCCGGTCGTGAACAGCTTCGAGCAGCTCATCATCGCGAACCGCGCCGGCGAGCTGCTCGGGACGTGGACCGTCGACGCGCAAGGACAGCTGAACTGAACACGGAGGGCGATCGCATGACCATCCACACCCTGCACGACACCGACACCGACCCGAGCGGGGCACTCGCAGCCCTCGGGCTCGAGCTGCCGGAGGTGAAGGACGACCCGAAGTACATCAACTGGCGGCGCGCGCGCGACGGCTCGGTCTACGTCTCCGGCCAGCTCCCGTACCGGGACGGCGTGCTCCCGCTCGCGGGCGTCGTCGGCGACGAGGTGGCGGTGGATGATGCGCGCGACCTCATGGCGATTGCGACGCTGAACGCCCTCGCCGTCGCGGCGCACGCCCTGGGCGGCGTCGAGCAGGTGCGGATCGTCCAGATGCTCGTCTTCGTGGCGAGCGCGCCGGGCTTCGGCGAGCAATCCCGCGTCGCCGACGCGGGCAGCGAGCTGCTCGTGCAGGTGCTCGGCGAGCACGGTCGCCACGCGCGCACTGCGGTCGGGGTCGCGGCGCTCCCGCGCAACAGCCCGGTCGAGGTGCAGATGGTCTGCGAGGCGCGCGGATGAGCGCCGCCGCGGCGCTCACCGTGCTCATCACCGGCGCCTCGAGCGGGATCGGCGAGGCGGTGGCGGAGCGCTTCCGCGCGGCGGGTGCGCGCGTCTTCCTCACCGGTCGCCGCGAAGCGGCGCCGGCGACCCTGCGAGAGGGCGAGCGCTACCTGTCGGGCGACCTGGGCGACGAGGCGTTCGTCGCGCGGCTCGTCGCGGAGGCCGTCGACGAGCTCGGGCCGCTCGACACGGTCATCGCCTGCCACGGGCTGCAGGCCGACGGCGAGCTCGTCGACATGGCGCTCGACCGCGCGGCACAGCTGCTCGATGCGAACGTGCTGAGCGTGTTCGCGGTGCTCAAGCACGCGGTGCCCGCGATGCGCGAGGGCGGCGGGCAGATCGTGCTCGTGAGCTCGAGGCTCGGCATCGTGGGCATCCCCGGCCAGGTGATGTACACGGCCGCGAAGGGCGGCCTCATCATGCTCGGCAAGGGCGCCGCGATCGAGCTCGCGCCGCAGAACATCCGCGTCAACGTCGCAGCCCCCGGCCTCACCGAGACGCCGGTGATCGAGGCGTCGTTCCAGCGGCGGGAGGACCCCGAGGCGTACCGCGCGCAGCGGGCCGCCACCATCCCCATGCGCCGGCTCGCGCGCCCGGAGGAGGTCGCCGAGGCCATCTACTTCCTCGGTTCGCCCGCCTCCTCCTACATCACCGGCGCCGTGCTGCCGATCGACGGCGGCTACACCGCCGCGTAGCGGAGGCCTCGTCGGCGGCGCGGTGTCGCCATGGCCCTCGCTGGCGGCTCCAGCATGGCTTCGGTCTCGCCAGCGATCGGGCAGGGCCGACGAGCCAGGAGGCGCGCGTCGTCACGAGGGCCCGGGCGCAGGGAGGCGTCACTCGATGCCGAGCGCGGCGACGACCTCGTCGAGCGAGGTCACGCGGACCGCGCCGTACTGGGGCAGGTCGGGGTCGTAGCCGCGGTCCAGGAACACCTTGTTCGTGAAGCCGAGCTCCGACATGGGGATGTGGTCGTAGAGCTGGTGCGAGGCGATGTGCATGATGTCTGCCGGGTCGCAGCCGAGCGACTCCACGAGGTAGTCGTACGCGCGCAGGCGCGGCTTGTACGCACCGGCCTGCTCGGCGGTGAGCACCGCGTGGAAGGGCGCCCCGAGCTTCGGGATGCTGACGGCCAGGTGCCGGTCGTCCGCGTTCGAGAGCGCGACGAGCGGGAAGTGCTCGGCGAGCTTCGCGAGCGGTGCCGGGACATCCGGATGCGGTCCCCAGGTGAGCAGGGCGCCCTGGATCGCGGTGACGTCCTCTGCGGTGGCCTCGATGCCGAACCGCTTGCACGTGCGCCGGAAGGAGCGCTCCAGGATCTCGTCGTACGGGCGGTACTCCATGACCTCGTCGTACCGGTTCAGGCGGAAGCGCTCGAAGAACGGCTCGAGCGCATCCGCGCCGAGGCGTTCGGCCACGAGCGGCTCGACCGTGGCGCGCAGCTGGTAGTGGATGAGCGTGCCGTAGATGTCGAACGAGATGTACTTCGGACGGCGGAGCGTGAGGGTCATCGGGTGCCTTTCGCCAGGTGCGAGATGCGAGCGCCGCACGTCACGGGCTCGTGCATCCATATTGACTCAGGCTGAGACAAAACGCTACCGTGGAGTCGGCGGACTCGCAGCGGGCGGTGCGCGAGAGCGACTGGAGCGCGGCGTGCACGATGCGGTCGAGGACCTCTTCCGGGCGACCGGCCTCACGGGGCCGCCCCACGTCGCCGACGAAGCGCTCGTCCTGCGCGCGCTCGCCGCGCACTACGACATGCACGGGCGCCTCACGCGGCTCGACACCGAGAAGGACTCCACCTTCCGCTTCACGGGCCGGCGCGGTGCGGCCGACGGCGTGTTCCTCGTGAAGGTCTCCCAGCCCGACGAGCCCGCGGCGGTGGTGGCGTGCCAGGTCGAGGTGGTGGGCTTCGTGCAGCGGCAGGACGCCGGGATCCGGGTGCAGGGCGTGGTCCCGGACACCGCGGGGAAGCTCCTGCGTCCGCTGCTCGACGACGCGGGCCGGTCGCTCGGACTGCTGCGCGTGCAGGAGTACATCCCGGGAACGCTGCTCGCCGACGCGGCTGCGTCGCCCGAGCAGCTGCGCGAGGTCGGAGCGACCCTCGGCAGGCTCGACGTGGCGCTGCGCGGCTTCGAGCACGAGGGGGAGCAACGAGCGCTCGTGTGGGATCTCTCGCGCTTCCCGAGCCTGCGCCCGCTCGTCGAGCTGGAGGCGGATCCGGCGCGGCGCGAGCTCGCGCTCCGCGCCTTCGACGGCTTCGAACAGCACGTCTCGCCGCGTCTCGGCACAGCGAGGACGCAGGTCATCCACGGCGACTTCAGCCCCTACAACGTCATCGTCGAGCCGGATGCCGCCCCCTTCGTCCACGGCGTCATCGACTTCGGCGACGCCATCCGCACCGCGGTGGTCTTCGACCCCGCCGTCCTGCTCGCGAACCACCTGCACAGCGCGCCTCTCCACCCGTGGGCGGCAGCGCGCGAGCTGCTGGCCGGCTACCGGCGCGAGCTGCCGCTCAGCGACGTCGAGGTCGACATGCTGATCCACGCGACGCTCGCGCGCGTGGCGCTGCGCGCCCTCGTCGCCAACTGGCGGATCGCTCGCGGGACCGAGCGCGAGGCGTACATCCGCTCGCACGCTCGCCACGACTGGGGTCGGCTCGAGAGCGCGCTGCGCGTCGGCGCCGGCCCCGCCTTCGACTACCTGATGCACGCCACCCCCTGAAGGAGCGACGACCGCCATGGCCACACTTGCCGCAGAGCGCTACCCCAGCCGGTTCGACCCGTCCCGGCTCGACGAGGTCGAACCCGCCATCCGCGCCAACATCGAGCGCCGGCTCGACGTCCTCGGGCCGGGCTACCTGCTCATCTACAACGACCCGGTCGCGTTCGTGCGCGGCCGGGGAGCGCACCTCTTCGACGCCGACGGTCGCGACTACCTCGACGCCTACAACAACGTGCCCGTCGTCGGCCACTGCCATCCGCACGTCGTCGAGGCCGTGAGTCGGCAGCTCGCGACGCTCAACACGAACACCCGGTACGCGCAGGAGGGGCTCGTCGACTACGCGGAGCGCCTCGTCGCGCTGCTGCCGGAGCCGCTGCAGCGGGTGACGTTCGCGTGCTCGGGATCGGAGGCCAACGACCTCGCGCTCCGCGTCGCCCGCCACCACACCGGCCACGAGGGCGTCATCGTCAACCGGTACGCCTACCACGGCATCACACGAGAGGTCGCGGGCATCTCGCCCGCGCTGGGGAGGGGTCGCCGCTCGGCGCCAACGTGCGGGTGATCGACCCGCCGGACCCGACCCTCGTCCCGGCCGGCGGCGACCTCGCCCGCCACATGCTCGACGAGACGCGGCGTGCGATCCACGATCTGCGCCGTCACGGGTTCGGCACCGCGGCGCTCGTGCTCGACCTCTCGTTCATGAGCGACGGCATCTTCCCCGAGCAGGACGGCTACCTGCAGGGGATGGTCGACGAGGTGCACGCCGCGGGCGGCGTCTTCATCGCCGACGAGGTGCAGGCGGGGTTCGCGCGCGTCGGCTCCGGCATGTGGGGCTTCGCCCGCCATGGCGTCGTGCCCGACATCGTCACCATGGGCAAGCCGATGGGCAACGGCATCCCGCTGTCCGCCGCGGTGTTCCGGCCCGAGGTGGCTCGCGACTTCGGCGAGCAGGTGCGCTACTTCAACACGTTCGGCGGATCGTCCGTGCCCATCGCCGCAGGGGCCGCGGTCCTCGACGTGTTCGAGCAGGAGCGCGTCCCCGAGCGCGCGGAGCGCGTCGGTGCTCGGCTGCGCGCGGGCATCGGGGCGCTGCTGGCGGACTCGCCGCACGTCGCCGACGTCCGGGGGTCGGGGCTCCTCGCAGCCGTCGAGATCGTGGAGGACCGCGACGGTCGAGCACCGGATCGCGCGCGCACGACCCGCGTCATCGACGGGATGCGGGAGCAGCGGATCCTGATCAGCGCAGCCGGCCCCGGGGTGAACGTGCTGAAGATCCGGCCTCCGCTCGCGTTCGACGACGCGGACACGGACCGCTTCCTCGAGGCGCTCGAGGGCGTGGCTCGCCGCGAGCTGCGCTAGTCCGTCGGCATGACGGCGGGCGGCCGCTCGTCGGCCTCGATGGTCGACGAGATCGATCGCTGGACGGCCCGGCGCGCGACGAGCGCCGCGCCGGCGGAGGTCGAGTGGCCACGCGCGCTGGGGTCCGCGGTGATGATCCGCGGCGGGTCCGCCAGCTGCTCGGAGAGCTGCGTCGTCACCGCCGGGAGCACCAGCTCGACGAGCGGCACGAGGCGCCCGGCCAGGACGACCACGGGCGGATCCGCCATGACCGCGACGACCCGCAGCGCGGCGACGAGTGCCGCCGCGAACGTGCTCCGGATGCCGTCGGCCTGCGGCTCGAGCCGGGTCCAGAGCTCGTCGATGTGCCCGAGGGCGACTCCGCGGAGCGATGCGTAGCCCTCGAGCCCGTGCGTGCTCAGCAGCGCGCCGAGCGTGCTGTCCGCCGTCGGGTCGTGGAACGGCAGGAGCGAGAAGTCGCCGAAGGCGCTGCTGAACCCGCGCGCGATCGAACCGTCGCGGCGGCGCATGGCGACCGTCAGCACCGTGCTCATGTTCAGCAGCACGGGGCCGACGGTCTCGGGGACCACGCCCTCCATGGTGAGCCCTGCCAACGCCATGTTCGCGTCGCTGTCGAGGGTCACGGGCGCTCCCACGGCGGCCGCCAGCTCGAGCGCGAAGTCGGTGCCGGCGAGGGGGCCGAACGAGAGCGGGGGACGGGAGATCTCGATCCCGCGCAGCACCCGGGACGGCACCGCCACAGCGACCTCGCGCAGCGGTGAGCCGGATGCGCGGCTCGCCGCGTCGATCCTCGTCGCGAGCCATGAGACCGCCGCGGCGCGGGAGTCCCAGATCGGGGTGGCCTCGGTCGCCCACGCCAGCTCACGACCCACGATGTCGGTCGCGAGCACCCCGGTGCTCTGCAGCCCGAGGCTGACACCGATGACGTGCCCGAGCGAGCGCGGGATCGTGAGGCCCTCCGGCCGCCGTCCGCGCTTCGATGCGTGCGGAGCGAGGTCCGCAGGCACCACGAGGCCCTGCGCCGCCAGGTCGTCCACCAGGCGGGAGACGGTCGCCTTGCTCAGTGCGCTGGCTGCGACGAGATCGCCTCGCGTCGCGATGTCGTGCGACAGCAGCGCGTCGAAGACGCTGGCGAGGTTGCGCGACCGCTCGCTCACCTCATTCCTCGTCGCCCTCGCGCCGCCAGGAGGTGCGATGCGGCCAGGAGGCCCCCTGCGGCTCCGTGCCCTGCCGCTCCGCACTGCTGAGCGAGAGGTGCCGGTGCAGCGTGCCGTGCAGCACGGCCATGTCGCCGTCGCGCAGCTGCTCGGCGATGGCGCGGTGGCTGGGGATCACGCGCTCCGGCCGCGGATACGCGCCCGGGAAGTGCGTGAGGGACATGAGCGCCTCGGTCGCGAGCGTCGCGTAGGCGCGCGTGAGCCGGCTGTTGCCGGCCTCGCTCACGAGCCGGG
>CAWDMS010000015.1:0-6326 GCA_963803465.1 uncultured Actinomycetota bacterium
GCCCCGACGGCCATCGACGAGGCCGATGCCGCGGGCGAGCGCCCGGGGCCCGAGGCTCCGGCGACCCGCGACGGCGACGACCCGGAGGCATCCCGCCCGTAGCGTCAGCGGCACGCCTCCCAGGCGCGGTCGGCCGGCGGCGCGCTGCCGCGCGGGATCGGCGCGCTGCACTGCCAGTCGATGCCCGCCGGGGCGGCGCGCGCGCGGACGCCGACCTCGACCTGGGTCGGCCCGCCGGTGCCGTCCTGCAGCACTCGCAGCGGCACCACGAGCTCGACCGCGGCATCCGCCCCGAGGCCGATGGTCGGCGGATCGCCCAGGCCGAGCAGGGCCCCCAGCGGCACCGCGCACGCGCCCGTCGCCTGACAGGCCACGGCGTGCGAGAGCGCGAGCGCCCTGGCATCGTCGACGACGCCGTCCGGCACGCGCCAGCGCGCTGTGTCACTGGGCTGCGCCGTGGTCGGGTCGCCGTCGACCACGACCGTCGCCGCCTCGACCGACGCGATGCCGTGCTCGAACGGCTCGGTGCGGTACGTGCCGGGGTAGAGCAGCGTGCCCTCCTCGCGGTCGACCTGCGTGCCGAGCTGCCGGGGCAGGGCGCCGAGCCCCGCGCTGTCGAGCGCCACGCGCTCGGCCAGCGTCGTCGTCAGGCGCCAGGAGCCGCCGGTGCGCACCGCGTCCAGGCGACGCTCGACGCGGCGCTGACCGGCGCGGAACTCGACGAGCACGGTCGCGGCATCGCCCTCGAGCTCGACGCCCTCGACGCGGAGCTCGTGGATGCGGGCGGCGGCCGCGAGCGCCGCATCGCTCAGCAGCGGCGCCGGGCCCTCGACCGGGACCAGCGCGGTCGCCGCATCGCCCCTGCCCTCGGCGATCGCGCCCAGGTACGCCAGCGCGGCGGCCGTGAGCGCCTCGGTCGCGGCATCCTCGGCGTCGCGCTGCACCGCCTGGCTGATCGCCCCCGCGGCGCCTCCGAGCAGCGCGAGGGCGGCGAGGATCGCACCGGCGATGCGCCTGCGTCGGCTCGCCGTCCGTCCGTCCGTCGGGACGGCGTGCGACGACGCATTCGGCGTGCCCGGCGCGATCGCTGTCCCAGGGCTCGTCGCGGCGCCCGATCGCTCGGGCGGCATCTCGAACTCCGGCATCGCTGACGGCACGCATCCATCATCGCCCACCGGAGCCGGCCGGGCGCGTGCCGGTTCAGGCGGCGGGGACGAACCCCGCGGGACCGCCCCAGATGGCGACCGCGAGGCCGACGCCGTAGAGCAGCGCCGCCATGCCGGTGAGGCCGAGCGCCGTGATGAGGTCGCGCGACGAGCGCGCCATCACCACCATGACGATCGCGGGGCCCGCGAGCAGCAGCACCGCGAAGACGGCGAAGCCGTAGGCGAGCGCGTACGAGAACACCCACAGGATGCCGAACGGCACGAGCATGAGCAGCGCGTAGATCGCCTTCGACGCCCGACGGCCGATCAGCGTGGGCAGGCTGCGCTTGCCGGCGGCGCGGTCGGTGTCGATGTCGCGCAGGTTGTTCGTGAGCATGAGCGCGGCCGAGAAGCAGCCCATCGCGACGCCGAGCGCGATCGAGTCCTCGGTGACGCGGCCGATGATCGCGTAGGTGGTGCCCATCACGGCGACCGGCCCGAAGAAGAGGAACGACATGAGCTCGCCGAGCGCGAGGTAGCCGTAGGGTCGCTTGCCGCCGGTGTAGGTCCAGGCGGCCACGAGGCAGACGACGCCGAGGAGCAGCAGCCACCAGCGCCCCGACAGCAGCACCACGACGAGCCCGGCGAGCGCGCCCGCGGCGAGGAAGCCGATCGCGACGTTCCGCACCGCGCGCGGCTCTGCCTTCCCCGCGCCGACGAGGCGTCCCGGGCCGACGCGCACCGCATCCGTGCCCTTGACGCCGTCGGAGTAGTCGTTCGCGAAGTTCACGCCGATCTGCATGCACAGCGCGAGCGCGAGGCAGGCGAGCGCGATCCCCAGGTGGTAGCCCTCGGCGTTGAACGCCGCCGCGGTGCCGAGCGCGACCGGAGCGATCGCCATGCCGAGCGTGCGGGGACGGGAGGCCGCGACCCAGTCGCGCCAGGTCGCCCGACTGGGGGCGCTGCCGTCGAGCTGCGCGCGGCGTGCGGGGTTGCCTGAGCGAGGAGGAGCCATCCCTCCGATGGTACTTCGACGTCAGCCGAAGATGCCGCGACGGCGCTCCTGCGTGCGGCTCGCGACCAGCCGCGCGAGCCGCTTGCGGTCGGGCTTGCCGGATGCGGTGGTCGGCATCACCGAGACGGTCACCAGGTGGTTGGGGCGGGCGGGCTTGCCGAGCGCGTTCGCGACCGCGGCCCGGATCTCGGCGAGGGACGGCTTGAGGGTCGTCACCACGGCCGGCACCTCGCCCCACTCGGGATGCCCCGCCGCGACCACGACGGCATCGGGCGCGAACGTCTGCACGACGTGCTCGACGGCCGCGAGCGACACCTTGATGCCGCCGGAGTTGATCACGTCGTCGATGCGGCCCGAGACCTGGAGCGTGCCGCCGAGCAGCGATCCGGCGTCGCCGGTGCGGTACCAGCGGGTGCCCGTGCCGTCGGTGATGAACCGCTGCGCGGTCAGCTCGGGGTCGTCGTAGCCGTCGGCGAGCTGCGGTCCCGAGATCTCGATCTGGTCGGTGAGGCGCACCTTGACGTCGCGCAGCGGCCGGCCGTCCCACACGCATCCGCCGACCGTCTCGGTCGCGCCGTACGTGCGGGTGATGCGCCAGCCGAGCCGGGCGGCGCGCTCGATGAGGCCGAACGGGGCGCGCTGGCCTCCCAGCAGGATGCGGTCGAGCCGCGCGATCGGGCCGATGAACGAGCGGTCGAGCTGCGCGGCGTCGACGAGCCGGGCGAGCTGCGTGGGCACGAGCGACGTGTACTTGCGGTCGTGCTCGAGGCTCAGCACCGCCTCCCGGAACGCCTCCGCCGTGAACGCGCCCGCGGTGCGCACGAGCGGGGCACCGGAGACGGCGTTGCGCCACATGACGTTCTTGCCGGCGATGTACTGCTCCGGCAGCGCCAGCACCCACTGGCCCGGCCCACCCAGGCGATCGATCGCGGCGCCGGTCGACGCGGCGATCGCCTCCTCCGAGATGATCACCCGCTTGGGCACGCCGCTCGAACCGCTCGTCTCGACGACGATCGTCATGTGCGCACCTCTCGCTCGGGTCGTGCTCGTCTCAGTACTGCCAGGGGAACGGCGACCAATCGGGCTCGCGCTTCTCGAGGAACGCGTCGCGCCCCTCGACGGCCTCGTCGGTGCCGTAGGCGAGCCGCGTCGCCTCGCCCGCGAAGATCTGCTGCCCCACCAGCCCGTCGTCCACCGCGTTGAAGGCGAACTTCAGCATCCGGATCGCCGTGGGGCTCTTCGTGAGGATCTCGCGCGCCCAGTCGATCGCGGTCGCCTCGAGCTCGTCGTGCGGCACGGCCGCGTTGATGGCGCCCGCCGCGAGCGCGCGCTCGGCGCTGTACTCGCGGGCGAGGAAGAACACCTCGCGGGCGAACTTCTGGCCCGTCTGGCGTGCCATGTACGCGGAGCCGTAGCCGGCGTCGAACGAGCCGACGTCGGCGTCGGTCTGCTTGAACCTGCCGTGCTCGGCGCTCGCGATCGTGAGGTCGCAGACCACGTGCAGGGAGTGGCCGCCGCCGGCCGCCCAGCCGGGCACGACCGCGATGACGACCTTCGGCATGAAGCGGATGAGCCGCTGCACCTCGAGGATGTGGAGCCGACCGGAGCGGGCAGGGTCGATCGAGCCCGCCGTGTCGCCCTCGGCGTACTTGTAGCCGTCGCGGCCGCGGATGCGCTGGTCGCCGCCGGAGCAGAACGCCCAGCCGCCGTCCTTGGCGCTCGGTCCGTTGCCGGTCAGCAGCACGACGCCGATCCTGCTGTCCTGCCGGGCCGCGTCGAGCGCGCGGTAGAGCTCGTCGACGGTGCGCGGGCGGAAGGCGTTGCGCACCTCCGGGCGGTCGAAGGCGATGCGCGCGATGCGGCCGTCGCGCGAGCGGTGCACCGTGATGTCGTCGAACCCTGGCTCGGCGTCGGACCATTCGGCGGGATCGAAGAGCGGCGAGATGGTCACCAGCCCACCCTAGCCACCGCGCCCCGTCAGCGGGCCCCGGGAGCGCGCCGTGCGCCGGGCCGTCACGGGCACGGCCTGAGCGCGCCACCGGGCGCGCCGGGCGCGGTGCACAGCCACGCGGCGGCGTCGCCCTGCTCGTCGACGCGGATGCGCATCTGGGTCCAGCGCTCGGTGCCCGAGACCACGGCTTCGAGCGGCACGGCGACATCGATGGAGCCGGTCTCGCTCGCCGGACCGATGAGGGTCACCTCCTCGGGCACCCGCACGGCCGCGTCGGGTGCGAGCACGCATCCGTCCTGCCGCTGGCAGGCCGAGGCCGCCGCGAGCGCCACCTGCACGACGCGGTCGTGCACCGCGGGCACGATGCGGGCGCCGGCGACCGCCTCGGTGCGGGTGCTCGGGTCGCCGTCGACCTCGAACGCGTTGCCGCCGAACTCGACCAGCTCGTGCGTGAACGCGTCGAACCGGTACACGGCCGGGTAGAGGTGCACGACGGCGCCGGTCATCTCGATGCCGGCGATGCTCGCCGTGGCGCCCTCGACGCGCTGCACGACGACCGGCTCGGCGAGCGACCCGTCGAGTCGCCACTCGCCGTCCACGAGCTCGGCCTCGAGCGTGCGCGTGACGGCGCGAGCGGCGAGCCGGTAGTGCACGACCGCGAGCCCGGTCGTGCCCTCGACGTGGACGAACGGCACGTCCGCCTCGCGGATGCGCTGCGCGGATCCCAGCACCGCGGGCGGGGCGGTCCGGGCATCGGCGGGCGCCGATCGCGCCGAGAGCGGCACGAGTGCCGTCGCCTCGTCGCTCCTCCCTCCCGCGATGGCGGCGAGGTAGGTGGAGGCCGCGGCGCGCAGGCCGTCGGCGCGCGCCTGCGCGGCGACCTGCTCTGCGGCCGCGATGCCGCCGGGCACGAGCATCCCGACCAGCAGGCCCAGCAGCGCTGCGACGAGCAGATGCCGGGGGCTGCCGCGGGGCCGCTCCAGGCGCGGCGGGTCGGCCGCCGCGGTCGGCTCCGAGGGAGCCGCGTGCGCGGCCGGCCGCTGCGCGCCCTGGTCGTCGACGGGCGGGTCGGGCGCCGGGTCGGGCATGGCGAACTCGGGCATCGGCGACCCGGCGCGCTCCTGCCCGGTCGGCACGGTCACTCCTCGCACGGCACGAGCGCACCGCCGCCGAGCGGCGAGCAGTGCCAGCCGACGGGCAGCCCCCGATTGTCGAGGGTGACGCGCACGCCGACGTCGCGGGTCTCGCCGCCGAAGGGGTCGCGAGCGACGAGCGGCACGTTGAGATCGATCGTGCGCCCCCGGTCGAAGGCCTGCACGACGAACGGCTCGGCGGCGAGCTCGAACCGGAAGCCGGTGCGGATCACGCAGTCCGCCTGCGCCCGGCACGCGTCGATCTCGGCGAGGCCGAGCGCCTCGAGGTGGTCGGCGAACGAGGGCATGAGCCGGCGCTCCGCACGCACGGCGGTGGGGGTCGCGGGGTCGCCGTCGACCGTGAACGGCTCGCCGCTCCAGGCGAACAGCGGCCCCTCGACGACGTCGACGCGGTACACCGCCGGGTAGAGGCGCAGCGCCGTGCGATCGAGCAGCTCCACGCCGCCCACGCGCAGCACCGCGCCCGGATCGTTGCCGCTCGTGTCGGCCGACTCCGCGAGCGACGTCGCGAGCCGCCAGCCGGCGGGCGTCAGCGCGGCCTGGAGCGTGCGCTGCAGCTCCGCGCCGCCGACGCGGTACCGCACATCGACGCTGCCCCGGTCGCCGTCGACGCGCGCGGGGCCGGCCTCGACCGGCTCGAGCCGCGATGCCGACGCGAGCGCCGCGTCGCCGGCCACGGCGACGCCCGTCCCGAGCGGCACCATCGCGGTCGCTCGGTCCGCGTCACCGATCGAGATGGCCTCGAGGTACGCGCTCGCGAGCGCCTCGAGGCTCGCGGCCCGGTCGTCGGCCGATGCGCTGCCCGTCAGCCCGAAGCCCGCGGGCACCGAGGCGCCGAGGATGCCGCCGACGAGGACGGCCGCCGCGATGTGCTGCCAGCGGAAGCGACGACGGGGCCGCGGCTGCCTGCGTGCGCCCGGCACCGCATCCGCCGGCGCATCCGGCCCTGCCGCATCCGGGCCGCGCGCCCGTGGCAGCCGGGCCCGCAGCCCGGCCCGGCCGCGGCGCGCGGGCTGCGGTCGCGGCATCTCGAACTCCGGGCTCGCCATCGTGCACCGCTG